>NZ_JOAN01000024.1 GCF_000718555.1 Micromonospora chokoriensis
GGTTGGGGGGACTGGGGTGGGTGGGAGGTGGCTGGTGGGGGGCCGTGAAGTTGCTGACAATTGAGGGCTGGGGGTGGTCGGTTGGCGGCTTTCGTGGCAATCCTGGGTTGCATGGCCGCTCCCCGCTCGCCGCTGTCGCGGCTGTTCACCGTGCTGCTCGCCGGCGTGTTGGCCGGGCTTGTCCTGGCAGTCGCCGCGCTGCCGGGCAATCTCCTGCTCGGGCTCACCGCCCGCTCCGCGCTCGGATCGTATGCCGCGTTGCCCGCTTCGCTGCGCACCCCGGCGACCCCGCAGCGTTCGTACCTCTACGCCAATGACGGCAAGACTCTGATCACCACGTTCTACGACGTGAACCGCACCGACGTCGCGTTGTCGGACATCGCGCCGGTCATGCGGCAGGCGATCGTGGCGGCCGAGGACCGGCGCTTCTACGACCACGGTGGCGCGGACATGCGTGGCCTCGCCCGGGCACTGGTGGCCAACGTCAAGGGTGGCGGCAGTGAGCAGGGCGGCTCGACGCTGACCATGCAGTACGTCCGTAACGTCCTGAAGACCGACCCCACCCGCACCGCCGAGGAGCGCGCCGCCGCGACCGACCCCACCGTCGGCCGCAAGATCCAGGAGATCCGGTACGCGAGCGCGCTGGACAAGAGCCTCGGCAAGGACGAGATCCTCGGCCGGTACCTGAACATCGCCTACTTCGGCTCCGGCGCGTACGGGATCGCGGCGGCCAGCCAGCGTTACTTCGGCAAGGCGCCGGCGCAGTTGACCCTCGCCGAGTCGGCTCTGCTCGCCGGCCTGTTGCAGTCCCCGGACGCGTACAGCCCGATCAGCGGCGACAAAGACCAGGCGCTCGCCCGCCGGTCGTACGTGTTGGATTCGATGGTCGCCACCAACGCGATCACCGCCGCGCAGGCCGCGCAGGCCAAGGCGGAGCCGCTGGCCCTGCACCCCACCGCCCAGCCCAACGGCTGCACCGCCGTCTCCCAGGGCCACGACGACTGGGGCTACTTCTGTGACTACCTGCGCCGCTGGTGGATGACCCAGCCGGCGTTCGGGGCCACGGTCGCGGAGCGCGAGCAGGCCCTGCGCTCGGGCGGCTACACCGTGATCACCTCGTTGGACCCGAAGATCCAGGCCAGCGCGCAGCAGCAGGCCACCAAGGTCTATGGATACGACAACAAGCACGCCCTGCCGATCGCGGCGGTCCAGCCGGGCACCGGGCGGGTGCTGGCGATGGCGGTCAACCGGCACTACAGCTTGGCCGACAACCCGGCCGGGCAGGCGAACTACCCGAACACGGTCAACCCGTTGATCTCCGGCGGAGCCAGCGTCGAGGGGTACCAGGCGGGTTCGACGTTCAAGCTGTTCACCATGCTCGCCGCGCTGGAGTCGGGCCGTACCCTCTCCACCGGTTTCGACGCGCCCGCCAAGCTGCCCACCCGGTACGCGGCCGAGGGTCCGGGCAGCTGCGACGGCCACTGGTGCCCGGGGAACGCCAACCCGGACTGGATGGACGGGTACCGAATGATGTGGGACGGCTTCGGCCGCTCGGTGAACACCTACTTCGTCTGGCTGGCCGAGCAGGTCGGCCAGGACAAGGTGGTCGAGATGGCGCAGCGGCTCGGCATCACCTTCCGTGCCGGCTCCGATGCCGACTTCGCCAAGAACAACGCCGCGAACTGGGGTGCCTTCACCCTCGGCGTGGCTTCCACCACCCCGCTGGACCTGGCCAACGCGTACGCCACGGTGGCCGCCGAGGGCACCTACTGCACGCCGGTGCCGGTGCTCTCGGTGACCGGCGCGAACGGTGCGAAGGTGCCGGTCGGGCAGCCCTCCTGCAAGAAGGTCCTCGACCCCGATGTCGCCCGGGCCGCGACCGACGCGGCTCGCTGCCCGGTGGGTCAGCAGTCGGCGTTCGGGCAGTGCAACGGCGGCACCGCCACGGGTGTGAACGGCATCCTCGACGGCCGACCGGTGGCTGGCAAGACGGGTAGCTCGGAGCGGAACTCCACCGAGACGTTCGTCGGTTACACCCCGCAGGTCGCGGTGGCCGGCATCGCCGTCAACCCGGATGACCCGGCCGACTCGGTGGGGTCGGCGGTGCAGACCAAGGTGATCGACGCGGTCGCCCGGGTCATCGCCACCGCCGTGAAGGGCCAGCCGGAGAAGGCGTTCGTGGCACCCAGCCACGAGCTGGCCGGTGACCCGCACCGCCCCGTTGACCGCCCGACCGTGCCGGACCGTCAGCAGAGCACCGACGACCCCCGCTCGGCTCTGCAGCGCTGGCTCGACAGCCGGGGCTGACGCCTCGCCCTCGACCGCCGGGGCGGACGCCCCTCAGCGTTCCCGGCGGCGAGGGCGGTAGCTGGCTAGCGTCGCGGGGAGCCCGCGGCGGATGATTCCGGCCCAGTCGGTGTCGCCGCGCAGCACCGCCGCCGCGGTCTTGCGGGCCTGTTCGACGGTGAAGTGCGGTGGGAGCATCAGCTCGGCCGGGTCGACCAGGGCGTTGATGACCACCGGCCGGTCGGCGGCGAGCGCCCGGTCCCAGACGTCCGGGACCTGGTCCGGCGAGTCGATCAACTCGCCGTGCAGCCCGAGCACCTCCGCCCACTTGTGGTAGGCGATGTCCGGCAACTGCTGGCTGTCCGGGAACATCGGCGTCCCCTCGGTGGAGCGCTGTTCCCAGCTGACGAACGCCAGGTCCCGGTTGTTGAGCACCAGCACCACGAAGCGCGGGTCGGCCCAGCTGCGCCAGTACTTCGCCACGGTGATCAGCTCGTTGACGCCGTTCATCTGCATGGCGCCGTCGCCGATCAGCGCCACCAACGGCCGGTCCGGGTGGGCGAACTTGGCGCTCAGCGCGTACGGCATGGCGCCGCCCATGGACAGCAGCGTGCCGGAGAGGCTGGCCAGCATTCCGGGGCGTACCTGGATGTGTCTGGCGTACCACGCGGTGGTGGTGCCGCAGTCGACCGCGAGCAGCACGTCGTCGGGCAGCCGCTCGTTGAGGGTGTGGAAGAGCAACTGCGGGTTGACCGGGTCGGCGGCCTGTTCGGCCAGGTCGCGTTGCACCCGACGCCACGCCGAGGTGTCCTCGGCGATCTCCGCCCGCCAGGCGGTCGGCCCGGGGCCGGGGCCCAGCTCGTCCAGCAACGCCCGCAGCGTGGGGCGGGCGTCGCCGGTGAGGTTCACCTCGGTCGGGTACCGCAGCCCGAGCTGGGTGCCGTCCAGGTCGATCTGCACCGCGCGGGCCTGTCCGGGCGGTGGGTAGAACTCCGAGTACGGCATGTTGCTGCCCACGATCAGCAGCCGGTCGCAGCCGCTCATCAGCTGCCAGCTGGGTCGGGTGCCGAGCAGCCCGATCGCGCCGGTCACCCACGGCTCGCGGTGGTCGACGGCGGTGAAGCCCAGCAGCGCGGTGGCCACGCCGGCCCCGAGCCGCTCAGCGATCTCACGGACCTCGTCGCGCGCGCCGAGCGCACCCTGCCCGACCAGCATGGCCACCCGCTGCCCGCCGCGCAGCACCTCGGCCGCCCGGCGTACGTCAGCCTCCGGCGGCACCGTCGGCGTGCTGCTCGGCGCGTTGCTGGTCTGGTAGTAGCCGTGCGCGTGCGGCGGGTTCGGCACGGCCGGCTCGTCCTGCACGTCCAGGGGCAGGATCAGGGCGGTGACGGTACGCCGGGCCAGCGCCGTCCGGCACGCCCGGTCGACGAGGTGGCGTACCTGCGCCGGGTGGTCGAGCTGGGCCAGGAACGCCGCGGCCACGTCCTTGTAGAGGGCGAGCAGGTCGACCTCCTGGTAGTAGCCCCCGCCCTCGGCGGTGGTCGCGGTGTGCCCGACCAGGGCGATCACCGGTTGGTGGTCGAGCTTCGCGTCGTACAGGCCGTTGAGCAGGTGGATGGCGCCCGGCCCGCTGGTGACCAGCGCGCAGCCCAGCGGGCCCCCGCCGTACTTGACGTGCGCGGAGGCGGCGAAGCCGGCGGTCTCCTCGTGGCGGACCTGGATGAACTGGGCCCGCCCGTTGGTGCGTTGCAGCGCGGAGGTGAGGCCGTTGATGCCGTCGCCGGGGTAGCCGAAGTAGCGGTGCACGCCCCAGCTGAACAGTCGCGACACGATGTGGTCCGCGACGGTCGGGCGCCGGGGCAGCGGGCCCGCTTCATCCGGTGCCGTGTGGTCTGTGCTCACCTGGCTTGTCCTTCCCCGCGAGTCCGATGCTCCGCCGGTCATTCCCCTTCTTCTTCGGACAAAACACCCCGCTGGGCGGTCGTCGTAGCGTGCCGCCGCGCGTCCGGCAGAATCGTCGGGTGCCCGTCCACCAGATCACTGACCCCGACGACGACCGGATCGCCGACTACCGGGCGCTCACCGACGTCGAGCTGCGCACCCGCTGGGAGCAGCCGCACGGCCTGTTCATCGCCGAGGGGGAGCTGGTGTTGCGCCGGGCGCTACGCGCGGGCTACCCGGCCCGGTCGTACCTGGTCGACGCCAAGCGGGTCGACCAGCTCGCCGACCTGGACACCGGCGACGCGCCGGTCTACGCCGCCACCCAGGACGTGTTGGAACGGGCCACCGGCTTCCACGTACACCGGGGAGTGCTGGCGTCGTTCCACCGCCGGCCGCTGCCGACGGCGGCCGAGGTGCTCGCCGCCGCGCGCCGGGTCGTTCTCCTGGAGGACGTCAACAACCACACCAACCTCGGTGCGCTCTTCCGGGGAGCCGCCGCGCTCGGCATCGACGCGGTGCTGCTGTCGCCGTCCTGCGCCGACCCGCTGTACCGGCGCAGTGTCCGGGTCAGCATGGGTGAGGTCTTCGCCATGCCATACGCGAAGCTCGAACGCTGGCCCGAGGGGTTGGACCAGGTGCGGGAGGCCGGCTTCACAGTGCTCGCCATGACGCCCGCGCCGGACGCCGTACCGATCCAGCGGTTGACCGCGGCCCAGCGTGAGCGGGCGGCGCTGCTGCTCGGCGCCGAGGGGCCTGGCCTCACCGCGGCGGCCCAGGCCGCCAGCGACGTACGGGTGGTGATTCCGATGCGCCGAGGTGTCGATTCGCTAAATGTCGCGGCGGCGGCCGCGGTCGCCTTCTGGGAGCTGGGCCGGGAGGATCCACCGTCCGACGGCGAGTAGATCCCGCCAGCTTGCATGGCCATGCGTTCTATTGCATAATCTTCCCTGTGTCCAAGGTTCTCACCTCCCTGCCCACCGGCGAACGTGTCGGCATCGCCTTCTCCGGCGGCCTCGACACCTCGGTCGCGGTCGCGTGGATGCGCGACAACGGCGCGATCCCCTGCGCCTACACGGCCGACATCGGCCAGTACGACGAGCCCGACATCGCCTCGGTGCCCGGTCGTGCGCTCAGCTACGGCGCCGAGCTCGCCCGCCTGGTCGACTGCCGCGCCGCCCTGGTCGAGGAGGGCCTCGCCGCGTTGACCTGCGGCGCCTTCCACATCCGCACCGGCGGGCGGGCATACTTCAACACCACCCCGCTCGGTCGCGCCGTGACCGGCACCCTGCTGGTGCGGGCGATGGTCGCCGACGACGTCCAGATCTGGGGCGACGGCTCGACCTTCAAGGGCAACGACATCGAGCGGTTCTACCGGTACGGCCTGCTGGCCAACCCGATGCTGCGCATCTACAAGCCGTGGCTCGACACCGCCTTCGTCACCGAGCTGGGTGGGCGTAAGGAAATGTCGGAGTGGCTGCTGGAGCGCGGCCTGCCCTACCGGGACAGCACCGAGAAGGCGTACTCGACCGACGCCAACATCTGGGGCGCCACGCACGAGGCGAAGACCCTGGAGCACCTGGACACCGGCATCGAGACGGTCAACCCGATCATGGGAGTCCGGTTCTGGGACCCGTCGGTGGAGATCCCCACCGAGGACGTCACCATCGGCTTCGACCAGGGCCGCCCGGTCACCATCAACGGCAAGGAGTTCGGCAGCGCCGTCGACCTGGTGCTGGAGGCGAACGCCATCGGTGGCCGGCACGGCCTGGGCATGTCCGACCAGATCGAGAACCGGATCATCGAGGCCAAGAGCCGGGGCATCTACGAGGCGCCCGGGATGGCGCTGCTGCACGCCGCGTACGAGCGGCTGGTCAACGCCATCCACAACGAGGACACCCTGGCCAACTACCACAACGAGGGTCGCCGTCTCGGTCGCCTGATGTACGAGGGTCGCTGGCTGGACCCGCAGGCGCTGATGCTGCGCGAGTCGCTGCAGCGCTGGGTCGGCACGGCGGTCACCGGCGAGGTGACGTTGCGGCTGCGCCGGGGCGAGGACTACTCGATCCTGGACACCACCGGCCCGTCGTTCAGCTACCACCCCGACAAGCTGTCGATGGAGCGTACCGAGGACTCGGCGTTCGGCCCGTCGGACCGGATCGGCCAGCTCACCATGCGTAACCTGGACATCGCCGACTCGCGGTCGAAGCTGGAGCAGTACGCCTCCCTCGGCCTGGTCGGCGGCGGGAACGCGCAGCGGATGATCGGCGCCGAGCAGGCCGCCTCGACCGGGCTGATCGGCGCGATGCCCCAGGGCGGCGCGGAAGCCATCGCCTCCCGGGGCGTCACCTCGGCCCAGGACGAGGCGCTCGACCGTGCCGCGATGGAGTTCGGCACCGACTGAGCCGGCCCGCCCGCCCGGCTGGGCGGCAAATGTCGAGTTCCGGCGTCACGGACGGTAGCGTGTCGGCCGTGTTCCCTACCGTCCGTGAGGTCCTCGCCCTGGGCCCGGTCCGCCACGGCGCGCCGCGCATGGTCGCTGGCGACGCCGGGCTGGACCGGCCCGTCCGCTGGGTGCACGTCGCCGAGGTGCCGGACATCGCCACCCTGCTCGGTGGTGGCGAACTGGTGCTCACCACCGGCATCGGCCTGCCCGGGGACGACGCGGGGCTGCGCGCGTTCATCGGCGACCTCGCCGACGTCGGAGTCTCCGGGCTCGTCGTCGAGCTGGGTCGCCGGTACGTCAGCGGGGTGCCCCGGGTGATGGTCGCCGCCGCCGAGCGGCGCGGGCTACCGCTGGTGGAGCTGCGCCGGGCCACCCCGTTCGTCCGGATCACCGAGGCGGTGCACGCGCTCATCGTCGATGCGCAGCTCACCGAGCTGCGCGCCACCGAGGAGATCCACCAGCGCTTCAACGACCTCTCCGTCGAGGGCGCCGACGCCGCCGAGGTGATCCGACAAGCAGCCGAGCTGTCCGGTTGCCCCGTGGTGCTGGAGAACCTGTCCCGGCAGGTCCTCGGGTACGACCCGGCGGGCGAGAGCGCCGAGCTGCTGCTGGACGGTTGGGAGCAGCACTCCCGGCGGATCCGGCCGGCCGGGCGGACCGCGTACGACCCGGACAGCGGCTGGCTCGTGACCACCGTCGGCGCCCGGGGGCAGGACTGGGGTCGGCTGCTGCTGCGCTGGCCGGCCAGCGGGGACGTGCCCAGCGCCCAGGCCGTCGAACCGACCGCCGGCCCGCCCACCCGGCTCACCATCCTGATCGAGCGGGCCGCGTCCACCCTCGCGCTGGGCCGGCTGATCCGCCGCGACGCCGAGGGCCTGGAACGGCAGATCCACCGCACTTTGCTCACCGCGCTGCTCGACCACTCCCGTCCGGTGGACGAAGTGGGGCTGCGGGCCAAGGCGCTCGGCGTGGTGCTCGACCGGCGGCACCTGGTCGGCGTGATGGTCCGCCACCGTGCCGACGACCCCGCCGGGGAGGTCGGCCCCGAGGCCGGTCAGGCCCGGCTACAGGACCTCTCCGAGGCGGTCGGCCAGGCTCTGCGGGAGGCGAAGCTGACCGCGTTGACCAGCGCCGTCGACGACAACTCGGTGGGTGCGCTGCTGGCCCTGCCGGACCCGGCCGCCGAGGACCGCGCGCTGTCCGCGTTCGCCAGCGCACTTCGTCGGGTACGCCTGGAGGCTGGCGCGGGCCGCGTACCCCCCGGTGGCGACGGGCTGCGGCCGGCGGTCGGTGTCGACCCGTTGCCTGCGCCGTTCGGTGTCGATGCGTCCCGCGGGGTTGGTCCGGGTGCCGTGATCGTGGCCGCCGGGTCCGGGGTGAGCACCCTGCGGGAGGCCCGACGCTCGCTGGTCGAGGCGCGGCAGATCGCCGAGGCGGCCCGGCGGGATCGCCGTGACCTGCCGATCTTCCGGCTGCCGCACGTCGGTCTGGCCGGGCTGCTGCACCTGCTGCGCGACGAGCCCCGCCTGCAGACGTTCGTGGAGCGCGAACTCGGCGCCCTGCTGGAGTACGACGCCCGGCACCCCCGGGAACGGCTGCTCGACACCCTGCGCGCGTACCTGGAACAGGGACGCAACAAGTCCGCCGGTGCCGCCGCCGCCCACCTGTCCCGGCCGGCCTTCTACGAACGCCTGGCCCGCATCGCCCGAATCCTCGACGTGGACCTCGACTCGGTAGAGGCCAGCCTCTCCCTACACGTAGCCCTACTAGCCCTAGAAGCAGTCCGCACCCCCTAAACCCACCCCCACCCCACCCCTCCGTTGATCATGAAGTTATTGCCATGACACGCCGATGCGAGTGGCAACAACTTCATGATCAACGGAGTGAAAGGGGGCCGGGAGGGGCGGTTAGGGGGTTAGGGCTTTTGCGTAGGTGGGGGGGATGTGGTTGGGGCCACCTGGGGTGAAGACGTCCGAGGTGGCCACTGCGGACCAGGCCGTCTCCGGGACGGCCTCGACCAGGGCCTGGATCACCGGGGCGTCGCGCCACTGGTCCTGCTCGGCGAGCAGGCCGAGGGCCACCACCGACTCCTCGACCTCACCCACGCACTCGAACGGCTTGTGCCCGTCCACGCCCAGCAGCTCGCGGTAGCCGGGGATCTGCGACTCGTCGGCCAGCAGGTCACCGCCGAAGATGCCCACCACCCGCTCGCGCGGCATGAACGGTGCCATGGCGAGGAAGACGAACCGGCACTTCGGGCAGTCCCGGCACCAGCGCTCGCTCGCGTCGTG
Organism: Micromonospora chokoriensis; assembly: GCF_000718555.1. Lineage (GTDB taxonomy): Bacteria > Actinomycetota > Actinomycetes > Mycobacteriales > Micromonosporaceae > Micromonospora > Micromonospora chokoriensis_B. The sequence continues at coordinate 8,962 of NZ_JOAN01000024.1, forward strand.
CAGCTTGAACGCGGCGTTGCAGCTGGTCACCACGTCGTCGTACCGGGTGTGCTCGGCGAACAGTCGGGCGATGTGCAGCTCGGAGAGCGAGCGCAGCAGCGAGAAGTACGGATCGGTCAGGCCGGCGTGCTCGGCCAGCGACGCCCGCAGCAGCCCTTCGGCCTCGACACCCTTGGACCACTGGTGGTTGATCTCGTGGCCGTTCCAGACCAGGTTCGGGTCGGACGCCGAACGCTCGTTGGACATCACCACCGGGCCCAGCCCGTGCAGTACGGCGGTGGCCACCGCGATCAGGGAGTTGATGGCGGTGACCGGGATGTGCCCGTTCAGCGCGCCGGCCGCGTTCAGGTCGAACAGCACCGGGTCGATGCGCCGCCGGGCGGCCAGCGGGACCAGCCCGGACGCCTCGTTGACCGCGACGATCACGTGGTTCGGGTTGACCGAGAACGGCACCGGGTCCAGCTCGGCGCGGCGCAGCGCCTCCAGGCTGACGATCGAGTCCTTACCGCCGCCGACCGCGGAGAGCGGGCGACGGTCCGAGTCGTCGTACACCCGGGCCGGCGACACGTCACCGGCCGGCACCTCCGGGCGCAGCTCTAGCACGTGCGGCAGCTGATTGCGGTACGCGTACTCCGCGAGGCCCTTGGTGTAGACGGCCGTGACGTAGTCGACGGTGGCCGCGCCCAGCGGCGCCGGCAGCACCAGCCGGGGCGGCGCGGCGGCCTTGTAGTAACTGACCCCGGCGACGAGGTGCAGCACCTCCAACACCCGGTTGAGGGTCGCCACCGTCTCGTCGGAGGGCGGCTCCGCCGGCAGCGGAAGGGTGATCACCTCGGTGAACCGCTGCTCACCGGCCGGGCCGGTCAGGGCGTAGTCGAACAAGACCTCGCCAGTGGCGAAGTCGATCGAGTAGGACGGGAAGGTGAAGGCGTCCATCCGCCGGAGCTGCTCGTTGGGCACACGCCATACTAGGCCCTGGTTCGTCCGGCCGTGTCCGGACCGAGCCCGCCCTGCCGCCGCCGTGACCCCCGAGGAGAGCCCCGTGCGCCTTTCTGACCTGCGCGGACGTACCGTCGCCGTCTGGGGCACCGGTCGGGAGGGCCGGGCCGCTGTGACCGCCATCGCCGCGCACGGCCCGGCCGAGCTGGTCGCCGTTGACGACAGCGCGAACTTCCTGTCGCTGCCCTGGGACGGCCCGCTGGCCGAGGCGGCGCCGCTGGTCACCGGTGAGGCGGGCTTCGATCGGTTGGCCGCCGTGGACGTGGTGGTCCGCTCCCCGGGCGTGCCGCAGACCCACCCGTGGCTGGTCGAGCTGCGCCGACGCGGGATCATGGTGACCCAGGGCACCGCGCTGTGGATGGCCGACCACGCCGCGCGCACCGTCGGGGTCACCGGCAGCAAGGGCAAGAGCACCACCTCCAGCCTGATCAGTCACCTGCTCACCGCGATGGGCCGGCCGAACGTCTTCGGCGGCAACATCGGGGTGCCGACCCTGGACCTGCCGGAGGCGGAGCTGTACGTGCTGGAGCTGTCCAGCTACCAGTGCAGCGACCTCACCGACTCGCCCCGGGTGGCGGTGGTCACCGCGCTCTTCCCCGAGCACCTGGACGCGCACGGTGGGGAGCGGGAGTACTACCGGGACAAGCTGAACCTGCTCGCCCACGACCCGCAGACGATCGTGGTCAACGGCGGTGACCCCCGCCTCGCCGCCGAGTTGGGGGAGCTGCCGGCGGTGCGGGCCGGTCACCCCGACACCACCCACGTCGCCACCGGCGTCGACGGCACGCCCTGGTTTCACCTCGGTGCGCAGCCGCTCTTCCCGCGCGCCGTGCTGCCGCTGGTCGGTCGGCACAACGAGGGCAACCTCTGCGTCGCGCTCGCCGTGCTCGACGCGCTCGGCGTCGACGTGGTGGCCGGTAAGGACCACCTGGCCGTCGCGGTCGCCGAGTTCCAAGGGCTGGCCCACCGGCTCACCGAGATCACCGACCCGTCCGGGCTGACGTTCGTCGACGACACCCTGGCCACCAGCCCGTACGCGGCCATGCACGCCATCGACGCGTACGACGGGCGGCCGTTGACGGTGATCGTCGGGGGCAACGACCGGGGTCTGGACTACACGCCGTTGGCCGAGCACCTGGCCGAACGGGAGCTGACCGTGATCGGGATTCCGGACAGCGGCACCCGCATCGTCGAGGTGCTCGCCGGCCTGCCGAAGGTGCGTACCGAGCTGGTCGACGACCTGGTGGACGCGGTCCGGCTCTCCCGCGAGGTGACCCCGGCCGGCGGGGTGGTGCTGCTCTCCCCGGCCGCCCCCAGCTACGGCCGGTTCCGCAACTTCGAGCACCGCTCCGAGGTCTTCGCCCAGGCTGTCGCCGACACCGCCGGCTGAGCCTGGCTTAGCCAGACACCGCCGGCTGAGCCCGGCTTAGCAGACACCGCCGGCTGAGCCTGGCCGTCAGCCAGGCTGTCGCGTGGCGATGTGCAGGGCGCGCATCGAGCGGATCGCCGACCGGATCTCCTGGAGGTAGCGCCCGGGCGTGAGCGTCTGCTCGGGTAGCACCGCCAGGTCGGCCAGCGTCGGGTCCACCCCGACCGTCTCGATGGCGCACCCGTACGGCAGGGCCAGCGTGCGCAGCGCGTCGCAGTGCTGGAACGGCACGTAGATCGGCGCGGTGACCATCAGGACCTCGTCGCCCGGGGCGAGCCGGACGTGCCCGGCCCAGAACCGCTGGGTGTCGGCGGTGTGCGCCCGCCGCTGGTCCGGTTCGCTGGACGGCGCGGCCAGCACCCGGATCGGCGGTAGCCCGTCGGGCCGGTAGGTCCGCGACGACCAGGAGTGGTGTGGGTGGCCGGCGTCGACGCCGTCCTGCTCCACCGGGGCGGCCACCCCGAACACCTGGCGGACGGCCGTGTCCAGCACGTCCACCTCGGTCTCGTCGGCCGGCAGGCCCGCGTCGGCGAGCGTGCGGCGTTCCCAGTCCGACAGCGGCCGGAAACTGCCCAGGACGGCGACCTCGCCGCTCACCGGCAGGCCGGCGCGGAGCAGGTGCGCGGCGTACCCGACGCGGCGTACGCAGGCGTGCGCCAGGCCGCCGAGCACCACCAGGTGGGCGTACGCCGGCAGCACCGGCAGCACCGGATGGATCAGCCCGAGCGCGGCCGCCGTGTCGAGCACCAGCTCTGCGGTGGCCGGGTCGAGGTCGGGTTCCCGGGCGTCGGGCCGCTCCCGGCCGCCGCGGAAGTCCCAGTGGCGGGCGGAGAAGTCATCCAGGAAGCCGAGCACCTCGGTGAGGTCGCCGTCGGGCCAGGTGCCGCCGAAGCGGGCCACCAGGCCGCTGAGCGGGGCCGAGTAGACCCAGGCCCGAACCTCCGCCGTGATCGGCTCGTCGGTCGGCCCGGTCGACGCCGCCGCGTCCGCGCTCTGCACCTGCCGGATGCTACCGGCCCGCTGCGGCGGGGCCGGTGGTTGTGGATGCTGTCTAGGCTGGCGGGAGCGGCTGATTGGGGGATCTCGATGACCCGTGACGTGGCCCGTGAGCGGTTGCGGGAACCAGGCGGCGGCCACACTCGGGGCTTCGTTCGGCTGGTGGCGCACACCGACCCGGTGGCGTTGGTCGGCATCACGCTGTCGATCAGCCTCAGCATCGTGCTCGACCTCAGCAACGCCGCCTCCGGGGTGGAGTCGCTGCTGGCCGGTCTGATGGGCATCACCATCTCGCTGTTGGTGGACTCCCTGGCCCGTGCGGAGCGCCGCTTTCATCTGCGCACCCTGCTGGACGGCCCGCCCTGGCTGGTCCGCACCACGACAGAGCTGGCCGGGGCGATGCGGGACGCGGCCGAGCAGCACGCGGGCACCCGGGTCGCGCTGGAGGCGCAGCGGCGCTACGAGCAGTTCCGGTTGGAGGCCGAGCAACTCGCGGACGGCAGGATCATCCGGCGCGGCGATGAGGACGAGGACCTCGTCGGCGCGACCCGCACCTGCGTACACCGGCTGGATGGGTTGACGAACGTGATGCCCCGGGTGAGCGGGGAGCTGAGCTGGTGGCGCAGCGAGATCGGCCGGCGCTACTGGGAGGCGAACCTGGAGGCCCTGCAACGGGGTGTCCAGATCACCCGGGTCTTCGTCTACGCCACGCCGAGCGACGAGCTGACCGCCCTGGTGCAACGGCAGCGCGCGGCGGGAGCGCGGGTAGGTCTGCTGCCCCTCGGTGTGGTGAGCCCGCAGCTCCACGTCAACCTGACACTGTGGGACGGGTCGAGCTGTTGGGAGGCCCACATGACCGCGCACGGCGAGATCGGCGAGAACCAGTTCTCGGTCAACCGGACGGACGTCGACCGGCTCACCCGCGTGTTCGCGCTCTGCGCGAACGCCGCGACCTTCGAGGACTGACGGCCCTACCGGGGCGGGAACGGGTGAGTCATGACGGTGAGCGCGGTCCTGCTGGTGACGGCCGTGGTCTGGGCGGTCAGCGTGATCCGTTCCGTCCGGCTCCGCGCGCTGGTCTACAGCCTGCCGCTGCCGATGACGCTCGCCCTGGTCAGCACCGACTACCCGGTGAACGGCGCGCAGGTGCTCGGCGTGCTCGGGCTCAACCTCTTCTTCGTCACCGTGGCGGTCACCCACCAGCGGCTGCGCTGGCCGATCCTGCTCGCCGACGGCGCGGGGATCGCCGTGTACGTGGCGCTGAGCGCCGGCCTGCTGGCCGTCCACATCCCGTTCGAGGCGGCCCTCGCCGGCACGCTCCTGCTCTGGCTGGCGGCCATGCTGTGGCTGCGCCGCAGCGCCGGCCCGCGCGCCGCACCCGCCGCCGACGAGCCAGCCGCCGTTGCGGAGACTCGCCCGGACGGGCTGCCGGCGTTGCTCAAGTTGGTGGTGATCTTCTTTGGGGCGATCCTCACCGCGCTGCTCGGTGCCGTGCTGCGCGGCATGGTGGTGACGTTCCCGTACTCGGGGGTGCTTGTCGCGATCGAGGCCCGCCGGCAGTTGTCCGAGTTCAGCAGGCACTTCGCCCGCAACAGCCTCGCGCTTGTCGCGTTCCTCTGCGCGTACCACTACCTTCAGGACGTCTCGTCGGCCGTGGCGCTGGGCGGCGGCTGGGCGGCCTTCGCGGTGGTCGCCGTCGTTCTGCACCTGCCGTTGCGTCCCCGCCGGGTTGTGCAGGCACGAGCGGAGAGCCGGCCGCCGAGGCCACTGCGGCCGGCGGTCGAGCCACCCACGCCTACCGGCCTGCCCTGACCAGCTCGGCGATGCGGGTGAGCGGTTCGGCGTACGCGGGCCAGTCGAGGCCGTCGACGCTGAGCGCCCGGCGGCGGCGCACCCCGTCCACCGCACCCGCGCGCACGATGGCGGTCAGCAGGTCGTACGACCAGGCGGGCTCCAGCAGCGTACGAAGCTCGGGCACCTCGGGGCGGAGCAGCGACAGCGCGCCGACGAGGGCGGCGGCGGCCCAGTTGGAGGTGCCGCCGACGAGCAGCGCGTCCGCGCCGACCACGCACCGGATGCGCTCGCCCGAGGCGACCACCCGTCCGATCAGGTCCGCCGGCAGGAGGCCCATGCCCAGTTCGTTGCCGCCGTCGCCGATTCCGATCCGGAAGGCCGACCCGCAGGTGTAGAGCCGGTCCAGGGGTGCCGTGTGCGCGCTGATGTCCTCGCCGCGCATGTTGCGAGGGCGACCATCCACTGTAGGCCCAGCCCGTTCACAGGCGATGAGGTGCGTCAGCCGGGCGTACTCGGGGAGGTGGGCGGCGGCCCAGTCGTCGTACCCCCGCAGTGGCGCGACGTCCACCGACAGGCCCGGCGCGGCGGCGGCGACGGCCGCCTCGATCACTGGGGCGCAGGGCTCGTCGGTGACGAGCCGGCACCGGCCACCGAGCAGGCGCAGCGCGGCGGCGATCTGGACCGCGCCGAGCGGGCCGTCGGTCTCCACGGCGGGCGGGTCGGCGCCGGGGATGAAGAACCCGGTGAACACCGCGGCGTCCGGCGCCGCGGCGGTGGCGAGCGACCGGGCGGCGGCCAGGAGTCCACCCGCCGCAGGCTCGGCCAGCGCCTCGCTGCCCCGGCCCACCTCGCGCGCCGCGACGTGTTCCAGCTCGGCGATCGTCTCGTCGATGCGCACCGGGTGCCTCCTCGGCGACAGTGGACCGACCCAGGGTAGTGGTGACGTGCTGTCAGCTCAGGATGCCGTTGCGCTACAGGCTGACAGTTGTTCGTATCGCCCGGCGGTGGGAGCGTGCGGTATCCACGAACGCCGCTGAAGGGTTGCCACGATGACCGACGACCTGCTGGCCCGGCACCGGGCCGTGCTCCCGTCCTGGATGCCGTTGTACTACGCCGAGCCGATCGAGTTGGTGTCCGGTGCGGGCCGCCGGGTCACCGACGCACAGGGGCGCAGCTACCTGGACTTCTTCGGCGGCGTGCTGACCAACATGATCGGGTACGACATCCCGGAGATCCGGGAGGCCGTCGAGCGGCAGCTCGCCACCGGCATCGCGCACACCTCGACGCTCTACCTGATTCGCCAACAGGTGGAGCTGGCCGAGAAGATCGCCCAGCGCTCCGGCATCCCGGACGCCCGGGTGTTCTTCACCAACTCCGGCACCGAGGCGAACGAGGCGGCGCTGTTGGTCGCCACCAACCACCGCCGCTCGCACCAGATCCTGGCCGTGCGTAACAGCTACCACGGCCGGTCGTACGCGACGATGGGCGTCACCGGCAACCGCACCTGGTCGGCCAGCGGCCTCAACCCGCTCCAGGTGGCCTGGCTGCACTCGGGTGACCGGGTGCGCGGTCTGCTGGCCCGGCTCAGCGCCGACGAGCAGGTCGACGCGGCGGTGGAGGACCTGCGCGAGGTGCTGGCCACCCAGACCGCAGGCGACGTGGCCGCGCTCATCGCCGAGCCGATCCAGGGCGTGGGCGGGTTCGTGCACCCACCGGACGGGCTCTTCGCCGGCTGGAAGAAGGTCCTCGACGAGCACGGCATCCTGTTCATCGCCGACGAGGTGCAGACCGGCTGGGGGCGTACCGGGGAGCACTTCTGGGGCTACCAGGCGCACGGCATCACCCCGGACCTGCTCACCTTCGCCAAGGGCATCGGCAACGGGTTCGCCCTCGCCGGGGTGGTCGGCCGGGCCGAGGTGCTGGAATCGGTGTCGGCCATCAGCTTCTCCACCTTCGGCGGCAACCCGATCTCCACAGCGGCCGGCAACGCGGTGCTCGACTACCTGATCGCGCACGACCTCCAGGCCAACGCGGCCCGCGTCGGCGCGATCCTCGCCGACGGCCTGCGGTCCGCCGTGGGCGATCTCGACTGCGTCGCCGAGGTACGCGGAAAGGGGCTGATGCTCGGCGTCGAGTTCGTCAGGTCGGGCAGCGGTGAACCGGACCCGGCGCTGACCAACCGGGTCTTCGAAGCCGCCCGCGAAGGCGGCCTGTTGACCGGCAAGGGCGGTCTGCACGGCAACGTGCTGCGGATGGGGCCACCGTTGACGCTTACCGAGGAGGAGGCCCGGGAGGGCTTGGCGATCCTCGTCGACGCGATCCGTTCGGCTGCGGGGGTGGCGGCGTGAGCATCGGTCACTTCATCGACGGCAAGCGGGTCGGCGGCACGTCCGAGCGGCGTGCTGACGTGTTCGACCCGGCGACCGGTCGGCGTACCGCCGAGGTCGAGCTGGCCTCGACCGCGGACGTCGACGTCGCGGTGCAGGCCGCCGCCCGCGCCGCGCGAGCCTGGCGGGACGCGTCGCTGGCCCGGCGGTCGGCGGTGCTCTTCGCCTTCCGTGAGCTGGTGCACGCCCGCCGGGACCGGCTCGCCGAGGTGATCACCGCCGAGCATGGCAAGGTGCTCGCCGACGCCGCCGGTGAGGTGCAGCGCGGCCTGGAGGTCATCGAGTACGCGTGCGGGCTGCCGTCGGCGCTGCGCGGCGCGTTCAGCGAGAACGTGTCCACCGAGGTCGACTCGTACACCATCCGGCAGCCGCTCGGAGTGGTCGCGGTGATCTCCCCGTTCAACTTCCCGGTGATGGTGCCGCTGTGGTTCGTGCCGGTGGCGGTGGCCTGTGGCAACGCGGTGGTGCTCAAGCCGAGCGAGAAGGACCCGAGCGCGGCGCTGCTGCTGGCCGAGTGGTTCGCCGAGGCCGGCCTGCCCGACGGGGTGCTCAACGTGGTCAACGGCGACAAGCAGGCGGTCGACGCGCTGTTGGAGCACCCGGAGGTGCGGGCGGTGTCGTTCGTCGGCTCCACCCCGATCGCCCGGTACGTCTACCAGCGCGGCACGGCCGCCGGCAAGCGCGTGCAGGCGCTCGGTGGCGCGAAGAACCACATGGTGGTGCTCCCGGACGCCGACCTGGACCTGGCTGCCGACGCGGCGGTCAACGCCGGGTTCGGCTCGGCGGGGGAACGGTGCATGGCCATCTCGGTGCTGGTGGCGGTCCAGCCGGTGGCGGACGCGCTGGTCGAGCGGATCGCCCAGCGGGTGCGGAGTCTGCGCACCGGCGACGGTCGACGGGGCTGCGACATGGGCCCGCTGGTCACCGCCGCGCACGAGGCGAAGGTGCGCGCCTACGTGGACGCCGGTGTGGCGGCCGGCGCGGTGCCGGTGGTGGACGGGCGGGACGTGACGCCGGACGGCGACCCGGACGGGTTCTGGCTCGGCCCGACGCTGTTCGACCGGGTGACCCCGGACATGTCGATCTACACCGACGAGATCTTCGGGCCGGTGCTGAGCGTGGTCCGGGTCGGCTCGTACGACGAGGCGGTCGAGCTGGTCAACGCCAGCCCGTACGGCAACGGCACGGCGATCTTCACCAACGACGGCGGCGCGGCCCGGCGCTACCAGCACGAGGTGGAGGTGGGCATGGTCGGGATCAACGTGCCCATCCCGGTGCCGATGGCGTACCACTCGTTCGGCGGCTGGAAGTCGTCGCTCTTCGGTGACCTGCACGCCCACGGCGAGGACGGGGTGCGCTTCTTCACCCGGGGCAAGGTCGTCACCAGCCGCTGGTTGGACCCGCGCCACGGCGGGGTCAACCTCGGGTTCCCCACCCAGACCTGAGCAGTCGCAGCACGCCCGCCCCGGCCAGGTAGGCCACCAGTGCCGGGACGGGCGTGCCGAGCGGCTCCGGGGCCTGTTGCCCAGTCGTGCTGTTGAGCAGCAGCGCGGCCACCACGGCGGCGTACGCGGCCACCGCCAACGCCATTCGGGTGGGTGTGCCCCGACCGGCCCGACGCCCGGTGCGGTGCCGCCCGCTGCGCGCCTCCACCGGCCCGAAGATGGCGACCAGCACCGCCAGGACGGCGCTGAGCAGCAGCAACCAGGGCACCCGCCAGGCCCACCAGGCGGCCGAGTCGACCGCCGGGGTGGGCAGCGTCCCGATCGCGTCGAGCAGCCCGATCAGCAGGATCGCGGCGGTCAGGTGCCAGAGGAAGACGGTCAGCACCACCAGGTTGACCCCGATCACCAGCTGCCATGGCCCGGTGCGGCGCAGCAGCCGCTCCGCCGGGCCGCGCAGCAGCAGGATCACCCCGACCTGGCCGGCGGCGACGGCCAGCAACGCGAGGCTGGGCGGCGCGGCGTTGTCGAGCCGCTCGCCGGGCACCTTGAGCATGGCCACCGGCCAGGGGCCGAGCACGGTGAGCAGCAGCACCGCGCCAAACCCGCCCACCAGGAACACCAGGCCGGCCCGGCGAGAGATGGGCAGCCGTCGTCGGCGTACCCCCGATTGGTCGGGAGTCGACGGCCCGGCGCGGGTGTCGTGCCAGGCGAAGCCGAGCTGGTGCACGGCGAGCCAACCGAACAGGTAGTTGCCGTAGCTCAGCTCCTCCGGCCCGGTCAACCGGCCAAGGTCGCCGAGGCCGACCAGTGCGACGAGCACCAGCGGCACAGCCAGGCCGAGGCGGCGGTGCAGCGCGTACATCGGCGGGGTGAGCACGACCGTCGCCAGGTAGGCGATCAGGAACCACAGCGGAATGGTGGCGAACCAGAACACCTCGCGGATCTGGGTCGGGTCGGCCCCGCGTAGCCAGGCGACCGCCGCCGCGGCGGTGAGCACCAGCAGCAGCGTGCTGGTGGGGCGGACCAGGCGGGCACTGCGGTCGATCAGCCAGCCGGCGGCGTCGCCGCCGCGGGCCCGCAGCCGGGTCAGCGAGGCCGCGTTGGCGTAGCCGCCGACCAGAAAGAAGACCGGCATCACCTGGGCCAGCCAGGTCAGCGGGTAGGCCCACCGCAGGTCGCCGAGGGCGGAGTGCCCGGTGGCCTGCCCGGCGGTGTCACGTCCGATCACCGTGACCGCCCAGTGTCCGAAAACGACCAGGGTGATGGCGAGCGCGCGGAGCAGGTCGACGTACCGTTCCCGCCCAGCGGGGGTGCGCTCGGCCAGCTGGCGCAGACGGCGCATGGCCCCAGGTTAGGCGACCCGACGGCGGCCGGTGGTGATAACGGTTCGACCGTCAGGGGTTGAAGTCCGGGCCAGGCTGTCGTAGAAATTCTTCAAGAACAGAGCCTTAACTGAAGAGAATAATCGTGCCTCGCGTGGCGGACGCCTCCCCCTTTTCACCGGCGATCCGCCCGACCCGACCCGAGGAGACCCCCATGAACAGGCGTGACATCCTGCGGCGCAGCGCCGCTGCCGGCCTGCTGGCCACCCCCGCCGCCGGGCTGCTGTCCGGCTGCGCCACCGCCGGTGGCGGTGACAAGAACGATGCCGACACCTACCGGGGCACCAAGAGCGCCCAGAACCCGCTCGGCGTGCAGGAGGACGCCCCCCTCGAAGTGGTGATCTTCGGCGGCGGGTTCGGCGAGGAGTACGCCAAGGCCCACGAGGCCATGTACACCGAGAAGTACCCGAAGGCGAAGATCAAGCACTCCTCCACCCAGGAGATCAGCAAGACCCTCCAGCCGCGCTTCGTCGACGGCACCCCGCCGGACGTGGTCAACAACTCCGGCTCCGGCCAGATCGACTTCAACGGCCTGGTCAGCCAGAACGCCGTCGCCGACCTCGGCGAGCTGCTGACCGCCCCGAGCCTCGACATCCCCGGCAAGACCGTCAAGGACACGCTGCTGCCCGGCGCGGTCGAGGTCGGCTCCTACGACGGCAAGTTCCTGGTGCTCAACTACACCTACACCGCCTACGGCATCTGGCACTCCGCCAAGCTCTTCGCCGACCGCGGCTGGTCGTACGCGAAGACCTGGGACGAGCACATCGCGCTCTGCAAGCAGATCAAGGCCGCCGGCATCGCCCCCTGGACGTACGCCGGCCTGCACCCGCGCTACATGAGCTGGCCCCTGATCGCCACCGCGATCAAGTTCGGCGGCCCGTCGGTGGCGACCGCCATCGACAACCTGGAGCCGAACGCCTGGAAGTCCGACGCGATGCGCACCGCCGCCGACGCCTGGCACCAGATCGTCAAGGACAAGTACATCCTGGAGGGCTCGCCCGGCCTGGACCACAAGCAGTCGCAGACCGCGTGGTGCCAGGGCAAGGCCGCCTTCATCTCCTGCGGCTCCTGGCTGGAGAGCGAGCAGAAGGACGTCACCCCGGCCGGGTTCAACATGACCATCGCGCCGACGCCGAGCCTGGGCAGCGGCGACAAGTTGCCGTTCGAGGCGATCCGGGGCACCGCCGGGGAGCCGTTCATGGTGCCGGCCAAGGCCCGCAACGTCGCCGGTGGCCTGGAGTACTTCCGGACCATGCTCTCCCGCAAGGGCGCTCAGGACTTCACGAAGAAGGTCGCCAGCCTCACCGTGGTCGCCGGCGCCACCGAGGGCGTCGAGCTGCCGTACGGGTTGACCACCGTGGTCAAGGCCCTCGACGCGTCCGGCGCCAACGGCTTCAACTGGGTCTACAACAACTTCTACCGCAAGTTGGAGCGCAACCTCGTCGACGCCGCGTGCGGCGAGTTCTTCAGCGGCCGGATCGGCCCCGCGGAGTTCCTCGAACAGTGTCAGAAGGGCGCCGACTCGATCGCCCAGGACAGCTCGATCAAGAAGTACAAGCGAGCGGCCTGAACCGCCCGGCCGGTGGGGGAGAGATCCGCCCCCACCGGCCGTACCCCAACGGAAGAGGTCCAACTCGTGAAACATGGCAAGTGGCCGCTGATCGTCACGTTCCTGGTGCCGCCGGTCCTGCTGTACGTCTTCTTCGTCGTCTCGCCGTACCTCCAGGCGTTCCAGATCTCCACCACCGACTGGCTCGGCTACTCGGCCGACGCCAACCCGGTCGGCCTCGCGAACTTCAAGACCCTGTGGCACGACGACTACGTGTGGAACGCGCTGAAGAACAACGCGATCCTGCTGGGTCTGGTGCCGGTCCTGACCATCGTGCTGGGGCTCTTCTTCGCCACCATGCTCGCCATGGGTGGGCGCAAGGGCCGCGCCGGCGTGACCGGAGTACGCGGCGGCGCGCTCTACCGCACTGTCTACTTCTTTCCGCAGGTGCTCTCCGTGGTGATCATCGCGCTGCTCTGGAAGGAGGTGTACCACCCCAACCAGGGGCTGCTCACCGCTGCCGTACACGCGGTCGGCCTACCCGCGCCGACCTGGCTCGGTGACCCGGCGACCGCCTTCTGGTGCGTGCTGGCGGTGATGGTCTGGAGCAACGTCGGCTTCTACGTGGTGCTGTTCGGCGCGGCGATGTCGGCCGTGCCGAAGGAGATCTACGAGGCGGTGCTGCTCGACGGCGCGTCCCGGTTCACCACCCTGCGCCGGGTCACCCTGCCGCTGCTCTGGGACACCGTCCAGGTCGCCTGGGTCTACCTGGCCATCTTCGCCCTGGACGGGTTCATCCTCGTGCAGTTGATGACCAACGGCGGGCCGAACTTCTCCACCGACGTGATCGGCGTACGGATGTACGACACCGCCTTCGGCAGCGAGACCAAGTTCGGCTACGCCTCGGCGATCGGCGTGGTGATGTTCTTCCTGACCCTCTCGGTGGCGGTGCTGTCGCTGCGGGTCGGCCGGCGCGAACGGATCGAGTACTCTTGACCACTCTGGATCAGCCCACTGCGACCGCCCCGACCCCGGTGACCAGCCGCGACCGCCCGGTGCGCCGGGAACTCGGCGTGGCCAACACCCTGTCGCACGGCTTCCTGCTGCTCTGGGGCTTGCTCACCGTCCTGCCGCTGCTCTGGATGTTCATCAGCTCGTTCAAGACCAACAGCGAGATCCTCGCCGACCCCTGGGGGCTGCCCGGCGCGCTGCACCTGGACAACTGGGCGCGGGCCTGGACCGGCGCGCACATCGGCCGGTACTTCCTCAACAGCCTGGTGGTGGTGACCGGCTCGGTCAGCCTCACCATGCTGATGGGCGCCACCGCCGCGTACGTCTTCGCCCGGTACGAGTTCCGTGGCCGCCAGGTCGTCTACTACCTGTTCGTCGGCGGCCTGATGTTCCCGGTGTTCCTCGCCCTGGTGCCGCTGTTCTTCGTGGTCCGCAACGCCGGGCTCTTCAACACCTGGCTCGGGCTGATCCTCGTGTACGCGGCCTACTCGCTGCCGTTCACGGTGTTCTTCCTGACCGCGTTCTTCCGGACCCTGCCGACCTCGGTGGCGGAGGCCGCACTCGTCGACGGCTGCGGCCACTTCCGGCTCTTCTTCCGGGTGATGCTGCCCATGGCGCGTCCGGGAATGATCAGCGTGGCGATCTTCAATTTCCTCAGCCACTGGAACCAGTTCCTGCTGCCGCAGGTCCTGTTGCAGGGCGACGAGTCCAAGTGGATGCTGGCGCAGGGGCTCTTCGCGCTCTCGGTCAGCCAGGGCTACGCCGGTGACTACGCGCGGCTCTTCGCCGGGCTGAGCATCGCGGTGCTCCCGGTACTCGCCGTCTACGTGGCGTTCCAGCGCCAGGTGCAGACCGGCCTCACCGCCGGCCAACTCAAGTAGCGCCCACCCCACCGCCCCGCCGGCCATGATCGTGCTCGATCGTTGTTGTAGTCCCCACCTCGCGGCAGGAGGCCACTACATCCTGGTTCGAGCACGATCATGACCGGGCGTGGCGTGGCGTGGCGTGACGTGGCCCGGGTGGGTCAGGTGGTGGGGAAGAGGTGGGCGTGTAGGGCGGCCGGGTCGGTCACCTCGGGTAGGCCGCGGGCGGCGAGCCAGGCTGCGGCGGCGGCCCCGTCTCCGGCGGTACGCAGTGGCGCGTCCGGCCAGCGCCGAGCGATCTCGACCCGGACGGCGGTGGCCAGCGGGGTGTCCGCGGTGAGCAGACCGCCACCGAGCACGATCGGTGTCACTGCCCCGGTCGGGCGGATGCGGCTCATGCTCTCGGTGAGGTGCGCCGCGGCCTCGGTGATCAGCGCGGTGGCGACCGGGTCACCGTGGGTGGCGGCGTGGACGACCAGCGGCGCGAGCTGAGCCAGCTCGATGGGGGGTTGACGGGTCACCGCCTGGATGGTGGCGTCGACGGTGTCCCGGGGGCGGGCGGCGATGTCGGCGTTGCCGACCAGCTTGGTGAGGACCGTGGTGGCCAGCGCGCCTGGGGCGTGCCCGGCGTCCAGGTCGGCGAGGAGTCGGCGCACCGCTTCCCGACCGAGCCAGAAGCCCGAGCCGGCGTCGCCGAGAAGCCAGCCGTGGCCGTCGGCGATCCGGTCGAGGCGCAGCTCGTGGACCTGTGCGGTGATCGCTCCGGTGCCGGCGATGAGGATGGTGCCGTCCAGGGCTGCGGTGCCGGAGGCGTACGCGACCAGGGCGTCGCCGTGCACCTCGTACGGGCAGCGCAGGCCGGCGTCGTGCCAGGCCCGGTCGAAGGCGGCCCGCCCGGCCGGGTCGGCGAGCAGGCGGCCTGCTCCGGCGAGCCCGATGGTGCCGGCGGCCACCCGCGTCGGGTCGAGGTCGGCGAGCGCTTCGCGCAGTGCGGTCAGCAACTCGGCGGCGGCGCGTTCGGCGCCGTGACTGGTGGGGTTGCCACCGCCGGCACGGCCGGTGCCGACGCGTTGCCCGGTGAGGGTGAGGGCGGTCGCCCGGGTGGACGTACCGCCGACATCGAGACCCACCACGACGGTGTCGGACATCGGCATGGGGCTCCTTGCGTCGAACGGCGATCTAGCTTGTTCATGCTGGTCGGCGGCGTCGTGCGGGGCAAGTTGTGGCGAGCGCGAGGGGCTGTGCGCCAGGTAACAGTTTGAAAACTTCTCCCACAGTCTTGACACAGAGGGGCCTTCAGTAAGAACTTTTACCACTAACAGTTAACAAGCTTTTCGGAAAGCTGAGGCGACCCATGGTTGATCACGAGGTGGACACCGCCGCGGGGACCGCGGTGGTCGACGCCGACGCGATCGATCGAAGGAGCTCAGCCTCCGACGGGGTGCTGGCCCGCGTCCGCAACGGGCTCGGCGAGTTGACCGGTGCCCTGCGCCGCGTCGCCGAGCACGTGCTCAGCGACCCGGAGGCCGCCGCCCGCTCGACAATCGTCGAGTTGGCCGAGCGCAGCGGCACCTCGCCGGCGACCATCACCCGCTTCTGCCGGGCGATGGGCTTCGAGGGGTACGCCGACCTGCGGCTGGGCATCGCCTCCGAGACTGGCCGAGCGCGCTCGGCCGGGTGGACCGTCGACATCGGACGGGAGATCCAGCCCAGCGACCCGCTCGCCCGGGTCCTCGACCAGATCATGGCCGCCGACACCCGGGCCATGCACGACACCGCCACCCTGCTCGACCTCACCGAGGTGGAGCGGGCCGCGGTGGCGATCGCCGGCGCCAACCGGGTGAACATCTTCGGCGCCAGCGGCAGCGCGCTGGTCGGCGAGGAGATGCAGTTCAGCCTCCATCGCATCGGTGTGGCGGCGTGGGCCTGGAACGACGTGCACGAGGGGTTGGCCAGCGCCGCGTTGTTGCGGACGGGGGACGTGGCGCTGGGCATCTCGCACACCGGGCAGACCCGGGAAACGATCGAGATGCTCGCCGAGGCGGGCAGCCGGGGCGCCACCACGCTCGCGCTCACCGGGTTTCCCCGCTCACCGTTGGCCGAGCTGGCCGACATCGTGCTGCTCACGGCGAGCCAGGCGACCACCTTCCGGCCGGACGCGCTCTCCGCCCGGCACCCCCAGTTGGTGGTGCTCGACCTGCTCTACATCGCCGTCGCCCAACGCACGCACGATCGCGCGCACGCGGCCTTCCGCCGGACCGCGCAGGCCGTCGATGGGCACAAGGCAGCGAAGGGAGCCCTTTCATGATCAGCGCCCAGGGGTACGCGGACGCCGTCCGCCCGGTGCTCGACCGGCTACTCGACTCGGAGGCCGACGGGATCACCCGGGCTGCCGACCTGATCGCCGACAGCCTGCGCGACGGTGGCGTGCTCCAGGCGTTCGGCGCTGGGCACTCGGAGGCGTTCGCCGCCGAGCTGGTGGCCCGGGCCGGCGGGTTGGTCCCCACCAACCGGCTCTCGGTACGGGACCTGGTGCTGCACGGTGACGCCCCGCGCGACGTGCTCGCCGACCCCAAGCTGGAACGTGATCCCTCCATCGCCCACCAGATCTACGCGCTCGCGGCGCCCCAGCCGCGCGACGTGTTCGTGGTGGCGTCCCAATCCGGCATCAACGGCTCGGTGGTCGAGCTGGCGGCGCTGGTCACCGAGCGCGGTCACCCGTTGATCGCGGTCACGTCGGTCGAGCACACCGCACGGGTGGCGCCACGGCACCCGTCCGGGCATCGGCTCGCCGACCTCGCCGACGTCGTGCTGGACAACGGCGCGCCGTACGGCGATGCACTGCTGCCGCTCGAGGGCGGCGGCGCGGTCTGCGCGGTCTCCTCGGTCACCACGGCGCTGCTGGCGCAGCTGCTGACCGCGGAGGTCGTGCGACGGTTCCACCAGGCCGGGGAGGTACCCCCTATCTACCTCTCCGCCAACGTCCCCGGCGGGGACGAGCACAACCTCGCCCTCGAGTCGCGGTACGCCGGGCGTCTCCGGCGTACCGCTTGACCCGACACCACAAGGAGAGTCAAAGATGTCGGATTCCCCCGAGAACATCGGTGACCTGAGCCGCCGGATCCTGTTGCAGCGCGCCGCGGCGGCGGGTCTGCTCGCCGTTCCGGCCGCGGGCATGCTGAGTGCCTGTGCCGGCAGCGAGCCGACCAAGTCCGCGGACAGCGGTGCGGCGAAGAGCAAGGACAACCCGTTCGGTGTCAAGGACGGCAGCGCCGTCAAGGTGGTCGTCTTCAACGGTGGCCTGGGCGACCAGTGGGCCAAGGAAGACAAGGTCGTCTTCAACGCCAAGCACCCGAACATCACGGTCAACATGAGCTCCACCCAGAAGATCAAGACCGAAGAACAGCCGAAGATGGCGACTCAGCCGAGCGACCTGGTGATGAACTCGGGCGCCGACATGATGGACCGCAGCACGCTGATCAATGAGGGTGCGATCGAGCCGCTCGACGACCTGCTCACCGCTCCCGCCTGGGACGGCGAGGGCACGGTGGCCGACACGCTGCTGCCGGGCACGGTCACCGACGGCACCCAGAACGGCAAGTTCTACGTCGTGAACGTGGCCTACACGGTCTGGGGTAACTGGCACAACGCCGCGCTGTTCAAGCGTGAGGGCTGGACCGCCCCGACCACCTGGGACGAGTTCTTCGCCCTGGCGCCGAAGATCAAGGCCAAGGGCATCGCGCCGTACGTGCACGATGCCGCGCACGGCTACTACCCGCGATGGGCGCTGTTCGCCAGCATCTGGAAGGCCGTCGGCAAGCAGCCGATCATCGACATCGACAACCTGAAGGACAACGCCTGGAAGGCCGACGGCATCGTCGCGGCGCTGGAGCCGTGGGAGAAGCTGGTCAAGGACAAGCTGCTGCTGCCGGGCAAGCTCGACCACACCCAGTCGCAGCAGGCGTGGCTCGACGGCAAGGCCGCCTTCATCCAGGTCGGCACCTGGCTGAAGAACGAGATGTCGGCGACCATCCCGCCGGGCTTCGAGCTGACCATGTCGGACTACTGGAGCAAGCCCGGAGACAAGGCCCCCAAGGACGTCTACGCCTCCTCCGGCGAGGGCTTCGTGGTGCCCAGCAAGGCCCCGAACAAGGAGGCCGCGAAGGAGTTCCTGCGGGCCATCCTCTCGAAGGCCGGCTCGGCGAAGTTCGCCGAGCTGACCAAGTCGCTGGCCTCCACCAAGGGGTCCGGCGACAACGTCCAGGACACCGCGCTGAACAGCGCGAACAGTCTGGTCAAGGGCGGCAGCGGGGAGCTCATCTCGGTCAAGTTCCCGGACTTCTACGCCGACCTGGACAAGGAGAGCCAGAACCTGGCCGAGGAGCTGATGGCGGGGCGCCTCACCGCACAGCAGTTTGTCGACAAGATGCAGGCGGCCGCGGACAAGGTCGCGAAGGACTCCTCGGTCAAGAAGCAGACCCGCACCGCCTGACAGGCCCGATCAGCTAGAGAAGTGAGTGACCATGCGGCACGGTGTTGCGCGTTTCGTCACGGGTTTCCTGGCCTTGCCGCTTGGGCTGTACCTCTTCTATGTGGTGTGGCCCTTCGTGCAGGCGGCGGGGTACTCGCTGACCGACTGGGGTGGTTACTCGAACACCCAGAACTTCGTCGGTCTGGACAACTACGTCCGGCTGTTGTCGGATGAGTTGATCAGGAAGGCTTTCTGGCACAACGTCTTCTTCCTGATCACCGTGCCGCTGTTCACCATCGCGCTGGCCCTGTTCCTCGCGTTCCTGCTCAATGTGGGCGGACGCGAGGACAGGGCCGGCATCCGAGGGGTGTTCGGCTCCGGCATCTACAAGATCATTTTCTTCTTCCCGCAGGTGCTGTCACTCGTGGTCATCGCCGTGATGTGGCAGCAGATCTACCGGAGCGACGGCCAGGGCCTGATCAACGGCCTGATGATCAAGATCGGTCTGGTCGACGCGGACAACCCGATCGCCTTCACCTCCGACCCGGAGCCGTTCCTCGGCGTACCGGCGGTGTTGTGGTGGCTGCTGCTGATCGCGGTCTGGAGCGGCGCGGGTTTCTACATGGTGCTCTTCAGCGCGGCGATGCAGTCCATCCCGAAAGACATCTTCGAGGCGGCGCTCCTGGACGGGGCCAGCCGCTTCCACACCTTCTTCCGGATCACGTTGCCGCTGCTGCGGGACACCGTCTCGGTTGCCTGGGTCTACCTGGGCTTCATCGCACTGGACATGTACGCCCTGGTCTTCGTCATGACGCCCAGCCAGGGCGGCCCGAACCACGCCAGTGAGATCTTCGCGTCGGTGCTCAACTTCACCGCGTTCCAGAAGGGCCAGTTCGGTTACGCCTGCGCGATGGGTGTCGCCTTGGCGATCTTCACGATCCTGCTCGCGGCTGCGCAGCTCAGGATCACCCGTCGTGAGCGTATCGAGTACTGAGGAGGCTGGACGATGAGCACAGCGACTCACGATGGTCTGACCCGTCCCGAGCAGAGCCCGGACACGCCACCCGCGCGTGCTGCGGGCGGGTCTGCGGCAGCCGCGGTCGGCGGCAGGTTCTTCAACGGCTTCTCCCACGTCTTCCTGCTGGTCTGGGCAGTGATGGTGATCTACCCGCTGCTGTGGGTGGTGATGTCGGCGCTGAAGACCGACTCGGAGGTCATCCGCCAGCCGCTGTCCCTGATCCCGGCGAAGCTCAACTGGGACAACTTCGCCCGAGCCTGGAGCGCGGGGCACCTCGGGTCGTTCTTCCTCAACACCGTGCTGGTGCTGGCCGGCAGCGTCACCCTCACCATGCTGCTGGGCTCGATGGCCGCGTACGCGCTGGCTCGCTACGAGTTCCGAGGCAACCGGCTGATCTACTACGTGTTCCTCTCCGGCCTGACCCTGCCGATCTACCTGGCCGCGGTGCCGCTGTTCAAGGGTGTCTACAACACGAGCGTCTACTTCCCGTTGCTCGGCCCGAACAAGCACCTCATGCTGATCCTGGTCTACGTCGCCTGGTCACTGTCGTTCACAGTCTTCTTCATGCACTCGTTCTTCCGTACGCTGCCCAACACCATCGCCGAGGCGGCCATGGTGGACGGCGCATCGCACAGCCGACTCTTCTTCAGCGTCATGCTGCCGATGTCCAAGCCCGGCCTGATCAGCATCGGCATCTTCAACGTGCTGGGCCAGTGGAACCAGTGGTACCTGCCGACCCTGCTCATGCAGTCGGTCGGGGGAGAGCCGAAGAACCAGGTGATCGCCCAGGGCCTGATCGAACTCTCGGTCAACCAGGGCTACAAGTCCGACTGGTCCGGCCTCTTCGCCGGGGTGACCATGGCGATGCTCCCGGTGCTCGTGGTCTACATCATCTTCCAACGGCAGGTGCAGTCCGGCCTCACCGCGGGCGTCGGCAAGTAAGCGACCCCAGTCGGCAGGTGAGCAGCGTGACCAGAAGGGGCACCTCGGCAACGAGGTGCCCCTTCGTCATCTCCGGTGCTCGTCGGCCGGGGTGTGCCAGGAGCGCCACAGGGCGGCGTACGCCCCACCGGCCGCGACCAGCTCGTCGTGGCTGCCGATCTCGGTGATCCGGCCGTCGGCGAGCACGGCGACCCGGTCGGCGTCATGCGCGGTGTTGAGCCGGTGCGCGATCGCGATGACGGTCCGCCCGACCAGCACGGCGGCCAGCGCCCGCTCGGTCCGACGGGCGGTGCTCGGATCGAGCGCGGCGGTCGCCTCGTCGAGGATCAGCGTGTGCGGGTCGGCGAGCACCAACCGGGCCAGCGCGAGCTGCTGGGCCTCGGCCGCACCGAGCTGCCGGGCCCCGTCGCCGAGGGCGGTGTCCAGACCTTCGGGCAACTCGGCGTACCAGTCGGCGCCCACGGTGACCAGCGCGGCGCGCATCTGATCGTCGGAGGCGTCGGGCGCGGCGAACGACAGGTTGTCGCGCACCGAGCCGATGAAGACGTGGTGCTCCTGGGTGACCAGGGCGATCCGGCGGCGTCGCTCGGCCGGGTCGAGGTCGGTGACCGGGCAGCCGCCGATGCTGACCACACCGTGCCGCGGCGCGTCGATCCCGGCCAACAACCGGGCCAGGGTGGACTTGCCGGCGCCGGACGGGCCGACGATGGCCAGCCGCTCACCGGGCTGCACCTCCAGGTCGATACCGTGCAGCACGTCCGGCCCGTCGGAGTAGGAGAACCGCGCGCCGCAGACGACGAGCCGTTCACCCCGGGACGAGGCCGTCGTGCCGGGCGGCTCCGGTGGGACCAGGCCGACGCCGAGCACCCGGGCGTACGACGCGAAGCCGCGCTGCGCCTGCTCGGTCCACTGCAACAGCCGGTCCAACGGGTCGATCGCCTGTTGCAGGTAGAGCGCGGCGGCGACCACCGCCCCGAGCGACAGCATGTCCCGGGAGAGCAGGAAGCCACCGACGAGCAGGACCATGGCGACCGGCAGCGGGTAGCTGGCCTCGACGACCGAGAAGAACACGGTACGCAGCGCGAGGGTCGCCCGCCGGGCCCGCCAGACCCGGGTGATGCGGGTGGTGCCGTGCTGGATCCGGTCGTCGGTCAGCCGCAGCGCCTCCACCGTGCGGGCGCCCTCGGCGGTGGTGGTCAGCGTCTCGGTCAGCTCGGCCGCCGCGGCGCCCTCGGTGAGGTACGCCGAGCTGGCCCGGCGCAGGTACCAGCGGGTCACCGCCACGATCGACGGGAGCCCGGCCAACCCGGCCAGCCCGAGCAGCGGATGCAGCAGGAAGACCGCCCCGAACAGCAACGTCAACTGCACCGTGGCGATGACGATGGTGGGCACCACGTCCCGGACGGTGGTCCCGACCGTCGCCACGTCGACCGAACTGCGGGTGGCCAGGTCCCCGGAGCCGGCGCGCTCGACGACCGAGACGGGCAGCCCGAGAGTTCGGGAGACGAACTCCTCACGCAGTTCGGCGACGGCGCGCTCGCCGAAGCGATGGCCGGCGTACTGGGCGTAGCGAGAGAGCAACGCGCTGACCAGGACACAGCCGGCGATGGCCAGTGCCAGCCGGTCCACCGTGGCCACGCCCGCGCCTGCGGTGACCCGGTCGACGATGGTGCCGAGCAGCCACGGCGGGGCGAGCCCGGCGACCGCGGCGGCGCTGTGCAGCACCAGCACGAACCCGACGGCGCGTCGGTGCCGGCTGATCATGTCCCGCAGGGCCCGGCGTACGGTGCCGCGGTCGGCCACCGGCAGTCGGCTCACCGGTACGCCTCCTCGGTGTCGGTGGGCTGCGCGATGTCGGGATCCTCGCTGCCCCGAGCCACCAGGTGCCGGTAGCCCGGGTCGCCCTCGAGCAGGTCGGTGTGGCTGCCGGTGGCGGTGATCCGGCCGGCGCTCAGGTGCGCGACCAGGTCGGCCCGGCCGAGCAGCAGTGGCGACGCGGCGATCACCACGGTGGTCCGTCCGGCCCGCGCGGCGCGCAGCCGCTCGGCGACCCGCGCCTCGGTGTGCGCGTCCACCGCCGACGTCGGGTCGACGAGGATCAGCACCTCCGGCTCGGTGCGCAGTGCCCGGGCCAGGCGGATGCGTTGGCGCTGCCCGCCGGAGAGCGTCCGGGCGCGGGCGTCGACCGGGGTGTCCAGCCCGCCCGGCAGGGCGTCGACGATGTCCTGCGCCGAGGCGGTCCGCAGGGCCGCGTCGATCCGCTCGTCATCGTCGTCGGCCCCGGCGCGCAGGATGTCGCGCAGCGTGCCGGCGAAGAGGTACGAGTCGTGGTCGGCGACGAGGATCCGCGCGCGGACCTCGTCCAGGGCGATCCCGCTCAGCGGCACGCCGCCCCAGGTGGCCTCGCTGGCGACGTACCGGCCGAGCCGGTCGGCCAACGCCACGGCCGCCGCCGGGTCGTCCGCCGCCACCCCGGTCAGCAGCCCGGCGCGCACGGTCAGCCCGGTCAGCGGGTCGTGCAGGTCGGCGGGGCCGTCCGGCGCGGTCAGGTCACCCGGCCGGCGTGCGAGGGGCACGGAGGCCGGGAGACCCGCCTCGGGCACGTAGGCTGGCCACCGCCGACCCGGGCCGCCGACGTCGTCGGGTGTCACGGTGAGCAGGTCGGTGATCCGCCGGGCGGCGACCCGCCCCCGGATGAGCTGGTAGCTGCCCTCCAGCAGGAACCAGACCGGCACGATCAGCGTCGCCACGTAGCCGTAGACGGCGACCAACTCGCCGATGCTGACGTCACCGGTCACCGCCATCCGCGCGGTCAGCCACACCACCGCCGCCAGGAACAGCCCGGGAATGGCGACGATCGCCGCGTCGATCCAACTGTTGACCGCGCCGACCCGGTAGCCCTCGGCGCGCAGCTGTTGCGAGCGGGTCGCGTACCGCCGGGCGAACAAATCCCGTCCACCCACCCCGGCGAGCACTCGCAGCCCGGCCACGATGTCGCCGGATCGGGCGGTGAGCGCGCCCTGCTGCCGGCGGTAGGCCGACTCGACCCGCTCCAGGCGGCGCAGCAGCGGCCCGACGACCAGACCGACCACCGGCACTCCCAGCAGCACGCAGAGCGCGAGCATCGGGGAGATCGACCAGAGCACCACGGCGATCACCCCGTAGGCGACGACCGCGCCGACGCCCGGCCCGGTCAGTGTCAGCACCTGCGCCGTCCAGTCGATGTCGGAGCCGCCGATGGTGGAGACCTCGCCGGCCCCGACCCGGCGGGGCAGCACCGCGCCGACCCGGGACAGGTGACGCAGCAGGACCTCCGCCGAGCGGGCCTTGGCATCTTCCCGCAGGAAGGTCATCGTGCGGTGCCGCATGATGCCCAGGTAGGAGAGGCCCACACCGGCGACGACGATCGCCGCGATCCAGAGCGCCAGGGCGCGGGTGTCACGTGCGCGTAGCCCGTCGTCGACGGCTCGGGCGATCAGGTAGGGCCGCACCGACAGCCCGACCATCCAGGCTGTGCCGAGCAGGCTGCCGCGCAGCACCCGCCAGGGTTGGCGGCGGGCCAGCCACCAGAGGTAGCGCATCGGGCCGCGGGTGTCGGGAGTGCCAGGATCGGGATGCGGGATCTGCGGAGGCACCCGATCACGCTACCGACCGACCCCGACACCCCACCGACCCGATCATGGTGAGGTGCGCCTCCGTTCCTGTCGCACGGGAGAGGCAGAATCGCGTTCGTGCTGGTGGCGGTGGTGTCCGACGAGCGGGGCGGGGGAGCGCTGTGCCCGCTGGACGCCACCGGCCGACCGACCGGCCCGACCGAGGTCGTCGCCGACCTGGTCACGGCGGTCGCCGCGCGTGAGGCCTCCGCGCACCCGCGCTGGGTCTGGTCGACCGCCACGGCGGTCTACCCGATGCTGCTGCGCGCCGGCGTCCGGGTCGACAGGTGTCACGACGTGGAGCTGACCGAGGCGTTGCTGCTCGGGCACGCGGGCCGCTGGGGTGAGCCCCGTTCGCTGGCGGCGGCCTGGGCCCGGCTGACCGGCGCCGCGGTGCCGCCCGACCCGCCGCCGCGCGCCGCCGCGCCGCCCGGGCACGGCCAGGGCGCGCTCTTCGACGCCCTGCCCGGTCCGTCGGGGCCGGGCATCGAGGCACTGACCCAGGTGTACGCCGACCAGCTCGCCCGCGTCGCCGCGACCGAGCACCCCGGCCGGTTCCGGCTGCTGGTGGCCGCCGAGTCGGCCGGCGCGCTGATCGCGGTGGAGATGGGTGTCGCCGGGCTGCCGTGGCGTGCCGACGTGCACAACGAGATCCTGCACGAGCTGCTCGGCGAGGCGTCCCCGGTCGGTGGTCCGCCCCGCCGCCTTGCCGAGCTGGCCGCCCGGATCGCCGACGCGCTCGGCGTACGCAGCTTGCACACCGACTCCCCGGCGGAGCTGCTGAAGGCGTTCGCCCGGGTCGGGGTGGAGTTGCCCAACACCCGGGCCTGGGTGCTGCGCGGGGTGGATCATCCGGCGGTGCCGCTGGTGCTGGAATACAAGGAGCTCTACCGGATCTGGACGGCGCACGGCTGGGCCTGGCTCGATCAGTGGGTGCGGGGAGGCCGGTTCCAACCGGAGTACGTGCCGGGTGGGGTGGTATCCGGCCGGTGGGCCACCCGGGGTGGTGGCGCGTTGCAGATCCCCAAGGTGATCCGGCGGGCGGTGGTGGCCGATCCGGGCTGGCGGTTGGTGGTCGCCGACGCCGGCCAGTTGGAGCCTCGGGTGCTCGCCGCGGTCTCCGGTGACGCCCGGCTGGCGGCGGCGGGCGGTGCCGGCGACCTCTACGCGGCCCTGGCCCGGGACTCGTTCGGTGGCGACCGGGCCAAGGCCAAGGTGGCCCTGCTCGGCGCGATGTACGGGCAGACCGGCGGGGCCGCGGTGCCCGCGTTGGCGGTGCTGAAACGCAGCTACCCGACGGCGTTCGGTTACGTCGAGGCGGCGGCGCGCACCGGTGAGACGGGTGGGTTGGTGCGGTCGTGGCTGGGGCGGACGTGCCCGCCCGGCTCGGCCGGGTTCGGTGATCTCGACGATGAGCCCTCCGCTGCGGAGGGTACGGCCGATCCGCACAGTCCACGGGCTCGCGCCGCGCGGTCGCGGGGGCGCTTCACCCGCAACTTCGTCATCCAGGCCACGGCTGCGGAGTGGGCCTCCACGTTGCTGGCCACGCTGCGGACGGAGCTGTCCGGCACCGACGCCGAGCTGGTCTTCTTCCAGCACGACGAGGTGGTCGTGCACGCTCGGGCCGCTCAGGCGGATGCGGTGGCCGAGGCTGTGCACCGGTCCGGCGAGCGAGCCTCCGCGCTGCTCTTCGGTGCGACGCCGGTCCGGTTCCCACTGGATCTGTCCATCGTCGACAGCTATGCCGACGCGGCCTGACCGACGGCGCGACCGCCCTGGGAGATGCCGGGCGTGTAACGGTTGTGCTATTTCTCCTTTTCGCCCCGCCACCCTCGACCTGCCGTCCTCGTTGCAGTGTCCGTAGGAGGGGACGGATCGGTCACGGTCCGTCCCGTGCTGGAGGGGGCGCAGCTGAACCGGATCGCAGGAATGATCATCGCCGCAGGCGGGGGACGACGGATCGGTGGTCCCGAAGCGCTGCTGCATCAGGGCGGCAAGCCCCTGGTCAATCAGATGATCGACACGATGACCGAGGCGGGCTGCGAGCAGATCGTGGTCGTGCTGGGTGCCGCCGCCGAGCAGGTCCAGGAGACCGCCGACCTGGGCAAGGCCACGGTTGTGATCAACAAGGCGTGGGGCACCGGAGTCGGCTCGTCCATCCGTGCCGGCCTGGCCGCCATGGACGACGAGGGGATCGAGGCGGTGGTGGTGGTCCCGGTCGACATGCCGGGCCTGACCGCCGAGGCGGTCAGCCGGGTGGCCGCGCTGCCGTATCCGGACGTGCTGGTCTGCGCCACCTACGACGGGTTGCGCGGCTACCCGATGCTCTTCGGCCGCCGGCACTGGCCCGGCATCGCCACCCTGGCCAGCGCCGACGTGGGCGCCCGGCCGTACCTGTTGGCGCACAAGGACCAGATCGTCGACATCGCCTGCGACTCGGTGGCCGACGGCAGCCGGGTCGACACTCCGGAGCTGATGGAGATGTACGGGCTCACCGTCCCGCCCCAGCGCGTCGGGGTCTGAGGCGCACTGAGTATCCGTACGGATGTGTCGGGCCGCCCAGCGGCGATACTCGTTGTCATGCGTCGACTCGCCACCGCCCTGCTGTGCGTGGCCGCGCTCGTCGGCTGCGCCAGGCCGGGCGAAGCGCCCGTGCAGGTCGGCCCAGCCGCGGACACCGGTTGGTCCACCTACCAGGCTGATGTCACGGGCGTCCGGGTCAGCGCGGACCCGCGCTCGCTCGTGCTGACCGTGGCATTGCTGGGTGCCGCGGACGGATGCTCCCGGCATCCGCGAATCACCTACTTCACCGAGGAGAACAACCGCATTCACGCCAACGTGGTGCAGGATTCGCGCTTGTCCGGGGTGGTCGGGGCCTGCCCCACCCACACGCCAGGCGAGGTGCTGTTGACAGCGCCGGGGCCGATCGCCGGCCGGATCGTCGTGCTCAATCAGGAGCCGTGGAAACGCGACGGCGCGGAGTACCACCGCTGCGACCCGACGTTCGGTTGCGATCCGATGCCGACGGACCACTGCGACCCGGCGTGGGTAAGCGTCGCGGTCCGCGGCATGGATGTGTCCCGGCACTCGACCGGATCGGTCGAGGGCTGCGACGGCACCTGGTTGGTCATGACGGTGCCGTTCGATCCGGTGCCGTGCGGTGCCGAGGCGCGGCCCGGCTGCGATTCGTCTGTCAACGTGCGCCGGTACTTCCTGCGATGGGCCGGCCAGGGCGGTTGGGCCACGATCGCCAACTCGACAAGCGCCGGCTGCGGACGTGTCCGCGCCACCGAGCCGACCTTCCCGAGCAGACTCTGCGCCGACCTGCCCCGGCCGTGATCGGGGCCCTGCCGCACGGGCACAGTGCGCGCCGTCTGGGCGGGCGAGGGGGCCACGCCACGTCGTCGATCGCGAGCCAAATGTTGTCGCGGAGCTTCGTAGGGTGGCGGCAAGCATTGCACCGGAAACGACGTCGCCGCCACCAGCCCTCGGCGGGCGGGTGACGGCGACGCGCAGACCATCGGTCAGGCCGACGCCTGGTCCAACTCTCCGGTGGCGGCGAGCCGCTGGTACCAGTGGGCGCTGTCCTTCCAGGTGCGAACCTGGGTGTCGTAGTCGACCCGGATGATGCCGAAGCGACGGTCGTAGCCGTAGCCCCACTCGAAGTTGTCCAGCAGCGACCAGACGAAGTAGCCGCGCACGTCGGCGCCCTGCGCGCGGGCATCGGCCATCGCGCCGATGTGCCGGCGCAGGTAGTCGATCCGCCGGTCGTCGTGGATACCGCCGTCGGCCGACACCACGTCGTCGAACGCCGCGCCGTTCTCGGTGATCATCATCGGCTGGCTGGGGTATTCGCGCTGCAGGCGCAGCAGCAGCTCGGTCAGCGCCGGCGGGTCGATGTTCCAACCCATCGCCGTGTACGGGCCGGGCTGCGGCAGGAAGTCGACGTCGTCCGCGGCTACCCACGGCGTCGAGGTCGACGCGCCGTGCCCGTCGGCGTCGGAGCGGGCCGACACCCCGTCCCAGGCCCGGACCAACGTGCTGGAGTAGTAGTTGACCCCGAGCACGTCCAGCGGCACCGCGATCTGCTTCTCGTCGCCCTCGCGGACGAACGACCAGTCGGTGACGGAGGCGGTGTCGGCCAGCAGGTCGGCCGGGTACGCCCCGTCCAGCATCGGGCCGAGGAACGCCCGGTTGGCCAGGGCGTCGATCCGCCGGACCGCGTCCTGGTCGGCGGCGGAGTCGGATGCGCCCCGGATGACGTGCAGGTTCAGCGTCACCGACAGTTCGGCGGACGGGGCCAGCTCGCGCACCACCCGGCCGGCCAGGCCGTGCGCCAGGTTCAGGTGGTGCACCGCGGCCAGCGCCGCCGCCGGCTCGGTCCGACCCGGCGCGTGCACACCGGAGGCGTAGCCCAGGTACGCCGAGCACCACGGCTCGTTGAGCGTCGTCCAGGTGTGCACCCGGTCGCCCAGCGCGCCGACGATGCCCGCCGCGTACTCCTGGAAGCGCAGCGCGGTCTCCCGCGTCGCCCAGCCGCCGGCGTCCTCCAACTCCTGCGGCAGGTCCCAGTGGTACATGGTGGCCACCGGGCGGACGCCGCGCTCCAGCAGCCCGTCCACCAGCCGCGAGTAGAAGTCGATGCCCGCCTGGTTGAACCGGCCCGAGCCGCCCGGCTGCACGCGCGGCCAGGAGATGGAGAACCGGTACGCGCCTAGCCCGAGATCGGCGATGTGCCCGAGGTCGTCGGCCCAGCGGTGGTAGTGGTCGGCGGCCACGTCGCCGGTGTCGCCGTTGAGGGTCCGACCGGGGGTGTGGCTGTAGGTGTCCCAGATGGACGGTCCGCGTCCATCCTCGGTGGCCGCGCCCTCGATCTGGTACGCCGCCGTAGCCGAGCCCCAGACGAAGCTCTCCGGGAAGTGGTGTTGCGTCATCGTTCCGTCCCCTGGATCTCGCAGATGTAGCCCGTCGAGGTGCCGGCGACCAGTTCGGCACTGGCCGTCTGACCCTCGTAGCGCACGTCGAACTCGGCGCCCGGTCCGTCGCCGGGTGACGGTACCCGTACCCGGGTCCGCTGCCCCTCGGTCGGTGCGTATACGCGCAGCCGCACATCGTCGGCCCACTCGTAGTCCGGTCGGTCGGTGCGGGAGCCGAACGGAATGACCGCGCCGGGTCGGGCCAGCACCGGCAGACTGTCGAAGCCGTGCTTCTCGGTCACCCAGGCCGGGCCGGTGACCTGCGCGCCGGTGATCAGGTGCGTCCAGGTGCCGGCGGGTACGTAGTACGTGACGTCACCGTCGGCGCTGAGCACCGGAGCGACCAGCACGTCGGGGCCGAGCATGTACTGCCGGTCCAGGTACGCGGTGGCCGGGTCGTCCGGGAACTCCAGGAACATCGGGCGCATCATCGGCGTACCGTCGCGGTGTGCCTCCTCGGCGGCGGCCGCCAGGTACGGCATCAGGCTGAGCTTGAGGTGGGTGAAGTGCCGCAGCACGTCGACGGCCTCGTCGTCGTACGCCCACGGCACCCGGTACGAGCCGGACCCGTGCAGCCGGGAGTGCGAGGAGAGCATCCCGAAGGCGACCCACCGCTTGAACACCGCCGGGTCGGGGGTGCCCTCGAAGCCGCCGATGTCGTGGCTCCAGTAGCCGAAGCCGGACGCCGCCAGGGACAGGCCGCCGCGCAGCGACTCGGCCATCGCGACGAACGTCGACTCGCAGTCGCCGCCCCAGTGCACCGGGAACTGCTGCCCGCCGGTGGTGGCCGAGCGGGCGAACACCACCGCCTCGCCCTTGCCGCGCTCGGTCTCCAACAGCTCGAAGACCGCCTTGTTGTAGAGGTACGCGTAGTAGTTGTGCATCCGCTGCGGGTCCGAGCCGTCGTGCCACACCACGTCGGTCGGGATGCGCTCACCGAAGTCGGTCTTGAAGCAGTCGACGCCCATGTCCAGCAGCGCCTTGAGCTTGCCGGTGAACCAGCTGACCGCGTCCGGGTTGGTGAAGTCGACAAGCGCCATGCCGGCCTGCCACTTGTCCCACTGCCAGACCGAGCCGTCCGGGTTGCGCACCAGGTAGCCGGCCTCGCGGCCCTCCTCGAAGAGGTAGGAGCGCTGCGCGATGTACGGGTTGATCCAGACGCACACCTTCAGGTCGCGCTCGTGCAGCCGGCGCAGCATCCCCTCCGGGTCGGGGAAGGTAGCCGGGTCCCAGACGAAGTCGACCCAGTGGAACTGGCGCATCCAGAAGCAGTCGAAGTGGAACACCGACAGCGGCAACCCGCGCTCGGCCATCCCGTCGACGAACTCGGTCACGGTCTTCTCGTCGTACGAGGTGGTGAACGACGTGGACAGCCAGAGGCCGTACGACCACGCGGGGATCCGGGCCGGGCGGCCGGTGAGCGCGGTGTAGCGGCGCAGCACGTCCTTCGGGTGGGGCCCGTCGATGACGTAGTAGGTGAGCGACTGGCCCTCGACGCTGAACTGGGTCTGGGTGACGACCTCGGAGCCGACCTCGAACGACACGTGCTCCGGGTGGTCCACGAAGACCCCGTAGCCGGCGCTGCTCAGATAGAACGGCACGCTCTTGTACGCCTGCTCGCTGGCGGTGCCACCGTCGGCGTTCCAGATGTCGACGGTCTGCCCGTTCTTGACGAACGGGCCGAAGCGCTCGCCCAACCCGTACACCGTCTCACCGACACCGAGGGCGAGCCGCTCGTGCACGTGCGGGCGGCCCTCGGCGTCGGTGACGACGCCGATGCTGCGCCCGGTGGACGCGGTGACCACCCGGTCGCCGTGCAGGAAGTCGACCCGCCACCCGTCGATCAGCGCGACCCGCGCGGTCAGCTCGCCGGTGGTCAGCGTCGCGCTGAGCCCGGTGACGTCGACGGTGACCGGGTGCGTCTCGTCGGTGCTCAGCCCGAAGTGCGGCTCGCGGGGCAGCCCACCGGTGTGGTGGGCGATGGTCACCCCGATGACGCCGGGGGCGGGGGAGAAGAACCGGACCGTGACCATCGGCCGGTTGAGGGTGTCGCCGCGGCCGTTGATCTGACCGGTCGGTGCGAAGACGGTGAAGCCGCGCTCGTCCGGCTCGACCGACTCCACGGTGCCAGGGCGCAGGACGCTGACGCCGGGGCGCAGCTGCCAGTACCCGTCGGTGAACTTCACTTCTCGGCTCCTGCCGTGATGCCGCGCGCAAGGGTGCGCTGGAAGATGAGGAAGAAGAGGATGGCCGGTACGAGACTGATCAGCGCGCCGGCGTTTGTGGTCGGCGCGTCCATCAGCCGGTCGCCCTGCAACGACGCCAGCGCGACCGGGATGGTCTGCGTCTGGTTGTCGATAAGCATGACCAGCGGGATGAGGAACTCGTTCCACGTCCAGATGAAGAAGAAGATGAGCAGCACCGCGAGGGTGGGCCGCAGGTTGGGGAAGACCACCCGCCACAGCACCGTCCACTTGCCGGCGCCGTCCAGTGCCGCGGCCTCCAGCAGTGAGCGCGGGAACGTGCTCAGCACCGACGCGAGAAGGTAGGTGCCGAACGCGCTCTGGATCACGGTGAAGATGATGATCACCGAGAGCTGGGTGTTGTAGAGGCCGACCTGCTTCGCCACGTAGTACAGCGGGTAGATCAGCGCCTCCTGCGGCAGCATGTTGGCCAGCAGGAAGAGACCGACGATCCAGAGCCGGCCACGGACCCGGCCGATACCCAGCGCGTACGCGTTGAGCAGTGAGACAGCGACGCCGAGCACGGCCACGGAGCCGGCGATGAGCGCCGAGTTCCAGAACTTCAGCGGGAAGTTCACCTCGGTCCAGTACGTGCGCAAACCCTTGGTGTAGAACTCCGTCGGCCAGCTCAGTGGCCCGCCCGACGAGTAGTCGCCGGGCGACTTGAACGCGTTGAGCAGCATGAAGGCGAACGGCACCAGCATGACGAGCGCGCCGAGGGTGACCAGGGCGAGCACCACCCAGCGGCTGACGCCACGGTGGTGTCGATCGCGTACGGGCCGGCGCGGTGCCACCGGCGCGGTGCTCGGTGTGAGCGTGACGGCCATGTCAGAACCCCCGGTCCCGGCGCTCGCTGCGAGCCTGCATCCAGATGAAGACCCCGGCCACCACCACGATGATCAGCGTCAGCACCGTGGAGATCGCGGAGCCGTAGCCGACCTGCAGCTTCTTGAAGAACGTGTAGTAGGCGAAGTAGCTCGGCACGTTCGTCGCGTTGTCCGGGCCACCCCGAGTCAGGGCGAAGATCGGCCCGAACACCTTCAACGCGGCGATGGTGCAGGTCAGGGCCACCACGAAGGTCTCCGGCCGGATCTGCGGGAGGGTGATCGCCCGGAACCGGTGGACCCAGGTCGCGCCGTCGACCTCGGCCGCCTCGTACAGCTCGGGGTCGACCCGCTGCAACGCCGCCATGAAGACGACCACCGGGTAGCCGATCTGCACCCAGATCATCACCGCCATCACGGACGGCAGGGCGGTGCCTGGGTCGCCGAGCCAGTCATGGCGCAGCGCGCCGAGACCGACCGTGTCGAGCAGGCTGTTGAACGCGCCGTCGGGGCGCAGGATCCAGCCCCAGACGATGCCGGCCACCACGACGGGCAGCACCTGCGGGAGGTAGAACGCGGCCCGCAGGGCGGCGGCGGTGCGGGGCTTGAACCGGCGGCCGATGACGTCGAAGAGCACGGCGGCGAGCAGCAGCCCGAGCAGGGTGGGCACCACCACCATCGCGACGAGCATCCAGACGGTGTTGCGGAACGACGCCCAGAACACGTCGTCCTGCAGCAACTGCTGGTAGTTGTCCAGGCCGACCCACCGGGGGTCGCCGATGCCGGACCACTTGGTCAGCGACAGGTAGAGGGTGCCGATCAGCGGCGCGCCGATGACCAGGAGAAAGAGCAGCGCACCGGGGAGCAGGTAGAGCCAGTAGGCCGCGTTGCGGCCGCGGCGTCTGCGGCTGGGCGCGGGCGGGGTGGGGGTCGCGGCCGGTGGTGTGGCGGCGACCGTCTCGGAGACTGCCATCGAAGATCCTTCCCAGCGGGGCGGGCGGGCACGCCGGTCCTGCCGGTCGTGCCCGCCGCTCACCGTGTCACTTGCCGGTGATCTCCTTGACGCCATCGGCGTACGGCTTGGCGATCGTGTCGAGGACCTGGTCAGGCGACTTCGAGCCGTTGATCAGACCCTGGAAGCCGGAGACCAGCACGTCGTAGTAGCCGGGGACCGGCCAGTCCGGGTAGAAGGCGAGCCCGTCGGACTTGCTGACCGTGTTGAAGTCCTCGATCAGCTTGCGGTCCTTCGGGTCGGTGATCTTCGACGCGTCAGCGGCGACCGGAACACCACCGTTGTTGCCGATGAGGTCCTGGATCTCCTCGCGCAGGGTGATGTCGATGAAGTCGTACGCCAGGCTCTTGGCCTTGCTGTTCTCCGGGACCACCCAGAGGTTGCCGGAGGAGCCGGCCTGCAGGGTGTTGCCGGGGAACAGGAAGGTGTCCCAGTTGGCCTTCATCTCGGTCTTGAACCGGCCGTACCACCAGCTACCCGAGACGATCATCGGGACCTTGCCGCCGATGAAGGCGGTGCCCATGTCCTCGGCCTTCAGGCTGGCCGAGTTCTTCGCGACGTAGCCCTTCTTCACCCACTCGGCGAAGGTGTCCGCGCCGTACTTGAGCGGGTCGGCCTTGAAATCGACCGGGTTCTTGTAGAGCTGGTAGTTGTCGACGAACTGCCGGTCGCCCTTGGCGAGGGCGAGCTGGTAGAAGAGCTGCCCGGCCGGGTACTCGGCGCCAGCCATGCCCAGCGGGGTGACGCCCTTGCCGACGAAGGTGTCCATCGCGGCGGTCATCTCGGCCATCGTGGTCGGGACCTTGACGCCGTTGCTCTGGAACAGGTCCTTGTTGTAGTAGACCGTGACGTACTCGCCGTAGTTCGGCACACCGAACCACTTGCCGGAGCCCATCACGCCCTTGTCGCTGTAGCGGGCGGTGGTCTGCAGACTGGGGCTGAGCTTGCCGGCCCAACCGCGCTTGTCGGCCTCGCTGCTCAGATCGGCCAGCAGGCCCTGGGAGGAGAGCAGGCCAGCGGTCGCGTTGCCCTTGTTGTACTCCATGATGTCCGGGCCCTCGGACGAGTTGATGATCATGCCAGCGTTCTGCTGGATCTGCTCGAACGCCTTGCGCTCGAAGCGGACCTCGACGCCCGGGTGCTCAGACTTGAAGATCTCGATAGCCCGGTTCCAGCCGACCCCCATGGCGCTGGTCTCGCTCTCGTAGTGCCAGAGCTTGAGGGTCTTGGCGTCGCTGTCGTCCCCGGTGTCACCACCGCCGCAGGCGGCCATGGTGGTCGTCGCGGTCGCCGCCAGGGCGATCGCGGCGACGAGTCGGCGGAATCGCTGCATTACTATCCTCCTCGTTGAGTATCTAGCCGGTACTTCACGAGGCCCGCCGTCGCGTTGCAGCGCGGTGGCGGGCCGTTTTAGCTGGTCAGCCGCCGTCGCTCGACGATGGACCAGAGGTAACCAGTGCCGGCCTGCGTGGCGCGGCGGTCGATCCCCGGATCTCCAATGCGCACGGCAGCAGCTGCTGGTGAAGAAGATCCGTGGGGCCATCCAGGTGGCGCGTCAGCGCCTCGATCGCGATCCGACCGAGCGCCGAACCGGGTGACGTCATCGCGGTCAACGCCGGGGTGGCCAACTCGGCGACCTGCGGCGAGGTGACCATCGAGACGACCGACACGTCGTGGGGCACCGACAACCCCCGGCCGGCCAGCTCGCCGAGGATGCCGAAGATCGCGGTCTCGTTCATGGCCAACACGGCGGTCAGCTCCGGGGCCTGCGCGAACGCGGCCGCCAGGGCGGCTCGCCCGCCGGCGGCGCTGTCCTCGGCCGCGATCATCACCGGGTCCAGGCCGTGCCCGGTCATCGCTGCGGTGAAGGCGTCCCGGGTACGCAGCGCCGGCCCGTAGCCGCTGGCCAGCGTGGCGGCCGAGTGGTTGACGTACACGATCTGCCGGTGCCCGAGGCCGACCAGGTGCGCGACGGCCTCCCGGACGGTCTGGTCGAAGTCGATGTCGACGTAGGAGAGTGTGCTGGTGTCGCCGGTGCGGCCGATCAGCACCAGCGGCACCCCGGCCTCCTGGAGCACGGTGACCCGCTCGTCGGCCAGCTGCACCTCCATCAGCACGACGCCGTCGAGCATCCGCTGGCTGGCCAGTCGACGCAGGTCGTCGAGGTTGCCCCCGCCGACCGGCGAGAGCACCAGGTGGTAACCGGCGACGCTTGCCGCGGCGGCGGCGCCGGTGACGAAGGCGGTCTCGGTGGCGCCGAGCCCGCGCTCGTCCATCGGCATCAGCAGGCCGAGGATCCGGCTGCGTCGGCTGGCCAACCCCCGGGCCATCGCGTTGGGCTGGTAGTCGAGCTCGGCCATCGCGGCGAGCACCTTGTTGCGGGTGGCCTGCGAGATGGGCCGGGTGCCGGTGAGCACGTACGAGACGGTGCTGACCGAGACCTGCGCGAGGCGGGCGACGTCCTGCATGGTGGCCACCGCGCACCTCCTCCGGCCTGGGGTGGGACCGCTCCCGAACCTCGTCGAAGCGTTTCGACGAAGCGATTCGACAGGACGCTAGGCCACCCGTTACGGCGACGTCAATAGGTGATGTCGAAAAGAATTCAGGACCCGCGTGGGGCTGCGCGTCGGTCCTACCTGAGCCTCCCCTGCGCGCCGCGCGGGTGCCTCGGAGGGCTACTCCTCAAGATCGTGCTCGAACCTGGAGGCAGTGCAGGGGTCAGTGGAGGTCGAAGAGGGTGGCGGCGTTGTCCCAGCAGACTGCGCGTAGCCAGTCGTCGCCCAGGTCCAGTTGGGCCAGCCCGGTCACCTGGTCGGCGTACGGGTACGGGATGTTCGGGAAGTCGCTGCCCAGCAGCACCTTGCCGGCCAGCCCCAACTCGCGCAATCGGGGCAATTCGTCGGCGGGGAAGGTCATGAACTGGTCGAAGAAGGGCGTGAACGCCATGGTGGTGTCCAACCGGACCCGCTCGTACGTCTCGGCGAGGTCCAGGAACGCCCGGTAGTCCGGGGCGCCGAGGTGCGCCACCACGGCGGTCAGTCGAGGGTGGCGGGCGAGCAGAGCGGCGAACGGGTCCGGGCCGGTGTGGGCGGTCCCCACCGGGGCATGCCCGGCGTGCACCACCACCGGCACGCCCGCGTCGGAGAGCATCCCCCACACCTGGTCCAGCGCCGGATCGGTCGGTGCGAAGCCGCCGACCTGGAGGTGCACCTTGAACAGCCGGGCGCCCTGCCCCAGGGCCGCCTCGACGTACTCGGGGGCGCCTGGCTCGGGGAAGAACGTGGCCGAGGCCAGGCAGCCCGGGGTGTCCCGGGCGAAGTCCAACGTCCAGCGGTTGAGCTCCGCCGCCATGCCCGGTTTGTGCGCGTACGCCAACGCGCTGAACGCCCGCACCCCGAGCCGGCGCAGGTGCGCGACCCGGTCGGCGTCGCTCCACCGGTAGAGGATCGGCCACTCGGTGCCGACCAGTGGCCCGGCGGCGTCGAAGTAGGCCCAGACCCGGCGCAGCAGTCGCGGCGGCAGGAAGTGCACGTGCACGTCAGCGAGGCCGGGCAGCCCCAGCGCACGGTAGAACTCCGGTACGCGTTCGTCTGCGGCCGGCACCGGCGCCGGATCGGTCATATGTCGATGTCGAAGCGCCGCAGCACCGAGGGCGCGATCAGACCGACGGTCGAGAGCGCCACGACGACGGTCAGCGCGATGCGCATCCCGACCACCTCGGCCTTGCTACCGACGCGCAGAGCGAACTTGTTCGGTAGGCCGACCATCATCCACATGCGCCGTTTGATCGGGATCGGCCAGAGGATCGGCACGCCCGCTCGGGTGATCATGTCGCCGAGGATGTGCACGAAGCAGCCCACCCCGAGCGCGGTGCCGATCAGCGGATAGCCGCGCCCGCCCGGGAGGTGGACGAAGGTGAACCAGGCCGCCCCGGCGGACGCGAGGGTCACGATCACCCAGCCGGCGCGTTCCGCCCAATCGTCGAAGAGCCCGCGTAGGGCCAGGCCGAACATGAAGAACAGGATGGTGATGACCGCCCACTTGCCGTACGCGGCGCAGAGCGCGGTGGTGCCCCAGCCGATCAGGAAGGTGAACGGAAGGGTGTGGGTCAGCGTCCGGTGCCCGTTGCTGCGCTTGGGGTCCTTGCTGAGCTTCGTCGCGTAGTAGACGCCGAGCGAGATCTTCTCCATGACCTCGGCCACGAAGAGCGAGAAGACCCCGAAGGTACGGCCCACCGTGGCGCCACCCTGGTTCTTGGTGACCTTGCCCGACATGTCGAGGTCGGGAAAGAGCGCGCCGCCGGCGCACACCGCGGTGCCCACCGCCAGCGCGAGCGGCGACTGGTGGTAGTCGGCGAACTGCTCCAGTGCCCAGGAGCCAGCCAACCACACCGCCGCGCCGGACAGCGCGTGTTGCGGTCCCATCATTTCGGTTCACCCTCCCCAGGGATCTTGAGCGCCCAAAACTACGCCACTGTAGTCAGCGTCGACGCCGCAGGGGCATCACCCGAGAGGTCCACATAGGAGCGACTCACAGGATGGGGGTGAAACTCTGCCGGATCATCGGCAAGTATGCCGCGTTGACCTGCCAGTCGAACTCTTCTGTCAACCACGAGACGGTGTAGGAGCGCTCGGACGAGGTGTTGGCCAGCAAGCGGAAGCTGTGCACCGAGACGCCGAGGGCGTTCTGCCACCCGCACTCCCACACCGCGCCACCCCGGAAGATGTCCATCGCGGAGATGTCCACCTTGCGGTAGCCCGGTAGCGCCTCACTCCCGGTCAGCCGAGCCTCCTCGGCCTTCCAGTGCGCCACCGGGTCCGGGCGGGCCGGCCCCGCTTCGACGCTGAGCACCCGGGACTCGCCGGATCTCCGGAAGCAGGTCACCGCGCCCTCGGTCCAGCGCGCCCAACCCACCGGGGCGGCGATGCGGAATCCGGTCGGGTCGTCGTACCAGGTCCAACCGTCGCGCAGCCCGTACTTCGCGTCCGCTGGCGGGGACACCGCCACCACCGGGGTCGCCGTCGGTGGCGGGGACGACGCGCAGGCGAACGCCGCCGGCCGTGAGGTCGGCGCGCCACCACCGCTGCCGGACGGTGGGGTCTGCTCGTCGTGTCGGTTGACCAGCGTCAGCGTGACGCCTCCCGCGACGAGCAGGGCGGCGGCCGTACCAACCAGGGCGATCAGGCGTCGTCGTCGGCGGCCGGGTCGGCTCGGCGGGGGTGCGGTCGGCGTCACCGGTTCGCCGGGCGGGGCCAGCGGGCCGACCGGGTGGGACGCGATGGCCCGGCCGGCGTTACGGACCGCCGCGACCGCCGAGGACCGGGCCGACGCGGCGGGCTCGTCGTGGCTTGCCGCGGCGCTGGTCAGTAGCGGCTCCGCCTCGGCGGCGGTCAACCGCCGCCAGGGGTCGCGCTGCAACAGGCCGGTGAGGACGGCACCCATCGGGCCGGCCCGACGCATCGGATCCGGTGGTTCGGTGGCCAGGGCACTGAGCGTCGCCATCGCGCTCGATCGCGCGTACGGTGACTGCCCCTCGACCGTCGCGTAGAGCGTCGCACCCAGCGACCACATGTCGGTGCGCGCATCCGACACCCCTTCGCGGGCCCGCTCGGGGGCGACGAACTGCGGCGAGCCGAGCACGGTGCCGGGCCCGGTCATCGCGCCGTCGCCGCCCTCGAAGGTGGCCAGCCCGAAGTCGGTGAGCACCACCCGCCCGTCGTCGGCCACCAGCACGTTGTGCGGCTTCACGTCGCGGTGCAGCACGCCGGCGGTGTGCGCGGCCCGCAACGCGGCGAGCAC
Source organism: Micromonospora chokoriensis (assembly GCF_000718555.1). Taxonomy (GTDB): domain Bacteria; phylum Actinomycetota; class Actinomycetes; order Mycobacteriales; family Micromonosporaceae; genus Micromonospora; species Micromonospora chokoriensis_B. The sequence goes on from NZ_JOAN01000024.1 coordinate 47,755, forward strand.
CGCCAGCCCGATCCGGGCGGTCCGCTGCGGGCTCAGCGGCCCTTCGGCGCTGATGATCTGCTGCACCGACCGGGACGGCACGTACTCCATCACGATCCAGGGGCTCTCCCGGTCGTGCACCACGTCGTAGATGCGGACCACGTTGGGATGGTTGAGCCGGGCGGCGGTGCGTGCCTCGCGCAGGGTGCGCAGCCGCAACTCCTCGCGCTCGGTCTCGGCCAGCCAGGACGGCGGCACTACCTCCTTCACCGCCACGTCGCGGTGCAGCATCTCGTCGCGAGCAAGCCACACCCGGCCCATTCCGCCGGTGCCGACCAGGTCGAGCAGCCGGTACCGACCCGCGATCAGCAACTGATGCACGGTCGCTCCCCCTCGGTCACCCCGGGTTCCACGATAGCCACCAATGCCGGCTTTCTCATCCACTGAGCGGCCTCGATCCACGACGGACAGTAGTGCGGATCATGGCCATACGGTGCAGGTCAGCGGGGTGGTCGGAAACTGTTTCGCACCAGGAGCCAGTCAGCTGCGGCCCCCGCCCAGTCCTCGTCGTGGATGATCCAAGCCAGGGTCCACCGGTCGGCTCCGAGGATCTGCTGCCGGGCATGCAGCCACGGCCCGTGCGGTGTCCGCCACCGCAACTCCCACTCGGCCCCGCCGCCGCCCGCGGCGAGCCGGATCTCGTCGTACCCCGGCAACGACCCCGACCCGGCCGCCGCGTCGCGGGTGGCCCGCAGCCGTTGCAGGGGATCGGTGGCATCGCCCTTGGCGACGCTGAAGGCCCGGCCGGTCGCCGGGTCCTGGAAGCACGCCACCCCGTCGTCGCGGGAGGTCAGCCACGTCGCCGGTACGGAGACCCGGAAGCCGGTGGTGTCGACGTGCCAGACCCAGCCGGGCGGCGGCCGGAACTCTTCACCCGAGTCCGGTGCGCTGGCCGACACCGGCGTGCCGACGATGTCCGGGCGGACACACGGGAATGGAGGCGGGGGGACGTTCCGGCCACCGGGCGGCGGGCCGGGGCGGTCCGGGCCGCCTGGTCCACCTGGACCGCCGCCGCCGTCGGGTGGACGGTTCGGCGGGGGCGTGTAGGACCAGCCGGTGGGGTCGGTGGGCTTGTCGTCGGTGACGGTCAGCGCGGTGCCGACGCCGGCTACGACGGCGACCAGCAGCGCCACGGCGACCAGCGCCACCCGACGTGCGGTACGCCCGGCGGCCGCCGGATCCGGGGTCGGCGTGGGGGATGCTGGGGTCGGGTCGGCGCTCGCGGTGGCGGCCGGGTCGGGTAGTGGAACCGTGGGGTCCTGGTCTTGGTCTTCGTCGCCGGTCGCGGCAGCCTGGAGCAGTCGCCGGGCCCCGTCGTGGTCGAGGCGGTCGCGCGGGTCGCGGCGCAGCAGCCCGGCGAGCACCGGCGCGAGCGCCCCGGCGTGCGGTGCGGGGTCCGGTGGCCCGGCGGCCAGCGCGCTCAGGGTGGCCATCGCGGTGCTGCGGGCGTACGGGGACTGCCCCTCCACAGCGGCGTGCAGGGTCGCCCCGAGCGACCACAGGTCGGCGGCCACCGTGGACACCCCCTCGGCGGCCCGTTCCGGGGCCACGTACTGCGGGGAGCCGAGGACCATGCCGGGTCGGGTCATCGTGCCGTCGCCGCCGTCGAAGGTGGCCAGCCCGAAGTCGGTGAGCATCACCCGCCCGTCGTGTGCCACGAGCACGTTCTGCGGTTTGATGTCGCGGTGCAGCACCCCGGCGGTGTGCGCGGCTTGCAGCGCGTCGAGCACGGCCAGGCCAATCCGGGCCGCGCGGGCCGGTGCCAGTGGCCCTTCGGCGTCCACGACGTCTTGGAGGGTGCGCGACGGGACGTACTCCATGACGATCCATGGGCTGTCGTCGACCGCGACGACGTCGTAGAGCCGGACCACGGCGGGGTGGTTGAGTCGGGCGGCGGCGCGCGCCTCCCGCAGGGTACGCAGGCGCACCTCGGCCCGTTCATGTTCGGCCAACCAACTCGGTGGAACGATCTCCTTGACCGCTACCTCGCGGTGCAGCATCTCGTCGCGGGCACGCCACACCCGACCCATGCCCCCGCGACCCACCAGGTCGAGCAGCCGGTACCGACCGGCGATCAGCACCTGTGCACGCTCCTCCTCAGCCGCTGTCCGGGCTACACCCTAACCAGCGGATCGGAAGTCACCTATCGGTCGTCCGACTCAGCTCAACAGGCGGCGTGGTCGGCGGCGGCCAGCAGATTCCCCTCGGGGATGGCGATCCGGGGGCGCCCCCCGGCCAGTCGGGCGGCGGCGCGTCGGGTCTGCACGGGTCCGTGCTCGCGACGGGCGGCGGCGTAGCTGGCGGCGGTGTGGGCCGCGATGGTGGCCCAGCCGTACCGCTCGCCGACCATCGTGCGGGCCCGGCGGGCCAGCCGCCGGGCGAAGACCTCGTCGCCGAGCAGTTGGCCGACCGCGCCGGCGAGCGCGTCCGGGTCGCTGTGCGGGAACGTCACTCCGGTCACGCCGGATTCGACGATCTCGGCGAGGCCGCCGGTGCGGGCCACGGCCAGCGGCGCTCCGGCTGCCGCGGCCTCCAGCGCCACCATGCCGAACGGCTCGTAGAGGCTGGGGACCACTGTCGCGTCGGTCGCGCCGAGCATCGCCGGCAGTTGGGTGGAGTCGAGGAAACCGGTGAACCGGACGGTCGAGCTGAGCGCCAGCCGTCGGGCCTGGGCCTCCAACTCGGCGCGGTACGGGCCGTCGCCGGCGATCACCACGCGCAGCCCCGGGTGCCGTTCGCGGAGCCGGGGTACGGCGTGCACCAGATGCTGGACGCCCTTCTCGTAGACCAGCCGCCCGGCGTACCCGACCAGCGGGCCGTCCCCGGCGAACCGTGCCCGGGCCGACGCGACCGCGCGGGGACGTGCCCGCCAGGCCCGGTCGTCGACCCCGTTGGCCACCACGTCGACCTGGCTGGCCGGTACGTCGAAGAGCGTGGTCACCTGCTCGCGCATGTAACCGGAACAGGTGATCACTCGAATGGATGAGCCGCTGAGCCAGTGCTCGACGCCGTGGATGGTGCGGTTCATCTCCTCCGGCAGCCAACCCTGGTGCCGGCCCGCCTCGGTGGCGTGCATGGTGGTGACCAGGGGGAGGTCCAGGTGTTCGGCGAGTGTGATGGCCGTGTGGGCGACGAGCCAGTCGTGGGCGTGGATGACGTCGTAGCTGCCGGCCTGGGTGGCGCGCAGCGCGGTGCGGGTGAGGGTGTGGTTGAAGGCCATCGTCCAGGCCAGCAGCGAGTCGGTGGCGAGGGGGAAGGCGACGGGGTCTTCGGGGGTGCGCAGGATGTGGACGCCGTCGGCGTACTCCTCCAGGGGTGCGCCGTCGGTGTGGCGGGGGACGACGGTGACCTCGTGGCCGGCGGCGGCGAGGGCGACGGAGAGGGCGTGCACGTGTCGGCCGAGACCGCCGACGAGCACCGGCGGGTACTCCCAGGAACATGCGGCCCCCTTTGAGTTGTCCCCGGGCGCGCGCCGACCGACACCGGAATCGATGTCGCCGCCGCGTCTGGATCGGGGCCAATCCTGCCGGGATCGCGATAACCAGCGGCGACACCACGATTGCGGTCGTGTAAAGCGCTACTGGCTCTTTCGACGCACCCGCAGCAACTCGGCCACGGACCATGCCTGGAACGGGCAGCCGGTCGCGGCGTGCGGCGCGAGGCCATCGGCCGTCTCGCTCACCGAGCCTAACCCATATTCCATCAAATGAGCCTCTATGCCGACGAATGCGTCATCGACGGACATCTTTCCACGGCGGGCGGCGTCCACGTACGGACCGAGCAGCCACGGCCAGACCGTGCCCTGGTGGTAGCCCCCGTCCCGGTCGGCCGGGCCACCCCCGTGCCGGCCCACGAACTCCGGCGAGTCCGGGGCGAGGCTGCGCGGCCCGAGCGGGGTGAACAGACCGTCCGCGATTCGCCGCAGCGTCGCCTCGTCCGGCTCCATCGGCGCGTACGGCAGCGACCAGGCCAGCAGCTGGTTGGGGCGCAACGCGTCGTCGTCGTGCAGGGCCGCTCCACCCAGCGGGTACGCCGGCGCGGGCGCGTCCAGCACGTCGTGCAGCCACCCGGTCGGCGCCGGGAAACGCTCCCGGAAGGAGGAGGTGGCCTGCCCGTGGCGTCGCCACAGCTCGTCCGCGTCCTGCCCGGCCAGTTCGGTCAGCTCCGCGAGCCCGGCCAGCCCGTTGATCCACAACGCGTTGACCTCGACCGGCTTTCCGGTACGCGGGGTGACCGGCACCCCGTAGACCCGCGCGTCCATCCAGGTCAACGCCGTGCCGGCGGCGCCCTGGGTGAGCAGCCCGTCGGCCGCATCGACGCGGATCCCGTACCGGGTGCCGGCCACGTGGGCGTCGATCACCGCGCGCAGGGCGGGCAGCAGCTCGTCGCCGAGGTCGGTGTCGCCGGTGACGGTGACGTGCCGGCTCACCGCGTGCAGGAACCACAGCGTGCCGTCGACGGTGTTGTACTCCACCCGGCCGGTGTCGGCGGTGTTGGCGAGCATCCCCTCGGACAGCGTCGCCGCGTACGCCCGCAGCAGCTCCCGCCCCTCGTCGGCGCGGCCCGTGCAGAGGAACAACCCCTCGTAGGAGATCATCGTGTCCCGGGACCAGGCCCCGAACCACGGGTAGCCGGCGACCACGTCCACCGCCGCTTGGTTGGTGCGCACCACGAACGCGTCGGCGGCCAGCGCCAGGGCGGCGTCCACGTCGTCGGCTGGTTTGGCCGTCGCCACCACCTGCCGGTTGCGCCGCCGGGCCGTCGCCACGATCTCCTCCGCCGACGGTGGCACTAGGTCGAGCTGACCGGCCCAGGCCCGCACCGACACCGTGTCGCCGGGGCGTTCCAACTCGCCGGAGAAGCGGCCCGCGTACCAGAGATCCTCATCCGGGTGCAGGCCCCGGTTGGCCTCCTCGCGGTGGTGCACGCCCAACCACCACTGCCCCTCGGGCGTCCAGCCCGGCCCGGCGAGCCGGTACGCGCCCTCGACCACCGCGCCGTCGGCGACCGCCTCGACCTGCGGAATCGGGCCGTCGGCCCGGCGTTCGCCGTGCGCGTCGCGCCAGGTGCAGGCGGCCGACAGCTCCAGCCGGACGGGACCGCCGGCGACCAGCCGGTGCACCACCGCGACGCAGGAGCGGCCGGGCAGCATGGCCAACTCCCGTTCGATCACCACCGCGCCGATCCGCCACCGCCACCGGGGCAGCCCGTCGATGAGGTCGAAGCGCTCCAACAGCTCGAAGCCGCGCGGGTCCACGTCGCCGGAGGACCACTCGTGCGCGCCGAGGCGCACCCGCGCGCCGGACGGCAGGGTGACCGCCGGATCGAGACTGACCAGTCCCACCTGCCGGGACGCCGGCGTTTCGCCGGGAACCACCAACAGACCGTGGTAGCGACGGGTCCGCAGCCCTGCGACCGTGCCCATCGCGTATCCGCCGAGGCCGTCGGGGACCAGCCACTCCCGGCTTGCCGCGCTGGTCAGATCGCCGCACACCTGCGGGCCGAAATGAATGTCGATCAACTTTCCTCCACCGGCGGCAAGGTGTAACACGCCACGACGAGAATGGCCGCTGTGGTCAAGTACCGAGGCGACGTCAAGGATGTGCACGTGATCACTGACCGATCGTCCTCCGACGCCTCGCCACCCGACGCTGAGCGGCTCCGGCTCGCCCAAGCCGACTCGGGGGAGCAGGACTGGCGAGCATGGGGTCCCTATCTGTCCGAACGGGCGTGGGGGACGGTACGGGAGGACTACAGCGAGCACGGTACGGCCTGGGACTACTTCCCGCATGACCACGCGCGGTCCAGAGCCTACCGGTGGAATGAAGACGGGATGGCCGGCGTCTGCGACGAACGACAGACCTTCGCGTTCGCTCTCGCCCTCTGGAACGGCAAGGACCCGATCCTCAAGGAACGGATGTTCGGCCTCGGCGGCGACGGCGGCAACCACGGCGAGGACGTCAAGGAGTACTGGTGGTACGAGGACTCCACGCCCACCCACTCCTGGATGCGGTGGCGCTACCACTACCCGCAGGCCGCCTTCCCGTACGACGAACTCGTCGCGGTGAACGCGTTGCGTGGCCGCGACGACACCGAGTACGAGTTGGTGGACACCGGGATCTTCGACGACGACCGGTACTGGGCGGTGACTGTCGACTACGCCAAGGCCTCCCCGACCGACCTGTGCATGGTGGTGACCGTCGCCAACCGGGGCGATGAGGCGGCGACCCTGCACGTGCTGCCCACCCTGTGGTTCCGTAACACCTGGTCCTGGGGCCTGCCCGGCGGCGACCGGATCCCCCAGCTGACCGGCCAGGGCACCCGGCTCGTCGGCGAGCACCGGGTGCTCGGCCAACTGCTGCTGGAGGGTGACGGCGGCCCGGTGCCGCTGCTCTGCGACAACGACACCAACGCCGAACGACTCTGGGGTCTACCCGGCCGCTCGCCCTACCCGAAGGACGGCATCAACGACCACGTCGTCAACGGCGCGGCCACGGTCAACCCGGCCCGGGAGGGCACCAAGGGCGCGCTGCACTACGTGCTCGACGTGCCGGCCGGCGGGCAGCGCCAGATCCGGCTGCGCCTGACCCGTACCGCGTCGCCGCCGGCCGCCGCGCCGCCGCCGCCGGCCGACCTCAGCGAGGGCTTCGAGGCCGTGGTGTGGGCCCGGCGGGCCGAGGCGAACCGGTTCTTCGCCGGAGTGATCCCGCCGGCCGCCACACCCGACGAGGCGTTGGTGGCCCGGCAGGCCATCGCCGGGCTGATGTGGGGCAAGCAGTTCTACCACTTCGACGTCAAGCGTTGGCTCGAAGGCGACCCGGGCTCGACACCGCCGCCGGCCGGGCGTCGGCACGGGCGCAACAGCGCCTGGTGGCACATGACCAGCTTCGACGTCATCTCCATGCCCGACCCGTGGGAATACCCGTGGTACGCGGCCTGGGACCTGGCCTTCCACTGTGTGAGCATCGCCCGGGTCGACCCGGGCTTCGCCAAGGAGCAGATCCTGCTCCTGCTCCGCGAGTGGTACCTGCACCCCAACGGGCAGATCCCGGCGTACGAGTGGGCGTTCGGTGACGTGAACCCGCCGGTGCACGCCTGGGCGGCGCTGAAGGTGTTCGAGATCGACGGCGGCCGGGACTACGACTTCCTGGCCCGGGTGATGCACAAGCTGCTGCTCAACTTCACCTGGTGGGTCAACCGCAAGGACACCGGCGGCAACAACGTCTTCGAGGGCGGCTTCCTCGGGCTGGACAACGTCGGGCCGTTCGACCGCTCGGCGGCGCTGCCGGTCGCCGGCGTGCTGGAGCAGTCCGACGGCACCGGCTGGATGGGCATGTACGCGCTCAACCTGCTGGACATGGCGATCGTGCTCGCCGAACATGACCGGACCTGGGTAGACACCGCCACCAAGTTCTTCGAGCACTTCGCCTACATCGCCGCCGCCGCGTACGAGCAGGGGTTGTGGGACGACGAGGACGCCTTCTTCTACGACGTGCTGCGCCTCGCCGACGGCACGAAGGTGCCGCTGAAGGTCCGCTCCGTCGTCGGGCTGCTGCCGTTGGCGGCCACCACCCGGCTCTCCGCCAGGACCCTGCACCAGCTGCCGGAGCTGGGTGCCCGGTTGCGCTGGTTCCTCACCAACCGCCCGGAGTACGCCCAGGTGATCGGCGCCCGCCGACTGGGCCCCGACGGCCGGCAGCAGCGGTTGCTCTCCATGGTCGGCCCGGAGCAGGTGGTTCGCCTGCTCGCCCGGATGCTCGATCCCGACGAGTTCCTCTCCGACTTCGGCCTCCGTACGCTGTCCCGTGCCCACCTGGACAAGCCGTTCTCGGTCACCCTCGGCGGGCAGGAGTTCTCCGTCGGCTATGAGCCGGCCGAGTCGACAAGCGGGCTGTTCGGGGGCAACTCGAACTGGCGTGGTCCGATTTGGATGCCGACGAACTACCTGCTGATCAGCGCGCTACGGGACTACGCGGCGTTCTTCGGCGACGGCCTCCAGGTGGAGTACCCGACCCGCTCCGGGGTGAAGCGCACCCTCGACGAGATCGCCGACGACCTCTCCGCCCGGCTGATCGCGCTCTTCACCCAGGACGACTGGGGTCGACGGCCGATCTACGGCGCGTGCCAGCTCTTCCAGACCCACCCGGACTGGCGGGATCTGATCGCGTTCCCCGAGTACTTCCACGGCGACAACGGGGCCGGCCTGGGCGCCTGGCACCAGACCGGCTGGACGGCCCTGGTAGCCGACCTGATCCTCACCCTGCGCCGCTGACCGCCCGGGCCGCGCCTGCGCGGGCCTGCCGTCGGCGTGATCGCGCTCGATCCATGTTGTAGCGGTATCCCCGGCGTCGGAGGCCACACGATCCTGGATCGAGCACGGTCATGCGGACCGTCAGCGATCGGTGCATTCGTCGCCGCCGCACCCTCCTGACCGCTTCGGTCGAGCACTGCCGAGCGTAGGAGCGGCGTTCGCGCAAATCAATACTTGACGAAGTTTAATAATCCACTTAGGTTTCGGCCATGTTTCGTCCGACCCTTTTGGTCGGTCGTATCGCAACAGGCACCACCCCGGTTCCCCCCAACCCGGAGGTGTGACCGCGATGAGCTGTCACACACACAGAGAGACGTGCCGCTCATGACCAGAAAAGTCCACAAGGCGATGCGAGGCGCAGTCGTGGGGCTGACCGTCGCCGCCCTCCTCCCCGTCGGGCTGACCGCCTCGGCGGCCTCAGCCGGACCGGCGACCGCCGCCAGGTTGCCCGCCCCCACCACCGCCGCGAACGCCCCGTACGCACCTGCCGGGGAGCGGGCTCGGAAGCCCTACATGGGCTGGAGCAGCTACAGCATGCAGGTGTTCGTGCCCAACGGCAGCACCTGGATCACGGCCGCCCAGCTCAAGGCGCAGTCCGATGCCATGCACGAGAAGCTCCAGGCGTACGGCTACGAGTACATCAACGTCGACGCGGGTTGGAACTCCGGCGTGGACGAGTACGGCAGGCCGGTGCCGAGCAAGACGCTGTACCCCGATGGACTGCAGAACGTCATCGACCACGTGCACGCCAACGGGCAGAAGTTCGGGCTGTACGGCATTCCCGGAATCTCGTCCGCACTGATCGATGCCAACCTGCCCATCTACGGAGCCCCTGGTTGCACGACGGGGAACCTGCCGGTGCGACCGCTGCAGCAGGGCGACCACTGGAAGATCGGGCACAAGATCGACTTCAAGAACCCGTGCGCGCAGGCGTACGTCAACTCGATCGCTGACCTCTACGCCTCATGGGGCGTCGACTTCCTGAAGTTCGACAGCGTCACCCCCGGCTCCGGCATCAACGATCTCTCCGTCGACTCCCGCGACGACGTCAAGGCGTGGTCGCAAGCCCTCGCCCGGCACGGCATCTGGTTCGAGCTCTCCTGGGCCCTCGACATCCGCTACGCCGACTACTGGAAGCAGTACGCCAACGGCTGGCGGATCGACTGGGACGTCGAGTGCTACTGCACCGGTGAGGCCCTCACCGCCTGGTCGAGCATCTCGCGACTCTTCCCCAAGCTGGCCGAGTGGTGGCGCCACGGCGGCCCCGGCGGGTGGAACGATCTGGACTCGCTGAACGTGGGCAACGGCCAGATGGACGGGCTTACCCGGGACGAGCGGCGTACCGCCGCGACGCTCTGGGCGGTCTCGGCCGCGCCGCTCTACATCGGCAACGACATGACCCGGCTCGACTCCTACGGCCTGGACCTGTTGACCAACCGCGAGGTGATCGCGGTCAACCAGGCCGGACGGCCCGCCCAACCCCTCTCCATCAAGAGCAACCGGCAGACCTGGTTCTCGCTCAACGAGGACAACTCCTACACCGTGGCCCTGTTCAACCTCGGCTCCACCGAGGCCAACATGGCGGTGAACTGGGCCGATCTCGGCCTCAACGGGTCCGCCAAGGTGCGCGACCTGTGGGCGAAGAAGGACCTGGGCGAGTTCGCGAGCGGCTACGTCGCAAACGACGTGCCGGTGCACGGGGTCCGGTTGCTCAAGGTCACGCCGCAGAAGAACTCGACGGTCAGTGTCAACGACGACGACCTGCGGGTGTCGTACGAGGGCGCGTGGCAGCGCAACGGCAACCGCGAGGTTGCCGCGGTCGCGGAGCAGCTGACGGTGGACGTGCGGGACTCGTCGGCCTCCGGCGCGAAGGCTGCCAAGAAGCAGGCCGAAGCCGGTGTGCGGACGATCTCGGTGAACAACGACAACCCGGAGATCGTCTACACGGGCTCCTGGGGTCGGAGCACCAACCGAGGGCTCGGCGATTTTCAGGACGACGTGCACTACGCCGAGCCCAACGGCGACGCGTTCCAGTACTCGTTCATCGGCACCGGCGTCGACTACGTGACGGAGCTGCACGAGTCCCAGGGCGACGTCGACATCTACATCGACGGTGAGTTCAAGAAGACGGTCAGCACCCATCTCGACCCGGCCGCGGGTCGGAAGGCGCAGCAGGTGGTCTACAGCATCTCGGACCTGCCCAACGGCACCCACACGATCCGCGGCGTCAAGCGCTCGGGGTCGTACATGCTGCTCGACAAGTTCGACGTGCGGCAGGAGAGTCTGCTGAGCGCCAACACGGCGACCTTCGACAAGAAGGCGTCCGCTCAGGCCGACGTCACCGTCGAGATCGGCCGCGACCCGGGCGAGCTTGCGGCGATCGCCCACGGTGGAAAGGCGTTGGTCAAGGGAACCGACTACACCATCAACGGTCAGGTCGTGACGATCGGGAAGGCGTACCTCGCGGCGCAGCCCGTCGGCAACGCGGTGTTCGACTTCCGGTTCCGGGGTGACCACCGCGACGACGTTCACTCCGCGACCGAGAACGGCGCGGCGGTGGCCTTCACGTTCCGTGGCGTTGGCGTCGAGTGGCGGACGGCACTCGGCCCCGATCAGGGCGAGGCCGACGTCTTCATCGACGGCAAGCTGGTCAAGCGCGTTAGCCTCTCGAACCCGGTGCGGGTCACCGGCCGACCGGCGTTCGTCGCCACCGGGCTCAAGGATGCCGAGCACACGCTGCGCATCGTGAAGGTCTCCGGAGACGTGCTCCGCAATGACGTGATCCAGTACACGATCCTCAAGCGGCCCTGACGCCGCAGTTGCTGAGGCGGTCCCTGCCAGGAGGAGCCGGCGCATTCCCGTACGCCACGGGCATCGTCCGACTTCACCTGGCAGGGACCGCCGCGCGGCACCCAGAGTCGTGGCCGCCCACGACTAGAACGGCGGCGAGGGTGTCTCCGGTGGGTGTCGGCGTGAGCGTCGGGTGTCCGCGCCGGCGACGCCGAGCAGCACCACGGCGGCGGCGCCGCCCGCGGCGAGCGGTTCGATGTGCAGCGTCACCGGCGCCAGCAGGACGAGGGTCAGCACACCGGCGACCCGGGACCGGGAGACCCGGGCGAAGACCTGGTATTCGAGGGCCGCTCGCCCGGCGAGGAAGAGCAGTGGGCCGCCGAGGATGGCGATGAGCCAGGCTGCCGGGAGGTGCCCGAGCGGTTCGGTGATGAACAACTCGAAGCCGACGCCGGTCAGGACGATCCCCGCGATCATGATCAGGTGGGCGAAGGACATGTCGGTCGCCAGCCGGGCGGCGTCCCGGGACCGGCTGACGGCCTCGTCCAGCATTCCGCCCGCGACGTGAAAGTAGATCCGCCAGAGCAGGACGGTGGTCACCAGCGCCAGGAGGAAGCCCGCCGTCTGGTCGGCGTGGAACGCGCTGCCGCTGAACGCCAACCCGATGACGAAGATCGCCTCGCCGAGCGCGATGAGAAGGAACTGTTGGTACCGCTCGGCCAGGTGCTCCGCCGCGATCATCCGGACGCCGAGCCGTTGCCCGCCGATGCGGGGGGTCGGCCAACCGAGTAACAGCCCGGCGTAGTCGATCAGCACGGCGATGCTCCAGAGCGGCCCGCGTACCGTGCCGTCGTCGGCCAGACCACCGATGACCCAGAACGGTGCGCTCAGACCGAGCCAGAGCAGGAGTCGGAAGGACTGTTGCGGGTCCGGTCGGCCGTGTCCGGCGAGGTGGAAGTAGACCACCCGGCCGATCTGGAGACCGACGTAGGTGATGGCGAAGAGGGCGGCCCGCGTCCCGAAGCCGTCGGGCACTGCGACGGCCATCGTCATGGCGCCGACCAGCGTCATGACGATGACGGTCTGGACGATCGGCGCCTCCGGGTCCAGCCAACTGGTCGACCAGACCGTCAACGACCAGACCGCCCACAGTGCCAGGAACAACAGCAGAGCCTGGCCGAGGCCCGCATACACGCCGCGCTGGCCGTCGGTGAAGTCGGCGATCAGCCGTGCGGAGATCCGGGTGAGGGCGAAGACGAAGACCAGATCGAGAAAGAGTTCCAGGAAGGTTGCCCGCTGACGGGTGGCGTCGTCGCGCAGCAGCCGTACGCCGCGCTCTTCTCTCATCCGCCCGCCACGCGCGTGCCCTCCCTCACGGTGATCTCCTCGCCTAACGAGTCAGGGGGCGGCAGTGGCACGTGGGAAGCGGGGCTGGTCGTCCACAACAGTCACCAATCCGTCACCTGGCAGCTACGGCAGGTGTCCGCCCTTACGCTCGTGTGCGTGCCCGGACCTGCGGAGAAGGCCAGCGAACAGGACCGGCGTGACCTCATCGTCACGGTCGCACGAGAGCTGGCCGAGGTGGAGGGCTGGCCGGGGGTGACCACCCGACGGCTCGCCGAACGCACCGAGATCGACATGGGCGACATCTACCGGCACTTCCCCGATCTGGAAGCGCTGATCGCCGCCGTCGCGGTGTGCGCATTCGCCGATCTGGCCGCCGATCTCGCCGAAGCGCACGCGGAGACCGCCGGCAGCCCCGAGGGGGTCTGGCCGGCGGTCGCGACCGCGTACCTCGACTTCGCGTACACGAACCCGGAGGTCTATGACGCGATGCTCGCGCTGACCCCCGACCTGGCCCTCGGCGTGGATGGCGTGCCGGCCGCGCCGCGGGCGGTCTTCGCGGAGCTGCGGGCGGCCCTGACCCCGCTGGCCGAGGGCCGGGACCCGGACACCCTCGCCGAGGTGGGCTGGAGCCTGCTGCACGGCGTCGTGATGCTCACCCGTGGTGGTCGGCTTAGACCCGAGGGGCAGGAGGAACGCGAAGCGCTTATCGCACAACGGCTGCTGCGGTGGCCGTGACCATGCCGCCCCGCATCTGTCGGGCGGAATAATTCGTGGACCTTGACGTTTGTCTGCGGCCTATCCTGGCCCCTCGGTGTTTCAGCGGTGGGCACGGGGAGGGTACGCCATGACAGTCGACGTGGCCGGGCGGCGGCAGGCACAAGTGTTGATCTTCGATGCGGATGACACCCTGTGGGAGAACAACGTCGTCTTCGAGCGGGTGATCGACGACTTCCTGGGCTGGCTGGACCACCCCACACTGGACCGGGCCGCGCTGCGGGCCGTCCTCGACGACATCGAGCGGGCCAACGCGGTGGCGCACGGGTACGGCAGCAAGGTCTTCCTGCGCAGCCTGGCGGAGTGCCTGGAGCGGCTGCGCGAGCGGCCGGCCACCGACTCCGAACGCCAGGAGATCGACCGGCTGGCGGTGGCCCTCGTCGAGCACCGGGTGGAGCTGATGCCCGGGGTGGCCGACGCGCTCGACGAGTTGGCCGGCCGGCACGAGCTGCTGCTGCTGACCAAGGGCGACCAGGAGGAGCAGCAGCGCAAGCTGGACGCCTGCGGCCTGCTGCACCACTTCGGGGCCGCGCACATCGTCGCCGAGAAGAACGTCGACACGTACCGGTGGCTCACTCGGGAACACGGGTTTCCGCCGGCCAGCGCATGGATGATCGGCAACTCCCCGAAGTCCGACATCCTGCCGGCGCGGGCGGCCGGGCTGAACGCGGTGTTCATTCCGAACGCGAACACCTGGGTGCTGGAGGACGACGAGTTGGACCCGACCGACAGCGCAGTGCTGCGCCTCGCCGCCTTCCCCGACCTGCTGCGGCACTTCTGATCGCGCGAAGGGGGAGACCCGCGCACACGCCCCGCCCGGCGTGGGGACAGACGGCGTGCCGGTTCGACTGTCAGGATGGCGGCATGAAGCGCAGACAGCTCCTGCTCGGCGCGGCGGCGGGTCTTGCCGTGCCGGCCGTGCTCACCCCGGCGGCGCCCGCGCTCGGCGCGACCAGGCCACCGGCCTCGGCGTGGGGCACGGCGCCGGTTCCCCGGTCCACCCGTCCGACGGTGCCGCGCCGCAACCTGGCCGCCCGGTTGACCACCCTGCCGACGCAGACCAGGCAGGTCGTCGTCGTCACCACCGCCTCCGCCACCACCACGTACGCGACCCTGGAGGCGTACGTGCGGGTGCGGGATCGCTGGCAGCCGGCCTCGTCGTCGATGCCCGCCCGGATCGGCTCCAAGGGTTTCACCGACAACCACAGGGAGGGCGTGCCGACCACCCCCACCGGGGTCTACTCAATCGGCCCCACCATGTACGGCATCGCCGCCAACCCGGGCGTGCGGTACCCGTACCACCGGCTGGTCAGCGGGGACTGGTGGAACGAAAATCCGTCGTCGGCGCGGTACAACACCTTCCAGCAGAGCGCGACGAACCCGGGCGGGGCCAGCGAGGCGCTGTGGAAGGAGACACCCTCGTACACGTACTTCGCGGTGATCACCTACAACATGTCGCCGAACGTGCCGAAGCCGGTGCCGGACGCGGGCAGCGGCATCTTTCTGCACCAGTTCGGCACCAGCGCCGGCAACGCCACCGCCGGCTGTGTCTCGCTGGCCCGTAACCATCTGGTCGACGTGCTCACGTGGCTCGACCCGCAGCTCTCGCCGCGCATCGTGCTCACCCCGTACGCCCAGCTCGGCCGCTATTAGGGCTGCTCAGCCGGCCTCGCGCCGGACGATCGCCACGGCCACCCGGCAGAACTCGTCCATGTCCGGGTTGAACCCGGCCGCGATGTCGGGATGCAACCCGGAGCGGGTCTCCTCCAACAATCGCTGGCAGACCTGCTCGACCGGTTCGCCGGCGTAGTCGGCGCGGACCCGGTCGGTGGCGGCCTGAAGCGCCGAGGTCAGCTGCTCCTCCAACGGCCCGCGCAGCTTTTGCTGCACTGGGTCGAGCCCGCGGGGGTCGAGCGTGACATGTGGCTCCGACATCGGTGCTCCCTTCGTCGGCGTCCGCGATACCCCACCGCGGACGTCGGTCAAACCAAGGTCGGTACGGCGGCGATCCGCACCTGGTACGAGAAGTCCTCCGCCGGCTCCTCGTGGTAGGACAATCGGCGGATCTGCCGGTCGTCGTCGTAGAGGGCGACGTCCACCAGGACGCCCAGGTGGGCGAGGCCGATGGTCGACACCCGCTTCTTGTCCTGCAACACCGCACAGACGCCGCCGAGCAGGGTGCTGGCGTCGGACGTACGGTGCCCGGGCGGGCAGCGCAACACCAGGTCGACCTCGATCGGCCCGGGCAACGGCGTCCAGCCGGTGCGCTGGGCCGCGGCGAGGGCGGCCTGGAGCAGGGTGCGGACCTTCGTCGCCTGCCGATGCCCGGCGGCGAAGATGGACAACGCTTCGGTCTTGACCGGTGGCAGGCCGCTCACCTCGAATGTCAGGGCGAGAGCGCGGGTGTCCTGCACGACGGCACCTCCTCGTTGGGACGATCCTGCCGAACCGGGGGAGCGGCGGTGGGCGTTCACGCGATTACCAACCGTTCGGGCAGGCGTGGGGTCGGCCGGAGGCGTGTCGACGGCGGCGGCGAACGCGCCGGCTACGGCGCTAGCAAAACGCTAGCCGACGCTGCCCGCGCTGGGTAGTCGGTCGTTTACCCGGTGGGGCGTGGTGCGAAGGCGCAGAACTCGTTGCCCTCGGGGTCGGCCAGCACCCACCAGCGGCTGCGGGCGCTCGGCTCCGCCAGCAGGGTCGCGCCGGCGCTCACCAGTGCGCCGGGCTCCGGGTCGGTCAACTCGACGTCCCAGTGCAGGCGGTTCTTGACCGTCTTGGGCTCGGGCACCCTGTCGAACACCCAGCGTTCCCAGGGGAACCCGGCCGCGCCGAGCACCGACGAGGTGGTCGAGCCGTGCTCGGCAGCGCCGCCGAGCACGCCGGCCCACCAGGTCGCCTGCGTGGCCGGGTCGGCCGAGGCCACGACCAGTTCGAGCGGGCCGGGGCGGCTGCCCTCCTGGGCCGGGTACGCGCAGAACAAGTTGCCCTCCGGGTCGGCCAGCACCCACCAGGTGGCTTGGCCGCCCTGCTCGGCGACGAGCCGCGCGCCGGCCGCGAGCAGCGCCGCCGGCTCCGCGTCTGCCAACCGCAGATCCAGGTGTACGCGAGTCTTGCCCACCCGAGGCTCGGGCACCTTGTTCACCCAGATCGACTCGGTGGCCGAGCGTGCCGAGCGTGGGTCCACCCGGGTGTCGCCGTCACCGGCATCGGCCACGTCAGCGTGCAGCACCCGGGCCCAGAAGCCGCCGAGCGCGAGCGGGTCCGCGGCGTCCAGGCAGAGGTCCTTGAAGCGCGCGATCATCATCCCAGCATGCCTGGTCCGGGCGGACGTGTCAGCGCTCAGTGCCGCTTGGCGTACTCGATGAATGTCTTCCAGGCGGTCGGGTCGATGTGCAGGGTGCCGCCGTCGCGGTCCTTGGTGTCGCGGACCAGGACCATGGTCGGTAGGTTGTCGGCGACCTCGACGCAGGAGCCGCCGTTGCCGCCGGATCGGGTCGACTTTCGCCACTGCGGGGTCAGCATGCCCATGACTTCGCCACTTCCTTGATCAGCTCGGTTGACTGCCGGCGGGGGAGCGCCTCGTTGCGCACGATCTCCCACGTCTTCGCCAGCTTAGCGACGTCGGTCGGTGCATCGACGAACTGCGCGGTGAGCTGGTTGTCGGCGTGAGCCACCCGCTCGCCGTCGGGCATCTCGGCGATGATGAACTGCCCGGCCAGCCCCAGATACATCCCAGCATCCACCGGGACGATGTGCACCTGGATATGCTCCGCCGTCGCCAACTGGGCCAGGTGCTCGCACTGCTCGACCATGAGCCCCGGCTGGTCGAGCACCGGCCGGCGCAGCACCGCCTCGTCGAGGACGGCGATGAGCTGCGGCGGGCGGGGGCGTTGCAGGATCGCCTGCCGCTCCAGCCGGGAGGCGACGATCCGGTCGACGTCCTCGGCGTCGAACCGGCCACCAGCGAGGGTGGCGCGGGCGTACCGCTCGGTCTGGAGCAGGCCCGGGACGTACGCCAGCTCGAACCAGCGCAGCGTGGTCGCCTCGCGCTCGAACTCGATCCACTCACGCAGCCAGGCCGGCACCGCGTCGAGCCGGGCCAACCTGTCCAGCATCCGTTGGAAGCGTCCAGCGGTGGGGTGGTGGGTGTCGATGGCCCTCATGTACTCCTTCGTGGGCGCTCGGCCGCCGGTCTCCACCGAGCTGACGTGCGAGCCCGAATAGCCGATGCCCCTGCCGAAGTCGTCCTGACTGAGCCCGAGCCCGGTGCGGAACAGGCGCAGCTCCTCCAGCACGTAGTCGGTGACCATCCCCATCGATTCCCCAACCTTTGCTCAGTGTGGATCGGCGTGTCCTTCAGGGTTGCTCGTCTACGGCGTTGAGCTGCACGGATGCGACGAGCACGTATCGACGGTAGTCGCCTGATCACCACACTGTCACCAGTGGCGGGTCCGCTGGTAGCCGGAGTTGGCGGCGGCGGGCCCCGCCCGGGGTCGCTCTCGTTCCCCCCTTGCGGGAGCGGCCCCTTCCCCGCCCCCCGAGGAGGTTGATGTGCTGAGCCCGACCGACCAGCAGCCCGGGATGCGGTGGCGCTGATGGTGGTCCGTCCGCCCGTGCCGCACGTCGCGATGCGCCCGCTCTGGAGGTGCCGGAACTGTGGCAGCGAGTGGCCCTGTCAGCCGGCCAAGCTCGCCCTGCTCACCGAGTACCGGACCAGCCGGACCGCACTGTTGATCTATCTCGGCACTCTGATGCACGAGGCGACGAACCAGCTCACCCAGCTCCACCCGGATCATCCGCCGACCCGGATGACCGAGCGCTTCCTCTCCTGGGCGAGGGCTCGGCGCTGACGCTCGGCCGGTCGTGGTTCAGCCCGGGAAGTGGATCAGTGGCACCCCGTCGACGTAGCCAGGCCCTTCGCCGGTGAGCACCGCGGCGTCGTGGGTCAGGCCTGCCACGGCGGCCGCGGCCAGGTCGAAGCGGCGGGTCCGGCGCTGCCAGAAGGTCAGCTCCGGTAGGTCCTGCGCCCGCTCCGGCAGCAGCGCACAGGCGGGCAGGGCCAGCAGACTGTGCAGCAGGGCCAGGTCCTTGCCGGTCGCCATGTTCAGGGCTTCGGCGGCTGCCACCACCGGCACGCCAAACCGCACCCCGTCCTCAATGATCTCGTGGACGGGCTCGCCCACGTGCACCGTGCGGAGGACGGCGTACCCCAGCAGGGCCGACCGGTCCAGGATCAGCCGGACCGGTGGCTTCGCCTCAGAGGTCATGCGGCGTCGGCGCGGGGAGCAGCGTCGTCGCCGTTCATCTCGGCCTCCATGGCGGCGCGGATCTTGGCGCGCTCGGCCTCGAACCGCTCCGCGGACCACTCGGCTTCCACGCCCAGGCGGCGGGCCCGAGCCTCGGCGACACCCTGCTCAGTGATGTGCATGCCGGCGGCGAGCAACAACTCCTTGTGTTGCTCCACCTGCCTGCGGCGGCGTACCGACTCGGTGACGTAGGCGCTGGCCATGCGGTGGCCCTGGCTCTCCAGGATCTGACTCACGTCTGGGGGCACGGAGATCGTGAAGCGGCGCTGCGGCTCTGTCATACGCGCACCTTACACCTGTCATACTGTTGTGGCTTCCACGTCAGGCAGGTTCGAAGTTCGTGGCATCTGGGTTGCGGGTGTCGGAAACGGTCCGCCCCTCGCGGAGCGACAGGCGGCGGGCCAGAGCTGTCGCGCCAGCGAGTGCGGCCAGGACCATGGCGATCTCCGCGACCACTACTGGCGGTGCCGTGCTGTAGTCGGTGGACCAGGCGAAGCCGACGGTGATCGGCGTGATGACGATGCCGGCCGTCGGCACGAGGACGATCATCAACCGAGCCGTCCGCCGAATCTTGGGCAGGTCGCGTAGCCGGGTCCGCACCGCGATGACCGCTCCTGCGGCGACCACGGCGGCCGGTATGCCGTAGTAGACGGCGACGGCGAGCTGGACTGGCACGTCGATCGAGCGGGGGATGTCGACCATGCGGACGAAGGCCGGGTAGGCCGCCATCAGGAGGCCGCAGCCGAGCGCGACACCGAGCACCGCGCCGATCAGTGCGGTGCCGAGAATGCGGCTGTAGTCGCCGCGCACGCGTCGGACGCCAGCCTCGTCGGCGAGCCGTCGGGCGAAGCCGGCCACGTCGCCACCGAGCAACTGCGCGGGATCGCCCCCGTCGGCAGCCGCGGCCCGCAGGTCGAGGCGTAGGTCCGCGGCGAGTGTCGCCCGATCGGCCGAGCCGACCCCATATCCGCGCCACGCCTGGTCGGCTTCGCCCAGAAGGCGGTCGATGGTGTCCATGGGTCAACTCCTCGTGGGGTTGTGCTCGAGCGGGCAGAGAACGGCGTCAACGGTGTCGGTGAAGCGGTTCCACTGCTTCTGCCAGGCATCCAGGTGGACCCGCCCGGACCCGGTCAGCGCGTAGACCTTCCGGGGCGGGCCGGTCGGACTGACCTGCTGTTCATGAGCGACAAGGCCAAGTCGGCGCATCCGAGTCAGCAGCGGATAGATGGTGCCGTAGCTGATTGCACCGAAGCCGGCCGTCTCCATCCGGCGCACCAACTCGTAGCCGTGCGCGGGCTCGCGTGCCAGCAGCGCCAGCAGGCACATGTCCAGCGCGCCGCGCAGGAGTTGGGTCTGCCGGTCGTTGTCGTCGATCGACTGGCTCTCCGCCGCTACCATGCGACACATACTACCTCGCTAGTTGGCGTCGCGATATACCGAGAGCGGAAAGTCGCCGATCCAAGCCAGGCGGCTAGCCCGGCACCTTCCGGGGCGGGTCCCGCGCCTACGTAGCAGGCGGCGTCGCGGTCCGTGCGCGTGCATGGCGAGCGGCATCGCGGTCCGCGTGCGTGATCGACTCGGCCTCCTGCAAACGGGGCTTTCCTGAGGCAGAGGACAGCGCGGCTTCCAGAAACTCGAGTCGATCACGCACCAGGACGGCGCGACTTTCAGGAACTCGAGTCGATCACGCAGGCGGCGTCGGCCCAGGGCGAGCACGGACGGTCGGTATGCGGACTCTCGCTATTACATCCAGGTTTCGCGGCTTCGCAGGTGGGGCAGTGTAGCCGCACAGAGCATCCGGTCCGGGGCGTTTTCGCAGCTCGTCGGGGTTGGACAAAGCTCGCCGTGCGCCGGGGCACGGACGCCCTCCCCGGTCTTTCGCCGAGGAGAGGGGGAGGGCGATGACGGACCCCGAAACGGCTCGACACCGACGCCGGCCGATTGTGCGGCTGGGGGCGGCGGCCGCCGCGCTGGCGCTTGTCGCACCGCTGGCCGCGTGCGGCGCGGACGACGACGGCGGCCCACCGACGATCAACCTGTACTACCCGCCCGAGCAGAACCTGCAGAAGGTCGTCGACGACTGCAACGCGCAGGCGCAGGGGCGGTACGAGATCGCCTACCGGGTGCTGCCCCGGCAGGCCGACGACCAGCGGGTGCAGATGGTGCGCCGGCTCGCCGCCGAGGACACCGGGATGGACCTGCTCGGCCTGGACGTCACCTGGACGCAGGAGTTCGCCAGCGCCGACTGGATCCGCGAGTGGACCGGTCAGGACAAGGCCGAGGTCGAGCAGGGCACGCTCGCCGGGCCGTTGGACACCGCCCGGTACGAGGACAAGCTGTACGCGGCGCCGAAGAACACGAACGTCCAGTTGCTCTGGTACCGCAAGGACCTGGTGCCGCAGCCGCCGGCCACCTGGGACCAGATGATCAGCGCTGCCCAGCAGCTCAAGGAGCAGGGCAAGCCGTACCAGGTGCTCACCATGGGCGCCCAGTACGAGGGTCTGGTCGTCCTCTACAACACCCTCGCCGAGAGCGCCGGTGGAAAGATCCTCAACGACGACGGCACGCAGGCCGTGATGGACGACGGCACGGTCCGGGCGTTGGAGCAGCTGAAGAAGTTCGCCACGTCGGGCGTGACCTCGCCGTCGTTCAGCAACGCCACCGAGGACCCGGTTCGGTTGGAGTTCCAGTCCGGCTCGGGCGCGTTCCAGGTGAACTGGCCGTTCGTCTACCCGGCCCTTCAGGAGGCCGACCCGGAGCTGGCCAAGCAGGTCGGCTGGGCCCGGATCCCCGGCATCGACGAGGGCACCCCCAGCAAGGTCACCATCGGTGGGGTCAACCTGGCGGTCAGCTCCTACTCCAAGCACCCGGAGATGTCCTTCGAGGCGGCCCGGTGCATCCGCAGCGCCGAGCACCAGAAGTTCTCCGCCATCAACGACGGCGTGCCACCCACCATCGAGGCCGTCTACGACGACCCGGAGATGACCGAGGCGTACCCGATGAAGGACACCATCCTGGAGGAGCTGAAGGACCCGGCGACGCGTCCGCTGACCCCCGCGTACCAGAGCATCTCCACCGTCATGTCGGCGATCCTGTCGCCGCCGTCGGCGATCCGGCCAGAGCAGACCGCCGACGAGCTGCGCGGCGCCATCTCCGACGCCCTCCAGTCGAAGGGGGTGCTCCCGTGAGCGCGGACACCGTCGAGAAGAGCACGACCCCCACCGTGCCCACCCAACGTGGCGGCCGTCGTAAGCCGCCGCTGAGCGAGAACAAGAAGGCCGAACGCAAGCTCGGTCTGCTGCTCTGCGCGCCGGCCGCGCTGGTCATGATCCTGGTGACCGCGTACCCGATCATCTACTCGGTCTGGCTGTCGTTGCAGCGTTTCGACCTGCGCTTCCCGGACCAGCGCGAGTTCATCGGGTTGGACAACTACGTCACCGTGTTGACCAACGAATTCTGGTGGACGGCGTTCGGGGTGACCATGCTGATCACGGTGGTCACCGTGGCCGTGGAGCTGGTGCTCGGCATGGGCCTGGCGATCATCATGCATCGCACCCTGGTCGGCCGCGGTCTGGTCCGGACCTCGGCGCTCATCCCGTACGGGATCGTCACCGTGGTCGCCGCGTTCTCCTGGCGGTACGCGTGGACGCCGGGCACCGGTTACCTGGCCAATCTGTTCAGCGACGGCGCGCCGCTCACCGAGCGGGCCAGCTCGCTGGCGATCATCATGCTGGCCGAGATCTGGAAGACCACCCCGTTCATGGCGCTGCTGCTGATGGCCGGGTTGGCGTTGGTGCCGGAGGACCTGCTCAAGGCCGCCTCCACCGACGGTGCGACCGCCTGGCAGAAGTTCACGAAGGTGATGCTGCCGGTGATGAAGCCGGCGATCCTCGTCGCGTTGCTGTTCCGCACCCTGGACGCGTTCCGGGTCTTCGACAACATCTTCGTGTTGACCGCCGGAGGTAACGAGACGTCCTCGGTGTCGATGCTCGCCTACAACAACCTGATCCGGGGCCTCAACCTCGGCATCGGTTCGACGATGTCGGTGCTGATCTTCATCACCGTGGCGATCATCGCGTTCATCTTCGTGAAGCTGTTCGGCACCGCTGCCCCGGGCAGCGACGACTCCGAGAGGCGCTGACATGGCTGTCGAAACCACGACCAGGGCAAAGCTGCGCTGGGGTCTGCTCGACGTCCTCGTGGTCGTCTTCGCGCTCATCCCGGTGCTGTGGATCGCGTCGCTGTCGTTCAAGACGCCGGCCACCCTCACCGACGGGAACTTCATCCCCCGGGAGTGGACGCTTGACAACTACAAGACGATCTTCGACACCGATCAGTTCGTCCGAGCGCTGATCAACTCGATCGGCATCGCGCTGATCGCCACGCTGATCGCGGTGGTGCTCGGCGCGATGGCCGCGTACGCGATCAGTCGGCTGGACTTCCCCGGCAAGAAGCTGCTGGTCGGCGTCTCCCTGCTGATCGCGATGTTCCCGCAGGTGTCACTGGTGTCGCCGTTGTTCGAGATCGAGCGTCAGCTCAAGATCTTCGACACCTGGCCCGGCCTGATCCTGCCGTACATCACCTTCGCGCTGCCGCTGGCGATCTACACGCTGTCGGCGTTCTTCAAGCAGATCCCCTGGGATTTGGAGAAGGCGGCGAAGATGGACGGCGCCACCCAGGGGCAGGCGTTCCGGCGGGTCATCGCCCCGCTGGCCGCGCCGGGGTTGTTCACCACGGCGATCCTGGTCTTCATCTTCTGCTGGAACGACTTCCTCTTCGCCATCACGCTGACCTCCACCGAACGCGCTCGTACGGTGCCGGTCGCCCTGTCGTTCTTCACCGGCGAGTCGCAGTTCGAGGATCCCACCGGGGCGATCTGCGCCGCCGCCGTGGTGATCACCGTGCCGATCATCCTGTTCGTCCTCTTCTTCCAGCGTCGCATCGTGTCCGGTCTGACCTCCGGCGCAGTCAAGGGATAGGTGAGTAGTCATGGCTGACATCGTGCTGGACAAGGTGAGCAAGAGCTTCCCGGACGGGACCGTCGCCGTGCAGGACGTCGACCTGGAGATCGCCGACGGCGAGTTCGTGATCCTGGTCGGGCCCTCCGGCTGTGGAAAGTCCACCACTCTCAACATGATCGCCGGGCTGGAGGACATCAGCTCCGGTGAGCTGCGCATCGCCGGGCAGCGGGTCAACGACAAGGCTCCCCGGGACCGGGACATCGCGATGGTGTTCCAGTCGTACGCGCTGTACCCGAACATGACCGTGCGGGAGAACATGGCGTTCCCGCTGCGGTTGGCCAAACTCGACAAGGAGACCATCAACCGGAAGGTCGACGAGGCGGCGAAGGTGCTGGAGCTGACCTCGCTGCTGGACCGCAAGCCGGCCAACCTCTCCGGTGGGCAGCGCCAGCGGGTGGCGATGGGCCGGGCGATCGTCCGCCAGCCGAAGGCGTTCCTGATGGACGAGCCGCTGTCCAACCTCGACGCCAAGCTGCGGGTGCAGATGCGCACGGTGGTGTCCCGGTTGCAGAAGCAGCTCGGCACCACCACCGTCTATGTCACCCACGACCAGACCGAGGCGATGACCCTCGGCGACCGCGTGGTGATCATGCGCGGGGGTGCGGTGCAGCAGGTTGGGCCACCGCAGGAGCTGTACGACCACCCGCGCAACCTCTTCGTGGCCGGGTTCATCGGCTCCCCGTCGATGAACTTCCTGCACGCCGCCGTGCAGGACGGCGGGCTGCACACCGCCCTCGGTGAGGTGCCGCTCGGTGACCGGGTCCGCCGGGAGTTGGAGTCCGCCGACGCGCCCCGCGAGCTGATCCTCGGCATCCGGCCCGAGCACTTCGAGGACGCCGAGCTTGTCGACGACGACACCCGTCGGCGGGGCATGGAGTTCGAGGCGCCGGTGGACATCGTCGAGTCGATGGGCTCGGACAAGTACGTCTACTTCACGGTCGAGGGTGAGAAGGCCAGCGCCGCCGAGTTGGAGGAGTTGGCCGCCGACGCGGGCGCCGCCGACTTCGCCGGTGCCGGCGGCAACCTGGTGACCCGGCTCTCCGCCGAGTCCACGGTCGCCGAGGGGCAGACCCGGCGGGTCTGGTTCAACCTGGAGAAGATCCACCTGTTCGACCCGGGCACCGGCCGCAACCTGACCCTGCACGAGGGTCGGGCCGCCGGCGCGCTCGCCGACTGACGGCCAGCTCGCGCCGATCTTGCATTTTCGGTTGCCGCTATAGGTGGAATATCCCTTGTTTCGGGACAGAAAGTGCAAGATCGGCGCGGCGGTTAGGTTAGCCAGTCGACGCGGGCCGGCAGCCCGAGGAAGTCGGCGTAGCGGCCGAGGGCCTGCTCCACCCGGGCTCGTACGGCTACGTCTAGCGTTGTGACCGGCTGGATCGTCACGGTGACCGCGGTGCGGCCGATCTTGCGCTTCCACACGCCCACCACCCGACCGGCGCGGACCACGGTGGCCTGGAAGATGCCGTTGTTGCCCGGCACCACGGCCGCCTGGTGGGCGGGATCGAGCATCAACGTGCGATCCCGGAAGCCGAGCAGGTACTCGTCGAAGCCGGGCAGCGCCAGCACGTCGTCCGGCGAGGTGCGCGGCGCGTCGGCCAGCGCCGCGTCGACGTACATCGGCTCGCCGTCGACCCGTACCGTGCTCAGCGCGTCGGCGGTGGCGGCCAGGCCGCGCCGGGCGTCGGTCAGGGTAAGGCCGCTCCACCCGGCGAACTCGCGGTCGGTGACCGGGCCGTGCCCGCGCACGTAGCGGTGGGCGAGCAGGGCCAGCGCCTCGTCCCGCTCCAGCCGGCGAGGATCGGGCGCCCACTCGTCGAGCAGGGCGAAGGTCTGCTCGGTGCCGACGTTCGGCGCCACGCAGGTCACGCCACGGACGCTGGCGAACCACAGCAGGTGGTAACCACGCTGCCCATCGGTGCTCAGACCCGCGTCGCGCAGGGTGGCCAGGCACTGCGCGCGGGTCAGCCGGCCGCCGCCGACCAAGGCGGCGCCGAGGACATCCACGGCCCGGTCGGCGTCGGCCTCGGTGAGCCCCAGCTGCGCCCGCCGGGTCGCCGCGCCGGCCAGCGATCGTACGCCGGTCAGCGCCAACATCCAGCGCGCGTCGGCGGGCGGGACGAGGTGCACGGTGCCGCGCATCGGCCAGGTGCGCAGCGCGTCGCGCCGCTCCAACGCCGCCTGCACGTCGGCCATCGTCTGACCGGGGAGCCGGGCGCCCAGCGACCACAACCCGCTGGCCAGGTCCTGTGCCTGCATGGCACCGAACCACTCGACGACTTCGGCGACGGTGCCGGGTCGGGCGCTGGGATGTGGACGCAGCAGCAGGCTGGTCATCCGCAGCGCCAACGCGTCGGCCGCGCTGAGGTCTGCAGGCATCAGGGCGTTCCCTTCGGTGGCCGGGCGGCCAGCCTAGAACCGAGCACCGACACTCCTGCCGACGGGAGGCGTAACGGCCCTCGTCGGGGGAAAGCGGCTGGCCGCAAGTGCGCGCGCCGCGCGTACGGGAAGGAAGTCTCATGACTGCCGCAAGCGAGCCGGCCCGGGGTGCCGGCGTACCGGCCGGGTCCCGCAGCCATCGGGGGGACGCCCGCGCGAAGACGAGCGCCGCAGCGACCTTCGCCCTGGTGTTCGGAGTGGCCGGTCTGTTCAGCGTGTTGACGGCGATCCTCGCCTGGCTGGGGCTGGTGCTCGGCATCATCGGGATCATCCTCGGCATCGTCGGCCTCAAGATGGCGCGCCGACCCGGGGTAACCGGTCGTGGCGTGTCGATCGGTGGCCTGGTGCTCAGCATCCTGGCCGTGCTGCTCGGCCTCGGTCTGGCCGCCGGAATCACCACGTTCGTCAACAACGACAGCGCGGTGGATCGCCTCCAGACCCAGGTGGACAAGCTGCGCGACAAGCTCGACTGACCCCCCCGGTCGCCACTCGGCTCGGCGGGCGGTCCCCTGATCGCGCTACGCCGGCGCCATCGCCGGCGGAGCGCGATCCCCCGTTCAGGTGCCCGGTGCGGGGCGGCGGCGTGATCCCGCCGGCACCGATGGCATCAGGATCGCCGTCCGCGCGGGGCGTCGGGCCGTAACGACCGGGAAGTTGCGGAAAACTTGAGCCGGCGGATCGGTCTCTGGGAGCGCCTGGGCCGGTCGTTAGAGCGCGCCGGCAGCGGGTAGTCGCGGGAGCTGATCCGAGACGAGAAGGGACACCCTGATGGCTGCCCAGACCAAGGTAGCGGTGATCTACTACAGCGCCACCGGCACGACCTACCAGATGGCGCAGGCCGTGTGCGAGGCCGCTGGGGATGCCGGCGCCGAGGTGCGTCTGCGCAAGGTGCGCGAGTTGGCGCCGGACGAGGCGATCCGCTCCAACTCCGGTTGGCACGCGCACCACATGGAGACCCAGGATGTGCCCGAGGCGATGCTCGACGACCTCGCCTGGGCCGACGTGGTGATCTTCGGTGCGCCGACCCGGTACGGCATGATCGCCGCCCAGCTGAAGCAGTTCATCGACACCTCCGGCCCGCTCTGGTCGCAGGGCGCACTTGTCGACAAGGTCTACGCCGCCTTCACCTCGACGGGCACCTCGCACGGGGGGCAGGAGACCACGCTGACTTCGCTCTTCAACGTCTTCTACCACTGGGGCGGTGTCGTGGTTACCCCCGGTTACACCGACACCAGCCAGTTCATCGCCGGAAACCCGTACGGCGCCTCGCACACCAGCAACAACGGGGAGATCGCCCCGGACGCCGTGGCGCTCGGGGCCTGCGCGCTCACCGCCCGTCGTGCGGTGTTGATGGGGGCCGCGCTGAAGGCGGGGTTGGCCGGCTGACCGGCGACCGGTGACGCGGGCGGGGGCTCTCGGCCCGTCCGCGCCACCGGTCGATCCAAGCCCTACCCCCGAGCCAGGGCGACTATGCACCGCCGCGCGCCGCGGACAGCTCGTCGGGGTGAGACGCCGGCAGCAGATCGGTCAACAGCTCGGTCAGCACGGCGAGCCCGTCCGGGCTGAGCACCGACTCCGGGTGGAACTGCACCCCGGCGAAGCCGCGCCCACGCAGGGCGTGCACGGCGCCGTCGCCCGGGTCCCGGGCCAGCTCCACCGGCCCGTACGCGGTGGCCAGCCGGTCGGCTTCGCCGAGGGCGGTGAACGTCGAGTAGAAGCCG
Organism: Micromonospora chokoriensis; assembly: GCF_000718555.1. Classification (GTDB taxonomy): domain Bacteria; phylum Actinomycetota; class Actinomycetes; order Mycobacteriales; family Micromonosporaceae; genus Micromonospora; species Micromonospora chokoriensis_B. The sequence goes on from NZ_JOAN01000024.1 coordinate 75,503, forward strand.
ACCCGGCGGGCCCGGCCGAACACCGACACCTCCCGCTGCAACCCCTGATAGGGCGCCTCCCGGCGGTGCAGCGCCAGCCCCAGCAGCCCGGCCAGCACCTGATGGCCGAGGCAGACCGCGAGGGTGGGGCGGCCGGTCGCCAGCAGCCCGGTCAGCAGCTCCCGCAGCGCCACCATCTTCGGCTCGTCCACGCGGCGCGGGTCACCCGGGCCGGGACCGGCCACCACCAGGTCGTAGTCGTCGACGGGGCCGTCCTCCTGCCACGGCCGGGTGGTCACCGCGAGACCCAACGCGCTCAGTTGGTGGGCCAGCATCCCGGTGAAGGTGTCCTCGGCGTCCACGATCAACACCCGGCGGCCGACCAGCCCGGGCAGTCCAGGCGCGTGCGGTGCCCGCTGGTCCAGCCAGAACCGCGCCAGCGGTGCGTTGCGCGCGGCCAGCGCCTCGCGTACCGCAGGGTCGTCGGCCAGCCGCGTGATCGGCCCGCCCTCGCCGACGGACGCCGCCGGGCCGAGGCCGAGCGCGGCCAGCACACCGGCGGCCTTGGCGTGGGTCTCGGCCACCTCGCCGGCCGCCGTCGAGTGTCGGACCAGGGTCGCGCCGACCGGCACCCGCAGTTGTCCGGTGGGGGAGATCTCGGCGGTCCGGATCAGGATCGGGGCATCGAGCGTCTGCCGGCCGGCCTCGTCGTGGCCGAGCAGCGCCAGCACGCCGGCGTAGTAGCCCCGGCCCCGGTGCTCGTGCCGGGCGATCACCCGGCAGGCGTTCTCGATCGGGCTGCCCGTCACGGTGGGGGCGAACATCGTCTCGCGCAGCACCTCCCGCACGTCGCGGGTGCCCCGCCCGGCGAGCAGGTACTCGGTGTGCGCCAGGTGTGACATCTCCTTCAGGTACGGCCCGATCACCTGCCCGCCGTGCTCGGCGACGGTGGCCATCATCTTCAGCTCCTCGTCGAGCACCATGTACAGCTCCTCGACCTCCTTCGGGTCGGCGAGGAAGCGCAGCAGGGCCGCCCGGTCCGCGACGCCACCGGGGCAGCGGAAGGTGCCGCTGATCGGGTTCATCATCACCAGTCCGTCCTCGACGCTTACGTGCCGCTCCGGGCTGGCGCCGACAAGCGTCCGCGCGCCGGTGTGCACCACGAACGTCCAGTACGCGCCGCGCTCGGCGATGAGCAGCCGGCGCAGCGCGGCCAGTGCGGCCCCCACCGGCGGGCCCTGCACGGTGGCGTGCAGGGCCCGGTGGATGACGAAGTTTGCGCCCTCGCCCCGACCGATCTCCTCGGACAGCACCCGCTGGACGGTTCGCGCGTACTCCTCGTCGCTGACGTCGAAGCCGACGTCAATGGTGTGGACCGGCTCGTCGGGCAGCGCGGCGAGGACGTCGGCCAGCGTGATCCGCTGGTGCTCGCGGACCTGAAGGAACTCCAGCGGGGCACCGTCGTCGACGCAGGCGAAGCCGCGCTCGGTGATCTGCCGGAACGGCACCAGGGCCAGCGCCTGTGACCCGGGCGGGCCCGGCGGCAGCGGAATGTCGGTGAGCCCCTCGACGGTGTCGACCGGGCCGGTGAAGAGGTCCAGTTCGTCCGCGCCGTCGCGGCGCAGCAGCGCGAAGGGGCCGGGGTCGACGCCGTGGGCGACGGCGGCGAGCAGGTCGGTCAGGTGGGTCATCGGGTGTCTCCGTCATGCCGGGCGCCGCCGTCAGGGCGGTCATCCTGGGCCGGGAGATCCGGCGACCGCCTCGATGGCGGCCGCGTGGATGGAGCTACGCGCGGGAGATGGCCGCCGGGTCGGCGGGCCACCAACTGGTCAGGTGCGCGAGCATGTGATCCACCCTACGCGCCCGTGGCCCGGCTGACACCGGGTAACTTGACCGGCGATGAACATTCTCGCGCTGGACCTGGGCACCTCATCGGTACGTGGGCTGGTGCTGGACGCGGACACCCGGCCGCTGCCCGGTGCCCTGGCCCGTCGCAAGGTCGATCTCGCCATCGGCGACGACGGCACCGGCACGCTGTCCGGTCGGGACTATCTGGCGAGCCTGGTCGAGTGCCTGGACGAGCTGGCCGATGCGGGGCATCTGCACGAGGTCGACCTGGTGGCGGTCTCCGCCCAGTGGCACTCGGTGCTCCCGCTGGACCGCGAGGGCACCCCGATGGGCCCGGTGATCACCTGGCTGGACACCCGGCCCGCCCCGGTCGGCGGCACCGCCGGGCCGGCCGACCCGGACGGCTTCCACCAGCGCACCGGCTGTTGGTGGCACCGTTCGTACTGGTCGATGCGGCTGCCCTGGTTGCGCGAGCACTCCGGAGCCCCGATCGCCCGATTCGTCGGCCTGCCCGAGTACGTGCTGGGTGAGCTGCTCGACACGGCGCCCATGTCGATCTCCCAGGCCTCCGGGACCGGTCTGTTGGACCTGGGCACCCTGCGGTGGGACGAGGAGGCGTTGACGCTGGCCGGGGCACGACCCCAGGACCTGCCGCCCCTCGCCGAGCTGGATTGGCACGGCCGGCTCCGGGTCGACCTGGCCCGTCGGTGGCCGCAGTTGGCGCAGGCCCGGTGGTCACCGCCGGTGGGCGACGGTGGGGCGTCGAACGTCGGCTCAGGCTGCGTCGACCCGAGCCGGGCCGCCGTCACCGTGGGCACCTCGGCGGCCGTACGGCTGATGCAGCGGATCCCGGCCGGCGAACCGATGCCCCGCCTCCCCGAACGGCTGTGGCGTTACCGGGTCGACCACGACCACGTGGTGACCGGGGCCGCGTACGCCAACGGGGGCAACCTGTTCGCCTGGGCGAACCGGGAGCTGCGGTTGCCAAGCGGCGCCGAGTTGGACAAGGCGCTGGCCCTGCTGCCCCCGGGCGGCGGCCGCCCGGCGAACCCCCGCTTCGGTGGCGACCGGGCGCCCGGCCTGGCACCGGCGGGCAGCGGTCAGCTGAGCGGCCTCAGCTTCAGCACCACCTCGGTCGACATCCTGGCCGGGCTGATGCAGGGGCTGTGTGAGCTGGTCGCCGAGGATCTCGGGGTGTTGGAGTCCACAATCGACAAGCCGGTCGGTGTGGTGCTGGGCGGCGGCGCGGTGGCCGCCTCGGCGTGGTGGCGGCAGGCCTTCGCCACCGCGCTCGCACCGCGACCGGTGTCGCATCAGCGCAACGCGGAAATCGGCGCCACCGGTGCCGCGTTGGTGGCGCTGGGGCGGTTCGAAGCGGCGAACGAGCTCGCCGACATCAGCCGGACGGACGAGCTGGTTTTGCCGACCACGGCAGGACGTTCGCACCCGCAGTATTCTTCCTGAACCTCCGCCTGGCCCGGGCCGTTGACAGCGGTAGGGAGCCTGGTTGGATGGACCGCGCTCCCCCGACCGCGGTGGACGCGGTAGGACGGAGGAGGCAGGGTGGCGGCAGGTCCCGACCCGGCGAACGGCGCGGTGTCGAGCCACCGCCGACGTCGCTTCGACGTCCGAGTTGTTCCGCATCGACGGCGGTCGCCGTTCCGGTTGCGCGACTGGCGGATGAGCACGAAGCTCGCCACCGTGCTGGTGGTGCCGTCGGTGGCATTCGTGGTGCTCGCCGGTGTGCAGACCAGTGCGCTGGTGGGGCAGACGACGGCGTTGAGTGACTTCTCCAGCCAGGTCGGCATCGGCCGGCAGATCACCGCTGCGGTGCACGGGCTCCAGCAGGAGCGCGACCGCTCGGCGGGTGAGCTGGCTGAGCTGCGTAAGGGTGGCGACCGGCAGACCGCGACGGCCGATCTGAAGCCGTTGCAGGAGGCCACCGACAAGGCCATCGTGGACCTCAGCCGGGCCGCCGAGCCGCTGGCGGACGCGGACGCGTCCTGGCGGGTCGCCTTCTCCGAGGCGTTGGAGGCGTACGACCAGGTGGTCGACATCCGTCCGGCGATTCCGCCGGCGGTGCTCAGCAGCGACACCATCCTGAGCAACTACCACCGGGCCATCGGCGCGCTGCTCGACCTGCTCGCCGAGCCGAAGCCGGGTCAGAATCAGCCGGCGTTGAACGACTCGGTGCTGCGCTACGTCCAGCTGGCCCGGGTCAAGGAACTCTCCTCCCGGGTGCGGGCCCAGCTCTACAGCGCCGCCCGCTCCGGTGGGTATGGCACCGAGGACCGGGTGGTCCTCGCCGACCTGCGTGGTCAGCAACTCACCGCGCTCGGCGCGTTCCGGGTGGCCGCGACCAACGATCAGATCCGCCGGTACGACGAGACGTCGGTGTCGCCGATGTTCCTGGTCGCCACCGGGCTGGAGGAGCGCAGCCTCTCCTATGGCGGCGCGTCGCCGCAGGTGCTGCCGTCCGAGCAGTGGTGGTCGGCCAGCCAGCAGCGCCAGGAGTTGCTGCGTCAGCTTGAGGCGGGTGTGCTGGACGACGCCGTGCGGCAGGCCGACGAGGCCAGCGACGGTCAGCTGCGGACGACCCTGCTGGTCGTCGGCGGGGTCGTCACGGTTCTGCTGGCCGCCCTGCTGATCTCGTTGTTCATCGGGCGGTCGGTCGCCCGGTCGATGCGGTTGCTGCGCAGCCAGGCGCTGCGGATCGCCCAGGTCGAGTTGCCCGACGCGCTGGACCGGTTGAAGACCGTCACCGGTGGGGTGCCCCGCATCGAGGTCGCGCCAGCGGTGGTCCGTTCGCTCGACGAGATCGGCGAGCTGGCCGAGGCGTTCGTGGCGGTGCACCGTAGCGCGGTCACGGTCGCCGTCGAGCAGGCGCTCATGCGGCGCAACGTCAACGCGATGTTCGTCAACCTGGCCCGCCGCAGCCAGGTGCTGGTGGAGCGACAGCTGGAGCTGCTGGACGACCTGGAGCGCGAGGAGGCCGACCCGGACCAGCTGGAGAACCTGTTCAAGCTCGATCACCTGGCCGCCCGGATGCGCCGTAACGACGAGAGCTTGCTGGTGCTCGCCGGCAGTGACTCCACCCGTCGGTGGAACCGGCCGGTCGGCCTCGGTGCGGTGCTGCTGGCCGCCGCCGCGGAGATCGAGCAGTACCAGCGGGTCCAGATCGACTCGGTTGCCGACGTGCACGTGGTCGGGCACGCCGTCGGCGAGTTGGTGCACCTGCTGGCCGAGCTGCTGGAGAACGCCACGGCCTTCTCCCGCCCGGACACCGTCGTGGTGGTGACCGCCCGGGTCGAGGCGGGAAATCCGGTGATCGAGATCGTCGACCGGGGCCTGGGCATGAGCCCGGCCGCGCTGGTCCAGGCGAACGAGGTGCTGGCCAGCCCGCCGGCCGCGGACGTCGCGACGGTGGAGCGGATGGGGCACTTCGTGGTCAGCCACCTGGCCGCCCGGTTGGGCGTACGGGTGTGGTTGGACGGCGGCGAGTCCGGCCTGGTCGCACGGCTGGCCTTGCCCGCGGTGTTGCTGGCCCCGGCGGGCGCCCCGGTGGAGCTGGATTCGCCCGCGCCGGCGCGGATGCTGGCGACGAGCGCGGCTCGGGGAGTGGTCTCGCAGTCCGGGGTGGGCCGGGAGACCGATGGCCCCGGTCCGGGCGTCGCGGCGCGGGACCTGCCGGTGGCTGGTCGCCCGCCGGGCGTCGCCGTGCCGCGTCAGGGCCGCCCGGTGCCGGTGCGCGCCGAGGACGTGTTGACCCCGGCCGGTGCTCGTGGTGCCGGCGGGGGCTGGTATTCGCGGCAGGGCCCGACCGCGCCGGCGGTGCCCGCACCGGCGGCGCCGCCGAGCGTCCCAGTGACCGCCGGCATCAATGAGCGGGGGTTGCCGGTGCGGGTGCCGATGGCGCAGTTGAGCGCGGTCACCCGTTCGGCACAACCGATGTCGGCACCGACCCGCACCGACCCGGACCCGGAGGCGGTCGGCGGCATGCTCTCGCGGCTCTACAGCGGAGTACGGCGCGCCGAGGCCGAGGACACCACCGAGATATCCGTGCCACCGTCCGGGGGGCACGACGAAGGGGGACGACGACAGTGACGACGTTGAGCCAGGAGGCGCGTGACCTGAGCTGGCTGGTGAGCGCGTTCGCGGAGCGGGTGCCGGGTGTGGCGCACGCGGTGGTGGTCTCCTCCGACGGGCTGCTGGTGGCGATCTCCGACCACCTGCCGCGGGACAACGCGGACAAGCTCGCCGCAGTGACCTCCGGGCTGATGAGCATCACCGCGGGTGCGGCCCAGCTGTTCGACGGCGATGTCGTCAAGCAGACGGTGGTCGAGATGGGCCGTGGCTATTTCCTGGTCATGCAGGTACGCGACGGTTCGATCCTGGCCACGCTGGCCGCCGGTGACGCGGACATCGGCGTGGTGGGCTACGAGATGGCCCGGCTGGCCAAGCAGGCGGGGGAGATGCTCACCCCGGCGCTGCGGGCGGAGTTGCAGCAGGCGCTGCCCCGCTGAGTGAGCCGGCCGAGGCCCGGACGGTCACCGGCTCACCGGAGCCGAGCCGTCCGGGCCCGGCCGTCCGGGTGGCGGCGCGTTCAGAAGCCGCCGTCGGCGATGACGGATCGGTACCAGGTGGCGCTGCTCTTGAGCACCCGCCGCTGGGTGGGGTAGTCCACGTAGACCAGGCCCCAGCGCTGGTCGTATCCCTGGTCCCACTCGAAGTTGTCCAGCAGTGACCAGACGTGGAAGCTCTCCAGCGGCACCCCGTCGGCGATGGCCCGGTGCGCGGCGGTGAGGTGGTCGCGCAGGAAGCTGATCCGACCGGTGTCCTGGACGGTGTCGTCTGCGCCCAGAGTGTCCGGTGTGGGCAGCCCGTTCTCGGTGATGGTGAGCGGGATCGGGCCGTAGTCGCGGGTGATCCGGGTCAGCAGGTCGTAGATCCCCTCGGGGTAGATCTGCTGCCACTCGGCCTCGGAGGTCGCCCAGCGGTGCTCGGTGCCGCCGTCGGCGGTGACGTAGATCGGTGTGTAGTACTGCACGGCCAGCAGGTCGACCGGCGCGGAGATGATCGCGAGGTCGCCGTCGCGGATGCCCTGGACCATCCGGCTCTGCGGGCCCAGGTCGGCCAGCAGGTCCTCCGGGTACGCGCCCTTGAACAGGGAGTCGAGGTAGAGGCGGTTCTCGTACGCGTCGTAGAGGTGGGCGGCCGCTGCGGCCTGCGGGGAGTCGTCGGCGGGGTAGCAGGGGTGCAGGTTGAGCGCGGGGCCGATCCGGCTGTCGCTGCCGGTGTCCCGCAGCGCGCCGACGGCGAGCCCGTGCGCGAGCTGCAGGTGGTGGGCGACCAGGTAGGCGGCGTCCGGGTCCTGCCGGCCGGGGGCGTGGTGGCCGGTGAGGTAGCCGTTCTGCACCACGGTCTTGGGCTCGTTGATGGTGAGCCAGGCTGGCACCCGGTCGCCGAGCGCGCGGAAGACCACGTCGGCGTAGTCGGCGAAGCGGTGGGCGGTGTCGCGCGACTCCCAGCCGCCGGCGTCCTGTAGTGCCTGGGGGAGGTCCCAGTGGAACAGGGTGGCCATCGGGGTGATCCCACGCTCGTGCAGGCCGTCGAGGAGCCGGCGGTAGAAGTCGAGCCCGCGCTGGTTGGGTGCGCCGGCACCGTCGGGTTGGATCCGTGGCCAGGAGATGGAGAAGCGGTAGCTGCGCAACCCGAGGTCGCGCATGAGGTCGAGGTCCTCGGCGTACCGGTGATAGTGGTCGATGGCCACGTCGCCGGTGTCGCCGTTGCGGGTGCGCCCTGGGACGCGGCTGAAGGTGTCCCAGACCGACTCGCCGCGCCCGTCTTCCTTGGCGGCGCCCTCGATCTGGTACGCGGAGGTGGCCGCGCCCCAGCCGAAGTTGTCCGGGAAGCGCAGCGGGCCGGCGGGCCCGATAGGTATCGACATGGATTCTCCTCATGGATACGGGGCCGCCGCCGAAGAGATTCGGGAGCGCTCCCATGATAGGGCAGGCGCTGCCGGCCGGTCAGCCAACCGTCATGACGGTTGGCGCTGGCGGATGGGAGGCGGGTCTGGCCCCGAGCAGCGAACGAGGCCGTCCGGGCGGCGCGGCGCGCCTGTCCCGTCGGCCTCTTTTCCTATCGTGTACGGGGGTTTAGTGTGGGGACGGGGGAGGGCAACCCCCGTCCCCACCGTAACTGCACACACACGGGCGAGATTTGGGTCCTGCCGTGTGTGTCGCGCGGGAGCCGGGCCACGCGAGTGGCTCTGGTTCCACCTCCCTCCATGTGGCGGGACGATGGCTGACGACGGCGTCCGGGCTGGCCCGTCGTCGGCCCTCTGTCTGGTTCCCCGGGCCCGTCAGAGACGGTTCCGGCGATCTTCTAGTTGGAACCTTGTCGATGGAAGCGCTCCCATCGACCGATGTTGCGACTGTAACGCCCGTCACGCCTTTGTGAAAGCCCCAAAACGAGATCGAAACAAGGAGCTGATCCAGCGCTCCCTGCGCTTGTTGTGGGAGCGCTTCCATGGCACACTGTCGATTCGACGCGACAGGAGCCACATCGCGTGAGTGCGGGTCCACCGAGGGCAGCCGGCGGCACCACTTCCGGTCACGGTCACCCGATCAGCCGGCGGGACCCCCTCCCGTGCGGGCCGCACCGCCGACCCCGGCCGGGCCCGGGGGAGACCACCTTCCCGGCGCCTCGACAACACCCGCGGACCACCACCCACGCGGGCAGGCGCCTCGCCGGGGACCATCCCGGCCTGGTCCGAGGAGACACCGCGCACATGAGACAACTGGCACGACGCCGTCGAGTGGCGATCATCGCTGCCGCCGCGCTCGCCATCGGCGGGGTGACCCTGCCCGCCGGCGCCGCACAGGCCGCACCCGCCTGCGACGTGGTCTACGCGACCAACGACTGGAACACCGGCTTCACCGCCAACGTCACCATCAAGAACCTGGGCGACCCGGTCAGCAACTGGACGCTCAAGTGGACCTTCCCGAACAGCGGCCAGCGGGTCACCCAAGGCTGGTCGGCCCGGTACAGCCAGTCCGGCAGCGAGGTCACCGCGACCAACGAGTCGTACAACGGCAACCTCGCCACCGGGGCCTCCACCACCATCGGCTTCAACGGCTCCCACACGGGGAGCAACCCGAAGCCCACCTCGTTCACCCTCAACGGCACGCCCTGCAACGGCACCCCGGCCAACCAGCCGCCGACGGTCTCCCTCAGCCTGCCGAGCGGGCCGTTCACCGCGCCGGCGGACGTGCCGCTGACCGCCACCGCCAGCGACCCGGACGGGACGATCAGCAAGGTCGAGTTCTACCGCAACGGCCTGCTGATCAACACTGACACCTCGGCGCCGTACGCCTACACGCAGGAGGACCTGCCGGCCGGCAGCTACACCGTCCAGGCCAAGGCGTACGACAACGCCAACGGCATTGGAGTCGCCGAGAAGGCGTTCACCGTCGGCGCTGCCACCGGCCCGACGCTGATCGCCACGCCGTCCGCGGTGAGCGTCGCCGAGGGTGGCACCGCCACCTTCAACCTGAAGCTCAGCGCCGCGCCGACGGCGAGCGTGCCGGTCACGCTCACCCGCACCGGCGACACCGATGTCACGGTCTCGCCGACCACTGCCACGTTGACCCCGAGCAACTGGAACACCGGGGTCACCGTCACGGTCGCCGCGGCGGAGGACACCGACACCGCCGGTGGCGCCGCCACCATCACCGCCTCCGCCACCGGTCTCGCTTCGCTGGCGGTCAGCGCCACCGAGATCGACAACGACATCCCGGGCGGCGACAACGCCTATATCGCGAAGTTCCTCGAGCAGTACGGCAAGATCAAGAACTCGGGCTACTTCAGCCCCGAGGGCGTGCCGTACCACTCGGTGGAGACGCTTATCGTCGAGGCGCCCGACCACGGGCACGAGACCACCTCGGAGGCGTTCAGCTTCTGGCTCTGGCTGGAGGCCTACTACGGCAAGGTCACCCAGAACTGGGCGCCGTTCAACAACGCCTGGACGGTGATGGAGAAATATATTATTCCGACCCACGCCGATCAGCCGACCGCAGGTTCCGCCGGCACCCCGCAGTACGCCGCGGAGTACAACCTGCCCAGCCAGTACCCCTCGGCGCTGAACCCGAACGTCCCGGTCGGTCAGGACCCGCTGCGCTCGGAGTTGCAGTCCACCTACGGCACCGGCGACATCTACGGCATGCACTGGCTGATGGACGTCGACAACACCTACGGCTTCGGCCGCTGTGGTGACGGCACCACCAAGCCGGCATACATCAACACCTTCCAGCGGGGCACCCAGGAGTCGGTGTGGGAGACCGTTCCGCAGCCCTCCTGCGACACCTTCAAGCACGGCGGTCAGTACGGCTACCTCGACCTGTTCGTCAAGGACACCGGTGCCCCCGCCAAGCAGTGGAAGTACACAAACGCCCCGGACGCCGACGCCCGCGCCGTGCAGGCCGCGTACTGGGCGCTGACCTGGGCCAAGGCGCAGAACAAGCAGGCCGACGTCGCCGCCACCATCACCAAGGCCGCGAAGATGGGCGACTACCTGCGGTACGCGATGTTCGACAAGTACTTCAAGAAGATCGGCAACTGCGTCGGGGCCAGCACCTGCGCCGCCGGCAGCGGCAAGGACTCGGCGCACTACCTGCTGTCCTGGTACTACGCCTGGGGCGGCGCGTACGACGCCAGCCAGAACTGGTCCTGGCGGATCGGCTCCAGCCACAACCACTTCGGCTACCAGAACCCGTTCGCGGCCTGGGCGCTGACCAACACCCCGGAGCTCAAGCCGCAGTCGTCGACCGCGGTCGCCGACTGGACCAAGAGCTTCGAGCGGCAGCTGGAGTTCTACACCTGGTTGCAGTCCGCCGAGGGCGGCATCGCCGGTGGCGCCACCAACAGCTGGGACGGTAGCTACGCCCAGCCGCCGGCCGGCACCAGCACCTTCTACGGCATGTTCTACGACGTCGACCCGGTCTACAACGACCCGCCGTCGAACCAGTGGTTCGGCATGCAGGCCTGGTCGATGCAGCGCATCGCCGAGCTGTACCAGCAGACCGGCAATGCGAAGGCCAAGGCGCTGCTGGACAAGTGGGTGCCCTGGGCGATCGCCAACACCACCCTCGGCACCAACTGGTCGATCCCGTCGGACATGGCGTGGACCGGCCAGCCGACCACCTGGAACCCGTCCAACCCGCAGCCCAACACCGGCCTGCACGTCGAGGTCATCAGCAAGGGTCAGGACGTCGGTGTCACCGCCGCCTACGCCCGGATCCTGATCGCGTACGCGGCCAAGTCGGGCAACGTGGCGGCCAAGGACACCGCCAAGGGGCTGCTCGACGCGCTGTCGGCCGCCAGCGACGCCAAGGGCGTCTCCACCACCGAGAAGCGTGGCGACTACCGGCGCTTCGACGACGTCTACAACGCGTCCACCGGGCAGGGCCTCTACGTCCCGTCGGGCTGGACCGGGAAGATGCCGAACGGCGACACCATCGCCGCCGGCAAGAGCTTCCTGGACATCCGGTCCTTCTACAAGAACGACCCGGACTGGCCCAAGGTGCAGGCGTACCTGGACGGTGGTGCGGAGCCCAGCTTCAACTACCACCGGTTCTGGGCACAGGCTGACGTCGCCATGGCGTACGCCGACTACGGCAGCCTGTTCCCGAACGGCTGACGACGACCCGGGGTGGGTGGCGTGGACCGCCCACCCCGGGGTCCGGCCCGGGTCCGGGGAACGACGGACCTGGGCTGGCGGACGGCCTGACACCCACGGTCAGGCCGGGGTGGGCCGGCCATCTGGCCGACGCAGCGGATCGGCCGGCCCGCCCCACCGCCCGGACTGAAGCTAGCCGCGAAAAGGCCCAGAAATTCGGGCCGTCGCGGGATCACACCGAGGTCCGTGACGGAGTAACGTACGTCACCGGAGAGGCCGCTCCCCCCGTGGCGGCCTCTCCACTTTTTTGCCCGGCTCCCGCCCGGTCCCGCCCGCGCCGGTCAGCGCGGCGGTGTGACCGGATGACGCAGACCCGGGTGCCCGGCCGGCAGCGAGCGCCGCAGCACCACCCAGCTCAGCGCCAGCGCCGCGGCGACCAGCGGCCAGGTCAGCGCCACCCGGGCCACCACCAGCGCGAGCACCTGCCCACCCAGGTAGAGCGGCACGAACACTGCGAGCCGCAGCAGATAGGTCGCCGTCCACACCCAACTGGCCCGGCCGTAGCCGCGCAGCAGCGCCGGGTCGCGCCGCCACCCGGCGCGCTGGCCCAGCACCGCGCCGACTAGCACGCCGAGCAGTGGCCAGCGCACCACGATGCTGACTGTCCACGCCAGAGCGCTCGCGGCATTGGACAGCACCTGGACCAGAAAGAAGTTCTCGGCCCGGCCGGTGCGTACCGCGATCAACGCCGCGACGCAGACAGCCAGCAGCCCGATCAGCACCGAGCGCGGCCGGTCACCTCGGCGCAGCCGTACGCCGGCCACCACCGCACCCACGGCCAGCGCCGCGCCGACCCCGCCCCACAGCGACTCCCGGCCGAGCAGCCAGCCCGCCGCGAACGCCAGCGGCGGCAGGGTGGCGTCGATGGCACCGCGTCGCCCGCCCAGCAGATCCGTCAGCGACTCGGCCCGCGCTGGCCGACCCGACGCCGGGTCGTCGCCCTTTCGCTGCTCCGGTCCGGGCTCGGCCTGGCCGCTGTCGCGCTCCGCTGTTTCGCCCACCACCGCCTCCTCGTCTTCGGCACAACCTAACCGGCGATTGGCGGCGGGCCACCGCTCGGACCGCCGACACCTGCCGCTACGGTGTGCGGATGCGCGCGACGGCACGGGGTTGGACTGCGGTCTGGTTGGTCGTACTGGCCCTCGTCCAGGCGGCTGCCTTCCTCGCCGTGTGGCGGGTGGCCGTGCACCTCGAGATCGGCCAGTGGGTGGACACGGTCGCCCTCACCGGCAACCGGATCGGGCAGGACACCATCGAGGGGCCGGTCGACCGGATCCTCAACGCGATGTCGGTGGTCTCGTTGCTGGCCGCCACCGCGATGATCGGGTTCATCGCGTTGATTCGCGGGCGGATCGCTCTGGCGATCACCGCGACGCTGCTGATCGCCGGAGCGAACGTCTCGACCCAACTGCTGAAGTACGGGCTGAACCGGCCCGACTACGGTCTCGACCCGGAACGCGCCGGGGTGGGTAACAGTCTGCCCAGCGGGCACACCACGGTGGCCGCCTCGGTGGCGGTCGCGCTGATGCTCGTGCTGCCGCCCAAGGTGCGGGCCGTCGGCGCCTTCATCGGTGCCGGCTACGCCGCCGTCGCCGGAGTCGCCACCCTCTCCGCCGGCTGGCACCGGCCCAGCGACGCCATCGCCGCGTACCTCGTGGTGGGCGTGTGGGCGGCGTTGGCCGGGCTGCTCCTGCTGATCACTCAACGGGAGCAGGCTGAGGTTGCCCCCGGCGATGCGCACCGGGTCGCGGCGCTGGTGCTCGGGCTGGGCGGTGTGCTCGCCCTGGTGGCCTGCGGGCTCTCCCTGTCCTGGCTGCTCGACCTGCGCGACATCGGGCCGGAAGAGTTGGCCCGCCGCCCCCTGTTCGTCGGGTACGCGGGCAGCGCCGCCGGGATCGCCGGCACGATGGCGGTGGTGATGGCGCTGGTGCTGACAGTCGTGCACCGACTGGTGCCCCGGGTCAAGGGCTGAGCCAGCCGGTGGAGCCGGCCCTCGCGGCGTTCTGCGCCGAATGCGCCCAGCTCACCGAGGTCCTGGCCGGGCTTGACGACGCCGACCTCGACCGGCCCACCGACTGCCCTCCGTGGAGGGTCCGGGACCTGATCGCACACATCCGCACCGGGGCTGGACGGCTGACCGCCATGCTCGCCGCGCCGGCCCCGCCCCGCGCCGAGGTGGACGCCGCCGGCTATTTCGGCGCCGCGAAGTTCACCACAGCGGTGGACGCCGACCGTGTCGCCGGCGGCCAGCGGGACGCGCTGCAGGTGGACCGGGCAGCGTTGGCGACCGAGTTCGACCGGACGTGGCGGGCCACCGAGGCGGCGATCGCTGCCGCGCCGCCCGACCGGGTGGTGCGGACCCGCCACGGCGACGCGATGGGCCTCAACGAGTTCCTGCGGACCCGGGTCGTCGAGGTGGGCGTGCACGGGTTGGACCTGGCCGCCGCGCTGGGCCGGCCCCCGTGGCTCACCCCACCGGCGGCCGTGGTCATCGCCGACCTGCTCACCGGCGGGCGACCGACGCCGGCCGGGTTGAGCTGGGACCGGCTGACCCTGATCCGCAAGACCACCGGCCGGGCGGCGTTGACCACCCCGGAACGGGCCGCGATCGATGCCGCCGGCTTCCGCTGGCTCGCCTTCGGCCGCTGACCCGGGCGCCGCCGGCGGTATGGCTGCCGGCTCCGCTCGCCGCTCGGCCTGGCCGGGTCAGCTCGCCGAGCGCGGTGCGGGGACGTGCGGGGCGACACCGCGCAGGTGTGTCAGCACCACCGGGTCGATCCGCCCCGGCACCAGCCGCTCCTCCAGGTTCTCCAGCCCCGCCCACGAGATCAACGCGGCTTCCGTGCCGCCCTCGTGCGCCGGATGGCCCAGCGCGTTGAGCAACGTCGCCACCTCCTGGGCGACCGCGCCGCTCAGGTCGAGCAGCGTGGCCGGGTCGGGCCGGCCGAACAGCATGGTGTGCACGCCGAGCAGGCGACCCAGCTCGGCGACCGGGGCCGGGTGGTCGTCCACGCGAAGGTCAACCACCACGTCGCTCGTGCCGCCGTACCCGCCGTCGCGCTCGACGACCAGCAGGCCGGCGCTCTGCCGGCCGCGCCGGTCGCCGCCGGCCTCGTCGCCGGCCCGCAGCGCGGCGACCAGCCGCTCGGCGAACGGCAGCGCCGACCCCGCCAGCCAGGCCGCACCCAGGGCGTCGACGACCTCCGGGCCGGTGAGGATGTTGCCCTGCGCGGCCCAGCCGTCGCCGGTCCGTCCGCCGGCCCACGGGTGGCAGGCCGGCCCGGTCCAGCTGGCACCCGGACCGCTGGCCCCCACGACACCGAGCTGGCGGTGCTCCCGCTCGGGGTCGGCGGCGATCAGCCCGGCCACCACGTCAGCGGCGACCACCCCGGTACGCAGCAGGGTGAGGCCCTGCCGGCGGTAGGCGAGGTTGGCGTGCGCCTGGGTGGCCAGCGCGCCCACCTCGGCGGCGGCGGCCGGCACCAGCGCCCCGGCGGCGAGGAACTTGCTGGCGACGGCCACGCCGTGCAGGCGGCCGTCGTCGGAGCGGGCGACGAGCGAAAAGGTCACCGGACGAGATTAGCCGCCCGTGCTGGGGTGACATCGTCGTGCGTCGTTGGCTCAGAAGGGTGGCGCGGCGGCCTCGGGTGGGGCGCCACGCGCCCGACGGGCGTCGGCCACCGCGACCGCGGCCAACACCAGCACCCCCACCGCGGTCGCGGCCACCCCGGGCAGCACCAGCAGCGGCACCGCCGACACCACCAGCACCAGCAGGGCGATCCACCGGGACGGGGAGACCCGCGCGAACACCTCGTACTCCAGGCGGGCCCGCCCGGCCAGGAACAGGGCCGGGCCGCCGAGCACCACCGCCAGCCAGGGCCCGGTGATCCGCTCCAGCGGATGGTTGATGATCAGCTCGTAGCCGATCGCGGTGGCAGCGAGACCGACCACCATCACCAGGTGGGTGTCGGCCGCCGAACGGCCGATGGTGGCGGGGTGACGGGCCTTCATCACCGCCTCGCCCAGGATCCGCCCGGCCCGCTGCACATAGATGCGCCACAGCATGATCGACGTGGCAAGCGCCAGCGCGAACGCCCAGGCGTGGCCCGCCTCGTACGGCCCCCTGCTGTAGGCGAAACCCGCCACCAGGATCGTCTCGCCCAGCGCGACGAGGAAGAACTGCTGGTACCGCTCGGCCAGGTGCTCCCCGGCGATCTCCCACTTGGAGATCGTCGAACGGCCCAGGCCGGGCACCGGCCAGCCCCAGCGGGCGGCCAGGTACTCGGTGGCCAGAGCCGCCGACCAGAGCACCACCTGCGCGTTGGTGCTCAGCATCGCGCCGCCGATCCAGAGGACCCCGGTCGTGGCGAAGATCACCGCCATCCGGACCTTGAGCCGGCGGTACGGGTGCGGTCCCAGCGCGACCGACAGGATCACCGGCCGGGTCACCTGTGCGACCACGTACGCCACCGCGAACATCAGCCCGGTCTCGCTGAACGCCCGGGGGATCGCCACCCCCATCAGCATGCTGCACACCAACGCGGTGACCACCACGGTCTGCAACGGCACCCGGTACGGGTCGTACCGGCTGGTCGTCCACGCGGTGCCCTGCCAGACCGCCCAGAGCGCGAGCAGCAACAGCAGCGTCTTGCCGCCGCCGGTGACCGTCGCCCAGCCGTGCTCCCGACCCGGTTCCTCGGTCAGGTCCTCGAACGCGCGTGCCGAGATCCGGGTGAGCGCGAAGACGTACACCAGGTCGAAGAAGAGTTCCAGGAACGTCGCCCGGCCGGGCGGGGTCGCCGCCGGGACCGGCTCCAGGTGTCCCGCTGCTCTGGAACCCATGGTCAGCGGCCTGCGCCGTCGGTCCGGTCCACCCCGATGTGGTAGCACTTCTGACCGGCCGCACGGCCGGAAACCGGCGATTCTGCCCAACTCGGGGATCTTGCTCGAGCCACCGTCAACGGGCACGATCGATCGGTGACGAATCGATGGGGCATGACGGTGCCGCTGGGCGGGATCGCGCTGGCGCACCACGACGCGGCCTACGCGGCCCTCGACCAGGCCGGGTTCACCGACGTGTGGTCGTCCGAGGTCGCCGGGGCCGATGCGTTCACCCCGTTGGCACTCGCCGCGGCCTGGCAACCTCGGCTGCGGCTCGGCACCGCGATCACGCCGGTCTTCACCCGGGGCCCCGGGCTGCTGGCGATGAGCGCGGCGGCGCTGGCCGAGGCCGCGCCGGGCCGGTTCTCGCTCGGCATCGGCGCGTCCTCACCCGTGCTCGTGCGGGACTGGAACGCGGTGCCGTTCGACGAGCCGTTCCGTCGCACCCGCGACGTCCTGCGCTTCCTGCGCGCCGCGCTGCGCGGCGAGACCGTCGACGAGGTCTACGACACGTTCGCGGTACGCCGGTTCACGCTGGAGCAACCACCGGCGGTGCCGCCACCGATCCTGCTCGCCGCGCTGCGCCCGGGGATGCTCCGACTGGCCGGCGCGGAGGCCGACGGGGTCATCCTCAACTGGCTCAGCGCCGACGACGTGCCGCGTGCCCTCGCCGAGCTGGGCGAGCGCCGGACCGGCTTCGAGGTGGCCGCGCGGATCTTCGTCTGCCCCACCGAGGACGCCGCGTACGCCCGGGCGCTGGGCCGCCGGCTGATCACCAGCTACCTCACCGTCGGCGCGTACGCCGAGTTTCACCGCTGGCTCGGCCGCGACAAGACGCTCGCGCCGATGTGGGCGGCCTGGGCCGCCGGTGATCGGCGCGGCGCCAACGCCGCGGTGCCCGACGAGGTGGTCGACGCGCTGGTGCTGCACGGCTCGCCGCAGCAGTGCCGCGCCGAGGTGCGCCGCTACGCCGACAACGGTGTGGACGTGCCGATCCTCGCGTTGCTGCCCACTCCTGAGGTCACCGCCGGCGGCGCGACCGCGCTGCTGAGCCTCATCGCCCGGTTGGGCACCAACCCGATGGTGGCCGCCGCGTGAACCTCACCGACCGGATCGTCGTGGTCACCGGCGGGGCCGGCGGCATCGGCGCGGCGCTGTCACGTCGCTTCGCCGCCGAGGGGGCAGCGGCCGTGGTCGTCGCCGACCTCGACGTCGACGCGGCCCGCGCGGTGGCCGAGGGCATCGGCCCGGTCGCGCACGCCAGGGCCCTCGACGTCACCGACGAGGAGCAGGTCCGCGCGCTGGTCGCCGACACCGAGCAACGGTACGGCCGGATCGACCTGTTCTGCGCCAACGCGGGGGTCACCACCGGCGGGGGAGTGGAGGTCGACGACGCCGGCTGGGACCGGGCGTGGCGGGTCAACGTGCTCGCCCACGTCTACTCGGCCCGCGCGGTGCTGCCCGGAATGCTCGCCCGGGGCGGCGGGCACCTGCTGCACACCTGCTCGGCGGCGGGCGTGCTGACCGCGGTGGGCGACGCCGCGTACACCGCGACGAAGCACGCCTCGGTGGGGTTCGCGGAGTGGCTGGCCATCACCTACCGGGATCAGGGCATCCGGGTCAGCGCGCTCTGCCCGCAGGGCGTGGACACCCCGATGCTCACCGACGGGCTCGCCGAGGGCCACCTCGGCGCGCGGGTGGTCGCCGCCTCCGGTGCGGTGCTCACCCCGGACCAGGTCGCCGACGCCGCCATCGCCGGGCTCGCCGAGGAACGGTTCCTGATCCTGCCGCACCCCGAGGTCGCCGACTACGCGCGCCGCCGCGCCGAGGACCCGGACGGCTGGCAGGCCGGCATGCGCAAGCTCATCCGCCGCCTGAGGGCGTGACCCCGCTACCGCGCACCCACCGAGTCTCCTCCGGCCCCTGGGGCACTGCCGGAGGTGATCAAGAAGTTTGCGTCAGGAACGGGCCTGCGGGTGACGCAAACTTCTTGATCACCGGGCGGAGCGGCGAGCGCGGTGTAGGGGGGACGGGTGGATGGACCAGAGCAGGCGACGCCACCAGGGGCGGGCCGAGCGCAGGGTCGCCACGTAGGTGGTGGCCACCTCGGCGGCACGAGTTGCCTGGTCGGGGGTCGCCGCGCCGGGGGCGAAGCCCACCTGATTGAGCAGGGTCGCCAGCTCGTCGACCGTCGGGCTCGCCGGGTCTGCCTCCGCCGTGCCGCCGCCGACCGCGCCGCCTCCCGTCTGGGCTAGGCGTGCGTCGGTGAGGGCCTGGCGGGCGTGCCCGGCCACCTCGGTAGCCGCCAGATCGTCACCGACCGGTCGACCGGCCAGCCGGAGCGCGTCGGTGACCTCCCGCCAGGCGCCGGCGATGCGCTGGCCGGGGTCGCCCCGAACGAGCCGGCTGCGGGTGAGGGAACGGCGCATCGCCAACAGGGTGAGCAGGAGTGCCCCCACCAGCAGCAGCAGACCGCCGCTGCCGCCGGCGACCAGCACCGGCGTGGGAACCCCGTCCCGGCGAGGCGGGCCGTCGGCGGCGGCCGTCGGCTCCGGCGGGGTGCTCGGCTCCACGGTCGGCGCCGGCGCTTCCGAGGGCGGTGGGTCCTCCGGCGTCGGGCGGAAATCCTCCTCGACCGGCCTCGGCTCGTCGTTCGGGCGGGGCATCGGGTCGAACGCCACCCACCCCAGCCCGTCGAAGAGCACCTCCGGCCAGGCGTACGCGTCACCGGCCAGCACCGGCCCCTGCCCACTGGTCCGGAAGCCCACCACCACCCGGGTCGGCAGCCCGGAGAGCCGGCCGAGGACCGCGAACGCCGCCGCGAACTGCTCCGAGGTGCCCTCCTGCCCACCGCCGTTGCGGGGCCCGAACAGAAAGAAACCCAGATTCGGGTACGCGTGCCCGCTCGGCGCGTCCGCCACCACCCGGTAGTGCTCGGCCAGGAACTGCTCGATCGCCGACGCCCGCGCGAACGGCGCGCCATTCTCCTCGGCGAGCTGGGTGGCCAGCCGGCGCATCGGGTCGGGCACCCCGTCGGCGACCCGCAGCACCCGGGCCACCTCATCGCCGGCGGGCACGTTCGCGCTGGCCAGCAGGTTCGAGTCGGGGTGCTCCTCGGCCGAGGTCACCGAGTACCGCAGCCCCGGTGTCAGCCCTTCCGGCCGGATCAGCGTCCCGCTCGCCGGGTCGTACGCCACCCGGGCGCCGCTGACCTCTCGGGGCGTCGCCACGGCGGGCAGCAGCCGACCGCTCAACTCCGCCACGCTGATCTGCTGCCGGACCGTCCGCACCGTGCTGTCCCGAGCCGCAGTCGCGGCCGGCAGGATCCGACCGGCGTTGCGGTACGTCGCACCGACCCGCCAGGTCACCCCGTCGTAGTCGCTGAGCACCGCCAACCGGATCCGCACACTGCGCGCGGCGTCCGCCGCCGGGTCAGCCGCTGGCGCAGCACCGGCAGTGCGTTCCGTGCTCACGTCCAGGAGCTTCTGCTCCGGGTGCAGCGCCCAACCGGAGATCCGGATCAACGGGTTCTCGTCGAGCGTCTGTACCTGCGGCGGCTCCACGTACCGGCGCGGGTCCACCGGCCGGCCGTCGACCTGCCCGGCGACGACCGGGCCGAGCACCGCGACCAGCCCGACCACCAGAGCCACCCCGAGCGCCGCACTGGTGGCCAGCCGCAGCCGCACCGCCGCGCGTACCCCGGGGGTCAGGTCGGCGGTCGGATCGCCGCCGCTCGGCGCGGACCTGGCGGGGGTCGCCAGGCCGAGGGCCGCGACCGCGACGAACGCCAGCGTGGCCCCGACCGCCGGTTCGGCGTTCGGGCCGACCACGTAGAGAGCGGCGGCGTAGAGACCCGCCGCCGGCAGGTAACCCAGCAACACCCGGCCGCTGCGCAGCGCCACCTCCGCGCCGGTCAGCCCGGCCAGCCAGGCGGCGACGACCGGCACCAGCACCGTGTCCGGGGTGGGCTCCACCGGGATCATCGCGGTGAGCAGCCGCGGGATGCCGTTGCGGGCGGCGTCCGCGGTGACCTCCAGCAGGCCGCCCGGCAACTCGGCGCGGGTCGCGGCCAGCCGCAGTGACCACAGTGTCCAGCCGGCCATCGCGGCGACCGACACCGGCGCCACCAACCAGGACGGCAGCCGTCGGGCGGCCACGCTGACCAGCACCGACCCCGCCGCGGCGCCGATGACTAGCCAGGTCAGCAGGCTGCCCGCGTACACCCGGGCGAGCACCACCCCGGCGAGCGCCGTCAACCCGATCAGCGCCAGCGGCAGGACCGCCGCCCGCAGCACCCGCACGACGCGCGTCACCACCGGCGTACCCCGTCCCACTCGGCGGCGAACTGCGCGCCGTCCGCCGCGTCGACGACCACCAGGCCGGCGGCGCCCGGCGGCGTCGGCTCGGCCGCGCCGAACACAGCGACCACCACCGACGGGTACGCCCCGCGCAGCGCCCCGACGTGCCCCAACTCGTCCCGGCCACCCGGCCCGGTCAGGAAGATCAGCGTGTCGCCGAGCCGGTCCTGGCGGAGCCGGGTGGTGGCCGCGCGCACCGCGTCACCATCGGCGGACAGGTCGGCGGCGGCGAGCCGGTCCAGCGGACCCAGCGCCGGTCCGCCGTCGGACGTCTGGGCCTCAGCCGGCGCTGCGGCGACCAACAGCAACAGCACGGGCAGGTCCGCGCGGTGCGCGGCGGTGACGATCGACGCCGCCGCCTCGCACGCCGACTCGAACGACTCGGCCACCCCGCCCACCCGCTGCGGATGCGCGGCGAGGCGGTTGTCCAGCAGGACGACCAGGCGGGGCAGGCTGGTGTCCACGTTCTCCCGCACCATCAGCTCACCCACCCGGGCGCTGGTGCGCCAGTGCACCCGGCGCAGCTCGTCACCGACCACGTACTCGCGCAGCGAGTCGAACGTGATCGACCCGTGCGGAACACCGTCCACCCGGCCGTCGAGGCTGCGCCCCGCGCCACGCGGCACCGCCGTCAACGGGTGGATCCGGGGATACACCCAGACCGGCACCGCCGCGCCGTACGGGCGGGCCAGCGCCACCAACCCCAGCGGATCGCGGCGGGTCACCCGCAGCGGACCGACCAGCACCACCCCACGACGGTCGGTCGGCACGTCGTAGCGGACCTCGGTGTCCCGGCCGGGCCGCAGGCGCAGCACCGGCACCGGCACGGTCCGCTCACCGCACCGGTCCTCGGCCAGCAGGTTCGCCGAGCGCAGCCGGCCGGTGTTGCGCACGGTCAACGTCATGCTCGCCGGCTCGCCACGCGCCACCCGGTCCGGGTCCGCGTGGCGGGTCACCGTCAGCCGGGGCCGCCACGCCGCGACCAGCGCGGCGTAGCCGACGGCCGCGCCGGCCGCCGCGCCGAGCAGCGTCAACTCGGGGTACGCGAACCGGAAGCCCGCCCCCAGCAGCAGGACGGCGGCGACGAGCAGCCCGACGCCACGGGCGGTGATCCCCATCGCGCTGCTGCCGGTCAGCCCTGCACCGGAGCGGGCTGCCCCGACGGCAGTGGCACGGGCACCGAGGCGATGGCCTGGCGCAGCACCTCCGCCGGGGTCATCCCGCGCACCTGAGCGTCCGGGGTGAGCAGCAGCCGGTGCGCGAACACCGCCTCGGCGAGCGCCTTCAGGTCCTCCGGCATGATCCAGCCCCGCCCGTCGATCAGCGCGTACGCGCACGCCGCGCGGGTCAACGCGATCACCCCTCGAGGGCTGACTCCGACGCGTACCTGCGGGTGGGTGCGGGTGGCCGCGGCCAGCCGGACCGCGTACGCGTAGAGCGGCTCGGCGATGTGCACCCGGCGGGCCATCCGGACCATCTCTCCGACGGTGGCGGTGTCGGTGACCGGGGCGAGCGCCTCGGGGGACCGCACGGTCGCGCCGCGCAGCACCTCGACCTCGACCGCCTCGTCCGGGTACCCGACGGAGAGCTTCACCAGGAACCGGTCCAACTGCGCCTCGGGCAGCCGGTAGGTGCCGTCCATCTCCACCGGGTTCTGGGTGGCCACCACCAGGAACGGCGATGGCACCGGGTGCCGGACCCCGTCCACCGTGACCGTGCGTTCCTCCATCACCTCCAGCAGCGCCGACTGGGTCTTGGGTGACGCCCGGTTGATCTCATCGGCGATGACGATGTTGGCGAAGACCGGCCCCGGGTGGAACTCGAAGTCCCGGGTCGCCTGGTTGAAGATCGTCACGCCGGACACGTCCGAGGGGAGCAGGTCGGGCGTGAACTGGATGCGCCGCCACTCACCCTTCACCGTGGCGGCGATGGCCCGGGCGAGGGTCGTCTTACCAACCCCGGGCACGTCCTCCAGCAGCACGTGACCCTGCGCGAAGAGCGCGGTCAGCGCCAGCCGCACCACCTGCGGCTTGCCGAGCACCACCGCGTTGACGTTCTCGGCCAGCCGGGCGGCCAGGGCGGCGAAGCCCTGCACCTCCGGCTGGGTGAGCGGCTCGTGGGTGTTCACGGTCGGTGGTGCTCCTTGCCTGGTGTTTCAGCAGGTGGGCAGGACGTTGATGTTGTCGCCGCCCTCCAGGTTGAGCCAGGCCCACGGGATGTAGTTCTTCCCGCTGTAATTGACCTGCACCCACCAGGTGCTGCGCTTGTCGCTGTTGTAGATGTAGGCGTAGACCTCTTCACCGGACTTCTTGCAGTACGCCTGCAGTCGGGTGCCCGGCTTGGCCCAGCCCACCTGCTTGTCGTTGTCCTGTCGGGCGACCGAGAAGATCTCGTTGCCGTTGCGGCCGCTCCGGTCCTTGTCGCAGTAGGTCGACTCGGGTCCGGACGCGCCGTTGCGGCAGGTCGCGATCCCGTACAGCGGCTGGGTCGTCTCCGCCCTCGTCGCCGTGCCGCTACCGGCGGCGTTGCTGGCGGTCACCGTGAACGTGTACGCGGTGCCCGGCGTCAGGCCCGTCATCGTGATGCTGGAGCACGCCCCGGCCTTCGCCGGCTCGCCCGTCGTGGACAACGCGCAGGTGGCCTGACCGCCACCGGCGTCCACGGTGAACGTCACCGTCGCACCAGTGGCCGTCGACGACGAGCCGGTGACCGTGACCCGTGGCTCGGCCACCGTACGGGCGGTGTCGGTCGCCTCCGGGCCCGGCCCCGCCTCGTTGACCGCCTTCACCTTCACCGTGACGTTCTGGCCGTTGCCCAGCCCGGTGACGGTCGTGCGGGTGTCGGTCACCTCGCTGACCCGCCCACCGACGTCCACCAGGTACTTCGTCACCGGCCGGCCGTTGGCCTCGGCCGGCGCCCACTGCACGGTCACCGCACCCGGCTGGTTGGCGACCGTGCCGGCGCGCAGGTCGAGCGGTCGACCAGGCGCCGCGAAGGGCACCACCGTGTTGCTGACCGGGGACGCGGCCGACCCGGCGCCCTTGCTGTTGACCGCCACCACCGTGAACGCGTACTGGGTGCCGTACTCCAGCTCACCGGCGGGCACCACCAGCTCCGTCTTGGTCGACTCACCGGCTGGCGCGTTCGTCCCCGCCGAACTGGCCGTCACCGCGTACTTCGCGATGGTGTTGCCCTGCCCGTTCGCCGCCGGCCACTTCACCAACACCGTGCCGTCCGGCCGCTCCTGCGCGGTGACGCTCGCCGGCGGGTCGGGTACCGCGGCGGTCGGCGTCACCGGGTTGCTGGTGCGCGGCGGGCCGTCGCCCTTGGCGTTGACGGCGTGCACCGCGAAGCGGTACGTCTCGCCGTTGGTCAGACCCTTGACCTCCACCGCACGCTGGTTGGCGCCCACCTCCAGGCGTTGGCCGGCGCCCTGCACCACGTACTTGATGATCTCGGCGCCGTTGGCGGCGGCCGGCCGCCAACTCACCCGCGCCTGGGCGTTGCCGGCGGCGGCGGTGACGCTGCGCGGCGCGCTCGGCTTACCCACCCGGGGCTTCTTCGGCGGGGGCGGCGGCGGGGGAACCGGCGGTGGGTCGCCGCCGAGCACGTCGTTGGCGTACTTGTTGACCTCGCGCACCTGGTGCTTGTCATCCACCACCCGGGCGGTCGCCGCGTCGGGGGAGTTGATGAACAGGTGATTCTCCCGGACCTCCAGCTCCAGCGGCCCGTTGGCCCGCCCGCGGATGGTCTCGACCAGCTGACCGCCCGCGTCGAAGGAGTAGATGGTGCCGGTGGCCTCGTCGGCGCAGTAGATCCGGTTCGCCCAGGCCACCGCCGGACTGAGCCGATCCCCCTCGCCCGGCACCGTGAAGGCGCTCTCCTGCCCACCGTCACCCACCAGCAGCACCCGCCGGTCTGCGGTCACCGTGACCGGCACCCGGGGCCCGCTGGTGCGGGTGGGCAGTTCCGCCGGGCCGGACAGCGTCAGCGGCATCGGGTGAACCTCACCGCGCTGCACCCGCACCAGCTTCCCGGCCGTCCGGTCGAGCACCGCCACACCGTCGTCCAGGGTGGAGACCACCAGCTCGTGGCTGGCGTCGGCGACGTCGTACGACTCGACCCGCTGCGGGCTGAGCCCGGCACCGGCCGGCGCGGCCGACGCGGGCACGGACGGCAGCTTGGCGGCGGTGATCGCCGAGACGGTGCCCTCACTGGGCACCGCGATCCAGAGCCGACCCTTACCGTCGAAGGCACCTCCAGTGATGCCCGGCGGGTAGCGCACCGGCTCGCCGACCGGGGTCAACGATCGCGGGTCGAGCTGGCGCACGATGCCCTGCACAGCGTCGACGACGAAGGCCGCGTCCTCGTGTAGGGCGACACTGACGCCGAGGCCAGGGGTGGTCCGGGTGGTCGCGCTGAGTTGGAGGGTGGCCAGGTCCAGGGAGCTGACCTGCCCCGTCTGCAGGTCACGCAGGAGCAGCAGTCGGTCGGTCTGGGTGACCTGCATCGGATGCTGGCGGGCACCAGGGATCTCGGTGCGGGTGTCCACCCGGGCGGTGACCCCGTTGACCCGGGCCAGCTCGCTGCGCACCGAACTCCACAACCAGGAACTCGCGTCGTAGTTGGCCACCGCGTTGTCCGCCGCGCCCAACCCGAGGACGGTCAGCCCCATGGCGGCCAGCAGCGCGGCCACCGTGCCGACGGTCACCAGCCCGCCGCGCAGCCGCGACCGGGAGCGCGGAGCCTCGGACTGTACGGCGTCGTCGATGCTGGCCACAGCCGGCTGCCTCCCCTGAGTCGTGGCAGGTGGAGCGCCTCGCGGCGACCCTCCCCTGAGCCGGGTGCCATCATATGGCGCTGCCGGTGACGGGGGAACCCGCACCGTCACCCCTGTGGATACCGAGCGTGTGCGGTGTGGACACCCAGCTCAGCCCGGTTTCCGCTTGACTCAGCCCGGTTTCCGCTCGCCTCAGCGTGGCGACGGTCGACCCGAGGGCGACCCGCTCGACGAGGCGGTGCGCTCTCGCGTCGTGCAAACCTGCCCCGAAGTCGCAAAGCTGTCAGTGGAGTAGACCGCCAACACGGTGAAACAGTGATCCACTCGGGAGTTCAACCCGTTGACCGTGTGGCTGGTCCGGCCCGGGTCCACGGTGGCGATCACGCCCAGCGGCTGCCCCGCCCGACCCGCGGCGACCATGAACGGCACCGCACCGCCGGTCGGATCTGTCCAGGTCAGCGTGACCGTGGTCGAATCGTCGCGCAGCTTCAGGTCGCCCGGCGCAGGCCCCGCCGCCGTCGGTGCCTGCGCCGCCGCCGTCGGCGCGGTCCCGGTCGGTGGCGCATCGTCGCGGGTCAGCATCACCGCACCCAGGCCGGCCACCGCCACGACGGCTACCCCGGCCGCCACGACCGCGCCGATCAGCGCCGCACGGTTGCGGCCCGTCGACCCACCCTCATCGGTGTACGTGGGCCGGTACGCGTCCTGCACCTGGTGGTGGTACTGCTGGCCCGGGTACGGCGCCGGGGGCAGTTGCTGGCCCTGGTGGTGCCCGACCGGTTGCGGCGCGCTTGGCAATGGCATCGCCTGGCTGGAGCCGGCACTCGGTGGCCAGGCCGCGGTGGGGCTCTCCGGTGCGGCGGTCAGGCTTGCCTGAGCGGCGGCGGGCCTTGCCTGCGCGGTGTTCGGGCTTACCTGAGCGGCGGTGGAGTTCGCCTGCGGGGTGATGGGGCTCGTCTGCGCGGCTGCTGGGGTCTGCTGGGTGGCGACGGGTCGGCTCGGGCTGGCCCCGACCTCGGCCGGGTCACCCTGCGACGGAACGGACGGGAACACCTCAGTCTGGTCGGACGGCGCGTTACCGGCCCGCTGGGTCGGCACTACCGGGGCGTCGAGGATGCCCAGCCCAGAGTCGCTGTCCGCGCCGGGGCCGGTTGGTTCCATCGTGGCCTGCCCAGCCATCGCGCGCGCGGGCATCGCGGCGTGGGCGGCGGAGTCGGCGCTGGGAGTCGGCAGTGGTTGCGATGGGGCGCTGCTGCTCCAGGGCGGTGCGGTCATCCCCCACGGCGGTACGGGCGGTGCGCTCACCGGCGGCGCGGAGACAGGGTGTCCGTAGGGCGGCCCGGAGACAGGTGGCCCGAAACCGGGCGGCGCGGACACCGGATAGGTGTGCCCGGGTGGTGCGGAGACGGGTTGGCCGTGGCCCGGTGGTGCGGACACGGGTTGGTTGTAGCCGGGTGGTGCGGAGACGGGTTGGCCGTAGCCGGGTGGTCCGGAGACCGGGTACGGGTGGCCGGGTGGTGCGGAGATCGGCTGCGGGATCGCGGGCGGTGCGCTGATGGGCTGGGCGGGTGGTCCGCTCACCGGGTACGCCGGCCCCGGATGGTCCCCGGTCGGAGAGGGCCTGCCCGGCGATGTCGCCGCGCCGGACACATTGTGGTGCGATTCGTTCGGCCCGGATGGCTGGGCCGCGGTTCGGGCGGCCTCCTCGGCGAGCAGCGGCTCGATCTGCCGTACCTGGATCGTGGGGTTGTCCCAGCGAGGTGCCGGCACCGGCGGTGCCGCTGGCGGGGCGGCCGACGTCGGGGCGGTTGGGGTCGACGGCCGAGGTGACACGTCGACCGCCGGCGGGGTTGCCGGGTCGCCCATCCGCTGACGTGGTGCCGCGGTCGGTCCGGCCGGCGATTGGTGTGGTGGCCGCTGCTCGGGCAGCGTCGACGGACCGTCGACTCCCGGCCGGGGCGACGGGGCAACGGCTGGCCGGGAAGGGGCGGCCGGCTGCTCGTTGGCACGTTGACGGGGCGGCATCGCAGGCGCGGCCGACGGCGGGCCGGGCTGCGGTGACGCGATTGAGGAAGCTGCCGGCGTAACGGGCGTCACCCGAGAGACTGGGACCGGCGCCGCAGTGGCGTTGCGCGGCGACGGGGGTGTGGCTGGTGCGCGTACCGCCGGAGGGGTGTGCTGGGGCGTGGCCGGCGGTTGCGGCGGCGCCCAGGGTGAGACGGACGCCGGTGGGCCACCTGCGGAGGGTCGCATCGCGGCCAGGGTCGCCAGGGACAGGGTGGGGCCGGAGAGCGCCGCCCGGGTGCCGGGCTCGGCCAGACTGGGCGTAGGCGCGGGGTGCTGCTCACCCGGCGTCGACGCGGGTGGGCGCAGATAGTCGCGGGCGGCGCGTACCGCCGGGTGGTTCTCCCCGAGCGCGGCGGGCCCAGCGGTGGCGACGCGGGTGTAGTTGCGGCGGGCCTCGTGCCGGTTGCCGAGTTCCTCCGCTACCTCAGCGAGCTCGAACGCGAGCGCGAGCATCAGCGGCTCAGCGTGCTCCCAACGCCGCTCGCCCGCCGCGAACGCCTCCTCCAACACCCGGCGCGCGGCGAGCGGGTCGTCCCCCTCCCGGTGCAGTCGTGCCAGCAGATGGGCGGTGTGCAGCATCTCGGGGTGGTCGTCGCCGAACGGCGGGGGAGCGGACTCGACGGCCTCCGCGAGCAGGTGCCGGGCGGCGCTGAGGTCGCCCGCGGCGCGCAGGGCGAGGGCTCGGTGCTGGGCGGCTGCCAGGGGGGAGGGATGGGACACGTGGCAATGCTGCCGTCCGAGGGCCGCCGGACGCTACCCGGACACGCTTCGGCGGTGTGTCGGCGCGGTGGTTTTGAGGCGGCTTGAGCAGCTACGGAAGCGCCGGGAGAGGGGCGCCAGAAGGCGATGTGCATGATCCACGAGCGGCGTGTACAGTAACTCCCCGTGCGGCTCACCGCGCTGAACACCAGATGGAAGATCATCTGGACGGCGAGGTAGGCTGAACGTGTAGGTCCGGGTGGCGGAATGGCAGACGCGCTAGCTTGAGGTGCTAGTACCCGTATAGGGTGTGGGGGTTCAAGTCCCCCCTCGGACACAAGAACGTTTCTCCTGTGCGACATGGACGTGGCGGTGGTCAAGGATGCTTGACCACCGCTGAAACTCATCCGACACCGCGCATGGCACTACTCTCAGTGACCGGCGCTGAGCGAGCTCGTCAATGACGCGCGGCAGCAGCTCGTCAGCGATTCCCGCCGTTGTTCTGCCCAGCATGGCGTCCGGCGTGCGAGCCGCTCCTGGCGCTCCCACAGCAGCCATGAGGCGCCCTCCACTGCCGCTTCCGAGTCTTGCCGCTACTCGAAGCCGCGCAGCTCTCTATGGCCTGGTGACGCTTAATTCGCGGGGTCGTATCGCTGACGGGTCCGTGATGAAGGAACTCCAGTGGACCCCCGGACTGCGATTGAGCATCAGGGAGCGCCGAGGGCTGATCGTCGTATCAGCTGACGAGCAGGGCGTTTTCAAGGTGACGAGGGAGGGCCACGTTCGGCTGCCGGCAGTGGTTCGTCAATGGTGCGGTCTCACCGCTGGCGACCGCGTACTCATCGTGGCGGAACCAGACAGCGCACGCTTGGTGGCGTACCCGCCAGCGAAGCTCGACGAGATGATCACGCAGACTCACGACGCGGTGTTCGGGGGCGATCATGAGTGACGCCGCAGCGAGCCGCGCTGAGTTGGACGCGGCTCGGCTGCTTCTTGCGCGGATGGGGATCTCGCCTGCTGATCTTCTTGAGGCCGCTGCGGTTCGGCCTCCGTCGCCGACCTTCGCCGAATACGTCCCTGTGGTGTCGGCGGCGGTCACAACGGGAACGCGACGTGCCTACGGTTCCTACTGGAACCGTGTGGTGGAGCACTGGGGGCAACGCAGGCTGGACGAACCGACGCCGTCAGAGATTGAGCAATTGGCGGAGTACGTCAAGACGCACGTCGTGGCTCGGCGCAATGCTCGCGGAGGTCGAAGTGCGGCGGAGCATCTGATTGCCGCCTTGCGGTGTCTCTACAAGAGGGCAGTCGCTGATGGTTTCATATCGGCGTCGGACAACCCTGCCTTGAAGGTGGCGAAGCCGCGACGTTTGCCGAGCACGCGGCGAGCGGTGGCGGACACTCGGCTGGCTGAGATTAACGAGGTTGCCGCGAGCACAGGTGACGATCCAGCGCTCGACAGTCTGCTGTTGAGACTGCACACGGAAACAGCCTGTCGCCGCGGAGGCGCCTTGGCGCTTCGCCCGGTCGACCTGGATCCGGATCAGTGCCTCATCCTGCTTCGCGAGAAGGGCGACACGGTCCGGTGGCAGCCCGTTTCCCCAACGCTGATGCGATATCTGCAGCGGCATGCCGAGGAGCGGGGCGCGACGGACACGGGCCAACTGCTTCGGTACCGCAACGGGCAGCCCATCACCTACCGGCGTTACGACCACCTGTGGGTACGCATCGGTGAGCACTTGCCCTGGGTCTACGTGCAGCAGATCAGCACCCACTGGCTGCGACACACGACGCTCACGTGGGTGGAGCGAAATTTCGGTTACGGCGTCGCACGCGCCTATGCCGGTCATTCGGACAGTGGCAGTGACGCCGGCACCACCGCAACCTACGTGCGAGCCACCCTGCAAGAGGTCGCCGCTGCCTTGGCGGCACTCACCAACGAACCGCACCCTCTGACATGACCCGTGTGGGCTGGGCCTGGCGTGCGATCGGCGGGCCCAGCCATCACGGTGCAGGGAATGTGCGGGAGTACGTGATCGAGGCCGAAGGAGGGATCACCCCCACGGGCGTGGGGAGCACTCGCCAAGGCCACGCTCACCCGCCTGGAGCGCTGGCCCACCCCCACGGGCGTGGGGAGCACGTCAACGACTACGCCACCGTTGACGTCGACTGCGGTCCACCCCCCACGGGCGTGGGGAGCACTGGGTGACCAGCGGCGGGAAGCACCGGTACGCCGGTCCACCCCCACGGGTGTGGGGAGCACGCGAAGTGCAGCGTGTCGACGATTCGGGCCAGCGGTCCGCCGCCACGGGCGTGGAAAGTACCTGGTCGAGTCCGCCGACCCGCTGGCCCGTGCCGGTCCACCCCACGGGCGTGGGGAGCACAACGACGAGCCGACTCAGATCGCCGACTCGTACGGTCCACCCTCACGGGCGTGGGGAGCACCTCGGATCAAGCATGCCGCCCGGTGCGACTGAGGGTCCACCCCCACGGGCGTGGGAAGCGCCGGTGGACTTCGAGACCTCTTCAGCAGGGCGCGGAGTCTGGGCGGACGCCTCCCGGCGGCGCGATGGCGAGGCGGAAGTTGTTGTACTTGGCGGTTTGCCAGGTGCGCTCGGGGGTTCCGGTCGGGCTGCACCGTCGTCGCTCAGCTGCCCGTCTTTGCCTGCGCGTCGGCGAGACGCTGGACGGATCGTTGCCGGCAGGTGGCGGAGTGCGCCTCGTGCGTTCGGTGCCGGGGATCGGACCTGATGTCCGACGTCCATGATCGGGTTCGCTGCGATCATGGACGTTCGTACTCGTAGGGGCGGTCATGTTCGTTTCCAACATCACGATCGGGAACTATCGGTCGTGCCGGCAGGTCAGCGTCCGGCTGCGGCCCGAGGTCACTGTCCTGGCCGGTGAGAACAATGCGGGCAAGACGACGGTGATCGACGGTCTGCGCCAGCTGACCGATGCTCTCGACGGACGGCGCGGCCCGGCGCTGACCGATGGTGACATGTTCGACGGTGCCGGCCCGGATGATCAAGTCCAGCTGCGGGCCGTTCTGTCGGACATTGACCCGGACCATGCTGGCGCCTATCTGTCGGCGTTTCTTCCCGGCGCGACCGCCGATGGGAAACGCTCGGCGGCGTGGGCCTTGACATACACCAGGCCGCCGCTGGGGCGTCGTCGAGGCACGACGACGTGGCAGGTCGGCGAGGACAAGGAATCGTCTAGCGAGCCCTCTCTGCGCACCGCGATCCGGCACGTGCACCTGCCCGCGCTGCGCGATGCCGTCCGCGACCTCGGCGTCGCCGGTGGTGCCCGGATTCGGGTGATGCTGGAGGCGCTGCTCGGCGGTCAGGACAAGGTCGACGCCTTCGTCGACCGTGCCGCCGGGCACTTCACTGCACTCGCACAGGACGAGGCGGTTCGAGCCGTCGGTTCGGCAGTCAGCGGCTCACTCGGGGCGATCACGTCCGGGGCACACCGTCAGCAGGCCGGTCTGACGGTGACGGATGCCAACCTGGGGTCGATCTCGCGGGCACTGCGGATGCTGCTCGGCGACGCGGAACTGCCGCTGACGGCGTCGATCGACAACTCCGGGCTGGGCTACGCGAACGCGCTGTACATCGCGACCGTCCTGGCCGAACTCGAGACCGCCCGTGAGTCCGACCTGACCCTGCTGCTGATCGAGGAGCCGGAAGCCCATCTGCACCCGCAGTTGCAGACCCTGCTGCTGCGCTACCTCAAACGGCGGGCGGCAGCCTCCCGGCAGCGTATGGTCACTGATCCGTCCCAGCCAGCCGGGCACATTCAGGTCGTGCTGACCACCCACTCACCGGTGCTGTCCGCGGCGGTCAGTGTTGAGGATCTCGTCGTGATGACCCGCGGACCGCTTAAGGAATCCACCGGATGGCAGGCTCGGGCCGTGGCGGTCGCCGACTTGGGCCTCAGGATCAAGCAGATCAAACAGCTCGACCGGTTCCTCGACGTCACCAAGAACGCGCTGCTCTACGCGGCACGGATCATCCTGGTCGAGGGCCCATCCGAGGGGCTGCTGCTGCCGGCCCTCGCCGACCTGGTGCTGGCCGCGCCGGCCGGCTCCCGCGAACCGCAGCTCCAGGCCGCGCAGGAGGCGATGGACCGCTTCCACGGCGCGACGATCGTCCTCGCCGACGGCGTGGGATTCGGCGCCTATTTCAAGGTGCTGCTGACCGCCGCCAACGGTGCCCGGATCGGCCAGCGGATCGCGGTGATCACCGACTCCGACAAGGCGGGGACCGACGAACCGAAGCGGGTTATCGACGCTCGCGCGGAGGCCAGACAACTCGGGGCCGGACCTGAGGTCATCGAGTGGTTCGTCGCACCGCGCACCCTCGAGCCGACCCTCATGTGTCCGCAAAACGAGGAACTGCTACACCAGGCGTTCCTGGAGTGTGCACCCAGGTCGGAGCATCGGTGGGCGCCGATCGCGGCCGCTCCCGTCGACCAGCGGCCAGAGATGTTCCGGATGTTGTTCATCTCCAGCTCTGACGATGCGGCAGCTGAGGGCTCGGCCATCTCCAAGCCGGAGTTTGCGCACGCCCTGGCCGACCGGCTAATTCCCGGATGCGAGTTCGTCGTGCCCGACAACCTTGCCGACGGTATTCGCTACATCGCCGAGGCTTCCCCTCCGGTCTGGCCGACGAGCGCCCGATGACGACGGCGTTCGAGCAGGCCGTCGCGGCGCAGGAACAGGCGATCACCGCAAAGGCGCCGCTGTTCGTCCGAGCCTGTCCCGGCGCCGGGAAAACCCACGTGATCGTCTCGCGGCACCTGCGCGGACCCGAGGTTACGCTGCGCCGCGGGCGGGCGCTGTTGTCGTTCACCCGGGCTGCGGCGACCCAGATGCGCCGCCGCTGCCACCGCGACGGCCGGCCCGACGCAACCGCCTTTCCCCACTACATCGGCACCCTGGACGCCTTCATTTGGGATGCCCTGGTGGCACCGAACCTGCCGTCGAACCAGCCGTTGCAACTGATCGACAGCTGGGACCGGGTGCAGGCCGAAGTGAAACTCGACCGGCAGATTCCGCTCAACGGATTCACGTTCGTGTCGGATCCGCGCACCGGCCAGGAGTCCATCCGGCAGGACCTGCTCTCCCAGGAACACGCCCTGCTTATCAACGGCAGCAGCTATGGGTGGGACCGGTGGGCGCAGGCGGCGTTCACCGTCCGCGACGCCCAATCTCAGGACGGATACGTCACCGGGCATGAGAGCCGGCTGCTGGCGCTGAAATACCTCGCCGAGGGAGAGAGCGTCACCGGGCCGCTGCGCTCACGGTTCGCCGAGATCGTCGTTGACGAGGCGCAGGACTGCTCGGTAACCGACCTGGAAATCATGACAGCACTGCACCGCGTCGGGATCCCGCTGGTCGTCGTCGCCGACCCGGACCAGATGATCTACAGCTGGCGTGACGCCAAACTCGGGGTACTGCGGGCTCTGGCGGCCGAGCTCGGGCAGACCGTCGAGCTCACTGGGAACTG
The DNA here is from genome assembly GCF_000718555.1 of Micromonospora chokoriensis. GTDB lineage: Bacteria > Actinomycetota > Actinomycetes > Mycobacteriales > Micromonosporaceae > Micromonospora > Micromonospora chokoriensis_B. The sequence goes on from NZ_JOAN01000024.1 coordinate 109,361, forward strand.
GCGCAGCTCCCGGACGGTCTGCCAGGCCGCCGCGACCCTGCGCTCCGGTGCCCGCCCGCCTGATTCCGTGGTCCGGCCGCCGCAGCTCGAGCCGCCGTTGATCCTGCTGCCGACCCGGTTCCCGAGAGGCGGCACAGCGAAGCACGTCCAGAGCGGCCGGCCGGTCGTCGACGTGTTCCTCGAGCACGCCCAGGCCAACGGCATTGAGGCAGTGGACTGCCTGACAACCGCGCACAGCCGAATCTACCTGCCAGCCAAGAACCGGCGCCCGTCCGGGAACAACGCCACCATGCTTGCCCACGCCCGGCACGTTGTGCATTCTGGGACCGCTGACCAGGCCCTCGTCGACGACGCATGCCGGCTCGCCGCCAGGATGCTGCTGCGGTACTGGTACCCGGATACTCCCGCCCGCGGCAGTGTCGAAGCACGCTGCAGTGCGGCCGGTGTCGAGTTCACCGGCATCATCCGGCGCGCGTACCGATTCCTGTACGGGTTGCCGGAGCCGCACGCAGGCTGGATCGCCGACGTGAACGCCGAACTCAGGAACGCGCCGCAGCCGCCGGGCGCGCGACCGAGCCGCGGCGTCGGCCGGCTCAGCGGTAAACCACCGACGCCACGTGCCGTAGACACTGCAACGGCGTCGTTTCGTTCCGACAACATCCATCAGGTCAAAGGCAACGAACATCTCGCTGTCATGCTGCTCATGCCCGACAGCGACGCGAGTAGCCGCTGGATCAACGGCAACCCGGACACCGACGAATCCCTACGCGGCTGGTACGTCGCGGTCACCCGGGCACAGCGCCTCGTCACGATCGCCGTTCAGGCCGAACAGATCGAGGCGCTCACCGAGTTTCTGGCCGCCCAGCAGGTCGCGACGCTCATCGGATGACGTACTCGCCGGATATGTTGGCGGCGCCTCGATCCAGTCCCGTTGATCATGACCAGGTGATCTCCACGGATCAGGCGCATGTGATCGAGACCCGGTATGGGTGCCCCCGCACTATGCGTGCACAGGATTCTTTGGCGATCACCTTCGCGAGGCGCCTCCGCCTTCCCGGCCGCGCCGAGACGACGGCGTTCGTGGGCGTCGACGGCATGCACGGTCATGCTGGCGACGTGTGGCTGAACAATGCTGAATGGTGGGCATTCATCATCGCGTCGCAGGGCGCGGCTCGGCAGCCCCTCAAGGCACTTATTTACGAGCAGTGCTGGTCTAGGGTCGATGCGACCCAGTGAGGGGAGCGATCGGATGGCGGCGGCCGACCTGTACGAGCAGTACAGCCGGATCGAGGCGATAACGGACCCGCAGCGGCGCGGACGGGCCTTTGAGGACTACGTCGCCGCGCTGTTCGCCGCGAGCCATTTCGAGGTCACGAAGGACGCGGGGAGCGCCCGTCCCCGGCAAACCGATCTCCTGGCAACTCGGGCAACCGAGACCTATCTAATTGAGTGCAAGTGGCGCTCGGCCCGAGCAGACATTGACGACGTGGACGGCCTCCGCAGCCGACTCCGAAGGACAAACGGCACCGTCGGTCTGCTCATCAGCAACTCCGGATTCTCCGGCACTGCCATCTCGGAGGTCGCAGACCACCGTCACCAGCCGATTCTCCTGCTTTCAGGCGAGGAAATCCGCAGGCTCGCCCGGCGGCCAGAACAGTTGGCCCATCTGCTGTGGCGGAAGAGGCAGGCGCTGCAGGTCGATGGCAAGGCACTCGTTGACGAACCTGCGCAGCCAAGGCGGACACGGACCCGTCGGCCGCTTCCGGGCTCCGCCTCACGTTTTGTTGCGGCAGGGCGGCCGGACGCGCCGGTCTTCGCCTGTGGAGGCGGGTTTGATCAATTCACTTTTGCCCATGATGTCGTCGACGTGGATTGGGTGATCGCCGCTGGAAGCGGTGCCACACTCGACGTCGACGTGCCGGCCTTCGATGAACGTGACGTGCTCGCCGTCATCGACAAGCTCGCGGATCTTGGTTGGACGTCGCCCGATGCCCGGTGGAGCATCCAGCAGGCCCGAACCAACTGGCATGGGTTCGGAGCCGCTGCGTTTGCGTCAGAACTGAGCCAGTGGAAAGCGCGGGCTGACACGCCTAAGGCGCATCACAGTGAGGAGTTCTGCTACGTCGACAACTGCGACGGGGGCTTCTACACCCTAACCTCGACCATCGGCGCAGACGACTACCGGCGGGCGACCCAGACCCACCTGTCGATCCAACTTCACGGTGTCCCGCTCGACACCGGCCCGCTGCTCCAACTCTGCCGGTCGATCGGAGTTCACCACGGCACCTACTTCCGCACCCTCGCCGAACGGTCACGCCGCGTACTCCACCTGCCGGACTGGATGAGGGTCCCGATCGAGCCGATAGCCCACATCGTGACATCAGGGACCAGCATCGACCCGGAGATGGAGTTCGTCACCGGCATAGTGATCCCCAACCCATTCAGCCTGGTGCAGTGGCGGCAGAGCGAGGAATGGTCGACCGCCGGCCTGCAGCACATCGAGTCTGCGGAGTACCTCGTCTGCGATCTCGGCGAGCACCACCTCAGAGACGGCAAGCCCTACACCTACTGGCTTACCAAAGTCGAGGTGGCACGAACATCAGCCGCCGCCGTCTTCGTCCCGGGCGTCCGCTGGGACCTGGCGTAGGCGACTGCCTTCCCTTCTGACGTGCTGATGGGAGTCATCGCGTCCGCGTGCTTCTTGCGGCCGGGAGGTTGTTGCGTCTGCGTGGTCGGGCATGTGATGCTGACGGTACGGATCGGCGCTGCGGTCGTGCTGCGGGGTTACCGGAAATCATTCTTAGTTCGCCAGGATCGATCGCGGTGATGCGCGGGTTCCTGGCGGCTTTCTGCGCCCCGTTAGGAGCTTGGCGATGACCAGCTACAGCGTTCTGCCCACCGGTCCCCGGACCACCGTGATCGCGACATGGTCCGGCGAGGAGTGCGACCAAAGCTGCAAGATCACCACCATAGACGACCCGCAGCGCGCAGCCCGCCTCGCCAGTGTCCTCACGCGGCTTTCTGAGGACGCATGGGACGCAGCGGCATTTCTCGATACTCATCCGGCCATTGAGGAAGCGATCGAACGCCTCGTCGAGGCGCTGCGGGACTCGGAGGTTGCGATTGACCCGGTGTCGTTGATGGCCGATGAGGGTAGCCGCCACGCGGAGGCGTGGAGCCACAAGGATCTCGTCGAGCTGTTCGGTGGCGAACTGCCCGAGGTGTTCGGTGCATTGCCACGGACCCAGCGATTGACGATCGCGGACGAGATCGCTGCCGACGCGGCGGAACGGGCCGAGGCGCTGCGGTTACTGCCGACCGGGGGTGATCCGGAGCTTGCGTCCTCGCGGATATGGCAGATGTGCGAGGTGACTCGGTCGTTGCGCAACGGAGAGGTTGGACCGCTGCCAGACGGCGCGGCCGGGTGGATCGTGCAGGCATGGATGTTCGAAACAAGTCCAGCGCGCCGGTGGGGCGCCCGCGAGCAGTTGGTACGCATAGAGCAACTCGTCGCGGCATGTATCGCCAGTGGCGGTAGAGCCACGGCGGACGACGACCCTCTTGAAGCGCACTTGGTCCTTCCGCAGCCTGATGAGGTCCATTCGAGGATCCTGTACGTGCGGCCGGCGCAGAAGCAGCGCAGCAAGCGGGCGAGCGACCCGGTCGCTCCCATGGTGGTGGTCGAGTCGCGCTCAGGCTCCGGGCCCGTGGGATTGGGTGAGGTCTGGGCTACCGACGATGACGGATTCGCCAATCTCCTTGGCGAGTGGACCCGTGCCGTGCCCTACCTGAGGAAGACCGATACGTACGTCGACCCCAACAAGTGGGAGTAACCCGGTCTGCCCGGACGTCCACCCCAGTAGCTACTGACTCTCGGCTAGGAGGTAGCACTTGAGTCTGTCTGCCCATGCAGCGGCGGAGGCGGCCTCCAGCTGCGGTACGCGATATCTGGTAGACCTGGCGAGACGGTGGCCAAGGGTGCTGCACCCCTGCTGAGGTGGCGCGGACCGGCGATGTCGACAGCCGAACCGTTGGGGTGGCCTCTATCCGCGCTGGTATGCGGCGGGCAGCCACGTCCGCGGTCGTCGGTGGGTCCGGCAGCGCGATCGAAGCGACGACGCGGGCGTGGCGAGTCCGATTAGGCGTTATCTGCTCGATTCGCGGGCATCCTCGGACAGGATTCGAATCTGCGACATGCGGGTTTAGGAAGGCGGTAACGCCTACTGAAGCACCTCCCAAGCCTGCGAGGAGGCGATAGCGCGACTACTCTCCGGAGCGGCTGCGGACACCACCTCATGCGTCTAGCTGCCGGCCGACGACAGCACGCACGCTGCGGCCGCGACCGGCACAGAGGAGCATGAGAGCGTCACCGCCCGCGGCGAGCTGGAAGCTCTGACCGTCCGCTCCGTGCCGCTGTTCGAGCACCGGGAACTGCTGACGACCGCGCTCAACACCGCCCGCACTAGGTTCCCGCTGGCCGCACCGTTCGTACGCGACGCTGTCGTCAACGGCGACTTCCTGGCCAAGCTTGAGATCATGCTGCGTAGGTCCGGCTTGACCGCGCGCATCGGCTACGGCCTCGGCCAGGAGCCCGCGCAGAGCGGCAACAATGCCCTCAGCCGGCTGCGTGCACTCGCCGGCCGGTACCCCAGGCTCACCCTTGCCCACGTTCCCGATCCGCAGCCGAACATCCTGATCTTCGACGACACGTGGGTGAACAGCCGATTCGACTGGCTGTCGTTCCGGGACCAGCCCACGCACACCTACCGCCCAGAAGAAGGCACGCTCGTTCGCGACAAGACGCACGTGGACGAGCGCCACACCCACTATGCCGAGCTGATTACGCGAACCGCCGCTGCCCCCAGACACTGAGAGGGCGGTGTGCCGCTCGGCGGCCGGGCGGCGCGACAATGCTCCGACGCGAGCTGTCCGGGACACGGGCAACCTGCCGAACACCCGCCTGTGATGGAGGGCGTCTGTGGTGAATTACCCGCTATCAGTGTTACGGCGAGGGGGCGCCGGACGGGCGTTGTCTCTTCATCCGAATATGGGATGCCGGCTGCGCCTGCAGGGGTAGATGCTGTCCTGTTGCCCGAAGGGATGATGGGGAGTAGGCGTGTTCGCTGAGTTGACGAAGCCGGATGAGCGGACGCTGCGCTTCACCTCGATGGGGCTGAGCCTCGACGGGCTTCTGCATGAGGATGATGCGCTTGCCTTTCAGCGCTCCCAGATCGCCGGAGCGGTGCTGAACGATGCCGTGTCTGGCGATCTTCAGGTGAGCTTTGAGCGGCTGCGCGACCAGCACAGCTTGGGTGTGGTCGACTACGAGCAGTTCACCGTCGTTGCTGACGCTGCCATCGGCCTCTACGAGCCCGCTCTACGTGCCCGATTCGTCGAGTTCTACCACGGCAGGGTGATCCCCTTCACCGACGACGAAGGCAGACCACAGTCGTTGACCAGCACCAACTACGACGACATCGCCAAGCATCTGCGCAGACGTAAACTTCGCCTGCCCGCTGGGAGTGGGGCGCCAAAGCGCTTCACTGGCATGCTCGCTGACCTGTTCGCATGGGCACGCCAGCACGAACTCCTGAGGGGACAGCGGGCACGACATCGCGAGCAGGTGATCGTCAAGATGCGCAATTACCTCGCGCACGCCCGACCACATCACATCCATACCCCGGTCGACGCGACACTGGCTCTGCGTAACCTGGCCGAGTTCATCAATCAACTGTGGGGCGTCGCGACTCCCGACGGCAGGTGTTACCCGGGGCCAGTACGACGCGAGACGCTCGCGGTCGGCTGGAACCCGGCCACCGGCGTCCAGGAGTCCACGCGGGCGGGGAACCTTACCGCAGATGAGGATCCCACCACCCGGTGGATCCTGTACCGCGGGGTGCCCGACGGCTACGAGGGCGAGCGCTTCGACTCCCGATACGTCACGACTCGCGTCCCGACGCAATACCTGTGGGGGCCAGGCTCCGCCGCCGAAGCCGTCACTTGGCTGGCCACCCACCAGCCCGCCGTCGACGAGATCGACCCGGTCGATGGGCTCTACCTTCTGCGTCATCACGGCAACCACCTGTACCTGCCCCAGACTCCAGAGGTCTTCGCCGCGACACCTGCGGAGCAGCAAGCCGGTCGGTGGCATCTGCTGCGCGCGGACGTTGGCAACGACGCCTTTGCCTGCGTACGCGCCCGTGTCACCCCGAACGAAAATCACAACAGTTGCGGGTGTCCTGTCGAGCGGCTAGCACAAGGGACCTGGAATACGGTGCACACGAAACTGCGTCACCTCCAGCCCGCCCTCGTGCCCCACCTCCCCGACGACGTTCGAGCGTCATCGCCGGTGGCCTGCCCTCGCGCGGTGGAAATTCCTGCTTGACCGGACGATCGACGGGCTGTACCACTCAATACGCGAGCTGCCGACGACCCGCGAGCCGAGGCGCGGGGGCTGTCTCGCTAACGGTGTTTCCGGCTATCTTGGTTAGTAGGTTTCAGCGGCTGGGAAGCGGTCGCTGAAAGTGATGGCGAAGGCGTTCAACGCGGGTTTCCAGCGCATCGTCCATCGGGTTCTGCCTGCTCCGGTGGGGTCCAGGGATCGGGTCACCAGGTACAGACACTTCAACGCGGCCTGCTCGGTGGGGAAGTGGCCGCGGGCCTTCACGGCCCGCCGGTAGCGGGCGTTCAACGACTCGATCGCGTTGGTCGAGCAGATGACCTTGCGGATCTCGAGGTCGTAGTCGAGGAACGGGATGAACTCGGCCGAGACGTTGTCCCACAACCGGATCACCGCCGGATACCGGCCACGCCACTTCTCGGCCAGGTCGTCGAACGCGGCCCGGGCGGCGTCCGCGTTGACTGCCACCGACTCGCGGCCGGCTTCGAGATCGGCGTCGCCACCGCCTGGCGCTACGTCCAGGAGGCGATAGCCCTGCTCAGCTCTGCAGCCGACGACCTGGACACCGCGATGCGACGCATCCGGCTGCTGGCGTACGCGATCCTGGACGGCACCCTGATCCCGACCGACCGGGTCGCCAAGCAGAAGCCCTACTACTCCGGAAAGCACAAACGCCACAGCGTGAACATGCAGGTCATCGCCGATGCCGCTGGCCGGCTCGTCTGGGCTTCACCGGCGCTGCCCGGTTCGGTCCATAACCTGACCGCAGCCAGGACCCACGGCATCATCGAGGCGCTGACCAGGGCAGACGTGATGAACCTTCGCCGACAAGGGTTACCAAGGAGCCCTCGGCAGCATGCGCACACCGTTCAAGCGGCGCCGCTGCCGACCAAAGCTGTCACGTAGGCAGAAGGCGTGAACCGCGCCTACGCGAAAACTCCGCGCCCGCGCGAACGCGCGATCGCCACCCTCAAGACTTGGAAGAGCCTGGCCAAGCTGCGCTGCTGCCCACGGCGAGCGACTCCGATCGTGCAGGCCATCTCGTTCTGCACAAAGTTGAAGCAAACCGCCACGAAGGATGAAAAAGGATTATTAAGCCCATCCGACACCGAGTCTGCACTACTCTCAGTGACCAGCGCTAGGCGAACTCTCCGATGACGTGCGGCGCCTTGTCAGTGATTCCCGCCGTTGTTCTGCCCAGTCAGGCGTCCGGCGTGCGCGTCGCTCCTGGCCCCCCCGCGGCGGCCATGAGGCGTCCTCCACTACCGCTTCCGAGTCTCGCCGCCACTCGAAGTAGTGCAGCTGTCTATGGCCTGGCGACGCTCGATTCGCGTGGTCGAATCGCCGATCCGCCATGGAGGAACTCCAGTGGACCCCGGATTGCGACTGCGCTACGTGATGTTCATTGGCACACCTGCAACCAGGTGCGAGCAGCCAGTTAATCAACAAATTCACGAATCGACAAGCCCGCTTGTTGTGATCCAGGTCACTCTGGCAGAGGTGTCGATCCGTGTAACACTACTTGCCGTTCGGTACGCAACCGAGTCACACCGAACATGTTCGGGTAATGGCTACACCTCCACGGGGGAGGAACAAATTAAAACCGCTCGCCCATTCGTTTCATGTGCTCTTTTGAAGGCCGATTATCGCCAGCGCTGTTTTCCGCCGTTAAGCATGGCCGAGGCGCGGAAGGCGCAATGGTGACCCGCCCGATCCGTTCCCAGCAGAAATGTGTCTTGGTGCTGGGGCGGAGGTGGCCGGACGCACCGATCAACAACATCAACCACCGGACCTGGTCCACCGGGCTCTCGGGCGGCCCGGGGTGTCTCCGGCCGGCCGAGCGCTTCGGCCGGCGCCTGGATGCCCCGTGCGTGGCGGGATGGAATACCCCCTTTGGCCCCGATCGGGTCCCGGCGCCCGGGATGCGGCGGCGCCAAACGGCCGTCCAGACTCCTCAGCGGGTGGCCGCTGCAACAGGGTGGAAGGTTCCGATCACTCTTCGGCACCGGACCGGACGCTCGTTGTTTGCAGGGACCGTCGCCCGAGACCTGCCGATGCAGACGTCGACGGCACTGCGCAACCGGGACCGCCGGGCAAAGATGACAACTTCGGTCCTCGCTGCCCACCAGGCACGGTTGCGCCGCTTCAACGGGCAATCGGACGTCGTCGTAAATATGCCCATGGTTGCTCATGGCGTGGAAAGCCACGACGTCACCGAAATGCTCGGCGACCCACCGCCATCTTCAAGCCGATCGAATGGTGAAAATCTATTCTCGGCCCTCCTCGAAGCGGTTCCCAGTCCGCTTCGAGGCGGTGATGATCACCGCCACAGCCTATCCGCATGCGTACTGGACGCGGTTTTCCAAAGCAGTCATCGCAGCCGTATTCCCATGTTTCAAGCCGTCCTGGTCCTACCAGACTGCTTGTTTCTTTCGTTCACCAGACTCGCCGGATCCAGATGCAATGCCGCCGCACGGACGGCACCGCCGCTATCTATTTGGCTTTCGATAGATCGGTTGTCGGTCACCTCGACGCCGAGCTGGGCACGGCCGTCGCGAGACGATCACCGCCAGACCCGCTTGCGGGGCCCAGGACGGATGCCGACTCTCAGCGGTTCCTTTCGGCGTTGGGCGACCTGGCAGGCGGTGACCCCGCGACCTCCTGACAGGCCGACGCCCCTGCCGCGCAGCTCACCCGCACAGCCAACTTCTGCGGGAACTACTGCCGGGACGGTGACACCGTCGACCTTGACCAACGGCCGCCGGATCACCGCAGCCATGGTCGTGACGTTCGACGGCGAGATCGGTTCATGATCGCCAACCCCGTTGCAGATGGTGGGGGCAGGAGCATTGTTCGGGCGACCGGAGGAACCCACCTCGTGTGCATCCCGTACGCCGGTGGCAGCCTCCAGGCCTTCCGACGCTGGCCCACAGCGTTGGGTCAGCTTCACGTCCACATCGTCCAGCTACCGGGGCGGGGGCGCGGCGTCGGCCAGCACCTGCCGGACAGCATGGCCGAGGTGGCCGACCGGTTGGCCAGACAGATCCGGGAACTGCCTGACGGCGACGTGGCAATCTTCGGCCACAGCCTGGGCGCGCTGATTGGATTCGAGACGGCCCAGCGACTAGAGGCCGCCGGGCGTCCGGTTCGCCGGTTGTTCGCCTCCGCATCCCGCGCTCCGGACACTGCGGGACCCCGCTATCACCAGCTGCCCGACGGCGAGTTCCTGGAGCTTCTGAAGGGCTTCGGCGCCACACCGCCCCAGTTCCTCCGCGATCCCGAACTGGTCAGGTTGTACCTGCCCATCCTTCGTGCGGACTTTCGGCTGACGGAGACCTACCAGCCAGAGACAGATGCGGCTGTCGACTGCGCGATTGACGCGCTGTGGGGGACTTCGGACGGTCCGCGGCCGGACCTGGCCGCCGCCGGGTGGGCGCAGCGTACCCGCGGCGCCTTCGCGACGACGTCGTTCATCGGGGACCACTTCTTTCTCCATCAGGCGGAACCCGCGGTGCTCCAACACGTTGCCGCCGCCCTCAATATGACTCCCCTGCGCCGAGCGGCGGTCGGGCGTCATGGATGAAGGCGGATCTAGCTTGAGGCAGCAGCACCGGCTCGGCATCTCCCGTGACCGCAACCCACATCCCTCCCGGGGACAGGCCCGGCACCCTGTCTTGGCGCGCCCCGTGCATCGATGGACTTTGGGTACCCCCAGAGAAACCCCGCGGCCGAGTCAGCCATCCGAAGAGCGCGGCTGTCCGCCGGATCGCTGCGGCTTCTCCTCCCTGATCTAGGCCACCTGCCGCTTCCCATCAAGGCCGAAGGGCAAAGATCATGATCACTATTGATGCTACGGCGAGCCAGCCGACCCGGGTGGCAGTCGTCGTTGACGAGGCCGAATATGCGCGGCGGGCGGCCGACGTCGACGGATTGGCCGCACCGCTGCCGATCCTGCGCCGGTCGGACGGCACCACCGGCAGCCTGCTGTCCTATCCGACTGTGGTCGACCACGATCCGAGGCACTGGCGGGGGTCTGTCTGGTGCTGCGCCAGCGGGCTGAGCGCGGCGGCGCAGGTGCTCGCCCGCGCGACGGGACGACCCCTGCACCACGGTGACCTCGACGAGGCGGTCCGGGCCAGCCGGACCGCTCCAGTGACTGTCCTGGTGGAACCCGCCGCGCTGTCCCCCGAGCGGCTGGCTACCGTTCCCCACGACGCCCAACTGGGCGTGCTCGTCGGGCGTGACCTCGCTGCCACCACTCAGCTGGTCGCCAGGACGGTGCTGCACGGTCCGGCCGTCATGGCGGCCATGCACGACGTGTCGTTCGACACTTTCGCCGACCAGGACCCAGCGCCGGGCTGGCTGACTGGCGTCCGGTTGACACCCACCGGGCTGCGTTCGGCCCTCGGCGCCGGGGCGGCCGTGCTTGCCGGTCGCGGCCACGCCCGCGACTGCCTCATGCACCTCAACGGCGGTGGCATCTGCGGTCGACAGCAGGAACGGCCGCTGCTGGGTGTGCAGCCGTCGCTCGGCGCGAGCTGGACCGAGTATCCCACCGCCTGTCAGCAAGGCCCTCGATGCTGGCGGGGTGACGTCAAGATCGGTGACCACCTGCGCAGCGCGGAGATTCGGGCGGCGTTTGTCGTGCTGGACAGTTGCCGGACGGCCGTCGCAGGCGGCGCTCGGATTCGCACCGACGTCTCGATCCCGCTGAGCATGCTGGAGGGCAACGCCCTGGCGGTCAACTGCGCCGTGGGCACCCGCGGGGGGGCCGCCCACGCCGGCCCTCTGTTCCGTGCCCTGGTACGCAGGGGTGCGTCGCTCGGTCAGGCGCTCAGCGAGATGAACGGAGCGATCTTCGCCGATCCGGCGGCGGTAGGGAAGCTTGCCCTCTTCGGTGATGCTGGACTGGCCCCGGTGGCGGTTGACCTCCACCCCGCGGAGACGGTGACGCCAATCGACGGCGAGGGCGGCGTCGAAGTGCTGGCCAGCGACGCCGCCGTGCTGGTGCCCGGCACCGGCTTGCTGGCCCTGGACGCCGGAGGTCCGCTGGTCGTCCCACGAGCGACAGGCTCGTCAAGTTGGGTGCTGACGGCAGTTCTTGGTCGGTCCGGTGGCCGGATTGCGCAGGTGCCGGACCGGTTGGACGGACGCTGGAGCGGCCGACTCCGTCCTTGGCTGGACCGGCTGCGCGGTCTGGCCGGCCTTGGCCTCGACGTCAGCACGGCGGAACTCGACACCGCCCACCGGATGGCGTCCAGCGCGGTGCGGGCCCGGGCGGAGGCCGCAGACCTGACGGCGGCGCGAGACGCCGATGCCGCCTTCACGGAGGCGGAGCGGAAGCTGGCGGAGATTCAGTACCGGATGATCGACAAGGAGATCAGGTGGGCGAGCAGGACCTTCTACAGCTTCGTCGACGGCTGGCCCGAACCGTGGCAGTCGGAGACCGATGAGGAGACACACAAGTGTCCGCAGTGCGCTGGCCGCTCCACCATCCGACACCGGGTCCGGCCCGCCGGTGGCGCCGGGCCGGCGCTGCGATACGAAGTCTGCGTCCGCTGCGGCGAGGTGCTCTCCGGTCTGGAGGCGTTCCCGGCCGACGTCGGGATCCGCAGCCAGGGTGAGGCCCGCCGCGGTGATCCGATCACCGTGGACGTGACCATTCAGGCCCCACCAGACAGGCCACTCGACGTCGCCCTCGGCACGGCCTTTGCTCACGAGGATCGTCTCCACTGCCGGATCCTGGACAGCCGGTCCCTCACGCTGGGGCCCGGCGAACGGACGACCACCACCTTCGTCGGCACCAGTGACGCCGACCTGACCATTCCCGACGTGCAGCCTTTCAAGATCCTGCTGGCTGCCGACGGCGCGGTGCGCTGCCTGACCAGGACCGTGTGGATCCATGTCTGAGCCCGCGACCACGACCGACGCAGACCCGACAGCCAGCAGAGCCTTTGCGATGGAGAACCCGATGCCGAGCACCAACAGTCCGGACCAAGTCTCGACCCTGACGGGTCTGTTCGCCGCGAACGTCGTCAGACACCCACAGCGCCCGGCGGTGAGCGACGACGAGCAGACCCTCACCTACGCGGAGCTGAACGGACGCGCCGATCAGTTGGCCGCGCAACTGCGCGCACGCGGCGTCCGCGCGCAGGACCGGGTCGGTCTGTATCTCGACCGGTCCGTCGACGTCCTCGTCGCGATCCTCGGGATCCTGAAGGCCGGCGGTGCCTACGTTGCCGTGGACACCCGGTACCCGGACGCCCGCCGCGACCACATGCTGTCCAGCAGCGACCCCCGGCTCGTGGTCACCCGGCCCGAGTGGGAGGACCGCCTCGCCCATCTCGATCTGGACGTCGTCGGCTTCCGCAGCGCCGCGGCGGCCGACCCGGGACCCGAGGCGGAGCCGCGCGTCCGCGTGGAACCGGAGTGGGCGGCGAGCATCCTGTTCACCTCGGGCTCGTCCGGGCAGCCCAAGGGCATCGTCCTCGAACACCGCAACATCTGCTCGTTCGCCACGAATCCGTCGCTGCCCGCCCTGACCCCCGAGGACCGCACCGGACAGATCTCCAGCCTCTCCTTCGACGCGTTCCACTTCGAGATGTGGTCGACGCTCGCGCACGGTGCCGAGGTGGTCATCCTGCCCCCAGTCCCCGACCTTCTGGCGGCCGATTTTCGTCGGGAGATGAAGCGGCGGCGGATCACCGCGATGCTGGTGCCGACCATGGTGATCAACCAGGTCGTCCGCGAGGACCGGGACGCCTTCGCCTCCCTGCGCATCCTCCAGGCCGGCGGCGACGTGCTGCTGCCAGCCGCCTGCCGCGAACTGCTCGACGGTGACTTCCGTGGCGAGCTGTACAACCTCTACGGACCCGCCGAGATCACCACCGCGTGCACGTTGCAGCGGGTGACGAAGGCCGAGGCGGAACTCGACAGCGTCCCCATCGGACGTCCGCTGGCCGGGGTGACCGTGCACGTCCTGACCCCGGAGATGTGCCCAGCGGCCCCCGGTCAGATCGGCGAGATCCACGTCGGCGGACCGGGTGTGGCGCGGGGCTACCTCGGGCAACCCGAGCTGACCGCCGAGCGATTCGTGCCGAGCCCGTTCCCGGACGGTGCGACGCCGCTGTACCGCACTGGTGACCTGGCCCGGTGGAACCCGGACGGCGTTCTGGAATTCGTCGGCCGCGCGGACGACCAGCTCAAGATCCGCGGATACCGGGTGGAGCCGGGTGAGGTCGAGCGCGCGCTCACCCGACACCGGGACGTGCAGGAGGTCGCGGTGCTCGCCTCCGGGTCGGGGGACAACAAGCACCTGGTGGCGTTCGTCGTTCTCGGCGGCACCCTGACCGCGAAGCGGCTACGGGAGTACGCCGAGGCCGAGATGCCCGACTTCATGGTGCCCAGCCATCTCGTGCAGCTGTCGGAGATCCCCAGCAACGACCACGGCAAGCGCGACCCGGTTGCGCTGCAACGGCTGCTGGAGGAGCACCGCGGCCGGCAGGACCGCTACGTCGCCCCGACCACCGGGACCGAGAGCTACCTCGCCGCCCTGTGGGAGGAACTGCTCGGCATCGAGTCGGTCAGCGGCAACGATGACTTCTTCAGCCTGGGCGGCCACTCCCTGCTGGCCTTCCGGATGAACAGCCGGATCAAACGGGAGTTTGCGGTCCCGGTCGAGTACAGCGTGATCCTGCGCAACAGCGTCCTGGCCGACCTCGCGGCCCGGATCGACGAACTGAAGAAGGGCGGGGCGCTGCTGTGACGAACAATCCCGGAATCGACCTGACCGATGTCGAGCTCTTCGTCGACGGCAAGCACACGGAAGCCCTGGAGTGGCTCCGCGCGCACGCGCCGATCTACCGCAACGAGGGTGGCGACGGCAATACGTTCTGGGCGTTGACCCGGTACGACGACGTCCTGTGGGCGTATCGGGAACACGCCCTCTTCGGCTCCGCCCGCGGCGCCATCCTCGGCGGGTCGTTCCGCAGCGAGGACGACACCGCCGGTAACCGGATGCTCGTCGCCTCGGACCTGCCCCGGCACCGTCTGCTCAAGCAGCAGATCCACCCGGCTCTCGCCGCCTCGGTAGTGGCTCGGGTGACCGAGCAGGTTCGCGTCCTGATCGACGCCGCCGTCGAGCGGATGGTGGCGCAGGGCGGCGCCGACGTGGCCACCGAGATCGCCACCGAGCTGCCGGCGGGCGCGTTGATGGTCGTCATGGGCATCGACCATGCGGAGGCGCACCACCTCATCGGGCTGACCCGCCGCATGGTCGGCTTCCGGGATGAGACGTTCGTGGACACCGGCGGAGACCAGAAGCTGCGGTTGGCCTGGTTGCAGGCTGAAATCTTCGAGTTCTTCGCCGAGTTGTTGGCGCAGCGCCGGACCCGTACGGGCGACGACCTGCTCTCCGTGCTCAGCCGGGCGCGGCTCAACGGCCGCCCACTGTCTGAGGAGGACATCTTTTACAACTGCATGAACGTGGCTGTGGGCGGCAACGAGACCTCCTCCTACACCGCCTGTCTGGGACTGGAGGCGCTGATCGCCCATCCCGAGCAGTACGAGCGGCTCCGGCAGTCACCCGATCTGTTGCCGAGCGCGGTGGAGGAGATGCTCCGGTGGGGCTCGGTCAACGCCTATGTGCAGCGGGTCGTGAAGCAGGACGTCGAACGGGACGGCGTCCTGTTGCGCGCGGGTGAGTCGGTGACCCTGTGGAACGTCTCGGCCAACCGGGACGAGACCCAGTTCCCCGATGCCCACCTCTTCGACGTCGGCCGCAGCCCGAACCGTCATCTGTCCTACGGCGCCGGGATCCACCGCTGCATCGGCGCCCCGGTCGCCCAGACAGAGCTGCTGCTCCTCTTCGAGCGGCTGATCCCGATCAGCGGGCGCTTCGCACTCGCGGGTGAGGTCCGCCGCCTGCGTTCCAATTTCATCCTCGGCACCACGTCGCTGCCGGTGGAGATTCGGTGAGGGACGCCGTGCCGCTGCTCGTCGGGGCCCCCAGTGACGCCTACGAGCACGGCGACCGCATCGAGCGCGTCATCGCTCACCACGCCGCGCTGCGGCCCGACGCCGTCGCACTGGAGCAGGGTGACGAACGACTGAGCTACGCGCAACTGGTCGCGGCCGCTGATGCCGTCGCGGCACGGCTGGCGAAGGAAGGAATCGGGCCGGGCGACGTCGTGCCCGTGTGCCTGGGCCGCTCGACCGACCTCGTGGTGGCGCTTCTCGGGGTCTTGACCGCCGGTGCCGCCTACATCGCCATGGATCCGGCCTGGCCGTCCGCGCGCCGCGCCGACGTGCTCCGGGACTGTGGCGCGCGTCTCCAGATCGGGACCGACCGGTCCGGCTCCGACCTGTCACTCCTCGATCCGTCCGACATGCCGGCCGGGCCTGATCGGCCAGCCCTGCCCATGGACCTCGATGGCCGAGCGCCAGCCTGTGTCTTCTACACCTCGGGCTCGACCGGGCGCCCAAAGGGGGTGCTCTCCCCCCACCGGGGGACGATCCGCACGCTGGTTGGGTGTCCCACGGTTCCGCTCGACCGGGAGACCGTCTTTCTCCAGGCTGCGCCGCTGGCCTGGGACGCGGCGTCAATGGAACTGTGGGGGCCGTTGCTCAACGGCGGCCGCTGCGTGCTGCTCGACCGACGTAGCGACGTGCTGGACGCCGACGCCTTGCGGAAGGCCCTCAGGCGAGGCCTGAACACCCTGTGGCTGACCAGTTCGCTGTTCAATCTCTTCGCGGAGGAGGCACCCGACCTCCTCGGGCGGTTGCGGCTGCTGCTGGTGGGCGGGGAACGGGTCTCGCCACGGCACGTACGAACGATCCTCGATCGTTTTCCGGCGGTGCAGGTGGTCAACGGCTACGGCCCTGCCGAGTGCACCATCTTCGCGACCACCCATGTCATCCGGCCCGCCGACGTCTCCAGCCCCGGCGCGGACGTCCCCATCGGACGGCCGATTCCGTACACCGGCGTGGCGCTGGTCGACGCGGAGGGACGCCGCGTGGGCCGCGACGAGCCCGGCGAGGTGGCCCTCTCCGGCGACGGACTCGCGACCGGCTACCTCGCGGCACCCGACGAGACCGCCCGCCGCTTCTTCGACCTGGACGGAGTCCGGCACTACCGGACCGGGGACGTCGCGAGCCTCGACGCCGAGGGGAATCTGCGCTACCGGGGCCGGGCCGATCGGCAGTTCAAGATCAATGGAGTACGGATCGAGCCGGGCGAGGTCGAGGCGGTTCTGGAATCGCATCCACGCGTGGCTGCCTGCTGCGTGGTCCGGCTGGAGCCCACCGCAGGCCAGCCCCAGGTGGGATTCCTCTACGTGAGCACCGACGGTGCGACGATCGACGCAGGAGAGCTGCGCGCCGTCGCGGCACCCCACCTGCTCAACGCCATGATCCCGACCGTGCTGCACCAGGTCGACCGGCTTCCCCTTGGCGCCACCGGCAAGTCCGATCCGGATGCCGCCGCGCTACTGCTGGCGGACCACCTCGCCGCGGTCCGTACGGCGTCCCCGTCAGCGCCGGCGGTGGCGTCCGGCGACATCTTCCTCGACCAGGTGCGTGAGCTGCTGGACCTGCCCCAGCTGGAAGCCGAGGACAACATCTTCGCGGCGGGTGCCACGTCGCTGGACGCGGTCCGGCTCGCCGCCCGCACGGAGGCCTGGCTGGGCGCCCTCACGACCGTGGCCGACATCTACCGGCTGGGCAGCCTTGCCGAGATCCGGGCCGCCGCCGAAACGGCCCCGCCGTCCGGCGGGTTCGGCGGGACCGGAGGTGACATCGGCCCCGCGCCCTTGTCGCATGCTCAGACGCGGTTCTGGATGGCTGAGCAGATGTCGCCGGCCAGCGCGGACAACATGGTCGTGCTCGCCTACCTGCTCACTGGGAAGATCGACGAAGGGCTGCTGGAGTCGGCGCTGCGGGAGATGGTCTCCAGGCACCACGCGCTGCGCACCGTCTACCACTGGGCGAGCGAGGCGCCCGAGCAGCACGTCCTGCCGGACGGGGCCCTCCGCCTACAGCTGGAGCGGGTGATGTTGCCGCCCGGGTCGGGGGAACTGGGGGTGGCCGCGGCGGCTCGCCTGGCCACCGATAACTGGTGGCAACGGCCGTTCGACCTCGAAAAGGAGCTCCCGATTCGTGCCCGGGTTGCCGATTTGGGGGAGGGCCGGTGGTTGCTGTGCCTGCAGGTTCACCATGTCTGCTTCGACGGGTGGTCGGAGAACCGGCTGATCGATCATCTGGCCGACGTCTACACGGCGTATCTACTGGGCCAGGTCCCCAACGTCACGGCGTGGCCCTCCTACGCGGAGTACAGCCGCTGGGAACGGACCTCGCTTGAGCTGTGGTTGCGTGCGGAGCTGCCGTTCTGGCGTCGAACCTTGGCCAAGGTGCCGGAGCCAGTGCTGCCTCCCCCCGCGAGCATTCAGGAGGCGCCTCGACGGGAGTTGACCGCGAAGGTACCGGCCGAGGCTGTCAGACGGCTGCACCAGGCGGCCGGACGCCATGGTGGCCCCGGAGTGGCGACTTTGCTGGCGGCCGTCGGGCAGGCAGTGGCCCGCCGGTTCGACGTCCCCGACGTCTGCCTGGGGACGGTGACGGCGGGCCGGCCGGACGCTGCGCTCGAGCCGTTGGTGGGGTACTTCGTCAACCCGCTGGTGGTGCCGCTTCCGTCGGCCCGGGACGACGCGCCGGAGTCACTACTCAAGCGATCCGCGAAGCAGGTCGTGGCAGGACTCGCGCACGCTCGAACGCCATTCGACGAACTCGTCCGGGCACTCGGCCCTCCCCGTGACCGGCATCCCTGGTTCCAGATCTGGGTCGTTCTCCAACAGCAGCCGCCCAGCCGTCAACTCGGGCCGGACCTGAGCTTGCAAGCGGTGCGGATTCCACCGCCGGCGACAGCCCTGGAGTTGATGTTCGAAGCGGTGCCGCAGCCCGACGGAGGGTGGGAGCTGATTTTGCTGCATCGTGAGGATGGTGTTGACCCTCGTACAGCCGCGCAGTTGTTGAATGACACCGTGGCCACTCTGAACATTTTGGCCGGGCGGTGAACCTGTCGACTTCAACGAGCGGTGCGCGGCAGAGTGGGTCGCTCCGAATGGCGGGCGATCTGGCGCGTGGTTTGGTGCGCCAACGCTCAGCTAACACAAATTGCCCGATCGGGCCAGGGCCACCTTTTCACTGAATTCGGGGCGAGCTGCGGCGTCTACGAGCTCCAGTCAACGAAATGGCGGGCCTCGACGCACAGGCAGCATTCGTCGATCACAAAGGGTTCACCGGAAATCTCAGCTGGTGTTTCGCCAGCACCAAGGAATGCCAAGGGAAAGGGGTCAGCGCCGTGCAGAAGACGATGAGTAACTCGGACCTCATTTTTGGACCGAGCAGTCTTACGCCGCGAGATATTCTAGAAATGATCGAGTCGTCGGATATGGAAAGCCGATGTCGGAGGCTTGGAACGTTTCGGCTCTATCCGGTGATTGGCGACGAGTACTGCAGCATGGCGAGGCGTTTCGTCGCCCAGCGCGCCGAGCTGTTGACGCGATTCCTCTCAGGTGAAGCCGTTGAACGGGAACTGATCCAACAGCTTATCGGAGACAATCTCGACCAGCCGTCGCAGGTATCAACCAAGGCCTTCTTCGAGAAAACCGATGCCCGCGACCAGGCTCGCACCGCGACGATATTGGGGCACCTTTCGACCTTGCCTGCTCGGGACTCGATCAATATCCTCGGATACGGAGCCGACTCGTGTACGGATGAACGCAGGGTGGCCGAGCATCTCCTCGAATTGGGAATCTGCAAAAAAGCGACCATCTTTCGTTACAACCCGTTTAGCAGGATCCAAAATTCTGACGTCACTGATCTCCGACTGAACGAGTTGGAAGAGGCTGACGGTCCAGCATTCGACGTAATTTTGGCCTTTTGGACGCTGCATCACGTGTTTCCCGAATTACGGTGGTCCGAGTTTGGCGCTGGACTGAAGCGTATCGCCCCCATGGGATCGGTGGTGATTTTGGAAGAGGGCGATGTCGAGTCCCCCTCGTCGGCCTCGCCGGCCGCGCGCGCATTCTACTTCATGATGCTCTGCAAGGACATCATCGTCAATCGCGCCCTTCGGCCAGAGTGGTTCTCCGCGCCAGAGAGCTTCTATGCGAGGTACTTGAGCAATCTGGATATGCAGACGATTGAGGGGTATCTTCCTCGACCCGCCCGTCGTCATCGGCCCTCCGAAGATCGTCAGGGCGTTGTTGACGAGACCCTGCTGTTCTACGACGTCCCGTAGCCGCAGCGCTGTGCGCTTGAGTCGTCCAGCTCAAATCACGCGACGCTTCAGCTTAGGCTCCCCTGTTGGTCGAGTTCGATCTCAATGCAAGTCCGCGTGACGATGCCGAATCTCTATAAAGCAAATACCGTCAAAGCACTGATCGGAGTGGGTCATGAGTAACGATGCGCTGGTTCTTTCTGTCCGACAAGTGGGCGGTGTGAGAGACGTTGCCGCGGCCCTTCGGATGCTGTCATTGCAATCAGTTCTCGTGTCCGCTCTGCCGGATGATCGTAATCGGAACCTTTGCAATGCCCATGTCGTAACCGATTGGGAGGCCGATCTGCCGACCGTCACGCGGTCGATCGCGCAGAAGGGCGTGAAGCCGATAGCGGTCATCAACTTCGTTGAGCCCCTGATCCCCTGGCAGTGCGACCTGCTGGAGCACTACGGGCTTCCTGGTTCGACGAGGGGACTTCGGGTCCTGGCGAGCAAGCTCGAGACACGTCGGGCCCTGCTCGATGTAGGCGTGACTTCGATTGCATTTGGCGGCGGCCGGCTCGGCGATCTTACATCGGCGGACGTTGCAAAGTACCCCGTGATCGTGAAGCCGTCGAGAGACTCGGGAGGATCTCGCTCCGTGATGCGGGCTGATAGTCCCGCGCAGTTCGAGGCTTGCCTCGCGACCCTGCTCACCCAGCTCGCAGCGGACACCGAGATCGTCGTCGAAGAGTTCATCGACGGGATCGAATCATCCATGGATGGCCCGGTGCTGGATGGAGCGTTCCATCCGCTGTTGCACGTGGAGAAGATCGATCACGATGATATCCGGCATCACGACGCTGGCTTGCTCGTATCGCCGCCGGTCTCGACGTTGGTCCAGGGCGCGGCAGCCACAATCGCCAAGATGATCGACCGCCTCAGCGAGAGCCTCGCTCTCGACGGTTTGTGGCTACATGTCGAGGCGCGTACTCGAGCCGACGGTTCCACGGAGATCCTGGAGATCAATCCGCGGCCGGGCGGTCGCTTGTACCGCCAAGCCGTGATGCACGCGACCAACATCGATCCAGTTGATCTAGCGGTGCGGATGGCGGTCGCAGGTCAGGACCGGCAATTTCACCCTGCAGAACATCCGGGGAAGTTGGTGGGGATGGTTGTTTTCGAGGCAGCAGCCATCGGCAAGGTGAGCTTCGAGGCAACTGCCGAAGACCTCAAGGCGCTCTCAGGGGTTCTCGACGCTTACGTCCTCGACGGTATTTCAATCACTTCGTTGAGCGTCGAGAACAACGTTGCGGAGGCTCTAATCGAAGGCGCGGATCTAGAGGAACTGCGGACCGTTGAACGAGCGGTCCGAAGGGTGCTGCGGCACAGCATCTCTAGCTGAAGAGCCGTAACCCCACACGGCCCGCAGCGCCAGAAGAGCGAAGGATGCGCGACCATCTGAGTTGCGTAGCTCGCTATCACAGCCTCGTCCACGTCAGAGATCCCGCCGAAAGGGCATAAGGCATGATTCTAACCGGAACGGAAATAGGTTCGCAGTGGGAATCCGGAGCAATTCGGATCAGCGACTTCGACCCTAGTCGCATCACCACGAATTCATACGACCTGCTTCTCGGCAGAAGGATCATTCGTTACACGGGTGAGATTCTCGATCCACGAGTCAACAATGAATATGAAATGGTCGAGATTCCTGATGATGGCCTGACGCTCCAGAGTGGAGATTTCGTCCTCGGGGAAACGCACGAGATGATTGGCAGTGACCACAACGTTCCACTCATCCACGCCAAGTCTGGGACCGCACGACTCGGTCTATTCGTGCACGTGACGGCCGACCTGATTGATATTGGCAGTTATGGGCGATCTACGCTGCAGCTGTTTGCCACGCTTCCGGTGCGGATCTATCACCTCATGCCAATCGCGCAGGTGACCTTCTGGAAGCCGGTCGGTGAAATCACGCTGTATTCGGGGAAGTATGCGGGCAGCACTGGACCGATGCCGTCGTTGTCGTACCGGGACAGCGCAGGTGCGGCAGCGTGATCCTAACTGGTAACGAGATCGTCCGCCAAAGACGTTTATGCAACATCACGCTGGACCCCTTCATGCCTGCCCAGGTCAATCCTAACAGTTACAACTATCGACTAGGGCCTGTCATCAAGCCTTTTCAGGGGGTGGATGATGTCGGCCTGCCAGTCTTCTCGGAGGTGGAGATCCCGAGCGACGGCTACGTTCTCCAACCAGGGCGTATGTACCTGGGTAACACAATGGAGGTAATCGGGAGTAGCGAATATGCAATGTCCCTCATCGGGCGCAGCTCTATTGGCCGGCTTGGTCTGTTTCTCCAAGTCTCCGCGAACCTGGGACACACGACGTCCTGCCACCAGTGGACGTTGGAATTGGTCTGCGTAAAGCCGTTCCGCGTATATCCGGCGATGACGATCGGGCAGGTTTCCTTCTGGACGAACTTTGGTTCTGTCGATCCGTATAAGGGGCACTACGGGCGGCAGAATGAACCCACTGAGTCGGTGTTGCTGACTCGACGTGAAGAGCGTGGCCCATCGCGAAAGATACCGACGAAGACGGGGTCCACTGATGCGCGCTCTAGTTGAGTCGCAGTCTTCGGAATTCGAAAACACGGATTCCGTCATGCTTACCATCCGTGACGCCTCGGAACGCTGGAAAGAGCTTTGCCATGATTTTCTGACCCACTTCCGGCCGACAGGTTATCGTGAGTTGCAGGAGATCCCGGTTACTCAACAAGTCGATCCCAGTGTCGACTTTATCGGATCCAACACTAATCTCATAAAAGTGGATCTGCTTGCAGGTCGACTCCCTGCCGAAGGCGTACTTATAAACCAGGCTTGTCTGCGTACTCAGAACCTCAAAACACTAAATCTGGACTCAGAGGTTCCCTACCGGGCCTCGGCGTTTCGCATGATCGGCGCGACTGTCTGGCCAGAAATGACACCGCTACTCGCCCATGACTGCGCGACGTGGTTCCGATCATTTGACCGAGGTCATGCGCAGCGACTGGTCGTTTGGCTGTCGAGTGCGGATAAAGATCTCGTGGATTTGGTTGAAACCTACTTCGCCGATTCCGAGATCCTGTATGACACCCAGCCGCCTGCTCGATATCGGCATGTGTACGGTGTCCCAGGGCTCACCGGCCGAAATTTCAATTTTGGCACCCGGAATGAATTGGGATTCGCTGACATTGCGGGAAACCTGGTCATCATGGAGAAAGACGGTGTCCCGATTGCCTCGGAGTTGGGAATCAGTGTCCCTATGGTTCTCGCCCTACGTCATAACGTCGGGCATCCGATCCTAGCCTCACCGGTAGCCGAGAACCTGGTCTTCCGGAACGCGATTGACATCAAACTCGCCGACTGTCTGGCGATCTCACAACTCTTGCTCGCTGCAGGAATGCGTCCTCGAAAGAAGGGACGTAAACGTACCCTGCGTACGGCATTGCAGAGTGCTGCGATCCTGATTGGCGAAAGTTCGAACGATCTTGCAGCGGTCGAATCGACAATAGGTCACCTCTATGCGTCCCAGGGCGTAGACCCGGAAGACGTGCCGCAGCGGGTTGCCCGTTACATTGAGTTGAGTGACCCCCGCAATGGTCAGACGAATTCTCGGACGAGTGTGGATCTTCAGAGCGTCCTGTAGAGATATTTGCGACATGAATGCCCCGCGCAGCACCGAGAATAGGAACCAGGGTTGAGCCAAGAACTTCGAGATGCGGTTACTGATTCACAAGCCTCTGTTCGGAGGTCGCTTCCTGCGGGCCTTGTGCCAATCCTGGTCGGCAGGCTCATCACAGCGGCAGGGACAGGGGTGGTAGGCCCCTACTTGGTCATCTATCTCCGCGACGTCCAAGGGTTCGCCATGGTGACAGCCACGGCTGCAGCGTCCATCACCTCAGTCGCCGCTGTCATCGGCGGCATGTTGGGTGGGTGGCTCCTGGACAAGTTTTCGTGGCGCTTGGTTACGGTGGCCGTATTTCTGCTCGCGGCGCTTGGTAGTGGTTCATACGCGTTCGCAGATAAATTCTCCATCGTCTTCTTGGCTTCTGTACTTTTTGGCCTGGGCGTTGGAGCGGGAGGTGGGCTATGGCCCACGCTGATCGCTCGGACCGTGTCGGGGACGCTGCGTTCGAAGGCTTTCGGGTGGGATTACATTGTATTCAACGCGGGCCTCGGATGCGGCGGTCTCATTGGTGGCGCCATAGTCGCGCAAGGAGGTCATGGACACTTCTCCGCTCTGTTCATTATTGACGCGGCTTCTTTTCTGGTCTGCGGAACGATTTTGCTGTTGTTCCTTGCCCCTACGCTTAATCAGGACACCGTCGCGCTCGGTAGTGAAAGCGGGGCACCGAAGGCAGCTTCCGTGTTTACCGATAAGCGTCTACTCGTAGTTCTTGTTTTGGTCTCTGCGTTGGGCATGGTGGGCTATGGGCAGTTCGAAAGTGTGATGCCTCCCTTCATTACTGGATATTCGGTAGTGCCCACTGCCGGAGTTTCCCTCATTTATGCAGCCAACACCATCGCCGTCGTGGCTTGCGGCGCTCTGCTCGCCAAGATGTTCGGAAAGCCCGGCTATCGCCTTGGATTTGTCTTCACGGCCTTCTGCTGGTGTTTAAGTTGGCTTTTGATTGGTGTGCTTCCGATGTTGACGCAAGTATCGGTTGGTCTAGTGCTCGCTGTCCTTGCGGGCTTGGGTTTCGCGGCGGGTGAACTCTTTCTCGCCCGAGCCATGCCGGGAGCCGTTAATTCTCTGGCCACACCTGCTAATCGCGGCAGGTATAACGGTGCGGCAAGCGTGGCGCTGAACATTGGCCGAATCGTCGGGCCGATATCAGCCGGAAGTGTGGTGACGGCTGGGGGGGCACTGGGTCTCTTCCCAGGCCTTGCAGCAGCTGCGATGCTAATAGCTCTGGCATCAAGCAGGTTCTTTCCTAGGCTTTGACCTAACGTGGACGGCCCAGTTGAACGGCCTGCTGGGCCGGGTGCACCGCCCCAAGCACCGCTTACCGCGATGCTCACCGAGGCCGAACTGCGGATACTGGGCAGTTGCGCGGGACGGCCGGCTGGGCAGGGCCGCCCCGGAGAGAGGCAGTTCGTCAAACTCAGTGAGAGCTGCGCCCGTTCTTCCTCAACGCCTTTGTCCTCGCCGTGACGCTCCCGCCAGAGCACACCCTGCACTGGTCGATCTGGCGACGAACATCCCAAGCCCGAGCCCGCCGAGCCCAATACCAGCGCAGACAAGCCATGTGACGGTGGAGTATTAGGCCCGGTTCGGCCCGGCAAGGCCGGCGCGGCAGGCCACGGCGGCCGGGTTGTGGTGAGGTCAGAGCAGCGAGGCGCGGGCGGAAAAGGCGATGCTGACGAGAAGGAAGCCGCCGTTGATAGCGGTGAACGTAACGATCACCCAGAGGATGAGTGCGGGGGAGAAGGTTAGTACCACCGCGGTCACAAAGATCACGGCGCCATAGTCGCGGACTAGCTTCGCCAACCGGACAGGCAGTGAGGTCGAGGTGACCATGCTTGCCGCGTTCGGCCCGGCCTGCATCACCGCGGTGACCAGGTTGACCATCCATGTGCCGGCAAAGACCGCGATCAGCCAGGCCGGCGTCGCCGGTCGTTGCGCCACTGCGGTCGCGCATAGCGCGGCGACCAAGGCGATCTGCGCGGCCACATCGCACAGCACGTCCACTCGTCCTCCGGCGGCGGTGCGCTGGTCCGTCACCCGGGCCAACTGCCCATCTGCACAGTCCAAAGAGTACGCGACCTGCCAGCCGATCAGTGCGACCAGCCCGACCACCCAGGCCGGCACCTGCCCGGCAGCGACCTTACCAGCGAGCGCCACCGCGGTGACCGAGGTGGCCAGCCCAAGTATCAGGTTGGTGAGGCTCAGCGCGGTTGGGCGCAGCCCGAGCCGGTGCGCAGCGACCGCGAATGCGGCACCTAGCCACTGGCTAATCAACTCGCTGAACAGGCCGCCCCCTCGGTTTGCCCTGTGAAAGTCGACTACTGTGGGGCGGAACGGCTCAGCCGAGGTGATCGCGGATTGCATTGGCGTAGTGTGCCAGGCGTTCAAGTGCCTCTGTAGTCGACCGTGCCAGGTGACCCAGAAGAGGGTCTGCTGCACCGACAGGTGAAGTCCCTCTGGGCGAGGTTCCACCCCGGGACCGGACACCGGGGTTTATGCCGCGAGGGTGTGGGCTTGACGGTAGCAGGCGCGCGCTTCGTGGGGCGTGCGGCGGTTGAGTGTCGAGTGTAGACGCTGGTGTTTGTAGTAGGTGAGGTAGGCGAAGATGTCTCGGCGGGCCTGCTCTCGGGTGATGTTGGACATCGAAAAACCCAAAGTAACTCTTCGGGTGTGCATAACGGGATTCGGCGCGAACCCCCTGATCGGCAACCCCACCGCTGCCGACAAGTTCGCCTGGGCGGTCAGAAATGGATTGACGTGCTGCGCCTGGTGGCGACGCGGCCACGGTCACCGCCGAGCAGCTGCGCGACATTGTGGGGCGGCTGATCGCGGCCGGGCAGTGGCAGCCCGGTGACCTGGAGATCCTGGTCGTGGCCGACGCCGGCTACGACGCGCCGGCTCGCGTTTCTCCTGCGTGATCTGCCCGTGCAGGTCCTCGCGCGGATGCGCTCCGACCGGGTACTACGCCGGGTAATGCCACCTCGGTGTGGCCTAGGTGCCGATCCGGCGGGGCTGAGCTGTCCCGACCCTGGCCCGGTCAACTGCGGAAACTTGAACTCGCTGTAGTTCACCTCGGATCCCCCCCCTCGAACCGGATTGCGGCGGGTACCCGCTACCGCCCGGTTGAATCGGCGGTTCGCCCGCTCTCAGCGTGGTGGGGGAGGGCGGTGGGTGATACGTCGGGTCACCCGCGAGTGGTACAGGCCGGCGCTGGTGATGGCGTAGAAGACCGGAAGGAGGAGGAAGATGACCAGGCCGATCAAGGGCGCCACCAGGTAGCCGACCAGCCCCGCGAGGAGGTACAGGACGACCCCGGCGAGGGCCCGGAACCGCTCGACGTGAAAGAAGCCACCCTTAGCCTGGTCCTTCAGCAGGTCGGGTTTGCGGGCCAGGTAGTGGTAGAACGCCAGCCACGTCGCGCACAGCAACGCGCCGATCAGCGCGTAGAAGGCGATGGCCACACGCTGGTCCACGTTGTTGTGCTCCTGGAGTGCGTGCGACACGACGACCGTCGGAAACGGCAGCAGCGCCGTGCTGAACAGTACGAGGAGGTTCATCCAGTGCAGGCCGCGATCGACCTGCTGAATGCGGTTGAATGCCGCCTTGTGGTTGAGCCAGACGACGGCCACATACGAGTAGGACGCGAGATAGGCGACGTACGACGGCCACTGCTCCAGCAAGCCGGACAGGAGGCGGCCCGGCGGGACGTCCGGCACCCGGAGGTCCAGGACCAGCAGCGTGATGATGATGGCGAAGATCGCGTCGCTGAACGCGACGGCACGGCTGGTGTCCGATCGGTTGCCTAGGTCCGTGTCTGGCCCACTCACCAAGTGCGCCTACCCAGGGTCGTCCGCGGCAAACAGCTGGGCAGCTCGGTTCGCGAATGCATGGCGCCTGCAGATCGATGCCTCCCGACACGCCGCATCCGGCTACCGGGCGCGCCGTGGTAGCCGGATGCGGTTGGCAGTCAGGGTTTGAGGACGACCTTCTCGCAGTGGTCCTGCTTGTTCTTGAAGATCTCGAAGCCGCGTTCTGCCTGGTCGAGCGGCAGGGTGTGGGTGATGACCCGGGTTGGATCGATCTCCCCGCGTTCGATGCGCTGCAGCAGCGGATTCATGTAGCGCTGCACGTGGCATTGACCGGTACGCAGGGTCAGCGCTCGGTTCATCCACGCCCCGGCCGGAAACTTGTCGAGGAAGCCCCCGTACACGCCGATCACCGACACGATGCCGCCGCTGCGGCACGACAGGATCGCCTGCCGCAGCGCGTGCGGGCGCTCGGTCTCCGAGCGGACTGCCTGCTTGACCCGGTCGTAGGCGTGAATGTGCGCGCTGCCGTGGCTGGCTTCCATGCCGACCGCGTCGATGCACTTGTCTGGTCCCCGCCCACCGGTCAGTTCCAGCAGCCGGGATCGCACGTCCACCTCCTCGAAGTTCACCGGTGTGTGGCCCGCCCGTTCGGCCATCTGTAGCCGGTAGGGCTCCTTGTCGATGGCGATGACCTTCGCGGCGCCGAGCACGCGAGCGCTGTCCATCGCGAACTGGCCGACCGGGCCAGCGCCCCACACCGCCACCACGTCGGTGGACTGGATGTCGCACATCTCGGCGCCCATGTAACCGGTGGGCAGGATGTCGGAGAGGAACAACACCTGCTCGTCGGTCAGGTCGGACTCGATCTTTAGCGGGCCGACGTCGGCGAACGGCACCCGAGCGTACTGCGCCTGACCACCGGCGAAGCCGCCGGTGAGATGCGAATAGCCGAAGATTCCGGCGACCGGGTGACCGAACATCTTCTCGGCGATCCCGGCGTTGGGGTTGGAGTTCTCGCAGCAGGAGTACAGCTCGGCGGCGCAGGCGCCACACGCGCCGCAGGCGATGGGGAACGGCACGACGACGCGATCACCCACGCGCAGCCGACCCGGATCTACGCCCTGGCCGACCTCGATCACCTCGCCCATGAACTCGTGGCCCATGATGTCGCCGTCCTGCATGGTGGGCACGTACCCATCGAGCAGGTGTAGGTCCGAGCCGCAGATCGCCGTGGAGGTGATCCGTACGATGGCGTCGCGGTCGTTGAGGATCTTCGGATCTGGTACGTCGCGGACCTCGACCTTGTTGCGGCCGGCCCAGGTGTTCGCCCTCACGCGTCCGCCCCCTTAGCGAGCTCGGAGTCCGACAGCGGTTGCGCCGGACGCTGCGGGAACTCCTTGCGGGCCCGCTTGCCCCACGGGGCACCGTCGGATCGGACCACCTGGCCGGTCTCCATCACCTGCTTGAGTCGGCGCAGGTCGTCGTCGAGCTGCTGGTGCGGTTCCTCGCCGAAGTACCTGGCCACGGCCTTGCCGATCGCACCGCCCGGGATGTCGTACGACAGAACGACGTGCACCTCGGTGCTCACCCCGTCCGGGGCGGGCACAAACCGGACCGTACCGGCGTTCGGCACATCCGCTTTCCCGGTCGACCGCCACGCGATCGTCTCGCCGGGTGCCTCGTCGACGATTTCCGCGTCCCACTCGACATTCTTGCCGAACGGAGCGGTGGCGGACCAGTGGCTCGTGCGATCACCGGTGGTGCGGATCTCCTCAAGGTGGGCCATGAACGTCGGGAGGTTGCCCAGGTCGCGCCAGAACGCGTAGACCTTGGGTGGGGGTTTGCGGATGGTTGTCGTGGCCGTCAGCTCCATAGATCCTCCTTCGCGTAAGCCTCGTACCGCCCTGATCCCTTTTCGCCCGGGCGGCCTGCACGGCGGTCAGCAGGTCCACCACCGTGATCCCGACGACGGCACCAGTGACACCGACGAGACGACGCGGCTCGTCAAGAGCCCGGCCGCGTGTACCAACTCCTGCACCCCGACCAGGGGCACCACCGTCCGTGACGTCGGGGAGTCGTCCACTCCGCTGATCCGGCGCATCGGGTCCGGTGCCGCCAGCTGTGCCACGCCAGACCGAGACTCACCCAGCCGAGCCCCCGCCGCTGAATCTCGTCCTGCCTGGCCTTTACTGCCTCTCGGGTTGCTAGTTGAGTCCTCCGTATCCGGTCGCACCGGCCGCGTATTCCGGTTCGCGACGGTCCGGGCGCGACCCGTAAATGCCCGGATACCCCTTGGAAACCACCTCAACCCGCCCATCGGCCGCAGTATGGAGGCGATCCCTGTCCCGCTGCGCAGCACGGCGTCGCGGCCGATCACCAGCACCGGTACGGCCAGCCAAGCGACCAGGTCGTCGGTCACAGACCTGCCGTGCGCCCGTACCGCGTACGCCAGCCGCCGGAGGCCGACCGGCTGCTGGACACCGGCCAACCGTCGCTTTGGACGGGTCTACCAGCCGTTGCTCGGCGGGAGCGGAGGCATTTCGGGCGGGGGATAACCGCCACCACGGCTCAGGGCCGGCCTGATGCTCCCGGCCCTGAGCCCCGTTGTTAGGCCGTCGCCATCTGGCGGACGTCTTCGCCCTGGGCGAACTCCTCGACCATCTTTGCGCAGAAGGCCGGAAGGTCGCTGGGGTTGCGGCTGGTGACGAGGCCGTTGTCGACCTGCACCTGTTGGTCGACCCAGTTCCCGCCAGCGTTGCGGATGTCTGTGCGCAGGCTGGGGAATGAGGTGAGAGTCCGGCCGTTGACCATGCCGGTCTCGACCAACGACCAGGGGCCGTGGCAGATCGCCGCCACCGGCTTCTGTTGCTGAAAGAACGCCCGGACGAAGTCCATCGCCTGCGGGTTCATCCGGAGCCGGTCGGGGTTGACCGTCCCACCCGGCAGCAACAGGGCGTCGTAGTCGGCCGCATTGGCCTCGTTCACAGTCCGATCCACCCGATAGTGGTTGGCCGGGTTGATGTCTTGGTTCATCGATTGGATCTCGCCGGATTGCAACGAGATCAGGTGGACCTCGGCTCCCGCCTGCTCTGCGGCGGCTCGGGACTGCGTGTATTCCACGTCCTCCACCCCGTCGGCGGCAAGGCAAGCGACTCGCTTGCCGGTCAGTGGCTGCTGGCTCTGCGCCATTTCGGCGGCCTCCCCCTCGTGGCGCCGCTCCGTCAGCGGCGTGTTGCTGGCTCGTTCCCAGCGCCAGCACGGGCAAACGGCCGGCGAAGCCCGCCTGACAATGGATAATTCGGGCCACCTGCTCGCCGCACAGCCGGCGCCTGTGGGAAGAGGCGTGTCATGGGCGTGTGCTGCCTGCCGCAGCGGGTAAGGCAGACAACCCACTCGTACCCGGGAAAGGCTGACATGACCCTCTCCAGCGATGCGATCGAGCTGCCGTCCGGCCAGGCCATGCCCGTGCTCGGCCAGGGAACCTGGTACCTCGGGGAACGTCCTGCAAGTCGGCAGGCCGAACTGACCGCCTTGCGTACCGGTCTCGACCTGGGCATGACCATGATCGACACTGCGGAGATGTACGGTGACGGCGCTTCCGAGGAACTCGTCGGCGAGGCGATTGTCGGACGCCGTGCCGATGTCTTTCTCGTAGACAAGGTGCTGCCATCCAACGCCAGCCGACAGGGAACCGTGCAGGCCTGTCGCCGCAGCCTGCAACGACTCGGCGTCGACCACATCGACCTCTACCTGCTGCACTGGCGCGGCACGCATCCACTCACGGAGACGATCGAGGCGTTCGCCGAACTCGTCGACGCCGGCGACATCGGACAGTGGGGCGTGAGCAACTTTGATCTTTCGGACATGACGGACCTCCTTGAGGCGGGCGGAAACGCCTGCGCGACGAATCAGATCTTGTACAACCTCACCCGTCGCGGTCCGGAGTACGACCTGCTGCCGTGGCTACGCGAGCACCGCATTCCGGTGATGGCGTACTCGCCGATCGAGCAGGGGCGGCTGCTCGGCCACCACCAGGTCGCGGAGGTCGCCGCCCGGAACGAGGCCACGCCCGCTCAGGTCGCGCTGGCCTGGCTGCTGCGGCAGGAGCTGGTCGCGGCCATCCCCCGATCGTCGAACCCCGAACACACCCGGGAGAACGCCGAAGCGCGCGACGTGCAGCTGACCGAGGAGGACGCGGCGGCACTCGACACGGCGTTCCCGCCGCCGGCCGGCCCGCAACCGCTGGAGATGTTGTAGGGCCAGCGGCCATTCCGGCGGGACCAGGCGAGATCGCGGTCTTGCTGCTGGCGCCATGTCATCGGGGGTACCGGAAGTCCCAGGTGGACACGCCGACGACCGGCATCACGGGCATGGTCTGGTCCCACATCACCCTGACCAAGGAGCACTCGCTGTGTGCCAGAAATATGCTTCGGGGGATGCGCTGGAGGCGCTGTTCGAGGATGAGATTCCCGGTTCGAACCGCTCAACGCCATGGTCAGCGTGACTCACCATGATGCTGGACGAGTCAGCTGACGGACCTACCCGAGCAGCGCCGCCGCCGCGGCCAGGGTGGCCAGCGACAGCGTCGTGGTCACCACTACCGCCCGGTTGGCCACCGCCTCGCCGACGCCGTACTCCTGGCCGAAGATGAACGTGTTCTGCGCTGTCGGTAGGCCCGCGCACACCACCACGGCGAGCAACTGCGGCGCGGATAGGTGCAAGGCCAGCCCGGCCGCGTACGCGATGACCGGCTGTGCGACGAGCTTCAGCGCGCTGATCACGGCCAGCTCGGCCGGCTCGGCCCGCGAGGGCACCGTGTGGTGCAGCGACGCGCCGAGCGCGACCAGGGCGGCCGGAACCGCGGCGCCCGACAGCAGGGTGAGCGACGCGCCAGCCGCCGACGGCAGACGCAGGCCAGCAGCCGAGCACGCGACACCGAGCAACGACGCCAGGATCACAGGGTTGCGTACCGGCAGGGAGGCGATACGGCGGACCCGTACCCGCCCGGCCGGGTCGCTGTGCCGGTCCAGGGCAACCATGATCACGGGCGTCACCACCAGCACCTGCAGCAGCACCACCTCTGCCAGGAACGACACGTTGCCGAGAACCTGCGTTGCGATCGGGATGCCGAGGTTCGCAGAATTTACGTACCCGGCGGCCATGCCCCAGATCGGTCGTTCGTCGGGCTGGCGACCGAACAGCCAGCTCGCGCCGACCCACCCGAACCCGACGACCGCGGCCGTGCTCACCCCAAAGGCGAGCAGCGAGCGGCCGGCGAACCCGGAGAGCGGCACTCGGGACAGGGCTAGGAACAGGGCGGACGGCATCGCAAGATGGAACACGAATCGGCCGAGCACCGACGACGCCGCCTCGTCCAGCAGGCCCCAACGACAGGCCGCGTAGCCGACCGCGGTAAGGATCCAGATCGGTGCGAACGCCGACACCAAGCTCATGCGGGCGTCACCGGGGGCGGGCGTCGCGCCGGCTCAGGGACTGGCGGGCGTCCGGGGCGTACGAGTCGAGGAACCCGGCCAGACTCCACCCGGGCGAGGACGTCATCGACCTGCGCGGGGTGAGCCTGGTTGCCTAACACTCCACCGCGCTTTCGCCGGTCTTCAGATACACCGACGCGTCCAAGCTGCGTACCAAGCCGCCGGGCAGCCGGGGTTGTCCCCGTGTATGTCGACCCGGAAGCCACACGTTCAGCCTCGCATCCCGCCCGGACCGCGCAAACATCCCGCTCATCCGCAACTTCACGGGGGTCATCCCCACGGCGCACATCTGCCGCTGACAAGGCGCCGCGGTCGTGAGCGTGCACCCGACCGACCGATGCGGCTGCGGGAGCCGGCGCTGGCGCCAACCAGAGCACTGGGCCGGCAGTTCACGATCGGTCGGCGGCCCGGTGCGAGCCCGGTTCAGGGGAAGCAGGTCGGGAGCAGTGGGGTGCCCTGAACGGCCTTGAAACTGCGTCCAACGGCATCGAACAGGGCTCAACTGCACCCACCCCTGCCTGCGGATCTGCGTTTTCGCAGGTCAGAGTCGGTGCGGCGTCCTGTTTCACCGCGGGGTGCTCTGCGGTTTCGGGCAGCAGTCAACCATCTCTATGTCCCCTGGCAGGGGAGTGCGCGCAGGTCACGGCGGCGAGGACCTGTCGGGTGGCATGGCCTTGCAACTGGGAGCAGATTGGGTACAGGTTGGCGAAGTGGTCAGCGCATCCGAAATGCTCACCGATGTTGGACAGGTCGGCGGGCGTCGACCTGTGGTGATGCGGATCCGTCGGCTGACCCATTGTGGGCTCTCGGCTGTATGTCGGCACAGGTTCGTGGTCGCCCAGCAGGTGGTAACTTACCGACCCCTTTTGTTGACGAGAAGCGAGATGTTGCGTGATCGACTCCCAAGCCGACACAGGTTCCTCTGCCGGCTCGAGGCTTCAGCGCCGCTGGATTGGCCTGGCTGCGGTGTTCCTTGTTCTGCTCGTTCTAGTAGGTGGCGCGGCGGTCTACTGGGAGCTGAATGGCCGTGGGAATGAGGACCCCGGGGTGACGGGGTGCCGATCGGCTGGCGTGCTGGTTCGGGCCGAGCAAGGACAGGTCGCGTCCGCCGATGAGGTGCAGCGGGTGGGTGAGTTGTTCGAACGTTCTGCTCACGATGACCTGAAGTCTGCGGGCGTGTTCGCGGCGGGGATGGTGCAGCGTGTGCAGGACCCTCGCAACATCGGGCCGGGAGCTGAGCTTCGCCGTGCCGAGTTGGGTCGAGCTATTCCCCGGATGATCGCTGCCTGTGAGAACCACCAGGTCACTGTCAGGGCCTAGGGCCTAGTAGTGCTTTGTTAGGTTCTGTGGCGTTTGTTGCGGTGTAACGGTTTCACGGGTTGGTGGCAGGTGATGCAGGCGCCGGTCCAGGTCGCGAGGAGT
>NZ_JOAN01000025.1 GCF_000718555.1 Micromonospora chokoriensis
TTCATGGGGTAGCTCCTTCGGGGGTAGAACACCCACACCACATCGGGGGAACAGTGGTGCGGATGTCGAGCACCTCGTCGGGCGCTGCAACAACACAAGAAAAAGTCTTAGGGGTGGCGGCCTGCGAGCGGGGGGCTCGTGGCGCCAGGGGCGGCGACCGCCAAGCGGGGGGCTCGTGGCGCCGGGTCCAGATGTAACGACCAGGGGGCCGAGGTCATTCCGGGGAGGCCCGATCCATCGGCACCCACATCACGGCGGTGCCTGGCGGTCGTTCGTGGGGACTGTAACGACCGGGCGGGGGTGGGCATTCCAACCCGCGGGGCCCGCACCCCAACCCCAGCTCGGGCGGTGGTGCTGCGATCGTCAGGATGTGTAACGACCCCGGCCCGGCCATGATTCCAGCCCACGGGTGCGACCGGTCACAGCCCACAAACCCCACAACCGGACAAAACTTCCCACGCCGCCCATGTGCACGACCCCGCTAGACCCGGACGACGCGGCCCGGATGTTCGGTTCCGCCGCAGCCCTGGTGCAGCTCTACACCGGCTTCATCTACCGTGGCCCGGCCCTGGTCCGCGCCGCCGCTTGGGCGGCGGCCAGAACGGCGGCACCGGACGCGGTCACCGGCCGGTGACCACCCCCGGCCCGGTGCTGGCCCGGCCCAACCGGACGTCGAGCCCGCTCCGCGCCGAGGAGTCCAACTCCACTTCCGCCCCCTTTGCTCTGCACCCGCGGGCGCACCACCCGGCATCCGGCATCCGGCATCGGGTGGCGAACGCCGGGTGTCGCATCCGCGGGTGCAGAGCAAAGGCAGAGAAGGAGGAGTTCGATCCGGCCGCAGGACATCCGCTGCGCGGCCCGTCCGTGTCTGGAAGAAGCACCCGTGACACCCGAGCCGATCACAGCAGGCCACCGCGCCGAATCCCCGCAAAGCGGACACCTCCGGCGACCAGTGATCCGCAACGCGGACCGGTGGGCCCAAACGGCTGGCGCCCGTCGGAGTGTTCCGACGGGCGCCAGCTTCAGTGCGATCCGGGCGTTGCCCGGTGGTGCGGATTAGTGCGCCGCACCACCGAGGCGCTGGCGGCGACGCCAGGCCAGGGTCAGCAGCAGCATGACCGCTCCGGCGCCGACCAGGCCGCCACCGAGCTTCATGGGCGTGCCGATGCTGTCACCCGTGACGGGCAGCGGCTGCTTCTTGTGCAGCACCCGCAGCTCCGTGCTGGCGGTACGGCCGGACTCCCGGCCGGTGGCGGTGAAGGTCAGCAGACCCGTCACCGACGGCTTGTAGTTCTTGGTGAAGCGGCCCTGACCGTCGGTGTACGCCGTGAAGTGCAGGGGCGCGCTCGCCTGGTAGGCCACCGGTGCCATGGCCACGGTGCTGCCGTCACTGCGGCGAGCCGGAGCCGCACCACCGGCCGGAGCGGCCTGCGGAGTGACCGTCACGTTGATGTCGACGGTCTCGTTCGGGCCGAAGTTGGTACCGGTCAGCACGACCGTCTCGCCGAGGTAGATCGTCGGCCGGTTGACGGTCAGCGACGCGACGGTCGGCGGGTAGGGCGGCGGTTGCGGCGGGTCAGTGGTCGCGGTGGGCTGCGGCTGCGGCGCTGCCGCCCCCGCTGCCGTCGGCACGGCAACCACGGCCAGGCCGACCGTGAGCGCCATGATGATGCGGGATAGCCGCATGATTGGTTCCCTCCTACTGATCACAGCTTGGTGCGGAATGAACTTGGGTGGTCCAGGGGCTGGCGGTGGGGGTCAGCCACAGCTCGGCCTGCCCGACGCCGGTCTTGGCCGTCAGGACGGTGACCTCCAGCGCCCTCTCGACGCCGGGGCCGATGTCGACGCTGGCCGTCGCCACCTGGCGGCGGCGTTCGGTGCCGCTGCCAAGCGCCGTCTCGGCCCCATCCAGCCGGGCCTCCAGCACCGCTCCACCAGCCGGGCTGAAGATCGACACCAACGTGCGGGCGGTGTACGGGTCGCCAGCCAGACCGAGGCCGAGCACGGATTCGCTAAGTCCGGACTTCGGCGCCGTTGAGCGCAGAGTCACCCGCAGCCGGAGCTCACGGCGGCCGTCCGACCGGCATTCGCCGACCGTCAGGTTCGCCGTCGGCCGCAGGTAGTAGCCGAGCTTCGCGCCGCTGCCGTCGTTGAGGAACACGCCGACGGTCGGCACGGTGTCCTGTTCCGGAAGCGTCCCGGCCATCCGGCTCTCGCCGAATGTCCGCTGTTCCTCAGGTCGGGCACTCCAGAACAATATCCGTCGTTCGGTGATAGCACGGTCAAATGCGGACAACAACACCCGTGGGTTGACATTCTTCTTGAAAAAGGCGTCGAACACCGAGGCGGCCGACGCCGCGAAGAAGTCGTCCTGCTGTTTGACGTCGAGGCGCTGGTAGCTGTCGTTGAGCAGGGTCTGCACGACCTTCTCGCTGGCCAGCGGGACACCACCGGGCACCAGCACCGGGCCGGTCGCCTTAAGCAAATAGGACAGCACCACCGGATCGACGGCGAGCACGCCGTCGACCGTGGTGCCGGTCTTGCGGCGGAACATCTCCCGGTACAGCGTTGCGGCGGTCGGGAAGTGCGGGGACAGGTTGACGTCGGCGGGGTAGATGCCGGGCAGGTCCGTCCAGAGCGCCCGGGTCTCGGCGGGCACCTTCACCGCCGGGGTGAACCGGCCGAGCGAGGCACTGCTGCCCTGCTTGCCCATCTTCACCTTGCCGTTCTCCGCCTCGATCATCGCGTACGCGCCGAACATGCCGCCGGTGGCCCGCAGCTCGGCGAGGTTCTGCGAGACGAGCAGGTAACGTCGCGGGCCGCTCGCGCCGAGCAGCGGCGGCAGCAGGCGGGCCCCCTGGTCGGCGGCCGTGGTGAGGCTGGCCAGCCGGTCGATCTCGTCGCGCAGGTCGCCCAGCGCCTTCCGGATCTGGCTGACCAGGCTGTCGGCCGGCACCGCCGCCAGGTTCTGGCGCGTACGCTGCACCGACTCGTGCGCCTCGGTCAGCTGGGCGGAGACGGCGGTGAGCCGGGCGAGATCCACCCGACCGCCGGTCGGCACCAGGCTGGTCAGATCCGCCCGGAGCAGGGTCGGGAACGCGTGCCGGGCCAGTTCGTCGATGGCGACGGCGATCTGCGCGACGGCGTCAAGGTCGTCACCGGCGATCGGCGTCCGCCGGCCAAGCTGCCAACTCGGGTCGGTGGTCGCCGCCCGGGCCGCGCTGGCCTGCTCCTGAAGGGCGGCGAGGGTCCGCAGGGCCCGGTCGGTGTCGCCACCGACCACCTGGGCGCTCAGCTCTCGGGCCAGGCCGGCGGCGTTGAGCAGGTGAGCACGCGCCTGCCAGCCGCGGAAGCCGATCCATCCGCCGGTCGCCAGCAGCAGCGAGCCGACCACCAGGGCGCCAAGAAGGGCCCGTCGCAGTCGGGCACGCCGACGACGCCGGGACCGGCTACGCCGCCGGATCGGTCGTTCGCTCTCCGTCACACCACACTCCCGTTCGCGGAACCGGACAGAAAGTCG
The DNA here is from genome assembly GCF_000718555.1 of Micromonospora chokoriensis. Classification (GTDB taxonomy): domain Bacteria; phylum Actinomycetota; class Actinomycetes; order Mycobacteriales; family Micromonosporaceae; genus Micromonospora; species Micromonospora chokoriensis_B. Next base: position 3,521 of record NZ_JOAN01000025.1, read on the forward strand.
ATTCCCTGACGTTCTTAGCATGTCGCGGGTGGCTTCGTACCGTTATTGCGCTCGTCGCCCTTTAAGCGAGGTTTCTTCGCTGTTCGGTGACGGGCTGCGCGACTCGTCCGGCGGCCTCATGCAGGAGCTGCTCGATCTGGTCCACGCCCGCGGGCAACGACATCTCCCGCAGGTACGCAGCCCGTCCCCGGCGCCCCATCTCGGTGCGGGTCGGCGGCGGAATCGTCGCGGCCAACCAGAACCGGTCGGCCAACGCCGCCCAGTCCTCAGGTGGACAGGACAGCCCGGCTCGAGCCCGTTCGACCAGCTCGGCCGTGTCCCCGCCGGCTGACGCGATCACCGGCGCGGCACAGGACAGCGCCGCCTGGAGCTTGCCGGGCACCGTGCCCCGCAGCTCCGGAAGGTCGCGCGACATGACCAGCTGGTAGTCGGCGGCGGCGTACAGCTCGGGCATGTCGACCGGCGACCGCCGCGGCACGAAGCGGACGTTCTCCGCGCCCAACTCGGCGGCGAGCCCCCGCACCCGCCGCTCCGCCGCACCCGAACCGACCAGGACCAGATCCATCGTCCGGTCCAGCGCCGCAGCCGCCCGGACGGCGGTCTCCAGCCCCTGCCGCGCGCCGATGGTCCCGGCGTGCATCACCACGCACCGACCGTCTCGACGAATGAGCTGGCGGGCCGCCGCGCCGGGCGTCGCCGGGTAGAAGATCCGCTCGTCGGTCCAGTTCAGCACCAGGTGGACCCGACCCGGGTCGGCGCCGGCGGCCACCACCAGGTCCCGCATCGACGGCGCGGCGACCGCGATCCGTGCCGCGGACCGGTAGAGCCGGGCCATCGTGCTGCCCATCCGCGTCGCCCAGCGCCCCTCGCCCGCCTCGTCCGCGCCGTCGCGGGCCCAGACGTCCTGCACATGCAGCACCGCAGGCACCCGCCCGAGCAACCGGAGCACCCCGGCGGCGGCGAATGTCGTGGCCGGCAGCTGGAAGACGTAGAGCGCATCCACGTCGCTGAGGAACCGGCGGGCGACCAGCCCCGCGCTGCCGGCGAAGGAGAGGTAGCTGGCCATCCGCGCGCCGGTGGACGCGCCGCCCCCGGGGTAGCGGGGCACCCGGCGGACGCTGAGCCGTTGGCTGTGCGTCTCGTGGTGCCACCGCTGCCGCCAGCCCGGGTAGACGTGCCCGCCGGGATAGTCCGGAAAACCGGTGAGGACCCGCACCTCGTGCCCCCGCGCGGCCAACTCCTCGGCGAGGCTCCCGGGGATGAAAGCCGGCTCGGGCGGAAAGTGGTACGACAGGATGCCGATCTTCATCGGTACGCCCCCGTCCCGCAGGGATCGCCGGCAGCCGGCGCGGCACCACGACCGGCGCGCGTCCAGCCCGCGTACGATGCCGACAACCCCTCCCCGCACGGCCACCGGCGTCGACGCACCGCCCCCGCGGCGCGGGCGTCCGTGTCCGTATCGATGAGAGGGGCACCGATGGCTGATCGCGTGTTGTTCGTCTGCCATGCCAACCTGTGCCGGTCGCCGATGGCCGAGTATCTGGCCCGCCGGCTGCTGGCCGACCGACCCGTCGAGGTGGCCAGCGCCGGCACCGACGCGATCGACGGGTTGGCCATGCACCCGTACGCCATGGAGGTCGCGACCGAGAGCGGCGCGGACCCGGCGGCGTTCCGGACCCGGGCGTTGCTTGCCGAGTATCTGATCGACGCGACGCTCGTGTTGACCGCGACCCGGCGCCAACGCTCGGTCTGCACCGCGTTGGCGCCGGGTGCGCTGCACCGGACGTTCACACTGCGCCAGTTCGGCCGGCTGGCCGCGGCGGCCGAACCGCCCGTCGACTCGGCCGACGACCCGTTGCGGGCGGCGATCGCCGCCGCCGCCCAGGCCCGGGGACGGCTGCAACCCGCCGCCCCGGACGAGGACGACCTGCGGGACCCGATCGGCGGAACCGCTGTCGACTTCCGACGCTGCGCCGAGGAGATCGAAAGGTCGCTGCGACCCCTCGCCGCGCTCATCGGGGCAGCCGGGTGAGTTCCTGGGTGTGGTCGGGGACGCCGTTGACCCCGTCGGCGGTAGCGCTGTGCCGACCGGACGCAGCCCGGTCGGCCGGCACCGACGCCGCGCCGGTCGAGGCGACCACCCGGTAGGCCTCGTACTGGTACGCCTCGGCCTTGGCCACCTTGGCCATGTTCAGCACGCAGCCGAGCAGCCGGACCGAGACCGAGTGCAGTGAACGGGCCGCTGCGGCCACCTGGGTCCGCGAGGTACGGCCCTGCTGGGTCACCAGCAGCGCGCCGTCGGCCTGCACTGCCACGACCACGCCGTCGGTCACCGCGAGCAGCGGCGCGGTATCGATGATCACGATGTCCGCCGACTCGCGCAGCGCCAGCAGCAGGTCCGACATGGCCTTGGAGCCGAGCAGCTCGCTCGGGTTCGGCGGCGCCGAACCGCTCGGCAGCACCAGCAGCGACTTGTCGCCCCAGCGCTGCACGACGTCGCCCACCTTCACGTCGCCGACCAGCACGTCGGTGAGGCCGACGCCAGCGTCCAGGCCCAGGTAGTCGTCGACCTTGGGGCGGCGCAGATCCGCGTCGACCAGCAACACCCGCCAGCCCGCCTCGGCCAACGCGATGGCCAGGTTGCAGGAGAGCGTGGTCTTGCCCTCGCCCTGCAGGGCGCTGGTCACCGCGATGACCCGGGCCGGCTCGTGGACGTCCACGAAGCGCAGGTTGGTCCGTAGCTTGCGGACCGCCTCGGCGCGCGCCGAGGTCGCCGCGTCGCCCACGATCAGCGGGGCACTGCGGGCGTTGGCCTCGAACGGGATCTCACCGAGCAGCGGGCTGCCGGTGGCGCGTTGCAGGCCGGCGGCGTCGCGCAGCCGGACGTCGGCGACGCCCCGCAGGATCGCCAGACCGATGCCGAGGATCAGGCCGACCAGGCCGCCGAGGGTGAGGTTGCGGACCGGCTGCGGCGAGACGGGGCTGGCACTGACCCGCGGGCCACTGACCATCTCAATCTTGATGGGCGTCTTGCCCTCCGGCGTCGTCTCGACCTTCTCGACGAGTTCGACGAACTTCTTGGCGAGGGTCTCGGTCACCCGCAACGCGCGGGTCTGGTCGGTGTCGGTGACCGTCGCCCGCAGCAGGACGGTGCCGGTCTCGGTGGAGGTACTCACCCGGCGCTGCACCTCGTCCGCGGTGAGGCCGACCGGGGTCTCGGCCACCACGCTCTGCGCCAGCCGGTCGCTGCTGAGCAGGTCGGCGTAGGACTTGACGCGCTGCTGGAGGAAGAGCCCGCCCTGGTAGGCGTCGGTCACGCCGGTGCTGGGGGTGGTGACAAAGAAGGTCACCGAGGCGACGTACCGAGGCTGGGCCCGTACGGTCAGAAACGCCGAGACGCCGAGAGCCACCATGACCGTGACCAGCGCGACCCACCAGTGCCGACGCACGTGGCGCAATTGGCGGAGCAGGTCCATCAGGAGCGCCCCCGTGCCGGTCCGGTTACGGCAAAGAACTTCACGAAAACCCCCAAGGTCGTCTCTAAACTCGTGAAACCATTAAAGCGGTTCATACGGCTTATGTCCGGAGATACCTATTTTCCGGCACCGAGAAGTGCGCCCGCATGACCAACCCGACAAACGTCCATTCGGCAGCGGCGACAACGGGGAAAAAGTCAAAGGCCGATCGGATGGCGTCCGATCGGCCCAGCCGTCACCGCCGACCGCGACACCAGATAGGGTCAGCAGCGGTGTGCCGGGAAGTCTGGTCGGCGAGTGGATTCCTGCCGTCCCGATTCCCGTAGTGAGGCCCCGCAGATGACCTCCCACCCCCCAGCATCGGGGCCGCGTCCACCGAGGCCCCGGCTGTTCTCCCGATCATCCTGGCCCCAAGCCCGGCACCTGGCCGACGTGCTGCGTACCGAGACTGTCGGTGGCGCGCTGCTGCTGTCGGGGGCCGTGCTCGCGTTGATCTGGGCCAACTCCCCGTGGTCCGACTCGTACACCCGGCTCGGCGATGTCGTGCCCTGGCCCGGCGGCGCGCCCTGGCACCTCGACCTGGACTTGGCCACCTGGGCGGCGGACGGCCTGCTGGCGATCTTCTTCTTCGTGGTGGGCCTGGAGCTCAAACGGGAGTTCGTCGCCGGTGACCTGCGCGACCCGCGCCGGGCCGCGCTGCCCGTGGCGGCCGCACTCGGCGGGATGCTGCTGCCGGCGCTGATCTACGTGGTGGTCGTGCTGAGCGCCGGCGGGGAGGGCCTGCGCGGTTGGGCCATTCCGACCGCCACCGACATCGCTTTCGCGCTCGCCGTGCTCGCGGTGGTCAGCTCACATCTACCTCAGGGCCTGCGCGCATTCCTGCTCACCCTCGCCGTGGTCGACGACCTGTTCGCGATCACCATCATCGCGATCTTCTACACCGCCGACTTCCAACTCGTCGCGCTGCTCGCCGCGTTGGCGCCGATCGGGCTCTTCGCGCTGCTGGTGCAGCGGGGGCGTACCTGGTGGTGGGCGCTGATCCCGCTCGCGGTCGCCGCCTGGACCCTGATGCACGCCTCGGGTGTGCATGCCACGGTGGCCGGTGTCCTGCTCGGCTTCACGGTCCCGGTGCTCGCCCGCCGGCAGGTGGGCGGCGACCAGCCGACCGCTGGCGACACGGTGGCGGGTGAGGGTGGGCTCGCCGCGCGTCTGGAGCACCGTTGGCGGCCGGTGTCGGCCGGATTCGCGGTGCCGGTCTTCGCCCTGTTCGCCGCCGGGGTCACCCTGCGCGGCACCGACCTGGGCGCCCTGCTCGGCGACCCGATCGTGATCGCCATCGTCGCCGCCCTGGTGCTCGGCAAGAGCATCGGCATCTTCGGCTCGACGTACCTGCTGGCCCGGTTCACCCGCGCCGAACTGGACGAGGACATCACCTGGGTGGACCTGCTCGGGATCGCCCTGCTGGCCGGCGTCGGGTTCACCGTCTCGCTGCTCATCGGCGACCTGGCCTTCGGGGCCGGCAGCACCACCGACGACCGGGTCAAGGCGGCCGTGCTGCTCGGCTCGCTGATCTCCGCCGGGTTGGCCGCCACGGTGCTCGTCCGCCGCAACGCGGCGTACCGGAGGGTGGCGCAACGGGAGCGGCTGGACTCCGACGGCGACGGCGTACCCGACGTCTACCAGCACCCCGACGCCCGGTGAACGCGGCGGCGGGGCCTCGGGTCAGTGGCGACGCTCGGCGGGCGGCAGGTCCTCGGTCTCCTCGACCAGCGCCTCGGCCGCCGGCCCGGTGAGGTCGTCGCCCGGCACCGCCACCTCCTCGGCACGGTCCTGTTCGTCGGGCTTGCCCGCGGGCGTCGGCTCCGGAGCGGTGCCATCGCCGGCGAAGCCGTACTCGTTCGGTTCGTCGTGCCGCCTCATGTGGCTATCCTCCCGCTTTTCCCGTTTCACCTGTTGACGCCAACGGTAGGTGGTGATCGTGATCGGCGCAGGGTGCCGGGGATTGTCGCCCGGACCATGGTGGTGGGCTGCTCAGCGCCGCCCCGAGCAGCTGACGCAGGGCGATGATCGCCACCGCGCCGGCCAGGCCGTTCCACCCCGGATCGGCGGCGAGCCGGAGCAGACCGGCTGCGGTGAGCAGATCCAGCAACACCCGGACGGCCGTCCGCAGCGCCCCGGTGCTGAGCGCGGTGACCACACCGGTGACCAGGGCCAGCGCGGTGACCGCCGTGACCAGAGCGCCCATCACGTCCGACGCTCCCCCTCGGCCACCTGACGCTGCTCCTGACGGATCTCGCGACCCAGGAAGTAGTTCAGAGCCGTTCGGATCGTCGCGATCGCGGCCAGTTGACCGATTTGCGCGAACGACGGGGACACCGCCGTACGCAGCACGTCGGCCGCCAACTGGAATTCCAGGCCCAAGGTCAGAAAGCGACCCAGCGAGAGCCGAATCGGCGTGAAGCGAGCGGCGGTGCGGTGTCGCAGCCCCTCGACCACGAACCGCACCGCCGCCCAGACCGCGCCAACGAAGATCACCAGTGCGCCGGCCACCTCCACCACGGCAACCAGCACCTGGTCGCCGTGGCGCAACAACTCGGCCGGCTCCACCCCGGGCCGTTACCCGGCATCGGGGCAGCTAGTCGGCTCAGGTCAGCTCGTTCACCGCCTCCAGGATCAACCAGAGACCGGAGATGGCGAAGAGGATCGCGGCGCCGTACCTGATCGTCTTCTCCGGCAGTCGGCGACCGAGCATCCGGCCGACCAGGATGGCCAACGCGTCCGCCGCCACCATGCCGATGGTCGAGCCGAGCCAGGTGCCGAACCAGCCGTACTTGGTGGCGAGCGTGATCGTGGCGAGCATCGTCTTGTCGCCCAACTCGGCGAGGAAGAACGCCACCGACACCGCCACGATCGCGGTCTTGCTGGTCTTCTCCGCCTTGCGCTTCTCCTCCTCGGTGAGCTTGTCGCCGCGCAGCGTCCACGCGCCGAAACCGAGGAACGCCACGCCGGCCACCAGGGAGATCCAGTCGGTCGGCAACACCGCCCCGAGACCCACGCCGATCGCGACCGACGCCAGGTGCACCACCGCCGTGGCGACCGTGATGCCGATCAACACGGGGATCGGTTTGAACCGCGTGGCGAAGGTCAGCGCCATCAGCTGGGACTTGTCCCCCAGCTCGGCGACGAAGATGACGCCGAAGCTGATGACCAGCGCGGCGAAAAATCCCTCCATGACGTCCTTCCCGTTCACGCCGGGAGGAGGTACAGGGGTGCCCTCGACCCGGCTGCAACAGCCTGAGTCGAAGGTCTCGCCCGCCCCGGAAGAACCGGGGCCGCGTGGCCGGATGCGGAACGCACCAGTATGTCGACCACGACATTGGGGGCTACTCCCCTTCGCGTGATCAGCCTATCGGATCACCGCCCCGCCAGGTCGAGTCGGGTGAACAGGCTCACCGGGCCCGCGCCAGCGTGACGCCGAAGAGCACGTCCGGGTCGGTCCAGAACTCCGCCGTGGCGAAGCCCGCCGTGGCCAGCTCCGCGGCGATCCCCTCCGGGTGGAACTTCGCCGAGACCTCGGTGCGCAGCTCCTCCCCCGCCGCGAAGTCGACGGTCAGGCCCAGCACCCGCACGCTCATCGGCCGGGTCGCCCGCAACCGCATCTCGATCCACTCGCGCTCGGCATCCCAGCGGGCGACGTGCGCGAAGGCCGCCGGGTCGAAGTCGGCGCCCAACTCCCGGTTGATCACGTGCAGCACGTTGCGGTTGAACTCGGCGGTGACCCCGGCCGCGTCGTCGTACGCGGGCACGATCACCGACGGATCCTTCACCAGGTCGGTGCCGAGCAACAGCCAGTCACCGACCTCCAGCGCGGCCCGCATCGCCGTCAGGAACTCGGCCCGCTCGGCGGGCAGCAGATTGCCGATCGTGCCGCCGAGGAACACCACAAGCCGGCGACCGCCGGTGGGCAGCCGGTCCAGTTGCCGGGTGAAGTCCCCCACGATGCCCCGGACCCGCAGGCGCGGATAGTCGGCGGCGATCTGGGCGGTGGACCCGCGCAGCGCACTCACCGACACATCGAGCGGGACGAACGTGCCCAGCCCACCCCGACGCGTGAAGGCATCCAGCAGCAGCCGGGTCTTCTCCGACGAGCCGGAACCCAACTCGATCAGCGTCTTGGCCCCGGTCAACGCCGCGATATCGGGGGCGTGCGCGGCCAGCACGGCCCGCTCAGCCCGGGTCGGGTAGTACTCCGCGAGTCGGGTGATCTCCTCGAACAGCTCGCTGCCCCGGGCGTCGTAGAACCACTTCGGCGGCAGCCACTTCTGCTCGGCGCTCAGCCCGGCCCGGACGTCGTCGCGCAGGCCGCGCTCCAGGTCACCCTCTTCGAGGTAGATCTCCAGGGGTTCCGCGGTCATCGGTTCACCTCTCTGCTCGATCAACGTTGCGTGCCCGCCCGGCGCGGCTCACCGGGTTGGCAGTGGACATGTCCGCACCTCGCCCGCGGTGGCGACGACGAGGTGCCCCTCCGGCACCGACCGCCACCCGGGATCGTCGTCGTACGGCTCGGAGGCGAGCAGCACCGAACCCGGTGCCTCGCGGACCGACAACGCGTGCCCCGCCACGCTGGCCACCACCCGGTGCCCGTCGGTGAGCAGCAGGTTGAGCCGCGACCCCGGCGCGGCGGCGGCGACGTCGGCCACCGTCCGTCCCACCGCCGCAGCCGGGTCGATGCCAGCGCGCAACCGATGCCGCACCAGCGCCCAGAGCAGCGCCGAGTCGGTGGCGGCGTCCAGAGTGAGCAGGTCACGCACTGGCAGACCGGCGGCGAGCGGCACCACGGCGTCCGGCCAGCCGCGGACCACACCGTTGTGGCTGAACAGCCACCGCCCCTCGGCGAAGGGCGCCGCGGCACCGTCGAGCACCGCCATCCCGACCGTGGCCGAGCGCACCGCCGCCACCACCGCCCCGCTGCGGGTCACCGCCGCGAGCTGGGCGATGGTCGGGTCACTCCAGATCGGCTGTGCCCTCCGGTAGCGCACCGGCTCACCCTCGCCCGGATACCAGCCGACGCCGAACCCGTCGGCGTTGATCGTGCCGCCGCCACGCATGTCGCGGGGCGCCCAGGACTGCCGCACCAGCGAGTGCGGAGGGTCGAACAGCACCTCGGCCAGGGTGACCGGCGGCCCCAGGTAGGCCAGGTGGCGACACATCAGCGCCCCCGACCCACCACCGGGCCGCCGGTCCTGGCGCGACTCACCGGTACGACTCGTCCGGTCGCACGTCGCGGGCACAGCGGAAACCGCTGAAGATCTGCCGGCGGATCGGATAGTCCCAGTTGCGGAAGGTGCCCCGACAGGCCGACCGGTCGGTGCCGAACGAGCCACCGCGCAGCACCCGGTAGTCGTCGCCGAAGAAGACCTCCGAGTATTCGCGGTAGGGGAACGCGGCGAAGCCGGGATGCCCGTCGAACGTGCTCGACGTCCACTCCCAGACGTCACCGATGAGCTGGTGCACGCCCAACGGCGAGGCGCCGGCCGGGTACGCGCCCACCGGCGCCGGCCACAGATGGCGCTGGTCGAGGTTGGCGTGCGCCTCGGTCGGGTCGTCGTCCCCCCAGGGGTAACGGCGCGAGCGCCCGGTCGTCGGATCCCACCGGGCCGCCTTCTCCCACTCCGCCTCGGTCGGCAGCCGCTTGCCGGCCCACGCCGCGTACGCCTGCGCCTCGTAGAAGCACACATGCACCACCGGCTCGTCGGCGCGGACCCGAGCCTGCTGACCGAAGCGCCGATACGACCATTCGTCGCCGTCTCGACGCCAGTGCATCGGCGCGCTGAGCTGCTCCTGCACCCGGTGGGCCCAGCCGGCCGGGCTCCACCAGCGCTGCTCGGTGTAGCCGCCGTCGGCGATGAAGGCGGCGTACTGGCCATTGGTCACCGGAGCGGCGTCGATGGCGTACGCGGGGAGGTCCACGCGGTGCGCCGGGCGTTCATTGTCCAGCGCCCACGGGTCGGTGTCGGTGCCCATGGTGAACTCGCCGGCCGGCACCAGCACCTCCGTGCCGACCCGGACCGACGGCTCGGGCGGCGCCGGGGCGTGCAGCACCGCCGGCCCCGAGCGCAGTTGGTGGGTAGCGAGCATGGTCTCGTCGTGCTGCTGCTCGTGCTGCACGATCATTCCGAACGCGAACCCGTCGGCGACCAGCGGCCGCTCGGTGAAGGCCACCGCGTCGAGCAGGTCGTGCACCTTGTCCCGGACGGTGGCCAGGTAGGCGCGCGCCTCGGCGGGCGGCAACAGGGGCAGCGCGGGGCGGTCCCGACGCGGCTGCTTGAACGCGTCGTACAGCTCGTCGATGTCACACCGGACCGGCTCGCGGCCCCCGACGTCACGGACCAACCAGAGCTCCTCCTGGTTACCGACATGGGCGAGGTCCCAGACCAGCGGCGACATCAGCGGTGAGTGCTGACGCGTCAGATCAGCGTCGTCGACCACCTCGGTCAGCAACGTGGTGCGAGCCCGGGCCCGCGCCAACTCCCCCGCGATGCGGTCGCGCAACTGCTCCCCGTCGAGACGGCCCTCCGTTCGCGACTGCGCGGCTCGCAACCCCGACTCACTCCTCGCGCTCACTGGGCCGCCCTCCGTTCGCGACTGCGAGGCTCGCAACCCCGACTCACTCCTCGCGCTCACTGGGCCGCCCTCCGTTCGCGACTGCGAGGCTCGCAACCCCGGCTCACTCCTCGCGCTCACTGGTCTCTCCTCTCTGTGGCGGCCAGCCGCCGTCGTACCCCCCGCTGGATCTCGTCGTGCGTGCCGGCCGGCAGCTCCAGTCGGGGCAGGGTGGTCAGGGCCAGGTCGAGCAGGGCCGTCGCGGCGGCGGCCAGCGCCGGGTCGGCCAGGCCGTGCCGGGCGGCGGCCGACCAGCGGTGCGCCACCGGTGCGGCGATCGTGGACGACTCGCGCACGGTGCCCGGACCGCTGAAGAGGGCGGTCAGCACCGCCAGCGGCAGCCGCCAGTCCCGACCGGGTTGGGCGTCCAGGTAGCGCAGCTCCAGGTAGCCGCGTGGGCGCACCGGCGGGAACAGGGTGCTGACGTGGTAGTCGAGGTCATCGGTGGTGGGTGGTTGCGGCAGCGCGCCGTCGAGCCAGTCGGCGAAGGTCACGCCGGGCGGCGCGGCCCAGTCTGTGGTGCGTCGGCGTAGGCAGAGCAGCGGCGCGGCGAGCACGTAGCTGATCCAACTCGCCCTCGGATCGTCGTCGGCGCGACCCGGCGACCAGACCGGGCGGGTGCGGGCCGGGTCGATGGCCAGCCAGGCGGCCATCCGGGCGGAGGCCCAACCGGTACGCCGCCCGGCGTGTCGAGCGGCGGAGGCGAACGCCGCGAGCAGCGGGGGCCCGACCGCGTGGGCCGCGGCCCAGCGGTCCGCGACCTGGTCCGGCTCACCGGCGTCGAGGCAGACCTGCAGGCCGGCGGTGCTGTACATCATGGTGCGGCCGGCCGGGCCGTGCCGGTCGAAGGCGCCACGCATCGCGCGGTAGCGGGGGGTCTCCACCACCGGGCGAGGCCGTCGGTGAGGGTCGATGCCGCTGCGGCCGAGGATCAGGCCGGCGGCGGCCAGCAGGTCGGTGACCTGGGCGATGTCGGCCTCGGTGGCGCGAATCAACGCGGCGACCGAGGGGCGGGGCGGGGTGGAGATCTCCAATTGGCCACCCGGCTCCAGGGTGACCATGCCGCCATGTCGTAGCGGCTCGGCCGGGCTGGTGGCATCCAGCGTGGCGGGGCTGTGCCGCCCCAGCGCCGCCCGCAGCCGCGCCGCGTCGACGGGGCGGGCGGGATCGGCGGCGTCGTGCACGGTCCATTCCAGTTCGACGCCGGTGTGGGTCGGTGGGCCGGTCTTGAAGCAGATCCGGGCGAGGTGTCGGCCTGCGGCTGCGGATTCGCGCAGGATGGCGCTGCGGTCCAGGTCTGGTGACGTCACCAAGGGTCAGGCCCCCTCTCTGCGTGCCGGCTCCGGCACACTGTGCCACCGTAAACCCACCCACCGACACCGTCGGGGGCGTGCACGGCGCCACCAACCTCTGTCTAACAGACGAATTTCCGATGCAGGGCGGAACCAAACCGCTCCAGCCGCCGACGTTCAGCCGGCGGCGGAGTGGCCCGGTCGCGGCGGTGACGGCGGGACCTTCGCCGATGCGGACGGCTTGGCCTTCGCCGACTCGGAGGTCTTCCCCTTCGCCGACTCGGTCGGCTTCGCCTCGGGCACCAGCCGCTGGCAGTACGCCTCGACCTCAGCGGGGCCGCCGGCGGCGGTCACCAGCCGCTGGAAGGCCGGCGTGCGCAGCGCCTTCTCCCGTTGATCGGGCTTCTTGGCCCGCCACGCGCGACACAGGCCGTGCACCTGGCTGGCGGGCGGGATGGCCGGTGGCGTGGCGGTGACCGGCGACGGCGCTCCAGGCGACAGAGTGCCGGGGGCCACCGACCGACCGGGCTCCTCGGAGCCGGGTACGCCCTGGTGGGGCTCGGGTGACGTGCGCGACGGCGTCGGTGGCACCGGGTCTGGCCGATCCCGGGTGACCGCGGCGACGGCGGCCCCCGCGGTGGCGGTAGCCGCCAGCGCGCCGATCCAGGCCACCGCGCCGGTGGTCACCCGGCGACGGCGTGGCCGGCGCGGCACGACCGGCGTCGGGTCGGCCCGGGCGGCTCGGAACGCGGTCAGCGCGGCCTCCTCGCCGGCCAACTCCCCCGGGCGGGCGGGGGCGGCAGCAGCGGCGAGCAACGCGGCCACCGGCTCGGCTGTGGGCACGGTGGAGGTGGGGCGGCCCTGATCCAGCCGGGCGTCGTGGGCCGAGTCGAGCAGCCGTTCGGTGTCGGCCTGGTCGGCCCGCCGGAACGGGTTCATCGGGAGTCCCCTCATGTCAGCCGTCCGCCGGTTCGGCGCGCGGCGCCCGCACGGTGGAGCCGTTCCCGGTACGCGGCGGCGGCACCCCCTCGACCCCGACTGACGACTCGGCCGGTCGCTGCGCCTCCAGCAGGACCGCGAGCCGTCGTAGCCCTCGGTGGGCGGCGGTCCGCACGGCACCGGCCCGCCGGCCCAGCACCCGACCGGCAGACCCGGCGTCCAGCCCGATCACGGCCCGCAGCAGGACCGCTTCGGCCTCCCGCGGCGGCAGGGTGGCGATCAGCGCGAGGGCGGTCTCGGTGCCGATCGTCTCGCTGGCTCGCTCGGCGGTGTCCGCGTCGCTGGCCAGATCGACGAGCGCCTGCACCGGGACCGAGAGCGAGGGGCGGCGGCGCAGCCGACGCAGGTGGTCCATCGCGCGATTACGAGCGATCGTGACCGTCCAGGCCCGGAACTCACCCCCGGTGAAGCCGGGCAGGTCACGGGAGATCTGTAGCCAGGTCTCGGAAGCGACGTCCTCCGCGTCGGCACCGACAAGGGCGGTCAGGTACCGCAGCAGCCCCGGCTGGAGGCTGCGGTAGAGCAGGCGGAACGCGTCCTCGTCGCCGGCCTGCGCGGCGCTGACCGCCGCCGACAGGTCGGCGGTCATTCGCGGTCCGCGCATCGCCGGGGGCGTGCCGGCCGGGCCGGGGCAGACCACGCGATACGAGTCGTCCGCCGGGTCAGCACCCGCACCGCACCGCCCTCCGTCGATCCGATTGTGCCCGTGACCACGCTTGTCGGGTCTGTGTGTCCGTGGCCAACGCCAGGATTGTCGCTCGGCGGGCTGCCCGCCAGGTGGCAGGGAGGGCCCGAGCCGGGCTAACGCTAGGAGCGGGCGCACGGGGCGACAAGTCGGCGTCGTGTCACGGAAGGGTGACAATTATCGGCCCTGCGAGACGGCGCGTCGCCGTAACAGCAGGTGGCCTGAAGGCGCTTTCTTGCCGCCGCCGACGATCCCTACGACGAAAATTATCGCGTTTCGTGACACCGCGCCTTCGAAGCGTCACCGAGATGGAGCGTCCACACAGGTCAGGCGGATCAGTCCGGGGGTACCAGCCGTCTGCGGCCCTGCCACGGCGAGCCGCTGCGCGCCACTCTAGGTACGGTAATGCGGTGTTGTCATCGGAGGTCGTGCTCAGCGGTCGCTACCGCTTGGACGAACGTGTCGCCACTGGCGGGATGGGCGACGTTTGGCGTGCCTCCGACCTGATCCTCGGCCGGCAGGTCGCGGTCAAGGTTCTGCTGCCGGCGCTGGTCTCCGATCCCGACTTCATCGCCCGGTTCCGCGCCGAGGCCCGGATCATGGCGGCGCTGCGGCACCCCGGCATCGTGCAGGTCTTCGACTGCGGCGCGGACGACCTCCCCGACGGCAGTCGGGCGGACTACCTCGTCATGGAGTTCGTCGCCGGCGAGCCGTTGTCCAAGCGGATCGAGACGGCTGGGCGCCTCGAGGTGGCCGAGACCATGTCGATCGTGGCCCAGGCGGCCGCGGCGCTCAACGCGGCGCACCGCGGCGGCATCGTGCACCGCGACGTCAAGCCCAGCAACCTGCTGGTGCACGAGGACGGCACGGTCGTCCTGGTGGACTTCGGCGTGGCCCGCTCCACCGACATCACCAGCATCACCAGCACCAACGCGGTGCCCGGCACCGCCCTCTACATGGCTCCCGAGCAGGCCGCCGGCCGGCCGGTCAGCGGCGCCACCGACATCTACGCGCTGGGCGCGGTCACCTATTGCTGCCTCACCGGCAGTCCGCCGTTCACCGGTGACAATCCGCTCCAGGTCGCCGTCCGGCACCTGGACGACGAGCCGCCAGAGCTGCCGCACGACATTCCGGAGGCGGTCCGCGCCCTGGTGTCGCGGGCCCTGGCCAAGGACCCGCTGGAGCGGTTCACCAGCGGCGCGGCGATGGCCGAGGCCGCCCGGACAGCGGTCACCGGCGGCGAGCCGCCGACGGCGATGGCCACTCCGGTCGCGCTGCGCGACGCCGGGCCGGGCACCCGCACGGACGTGCCGGCCGGCGCGGCGGTGGCGACCGGGCGACGGCGGGGACCGCTGGTCGGCGCGGCAGTGGTCGTGCTGGTCGCGCTGGTCGGGCTCGGCGCGGCACTGGCCGCGACGCGCGACGTCGGTGAAAACCCGGCGATTCATCTGCCGACCACCTCGCCGACGGTGGCGCCGACCGGCGCAGTCGACCTTCCGGCAGCCAACGAGCAGATCACCAGCGTCGACCCAGGCAGGCCCGACCGGCAGAACCCGCCCGGCAACTCCCCGTCGGCCCCGATCTCTGCCACTCCGAGCATGCGGCCCAGCCAGACCGCCAACTCGCCGACGCCGACGGCGACCGTCATCACGGCGCCGCCGACCACCGCACCGCCGACGACCGGGGCGCCGCCGCCGACCAGCGCGCCGCCGTCTGATCCGCCCACCACCTCGAACCCGCCGGTCGATCCAGGGGTGCCGGCGGGCTGAGCCGGCCGCTGTCGGTGCGCACCGACAGCCCCACAAGCACCGATATCCCCAAAACGGACTTACGGCGCCGAAGACGCCTCTAGGCTCTCAGCAGGCCATTTACACCATCTGCTGCGGGAGCCTGGGTGAGCGCTGAAAAGCTGGTCGTCATCGGTCAGGGGTATGTCGGACTGCCACTGGCCATGCGGGCCGTCGAGGCGGGGCTCGACGTGGTCGGTCTCGACGTCGACGCCGACCGGGTGAAGCGTCTCGCCTCCGGCGAGTCGTTCGTCGAGGACATCCCGGCCGACCGGCTGGGCCGCGCGTTGGGCAGCGGCCGCTACCACCCCAGCACGGAGTACACCGATGCCGACGGGTTCGACATCTGCGTCATCACCGTACCGACGCCGCTGCGCGACGGCACCCCGGACCTGAGCTTCGTCGAGCAGGCCGGGATCGGTATCGGCCCGTACGTGCGCCCAGGCTGCACGGTGATCCTGGAATCGACGACGTACCCCGGCACCACCGAGGAGTTGCTGCGTCCACTGTTGGAGTCGGCCAGCGGGCTGAGCAGCCCCGGTGACTTCCACCTCGGCTACAGCCCGGAGCGGATCGACCCGGGCAACCCGACCTGGCGGTTGGAGAACACCCCGAAGGTGGTCTCCGGCGTGGACCCGGCGTCGCTGGCCCGGGTGGACGAGTTCTACCAGCGCCTCGTGGAGCACACCGTGCCGGTGGACTCGACCCGCGTCGCCGAGCTGACCAAGCTGATCGAGAACACCTTCCGCCAGGTCAACATCGCGCTGATCAACGAGCTGACCATGCTCTCGCACCACCTCGACATCGACGTCTGGCAGGCGATCGACGCCGCCTCGACCAAACCGTTCGGCTTTCTGCCGTTCCGGCCCGGCCCCGGGGTGGGCGGCCACTGCCTGCCGATCGACCCGTGCTACCTGTCCTGGCAGGTCAAGCGCCGCCTCGGTCGGCAGTTCCGGTTCATCGAGCTGGCCAACGACATCAACCACGAGATGCCCGAGCACGTCGCGCAGCGGATCATGGCGGGGCTGAACCGGGACGGTCGGGCCGTCAGCGGCGCCCGACTGCTGCTGCTCGGTCTGGCGTACAAGAAGAACACCGGCGACATGCGGGACTCCCCCGCCGTCGACGTGGCCCGCCGGTTGCAGGCCCTCGGCGCCGAGGTGCACGCCGTCGAGCCGTACGCGGAGGCGCACCAGATCCCCGCCGGGGTCACCGTGGTCGGGCTCACCGAGCGGGAGGTACGCGCGGCCGACGCGGTGGTGGTGGTCACCGATCACGACACCTTCGACTACGACCTCGTGGTCGCGCATGCCCGCTACGTCTTCGACACCCGCAACCGGTGCGTCGGCCCGATGGTCGAGCGCCTGTAGACCCGGCACCGCTGGCCGGTCCCGCCGCCGGGGAAGATGGCGGGACCGGCCAGCGGATGTCCGTCCGGTCGCCGTGGCGACGACCCGGCCGGTCCGGGCGACGGCCGGTCACTGATCGGCGAGCGCCTCGACGACCGGGCGGGACAGCGCCCGGCGGGCTGGCAGCACCGAGGCGAGCAGGGCAGCCAGCACCGCGACGCCGAGGATCAGCCCGAGCTGGCGCAGCGGCAGCACCACGTGGAAGTCGCCGCCGAGGCGGTCGAGCAGGGCCATCGTGGACGCGCTGACGCCGGTGCCGAGCCCGATCCCGAGCACCGCGCCGACCAGCGCCATCAGCACCGCCTCGACGGCGAGCACCGCCCGCATCCGCCCTCGGGTGAGCCCGACCGCCCGCAGCACCGCGTTCTCCCTGGTCCGCTCGACCACCGACAGGCTCAGCGTGTTCGCCACGCCGACCAGGGCGATCACCACGGCCAGGCCGAGGAGCGCGGTGACGAAGGCGAGCAGCATGTCCACCGTGCCGGTGAGCGATTTCTTGTACGCGCCCTGGTCCATCAGGTTCACCGTCGGGTAGCGGCCCAGCACCGCTTCGATCGCGTCGCGGGCCCGCTCGGGGCTCACCCCGGTGGCGGGGTCGATCTCGGCCAGGTAGCCCCGCTGAGCGGGAAAGAGCGTGGCGAAGTCCTGGTCGGACAGGTCGATGACGTGACCTGCGGGAGCCTCGCCGCCGGTGGTGTCGTCGGTGACCACGGCGGCCACCCGAAACGGTCTCCCCGCGAGGGTCAGCGGGGAGCCGACCCGCCAGCCGCGGGCTCGCGCCAACTCGCGGTGCACCAGCACCAGCCCCGGCCCGACCCGCTCGGCGTCGCCGGCCAGCACCCCGCTCAGCGTCCGGCCGACCAGGGCCGGGTGGGCGGCGCGGATCTCGACGTGGTCGACGACCCTGCTGCGCTGCTCGTGCACCACACCCAGCTCGGGGCGGGAGGCAACCTCACCGACGAGGGCGCTCGGCAGGTCCTGACCGATTCCGCTGATCACGAAGTCGGTCCCGATCTGTGCGTCCACGCTGCGTTCGATGCCGTCCTTGGTGCTGCGCGCGCCGACCATGAACGCCGACACCAGTCCGATCCCGATCACCAGGGCGGTGGCGGTCGCGGCGACCCGCCGCGGGTTGCGCACCGTGTTGGCGACCGCCAGGTCACCGGTCGTGCCCAGGACGCGACGCACCGGCCAGCCGAACACCCGGGCCAGAGCCGGAACGAGCACCGGCCCGAACAGCACGATCCCGAAGAAGGCGAGCACCCCGCCGATCGCCACCAGTAGCAGCTGGCCGGCGCTCGCGGCGCCGGCCAGCGCGGCGACACCGACGGTCAGCACCACCGCGCCGACGCCCAGCCGAACCCGACCAGCGCCCCGGCTGGGCTGCACCGCGGCGTCGGTGAGCGCGGCCACCGGTGCGATCCGCGTCCCCCGCCAGGCCGGCAGCAGGGCGGCGCACACGGTGAGCCCGGTGCCCAGCAGCAGGCTGGTCAGCACTGTCGTACCGGTCACGGTCAGGCCACCGGTGACCGGCACGTCCAGTCCGGACAGCAGCAGCCGCAACCCGCCGGCGAGGGCCACCCCGAGCAGCACCCCGAGCGCCGAGGCGACCAGCCCCAGCACCGCCGACTCCAGCAGGGTGGACCGGAAGACCTGTCCCCGGGTGGCGCCGATCAGGCGCAGCAGCGCGGTGCGTCGGGTGCGCTGGGCCAGCACGATCGCGAAGGTGTTGGCGATCACGAAGCCGGCCACCACGATCGCGACCCCCACGAAGATCAGCAGCAGCATGCGGAACTGGTCCACGTTGCGGACCGCGTCCTCGACGGCCTCGTCGAGGATCTGCTGGCGACTCTTCACGGTGGCATCGAGGCCAGCCACGGCCCGTACCTGGTCGGTGAGCGCCGCGACGTCGGCGCCCGGCCGGGCCGCCACCAGGATGCGCCCGTAGCCCCGCTCGCCGGTGAGGGCCAGCGCGTCCGGCCCGACCAGGCCGACGAACGGACCGCCGACGTCGCGGGCGGTGCCAGCCACGTCGACGGTGCCGACCAGGGTGTACGGGCGGGCCGCCCCGCCGGTGGCACCGATCCGGACGACCGCGCCGAGCGCGAAGCCCTCCTCAGCCGCCGTCGGCGCATCGAGCACCACCTCCCCGGCCCGGTCGGGCAACCGGCCGGCCACCACGTCGTACGAGCGCAGAGCGTCCTCGGTGGGGATGGCGACGAGCATGGTGAAGCCGAGCACCGGCCGACCGTCGGCACCGACGATCCCGGCGGTGTTGGTCAGCTCACCGGCTGCGGCGGCCACCTGATCGACCGCTCGCACCCGGTCGACCAGGGCCGGGGGCAACACCTCGCGGCCGGCCGAGTAGACACCCAGGTCGGTGTGCCGGTCGAAGGTGCCGGCCCGCTCGTACGCCCCGGACCGCATCCCGTCGACGAAGATCATGGTGCCAGCGACGAACGCGACGCCGAGCACGACGGCGAGCGCGGAGAGCAGCATGCGCAGCGCCTCGGCGCGCAACGAGCGCAGGGTCAGGCGGATCAAGCGAGGCTCCCGGTGCAGGTGGTGGATCGGACCCCTCCGACGCTATGGCCGGCACCGGTCTGTCGATCTCCACCTGCGCGCTCGACAGGCGTGCGCCGCGGGTAGCGGTACGCCCGCCGACCGCTACGACCCAGGTCGTACGCGGCGTCATCCGCCGGGCGTGACCAGCCCGCTCTCGTAGGCCAGGACCACCGCCTGAACCCGGTCACGCAGTTGGAGCTTCGCCAGGATCCGCCCGACGTGGGTCTTCACCGTCGCCTCGGCCACGTGCACCCGGGCGGCGATCTCCGCGTTGGACAGCCCCTGGGCGACAAGCAGCAGCACCTCCCGCTCCCGGTCGGTGAGCTGCGCGAGCCGAGGGTCGGCGCTCGGGGCGGCGCCGAGCTGCCCGGCGAAGCGGTCCAGCAGGCGCCGGGTGATCGACGGGGCCACCACCGAGTCGCCCTGGGCCACCACCCGGATCGCGGCCAGCAGCTCCTCCGGCGGGACGTTCTTGAGTAGAAATCCACTCGCCCCGGCCTGCAGTGCCGCGAACGCGTCCGCCTCGGTGTCGAAGGTGGTCAGCACCAGCACCCGAGGTCGGCCCGCGGGCCGCTCGGCGCAGAGCCGCCGGGTCGCCTCCACCCCGTCCATGGTGGGCATCCGGATGTCCATCACGACGACGTCGGCCTCGGTGCGGGCGAGCACCCGCAGGGCGTCCGCGCCGTCGATCGCCTCCCCGACGACCTCCAGGTCGGGCTGGGAGTCCAGCACCATCCGGAACCCGGCGCGCACCAGCGCCTGGTCGTCCACGATCACCACCCGGACCGTCATGCCGCGATCACCTCCGTTGCCGGCTCTGACGGTAGCGGCAGCCGGACCTCGACCTGCCAGCCCCCGGTCAGTCGGGGACCGGCGGTGAGGCTGCCGTCGTACACCGTCACCCGCTCCCGCATGCCGAGCAGGCCGTGACCCCCGGGCGGCGTCGAGCTGACCAGCGAGCGGCCCCGACCGTCGTCGACCACCTGGACCACGACGGCCTCGGCGGTGTACGACAGGACGACCTCGACGCCGGCACCGACCCCGGCGTGCTTGAGCGCGTTGGTCAGCGCCTCCTGCACCACCCGGTAGACGGTCAGCTCCAAGCCCGGCGGCAGGGCCGGTGGCGCACCGCTGACGGTGCTGCGGATGCGCAGCCCGGCGTCGTCGAACCGGGTGATCAGGTCGGGCAACTCGGCCAGGGCCAGCCGCCGGTGCTCCGGGTCGGCCGCCACCGTCAGCCCGTCGGCGCCGTCCGCGCCGGCCGGGCCGGCGTCGCGCAGCACACCGACCAGCCGGCGCATCTCTTCCAGCGCCTGCCGGCCGGTGTCCGCGACCACCTTGACGGCGGTCCGCGCCTGGGCCGGGTCACGGTCGAACATGAATCGGGCGCCATCCGCCTGGACGATCATCACGGCCATGCTGTGGGCGACCACGTCGTGCAGCTCACGAGCAATCCGGGTGCGCTCCTCGGCGACCGCCGCCCGGGATTCGGCCTCCCGCTCGCGCTCCAGGGTCGCGGCCCGCTCCTCCAGGCTGAGCACGTAGAGCCGGCGGGTCCGCACGTTCAGGGCGACCAACCACACCGCGCCGGTGACCAGCGCGTACCACAGCGCGGTCGCCCACCACTGGATGACGTTGGGGGTCTGTGCGGCGGCCAGCAGCACGCCGACGGCCGCGACCGCCCCGGCCAGTACGCCGTCGCGCAGCCGCCGGCCGTACTTCACCACGCTGTAGAGCGCGATCAGGACGGCGACGTCGTAGAGGAGGGGACCCCACCGGGCGATCACCTGGACCAGGGCGAGCGCCGCGACCGCGACCGTCACCGCGCTCGGGTGGGTACGACGAAACAGCAGCGCCACCGCCATCCCCACGCCGACCCCGGTGGCCGCCCAGCCGCCCGGCTGGTTCACCGCCGCGGCCAGGGAGACGAGCACCACCAGGGCGGCGACGGCCACGTCGAAGGCGACGCCGCGCAGCGGGCGACCGAACAGGGTGCGTCTCACGGTCACCCAGCGTACGTGCCGGGACGCTCGGCCCTCGGAGCTCACCGTGCCGGCACGGTGGGGCCGGTCACCAGGACGGGGGTTGCGAACCGGACGGCCAGGCGCTGTGCGAACGTGAACAGATGTGACAGTTGCCGCCCCGCCCGAACCGACCACGCGCTGGCGGCCCCACCCCCTCGACCTGGTGGCGGCCATCCTTGCCGTGGTCGGCGCGGCCTGCGCGCTGAGCGGGCTGCTGCCCCGCGCGGAGACCACCGCCACCCTGCACCGGATCCTGCCGCTGCTGCTGTTCCTCGGCACCGTCATCGT
Organism: Micromonospora chokoriensis; assembly: GCF_000718555.1. Classification (GTDB taxonomy): domain Bacteria; phylum Actinomycetota; class Actinomycetes; order Mycobacteriales; family Micromonosporaceae; genus Micromonospora; species Micromonospora chokoriensis_B. The sequence continues at coordinate 24,709 of NZ_JOAN01000025.1, forward strand.
GCTCGCCGAACTGACCGCCGTGGCCGGCGTCTTCGACGTGCTGGCCAGCCGACTGGCCATCGCCTCCCGGGGCAGTTGGAGCGTGCTGTTCCTGCTCTGCGGCGGTCTCGCCACGCTGACCACCCTCGTGCTCAACCTCGACACCACCGCCGTGCTGCTCACCCCGGTGCTGCTCGCGCTGGCCCGCAACCTGCGGATCCCCGCCGCCCCGCTCGCGGTCACCACGGTCTGGCTGGCGAACACCGCGAGCCTGCTGTTGCCGGTCTCCAACCTCACCAACCTGCTCGCCGCCGACCGGGTCGGGCTGGCGCCCCTGGCGTACGCGGCCCGGATGGCGTTGCCGCAGCTCGCCGCCGTGACGGTCACCATGGCCCTGCTCTGGTTCGGGTGGTGGCGACCCGACAGGCCGGCCGGTGGACGTTTCGTCCCGCCGACCCGGCACGTGCCGGCCGACCCGGTGCTGCACCGTACGGCGCTCGTCGGCTGCCTGATCTTCGTCGCCGGCATCCTCGCCGGCGTGGAGATCGAGATCGCCTCCACCGTCGCGCTCGCGCTGGTGCTGCTCGGGTTCCTCGTCCGCTCCCCCGCCACGCTGCGCCCGGGGCTGGTCCCGGTGCGCCTGCTGTTCTTCGTCACCGGCCTCTTCCTGGTGGTGCAGACCCTCGGGCGGCACGGGCTGGACGACCTGGTCGGTAACCTGCTCGGCACCGACGGCGGCGCGCTGGGCGCGCTACGCGCCGGTGGCACCGGAGCGCTGCTCGCCAACACGGTGAACAACCTGCCCGCCTACCTGGCCGGAGAGTCGGTGCTGCCGACCGGCGACCACACCCGCCTGCTGGCCCTGTTGATCGGCACCAACGTCGGCCCGCTGGCCGCTCCCTGGGCATCGCTGGCCACCCTGCTGTGGTTCGAGCGCTGCCGGGCGGCCGGCGTGGCGGTGCCGGTGACCCGGTTCGTGCTGGCCAGCACTCTGCTCGCGGTCACCGGCACGCTCGCCGCGGTCGGCGCGCTCCTGCTGGTGAGCTGAGCGCTCAGTCCCGGTACACGGCGAGCTGAAGTTCGGTGACGCCCTTCTCCGGGGTGTCCGCGCAGTACTCGAGGTAGACCTCCCGGGCGAAGCCGTCGGTGCGGTAGCCGTTCTCCTCGATCCACCGGGCGAGCGCCTGCATGCTCGGCTCGACGTCGTCCATCGCACCGTGATGGATGATGGTCGCGGCGGTGCGTACCGCCGGTAGGTCCACCACCGCCACGTCGGACGCCGCGCTCGCGCCGACGCCGACCGTCACCGCGGCGTGCACGACCACCGCGTCGCCGTCGTCGCCGGGGGCCGGCTCGTACCAGGCGATGCCCGGCCCAGTCGGCGTGATTCCGGCGGCGGCCAGCCGACGGAACAGCTCCGGGTAGAGCGGCTGGATCACCGGCCCGATGTCCTCGCTCTGATAACTGGGCGAGACGGCGGTCAGCTCCGCGACGCGGACCGACGCGAGCTCCTTGAGTACGACGTCCTGGGTGGTCATCCGACCCTCCGACTCGATCATGCGGAGCCTCGCCTCGACGGCCGTCAACCGGGCCGTGTCGGCGGCCAACTGTTCCGCCAGCTGGCTCCGACGCAGCCGCAGCATGCCGCGCAGCTCGGCCACGTCGACGGCGTCGTCGACGATCGCGCGCACCTGCTCGAGGGTGAGGCCAAGCTCCTTGAGGGCGATCACCCGGTTGAGCCGGCGCAGCTGGTCGGCGCGGTAGAAGCGGTACCCGGTGTGCGGGTCGACGCTGGCGGGGCGCAGCAGGCCGATGCTGTCGTAGTGACGCAGCATCCGCACCGACACCCGGCCGAGCCTGGCGAAGTCTCCGATGGTGAACATGGTCCCCTCACGCTCGTCCCTGACACCGTGTCAGAGTCAAGCGTGGCCTGCGGGGCAGGGGTCAGCGGCGGGCTGGGCGCGGGCCGACCAGCCGGCGGACCATCGGCGCGGCGTTCCACTTGGCCGCGCCGACCAGGTCGCGGGCGTGCTCCAGGACCGTGTAGTCGGGTCGGGTCAGCCCGTCGGTGATGGCCCGGTCCAGGTCGTTGCCGCAGCGGCTCAGCACGCTGTCGAAGTCTCGGCGGACCGGCTCCTGCAGGTCGTAGCCGAACGAGCGGTGCAGCCGGGCGAAGAGCGGCTTGTACAGCCGGACCCGCTCGTGCAGCCCCGACGAGTACGACATCGGGTTCTTCGGACGGCGCAGGATGTAGTCGGGCAGCACGTCGGCGAACGCCCGCCGGACGATCCACTTCTCCTGCCCGTGGCGCAGCTTCAGATCCAGCGGCAGCCGCATCGCCAGCTCCACCACGCTGAGGTCGAGGAAGGGCACCCGGGCCTCCACCCCGTGCCCCATGGCCGCCCGGTCGACGCGCTGCAACTCGGTGCGGCACAGGTTGCGGATCCGGTGCAGGAACAGCCGGCGGGCCGCCGCCGGGCCGACCTGGTGGTACATCGGGTACCCGCCGAACAACTCGTCGGAGCCGTCGCCAGTGAGCACCACCTTGATCCCCAGGTCGCGGAGCCGCCGGAAGATCGGCACCGAGACGACCGCGTTGATGATGTCGCCGTACTCGGTCAGCTCGGAGATCCGGATGGCCTCGCGGACGTCGGCGAGCCGGATGTCGCGCGGACGCAGCTCGACCACCACGTGCGGCACGTCGAGGTCGGCGGCGAGCCGTCGGGCGTACGCCACGTCGGGGCTGTCCGCCACACCGACGGTCACGGCGACGCAGTCCGGGTGGATGTCGCGCACCTGCCGCAGGGTCAACGAGCTGTCCAGGCCGCCGGAGAGCACCACCCCGACGGTCAGGTCGGTCTCCACCCGCATCCGGATCGCGTCGCTGAGCGCGGCGCGGACCAGCAGCGCGGCCTCGTCCGGGTCGTCGATGACCGACAGGCCGTCGCCGATGGTGAGCAGGTCGACGTACGGGCTCAGTCGCACGTGCCCGTCCGCCTGCGCCCAGCCGTGGTGCCCGGGCGGCACCTCGGCGATCGGGGCGCCATGCCCGACGAGCGCCTTCACCTCGGAGGCGAGATGCAGGCAGCCGGGCCGCCGGGACCAGTACAGCGGCTTGACCCCGAGCGGGTCGCGGGCCAGGTACGCCCGGCCGGTGCTCCGCTCGACGACCGCGAAGGCGTACTCACCGCGCAGCCGGGTCACCGCCGCCTCGCCCCACTGCTGGAACGCGGCGAGTAGCACCTCGGTGTCGCTCTCGGTACGGAAGACCTGCCCCAGGCGGGTCAGCTGCGCCCGCAACTCCCGGTAGTTGAAGATCTCGCCGTTGAAGCACAACAGCCATCGTTCGTCGGTCGACGTCCACGGCTGCACGGCCCGATCCCGGTCGACGACCCGGAGCCGACGGGTGCCGGCGAGCAGCCCGCTCTCGGACCGGGTCTCGGTCACCTCACCACGGGGGGTCAGGGCGGCGAGCATTCGCCGGAAGGTCGCCGGGTCGGCCTCAGGACCGATACTCAACGCGATGCCGCACACCGGCTCAGACCCCCATCTCGGCCTCGTACGCCCGGCGTAGGCGACGCCGGGCAGTGGGCGCGAGGCACAGGTGCCAGGCCTGCCCCTCGTCGATCACGTTGATCTCGCCGGCCTCCTGGCGGGCCAGCAGCAGCTCCGCCAGGGTGTCCCGGGCACCGAAGCGCTCGAACCAGGTCAGCTCCACGTCGACCGAGTAGCCGAGGCAGTGCCCACTGGGCAGCATCGCGGCGTAGCCCAGGCGACGCAGCCGGTACTGATGCTCGGCGCTGCGGACCAGGCTGGTCACCCAGAGCGGCGGGGTGGCCGGCGGCACGGCGGCGGTGAACTCGCGTCCGATGTCGTTGAGCAGGGCCACCACCTCGCACCGAGCGCGGCGGAACAGCAGCCCGGCGGTGCGCGGGGTGGCGTCCGGTTGGAGCCGGCGACGCAGCCCGCGCGCGGCCCGGCCCAGGATCGTGGCGGGCTGCTCCTGGTAGCGGAACCGCAGCAGGTCACGACGGCGCAGCCACTCCAGGTCGACAAGTTCGGCGCTGCCGTTGACCTGGTCGTCGGTGACGAACGTCGGGGCGTCCTGCCACCACAGCACGTCGATCCGGGAGAGCAGGTAGATCCGGACGAGCGCGCTGAGGTCCCCCGCCGAGGTGCGCTCGTTGGGCTGGTAGCGGGCCATCTCCAGCAGCAGCGTCTCGCGGGCGCCGATCAGCCCCTGCGGGGTGGCCTCGAGGACGGCGGCGAGCGCCGGCTCCCGCAGCCGCTCGTCGATGAGCACCTGGCGAGCCCGGGTGCTCGCCGCGTCGGCCAGCGCGCCGACCTCGACCAGCAACTCGGCGACCGCGCTGCGGTAGGCGGCGAGATCCGGCGCGGTGGCGGGGAGGCGGCGAGGGGCGGTGCCGGAGGGCCGACGTCGGGCCGGGGCCGTGGGCGACGCGGGCGGACCTGGCTGCTGTCCCGAGCTACGGCTGGGCACTCGCATGACGGGGTCCCTTCTCCGGTCACGGCACTGGGCGATTCGCCCTGAAACACACCGTAATCATCGGAGCTGGACCGGACCGAACAATCCTCCTATCTCCCCCGAAGAGTGCGGACCGTCGGGTTCCGCTGGCACCAGGCCCTGCACCTCGGCGTACGACGGCAGCCCTCGCGGCACGGCGAGCCCGCCCGCGCGTACCTCATCGGCGGCGGCGACCGCGGCGGCCAGCGCCGCCCGGAACAGCAGGGAGCCGGTGCTGGCCCGGGCCACCCCGGCAGCGCCCAGCTCGAGCAGCCCTGGCCCACCCGGCTGGTACAGCGCGTTCACCGGCGCGTCGATCCGCTCGGAGAGCACACGCAGCGTGGCCAGGTCGACGGTGCCGGGCACGAAGATCCCGTCAGCGCCAGCAGCCCGGTAGGCACGAGCGCGAGCGAGGGTCTGCGGCAGCGGGTCGTCCACCCCGAGCCACCAGGTGTCGGTGCGGGCGTTGACGAACAGGTCCGGCACCGCCGCCTTCACCGCCGCGACCTTGGCGGCGAGGCTCTCGGGATCGGCGAGGGTGCCGTCGGGACGCCCGTCCTCCAGGTTGATCCCGACCACGCCGAGCCCGGCCAACTCCGCCACGTACCCGGCGACCTCGGCCGAGTCGTCGCTGAACCCGGCTTCGACGTCCACGCTGAGCAGCACCGGCAGCCGAGCCAGCCGGCGGGCCAGAGCGAGGGTCTCCGCCGCGGTGGCTGCCACGCCGTCGGGAAGACCGGCGGTCGCGGCGACCCCGAGGCTGGTGGTGCCGATCGCCGGATGCCCGCGCGTGGCGAGCGCCGCCGCCGACGCATGGTCCCAGGCGTTGGGCAACAGCAGAGGGCGGCCGGCGTGGTGCAGGGCGTGGAACGCGGCACGACGTTCGCTCATCGGACGCCAACCTCCAGGCTCGTCGGAACTCGCAGGGTCGGGTGCGGCTCGTGGCGCACCGGGCCCGGACTGCGCCAGCACCGTTCCCGCAGCACGTCGAGCACCCCGGTGGCCAGCGCCAGGGCGTGTCGGTCGCCGGGGCAACCCCGCTCCCCCGTGCCGAAGGTCAGCAGCCCGGCACCGGACCGCCCGGGCTGGAACGTCGCCGGCTCGGGAAACGCCCGCGGGTCACGGTTGGCCGCATCGAAGCGCAGCAGCACCGGACTGCCCGCCGGCAGATCCCGCCCGCCCAGTCGTACCGCGTCGACGGTGACCCGGCGGGTGGCCCGGACCGGCGGGTCGAGGCGCAGCACCTCGGCCAGCAGGTCGGCGGTCCCTGCCGTGGCCGGCGCTCCCGCGACGGTCGGGGGCAGCAGGTGCTGGGCGGCTGCGCCGATCAGGCCGGCGGTCGCGTCGCACGCCTGGACCAGCAGACCGATCTGGTTCGCCCGTACCACCGGCGGGCCCTGCGGCGCGAGCGCCAACAGCGCCGCGACCGCCCGGTCGGCCCGCGCGGTCAACGCCGGGTCCACCCCCGGGTGGTACGCCGCCGCGACGACCGCGACCGCCGTCCCGGCGGCTACCGGATCAGCGAAACCGAGGCGGTCGGCCAACGCCCACAGCGGCACCGGCCGGGCCAGTTCCCGCATCACGTCGACCCGGTCGCCGACGCGGTCGAGAACGGACACGGTCAGCCGCGCCGCGTCGTGTCGCAGGTCGTCCGGGTCCAGCGAGGCCAGCGCGCTCGTGGCGACCGCCCGGCGCTCGGCGTGCCGCCGAGGTGGGCTGAACCGGCTGACCGAGGCGCGCAGCCAGGCGAGTGTGCCGGGCGGGCCGCTCTCGACTGCCGGCACCTGGAACGTCGGGTCGGTGAGCGCCGCCCGCACGTCGGCGTGCCGGGTCACCCACCAACCGCGTTCCGGTTCGAACGAGGGCGGGCCGCACTGCGGCGTTCCGGCGGCGGGCGCAAGGTGCGGCCAGGTGTCAGTCACGGCCCGACCGTAGGACCCGAACCCTTCGGTCCACACCGAACAATCGCCCGCGCCACCGCACTAGCCGCGGCGGCCGGAGGGTCAGGCGCGGCCGCTGGTCGGTGCCGGGGTCGAGGCGGGGGCGAGAAGGTTTGCCGGGACGTCCAGGGTCTCGGCCAGCGCCGTGCGGCCGGTCGGGGTGAGACGGATCGCACGTCCACTGCCCCGGGTGATCCAGCCCAGGTCGGTGAAGCGACGGCACAGCGCCGCGCCGAGCGCTCCGGCCAGGTGCGGACGGCGTTCGGTCCAGTCCAGGCAGTCGCGGACCACGGGGCGTCGAGCGGTGCGCAGGACCTGCTCGGGTACGCCCAGTTCGGTCGCCCACGTCCACCCGGTGGCGGTCAGTGCCAACCCGCTGGAGCGGTCCAGCCGTCCGTCGGCCACCAGCGCGTCGTAGATCAGCACCCCCAGCCGCCCGGCGAGGTGGTCGTAGCAGGTCCGGGCGTACGCCAGAGCGGTGGTGGCGCTCGCCGCGCGCAGCGAACCGGTCGGCGCGGGCGCGGCCGGTGCGTGCCCGGCCAGGTCCTCGATCAGCTGGGCCACCGACGGCCCGGCCAGCCGCAGGTAGCGGTGCCGGCCCTGCCGTTCCTCGACCAGCAGCCCGCCCCGGACCAGCCGGGTGAGGTGGTCGCTGGCGGTCGACGGCGCGACCCCGGCGCGGCGAGCCAGCTCACCGGCGGTCCACGCCCGCCCGTCGAGCAGCGCCAGGCACATGCCGGCGCGGGTGCCGTCGGCCAGCAGCGCGGCCAGCTCAGCCATCCCCCGACCGTCGGTACCAACGCTCATCGCCCCAGTTTAGGAAGGCGAAACGCCAGCCTCGGGTGCGGCTCCCGACCACGCGTGACGACCTCAGCCGAGCCGGGTCAGCGCGGTCACCGTCCGGTCCGTGCCGTCGTAGCTACGGGCGGCGTCGAACGCGCCCGTCGGGCGCTGCCCACCGGCGACGGCCCGGGCCAACCGCAGGTCCGCGTTGCGGAACCGCAGGGCCAGGCTCAGGTGCGGCACCCACGCTCCCGGGGCGTGCCACGGGCGGTGTCCATCGGCCTGCGTGAGCACATCCCAGACGGCGGTGTGCAACGCGGTCAACGCCGGGGTGGGTCGGACGAGCCAGACCAGCGGAGCGCTGCCGTCGAGGACCACGACCCGGTCGAGCGTAACCGGCACCGGTAGCGCGGCGTCGAACAGCTCGGCCAGGCGGTGCTCGACCCCCGGCGGAAACTCGTCGACGGCGGCGAGGGTCAGATGCGGCCGGTTGGTCGGATGGATGTTGCGGGCCAAGCTGGGCAACCCGGCGGCCACCAGACGACCCCAGACCGCCCGGACCGCGACCTCCAACCCGGGCGAGCAGACCAGTTCCACCGTTCGCACGGGCCCACGCTAGCCGAGCGGCCCGTGCCAGTCCGGCGCGCTGGTGACGATGGCCGCGCTGGTGATGGCCACGAACATGACTGTCGGGATGACGGTGTGGATGCGCTACCGAGCGCACGGCTGGCCGGCGGTCGGCGAGATGGCCGCCGCGATGTACGCCCCGTTCCTGCTGCTGCTCATACCGGTCTGGTCGTCTGGGTCGCCCTGACGCTGGTCGCGGTCGCGGACGCTGTCGACGGGCGGACGGCCGCGTGGCTGGTGGCGTTCGGTTGGTTGGCGCACGCCGGCTGGGACTTGGTCCACCACCGCACCGCCTGGGTGGTGCCGCGCGGATACGCCGAGGGGTGCGGAGTGCTCGACGTGGCCCTCGGGGGCACCATGATCCTGGCGATCCTGGCCACCTACGCCTGACCACGGCCGCCGCGAGGATCGTGAACCGACGCAGCACGGGCTCGGGGAGGGCTGTTGTGGCGGTCGGCGCAGCGGCCACGACGGCGTAATGAAAGGCTTGGCACATGAGTTCCGCACCTGCACAGCACGACGCACCGACTGACGCACCGACTGACGCCGCCCCCGCCGGCACCGAAGAGGTGTTCGCCTTCAGCGAGCTTGGGCTGCGTCCCGAGCTGCTGGGCGCCCTGTCCGCCCTCGGATACGAGGAGCCGACCCCCATCCAGCGGGAGGCGATCCCGCCGCTACTGGAGGGTCGTGACCTGCTGGGTCAGGCGGCCACCGGCACCGGCAAGACGGCGGCGTTCGCGCTGCCGCTGCTGAACCTCATGACGGCACACCGCCAGGGCGGCGACCCGGTGGCACTGGTACTGGTGCCGACCCGGGAGCTGGCGGTGCAGGTCTCCGAGGCGTTCCACCGCTACGGCAAGGACCTGGGCGCGCGGGTGCTGCCGATCTACGGTGGGCAGCCGATCGGGCGGCAGTTGCGGGCACTGGACAGCGGCGTCGACGTGGTGGTGGCCACCCCGGGGCGGGCCCTCGACCACATCGCTCGGGGCACCCTGCGCCTCGGCGGGTTGGCCACGGTGGTGCTCGACGAGGCCGACGAGATGCTCGACATGGGCTTCGCCGAGGACATCGAGGCGATCCTGGAGCACGCTCCGGCGCAGCGTCAGACGGTGCTCTTCTCGGCCACCATGCCGTCGCGCATCGACGGGATGGCCCGCCAGCACCTGCGTGAGCCGGTGCGGATCGAGATCGGCCGGGAGAAGCCGGTCGCGGGCGAGGCGCCCCGGGTGCGGCAGAGCGCCTACATCGTGACCCGGGCGCACAAGCCGGCCGCGCTCGGCCGGGTGTTGGACGTGGAGTCCCCGACGGCGGCGATCGTGTTCTGCCGCAGCCGGGAAGAGGTCGACCGGTTGACCGAGACGATGAACGGCCGGGGTTACCGCTCCGAGGCGCTGCACGGTGGCATGAGCCAGGAGCAGCGCGACCGGGTCATGGGCCGGCTGCGGGCAGGCACCGCCGACCTGCTGGTGGCCACCGACGTGGCGGCCCGTGGGCTGGACGTCGAGCAGCTGACCCACGTCGTCAACTACGACGTGCCGTCCGCCCCGGAGTCGTACGTGCACCGGATCGGTCGGGTGGGCCGGGCCGGCCGCGAGGGGGTGGCGATCACCCTCGCCGAGCCCCGCGAGCACCGGATGCTCAAGACCATCGAGCGGGTGACCGGCCAGCGGATCACCATCGACAAGATCCCCACCGTGGCTGACATGCGCACCCGGCGGCTGGAGCTGACCCAGGCGGCCCTGCGCGAGAGCCTGCTGGAGGACGACCTCGACCCGTTCCGGGTGATCGTGGAGACGCTGACCGACGAGTTCGACCTGATGGAGGTCGCCCTCGCCGCCGTGAAGCTGGCCCACGAGGCGACGTCGCCGGGCTCCGACGACGAGGAGGAGATCCCGCAGGTTCCGGTGCGCGCTCCCCGCGAGGGTCGCCCGGAGACCGGCGGACGGGGCGGTGATCGGCGCGGCGGAGGCCGGCCACGTTCCGGCGGTGGCAACACCGTCCAGGTCTTCGTCGGCCTGGGCCGACGCGCCGGGGTGCGCCCACAGGATCTGGTCGGCGCGATCACCGGGGAGACCGGCATCCGTGGCCGGGACATCGGCTCGATCGAGATCGCGGACCGGTTCTCGCTGGTGGAGGTGCCGCAGGCGGTGGCCGACGACGTGATCTCCGGGCTGCGTTCCAGCACGATCAAGGGCCGCAAGGCCACGGTGCGCCGCGACCGTGGGGGCGACGAGCGCTGAGCACGCCGCCGGCGACCGCCGAGGTACGACGGTCGCCGGCGCGGTGGATCAGAAGGAGTACGGGCCGAACCGGCCCCATGCCACCAGCGCGGCGAGGACGAGCAGCACCAGGCACGTCACGATGCCCTGGATCTCCACCTTGCGGCGCTGGGCCTCGGTCTCCGTCCGCACACCGTGCAGGTGCACCACGATGCCGCCGATCATGATGATGACCAGCCCGAGCGCGGCCAGCGGGGTGAGCACGGTGGCGATGCTGGTGAGGGCGGGCAGCACCAGCCCGATGGCGGCCAGCAGCTCGAGGGCGCCGATTGCCTTGACCTGAATCGGCGTGGCCGCCTTCGTCCAGCCCATCGTCTCGTGCAGCTTCTCCTTGGGCTGGGTCAGCTTAACCACGCCAATGCCGCCGAAGATGGCAGCGAGCAGAATCTGAATGATCCAGAGCACCATGTTCACAGGGGTTGCCTCCGGGGGTACCGCCGCATGGCGGAGAGGTAGTTGAATTTTCAAGCACGACAGTACGGTCCGCCGGAGGGCAGGCACAGGGACAGGCCCCCGCCGTCTCGAAGCGGCGGAGGCCTGTCGGGTCGTACGTCAGACCGCGAAGAGCGCCGGGCCGTCCAGCGTCTTCACGTCGGCCGGGCGCAGCGCCAGGGCGAGCACGTCGGCCACGTCGGCCAGGGTGTGCACGGTCAGCGCCTCGCGCACCTCGGTCGGCAGGTCGTCCAGGTCGGGCTCGTTGCGCGCCGGGATGATGACCTCGGTGAGGCCGGCCCGGTGCGCGGCGAGCAGCTTCTGCTTCACCCCACCGATCGGCAGCACCCGACCGGAGAGCGTCACCTCACCGGTCATCCCGAACTCGGGCCGGACCGGGCGACCGGTGACCAGCGACGCCAGGGCCGTGACCATGGTGATGCCGGCGCTCGGGCCGTCCTTGGGCACCGCGCCCGCCGGGAAGTGGACGTGGATCCGGCGTCCCGCGAGGGCGTTCGGGTCGATGCCGAACCGTCGCCCGTTGGAGCGCAGGTAGGAGAGCGCGATCTGCGCCGACTCCTTCATCACGTCGCCGAGCTGGCCGGTCAGGGTCAGCCCCGGCTCGCCTTCCATGCTCGTCGCCTCGATGAAGAGCACATCCCCACCGGCGCCGGTGACGGCCAGGCCGGTCGCCACGCCGGGTACGGCGGTGCGCTCGGCCGACTCCGGGGTGAACTTCGGCCGACCCAGATATCCGCTGAGGTTGTCGGTGCCGACACGAACCGGCGTCGGGTCGGTCGCCAGCGTCACCGCCACCTTGCGCAGGATCTTGGCCAGGGCACGCTCGAGCTGCCGGACGCCGGCCTCCCGGGTGTACTCCCCCGCGATCAGCGCGAGTGCCTCGTCGGCGACGCCGACCTCGTCGGTGGTGAGCCCGGCCCGCTCCCGCTGCCGGGGCAGCAGGTGGTCGCGGGCGATGGCGACCTTCTCGTCCTCCGTGTACCCGTCCAGGGTGACCAGCTCCATCCGGTCCAGCAGCGGGCCGGGGATGGACTCCACCACGTTGGCGGTGGCCAGGAAGAGCACGTCGGACAGGTCGAGGTCGACCTCCAGGTAGTGATCCCGGAAGGTGTGGTTCTGGGCCGGGTCGAGCACCTCCAGCAGGGCGGCGGCCGGGTCACCGGCGTAGCCGGCGGCCAGCTTGTCCACCTCGTCGAGCAGCACGACCGGGTTCATCGAACCGGCCTCGCGCAGCGCGCGGACGATGCGACCGGGCAGCGCGCCGACGTAGGTGCGCCGGTGCCCACGGATCTCCGCCTCGTCGCGGACGCCGCCGAGCGAGACCCGGACGAAGTTACGCCCGAGCGCCCGCGCCACGGACTCTCCGAGGCTGGTCTTGCCGACCCCGGGAGGACCGGCGAGGGCGAGCACCGCGCCGGAGCCGCGACCGCCGACCACGCCGAGGTTGCGCTCGGCCCGCCGGTTGCGCACGGCCAGGTACTCCAGGATGCGGTCCTTCACGTCGGCCAGGCCGGCGTGGTCGGCGTCGAGGACCGCCCGGGCCGCGGCCAGGTCGGTGTTGTCCTCGGTACGGGTGCCCCACGGCATCTCGAGCACGGTGTCCAGCCAGGTGCGGATCCAGCCCGCCTCCGGGGAGGCGTCACTGGCCCGCTCCAGCTTGCCGACCTCGCGCATGGCCGCCTCGCGGACCTTCTCCGGCAACTCGGCGGACTCGACCCGGGAGCGGTAGTCGGCGGAGCCGTCCGGCTCGTCCTCGCCCAACTCCTTGCGGATCGCGGCGAGCTGCTGACGCAGCAGGAACTCGCGCTGCGACTTCTCCAGCCCTTCGCGGACGTCACTGTTGATCTGCTCGGTGACCTCCTGCTCGGCCAGGTAGTCCTTCACCCAGCCGACCAGCAACTCCAGCCGGGCGGTGACGTCCGGCGCGGCGAGCAGCTCGTTCTTCTGCTCCAGGGTCAGCCAGGGCGCGTAACCGGCCGAGTCGGCCAACTCGGAGAGGTCGGTCATCCGCTCCACCGCGTCGATGACCTGCCAGGCGCCCCGCTGCTGGAGCACTGAGGTCACCAGGGCGCGGTACTCGCGGGCGAGTTCGCGGGCCCGACCGGCGTAGGCGGGTTCGTCGAGTTCGGTCGCCTCGACCCAGAGTGCGGCGCCGGGGCCGGGCACACCGGAGCCGATCCGGGCCCGGGACAGGCCACGGATGACGGCGGCGGGCTCGCCCTCGGGCAGCCGGCCGACCTTTTCGATGGTGGCAACCACGCCGACCGGGCCGTACTCGCCGTCGATGCGTGGGACGGCGAGCAGCTTGCGGTCACCGGTCGCGCGGGCGGCGTCGATCGCCGCCTGAGTGGATGGGTCGAGGGTCACCGGGATGACCATCCCGGGCAGCAGCACGGCGTCGGTCAGGGGAAGTACCGGAAGAGTTGCCATCGAACACCTGCCATCACGTTGGGTTGAGCGTGTCTGGCTCAAGTAACAAAGCGTTCCCCTTGTTCCGATCTGTGACCCAGGTCACCCATTCGGCCTCCGGTCGGCCTCAGGTGACGGTGTCGTCCCACCGGTCCGGGCTGGTGCCGTACAACCGCGGGTCCCCCGCAGGCAGCACCGGCTCCGGGGCGTACGCGCGCGGGTTGTCGGCGCACTCGCCGGAGTCCCCGAACGCCTCCGGCACCGGCATCTCCTCCAGCCCGTCCTCCTTGAGCTGCTCGATCGCCGCCAGCCACATGTTCTGGTGCACGGCGTCGCGGGCCAGCAGGAAGCGCAGCAGCTGCTTGACGCCCGGGTCGTCGGTCATCTGGAACAACCGGGCGATCTGGAGCCGCCCCTGCGCTTCGGCGGTGACGTTGAGCTGGAAATCGGCCAACAGGTTGCCGCTGGCAGTGATGAACGCGCCGCTCCACGGCACCCCGTTGGCGTCTACGGGCAACGCCCCGCCACCGGCATGGATGAAGTGCGCCGGGTTCGACCCGGCGTAGACCGCACCGGCGATCGGGTTGTCCGCGATGCCCTCCGAAAGCGACAGCGGCGCGCTGTCCAGCAGCCGGGTGATCATCGTGACGATCATCTCGACGTGGCCCATCTCCTCGGTGCCGACGTCGAGCAGCAGGTCCCGGTACTTGCCGGGCAGCCGGCAGTTCCAGCCCTGGAACAGGTACTGGTTGGCGACGGTCATCTCGCCCCACCTGCCGCCCAGCACCTCCTGCAAGCGGCGGGCGAACGCCGCGTCCGGGCCGTCCGGCTTCGCCTCGAACTGCAGATCCCTGACGTGGCGGAACATTCGACCTCCTCGGCAACGGGTAGCGAGGCCGTTCCCGCCCCGGTGACCCGAGCGGGCCAACCGGTGTCCCGCCTGGGTCAGCGCAGCGTCGGCAGCAACACCATTAGCGCCACGCCGGGTGGCCGTTCAATCCACCCGACTCCTCTCGTTCGGTGCGAACCCGCATGATCGGTACCCGCCGGGGAACGGCGCACTCATGCTGGGAGCCTCCACCTTGCGACTCGTCGTCGTGGACGATCACCCCATCTTCGTCCGTGGCCTGGAGTTGCTGCTCCCGCTCAGCACCAACGGCCGCGCCGAGGTGGTCGCCTCGACCGGCGACGCCGCCGCCGCAGCGGCGCTGGTCAGCCGCTGCCGCCCCGACCTGGCCCTGGTCGACCTACACATGCCACCACCCGGGGGCATCCGGGCGGTGGCCGCGATCCGGCGGACCACCCCGCAGGTACGGGTGGTCGCGATGTCCGGTTCGGCCGACCCCGCGCCAGCGGTGGAGGCGCTGCGGGCCGGCGCCGAGGGGTTCCTGCCCAAGACCTGCGAGCCAGAGGAGTTGCTGCCCCCGCTGCTGGCCGTTCTCGACGGCTGGGCGGTGCTGCCGGCCGAATTGCTGCGTGCCATGCTGCGCCCCACCCGCGCCCCGCACGTCGACCTGGACGGCGAGGAACGGCGGCTGCTGCGGGCGATCGCCGCTGGCCGCAGCACCGTCGACATCGCCGAAGAACTGCACGTCTCCGAGCGGACGGTGAAACGCATGACCGCCGCGTTGCTGCGCAAGTTGCGGGTCTCCAACCGGGCCGAGGCGGCCGCCGTCGCCGGTCACAGCGGCATCCTCGGGGAATGTTGAGCCTCGCCATCGGAGCTGATTCGCGGTTTTGGTAGGTAACGGAATCGCGACGCGCCGAATGAATGGAAGGCATATTGTTGCGGATTACCGGGGTGATAGGTCAGACTTTGGACACATCCCGCCGCACACAGGGAGTAATCGGCAATGGCGAGAAAAGTAATCACGGTCCTGACCGACGACCTCGACGGTGGGAAGGCCGACCGGACGGTCGAGTTCAGTCTCGACGGCGTGGCCTACACGATCGATGTCTCAGACGAGAATGCTGGCGTCCTACGCAAGACGCTCGACCCGTACATCAATGCGGGTCGGCGGATCGGGCGTGGTCCGGTGGAGAGCGCCCGCTCATCAGTCCGACGCCCGGGGCGACCCACCGGCGCCGGAATGGATCGGGAGCAGAACCGGGCCATCCGGGAATGGGCCGTCAAGAACGGCTACAAGATTTCCGAGCGGGGCCGGATCCCGGTTGAGGTCGTCGAGGCGTACAAGAACCGCTGACGCGCGACTCGATGACGGGGCCCGGCCGGAAACGGCGGGGCCCCGTCGTTTGTCTGTCCGGGCATCCGAAACAGCGCGGCGGCCGGTCACCGAAGGGTTGTCACCCTCAGATGGCCGGCCGCCGCTGGTACGTCAGGGTCAGTTGACGTCGATGCGCACCGAGTCGAAGGCGGGGGTCTGGTTGGCCCGCTCCATCATCGGCAGGCGGTGCGAACCGTCACCGGCCCAGACGGAGCACTGGGCGGTGCCCGACTCCGGCAGGCCCGGAATCTGAATCGTCACCTCGTCGGGCTGGGCGCCGCCGCGGCCGTCCTCGGTCGCGACGAAGAACGCCGGCACCTCCTGCGGCTCCGGCGGGGCGGTCAGGCTGTCCAGCATCCGGCAGGCGGTGTGGAAGTGACCACGGACCAGGCCCTGGTCGTTGAGCAGCGAGCTCTCCACGTAGTAGCCACCCTGACCGGCGGCCAGGAAGCGGTCCCGCACCAGGTTGCGGGTGCTGACCCGCAGGGTGAAGGGCTGACTGCGGCCGACCTGCTCGGGGAACTGGGTGATCAGCAGCGACGGGTTGTTGGCCGCCGCGCCGACCTCACCGAACTCGGTCTTCACACAGCGGTTGCCGTTCTGGAAACCGTCGTGCGGCTGCAGCCGGCTCTCGTCGCAGTCGTTGGCAAGCACGCCGAGCCCGGCGCCGGGCTCGGCGCCGCCACCGTTGTTGCCACCACCGTTGTTGCCACCGCCATTGTTCCCGCCACCGTTGTTGCCACCGGGGGTGGTGGTGGGGGTGCTGCCGCCGCCCGTGTTGCCGGTCGGCTGCACCTGGCAGTCGGCGAGCTGCGCGAGGCCCTGCGGCCGGGGTCCGACCCGGTCGATGGCGGTCGTGATCCGGTCCAGCACGGCGCGCCGCTTGGCCGCCAACGGCGCAAGGATCGCGTTGCGGATGAACGCCTCACCCTTGTTGCCCTCTGCGGCCAGCCGGCGGTCCGCCTCGGCGATCTGGGTCTGCAACTGGGCGAGGTTGCGGTCCACCTCGGCCCGCGCCCGGTCCGGCACCTGCGGCAGTTTGGCCGCCACATCAGGACAGGCAATGGCCGTACCGGGGCCCACCGTTCCGTCCTTGCCGTCCTCGCACTCGGGGACCGACTGCTGTCCGTCACCCCAGTGATTACGCACCCACCGACCGTTCTGCCAGGTCCGGCTGGTCGAACCGCCGCCAGTCGGCGCGGTCGCGCCGGGGCTCGGTTCCACGCACTGCCCCGCGGCCGGACGTGGCTTATTTGTCCGCCGGTCCTGGGCCGACGAAATCTGAGTCACGGCGACAACTCCGCCGAAGACCGCGAGCGTGCCGACAACTGCCAGCAGACGCTTGCTGCGCGCGTTGCCGGAAGACCGGCTCGCCCGAGTGGACCTGCGCATCGAATTGCTCTCCTTCTCGATCCGGTAGTGGATTTCTGCCCTCGGCGGACCGACGGATGTGAGATGCCACGCCACGGCGGCGACCCACCGTGACCTACCCGGTAATGCGTCGATGGCCGACGATGCCCTTTCCGCACCGTCTCCCGCGCCCGGTGGACGCGGATGGGGAGATCCTGTTCATTCGCGCAGGAGTACGGGGCGGCGACGGGGAAGGTTCAACCGGCGCACAGGAAATTGCCGCGACCCGACAAGGTGCCGGTGCGGAGCAGGGATCAGCAGGGAAAACGGGGCGTCAGTCAGTCGACGCAGAGGTGGTCGAAGGCGAACCCGCCCACCAGTTCGTCGCGGCGCAGGCTCAGCGCGGCAATCTGCGCGGTCAACTCGGCGCGTGGCAGCAGGTCCGCGACCGCCCTCTCCCGCAGTCGCTCCCCGACGGCGACGGTGGCGAGATCCTCGGCCAGCCGAGCCGCGTCGATGCCGCAGGAGAAGCGGTGCTCGGTCACCGAGACCCGCTCGATGAGACAGGCGTCGGGGCGTACCTGCACCCAGCTCCACCCCTGCGCCGGCCCGTCCGCCCAGCGGACATGCAGCCCCCGCACGATCGGGTCGGCCACCTGCCCGGCCACGTACGCCTCGACCGCCGCCGCGCGGGTCAGCGCGCCGAGGTCGTTGACCGGCCCGGTGCGGCCGTCCGGCAGCCGACCCAGGATGTCCCGGAAGCCCACCGGCGCCGGCTCGGTCTCGGCCGGGGTGACCCCGGCACCGCCTGCGGCGTAGGCGCGCGCGTCGATGACGTACTCCACCAGGCGGCGGCCGTGTTCGGCGGCCCGCAACGTGGGCGATCCGATCCGCAGCACGGGCAGGCCGACGGCCGCGCTCACCGCGTCCTTGAGACGCTCCAGGCGCTGCTGGGCGGAGCCGGCGGACGGCACCGGGCCGATCTCCACGGCGACGATCGGCCGTCCGGTGTCGGCGGCGTGGACCACGAAGTCGAAGCTGGCGCGGCTCGCCGAGGTCCACTGGCTGCCGGTGACACCGGGTGGGCGGCCCTGGACCAGGTCACTGAGCCGACGGGCCGCGAAGACGCGCTGGCCGGCACGGCTGAGCAGCGGGTCGCGGCCCGTCTCGGCGGGCACCGCCCGCAGCCAGCCACGGTCGTCGCTGCCGATGCTCGTCATGTGCCTGATCCATCCGCCGGTCGGTCGAGCCGGGCCGAGTCTAGGTGGTCGATCATGGGCCACCGAGTTCTGATGTGACCGGGATCACAGTAGCGCTGACGTTCCAGGGATGGCCGCCGGGTGTATCCAGCGACCGCCGGTACCGGACCGGCCCGGAGGTGACCATGTCGCGACAGCAGTTCGGCTTCCTCGCCGGGTTTCTCGCCGTGGCGGTCTGGGCGCTCGCCGGCATCGGCGTGGCCGCCCTCGCCGTGCTCGCCGGCCTGCTCGGCTGGCTCGTCGTCCGGGTGCTCGACGGCGACCTCGCGGTGACCGGTCTCGGTGACCGCCGCGCCGACGCACGGCGACGCCGATGACCACCCGCCCGTCCACGGGGACGAACCCCAATACCGGACCGAGCGCCGGGACGACCGGTTCGGAGCGCCGCCCGGGTGCGGCGGCCGACGTCGCGGCCGACGTCGCGCGGATCGCGGTGCAGGCGGCCAGCCTCGTGCCGGGCGTGTCCGTCGTCCGACCGGCGGCGGTCCGCCTGGACGACCGAACCGTCGGGCTCGACCTCCACCTGATCACCTGGTACGGACACAGCGTGCCGACGATCGCCGAGGCGGTCCGGGCCGTGGTCGCCGACCGGGTGACCGCCCAGACCGGGCTCAGCGTGGCGATGGTGACCGTCACCGTGGACGACCTGCTCGTCCCCGGCGTCGACGGGTCCGCAGCCCGCACCGTCGCAGCGGAGGACGACTGAGATGCGCAGCGCCAACCGGGTCGCCTCACTGCTGCTGGCCAGCGCCCTGCTCATCGGTGGCGCGATGCTGGCCCTCCAAGCGTTGCTGCTCACCCTGGACCGCCCCACACCGCTCGACACCGCCGGCTGGTTCGACGCGCTGAGCGGCACCCGGTGGCGCGACCCGACAGTCCAGACGGTGGCCGGCGGGGCCCTCCTGCTGGGCCTGGCCATCCTCGTCGCCCAGTTACGCCGCTGGACGCCGGTCCGACTACGCGCCGACGAACGCGACGGCTGGTACCTGCACCGACGCTGTGTGGAGCGGCGGCTCGCCGACGCCGCCAGCGCGGTGCCGGGCGTACGCCGTGCCCGGGTCCGGGTCCGACGCCGCGGCGGCCAGTGGCGTCCCCGGGTTCGCGCCACCGGCGACCCAGCGGCCCGAGCGGAGATCGAGTTCGCCGTGCACCAGGAGTTGCACCGCCTGACCGCGCCTCGCCCCGGCCGGATCGACGTCCGGCTGCTGCCCCGGCGGCGGCCGGCATGACCAACGCGGGGCACCGACTGCTGTGGACAATCGTCGCGCTGCTGCTGATAGCGGTCGGCGCGGCGGCGCTGGCGGCCAGTCTCGGCGCGCTGCCCGGCGCTGACCCGGCTGCGGTGCTGCTCAGCGCCGACCTGGTGGACCGGTGGCGGATGGCCGCGCCGTGGAGCACCCTGGCCGCAGCGGTCGCCGGGGCGCTGTTCGCTCTGGCCGGGCAGCGCCTGCTGGTCCGGGAAGCGCGGGGCCCCGGCGGTACGCTGCGCGGCACCCTGAGCCACCCCGGACGCCGACCGGGCCGGACCCGGCTGGCCGCCGACGTACTCGCCGACGCGCTGGTGCGCGACCTGACCGGCAACCCCGGCGTACGGCGGGCCCGCGTGGTGCTGACCGGCCCGCCACCGCACCCCGACCTGTGGATCCGGGTCGACCTCACGGCCGACGCGCCAGCCGCCGGCGTACGCGAGCACGTCCGCGCCGCGGTCCGCCGATTCGCGGCGACGACCGACTGCCAGCCCGCGCACCTCGACGTCACCGCCCGGATCGAGCCCAGCCGTCCCTGACCCCGACGGGCTCAGCCATCGGTTCGGCGGCGAGCGGCCAGGGTGCTGGCACCGATGGAGACCGCCAGGGTCAGCACCACCACGGCGAGGGTCAACCAGACCGGCAGCTTGCCCACCGGCGTCTCGGCGAGGATCAGCTTGAGCCCGGCGAAGGCCAGCAGCAGCGCGAGCCCGTACCGCAGGTAGCCGAAGTGTCGCAGCAGGCCGGCGAGGCAGAAGTAGAGGCTGCGCAGCCCCAGGACGGCGAACGCGGTGGCCGTCCACACCAGGAAGGTGTTGGTGGTGATGGCGAGGATCGCCGCCACCGAGTCGATGGCGAAGACCACATCGGTGGCCTCGATGGCGACGAGCGCCACCAGCAGGAGCGTCGCCACGCGCCGGTCGGCCACCCGGGCGGTGAACCGGTCGCCGTGGTAGCGGGCGTCGGTGGGGACCAGCCGCCGGAACAGGCGGACCACGACGTTGCGTTCCGGGTCGACGTCGGGCTTCCCGCGTACGGCCAGCCGCCAGCCGGTCCAGATCAGGAACCCACCCAGCACGAACCCGGCCCAGGTGAGCCGGTCCAGCAGCTCGGCGCCGGCGAAGATGAACAGCAGCCGGAAGACGAGCGCCCCCACGACGCCCCAGAACAGCACCTTGTGCTGGTATCCCGGCGGCACCTGGAAATAGCCGAAGAGCAGCGCGAAGACGAACACGTTGTCCACCGAGAGCGCCTTCTCCAGCAGGTAGCCAGAGAAGTACGCGATGGCCGGGTCACCGCCGAGGCCCCACCAGACGACCAGCCCGAACAGCAGGCCCGCGCCGATCCAGATGGCGCTCCACAGCAGCGCCTCGCGTAGCTCGATGACGTGGTTGTCCCGGTGCAGGAGCACATCCACGGCGAGCATCACCGCGATCACCGCGCCGACCGCCGCCCAGGCCCACAGCGGCACCGTGACCGTCGCCTCAGCCACCGACGCCCTCCGCATCGACCGCGGTGCACCGCCCGTTACCAGGCCGGCCGGCCGTTTCCGAGCCTAGGTGAACGGCCGGCCCCGCATCGGCGGTCCAACGAAGTCGGATCGGCCGTTCTCGTGGCCGGTCCCGGACGGGGGCGGCCGGGGTTCGACCGTCGTCAGGGTCGCCGGACCGGACCCGAGGGGGTCGAACGTCCCGGGCCCTTGCGGTCTGTCGGCCCTGCCGCCGAGCACGCCGTGGGCGTCCACTGGAGATGCCACCGGGAAGCGCGGTGCGAAGCTGAGAAGGGACGTGGAGACCATGACCGCGACGATCGAGCAGGTCACCGCCGAGAACACCGCTCCGAAGGCCCGTACCGCTCACCAGCGGGCCGTACGGTACATCCTGGCCGGCACCCGGCTGGCACTCGGCTGGATCTTCCTCTGGGCCTTCGTCGACAAGATGTTCGGCCTCGGGATGGCCACCGAGTCGAAGAACGCCTGGATCAACGGGGGCAGCCCCACCAAGGGATTCCTGACCTTCGGCGTGACCGGGCCGTTCAAGGATCTCTACACCGGGATCGCCGGTGCCGCCTGGGCGGACTGGCTCTTCATGGCCGGCCTGGCCGGGATCGGTGTCGCCCTGCTGCTCGGCATCGGCATGCGGGTCGCCGCCGTGGCCGGTGGGCTGCTGCTGGTCATGATGTGGACCGCCGTCCTGCCTCCCGAGAACAACCCCTTCATGGACGACCACCTGATCTACGCCGCGGTGCTGGCGGTCCTGGCACTGGTCAACGCCGGCGACACCTGGGGCCTCGGCCGGGCCTGGGCGGCGCTGCCGATCGTCCGGCGGATGCCCTGGCTCCGTTGAACCACCGCACACCCCTCGGCGGGCGTCACCAGCACCGGTGGCGCCCGCCACACAGTCGTCCCACCGCCCGGGTCCGGAGCGCCACGGGAGCGTCGGTGCAGGATCGGCGTGTGGCGACGGCGAGGCAGGTGGCGGGTCCGCCGCACATCGGTGAGGTGTGATCCGGCAGGATCGACGGTGACCGGACACATCACCCAACACGGCAGGAGATCCCCGCATGACTCAGGCAGCAGGCGCCCAGTCGGGCAAGCCCGAGGTTGGTCCGATCGAGGGTGCACCGCCGGCCGACCTCGTGATCGAGGACATCACCGTGGGCGACGGCCCGCAGGCCGAGCCGGGCCAGCTGGTCAGCGTGCACTACGTCGGCGTGTCGCACTCCACCGGCGGCGAGTTCGACTCGTCCTGGAACCGGGGCGAGGCGTTCGACTTTCCGCTCGGCGGCGGTCAGGTCATCGCCGGGTGGGACCAGGGCGTCGCGGGCATGCGAGTCGGCGGCCGTCGCCGTCTGACCATCCCGCCGCACCTGGGTTACGGCAACCGTGGCGCCGGCGGCGTCATCAAGCCGGGCGAGACGCTGGTCTTCGTCGTCGACCTGCTCGGCGTGAGCTGACCGACTGTCGGGGTCGCCGGCTCACGCCGGCGGCCCCGCGCCGCGCCAGGGTCCCCTCGGGCGGGGTCAGGCGGCCAGTTGCAGGTCTGTGGTCGCGGCCACCGGACGACGTGCGGCCTCGATCGCCGAGGCCGGCTCCAGAATCGGCATCACCCGGTGCAGACCGCTGACGCGCAGCACCCGTGCCACCACCGGGCTCGGGTCGACCAGGACCAGCTCGCCACCGCGGGCCCGCACCCGCAGGAACGCGGCGAGCAGCGCACGGACGCCAGCGGCGGAGAGCAACCGCAGCTCGGACAACTCCAGGTGGAGCACCGGGCGGGCCGGCGCGGACCACAGCGCGGACCGGAACGCGGCCACCGTGGCGATGTCGACCTCGCCGGCCACCCGCATGAGGACCGTCTGGTCACCCACACTGACCTGCACGTCGAGCCGGTCGCTGTGCTCTTCCATGTGCAGAAATCTAGCCGCCACCACCGACACTTTCGCCCCTTGAGGGGAGTGATTCCGGGTACGCCCAGGGGCATACCCCGAGGTCCCTCGCCTCCCTCTCGGGGTGGAGTCGGGGCAGTCCTCCCCTCCGGTCGCGGAGGTCGGGACAGCCGGGTCGATCCCCCGCTGATCACGGCCGCCGGCTCGCCGCGCGGACGAGGAACCCGAGGGTCGACCGACACCGGGTGGAGAATAGGTCGATGCTGATCCCCCGACCCCGGCCGCCCCGGCTGATCCGTCCCGTCCGCGAGCCGGCGACCAGCCCTCCGGCGCTGGCCGGGGCGTGGGCCCCCACCGACCGCCGGCTCGACCACGCCGAATTGCTGCCCCTCCCCGAGGGTGCCGTCGGCCCCGAGGATGTGCTGGTCGACGCCGGCGGGCGGGTGATCAGTGGCGACGAGGACGGTCGGCTCTGGTGGTGGCCGGTCGACGCGTCAGCCGGCACCCGACCCCAGTTGCTGGCCGAGACCGGTGGCCGCCCGCTCGGCATCGAGCTGGACCCGTCCGGCGAGGCGCTGGTGGTCTGCGACGCGTACCGCGGGTTGCTGCGGGTCACGCCCGACGGCAATGTACGCGAACTGACCGGGACGGCACCCCCGGTGCATCTGGCCAACAACGCGACGGTGAGCCGCGACGGCACCATCTACTTCACCGACAGCTCCGACCGGTTTCCGGTCTCGCACTGGAAGCGGGACCTGCTGGAGCACCGCCCCAACGGTCGGGTGCTGGCCCACCATCCGGGCAGCGGCCGCATCGAGGTGGTGACCGACGGGCTGTACTTCCCCAACGGGATCGCGCTGACCCCGGACGAGTCGGCGCTGATGCTCGTGGAGACCAGCACCCACCGCCTGCTGCGCGTCGAGCTGAGCGGCGGTGTGCGGGTCCTCGCGGACCTGCCCGCGTACCCGGACAATCTCGCTTCGGTCGGCGACGGAACGTACTGGATCGCGCTGCCCAGCCCACGGGTGCCGATCGCCGAGCGGTTGCTGCCCCATCCGCGGCTGCGTCAGATCGCCGCGCTGCTGCCCGACGCGATGCAGCCGCAGCCACGCCGCTACGGGCTGGTCGCGCTTGTCGACGGCACGGGCACGGTCCGTCGGACGCTGCACGGTCCGAACGGGCACTACTCGATGATCACTGGGGTACGCCAGCACGGAGAGCAACTCTGGCTGGGCAGCCTGACCGGGGCCGGAGTGGCCCGCGTACCTCTGGGGTGAATGCCCGGCCGCGACCCGCTTGTGTGCCGCGACCGGGCCGGTCCGCCGTTGTGGCGGGCCGGCCCTGAGCTGCCGACGGC
Source organism: Micromonospora chokoriensis (assembly GCF_000718555.1). GTDB lineage: Bacteria > Actinomycetota > Actinomycetes > Mycobacteriales > Micromonosporaceae > Micromonospora > Micromonospora chokoriensis_B. The sequence goes on from NZ_JOAN01000025.1 coordinate 48,529, forward strand.
GGTGGTTCAGCGGCCGCTGACCGAGGGCGCCGGGGCGGGCGATCCGCCGGCCACCGCGCCCGGGTGCGCCGGGGCGACCGGGGCGGGCTTGAGCCCGGGCGGCACCGGCAGGGCGCTGCCCTTGGCGAACTCGTCCCAGCTCACGTTCCACGCGGTCCAGCCGTTGCCCGGTTGTAGGTCCACCTCGGTGCCCTTGACGGTGACCAGGTCACCGACCTGCGTCACCCCCATCAACCAGTCGGCCGCGGTGGCGGAGACGTTCGCGCAACCGTGCGAGACGTTGGTGTTGCCCTGGTCCCCTTCCGACCAGGGGGCGGAGTGGATGAACTCGCCGCCCCAGGTGTAGCGCTGGGCGTCGTCGACGTCGACCACGTAGCCCCCGTTCGGCTCGCCCCGGGTGTCGAAGGTGACCCGCTCGTGCTTCTCCATGATCACCATCTTGCCGCTGGAACTCGGCGTGCTCGGCTTGCCCAGGCTGACCGGGATCCGGCGGATCTGCTTGCCGTCGCGCAGTACGGTCATCTGCTTGGTCGCGTTGTCGATCTCCAGCGAGACCTGTCGTCCGATCTTGGAGGTTGCCCGCCGCTCGGCGTCGCCGACCTTGTCCTTTCCGATCGGCAGACCCTCCAGACCGGCCCGGACGCTGATGGTGGTCCCCGGCTTCCAGAAATCGGGCGCCCGGTAATAGACCTGACTCCCATCGGCAAGCCACGACCAGGTGCCCGGCTGCGGTGGATTCGTCTTCACGAACAACCGCCGCTGGACATCCGCTCTGGCCTCTTTCGGAATTCCCGGGTCGAACGCCACCGTTACCGGCATTGCCGTGCCGTACGTCCGATTGCCGTTGAAATAGAGGGTGCTGGTGATCTGTGGTTTGGTCGATTTCGCCATCGTGGTGAATGTGGTGGTGCGGGTGGTGGTGGCACCGGAGTCACCGGTAGCGGTCACCTCGGCGGTGTAGGTCCGTCGCGGTTGCAGCGGAGCGCTCGGCACCCAGCCGGAGCCGTCCTCGCGCGGCTCGGCGCCGACCTGCTTGCCCTTGTCGTCGGTGAGGCGTACGCCAGTGACCCGCCCACCCTTGACCACGGTGCCCACCTCGGCGCTGACCGGGACGTCCCGGGCCTTGTCCCCCGGCGTCACGGCGAGCTCCAGCGGGGCGGCGTGCTTCTTGGCCGAGCCGGTCGCCGACTCCCGGCCGGCGGTGCACCCACCCAGGACGAGTGGTGCGGCTGCGATGGTTACCGCCAACAGCGTCAATCGCCGCCTAGACGTCATGTTGAGTCCCCCCGTTTTCGACTACCCTCCGCCACATTCTGACCTGCACCCGACAGGAGTATCCGCAGTATTCAGAAATAATCGTCAGCGCATTTACCGACGCATTTTCCGACAATGTTCCAGTTGGCGGAACAGGGGCTCAACCGACCTCTGTCATGCGTTTCGCTCCGCTTGAGCGACGCAATACCGACTGTCCGAATGACAGGCATGCGCTCGGCCATGATCGTGCTCGATCACGGCCGGGCGCGGGGCGGGCCTGGGCGGTGGGTGTGGGCGGTGCGCGGCGGGGTGGGCACGGAAGTGGAAGGTCAGGCCCGGTGGCGCATGTCGGGAGCCGACTTTTGTCATCTGAAGCGAAACTTCTGCCGAACGCGACGAAGCTTTGCCTTCGTCCGGGGGCACGGGTAGGGTCACGATCTAGATAGAGGGTTGCCCATTCGTCGATCAACTTGCCGCCACCCCTGCCGGGTCGCCGCGTTCCGCTCCCGATGGGGCCGGGCCGCACCCGCACGCCGTCCCTCACCGTCCAGCCGGAGCCCGCCTCCGGCCGGTTCGGCGCGCCCGGCAGACGGCAGTCAGGTCGACCGCCGCCGACGGCGTACCAGCCGTCAGGAAGGGACCACCACCATGGATCAACAACTCAACGAACCGGGGCCGACACCGGCGTCCGAGCCGATCAGCCGGCGAGGAATGCTGCGCGCCGCGACCGTCTCCGCCGCCGCAGTCGGCGCCGCCGGTCTGCTCGCCGGCCCGGCCGCCGCCGCGCCCACCACCGCCGCGCCCGCCGGGCAGGCCCAGGGCCGGCGCCGGGTGCCGGTGGACCGGATCAGCATCCAGCTCTACACGCTGCGTGATCAGTTGGCCGCCGACCTGCCCGGCACCCTGGACGGACTGCGCCGGATCGGCTACCGGCGAGTGGAGCACGCCGGTTTCGTCGGACGCACCGCCGCACAGTTCCGGGCCGCGCTCGACGACGCCGGGCTGCGTTCCACCTCCGGGCACGTCGGCATCCCACAGCCTTTCGACGCCGCCACCTGGGAACAGGCCCTTGCTGACGCCAACGTGGTGGGCTGCAAGAAGATCGTCCACCCGTACTTCGGTCGGGACGCGAGCGGTCAGCCGATCCGGGACCCCGCCGTCTACCGGGCCCTGGCCCGGGACCTGAACCGCGCCGGTCGGCTCGCCGAGCGGGCGGGGCTCGACTTCGGCTACCACAACCACCAGCTTGAGTTCGTGCCGCTGACCGGCGGTTCGACCGGGTTCGACATCCTCACCGCGCAGACCGATCCCCGGCTGGTCCACTTCGAGCTCGACCTCTACTGGACCTGGCGGGGGGCCCACGACCCGGTCGACGTGATCCGGGCCAACCGGGGTCGGATCCGCCAGGTGCACGTCAAGGACCTCGACGTCGAGGGTGGTTTCGCCGACCTCGGCGATGGCCTCATCGATTTCGGCCGCATCTTCGCCCACGAGCGGGAGGCCGGCATCGAGGAGTACATCGTGGAGCGTGACGACGCGGGCACCGCGCCGCGCTCCCCCGCCGACGCCCTGGACACCGCTCGGGTCGGCTTCGACTATCTCGCTTCACTTCGATACTGACACCACTCGGGGGACATACCTGATGAACAGGACCGCATTCGCGTCCGCCCTGCTGCTGGTGACGACCGGCCTGGCCGTGCCACCGTCGGCAGCGGCCGCAGCACCGGCCGCTCCGCCGGACAGCAGCTTCCAGAAAGTGACACTGAACGACTTCCCGGGTGAGCCGATGAGCCTCGCCGTCCTGCCCGACCTGCGGGTGCTGCACACCTCCCGTACCGGTGAGGTCCGCATCCACGACCCGCGCACCGGGCTGAACACCCTCGCCGCCGACATCCCGGTGTACGAGCACGACGAGGAGGGGTTGCAGGGGGTCGCCATCGACCCGAACTTCGCCCAGAACAAGTGGGTGTACCTGTACTACTCGCCGCCGATGCAGACGCCGGTGGACGACCCGGCGACCCCAGACGTCAACGAGGGCGACGCCCCGGAGACCGGCACCGAGGCGGACTGGCAGCGGTTCAAGGGCGCGCTGCGGCTGTCCCGGTTCAAGCTGGACGGGATGAAGCTCAACCTCGCCAGCGAGCAGCAGATCATCGACGTGCCCACCGACCGGGGCATCTGCTGCCACGTCGGGGGCCAGATCGACTTCGACAGCTTGGGCAACCTGTACCTGTCGACGGGTGACGACACCAACCCGTTCGCCTCCGACGGCTACATCCCGATCGACGAGCGGGCCGACCGCCACCCGGCGTACGACGCCCAGCGCACCTCGGCCAACACCAACGACCTGCGTGGCAAGCTGCTGCGGATCAAGGTGAAGGCCGGCGGTGGTTACACGGTGCCGGCCGGCAACCTGTTCAAGCCGGGTACGGCGCAGACCCGCCCGGAGATCTACGCGATGGGGCTGCGCAACGCGTTCCGGTTCGCCGTCGACAGGCGTACCGACGACGTGTACGTGGGCGACTACTCCCCGGACGCGTCCAACCCGAACCCGGAGCGCGGCCCGGCCGGGCACGGCCGGTGGATGCGCGTCGACAAGCCGGCGAACTACGGTTGGCCGTACTGCGTGACGCCGACGATCGCCTACCGCGACTACGACTTCGCCACCGGCGAGTCCGGCGCCAAGTTCAACTGCAAGCGCCCGGTCAACGACTCGCCGCACAACACCGGCAAGCGCGTGCTGCCGCCGGTCGAGCAGCCGGAGGTCTGGTACGCGGCAGCCGCCTCAGCCGAGTTCCCGCAACTGGGCACCGGCGGCATCTCTCCGATGGGCGGCCCGGCGTACCAGTACGACGGGACCAGCACGTCGCGTACCCGCTGGCCGGCCTACTACGACGGGGTGCCGCTGTTCTACGAGTGGAGCCGGGACTACATCAAGGAGTTCCGCCTCGACTCCGACGGCGACGTCACGGACATCCGTCCGGTGGCGCCCTCGCTGGTGGTGGACAACCCGATGGACATGGAGTTCGGCCCGGACGGCGCGCTCTACGTGCTGGAGTACGGCGACGGCTACTTCGCCGAGAACCCGGACGCGCAGCTGTCCCGGATCGACTTCGTCCGGGGCAACCGGACGCCGATCCCGAAGATCAGCGGCACCCCGACCGTCGGGCAGGCTCCGTTGACCGTCGCGTTCTCCAGCGCCGGCACCACCGACCCGGATGGTGACAAGCTGAGCTACGCGTGGGACTTCAACGCGGACGGCTCGGTGGACAGCACCTCTGCGAACGCGACCTGGACGTTCGCGGAGAACGGCTCGTACACCCCGACGTTGAAGGTGACCGACCGCACCGGACGGTCCGCCTCGGCGACCCTGCCGCTGGTGGTCGGGCCGACCGCGCCGATCGTCGAGTTCGTCGCCCCGGTGGCCGGGCAGCCCTTCCAGTTCGGGCAGACGGTCGCGTACGAGGTGAAGGTCACCGATGACCTGCCGGTGGACTGCTCCCGGGTGAAGGTCACCTACGTGCTCGGGCACGACGAGCACGGGCACCCGCTCTCCACCTCGACGGGTTGCTCCGGGACCATCCCCACCTTCCTCGACGGTGGGCACAGTGGTGCGGACAACCTGACCGCGGTGTTCGTCGCGGAGTACACCGACGCGCCGACCGAGCCGGGCGTACCGGCGCAGACCGGTTCGGCGACGGTGGTGCTGGACCCGACCCCGGTGGCCGGTCTGGCTGGCTGATCAGCTCAATCAGGGCAGCGGCGGTGGTCGGATCTCTCCGGCCACCGCCGCACGCCGTTGCGCTCCGCGCTCGGAGCACGGGTGGCCGCTCAGCTCCAGTCGCTGTCTACGTGGTTGTCCCGCCACCGTCCGCCCACCGGCGGGGTGTCCAGTCGCATCCCCTCGTCGGCGTTGCCGGCCAGGTCGTTGTCCTCGACCCGGCAGTCGACGCAGCTGCCGCGCCCGGTGATCCACAGCCCGTGTGTCTGGGTCTGGTTGTCGTGGTTGTCCCAGATCCGGTTGCCGCGGATGGTGGCCGAGTCGAACGGCGCGTCGATTGTGATACCGGCCCGCAGTCGGGGTGCGGCCGCCAGCTCGTACGCGCATCCCGGCGGCGGCACATCCCCGCTCCACCCGCTGAACGCGTCCGGGCGGACCGGGGCGAGGGTGAGTTCCTCGCCGGTGTTGGAGGCCACCTTGGCAACGGATCGGCCGACCCGCAGGACCTTGCCCCGGTGCCCGTCGTGCGCCCAGTTGGCCGACCGGTCCACCAGGCTCCGCTCGCCGTAGCGGACGGCGTCGCCCGCGCCGCTGGTGCCTTCGGCGTACTGTCGCCCGTTGTTGCGGATCCGGTTGTTGAGCAGCACCGTGTCGGTCATCTGGTGGTCGATCCGCACCCCGTCCAGCCCGTTTCCCCAGATCTCGTTGCTCTCGATCACCACGTCCCGGATCGGGCCCCGGTAGCCGCGATCGAGGTCGTGCGCGTGGTAACCGTGCCGCCCGTTGCTGCTGAGCCGATTGCCTCGGACGGTGTACGAGCCGGGGGTGTTGCCGATGCTGACCCCGTCGTACATGTTGCCGTCGATGACGCAGTCGGTGAGCAGCCCACCCCGGCCGGCCACGGACGAGGTGCCCTGCGCCGACACGTCGAAGCCGGTCTCCAGGTTGCCGGTGATCGTGCAGGCGGAGACGATCAGGCCGTCGGCGCCCCAGTCGGAGATGCCGAACCGGTTGCCCTGACTGTGGCAGCCGATGATGCGGTAGCCGCGCGGCGGCGTCCAGTGTTCCTTCTGCAACTCCAGGAAGATCCCGTTGGTGCCGTTGGCCAGGGCGGTGCAGTTGGCGATGGTCAGCCGCTCCACCGCCCCCCAGCCGCCGATCCCGATCCCGATGCCGGCGCCGCCGATCTGCTCGCCGTTGTCCAGTCGGCCACAGCCGACCACCACCACGCCGTCGATCAGGGAGTCCTGGAGGAAGTCGCAGCCCAGCCCGGTGGCCGCGGTGTGGTGGATGTAGAGGTTGCGGAAGACGCCCCGGACCATGTACTGAATGCCGAGGCCCTTGGCCAGGTAGTTGTACTCGGCCATGGCGACGCCGGAGCCGTCGATCTGGAAGTCGGAGAAGGTGCAGTCGGCGATGTGCCGCTCCCGGTCCGCGCCGTGCTGCACGGTGGTCCAGAAGGCCAACGGGGTCGGGTCGGCCCGGTTGCCCTCGTTGCTGAGCATGAACCGGGTCGCCGCCGGGCCGGCCCCGATCAGCGACACCCCGCTGCGCCAGACCGTGCCCGCGTCCCGGATCGAGTAGATGCCCGGCGGGCAGTAGATGACGCGGGCCCGCCCGTCCGAGGCGTACCCGGCGCCGAGGCGGTCCACCAGGGCGGCCAGCGCCGGCTGGTCGTTGGTCGAGCCGTCGCCGGTCAGCCCGTACTCCAGCGCGTCGCAGTAGAGCGGCGCGCCGGCCGAGGCCGGCCGTCGTACCCGGACCGAGTTCAGTAGCAGCTCGTTCGCCACGGGTCGGCTCCCTTCGACGCGTTCGGTGCGCTCCGGCGGGGCCGACTTCCCGATCACGCCGCCGGGAAACCCCGGCCCGATCACACCGCCGGGAAAACCGGGCACCGTCGGGAGGCCCCAGACGTGCGCCGGCCCCGGCGCCGCACGGGCAGCGCCGGGGCCGTGGGTACGCGTCAGACGGCGGCGATCAGCAACGCCGGGCGTTCCACGCAGTCGGCGACGTGCCGCAGGAAGCCACCGGCTACCCCGCCGTCGCAGACCCGGTGGTCGAAGGTGAGGCTGAGCTGGGTCACCTTGCGGACGGCGAGTTGCCCGTCGACCACCCACGGCTTGTCCACGATCCGCCCGATGCCGAGCAGGGCGGCCTCGGGGTGGTTGATGATCGGCGTGGAGCCGTCGACGCCGAAGACCCCGTAGTTGTTCAGGGTGAAGGTGCCGCCGGTCAGCCGGGCCGGCGGCAGGCTGCCGGCCCGTGCGGCGGCGGTGGTCGCCGCCAGTTCGGCGGCCAGCTCGGCGGTGGTGAGCCGCTGGGCGTCGCGCAGCACCGGCACCAGCAGACCCCGGTCGGTCTGCGCGGCGATGCCGAGGTGCACCCCGGCGGACTGGACGATCCGCTGCGCCTCGGTGTCGACCCGGGCGTTGAGTTGCGGGAACCGACGCAGCCCGCTGAGGCAGATCCGGGCCAGCAGGGCCAGGATGCTCACCGGCGCGTCGGGCGTCGCCGCGTTGATCGCGGCTCGGGTCTCCAGCAGCCCGGTGGCGTCCACGTCGACCCAGATGGTCACCTCCGGGATCTCCCGCCGGCTGCGGGAGAGCTTGTCGGCGATGACCTTGCGGACACCGGTGAGGGGGACGATCACGTCGCCGTCCCCGGCCGGGGTCGACGCGACCTGCGGGTCCGGCACGGCGGCGAGTCTGGCGGCGGGCCCGGTCAGCGCGGCCTGCACGTCGGCGCGGCGGATCACCCCGCCGGGGCCGGTGCCCCGCACCGCACCCAGGTCGACGCCGTGCTCGCGGGCCAGCCGCCGCACGATCGGCGAGATGACCAGGGCAGCGGACGACCGCGCCGGGTCGTCGGACGCGGTATCCACGCCGGTCGCGCCACCGGCAGCCGCGCCGGTGCCGCCGCTCGGGCCGGCGTCGGCCGGTTCGGGGGCCAGCGCCAGGCGGGGCCGACGCCGACGCCGGGTGGCATTGCCGTGGCCGGTGCCGTAGCCGATCAGCACGTTGCCGGAGCCGGCCCGCTCCTCCTCGCGGTAGGTGGCGTGCCCGGCGGGCTCGTCGCCTCCGTCCAGCGGCGCGATGGTGATCAACGGCTGGCCGACCGGGCGTACCTCACCGGCCGCGCCGTGCAGGGTGACCACCCGGCCGGCGTACGGGCAGGGCACGTCGACGACGGCCTTGGCGGTCTCCACCTCGACCACGCTCTGGTCGACCGTGACGATGTCGCCCACGGCGACCCGCCACTCGACGATCTCGGCCTCGCTCAGCCCCTCGCCCAGATCGGGCAGGAGAAAGACCTGCGTCCGTTCGACGGTGGTCATGCCGCCGCCCAACGCGCGTCCGGCTGGTCGTCCCACTGCAGGCGGGCCACCGCGTCGAGCACCCGGTCCACGCCGGGCAGGTGGGTGTGCTCCAGCATCGGCGCCGGGTATGGGATGTCCAGCCCGGCGACCCGCAGCACCGGGGCGTGCAGCGCGTGGAAGCAGCGCTCCTGCACCCGGGCGGCGATCTCCGCGCCGACGCCCGCGAAGCCGGGCGCCTCCTGGATCACCACGCACCGGCCGGTGCGCCGGACCGAGGCGGTGATGGTGGCGTCGTCGAACGGCACGATGGTGCGTACGTCGACGACCTCCAGGTCCCAACCCTCCTCGCGGGCGGCCTCGGCGGCCTCCAGCGCGACCGGCACCGCCGGCCCGTACGCCACCAGGGTGGCGTCGCGGCCCGGCCGGCGCACGACGGCCCGGCCGAACGGCTCGGTACGCGCCGGCAGCGACGCGTCGGCGCTGGCGAAGTAGAGCTTCTTGGGCTCCATGAAGACCACCGGGTCGGGGTCGTCGATCGCCTCACGCAGCAGCGAGTACGCGTCGTCGACGGTCGCCGGGGTGACCACCTTCAGTCCGGGGGTGTGCGCGTAGTACGCCTCGGAGGAGTCACAGTGGTGCTCGACCCCGCCGATCCCGCCCGCGTAGGGCACGCGGATGACGATCGGCACGCTCAGTGCTCCCCGGGTGCGGTTGCGCAGCTTCGCCACGTGCGAGGCGATCTGCTCGAACGCCGGGTACGCGAACGCGTCGAACTGCATCTCGACCACCGGTCGCAGGCCGGACATGGCCAGGCCGACGGCGAAGCCGACGATGCCGGCCTCGGCGAGCGGAGTGTCGAAGCAGCGGTTCTCGCCGAAGCGGGCCTGGAGGCCGTCGGTGATCCGGAAGACGCCGCCGAGCGCGCCGACGTCCTCGCCGAAGACGACTACGCGGTCGTCGGCGGCGAGCGCGTCGGCCAGCGCGGTGTTGAGCGCCTTCGCCATGGTGGTGGCCATCAGGCGTCACCCTCCTCGTCGCGGGCGGCGGCCAACTCGGCGCGGACCAGCTCGCGCTGTTCGATCAGCTGTGGGGTGGGCTTGGCGTAGACGTGGTCGAAGAGGCTCAGCGGGTCGACAGTGGGCTGCTCGTTCATCCGGGTCCGCAGGTCCGCCGCGTACGCCTCGGCCTGCTCGGCGACCTCGGCGACCGCCGCGTCGTCGAGCACACCGCGAGCGCGTAGATAGGTCTCCAGGCGGGCGAGGGGGTCCCGATCCCGCCAGGCGTCGACCTCGGCGTTGTCGCGGTAGCGGCTGGCGTCGTCGGCGTTGGTGTGCGGCTCCATCCGGTAGGTGTGCGCCTCGACCAGGAACGGCCCCTTGCCGGCTCGGGCGTGGGCGACCGCGCGGGTGAGCACGGCGAGCACCGCGACCGGGTCGTTGCCGTCGACCTGCTCGCTGGGTACGCCGTAGCCGACGCCCTTGTAGGCAAGCGACGGCGCGGCGGTCTGCCGCGACAGCGGGACGCTGATCGCGTACCTGTTGTTCTGCACGAAGTAGACCACCGGCGCCTTGAACACGGCGGCGAAGTTGATCCCCTCGTGGAAGTCGCCCTCGCTGGTGGCGCCGTCGCCGATGAAGGCCAGCGCCACGGTGTCGCGACCCTGGTACGCCTCACCGTGGGCCAGCCCGGCGGCGTGCACGCACTGGGTCGCGAGGGGGGTGCACTGCGGTGCGGTGCGTACCTCGGTCGGGTCGTAGCCGCAGTGCCAGTCGCCGCGCAGCAGGGTGAGCACCTCGACCGGGTCGATGCCCCGGGCAACCAGCGCCATCGATTCGCGGTAGGTGGGGAAGATCCAGTCGGTGTCGCGGACCGCGAGCACCGCGCCGACCTGGCACGCCTCCTGGCCCCGCGAGGACGGGTAGACGGCGAGCCGGCCCTGCTTGGTCAGGGCGGTCGCCTGGGTGTCGAAGCGGCGGCCGAGCACCATCCGGCGGTACAGCTCGCGCAGCACCTCGACGGGGGGTTCGGGGTAGTCGGTGCGGGCCGGCAGCGGCGTGCCGTTCTCGGCGAGCAGGCGGACCGGCTCGGCGTCCGGTAGCAACGAGCGCGCCGGGTCGGGCGGGGTGACCGTTCGACGGGTGCGCGGGGATGCCCTGCGGACCGCCTGGGGAGTGGTCGTCACGGCGGAACCTCCTGGGACGTGTGGTGAGCCTATGCTTCCGCTTGTGGATGATTGACTCAAGATCGACACAGAAGGCGGGACGGTTGGCATGCGGAGGGCCTATCAGTGAGCCAGGAGACCGCCGACGAAGCGAGCCGGGACGCGGGATCGGGACGATCGGCCCGAGCCCTGGACGAGGTGGACCGGCGCATCCTCGACGAGCTGGTTCGCGACGGGCGGACGTCGGTGCGCACCCTCGCCGAGCGCATCCACATCTCCCGCACCAACGCGTACGCGCGGGTGGAGCGGTTGCTGCGCGACGGGGTGATCACCGGGTTCCGGGCCCAGGTGGCGCCCGAAGCGGCCGGGCTGGGCACCTCGGCGTACATCGCCCTGACCATCGAGCAGAACACCTGGCGGGAGGTGTCGGCCGAGCTGGCCCGGGTGCGCTACATCGAGCACGCCGCGTTGCTCGGCGGTGACCACGATGTGCTCGCGCTGGTCCGCGCGCCGGACAACGCCGCGCTGCGCGACGTGGTACTGGGCCGGGTGCAGAGCATCCCCGGGGTGCTGTCCACCCGCACCTGGCTGGTCTTCGAGGAGTTCGACGGGGCCGGCAGCCCCTGGGCCTGACCGGCTCAGCGCTCCGGCGGGGCCTCCAGGCCGTCCCGGTCGGCCAGCTCCAGCAGCGGTTCCAGCGAGTGCCGGTCGCCGTCCAGCCCGGCGTGCGGGTCGCCGCGCTCGGCGAACCGGGCCGGCATGCTGAGCACGTCGAAGTCCTCCGGGCGGACCTGGTCCAGCTCCGACCAGTCCAGCGGCGCGGAGACCAGCGCGGCCGGCGTCGGCCGGATCGAGTACGCCGAGGTCACCGTGTGATCCCGGGCCATCTGGTTGTAGTCGACGAAGACCGGCCGGTCCCGCTGGTCGCGCCACCAGGTGGTGGTGACCAGGTCCGGCAGCCGGCGCTGCATCTCCCGGCCCAGCGCGAGCACCGCCCGACGGCAGTCACCGAAGCTCCACCGCGGCTCGATCGACAGGTAGATGTGCAGGCCCCGACCGCCAGTGGTCTTCGGGTAGCCGGTCAGGCCCAGCTCGGTGAGGAACGCCCGCACCTCGTGCGCCACCGGCACGACCTGCTCGAAGCCGACGCCGGGCATCGGATCGAGGTCGATGCGCAGCTGGTCGGGGCGTTCCACGTCGGCGGCGGTGACCGGCCACGGGTGAAACCGCAGGGTGCCCAGGTTGGCGGCCCAGATGACCACGGCCAACTCGCTCGGCGCGACCTCGTCGGCGGTACGGCCACTGGGGAAGGTGATGTGCGCCGTTCGCACCCACTCGGGCGCGCCGGCCGGCAGCCGCTTCTGGTAGAACGCGTCACCCCGATTGGTCTGCCGGGTGGCGATCGTCGCACCCTCGAAGACACCGCGGGGCCAGCGTTCCAGCATGGTCGGCCGGTCCCGCAACGCGCGCAGGATGCCGTCACCGACCGCCAGGAAGTAGCGGACCACGTCCAGCTTGGTCAGCCCCCGCTCGGGAAAGTATGGCTTGTCGGGGCTGGAGACGCGGACCAGCCGCTCCCCCACCTGGATCTCCTCGGCCGCCGTCGCCACGCCACCGAGGGTACGACCTGCGCCCACGCCGGACGCCCACCGAGCGGACATCGGCATGGCGGATCACTGGACACGATTACCGTCGGCGGCGCCCGGGTACGGGGGCCGCATGGCGGAACTGGCAACCCTCTGGATCGTCCGGCATGGCGAGAGCACCGCGAACGTCGCGGCGACGCACGCCGAGACGTCGGGCGCGGAGCTGATCGACCTCACTCACCGCGACGCCGACGTGCCGCTCTCCGCGACCGGCGAGGACCAGGCCCGAGCGACCGGCCGTTGGCTGGCCGAGCTGCCGGACGCGAAGCGCCCGGACGTGGCGGTGGTGTCGCCGTACCTGCGCGCGGTGCAGACCTCCCGGCTGGCGCTGGCCGGCACCGACATTCGCGTACACCGCGACGAGCGGCTGCGCGACCGGGAGCTGGGCATCCTCGACGGGCTGACCGGGCACGGGGTGCGGCGGCGGTACCCGGACGAGGCCGACCGTCGGGAGCGGTTGGGCAAGTTCTACTACCGGCCGCCGGGCGGGGAGTCCTGGACGGACGTGGCGTTGCGGCTGCGGACGCTGCTGGGTGACCTGCGCCGGGACCACGAGGGTTGCCGGGTGCTGCTCTTCGGCCACGACGCACTGGTGTTCCTGCTTCGCTATCTGGTGGAGGGGTTGACCGAGGACGAGCTGATGGCGCTCACCCGGCAGGAGGTGATCGCCAACTGTTCGATTACCGAGTGGTCGGCCGATGGCGAGGACCGACTGACGCTCACCGCCTTCAACCATGTCGAGCACCTGCGTCAGCAGGGCGCCCAGCCGACCAGGGAGGACGAGATCCATGCCGAGCCGGTCTGAGGTGAAGGTGATCACCCCGGCGTTGCTGCGGGACTGGGCGCTGCCGGTGCCGGTCGGTGGGAAGGAGAGCCGGGGCACCGTGCTGGTGGTCGGCGGTTCCCGCTTCACGCCGGGCGCGGTGCTGCTCGCCGGGGTGGCCGCGTTGCGCGCCGGCGCTGGGGTGCTCCAGCTGGCCGCCGCCGAGTCGACCGCCGCCGCGCTGAGCATCCAGGTGCCCGAGGCGCTGGTGGTCGGTCTGCCGGAGACCGCCGACGGCGCGGTGGCCGCCGACCGGGACGGCCAGCTCGGCGACCTGGTCACGCAGGCCGACGTGGTGGCGATCGGCCCCGGCTTGAAGGCGATCGACGAGACCAACCGCCTGCTGAGCCTGGTCCTGGAGGCGGCCCGTCCGGACACGTCGCTGGTGCTCGACGCGTACGCCCTCGGTGCGCTCAGCCACGCACCGGACCTGCTGGTCGGCTCGGGTCGGCCCGTGGTGCTCACCCCCAACGTCACCGAGGCCGGGCACCTGATCGGGCGGGACCCGGGTGACGACCTGGACGCCGAGGCGGCCGAGGTGGCCACCCGGTACGAGGCGGTCGTGTCGCTGTACGGGCACGTGGCCGCCCCGGACGGGCGGGGTTGGCGGGAGGAGAGCGGTGACGCCGGGCTGGGCACCTCCGGCAGCGGGGACGTGCTCGCCGGGTTGCTGGCGGGGCTGCTGTCCCGGGGTGCCGACCCGGCGCAGGCGGCCTGTTGGGGCTCGTTCGCGCACTCGGTGAGCGGCCAGCGGCTGATCCCCCGCTACGGCCGGATCGGCTTTCTGGCCCGGGAGCTGCTCGACGAGATCCCCCGCACCCTGGCGATGGTCTGATCGGGCCCGGTCCCTTCGTCGAACCTCGGCGGAGCTTCGCTGGAGGGCGACCCGAACGGCCGGTTCCGGCCCGGTAGGATCTGCCCGGGCCGTTACTGGCGCGTGGGGATGGACAACCATCGGGGAGCGGCCTCGTCACGTGGACGTTTGCCGAGCGCCTGGGCCTTCCCGCACGTCTGTTGGAGGTCGCATGTCGCACAACGCCGAGTCCACCGCATTCCGCAGTGCCCTTGAGGTGATCCGGGCTGTCGAGCCGCGGGTCGCCGACGCCATCGGCGCCGAGCTGACCGACCAGCGGGAGTCGCTCAAGCTGATCGCCAGTGAGAACTACGCCTCCCCGGCGACCCTGCTGGCCATGGGCAACTGGTTCAGTGACAAGTACGCCGAGGGCACCGTCGGCCGCCGCTTCTACGCCGGCTGCCAGAACGTCGACACCGTCGAGGCGCTCGCCGCCGAGCACGCCCGGGAGCTGTTCGGCGCCGCGCACGCGTACGTGCAGCCGCACTCGGGCATCGACGCCAACCTGGTCGCGTTCTGGGCGGTGCTGGCCGACCGGGTGGAGTCCCCCGCCCTGAAGAAGGCCCAGGTCCGCCAGGTCAACGACCTCACCGAGGCAGACTGGTTCGCGCTGCGGCGCGAGCTGGGCAACCAGCGGATGCTCGGCATGTCGCTGGACGCCGGCGGCCACCTCACCCACGGCTTCCGGCCGAACATCTCCGGCAAGATGTTCGACCAGCGCAGCTACGGCACCGACCCGGCGACCGGCCTGATCGACTACGACCGGGTGGCCGAGGCCGCCCGCGAGTTCAAGCCGCTGATCCTGGTGGGTGGCTACTCGGCGTACCCCCGGAAGGTGAACTTCCGGATCCTGCGCGAGATCGCCGACTCGGTCGGCGCCACCTTCATGGTCGACATGGCGCACTTCGCCGGGCTGGTGGCCGGCAAGGTGTTCACCGGCGACTTCGACCCGGTGCCGCACGCGCACATCGTCACGACCACCACCCACAAGTCGCTGCGCGGCCCGCGCGGCGGCATGGTGCTCTGCCAGCCGGAGCTGGCCGACCAGGTGGACCGGGGCTGCCCGATGGTGCTCGGCGGTCCGCTGCCGCACGTGATGGCCGCCAAGGCGGTCGCGCTCGCGGAGGCCCGTCGGCCCGACTTCGCCGACTACGCCCAGCGGATCGTGGACAACTCGCAGGCCCTCGCCGAAGGGCTGCTGCGCCGCGGCGCGACGCTTGTCACCGGCGGCACCGACAACCACCTGGTGCTGATCGACGTGTCCGGCTACGGGCTCACCGGCCGGCAGGCCGAGCAGGCCCTGCTCGACTCGGGCATCGTCACCAACCGCAACTCGGTCCCGCAGGACCCGAACGGCGCCTGGTACACGTCCGGCATCCGGATCGGCACCCCGGCGCTGACCACTCGGGGCCTCGGCACCGCCGAGATGGACCAGACCGCCGAGCTGATCCACACCGTGCTGACCCAGACCACCGCCGGCGCCAACGCCGACGGCACCCCGTCGAAGGCGAAGTACACCCTGGACGCCGACCTGGCCGACAAGATCGCCCGCCAGGCCACCGACCTGCTGGCCACGTACCCCCTCTACCCCGGCATCGACCTGAGCTGAGCGGCGGTACCACTGACGGCCACGCCGCCCCCCCACTCAGGTGAGTGCCGGGGGCGGCGGGGCCGGCGGCCCTCAGGCCATGGGGCGCTTCAGGTGGTAGCGGTGGACCTCGGTGCTGCCCTGGACGTTGTTGACGTCCTCGGCGGCGGAGACGAGCTCCCACCCCTCCCGGCCAGCCCGGTTGAGGTGCGCGATGGCGGTGTCGCCGTAGGCGGTGATGTCCTTGCGCGAACCGTCCGGCGCGTACCAGACGAACGAGACGTGAAAATTGCGGCCCTGTCCCTGATAACGGCGGACGAGCAAGGCGTACTCCCAGGCAACCATGCGGCCTATTATGACCGTCCACCCAGGACGGCGGTACGCGGGTCGTCGCGCATTGCCATCCGATGAACGCGGTGTGTCAACCCGCCCGGCGGGTCAGCTCGTCGGTGATCAGCGCCGCGAGGCGGTCCAGCCCGACGTCGATCTGCTCCGGCGTCACCGCGCTTACCGACAACCGCAACGCGCGGACCGGCGCGGTGTCGTCGTAGAAGTGCGCCATCGGCGTCCACAGCACGCCGTAGTCGCGCGCCGAACGGTCCAGCATCGCGTCGTCGACCGGGAACGGCACTGTCACCACCACGAAGAACCCACCGGCCGGCACCGTCCAGCGCACCACCCCCGACTGCGCCGGCTGCGCTGGCCCATCCGGCTGCGCCGGAAACCGCCGGCTCAGGCCGGCCACCAGGTGGCGCAGATTCCGGGTGTACGCGGACCGCTCCCGGGTGTTCGCGGCCACCAGGCTGCATCCGTGCTCCAGCAGCCGGCCGCCGATGACCGCCTGCGCGATCGGCGACGTGTTCACCGTGATCATGCTCTTGATCATGGCGAGCTGGTCGGCGAGGGGGCCGACTCGGCCGTTCGGGCCGGCCACCCGTTGGTCGGCGACGACGTACCCGACCCGGGCGCCGGGGAGCACGGTCTTGGCGAACGAGCCGAGGTAGACGACCCTCCGCTCGGTGTCCAACGCCTTGAGGGTGGGCGGGCGTGGCTCGTCGTCGAGGTGGAACAGGCCGTACGGGTTGTCCTCCAGCAGCAGCAGGTCCTCCTCGGCGGCCAGGCCCAGCAGCTGCCGCCGGTGGGCGGTGTCGATGCTGACTCCGGAGGGGTTGGCGAAGTCCGGCATCAGGTAGCAGGCGCGCGGCCGCAGCCCCGCCGCCCGTGCCCGGCGTACCTGGGCCGCGAGGTCGGCCAGATCGACCCCGGACGGCCCACCGGCGACCGGCCACACCGGCAGGTCTACCAGCCGGGCCGCCCCGGTCAGCCCGACGTAGGTCGGGGCGACCGCGAGCAGCACGTCCGTCGGGCCGGCCCGCAATGCCCGCAGCACCAGGAACATCGCCTCCTGGCAGCCGACGGTCACCACGATGGCCTCCGGGTCGACGGTGATCTGCTCGTCGACGGCGAGGTTGCGGGCGATCAGGTGGTGCACGATGCCCTTGGTCCGGCCGTACTGGAGCAACAGCCGTCGGGCCTGCTCGGGTCGGTGCCCCAGGTCGTCGACGAGATGCCGGTGGAACGTGTCCAGGTGGCGGTGCACCGCCGCGAGGTCGAAGAACTCCTCGTACGGTCGCCCGGCGGCGAGGGACACCGCCGCCGGGTAGCGCTCGGACACCTCGTTGAGGAAGTTCATCGAGGTCAGCGCCGGATCGCTCAGCGCGGGGTGCAGGTCGGCGACGGTCAGGTCGACCGGCTCGGCGGCGCTCACTTCTCAACCCACCCCGAGGGTGCGCAGCTCGCCGGCCGCCACCGGATCGGCGCAGCCGGCCAGGGTGAGCGCGTCGGTCAGCTCGGCGGCGAGCAGGCCCAACGCGTCCCGGGCGGCCGGTTCGCCACCGACTGCGAGGGCCCAGAGCAGCGGCCTGCCGACGAGCACCCCGGCCGCACCCAGCGCGAGCGCCCGCAGCACGTCGGTGCCGCTGCGGATGCCGCTGTCCAGCAGCACCTGGCAGTCGTCCCCGACCACGTCGACGACCTCGGGCAGCATGGTGACGCTTGGTGGCGAGCCGTCCAGTTGCCGCCCCCCGTGGTTGGAGACGACCACGGCGTCCGCGCCGACGCGTACCGCCTCGACCGCGTCGCGCGGGTCCAGCAGCCCCTTGACCACCAGCGGCAGGTCGACCTGCTCGCGCAGCCACGCCAGGTCCGACCAGCGCAGCGCCGGCGCGAACGACGCGGCGGTGTGCGCGGCGATGGCGGACGCCCCGGGGGCACCGGAGTGCGCCAGCGCGTCGCGACCCTCGGGCAGGTTCGCGGCGATCACCTCGGCCGGCAGCCGGAACGCGTTGCGCAGGTCCCGGGGGCGTCGACCGAGCACTGGGACGTCCACGGTGACCACCAGTGCCCGACAGCCGGCCGCGACGACCCGGTCCAGCAGGTCGCGGACGAGAGCCCGGTCGCGCAGCCAGTAGAGCTGGAACCAGACGTCCGCGCCGGCCCCGGTGACCTGTTCGATGGGGGTGCTGCCCAGCGTGCTCGCCAGGTACGGGATCCCGGCCGCACCGGCCGCCGCCGCCAGGCCCAGCTCCCCGTCCGGGTGCACCAGCCGCTGGTACGCCATCGGCGCCACCGCGACCGGCATGGCGTACGGACGGCCGAGCAGCCGGGTGCCGAGGTCGACGGTGTCCACCCCGCGCAGCACCCGGGGCAGCACCGCGACCCGGTCCAGCGCCCGACGGTTCGCGGCGAGGGTCACCTCGGCGGCGCTGCCGCCGGCCACGTAGTCCCACACGGCCGGCGGCAGCACGGCCCGGGCCCGATCGGCGTAGTCGGCCAGCGACACCGCCGGCAGGTCGGTCAGCACCCGCTCACCCCTCGCCCGCCGCCGGGCCGGTCGCGGCAGCCGGCTCGGCCGCATCGCCCGGCTCGGCCGGCAGCCCGAAGCGCTCGCGGAGGAACGCCGCCGCGCTCCCCTGCGCCCGCCGTCCGTCGGTGAAGGTCCCCGGCATGGCGAAGAACCCGTGGATCATGCCCGGGTAGTGCTCCAGTCGGGTGGACACGCCGGCGTCGCGCAGCCGCTCGGCGTAGCGCTGCCCCTCGGCGCTGAGCGGGTCCAGGTCGGCGGTGATCACCAGCGCCGGCGGCAACCCGGCCAGGTCGTCGGCGAGCAGCGGCGACGCGAGGGGATCCCGGGCGTGCGCCGGGTCGGTCAGGTAGTGCGTCCGGTACCAGGCGACCGAGCGGCGGTTGAACAACGTCGGGTCGTCGTCCCCGGCCGGCTCGCCGCTCTGGTCGGTGTTCGGGTAGACGAGCAGTTGCGCGGCGAGCGGCGGCCCGTCGGTACGGCTGAGCAGGGTGACTGCGGCGGCCAGGTTCCCACCGGCGCTGTCGCCACCCACCGCCAGCCGGGCCGGGTCCACGCCCAGCCGGTCGGCGTGCCGGGCGATCCACGAGGTGGCGGCGTGGCAGTCGTGCACCGCCGCCGGGAAGGGGTGCTCCGGGGCGAGGCGGTAGCCGACGGTGATCACCTGGCAGGGCACCGCGTTGGCGAGGCGTCGGCAGATGCCGTCGGCGGTGTCGATGCTGCCGAGCGTCCAACCGCCGCCGAAGAAGTAGAGCAGGGTGGGCAGCGGGCCCGACCCACCCGGCCGGTACACCCGCAGCGGCAGCTCACCGGCGGGGCCGGGGATCCGCTCGTCGCGTACCTCGGTCACCGGCTCGACCGCGCCGGTGCCGGCGCGGATCGCGGCCAGGTCCGCGGCGCGCGCCTCGGTGAGGGTCTGCGCGTACAGCGGCGGGGTGCCGGCCGCGGCGCGGGCCGCCCGGTACGCCGCCACCTCCGGGTGCAGGGCCATGTCGCTCCTATCCACCGGTGCTGACCAGCAACTTGTCGATGCCGCGCAGGAACAGGCTGCCGCTGTACGTCGGTGTCTCGGTGACCGTCAGCGTGGGGAACCGGGCGAACAGCCGGGGCAACGCGAGGCGTCCCTCCAACCGCGACACCGCCGCGCCGAGGCAGAAGTGCAGGCCCACCCCGAAGGCCAGCGACGGCGGGCCGGGACGGGTCGCGTCGAAGGTGTCCGGGGCCGGGAAGCGGGCCGGGTCCCGGTTGGCCGCCCCGATCATGATCAGCACGTTGTCGTCCTTGGCGACCGGCACGCCGCCCAGCACGGTGTCGGCTGGGGCGGCTCGGGCCAGGAAGTGCACCGGGCTCGCCAACCGCAACACCTCGTCGACGCAGCCCTGCGCGAGCGTGTCGTCGGTGGGCAGCGCCGCGACCGTCTCCGGGTGGGCCAGCAGCAGCGGTAGCCCGTTGCTGAACATGTAGACGGTGGTGACGAAGCTCGCGTTGAACAGGACGATCAGGTTGCTGATCAACTCGTCCTCGGTCAGCTCCACCTCCCCCGAGTCGAGCGCCTCGACCAAATCACTGAGCAGGTCGTCCCCGGGCACCCGGCGGCGGTGCCCGAGCAGCTCCCGGTAGAAGACCCGCAACTCCTGCGCGGCGGCGTTCGCCGCAGCCAGCCGCTGCGGGGTCTTCCCCGCCACGTCCAGGAATTCGTCGATCCGCTCCACCCGCTCGCGATACCACGGCAACTCACCGGCCGGGATACCGATGAACTCGGCCATCACCAGTGCCGGAATCGGGTACGCGAAATCGGCCACGAAGTCGACAACGCCATCGGCGGCGTCGGCCATCCGGTCCAGTAGCTCGTCGACCACCCGCAGGATCACCGGTTCCAGCGCGCCGAGCCGGCGCGGCGTGAAGGTGCGGGAGAAAACGTGCCGCATCCGGGTGTGATCGGGCGGGTTCACGAACATCATCGAGGTCTGGAAGGTACGCAGGATCTCCTGCTCCTCCCACCCCGGCGGCGGCTGTTTGGTCCACTCCGGATCACGCAGCAACCCGTCGACGAGGTCGTAGCCGACCGCCACCGCGGCCACCGTGCGGTGCTCGGCGCGCGCCGGCACCGCGCTGATCGGCCCGAGCCGGTGCAGGCCGGCGTACCACGGGTACGGATCCTGTCTGCCCTGTTCGCTGTACAGGCCGGTGAGTAACTCCTCCACGTCCACGGCCGATTCCTCCCCAGGATGTCGGTGGCCGGGGGCAGCGGGGATCGCCCGCCACCCCCGGCCGATGTCACAGATCGAGCAGGCGCAGCGGCACCGCGTTTGCCAACGCCTGGTTGCCGGCGTCGTTCGGGTGGATGTGGTCCCCCGAGTCGTACGCGGGCAGCAACTGGCTAGGCCGCGCCGGGTCGCGCAACACCCGATCGAAGTCGAGCAGCCCGTCGAACTCCCGACTGCCACGCAGGTACGCGTTCACCGCCTGGCGGGTGGCCTCCTTCTGCGGCGTCCACACGCCCATCACACCGTGCCCCTCGTACGGCGTCAGCGTGGCCACCAGGCTGGTCAGGCCGCGCTGCTGGAGCTGCCCGTTGATCTGGCGCAGGGTGGCGATGATCGCCTCGGCTGAGTCGTTCGACATCCAGATGTCGTTGATGCCCAGGTGGGTGACGACGGTCCGCACCCCGGTCTGGGGAAAGACGTCCTCGTTGAGCCGGGCCGCCGCGTTCGGGCCGAGCTGGTAGTAGCCGGGGTAGTTGCCGTCGCCCGGCTCGGTGCCCTCGTGGTTGAGCCGGTTGCCGGCGAGGCTCAGGTTGAGCACGCCCGGGGTGCGCTTGTCCGGCCGGTCGGCGAGCAGCCGGTCGGAGAGCAGGTCAGGCCAGCGCCGGTTGGCGTTGACGGTGCTGCCGTTGCCGTCACCGATGGAGTCACTGAGCACGACCAGCGCGCCGGGGCTGCCCTTGCGCTGCACGTCGATGCCGGAGAGGAAGAACCAGCAGCAGGTGGGGCGGGTGGTGAACCCGGTGCCCTCGGCCGCACCGGTCAGATCCCCCGCGCCGATGAAGTTGGCCTGCTGGGACTGCCCGTGGAACGTGGTCGGGCCGGTCGGCGTCGGGAAGTGCAGGGTGACCACCAGGTCACTGTCGTCCGCGACCGGGAAGGCCAACGGGTCACTGAGCAGTTCGGCGCCCCGGTTCATGGTCGCCGAGGCGGCACCGGTGAAGGTCAGCGGGCGCACCGACGCCGCGTCGATGTCGGAGAGGTCGTCGGGGGTCGCGGTGTTCGGCCGGGCGACGGTGGCGCGACCGACCTTGACCGCCTGCTCGCCGTAGAGGTTGCTCAGGCGTACCCGCAGCGCCGGGCCGCCCACCGAGACGTGCACGATCATCCGGACGCTCTGGTCGTTGAGGCCGGTGTTGGTCAACCCGACCGAGTTGCCCCGGGTTACCGCGGTGGCCCAACTGCCCGCCCACTCGGCGCCCTCGGGCCGGCCGGCGGCGGTGCCGGACGGACCGGCGCTGGCGACGACGGCGGGTGCGCCGGTGACCAGCAGCGCGGCCGCAGCAGCGATGACATGCCATCTCTTCGGGGTTGCCGTTGCCATGGAACCTCCATCGTGTGGCAGCCCAGGGCCGTCCGCTGACGGCGCCCGCCTGGACGATGGTCCAGAAACCTAGCCGCCGCCGCTGACAGGCGTCAATCAACCTGATCGACGCGATCATATGTCCGCCGGGCCGCTCGGATCGCCCGTCGGCACGGTTCCGACCAGCCGTTTCCGGCCTAGGCTTCCAGGCGGCGGCGGTGCGGTCGCCCAAGCGCGCCACCGTCGCGTCGTCGCCGGGCGCTGCCCGGAGACCGCCGCTTTCTCGGATGGGGGCTGCCGGATGACTGACGGACCCGTGCACACCACGACCTATGTGGACAGGGTGCTGGACCTCTTCGCCGAATTCGGCGACCGGGAGGCGCTGGTCGGCGCCGATCGGCGACTCACCTACACCGAGGCCGCAGCGTTGGTTCGGGCGATGGCCACGACGCTGACCCGGCACGGCGTACGGCCCGGGTCGGCGGTGCTGGTGACCGTCGCCAACGCGGTGGAGGGTCCGCTGCTCCAACTCGCACTGCACCTGCTCGGCTGCCGGACGATGTGGGTGGCCCCGGTGACCGCCCGCCGGGAGATCGACGAGTTCATCCGGCTGGCCCGCCCCGACGCCCTGGTCTACGACGCCCGAGACCCGGCCAGCCTGGGCCCGGAGTTGGCCGTCGCGCTGCCCGGCACACCGGTGTGCTGCCTCGGCGCGGGTGGCGCCGGCCCGGACCTCACCGCCGCCGACGACGTGGCGGACCTGCCGGCGCTGGTGTCGGCGCCCGAGTCGTTCCTGCAGACCAGCGGCACCACCGGCAGCCCTAAGCTGGTGCACCACCGGGAGAGCTTCTACGCCCAGATCCTCGCCCTGGCCGCCGACTTCCGCGCCGCCGGGTTCCCGTTGCTGCGGCACCTGTCGCACTCACCGATGTGGCTGGCCAGCGGCCAGATCACCACACTGTTCAACCTGTTCACCGGTGGGGTGCTGTTCCTGCGCGACGACTGGGATCCAGTGGCCTTCGTGGACACCGTGCAGCGGGAGCGGATCAACTCGACCTTCGTCACCCCGCCGATGCTCTACGAGGTGTTGGACCATCCGGCGCTGGTCGGCGCGGACTTCTCCGCGATGTTCATGTTCAACGTGGGCGCCGGGCCCGCCGCGCCCGCCCGGCTGCGCCAGGCCATCGCGCGGTTTGGCCCGGTGCTGCGCATCGTGTACGGCCTCAGCGAGGCGGTCGTGATCACCGCGCTGCCCGGGTTGACCGACGACCCGGAGCACCCGCAGCGGCTGCGCTCCTGCGGGCGGCCCTACGGCGACGTCCGCATCGAGATCCGCGACGACGACGGGGTGGTGCTGCCGACCGGCCGCGACGGCGAGGTGTGGGTGCGGACCCGACTGAGCTTCGCCGGCTACCACGGTCAGCCGGAGCTGACCGCGCAGACGCTCGTCGACGGTTGGGTGCGGACCCGCGACATCGGCCACCTCGACGACGACGGCTACCTCTACCTGGTCGACCGGGCGCACGACATGATCGTCACGCACCGACGGAACTGGGCGATCTTCTGCCGCCCCATCGAGGACGTGCTGCTCGGGCACCCCCAGGTACGGGCCGCCGCCGTGATCGGTGTGCCGGACGAGACGGTCGGCGAGGTTCCGTACGCGTACGTGGTGCTCGGGCCGGACGCCACGGTCACCGGGGCCGAGCTGATCGACCTGGTGACCGCCGAGCTCAACGAGATGTGGGCACCGGCCGGGGTGGCGTGCCTCGACCGGCTGCCGGTGAACCGGTCGATGAAGGTGGACAAGCGGGCGTTACGCGCGCAGTACGCGGCGCGTCGGGCGGCGGCGGTCGGGGCGTGACCCCCCGCCGGCAACTTGTCGTCCTGGTCAGCGCGGATCTGATCTCCAACCTGGGCACCCGCATCTCGGTGGTGACCATCCCCTGGCTGGTGCTGGTCACCACCGGCAGCCCCACCAAGATGGGTGTGGTCGCGTTCGCCGAGACCCTGCCGTACCTGCTGTCCAGCGCGTTGGGCACGCCCTGGGCGGACCGGATCGGCCTGCGCCGCACCTCGATCGTCTGCGACGCGGGCAGCGCGGTGGCGATGGTCGTCGTCGCGCTGACCCCGTGGTTGGGCTTCGCCCCGCTGGTCGCGCTCGTCGCGGTGGCCGGCGCGTTGCGGGGCATCGGAGACCGGGTGAAGCACGTGATGTTCCGTCCGGTCGCGGAGGCCGCCGGAGTGTCGCTGATCCGGCTGACCTCCGCGTACGACGGGCTCAGCCGGTTGTTGACCCTGTTCGGCGCCGCCGCCGGCGGCCTGTTGATCGCCGCGTTCGGGGTGACCGAGGCGATCCTCATCGACGCGGCCAGCTTCGGCGTCTGCGCGCTGCTGATCGCCGTCCTGGTCCGCCCGCCGGCCGCCCCGGCGCGACCCGCCCAGCCAGAGAGCTACCTGCGGGCGCTGCGGGGTGGTTTCAGCTACCTGGGTCGGGACCGTCCGCTGCTCGGCATGCTCGCCGTCATCTCGGCGCTGAACATGGTGGCCAACGCCAGCGTGGCCGTCTACATCCCGATCTGGGTGGCCCGGCAACTGCACGGCCCGAGCGGGCTCGGCCTGGTGCTGGCGGCGTTCTCGGCCGGCGCGCTGCTGGGCAACCTGGTGTTCACCGCGCTCGGGCCCCGACTGCCCCGACGGTTGACGTTCCTCCTCGGCGCGCTGATCGCCGGCACGCCCCGGCTGGTGGCGCTGGCGATCAGCGACGAGCTGCCGGTGGTGCTCATGGTGACGTTCCTGTCCGGAATCGGCATCGCGGCGGTCAACCCGCTGCTCGGGGTGGCGCTCTACGAGCGGGTGCCGCCGGAGTTGCAGACCCGGGTGATCGGCATCGCCGGTTCGTTGGCCTTCGTCGGGTTACCGGTCGGCGCGCTGCTCGGCGGCTGGTCGGTGGACGCGCTCGGGCTCACGCCGGCACTGCTGGTGATGGCGGCCGCGTGTCTGGTGGTCACCGCGTACCCGCTGCTGAGCAGGGCGTCCGGCCCGGCGACACCGGCCCGGCCCACCCCCGTCACCACCCCGTGACCCGTCAACGGCCGGCCGGGGTCGGGGTGGCGTGTTCGGTACGGCAGCGCGGGCAGCGCAGTCGCGTCCCCGAAGCCCGGGGCACCCGGAGCCGCTGACCGCACCCGCAGGTGAACATCGGCTGGGTCGAACGCAGGTATTCGTCGCGCTCCCGGCGCGGCCACCGGCTGTGGCAGCGGGCGCACCACTTGGGTGGGTAGCTGTGGTAGTAGGCCAGGCCGAACGCACCCGCGACCATCAGCGCGACCGGCACCAGCAGACCGAGCGGCGCGAGCAGGGCGGGCAGCATGCCGCCGACGCCGTCCGACACCAGGACGGCGACCACCGTGAGCACGACCACCGGCACACCGAGCAGGGTGAACCCGAAGCCCCAGGCGAAGACGAGCAGGGCCGGCAGGAACAGCCACATGCCGGCGGGCGCCCACCGGCGGACACCGTACCCGCCGCAGCTCGGGCAGTTCGGCGAGGCGCGGTGCGGCACGGACCGCAGCGCCTTCGGGGCCAGCCATTCCACCAGCCGCTTGAGGATCTCCTCGACCAGTTTCGCGGCGAGGGCCTGGAGGAACGAACCGAGCATGGCAGCCACCTCCTCCGGGCTCCCACCGCGCGGCCGGCCCACCGCCCATCGTGCGCGGTCGGCGCCAACATTCCGCCCCAGCGCGCCGACCCCACCGTGCCCACGACGCCAATCCGACAGCGCCCGTCCCGGCGCGGTCCTCGCCAGAGCGGCGGTCGCTGGCCCCGGGGGCGACCGTCGGTTAGCGTGCCGACATGCCATCGACGCTCACCGAATCGACGGACCCGTACTGCCTGCGCCCCGGGGAGGCAGCCGAGCTGCTGCACGGGCACCCGTGGCGGCGGTTCGTGGCACTGGGCGACAGTGTCGTGGAGGGCATGTGCGAGCCGACACCGGGCTACCCGGACGTGCAGTGGGTCGACCGGGTCGCCGCCGAGCTGACCGCCGTCCGCCCCGAGCTGGCGTACCGGAATCTGGGTCGACGCGGGCTGCGCGCGCACCAGGTGCGGGCCACCCAGCTCGACTCGGCCCTGGCCTTCGCCCCGGACCTGGCGCTTGTCGTCTGCGGCGGCAACGACGCCTTCCACCCGGCCTACGAGGCTGCGGCGGTGGACGCTGAGCTGACCGCGATGATCACCGCGCTGCGCGAGGCGGGCGCCGACGTGATCACCGTCGGCATGTTCGACGTCTCGCACAGCCCAGCGGTGCCCGACGCGCTGCGGCCCGGCCTAGGGGAACGAATGCGCCGCCTCTCCGCCCACACCGCAAGCCTGGCCGAGCGCCTGAACACGATCCACGTGCACCTGACCGACCATCCCCTAACCGCCGACCCGACCCTCTACAGCACCGACGGCCGCCACGGCAGCGCCCGCAGCGACGCGATAGCAACAGCCGAAACCCTCCGCACCCTCTCCCCCCACCGCACCTGACCCACCCCCGGCCCCGCCCCACTTCGTTGATCATGAAGTTATTACCCTCCGCGGCGGCGTGTCCCGGCAATAACTTCATGACCAACTGGGGTCAGGGTGGGGGTTAGTGGGACAGGAGGATTCCGGTTAGGAGGACGCCGTGGGCCAGGTTGAGGATTCCGTCGCAGCCCGGGTAGCCGACTCGGGCCAGGCCGCCGGAGGCGTGGCGGCCGAACAGGTACGGGGCCAGGGAGTACGGGACGTCGGCGGTGACCGTCTCACCGGTCTCGATCTGGACGAAGTCCATCGACACCCGGTCGGTCGGCAGGTACTCCTGCAGGATGGCGCCGCCCCGGTCGACGGCGGCCCGCAGCCCCTCGGCCCAGTCCGGCGGGCTCAACTCCGGGCCGAGCAGCACGCCGTGCCCGGCTGAGCCGTCGGCCGGTTTCGCCACCAGGGTCGCCTGCTCGGCGATGGCCCGGTCGAGCACCGCGGCGGTCAACGGCACCGTGTACGGCACGTGCCGGCGAATCAGCGACTGGTCGTCGGCGGGTAGCCCGTCCACGTCCTCCCACAGCCAGGCGAACGTGGTCTTGTTGCCGAGCAGCCAGGCCGCCGCCGACACGAACATCGGCAGTGTGCCGGCGGCGAGCGCCCCCGCCACCGCGTCCAGGCCGGCGCTCGGGGTGACCCGGTTGGGCACGAACAGCCGGAACAGCGCGTCGACCGGCGCACCGTCGACGACCAACCGGTCGTCGCCGTCCAGGGTTGCGCTGGAGACCGGGGCGATGACCAGGTCGATGCCGAAGTCCCGGGCCCGTACGGCGAGGGGGTCGAGGATCCGGATGAACGTCTGCGGGTCATCCAGGCCTGGGTAGTCGCCGTCGAAGTCCATCAGCAGCGCCACCCGAGCGCCCTCGGGCAGCCGCAACTCCTCGCGGATCGCCACGAACCGCTGGTCCAGCAGGGACGGCGCGGCCCTGACCGGCAGGTCGTCGAGGATGCCGTGTTCCTGGTAGAGGCGCGCGTACCGCGCGATGACGGTGTCGGCGTCGAAGCCACCGCCGAGGCTGCTGTCGATGTTGTACTCGACGAACTTCGGCACCCCGGCGGAGAAGATCACATCCGGGCGGTACGCGGCCAGCAGCGCCTCGGTCAGCGGCTCGGCCTCGTCCAGCAGCCGGGTCTCCCCCGCCGGCACGGCGAGCAGCCGGCGCAGCTCACCGGCGGTGCCCGCCCGCCGACGGCAGGCGTCGAGGATGAGCTGGGCGAGCCGGTCGCAGACCCCGTTGAGCTCCCGCCAGGCGTCGGCGGTGAGCACCGGGGGGCGGGCCAGCCGCCACTGCTTGTTGTAGGTGGCCCGGCCGTGGAAGACCTGCTCCCAGGCCGACGCCCCACTTGCCACCATGGCCCGCCGGGCGGGCTCGGGCAGGTCCGTCCAGGCTCGGTCGGCCGCCGGCCACGCGTACTTCGGGTCGATCATGCGGAGTCCTTCATCGTCAGGTGGATGGCGGTGGCGAGCTGGTCCCGGCCGGGCTGGACGGCCCGGTCCAGCGCCGGGGCGAACGGCAGCACCGCCCCGTCCGGGCGGGTGACCCGGCGCGGCGGGGCGAGCAGCCGGACCCGCTCCACCACCGAGGCGATGATCTCGGCGGCCATTCCGCAGGAGCGGTTGCCGTCGTCGAGCACCACGAGGCGGCCGGTGCGGGCCACCGACTCGGTGAGACCGTCGATGTCGAACGGGTACAGGGTGCGCGGGTCGAACACCTCCACCGAGACCTGGTCGGCCAGCTCCTCGGCGACCGCGAGCGCGTCGTGCACCAGGTGCCCGATCGCGACCACTGTGACGTCGTCGCCGAAGCGGTGGATCCGGCCCCGGCCCAGCGGCACCGGCACAAGGTCGTCGACGTCGTCGCGGACGTCCATCGCCCCGGCCGGCGCGAACACCACCACCGGGTCGTCGTGGCGGATCGCGGTGACCAGCAGCCCGTACGCGTCGGCCGGGGTGGCCGGCACGACGGTGACCACGCCGACGTGGGCGAAGAGGCTGTACGGGTGGTCGGAGTGCTGCCCCGCCCACCCGGTCCGTGAGCCCGAGCCGGGCACCAGGTAGGTGACCGGGACGCTGCACTGCCCACCGGTCATCAGTGGGAACTTGTGCGCGTGGTTGACGATCTGCTCGAAGACCAGAAACAGCAACGACGGGATCTGGAACTCGATCACCGGCCGCAGCCCGGCCAACGCCGCCCCGGTGGCGAAGCTGGTGAACGCCTGCTCGGACAGGGGGGTGTCGCGGACCCGGTCGGTCCCGAACCGCTTGGCCAGCCCGGTGGTCACCAGCGACGCCCCGACCTGGATGTCCTCGCCGAGCAGGAACACCGCCTCGTCGCGGGTCAACTCGTCGGCGAGGGCCCGGGTCAGCGCCCGGCGGTACGACAGTCGGGGCACCTCAGCCACCTCCGGTGCGGTCGGTCATGAGCCACCTCCGGTGCGGGCGGTCAGGCCGCTGGCGTACAGGTAGGTCAACGCGTCGGCCGGGTCGGGTTCCGGGCTGCTCAGGGCGAACCGCACCGCCGCGTCGAGGGTCGCCTCCACCTCGGCGTCCACGGCGGCACGGTCGCTGTCGCGCAGGCGCTCGCCCTGGATGCGTACCGGGTCGCGGGTCCGCGCACGGGTCACCTCGTCGGGCGGGCGGTAGTCGAGGCGTACCGCGTGTTCGAAGGTGTGGTGGACGTCGAAGCGGTAGGTCCGGGCCTCGATCAGCTCGGGGCCGCCGCCGGCGCGCATCCGGTCGACGGCGGCGGACGCGGCGACGCGTACCGTCTCGGGGTCCTGGCCGTCGACCTGGACGGCCGGAATGTCGAACGCGGCGGCCCGGCCGGCGATGCTGCCGGCCACCGCGCCGGCGACCGGCATGGTGGTGGCGTAGCCGTTGTTCTCGCAGACGAACAGCACCGGCACCCGCCAGAGCGCGGCGAGGTTGAACGCCTCCAGCAGCATCCCCTCGTTGACCGCGCCGTCGCCGAAGAAGCTCACCCCGACGGTGTCGCGGCCCCGGCGGCGGTGGGCCCAGACCGCGCCGGTGATGATCGCCCCGGAGGCGCCGACGATGGCGTTGGCGCCGAGCACGCCGATGCTCAGGTCCGCGGCGTGCATCGAGCCGCCCCGTCCGGCGTTGAGGCCGGTGACCCGGCCGCACAGCTCCGCGAGCATCCGGGCCGGGTCGGCGCCGCGCGCCAGGACGTGCCCGTGGCCACGGTGGGTGCCGGCGAGCACGTCGTCAACGCCCAGCGCCGCGCAGACGCCGGCGGCGATCCCCTCCTGACCGAGGTAGGGGTGGATGCCGCCGACGATCTGCCCGCCGTGGACCAGCTCCACCGCCCGTTGTTCGAACCGGCGGATCAGCCGGACCGTGCGGTAGAGCCGGACCGGGTCGGCGTCGGTCACGCAGGCCCCTTGATGGCGGCCAGGATGTCGTCCCAGAGCCGGGCCCGAGCGGCAAGCGCGGTGTTGACCGTGTCGGCGCACTCCTGCCATTTGGTGTCGTCGTCGCCGCACAGGTCGGCGAGCATCTGCATGGCCATCGGGGTGTGCTGTTCGCCGTCGACCTCGATGTGCCGCTCCAGGTAGTCGACGAAGGTGTGCAGCCGGTTGCTGCGTTCGTTGACCGAGACGACCTGGGTGAACATGTCCGGGATCAGGTCCTCCCGGCCGAACGCGAAGGCCGCCGCCTGGCAGTGCACCGGGGTGGACTCGATGATCTGCCAGGTGGTGGCGGCGAATCTCGCCGACGCGGCCGGCACTGCGGCCTCGGTGAGCGCCTCGGTGACCGGCCGGCCGTCGCGCAGCAGGTCGATGAGGGCGTTCACCGCCGTGGTGTCGGCGCCGGCCTCGCCCATGCCCTGCACGTACAGCTCGAAGTGGCTGATGTAGCCGCCGCCCAGCTCGTCGCTCTCCTCGACCATGACGATGTCGTTGATCAGGCGGCGGCTGCCGGTCGGGCCGGTCGGGATCCACGGCACGGCGACGCAGGTCAGCTGCCGTTGCAGCGACTTCAGCAGGGACATGAAGTCCCAGACGGCGAAGACGTGGTGCTCCATGAAGGTGACAAGCGACTCGTGGGTGTCCAGGTTGGCGTAGAGCGGGTGCTTGACCACGGCGTCACGCCGGTCGGTCACCGCCCGCTCCAACCGCTCGATGCCCGGGTGCGTCTTACCCCAGTCGTACCGTGACATGTCAGCCTCCCTGCTCGGCGCGGTGGCGCCAGATGATCGGGCAGTAGTCGGGGTCCGCGTAGTCCGGCCGCCCGTCGTGGGTGCGGCGGACCAGCACGTCGTGGTTGTACGCGGCGAGCGTGCCGTCGGAGAGCGGATACTCCCGCCAGGCGTTGTCGCCGTCCTGCAGGTGCAGCGAGATCGCCTGGCGGGGGCGGCCGCTGACGTTGGGGCCACTGCCGTGATAGGTGCGGCAGTGGTGAAAGCTCACGTGTCCCTTGGGGATCAGCATCGGAATCTTGCGGATCTCCGCGCCGTTGTACGCGGCGTTCTCGGCCAGCATCTCCTCCAGCTGGCTGCGGTCACGATCGGCGAAGTGCCGCACCACGGTGTCGTCCGCGCCGATCTCCTTCCACCGATGCGAGCCGTCGACCATGGTGATGGTGCCCATCTCCTCGCCGCAGTCGTGGAAGGGGATGAACGCGGTGAGCATCTTCTCCGACGACGAGGACGCCCAGTAGTGCTTGTCGAAGTGCCAGGGCACGATGTTGCTCGGCTCGCCGGAGATCGGCGGCTTGTGGATCAGCGTGGACTGGAAGACCCGGATCTCGTCGGCCTCGGCCAGCCGGGCGGCGACCGCGCCGATCAGCGGCTTGCGCAGGATCGCGCCGAGCCCGTCGTGTTCGTGGTGGACGTAGTCGTTGTGCCGCTGCACCGGCCCCTTCGACGGGTCCCAGTAGGCCAGCTTCGGTGGGCGCACCGGCAGCCGGCGGTCCCGCTCGCCGTCGTAGTAGCGCTGCGTGGCGGCGGCGAGGGCGTACACCTCGTCGTCGGTGAAGATCTTCTTCGACAGGTACCAGCCGTGCTCGGCGTAGTGCCGCACGTCGTCGTCGGAGGGCAGCAGCGCCTGCTCCTCGGCGGTCAGCGTCGGTTCGAACTCAGTCAAACTCATGCCCCCACCCCCGATGGTGTGGCCGCAACCGCGGCCAACTCCCGTTCCTTGGCCTCGTAGAGCGCCTTGATGTTGCCGCTGCCGAAGCCCCGCGCTCCGCGCCGCTCGATCAGCTCCAGAAAGAGCGTGCGGCGCACGTGCATCGACTCGGCGAAGATCTGCAACAGCTGGCCGTCGTGGTCGGAGTCGACAAGCACGCCCAGCTCACGCAGCCGGTCCAGCGGGGCGTCCACTCGGCCGACCCGCGCCTCCAGAGCGTCGTAGTAGCTGGCCGGGGTGCCGGCGAAGCGCACCCCGCGCCGGCCCAGCGCCTCCACCGCGCCGACGATGTCGTCGGTGCGCAGCCCCAGGTGCTGCACTCCCCCACCGGCGTGCTGGTCGAGGAACGCGTCGATCTGCCCCGGCCGCCGGGTGCGGTCCGGTTCCAGCAGCACCACGGTGACCCGCCCGGACGGACTCTGCACCACCTTGGAGTTCATCGCCTGCCCGTCGACCTCGATGTGCTCCTCGAAGATCTGCGCGAAGTCGAAGAGCGCCTCGAAGTGCCGGACCGTCGCGTCGAGTTGGCCGGGTGGCACGCAGACCGCCAGGTGGTCGATCTCGGCGAGCACCGGCGGGTGGTCGTCCTTCGTGGGCGCCGTCGGTGCGATGGCGCCGGGCAGGAAATCGCCCCGGTCACCCCGGCGCTGCACCAGCCGGTGCCGCACGTCGGCGAAGCCATCCACCTCGGCGATCACCACCTCGGCGTCCGCGCCGGTGCGGGTGGTCGGCGGCGTCACCCCGGTCGCGCCGCGACCCACCAGCTCGGCGTACGCGGCCGACACGTCGTCGACCTCGACCGCGACGACCGCGATGCCGTCACCGTGGCGTTGCACGTACCGTGCCGCCGGATGCTCGGCGCTCAACCCGGAGGTGAGCAGCAACCGGATGTCGCCGTGGCAGAGCAGCAGTGAGCGTTGCCCCGCCAGGCCGGTCTCCGGGCCACCCTGCCCGCAGATCTCGAAGCCGACGGCGGTGCTGAAGTAGAAGGCCGCCTGTCGGGCGTCCCCCACGTAGAGTTCGATGTGGTCGATACCACGGATGTCCATGTCCCCTGAAACCCCTTCCCACCCGATTCCCCCTGTTGCCGTCCGGGCACGCCCCGCCCGGGATGCCGCGTCGATCACCCCCTCGGCTCGGCGACGCGCGCCAGCAGCAGGCTCACGTTCTGGCCGCCGAACCCGAACGAGTTGGTGACCGCGTACTCCGGGTCGGCCTTGCGGGGCGTGCCACGGATGTGGTCCGCCGGGCAGGCCGGGTCCGGGTCGTCGAGGTGGTACGTCGGTGGCAGCAGCCCTCGACCGAGCGCCAGCGCGGTGGCCGCCGCCTCCAGCGCCCCGGACGCGCCGAGCAGGTGACCGGTGAGCGCCTTGGTGGAGCTGACCGGCACACCGCCGACGCCGAAGACGTCCGCCAGGGCGGTCGTCTCGGCGATGTCGCCGAGCTTCGTGCTGGTGCCGTGCGCGTTGACGTAGCCGACCGCCGCCGCCGGCACACCGGCGCTGCGCAGCGCCCGGCGGATGCACGCCGCCGCGCCGGCGCCGTCCGGGCGTGGCGCGGTCGGGTGGTACGCGTCGGTCGTCGCGCCGTGGCCGGCCACCTCGGCGTACCCGACGACGCCGCGCGCCGCGGCGTGCTCGGCGCGCTCCAGCACCAGCAGCGCGGCGCCCTCGGAGAGGACGAACCCGCTGCGGGAGGTGTCGAACGGCCGGCTCGCCCGGCTCGGGTCGGTGCCGGCGCGCGCCAACGCCCGCGCGTTGCCGAAGGTGT
The DNA here is from genome assembly GCF_000718555.1 of Micromonospora chokoriensis. Taxonomy (GTDB): domain Bacteria; phylum Actinomycetota; class Actinomycetes; order Mycobacteriales; family Micromonosporaceae; genus Micromonospora; species Micromonospora chokoriensis_B. Next base: position 81,802 of record NZ_JOAN01000025.1, read on the forward strand.
CGGCGAAGGTCGGGAAGAGCGGTGCCTCGCTGGCCCCGCAGAGCACCACGTCGGCTTCCCCGGTGGCGATGAGCCGGACCCCGTCGGCGACCGCCTGGGCGCCGGACGCGCACGCGGTGCCGACCGACGAGCTGTAGCCGCGGATACCGTGCGCGATGGCGATCCGCGCCGCCGGCATGTTCGGCAGGATGCCGGTGAGCAGGTACGGGCTGACCGCCGCCCGACCCCGGGCCGCCCGGGCCAGCACCTGCGCCTCCAGGGTGGCCATCCCGCCGACCCCACCGACGATCACACCGATCCGGTCGGGGTCGACGTCGCGGCCCACCTCGATGCCGGCGTCGGTGAGGGCGTCGGCGGCGGCGAGCAGGGCGAGCACGACGATCCGGTCCAGCACCCGCGTCTCCGGCCCGGACGCGACGGTACGCGGGTCGATGTCGGGCAGCAGGCCGGCGACGTCCAGCGACTCGCCCGCCGGGTGCCCCTCGGGCGGGCGGGTCAGCCCGGACCGGCCGGTGGTCAGCGCGTCGAAGGTCTCCTCGATGCCCCGCCCGACCGGAGTGAACAAACCCATGCCGGTGATCAGCGCGGTCACGAAGGTGCCTCGGTGAGGTAGCGCTCGCGAAGGACGACCTTGCGGACCTTGCCGGTCACGGTGACCGGGATGTCGTCGGAGCGCACCGGCACGACCCGGCGCAGCGTGGCGCCGACGTCCGGGCCGAGGGCCGCGCGGACCCGCTCGGTGCGGTCCTCGGCCTCGTCGGCGCCGGCGGCCAACTCCAGCAGCACGTCGGTGACCACCCCGCCGGCCTCGGCGACGATCACCACTGTGCAGTCGGTGACGTCCGGGCAGGCCGCGAGGATCCGCTCCTCGGACAGCGCGGTGTAGAAGCGCCGACCGTCACCGGCGTCGACCGAGTCCACCGCCCGGTCCAGGTGGTAGTAGCGGCCGTCGGCGTCGGCGCGGACCAGGTCACCGGTGAGGTACCAGCCGCGCTGGCGGAAGCGGTAGGTGGTGACCGAGTCGTTCCAGTAGCCCCGGAACAGCGACGGCGAGTCGACGCCCAGGAAACCCACCTCGCCGACCGGCACCGGCTCGCCGTCGGCGTCGAGCACCGCGACCTTCGCGAACTGGTACGGGCGGCCGATGCAGCGGCCGTACCGGTCGGTGTCGGCGCGGTGGGTGATGTGGAACATCGAGTGCCCCATCTCGCTGGAGCCGAGCCCGTCGATGAAGACCGAGCCGGGCACCCTCGCCACCCCGTCGCGGGTGACGGTGTCGTGCCAGCCGACCGCGACGAGGCGGCGGATGTGCGGCTCGTGCGAGGCGTCGCCGGTGTTGAACCACAGCCGCACCGAGTCCAGGTCGTACCCGGTCAGGTCGAAGCGGGCCAGCTCCGCCCAGGTGACCGAGAACCCGAACACCCCGTCGGGACGCCAGCGTTGGATCGCGTCCAGCACCCGCTCGCCACCCTGCTCGGACAGCAGGAGCATCTGCGCGCGGTTGCCCAGGGCCTGGTTGACCATCAGCACCGTGGCGGTGTGCGGAGCGGGCAGCGCGTTGAGGATCCGGCTGGTGCCCTGCGCCTGCGGCATGGTGAGCAGGTGCCGGGTGGCGGCGAAGAGGCTGGCGTGCGAGTGCAGCACCGCCTTGGGCACCCCGGTCGTCCCGGAGGTGTGGGTGATCACGATCGGGTCGTCCTGGTGGTGCCGGTAGTGCGCCGGGGCTGTGGCCGGGTCGCCCGTCCCGGCCTGCGCGGGGGTGCCGAGCAGCGGTACGCCCAGCTCCTGCCCGGCCAGCAGCGCGGTGTGCGCGTCGTCGGCGAGCACACCGACGCCCCGCAGACGGCGGATGTACTCGGCGGCGATCTCCGGGCGGAGTTTGCCGTTCATCAGTGCCGGGATCGCCCCGAGCCGGGCCAGCGCCAGGTAGCTGAGCACCATGTCGGCGGCGGCGGTGGCCCAGACGGCGACCGGGTCGCGGGGGCGTACCCCGCGCTCGTGCAGCCAGGCGGCACGAGCGGCGACCCGTTCGTCGAGCCGCCCCAGCGTCAACGGCGTCTCGGCGGGGTGCCCGTCGACGGCGGTGTCGAAGGTCAACCCGGGTCCCTCCGGGTCGGCGCCGTGCGCCAGCACCCGGGCCAGGACGTTGCCCGCACCCAGCTCGGTGTCGGCGGCCAGCGCGCCGCGCAATCCTCGGGTCCTCATGGTCGTGCTCCTCCCCCCAGCAGCACCGCGACGGCCTCGGTCGGCCCATCTGGTGCCTGTTCGATAAGGATCAGCAACACCTCGTCGGCGTCGCCGTCGTCGCGCAGCAGGTTGGCCTCGGCGACGCCGTCGGTGTACGGGTCGCCGGTCGGGCTGAGGCAGACCACCGGGCCGCGCAGGTCCCAGCGGGCCGCGAGGTGACCGGCGACGCTGTTGGGCACGGACTGGAAGAAGAACAGCGGGCCGATCCGCCCGCCGGCCTCGACGGTCTCCCGTACGTGCCGCGCGCTGGCGAGATCGCCACTGGCGCTGACCAGCACGATTCCCGTCCGCACCCCGGCCGGCACCCCCGCAGCCCCGTACCCCCGCCGCAGACACCGCTGGGCAACGGCCACCACCACCGGCGCGAAGTCCGAGTGCACAAACCCCGCCACCCCCGCCGGGCTGCCCCCGACGTCCCCACCCTCAGGCCACCAAGCCCGAGCCCTGACCCCCGGCGATCTTGCAGTTCCGGTCGTCGTTTCGGGCGCTTGGTCGGATTCGTCGGGGCAGAAAGTGCAAGATTGCGGGGAGTTGGGGGCGGTCATCCGACGCCGACCAGGAGAGCGGTGTTGGCGCCGCCGAAGGCGGCGTTGAGGGTCAGGGCGTGGGTGGCTTCCGTCTCTTGGGGACGGTTGGTCACCACGTTCAGGGGGCATGCCTCGTCTTGGGCTAGCCAGCCGGCGTTTACCGGTAGTTCGCCGTGTCGCAGCGCGAGCGCGGTGACCACCAGTTCGAGCAACCCGGACGCCTCCAACGCGTGCCCGTGCACCGACTTCGTGGAGCTGACCGGGACCTGTGTGGCGTACCCACCGAGGGCCCGGCGCAGTGCGGCCGCCTCGGCGGCGTCGCTCTGCGCGGTGCCGGTGGCATTGGCGTTGACGTAGCCGACGGCCTGCGGTGGCAGCCCGGCCCGGCGCAGCGCGCCGTCGACCGCGCGGGCCAGCCCGCTGCCGCCGGGCTCCGGCTGGCAGGGATGGAACGCGTCACCGGCCCGTCCCCAACCGACTACGGTGGCCACCGGATCGACACCACGCCGTCGGCCGGCGCTGGACTCCAGCACCACCGCGGCCACTCCGTCGCCCAGCAGCAACCCCCGCCGGCCGGCGCTGAACGGGCGGACCGCCCCGTCGACCGCGAGGGCGCGGCCGGCGTCGAAGAGCGCGAACTGGTCCGACTCCACCAGGTAGCCCGCCGCCACCACCACCCGCTCGACGTCACCCCGGGTGATCTGGGCGGCAGCGTCGGCCACCGCCGTGCTCGCCGACACGCAGGCGCTGGTGTAGACCCGGGTGTGACCGGACAGTCCACATCTGGCAGCGAGCTGACTGGCGAGCGCGGCCGGGCCCACACCGGAGGCCGGGCCGCCGTGCACGGCGAGCAGCAGGGCGCACCCCGTGCGCTGCGCGCGGTCCAGGCCGGCCCCCTGGCAGGCCGCGTCGATCGCAGCGGCCAGCTCGTCGGGGAGCGTGCCGACCTCGGGCAGGGTGGCCGCCACGGTGACCCGGCGGGCGGCAGTGTCGAATCGGCCCACCGGGCCGAACGCCGCAACACCAGCCAGCACGCCGGCGAGCTGCGCGTCGACGCCCCGTCCCAGGGCGCTGACCGCGTACAAGCCGGTGAGCTGGGCGACGCGCGCCTCAACCATCTGCGGAGGCGGTCAGCGACGCCCGGAACACCACCAGGGCGTCATCGACGGTACGGATACCGGCCAGTTCGTCGTCGGTGAGGTCGAGCCGGCGCTCATAGCGCTGCTCGACGAGGTGCACCAGCCAGGCCAGCTCCATCGAGCCGATCCGGTCGGACACTTCGGCGGTCGGTTTCGCGGTGAGTTCGGCGAGCATGGTCAGCAGGTCAGCTCGCCCCAGATCGGGCTGACCGCGCATCAGGCTCGGTCGCTCGTCGCCTCGGTGACGCGATTGGCGACCATGGTGGTGAACTCGCCGACCGTCATCAGGGCCAGCTGCTCGGACTCGTCGTCGGCGAACGTCAGGCCGTACCGGTCCTCGACCCGGACGGACAGGTCGGCCAGGGCGAGCGACTCCAGGTCGACGCCGGAGGGGCCGAGCGTGGTGTCGTCGTCGAGCCCCTCGACGTCGTAGTTCATGTCGGCGAGCTGCTCGACGACGAAGGCGCGGACCTCGGCTCTCATGGATACCCTCTCTGCGTGGATCAGCTGACGGTGCCCGGTCGGGACACCGCCTACGTGTGGGTCGGCCGGGACACCGGCGGTCAGCCGGATCCGGTCGTTGAGCTGCTGCGGCGGGCGGGTGCTCTGCTGCTCGGGCGCACGGAGACCGAGCTGGCGTTGACGCATGACCGCGAGGGACGGCCGGTCGTGCGGGTCGACGAGGCGGGCCGGTCGGTCGAACTGGCGGTCAGCGTCAGCCGCACCGCCGGTCTGGTGGTGCTCGCCGCCCGTCGTTCCGGCGCGGTCGGGGTGGACGTGGAACGCTTCCGCCCCCTGCCGGCGCTCGCACTGGCCCGCCGCTGGTTCCCGCCGTCCGAGCTGGCCTGGTTGGGCAATCGGCCCGAGGCCGGTCGAACGGTGGACTTCCTGCGGCTGTGGACGGCGAAGGAGGCGGTCGGTAAGGCGCTCGGGCGAGGGCTGCGCGACGGCGGGCTGCTCCGGCTGATGCCTCCGCCGGGGCTGCCGTTGCGACAGGTGCCCGGCACCGAGACCCTGTGGGTCGGTCACCCACGGTTGGGCGGGGGCCTCGTCCTGGCGGTCGCCGCGCAGGCGAGGACGCGAGTCGAGGTCGAGGTGGTGCAATGGCCCGGTCACGGCGTGGCCGCCGAGCGCAGCGCGTCGGTCGAGCGGACCAGCTTGCCGGTGGTGGTGCGGGGCAACTGATCGAGCAGGTGCAGCACCCGGGGCCGCTTGTAGCCGGCCAGCCGCTCGGCGAGAAGCTTGTCCAGCATCTCCTCCGACAACGGGCCGTCCGGTTGGACGTACGCGGTGATGCCGTCGTCCCAGACCACGACCGCCGCGGCCACCCCGGTCAGCTCGGCGACGGTGGCCTCCACCTCGGTCAGGTCGACCTTCATCCCGCCGACGGAGACCTGCGAGTCGAGTCGACCGCGCACCGTGACCAGGCTCGTGTCGGGGTCGACGGTGCCGGCGTCGCGGGTGTGCAGCCAGCCGTCCGACCAGCGGGTCGGGTCGCTCAGCCCGACGTACGGCGACGCTGGGCAGGACACCCACAGCTCACCGCCGGACTCGCGGACCTCGATGCCGGGGGCCGGGGCGATCGACGGTCGGTGCGCTCCGTGCAGGTCGGTGCCGATCACTCCGACCTCGGTCATCCCGTACATGTTGCCCAGCGGCACCCCGTACCGGTCGGTGAACGCCCGCGCGACGGCGGCCGGCACCAGCTCGCCGCCGGTGGTCATCCTCCGCAGCTGGGGCAGCGGCCCGGCGGGTCGGGTGGAGGCTAGTAGTCCGATGTGGAACGGGACACCAAGCACGGTGGCCGGCGTGGTGCCGGCGGCGATCGAGGCCAGCACGGCGTCGCCGCTGAGCCGCTCCGGTGGCACCAGCTCGACCCCGGCGTGCAGCCCGTAGAGCAGGCCGCCGACCAGGCCCAGCACGTGCACCATCGAGGGCAGCAGGATGATCCGCTCACCGGGCAGCGCCACCCCGTCGATCCGGGTGTAGCGGTGCACCTCGGCGACCAGATCGGCGGCGGTGCGACCGATCACCTTGGACGGGCCGGTGGAGCCGGAGCTGAGTTGGATCACGGCGTGGCCGCTGACCGCCGGACCGTCGGCGTAGCGGGTGACGCCCTCGGTGACATCGACGAAGATCTTCAGCGCGCCACCGCCGGTGCGCAACGGCGCGACCACCACCTGCGGGGTCAGCCGGACGAGCGCCCGATCCACCTCATGGTCGGTCAGCCGGTGGTCGAGCAGGATCGCCTGCGCCCCGGCCCGCCAGGTGGCCAGCAGGTTCACCACGTACGCCACCGACGGCGGCAGCCGCAGCGCGGCGGCGCCGCCGGGGCGCAGTCCGGCGGCGGTGAGCCGGTCCTGCGCGGCGGTCACCAGCCGGTGCAGGGTGGCCCGGTCGATCGGCTCGGGCAGACGGAGACAAACATCGGTCGGGCGGCCGGCGAACAGGACTTCGTCCACCCATCCGGGGTCTGTCGCCGTAGGATCTTCTGCCGCCACTGCCGTTCACCGCCCAGCATCAAAGAGGGCAAATCTGCCCATCGCGTACGCTTGTCGGGGTGCTGCGGGGAACCATACGACGCACACAAGACCATTGCTAGATGCGAATGGATGGATCAAAAGAAGCGGCCAGCCGGATTGCCGACAGCCCGTTCGGCCGGCAGGATCGGGCAGGTGACTCGGCACAGCGTCACCGAGGCATGACGCCTCGTACAACCGTCGCGTGCCCTCAGCCGGACGGCCGATGGCGTCCCGGTCACCGTCCGGGCCCGCCGATTCTCTGGCGCTAGCCCGGTTTGATGCTGGCGAGTTGGACCAGCAGCTGAACCAGCCGGTACGCCTCGGCGACATCGACGGCGTGGAAGGCGACAGTCCGACCGCCGCCCACGCGGGTCACACCCGGCACCAGAGTGGCGAGGTCGACCATGTACGGGCCATACAGGTCGACCTCGACGCCCAACGGCCCGGCCATCTTCGCCACGGGAATCGAGGCACGCTGGGCGATCGCGTCGGCGGCAGCGTGGCGCAGCCGCTCCCGCGCTTCCTGCGGATGCAGTGCCACTGCGGCGGCCTGGCCCAGGGTCTGCTTGACGGCGACGGTGACCGCCGATGGCACCAACTCGCTGAATTCCGCGCAGGCGGTGTCGTCTCCGCTGAGCAGGACGACCGGCGCGTCCAGGTGTCCGGCCATGGCGACGTTGAGACCGATCTCGCCAAACGATCGGCCGGCCATTCGCACGTCGAGGACGGCGTCACTTATCGTGTGGGCCAGCACGGCAGGCCCGGCACCGGCTCGAGCGTGATAGCCGACGAGCAGAACTGCATCCGTCTGCTCGTCCAGCCCCGCGAGCATGCCCAGCGGGCGGGGTTTGCCTCGCACGAGGCGAGCACGCCGGTCAAGGTCCTCCGGCAGGATGTTCCGAAACGGTCCGTGCGCGTCGGCGACCCACACCACCGCGTCGGGTTCGGCGTCGAGGACCCCGGCGATCACCGCGTTCGCCTCGGCCGTCATCAACGCCCTACCGCGCTCGTAGTCGTAGCGGTCCGGGTTCGTCTCGGTGGGATGCACGATCCCCGAGATGCCTTCCAGATCCACCGAGATCAGCACCTTCATGACTACCGGACCCTACGCGCTCCCGAGCCAATGTCGACCCCGCGCGGAGCCGCCCTGCCCCACCGTGCCGACCACGCAGTCTCGGCCGCCGTCGGAAAGCGAGCCGTCGATCATGGAGTTGTGGTGCCTGGATCACCCGCATAGGGAGCACTTTGTCCCCCACCACAACTCCATGATCGACGGGGGCGGGGGCGGGGGCGGGGGGCGGGGGCGGGCG
>NZ_JOAN01000026.1 GCF_000718555.1 Micromonospora chokoriensis
ATCCCAAACATGCCCACCTCCTTTCCCCGCCCAGTCCCGATCCACCCCTGTCGATCAAGAGGTTTGCGTCAGAACCACGTCTTCTGGTGACGCAAACCTCTTGATCGACAGGGGTGGATCGGGACTGGGCGGGGAAAGGAGGTGGGCATGTTTGGGATTGGGAAGAAGGCATGGGAGCGGGAACTTCGGGCGGCTGTCGACACGTTGGTGGCGGCTGAGACGCTCGCCTTTGGCGGGGTCGGGTTCGCCGGGGAGGTGTTGCCGGTGACCGAGGCGTACGAGCGGGTTGCGGCCGCCGTCGACGACCACCCGGAGGAGGTACGCCGCCAACTCGACCGGGTGCTGGCCGACGGCACACCCGCCGGCCGGGCGTACGCGGCCACGCTGCTGGAGCGCGTCGACCCGGCGGCGGCCCGAGCGGCCTGGACCTCGTTGCGGGACGACCCGGGCGAGATCACCACCTTCGTCGGCTGTGTGCTGGACCAGGAAACCCTTGGGGCGTACGCCAGCCGTCGGCTCGCCGCAGCCTGAGCCAGGCACACCGGGCGACACCGCCGGTGCCGTCGGTAGTTGAGCTGTCGGTCACGGTACGGGTCCAGAGGGTGCCGAAGGTTGTTACCGTTCGCGCCGACGAGCCTGGGGAGGTAGTCGGTTGGACGCGCTGGTGGCATGCCTGGTGGCGGCGCTTGCCGTACTCGTGGTGGTCGTGGTCCTGCTCGTCGTGCGGGCCCGGCGGCGGGCGACGGCCCGGCCCGACGGCGTGCCCACGCCCGCACGGTCCGCGCGCGGCGGCGCGGCGGAGTCACCGCACGGCGGCCCGCTCCGCCTGACCCCGGGCGACCGCGTGCGGATCCGCGAGCGGGAGTACGCGGTGAGCGCCACGATCCGCCTCGTCGAGGGGGACTGGAGCTGGGTGCAGCACCTGCTCGACGACGGCTCCGGCACCCGCCACCGGCTCTCCGTGGAGAACGGCCCCGAACTCGAACTGGTGCTCTGGACCGCCGAACCGGGCGCCACCGTCACCCCGGGCGCCCCGACGATCGACCTCGGCGGGCGGCGCTACACCTGGGCCGAGACCGGGCAGGCGCGCTACACCGCCACCGGAGAGACCGAACTGCCGTCGGCCGGGACGATGCGCTACCACGACTACCAGTCCGGTGGCGCCGCCCGGCTCTCCTTCGAGGCGTACGGCGAAGAGGGCTGGAGGGTGGCCCGCGGCGACCTGCTCGACCTCGCCGACCTGACGATCCGCCCCACGCCTGAGGCTCGGTGAGCCGGCCCGGGTGGACGCGCCGGGCTCAGCACGGCATGCCGAAGTGGCCGGTTGTCGATACGGTGTGGGCGCGATCTTAGGGAAGGAGAATCGTGGTCGATTCCCACAGCACGCCGGCCCGTCAGCGGCCATCCATTGTGTCGATTTCCAGCTACTTGCTCTTCCTGTTCCTGGCGTGCCAGGTGATCAGTCTGATCATCACGCTCAGCACCTTCGGTAAGACGCGCGACGCGCTCCGTGACGCGTACGCGGGCAGCACCGTCGAGGGCGCCGAGCAGGTGGCCGACGTCTTCGCCGTCGTCGGCATCGGCAGCAGCATCCTGCTGCTGCTGCTCGCGGTGGTCCTGGGCGTCCTGGCGCTGTTCAACAACCAGGGCCGCAACGGTGCCCGGATCACCACCTGGATCGTCGGCGGCATCATGGTCTGCTGCGTCGGCGGCGGCCTGCTCAGCAACGCCGCCGGCGGGTTCAACACCGGTGGCGGGACCGGCGACGGGCCGAGCCCCGAGGAGATCCAGCGTCGCCTGGAGGAGGCCCTGCCCTCCTGGTTGACTCCGGTCAGCATCCTGCTCGGCGTGATCAGCCTGATCGCGCTGATCACGGCGCTGATCCTGCTGGCGCTGCCGAAGGCGAACGAGTTCTTCCGTAAGCCCACCGCGGCCTGGGAGCCGCCGACCCCGGGTGCCAGCTACCCGGGGTACCCGCAGGCTCCGGGTCAGCCTGGCTACCCGCAGGCATCCGGTGAGCCGGGCTATCCGTCGAGTGGGGAGCCGAGCTACCCGCCGCCGGCCGCGGACCGGCCGGACGACACTCCGCCCACCGACCGGCCCGGGTCAACCCCGCCGTCGACGAGTTGACCGTTCGATAAGCACGACGCCGACGATCCCTCCGAGTAGGTTGCAACCCGACGCCTACCGGAGGGATTCGTCGTGTCGTACCCGGAATCGGCACCGGCCCGCCGGCCCGCCGCCGTCCTGTCAGCCGCGACCGTGCTGTTGGTGATGGCGGTCGCCGCGCTCGCGTACGCCGTGGTCGACCTGGTGGTGCTTGGTGGGACGGTCGACGCGTTCCGCTCCGCCGCCCGGGACACCTCGGCGAGCCCGGCGCAGATCGACGACGTGGTGACTCTGCTGCGCGCGTCCGCGGTGCTGTCGGCGGTGGTGGCGGCACTCTCCGCGCCGCTGCTCGCCGGCCTGGCCCTCGGGCTGCTGGCCGGGCGCAACGGCGTCCGGGTGGCGACCTGGGTGGTCAGCGGGCTCGGCCTGCTCGCCGGTTGTTGCAGCGTGGCGGTGGTCGTCGGCGAGCGGGCGGCGCCACTGCAACTGGGCTCCGGCGAGCAGGCTCTCGCCGAGTTGCTGGGCCTGATCGGCGACGCGTACCCGTCCTGGTGGATTCCGCTCAACGCCGGGCTTTCCGTCGCGCAAGGGCTCGGTTACCTTGTAGTAGCTTCGCTGCTGACGCTGCCGGCGGCGAACAGCTGGTTCGGTCGTCATCGCGCGCCCGCGCCGACTGCACCGCCCGCGCCAACCGCACCGCCCGCGTTAATGCCCGCCCCGCACCAGCCCCCGTCGGCGCCGCCCGCGCCCCCGTACCCGCCCAGGTGAGGACTCGCCCCGTGCCGCTCGACCCCACGACTGCCGAGCGCCGAGCCCTGATCACCGGGGCCACCGCCGGCATCGGCGCGGCGTTCACCCGACGGCTGGCCGCCGACGGCTGGCACCTGGTGCTTGTCGCCCGTGACGCCGCCCGGCTGACCGAGCTGGCCAGCGAGCTGGGGTCCGCGTACGGCCGTGCGGTGGAGACGATTTCCGCGGATCTGTCCACCGACGACGGCTGCGCCATCGTGGAGCAGCGGCTCGCCGATGGCAGCCCTGTTCATCTGTTGGTCAACAATGCGGGGATCAGCCTGAACAAACCGTTCCTTCGCTCTACGGCGGAGGACGAGGCACGACTGTTGCGGCTCAACGTCCATGCGGTCATGCGGTTGACCCTGGCGGCCCTACGAACGATGACCGAACGGCGAAATGGGGCAGTGATAAATGTCTCTTCGGTCGCCGGGTTCGGTACGGCGATGCCCGGATCGACGTACTCCGCCAGCAAGGCATGGGTCACCAACTTCAGCGAGTCCGTCGGCCAGTCGGCGCGACCGTTCGGCGTTCAGGTGATGGCCCTCTGCCCCGGCTACACGCGCACAGAATTCCACCAGCGAGCCGGCATCAACATGTCCAAGACGCCAGAGTGGCTCTGGCTGCGAGCCGAGGACGTGGTTGACGAAGCCCTGCGTGACCTGCGCAAAGGCAAGATGGTCAGCATTCCAGCGTGGAAGTACAAGGTGGTCGTCGCCGGCATGCGGCACGCGCCACGGCGGCTGCTGCAGGCGGTCGCCCGCGACACCCGCGGCCGGATCGGTCGCGACGAACGCTGAGCCCCGACCGGCCCGTCGACCCCCGGTGGGCGTTGGGGCGGCGTTGGCGCGCCGCTGTCAGACCGGTCGCTGAGCGTAGTCGAACATCGCCAGTCATCGGTTCCTCTCCGGGCTGATCAGGGTGGACCCCGCACACGGCGTTCAGAGTTGCGCAGTAACCTCTATCGCCATGGGGGACCACGACGACCTGCGTAAATTCATTACCGACCTGGCTGTAGTCCACGGCCGGGTCGTGCTCTCGTCGGGGCGCGAGGCAGACTGGTACGTGGATCTGCGGCGCGTCACGCTCCATCACCAGGCTGCTCCTTTGGTCGGCCGGGTGTTGCTCGACCTCGCCGCCGACTGGGAGTACGACGCGGTCGGGGGCCTCACCCTGGGCGCGGATCCTGTCGCACTCTCGATGCTGCACGCCGCCGCTCCGACCGGCCGGGCCCTGGACGCCTTTGTGGTGCGCAAGGCGGGCAAGGCCCACGGTCTGCAGCGACGGATCGAGGGACCGGACGTGGCTGGCCGCCGCGTGTTGGCGGTGGAGGACACATCCACGACGGGCGGAAGTGTTTTGACCGCTGTCGAGGCGCTTCGCGAGGCCGGAGCGGAAGTCGTGGGCGTGGTGGTTATTGTTGATCGAGGAGCCGGCGACGCGGTGCGAGCCGCCGGATTGCCGTACCGGGCGGCCTATACGTTGGCTGACCTCGGCCTTGTGGCGTAAAAGTCTGCCGATTCGGATCTGCTGATATGCAGGCGGATCGATGCTGCTGGTGGAAGGATGGAATACGTGGGAACTGCGTTGGCCGAAATGACTATGCCTCAGATCTCGCCGCTAAACGGCGAGCCGATCGAACGTGCCGATGCCGAGCGTCTGGCCGGGGTCCTCAAGGCCCTTGCTGATCCTGCTCGGTTGCGGCTGCTCAGCCTGATCCAGTCGGCCCCCGAGGGCGAGGCGTGCGTCTGTGACCTGACGGCGCCGCTCGGCCTCTCCCAGCCGACGGTCAGTCATCACCTGCGCATCCTCACCGAGGCTGGCTTGTTGCAGCGGGAGAAGCGCGGTGTCTGGGCGTACTACAGCCTGGTCCCGAGTGCGATCGCGACGATCGCCGACCTGCTGACCCCGCCGCGTAAGCGAGCCACCAAGAAGGCTCGCTGACGTAGGCACTACGCCGTCCCGAGCTGGGGCGGCGTCCGGTGGCGAGCCAGGGGTGGCGCCACCGGTGGGTGACACCTGCTCGTCCCCGGTCGCACCGCCGGAGGCCGAGTTCGACATGCCGACGGCCGACCCCCTCACCAGGGGGCCGGCCGTCGTCGTACGTCTCAGCGGTCCTGACCGTGCTCCGGGCGCTGCTGGCCGTGCTGGTGCCGGTCGTGGTCGAACGCCTCGCGGGCCGCCTCCACCGCGCCAGCGGCACTGGCCGCCGCGACCACCGCGACCGCCTCGCCGCGCTTACGAGCCCGCCGGTCGCGGAGGAACTCGAAGAAGATCGGCAGTACCGAGATCACAATGATCAGGGCCACCACCGGCAGGATGTAGCGGTCGATCTTGTCGCCGATGGCCTGGTAGATCTGCTCGGCCAGCAGGTAGCCGATCAGCAGGATGCCGTCCACCCAGAGCACCGCGCCAACGATGTTCCAGAGCAGGAACTTCCGGGCCGGCATGCCGAGCGCGCCCGCGACCGGGTTGAGGAACGTCCGGACGATCGGGATGAAGCGCGCCAGCACCACTGCCTTCGCCGGGCCGAACTTCTCGAAGTAGTACTCGGCCTTCTCCACGTACTCCTTCTTGAAGAGCCGGGAGTTCGGCCGCTCGAACATCGGCCGGCCGTACCGCGCGCCGAGCCAGTGCCCCAGCTGGGCGCCGACGATCGCGCAGATCGGGCCGCCGATGAGCAAGCCAACCAGGTTGAGGCGGGTGCCGTCGCCGAAGATCGCGTCCGCCACCGGGGACGCGGCGACCCCAGCGAGGAACAGCAGCGAGTCACCGGGGAAGAAGAAGCCCACCAGGAGGCCGGTCTCGGCGAAGAGGATCACCCACACGCCGATCAGCCCGAAGGTCTGCAACAGATCCTTGGGATCGAGCGGGTTCAGGGCGACGCTCTCCACGAGAGCGCGAGTCTTCTCAGCTGTGTCCACGGCCACAAAGGGTACCGAAGCCCAAGGCCCTGGCCACGCCGGACCGGCCCGTCACCACCCGCTCGCGCCGTGGGGCCCAACGACGGTGCCCCGCCGACCGGGATGGTCGGCGGGGCACCGGGTGGTGCGGGTGGATCAGGCCACGAAGCGGGTCCGGCGGCGCTTGGCCACCAGGTAGCCGCCGACGCCCGCGGCGAGCAGCAGCGCGCCGATGCCGGCGATCAGGCCGGTGGACTGACCGGTGATCGGCAGCGAGCCGCCGTCACCGCCGCCGTTGCCGCCGTTGCTGCCGCCAGCGTTGCCGCCACCGTCCGTGCCGCCGGCCGCGTTCACCAGGATCTTGGCGACGTCGTTGGCCGGGTCCAGGTCCTTGATCTCGGTCTCCTCGTGCCCGGTGCGCAGCTTGACCTCACCGGCTTGGCCGCCGGCCTGGTCGATCCGCAGCTGGAACTCGTAGTCGACCTTCTCGCCCTTTTTGATCGAGCCGGGCACGAAGCACTGGTAGACCCGCGCGCCGGGCTTGCCCGACTCCCACCCGTCGTCCTCGGCGTCGAAGCAGCTCTCCGGAGCGCGGACGGCGGTGACGCCCTTCGGCAGCGTGACGGTGGTGCTGATCCAGGGCGACTCGCTGCCACCCGTGTTGACGGCCGCCGGCCCGTTGTTGACGTAGCCGACCGTGAGCGCGACGGTGGCACCGACGTCACCGGTCACCTTCGCGCCGCGCGCTGCCACATCGGCGCGCTGGTTGCCGGTCACCTGAAGGTCGACCCAGGTCGAGTTGTCCAACGGGTTGACGTCGGTCTGCCGGGAGCGCAGGTTCGCGGCCGGCTCGAGCTTCAGCTCACCCTCGGTGCCGTTCGGCCCGAGCTTGGCCGGGAGTTCAGCCTCGGACCTGTACTCGTCCCAGTCGGCAGGCGTGAACCAGGTGGAGAATCCGCCGAAGGTGTTCGGTGCCCAGCTGTCGGTGGGCACGGTGAACCCGAAGCTGTCGTCGAGGCGGAAGCTACTGTTCTTGCCGATGGTGGTGTCGAAGCGGCATGCGAACGCGAAGTCGTGCAGCGGGCCCTCGGTGTACTCGCAGTTCTCGTAGCGCTTCGACGGCTGAAGACCGTCCGCGCCGACGACGAAGAGAACCGCGTCCTCCGCGGGGACCTCGCCCCGGTTCGTCACCTGGAACGGGGCCTTCAGCGTGGCGCCGGGCGCGCCCTTTAGCTCCAGGGACTCGTTGGTGGTGAGGTCGACGCCCTCGCCGATTTCGACTGTCGAGCTGTAGGAGGCGGATCCGGACTTGCCGTCCGGCGTGACCGTGAAACTCAGCTCGCCCTTCTGATCGGGCTTGGCGTCGGCCTTTGCGCGAACGAGGAGGGAGACGAGGTTCAGGTACGAGCCGTCGTCGTCCTGGTCCTCGACCTTGCACGTCAGGATCGCACCGGACTCGGTGCAGTTCTCCCCGCTGTCCTCGACGTCGGCGAAACCGTCGATCTTGCTCCGGTCCACCTTGATCGTGTAGTCGCCGGGCTGCCGCTCCGTGATGAGCGAGAAGAGGGTGACCCACTTCTCGGTGCCGCCGGGCGCGACGATCACGTTGTTGGCGTACAGGTCGAGATTGTCTATCGGTGCGGCGAAGGTTGCCGGTGCGGCGGATGCGGGGGTGGCGGAGGCGGCGACGAGCGCGCCTGCGACGCCCAGCCCGGCGAGCCAGCGCCGGGTGGAGTGCTTGAGCATGGGGTTCCCTCGTGTCGGGGGACGAAAGGTGAAGCCAGCGGATCTTAAGAAACAGCTAAGGTTCCCCGCCGCCCGCGTCGGCCCGTGAGCGCGGATATTGGCCGAACGGTTGATCAATCTCGCCGCAACGTTTCCGTCCGCCCGCTTCCGTCATCTCAGGCAGGAGCCCTCGGTCGGGTCGAGGTGGGTCAGGCGGTGAAGCGGCTGCCTTGGCGTCGGGCGAGCAGGTAGCAGCCCGCACCGCTGACGAGCAGCAGGGCCCCGATGCCGGCGATCAGGTTGATGGGGGAGCCGGTGATGGGCAGCGAACCACCACCGCCGCCTCCACCGCTGCCTTCACCCTCACCGTGGCCGCCGCCCTGGGCCGCGTTGACCAGGATGACGGCCCTGTCGTTTGCCGGTTTGATGTCGTCCTCGAAGCTGCCGCCGGCGGGGCATTCGCACGGCGCGTTGACCCACACCGCACCCCGGGCGTTGGAAATGACCTTGTCGATGCGCAGGCGGAACTTCATGGAGTAGGTCTGACCGGCCACCAGGAGCATCTCCGAGGCGCACTGGTAGGTGCGGGTGCCCGGCCGCAGTTGGCAGCTAACGGGGATCTCGACGGCGGTGGTGCCCGGTGGCAGCTCGACGACCGTATGGGTGGCGGCCTCCCAGTCGGCGTTCGTCTTGTCGAGCGTCGCGGGGCCGTTGTTCCGGAAGCCGACGGTTGCCGTGACGACGCTGCCGGCCCTGCCCTTGAGCGAGGCGCCGATCGCGGCGAGGTCGGTGCCGTTCGTGCCGGTGACCTTGATGGTCCACCCGGTGTAGTCGTAGCCCGGACCGACGTCGGTCTGGTCGGCCTGCCGCATCCGGCTGGGTGCCTCGGCCAGAGTCAGCTTCGGGCCGGTGCCGCGGGTGGCCGCCCGAGCGCCGACTGCTTCCCGCACCCGGGTCAGGTCCTCGAAGTCGGCAGTGGTCATGAACTGGGCATAGCCGGACTGGTTGGTCGGGGCGTAGGTGTCCTTGGCGAGTTCGAGGTTCAGTGTGGTGGCCAGCCCCGTGCCCACCGGGATCTCCTCGTCGAACTGGCAGGAGAGCAGGTGGTCGCCGGAGTAGAGACAGTTGCTGAACCGGTCCTTGGCCCTAATCGAATAGCCGAGGTCGAAGACCGCGACGAACCCGGTGATGGGCTTGTCGCCGGCGTTGGTCACGGCCAGCGGCACCCTGAACTTCCCGCCCGGCTTGGAGGAGTGCTCGGTGAACGGCCCACCGGCCAGGTCGACACCCTCACCGACCCGGATCCGGGAGGTGTAGCCGCCCTGCCGCCCGCCGGCCGCCTGGAAGCTGACGGCGACGTCCCCGGAGTCGCCGAGCTGCGCATCTTCGGTGAGGCCGAGGTGCACCCGCTTGGTCACGTTGCGGTAGATCCCGCTGCCAAGCGGCGGCAGCTCGTGCAGGGCGACGTCGAAGGGCTCCGCGCAGACGAGAACGCCCGCCTCCGGGGCGGTGCACGTCTGGCCGTCGGCGGGGGCGATGGTGATCTTGTTGACCAGGGAGCGGTAGTCGTACCGCACCGAGACGTCGGTGAGGACCGTCGGCTCGTCGGCGTACAGGAACATGGAGCGGGTGATCGCCGTCGAGCCGACGGCCAGAGTCGCGTCCTGGAAGTAGGGCTCGATTGCGGCCGCGGCGACGGCGGGGGTGGCGGAGGCGGCGACCAACGCGCCTGCGGCGCCGAGCCCGGTCAGCCAGCGGATCGAATGCTTGAGCATGGAGGTCCTCCCGTGGGGATACAGGTGGCGCTCGTCCAACCTAGGGAGGTCCTGGTGCTTCCGGTGGCCTTTTCGGATCGATGTTCGTCTAATGAACCGAACGGCTGAGCAGCTATGTCGCAATGGGCAGCCGATCCTGCGGCCGGGTCAGCGGTAGTCGTCCTCGTCCCCGGTGACCACCCGGGCCTGCTCCATCGCGTCCCAGTCGTCGACCTCCAGGCCGCGGTGCGGCTCGCTGTCGACGTCGTCGGGGCCGGCGACGGTGGCCTGTTCGACCGCGTCCGCCGGGTTCGCCTCGGGGTCGCGTTCGTCGGACGCGAGGTGGTCGCCGGGGGTGAAGTCCTCGTCGGGCTGACCCATCGTCTCTCCCGGGGGTCTCGGGGCACGGTTCCCACCCACCGTACGGGCTCGGCGGGCGCACCGCCCGGAAGCGGAGTAGGCGGAATCAGCCCTCGGTGACGCGACCCGATGCCAGGATGGTGCGGTGGGCTTCCTCATCAGACTGGCGATCACCGCGGTCGCGTTGTGGATAACCACGCTGATCGTGCCCGGGGTCGACGTGCACGGCCGCTCGGGTGGCAACACCGTGCTCACCCTCATCGTGGTGGCGCTGATCTTCGGCGTGATCAACGCGGTGCTCAAGCCGGTGATCCGGGTCGTCGGCTGCGTGTTCTACCTGCTGACCCTGGGCCTGTTCGCGCTGGTGGTCAACGCGTTGCTGTTCCTGCTCACCGACCGGATCGCCCGTGGGCTCGACCTGCCGTTCCAGGTGGACGGTTTCTGGCCGGCGTTCTGGGGAGCCATCGTGATGACCGTGGTGACCTGGTTGATCAGCGTCATCGTGCCGGACAACCTGGACCGCCGATGAACGGCTAGAACCCGGGTCGGTTGTTCCGGTGCACCTCACCTACGGGATACTTCCGCGCGGAGGACAGCGCGGTCCGGCGCACAAATGAAGAACAGCGGCCAGCACGGCCGAGAGTGGTAAGTAAGGAGCACATCACATGCCCATCGCTTCCCCCGAGGCTTACGCGGAGATGCTGGACCGCGCCAAGGCTGGCCGGTACGCGTACCCCGCAATCAACGTGACCTCCTCTCAGACGCTGAACGCGGCGCTCAAGGGCTTCGCCGACGCGGAGAGCGACGGCATCATCCAGGTTTCCACGGGTGGCGCCGAGTACCTCTCCGGCCCCTCGATCAAGGACATGGTCACCGGCGCGGTGGCGTTCGCCGCGTACGCGCACGAGGTGGCCAAGAAGTACTCGGTCAACATCGCGCTGCACACCGACCACTGCCCGAAGGACAAGCTGGACAAGTTCGTGCGTCCGCTGATGGGCATCTCGCAGGAGCGGGTGAAGCGCGGCGAGGAGCCGCTGTACCAGTCGCACATGTGGGACGGCTCGGCCGTGCCGGTCGCGGAGAACCTGCAGATCGCCGCTCAGCTCCTCGACGAGGCCGCCAAGGCCAAGATCGTCCTGGAGATCGAGGTCGGCGTCGTCGGTGGCGAGGAGGATGGCGTCGAGAACGCCATCAACGACAAGCTCTACACCACCACCGAGGACGGCCTGGCCATGGTCGAGGCGCTCGGCCTCGGCGAGAAGGGCCGCTACATGGCCGCGCTGACCTTCGGCAACGTGCACGGCGTCTACAAGCCGGGCAACGTCAAGCTGCGTCCGGAGATCCTCAACCAGATCCAGGAGGCTGTCGGCGCCAAGTACGGCAAGGACAAGCCGCTCAGCCTGGTCTTCCACGGCGGCTCGGGCTCCCTGCTGAGCGAGATCCGTGAGGCTCTGGACTACGGCGTGGTGAAGATGAACATCGACACCGACACCCAGTACGCCTTCACCCGGCCCGTCGCGGACCACATGCTCCGCAACTACGACGGCGTGCTGAAGATCGACGGCGAGGTCGGCAACAAGAAGCTGTACGACCCGCGCGCCTGGGGCAAGGCCGCCGAGGCTGGCCTGGCCGCCCGGGTCGTCGAGGCGTGCGAGCACCTGCGCTCGACCGGCACCACGATGACCAAGTAACGACGTCCCACCGACGGCCGGCTCCCCCGCACGGGGAGGCCGGCCGTCGTCGTCAGGAGGTCAGCAGGCGCACGGCCTCGCGGACGTCGTCGGTCAGGTGGATCGTCGACGACAGGTCACCGAACGGAGACGCGGCCAGCAGCGGGCGCAACAGCGCCTCGACCGGCAACTCCTGGGTCCAGTAGGCGCGGTCCAGGAAGATGTAAGCCCCGCTCGCGCCGTCGGTGCCGTAGTAGGTCTTGGTGGCCGCCTGGAACACTTCCTGCACCGTGCCCGCCCGCCCCGGCGCGAAGACGATGCCACCCCGGGCGAGTCGCAGGATGGTGTCCTCCCGGATCGCGTTCGAGAAGTACTTCGCGATCCGCCCGGCGAACAGGTTCGCCGGCTCGTGCCCGTACAGCCAGGTCGGGATGGCCAGGCCACCGGCGCGCGCCCAGCCCCGGTCGTCGCCACGTTGCCGGGGCACACCCGCGTACCGTTCCCGGACCGTCAGCGCCGTGGCCGTGTACCGGTGGTGGTCGGTGAAGTCGGGGGCGGTGGCCAGCAGGTCGATCGCCGCCGTCACGTCGGTCGCCGGTCGGTCCGCCAGGTAGGCGCCGAGATTCGCGGCCTCCATCACCCCGGGGCCGCCGCCGGTCACCACCAGCCGGTCGGCCCGCGCCAGCTCCCAACCCAGCACGGCCGCCATCCGGTACGCGGGACTACCGCGCCGCACCGCGTGCCCGCCCATGATGCCCACCACCGACTGCGGCCCGTACGCGGCCAGCCAGACCCGGGTGGCGTCGGCCAACGCGTTGTCCACGCCGTGGTCGTGCAGCCGCTGACCCAGCGCCTCCTTGACGTCCGGCAGCGCGCCGCCGTGCGCTCGGTAGTGGTCGTACACCCGGGTGTCGTACATCCCGGTGAACCCGCCCTCGGCGAACCCGGCAGCCAGGTCCTCCGGGGTGTAGAGGTGGGTCGGTTGGGTCGGGTACGGCAGCCCTGAGAACGGCGGCACCACGTTCGCGCCGCGGCGGACCAGGTCGGCGCCCACGTCCCGGGATGCGAACCGGCACCCGACGAAGAGGGTGCCGGCGACGTCGATGCCGGTCAGGTCGGGCGCCGGCGCGAGGTCGAGGCGCAGGCCCTGCACGGTCAGCCCGGTCAGCCGACCGGTGGCCAACTGTTGATCGAGCTCGGCCCGGGTCTGGATCTCGCCGGGATGCAGGTGCGGCTCGATGACGTCCGCGGGAGGTGGGGTCGGCACCGGGCCATCCTGCCCGTCCGCCGGGGCCGGTCAAACCTCGGCCCGGGGCTGAGACCGACAGGAGCCCGGTGGTCGTGGCCACCGGGCTCCTGCATAACCGGTTCCTGGGGAGGCTCCGGACCATTAGTTGTAGTGGAAAACACCAGGCAGCGGCATAGGCCGCAGGCGTGATGAACTCCTCAGCCGTTCAGCGGGACGCGTCGGCCGACCCGCTCGCGTGTCGCACTGTCCAGCGGGTTGAATGGGGCGATGCAGAACCTTTTGCCAGAGCCACCGGCCACCCGCCTGCCCGTGAACGAGGAGGCCGACGCCGCCCTGGCTGCCGCCAACGAGGCCGGCACCGATGAGGCGTACGCCAACGTGGCGGCCGGCTTCCCGACCTACAGTGCTGCCTGGGCGGAGCTCGCGGCCCGGGCGTTCGCCCAGGGCCAGGTGGTGGCGGCGTACGCGTACGCCCGCACCGGCTACCACCGGGGCCTCGACCAGCTGCGCCGCAGTGGTTGGAAGGGACACGGCCCGGTGCCGTGGTCGCACGAGCCCAACCGGGGCTTCCTCCGCTGCCTGTACGTGCTGTCCCGCGCTGCCGACGAGATCGGCGAGGCCGACGAGGCGGCCCGCTGTGCCCAGTTCCTGCGCGACTGCGACCCGGAAGCGGCGGACGCGCTGGCGAGCAACTGACCCCGTGCCGACGGCCGGCCCGAGACCGGGCCGGCCGTCGGCGGGTTACAACCCTTCGGCGACCGCAGCGGCGATCTTCAGCCAGGCGTCCCGGGTGGCCGAGGAGAGCCCGCCGTACCGGATCGGCTCGCCGCTGTCGATGAGCCGCTCGTACGGGGCCAGCAGCACCGCCCGGGTGCGGGCCGCGAAGTGCTCCTGGATGGCCGGCAGGTCGATCTCCTTGCGGGACGGCGGCATCGACACCACTGTCACGGCCTGCCGGACCAGCCGTTGCCGACCGCTCTGCTCCAGGTGGTCGAGCATCCGCGCGGCGGTCTCGGCGGAGTCGTTACGGGCCGACATGGTGACCACCAACTGGTCGGTGGCGTCCATCGACGCCTGCCAGTTCTGTGCCCGGACGTTGTTTCCGGTGTCCACGAAGATCAACTTATAGAACCGGCTGACCACCTCGCGGATCTCGGCGAACGCGGCGGCGGTCAACATCTCGCCACCGGTGGCCGACTCGTCCGAGGCCAGGACGTCGAACATCCCCTCGCCCTGCGAGCGGACATACTGCGACAGGTCACCGACCCGCCCGTGCGCACCCTGGAACTGCCCGAGGTCACGCAGCATGTCCCGCACCGTGCGGGCGTGGAAGTCCTGCTGGGCACGCATCCCGAGGGTGCCCTGGGTCTCGTTGTTGTCCCAGGCCAGCACGTAGCCACCGCGCTTCTGGCCGAACGTCATCGCGAGCAGCAGGATGGCCACCGTCTTGCCGGCGCCGCCCTTCGGGTTGACCACGGTCACCTGCCGCAGACCGCCGAAGTTGCGGCGCACCATCTCGATGTCCCGCTTGAGCTCCTGCTCGTGACGCCCCGGAGACAGCCGGAGCAGCCCCATCTTGTTGACCACCGCGCGTACGCCCATGGTCGCCACCGGGTCGGCGGGCCGGACCTGGCGGCGGCGGGCGAAGTCCTCGGCGGTGGGCGCAGCGGTCGCGTCCGGTGTCCAGCTCGCATCCGGGTACGCGGTCGCGTCCGGATATGCGGTCGCATCCGGGTAACCGGCGGCCGGCATCCGGGTCACCCCGTCGGCCTCCTGGTACGGCTGCCCCGGGGTGCCGCCGGGCGAGCCCTGCTGCCAGGGCGGTGGATACCAACCCGGCGAGGGCGGGAACGGCCCAGGTGGCGGGGTCGGTGGTCCGGCCTGCGGCGGAGCGGGCTGCGGTGCGGGATGGCCGTGCGGCGGGTTGCCGAATTGCGTCAGGTCGGGTGGCGGCGGAATCTGCGCCGGGGCGGCCTGGCCGGGGATCGCCGGGGTGAACGACGGCCCGGGGTGTACCTGCCCGGGGCCGGGGTGCGGGATGGCGGGTGGGGGCGGGACCGGAGGCGTTGCGCTGGCCTCGTCCTGGGCGGGTGCGGCCGTCCCAGCCGGGCGCTGCGGCGGGTACGCCCACGGCGACTCGGCAATCGGCCGCGCCGGCCCGCCAGCGGACCCGTCTTCACCAGACCCACCAGCCTGCGGTGCCGGCCCGGCCGCTGCGGACCCACCAGTCTGGGTTGCCGGCCGGCCCGCTGTGGGGCTGGCTGCCGAGGAGCCCGCCGGCGTGGGGCCGGCTGCCGTCGGGCTGTCGGCGGCGCTCGGGCTGTCGGCGGACGCGGTGGCGGCTGGGGTGGAATGGTCGGTGGGTGCGGGCGTCGCGGGGCCGGTAGCGGTGGGGCGGTCCAGGGTGAACGGCAGATCCAGGTCGACGCCGCCCGCGACGATCGGCGCGGCGGGCACGACGGCCGGACCACCGTTGCCGAGCTGCGCTGCTTCGCCCGACTTGCTCGCCGTGTCGGTGTTGGCCGGTCGGCTGTCCGTCCGCGCGGAGGCGGCGTTCGGTGTCGCGGCGGAGGGGATTCCGGTACCGCCCTGCGTTGGCGGTGCCGCAGCGGCCGGGTCGGTCGGTGGTGGCCAACTCGGCTGAGCCGGCGCCCAACCCGACCCGGTGCCGGATGGCCCGCTGGCCCCCCACCCCCCGGGTGCGGGGACAGCGCCGGTGAGCGACGGGTAGTCCGACGGCGAGGGCGGCGACAGCGCCGCCGCGCCGGGCTGACCAGGAACCGGCGGCCGCCCGATCGGAGGCGCGGCCACCGGTGGCGTAACCGGCTGCGCGGCCGACGACGGGCCGCCCCGCTGCTCGGCGACCGCCGCCCAGGGCGGCACCGCGCCACCTGCGGCCCGGTCGCCCGGATCTGGCGGCCAGAGTGGTTCGATGTCCCGCTCCGGCACCGGCTGCTGGCCGGGCACCTGCGCCCGGTCGGCGTTCTCGTCCATTACGGCCCTCCCCAGTCCTCCTGCGAGGATAGGCCCATCCGCCCAGGAGGGCCGGTCGGCGCAGCCACGTCGGCCGGTTGGCGCGGTCGAGGTCAGATCGACCAGACCGCCCAGGCGCCCGGCTCGATCCACCAGGAACGCTTGCGGGTCAGCTCGCCCTCGACACCATCGTCGAGGTACGGCACCTTGCCCTCCCTGGGCAGTACCGACACCGCTCGCCCACGGGCCCGCCGCACTTCGAGGCGTACCCGCTTGCGCCCCCACGCGGAGCGGACGACCACCGGCACGGCCACCGCGACCTCGACCTGGCCGTCGGCCGGGTCCGGCGCGGTCAGCAGCGTCACGTCGTTGAGCGTCGCGTACCCGCCGGCGTTGCCGACCGCGCAGGCCAGCAACGGTTCGTCACCGTTGGTGAGGATGGTGTCGTCGACCTCCACCCGGGCCCGCCAGTGCAGCGGCCGGCCAGCGTCGTCGGCGGCACCGAGGAGCGCGCCGTCCAGGGTCACCGAACCGCCGTCGTTGCGCAGCAGGTCCAACCGCCGCGGCGTGCCGTCCAGCACCGCGGCGGCCACCGCTGCCGGGTCACGGGGCAGCCCGAGCTGCGCGGCCAGGTCCCGGTGGGTGCCGCCACGGGCCGGATCAAGCGGGAGTACGGCTACCGGCGGCAGGTCGGGCAGGGTCCGGTTGCCGGGCAGATCCGCCGGGCGGCGGCTCGGCGCTGGGGCGTACCGCCGGACCAGCCGGCGCAGCACGGCGCGCAACTGCCCGTCGCTGGCCGTGGCGACGACCAGCCTGGTCTTGCTGTCCAGGTCCGGCCAGGTGAGGCCGTCCGGGCGGGCCGGGCCGTCGAGCCGGGCCAACACCTCGTCGATCTCGGCGTCGGAACGGGCGGTGACCGTCTCCACCCGGGCGCCCCGGGCGGTCAGCGCATCTGCGCAGGCCAGCACCGGCACCCGTGGCCGCTCCGTCGCGCACTGCTCGGCGTTAGTCTGGTCGGCGCTGGTCTGGCCAGCCTTGCCCTGGTCGGTGTCGCTTCGGCCCGTCGGGTCGGTGTTGGCCTCGGCCGCCCCGCCGCAGCAGGCCCCGCCGCTGCCACAGCCCCCGGGAGCGTCCCGCTCCGAACCGAGGGTGAGCAGCACCACGTCGTACACGGAAGGAGCCTCCTGCTGCCTCTCGGCGCGACCCCTGCCGGCCACGCCGTCACTACTTGTTAACCTGACACCCCGGGCTCGCCGAGCGGTCGCCACCTGGCACCCGAGCCTTCTGGAGGCGGAAGAGATGCCAGCGATCGTGCTCATCGGCGCTCAGTGGGGCGACGAGGGCAAGGGCAAGGTTACCGACCTGCTAGGTGAGCGGGTCGACTACGTCGTGCGCTACTCCGGCGGCAACAACGCCGGCCACACGGTGATCACCCCAGACGGACAGAAGTACGCGCTACACCTGATGCCGTCCGGCGCGCTCTCACCGGACGCGATGATCGTCATCGGCAACGGTGTGGTGGTCGACCCGAAGGTGCTGCTCGCCGAGATCGACGGCCTGGCCGAGCGCGGCGTCGACGTGTCCCGGCTGCGGATCTCCGGTGACGCGCACCTGATCATGCCGCACCACCGGGCACTGGACCGGGTGATCGAGCGCTACCTCGGCTCGTCCCGGATCGGCACCACCGGCCGGGGCATCGGCCCGGCGTACGGGGACAAGGTCGCCCGGATCGGCATCCGCCTCCAGGACCTGCTCGACCCCGGCATCCTGCGCAAGAAGCTGGAACTCGCGCTGCGCGAGAAGAACCAGATCCTGTTCAAGGTCTACAACCGTAAGGCGATCGACCTTGAGGCGACCGTCGAGGAGTACCTGGAGTACGCGGAGCGGCTCAAGCCGTACATCGCGGAGACCCGGGCGATGCTCTGGGATGCCCTGGACCGGGGCGAGACGGTGCTGCTGGAGGGCGCCCAGGCCACCATGCTCGACATGGACCACGGCACGTACCCCTTCGTGACCTCGTCCAACCCGACCGCCGGTGGCGCCTGCGTGGGCGCCGGCATCCCGCCGACCGCGATCAACAAGGTCATCGCGGTGAGCAAGGCGTATACGACGCGGGTCGGGGCGGGACCGTTCCCGACCGAGCTGTTCGACGCCAACGGCGACCACCTGCGCAAGATCGGCGCGGAGTACGGCACCACCACCGGGCGGGAGCGCCGGTGCGGGTGGTTCGACGCGGTCGTGGCCCGGTACGCCTGCCGCCTCAACGGTGTCACCGACCTGGTCATCACCAAGCTGGACGTGCTCACCGGCATGGCCAAGGTGCCGATCTGCGTCGGCTACGAGATCAACGGCGTCCGGGTCGACGACATGCCGATGAGTCAGACGGACTTCCATCACGCCAAGCCCGTCTACGAGGAACTCGACGGCTGGTGGGAAGACATCACCAAGGCAAGAACCGCCGCCGACCTGCCGGAAAACGCCCGCCGCTACATCGCCCGCATCGAGGAGCTCTGCAACACGAGGGTGAGCGTGGTAGGCGTAGGCCCAGGCCGAGAAGAAAACGTCGTCTACCACCCCCTCCTCCCCTAACCCCGGGCCCCGCCCAGGCGGCCTCACTCCGGTGATCATGGGGTTGACGAGGTATTCGATCTACAAAAATCCCGTTAACCCCATGATCACTGAGATGGCGGGTGTCGCTGTCCACAGGGTTATCCACAGGGCTGGTGGTTGGTTGGCGGAGCAGCCAGCGTGGGCTAGGTGGATCGCGCAGAGCTTGTTCGCTCGATTGCTGCCGTGCAGGATGGCCTGATCACCCGAGTGCAGGCGCTGAGAGCCGGCTTCAGCCGAAATGACATCGATCATCTGGTGGCTGTACGCCGTTGGCGGCCACTTGCTCGAGCGGTCTATCTGACGCGCGACCCGTACGGTGAACCACCTGCTCGTCGGTGTCGCATTCGTGCCGCCGTGCTCTCGCTGGGCCCGGCGGCTCACGCGGTGTTCGGCACTGCGGCTGAGCTGTACGGCATCGCCGGACTGCCGCCTCGGGACGAGATCCACGTGGCGATGCCGGGCAGGGCGGCAAAGCTGGCGCGGGTGTCGGACCCCGCGATCGTGCTACACCAGCTCGAACACCCTCTGGGCACGGTGGTGCAGGTGAACGGGATCGCGGCTACGGGGCCACGGCTGACCGTCTCCGAAATCATCTTGCGAGAGCGCCGGTACGCGGCGGTCTCGGTGCTCGATTCCGCCCTCAATCGAGGGCTGCTCACACCCGAATGCCTAGCAACCATTCCGGCGCTGATTCGAGGTCGACGCGGCGCGGTTGCAGCACGCGGTTACGTCGCTGAGGCGGATGGCCGAGCACAGTCGCCACTGGAGACCCGCTCTCGACTGCGCTGCGTTGATGGGGGAGTTCCGCCAGACGCGCTACAGCTGGAAGTGCGCGACAACGACGGCTATCTGCTCGGCATCGGCGACCTGGGTTGGCGTGGCCCAAGGCTGATCGCCGAAGCGGACGGCCGAGACGTGCACGGCACCCCGGAGGCCGTCTACGCCGACCGCCGTCGCCAGAACCGCCTGGTCAACGCCGGCTGGACCATCCTGCGTTTCACCTGGCAGGACACCCTTCACCCCACCTACATCCCCCACACAGTCCGTCAAGCGATCGCAACCCTTCGTGCCTGTTGATCATGAGGTTGACGAGCCAGTGGATCACTAGATGGCCCGCCAACTTCATGATCAACAGGGGGATACGGGGGGGACAGTAGGATCTGGGTGTGCGGGTTCTTTTGGTGGGTGGTGGCGGGCGGGAGCATGCGCTTGCGCTTGGGCTGGCGGGCGACTCGGGGGTTTCGGCGCTTGTCGCCGCGCCGGGCAACCCGGGGATCGCCTCGGTGGCTGAGTTGCGGGCCGTTAGCGCGTCCGATCCGGCCTCGGTGGCGGCGTTGGCTGTGGAGACTGCGGCTGACCTGGTGGTGATCGGGCCGGAGGCGCCGCTGGTCGCCGGGGTCGCCGACGCGGTACGCGCCAAGGGCATCGCCGTCTTCGGTCCATCCGGCGCGGCCGCGCAGCTGGAGGGTTCCAAGGCGTTCGCCAAGGACGTGATGACCGCCGCCGGCGTGCCGACCGCTCGGGCGTACGTCTGCACGGACGAGGAGAGCACCGCTCGGGCGCTGGACGAGTTCGGCGCACCGTACGTGGTGAAGGACGACGGCCTCGCCGCCGGCAAGGGCGTGGTGGTGACCGACGACCGGTCCGCCGCGTTGGCGCACGCCGCTGAATGTGGACGGGTCGTGGTCGAGGAGTTCCTCGACGGCCCGGAGGTCAGCCTCTTCGTGGTGACCGACGGCGAGGCGGCGCTGCCGCTGTTGCCGGCACAGGACTTCAAGCGGCTCGGCGACGGCGACACCGGGCCGAACACCGGCGGCATGGGGGCGTACGCGCCGCTGGACTGGGCGCCATCCGGCCTGGTCGACGACGTCATGCGTGATGTTGTCCACCCGACGCTCGCGGAGATGCGTCGCCGGGGCACTCCGTTCGCCGGTCTGCTCTACGTGGGGCTCGCGATCACCGCTGCCGGCCCTCGGGTGATCGAGTTCAACGCGCGCTTCGGTGACCCGGAGACCCAGGTGGTGCTCGCGTTGCTGGAGACTCCGCTGGGTGGGCTGCTGCACGCGGCGGCCACCGGCACGTTGGCCGAGCACCCGCCGCTGCGGTGGCGGGACGGCAGCGCCGTGACCGTGGTGCTCGCCGCGCAGGGCTACCCGGTCGCGCCGCGCACCGACGACGTGATCACCGGCGCGGACCGTCCGGGCATCATCCACGCGGGCACCGCCCGCCGGGCCAGCGACGGCGCGTTGCTCTCCGCCGGCGGCCGGGTCCTCTGCGGTACGGCCACCGGCTCCGACCTTGCGGCTGCGCGGGATGCCGCGTACGCGCTGGTGGGCGGGGTGGAGTTGGCCGGTTCGCAGCACCGCACCGACATCGCCGCCGCCGCGATCGACGGCCGGATCACGATCCCGGGCTGAGCGTTGCCGGGCCGAGCGTTGCCCGGCTGAACGCTGGGCCGGTCAGCCGTAGTAGCGGCGCAGTTCGCGGGTTAGCACCTTGCCGGTGGCGTTGCGGGGCAGGTACTTCACGAAGATCACGTCTCGGGGGACGCTGAATCGGGCCAGGTAGTGCCGGACGAATTCGCGTACTGCCTCGGGGTCGAGTGTCTCGTCGGGGTGCAGGGCGAGGAACGCGGACAGGCGTTGACCCCACTCGGCGTCGGGCACGCCGATCACTGCTGCTTCGCGGACCTGTGGCAGCTGCGCGAGTAGATCCTCTACCTCGGAGGGGAAGACGTTCTCGCCGCCAGAGACGATCATGTCGTCGGCCCGGCCGTCGACGAAGAGCAGCCCGTCGGCGTTGAGCCGGCCGAGGTCACCGGTGTCGAGCAGGCCGTCGCGAGTTTCCCGGCTGGCGCCGGAGGTGTAGCCCTCGAAGAGCATCTCGTTGCCGACGAAGATCCGCCCGACCCGCCCTTCCGAGACCGGCTGGCCGTCGTCGTCGAGCATCTCCAGGCGGGTGCCGTGCGGCGGACGACCAGCGGTGGTGGGTGCCTGACGCAGGTCCTGCGGGCTGGCGATGGAGGCCCAGGAGACCTCGGTGGACCCGTAGAGGTTGTAGAGGACGTCCCCGTAGGCGTCCATGAATGCCGGCGCCAGCCCGCCGGGCAGGGCCGAACCACTCACCGCGACGACCTTGAGCGGGGGACGCGGGTCTGGTGGGGGCACCTCCAGTAGCCGCTGCACCATTACCGGTACGGCGAAGAGCGCGTCGCAGCGGTGCGCCGTCAGGGCGGCGAGCGTGGCGGCCGGGTCGAAGCGGCGCTGCAGCACGATGGTGGCCCGCAGTGCCAGGCAGACCTGGAGGGCGGCGAATCCCCAGGTGTGGAAGATCGGCGCGGCGATCATCACCCGGTCCCGGGCGTGCAGGGGGATGCGGTCGATGATGGACACCAACGGGCCGAAGCCGCTGGGCGTCGGCCGGCGGGCACCCTTGGGCGTACCGGTGGTGCCGGAGGTGAGCACGATGATCCGGCCGTCGCGCTCCGGCGGGTGCAGGTCGCCTGGCAGCGCCCCGGCCACCAACTCTTCGCGAGAGCGCTCGTCGAGCCGGGTCAGCTCGGCAGGAAGGCTGAGGACCCGGTCGGCGAACTCGTCGTCGTGTACGAGTAGCCGTAGCCGCTGCTCATCGGCGACGGTGCCCAGTTGGGCGGCGGAGAGCCCGGTGTTGACCAGGACCGCGTCGACGCCGAGCAGGGTGGCGGCGACGATCGTCTCGACCAGCCCGTGGTGGTTGCGGCAGAGCACGCCGATCCGGTCGCCGGCCTGGACGCCGAGCTTGGCACGCATCGATCGGGCCATCCGTTCGGCCCGGTCGAGCAGCTCGCCGTAGGTCAGCTCGACGCCGTTCTCATCGATGACGGCTGGGCGGCCGGGATCCCGGGCGGCTGCTTGGCGTAGCTCGCCTGCCAAGCTCCATCCCCACGTCCGCAACGCGTTGAGCTGCGAGGCGACCCGGACCGGGCTGCCGGGGGTGAGTAGCCCGCGACGGGTCAGCGTGGTGACGATGAACGGCAGGTCCATGCCGCAGACCTCCTCGGGGTGGTGCGCGGACGGGGCGACCGGCTCCCCGTCCATCAGGGCGTCTTCCCTTGATCATGCACTGGGTGCGGCTGGTGGCCCAGTCGGCGTCGGCGCGGGGTGACAAAGACGGCACGGATCGTGGAATTCGGCGGACCCGTGGCCCGGCTCCGCCGAGGCGGGCCGGGCCAGACCGAAGAGTCAGCGGATCTGCATCCCGGAGATCGCCCGGGAGATGACCAGCCGCTGGATCTCGGAGGTGCCCTCGAAGATGGTGTAGATCTTGGCGTCCCGGTACCAGCGCTCGACCGGGTGGTCACGTAGGAAGCCGGCCCCGCCGAGCAGTTGCACCGCCTTCTCGGTGACCGACACCGCCACCTCGCCGGCCTTGAGCTTGGACATCGACCCCTCGCCTGCGGTGAACGGTCGGTTGTTGCGGCCCATCCAGGAGGCTCGCCAGACGAGTAACCGAGCGGCGTCGATCTCCATCCGCATGTCGGCAAGCGCGAACGCGACAGCCTGGTTCTCGATGATCGGCCGTCCGAACTGGACTCGGTCCTTCGCGTAGTCAAGGGCGTACTCGTAGGCGGCCCGGGCCACACCGAGCGCCTGGGCGCCGACCGTGGGCCGGGACAGCTCGAAGGTGCGCATCGCGGCCTGCCCGGTGGCCCGCTGGCCGGAGCGGGCCCGGTCGAGGCGTGCCAGCAGAGCGTCCCGGCCGCCGAGTAGGCAGCGGCCGGGTACGCGTACCCCGTCGAGGAAGACGTCGGCGGTGTGGGACGCGCGGAGGCCAAGTTTGCGCAGCTTGCGGGTGGCGGCCAGGCCGGGGGTGCCCGGGGGTACGACGAACGCCGCCTGGCCTCGGGAGCCGAGCGCGGGGTCGACGGAGGCGGTGACCACGTGCACTCCGGCGATCCCGCCGTTGGTGGCGTACGCCTTCTGGCCGGTGAGCACCCATTCGTCGGTGGCCTCGTCGTAGACGGCCCGGGTGCGCATCGCGCTGACGTCGGAGCCGGCCTCCGGCTCGCTGCTGCAGAAGGCGGCGACGGCCGGCGAATCGGCGTCGCCGAAGCACTGCGGCACCCACTCGACCAGCTGGTCGGGGGTGCCAGCGCCGTAGATGGCGGCGACGGCGAGCGAGGTGCCGAAGATGCTCAGGCCGATGCCGGCGTCACCCCAGAAGAGTTCTTCGCTGGCGATCGGCAGGGAGAGCCCGGTGGGGTCGGCCCAGCAGGTGGCGAGGAACTCGAAGCCGTAGAGGCCGACCTTGGCTGCTTCCTGGATCACCGGCCACGGGGTGTCTTCGCGCTCGTCCCACTCGGCCGCGGCTGGGCGCACGACCTCGGCGGCGAAGCCGTGCACCCAGTCGCGTAGGTCCCGCTGTTCCTCGTTCAGGTCGAGCGAGAACTCAGCCATGTCAGGCCTTGGGGATGTCGAACAGGTTGGCGATGTTGGCGGCGAGGCCGAGGTCGCCCTTCGCCTTCAGCTTGCCGGTCATGAACATCATCACCGGGTTGGCGCCACCGGAGACGATCTTCAGGAACTCGACCGGGCCCATGGTCAGGCTCAGCTTCGGGTCGTGCTGCGAGGGCTCGTTCACCACGCACGCGCCGTCGGCGATGACCACCTCGTAGGTGTCGCTGCCGCCGTCGGGGCGACCGGTGATGACCCAGTGGATGACCGCGTTGGTGGCGCCGGCCCGGTCTGCGCGGAACAGCGACGGCATCCGGCCGAACACCTCGCCCAGGACCTTGTCGCGCGCGTCACCGGACATCACCTGGGCGATCTTGTCGTCCGGGGTGGACTTGACCAGCTGGGCGAACTCCTTGGGGCCCACGTTGGCGAAGGTGGCCGGGTCGAAGTCAGTCATCAGGTGCGCCTTCCGGAAGATTGGCTACTCGCGCGTAACCCTACGCACGAGTAGGTATGCTCGCAAGGTGTCAAGTGTCCCCGCCTTCAAGCGCCTGCCGCGCGCCGTTCGCGAGCAGCAGATGCTCGACGCGGCCGTCAAGGTCTTCTCCCGACGTGGCTTCCACGCCGCCAGCATGGACGAGATCGCCGAGGACGCCGGCATCTCCAAACCCATGGTGTACGCGTACCTCGGCACCAAGGAGGAGCTCTTCGTCGCCTGCCTGCACCGGGAGGGCACCCGGATGATGCAGGCCATCGCCGGGGCGGCGGCCCCCGACCTGCCGGCCGACGAGCGGCTCTGGCGCGGGTTGAAGGCGTTCTTCGGCTTCGTGGGCGCGCACCGGGATGGCTGGGCGGTGCTCTACCGGCAGGCCCGGGGCGAGCAGCCGTTCGCCGGCGAGTTGGCCACCATGCGGGCCCGGCTGGTCGAGGTGGTCGCCGGGATGCTCGACCACGCGCTGCGCGCCGAGGGTCGCGAGATCGCCGCCGTCGACCTGGAGGTCGTCGCGTACGCCCTGGTCGGCGCGACCGAGTCGCTGGCGGACTGGCTCGCGGACCACCCGGAGGCCGAGCCGGAGAAGACGGCCACCCGGATGATGAACGTGGCCTGGCTCGGTGCCGCCCAGCTCCTGCACGGCGTCACCTGGCGCCCCCCGGCCGACTGACGGCCCCGGCGGAGACAGCGTCGGCGCCCGGTTCGCCGGCCCGCGCCGCACGGCGCTGGTGCCCACGCAGCCAGCGGACCACCTCGACGATCAACGTCACCGTCAGGGCGAGGCCCAGACCCAGCAGGAGACCACGTAGCGGGTCCTGCTCGAAGGCCAACCCGCCGACGTAGCCGACCAGCGCGGAGTAGAGCCCCCACGAGCCGGCGGCGAGCGCGTCGAAGGCCAGGAACCGTCGCCGGGGATAGTGCACCGCGCCCATGGTGAGGGTGACCGCGGTCCGACCGCCCGGCACGTAACGGGCCACGGTGAGGATCAGGCCGCCGCGCGTCGCGATCCCCCGGCGGGCCCAGTCGGCGGCGGCCCGACGCCGACCGTCGGGCGGCAGCCGGTCGAGCAGTCGCGCTCCACCGGCCCGCCCGATGGCGTACGAGATGTGGTCGCCGACCAGTGCCCCGGCGGCGGCTACCAGGATCACCCCGGGCAGGTACGGCGCGCCGGAGGCCGCGAACACCCCTGCGGTGATCACCGCCGTCTCGCTCGGCACCACGGGAAAGAAGCCGTCGAGCACCGCGATCGCGAAGATCGCCAGGTACACCCAGGGCGAGGACATCGTGTCGTGCAGCAGGTCGAGTAGATCCATGATCCCGATGCTGGTGTGGACGGCGGCTCCTGCCATCGGCCAGTGGTCAGGCGGGCACCACTACTTAGGTATCGGCCAGCCCGGACGGCGGGTAGGGGTCTTCCCCCAGCTCACCCGGGTCCGGCCGGGTGGGGCGGACCGATTCGTCCGGGGAGCCCTACGCTCGCTGCGTGGCCTCCAGCGCCGCCGCCCTGCGGCGGGTCGTCCAGCGGTACGGCCCGCTGCTGCTCGCCGTGACGGTCGCGACGGCGGTCTGGGCCAGCGCGAGCGGTGACATCGGGGTCCGCTCACCGCTGCCGGGTGTCGTCCCGCTGGTGCTCGCGGTGCTCTCCGGTTGGGCTGCCGCCACGTTCCGGACCCGCCGGTGGCCGTTGTTCCTGGCCGCGGCGGTCGGCTGGTTGGTGCTCGCCGCCGGGGCGGCCGGGGTGGTCGCCTCGTACCAGGCTGGTCTGCGGCTGCGTGGTCGGCGGCTCGCCGGGTTCCTCGCCGGTGCGGCCGGGGTGCTGGCCGGCGGGGTGCTGATCGGGCTGGCGGTGGGCGGCGTACGCCGGATGACCACCGCAGCCACCGGCAACGTGCTGATGCTCGCCGTCTGTCTGGTCGGACTTCCGCTGGTCTTCGGCCTCTGGGTGCGGGCACGTCGGGACACGCTCGCGGCTCTGCGGGACCGGGCCGAGCGGCTGGAACGCGAGCAGGAGGCCCGCGCTGACCGGGTCCGTGCCGAGGAACGGACCCGGATCGCCCGGGAGATGCACGACGTGGTGGCGCACCGGGTCTCGTTGATGGTGGTGCACGCCGGGGCGCTGGAGGTGACCGCCAAGGACTCGGCGACCGTCGAGGCCGCCGCGCTGATCCGTACTACCGGGCGGCAGGCGCTCACCGACCTGCGCGAGGTGCTGGGCGTGTTGCGACAGGCCGGTCCGAGTGTGGTGCCGGAGCGCGGGCTCGGCGCGCTGGACGAGTTGATCGGGGAGTCCCGCGCCGCCGGGCTGCGGGTGGCCCGGCGGGATGAGGGCGTTGCGCCGGCTATACCGGCGACCGTGGGGCGCACCGCGTACCGGGTGGTCCGGGAGGCGCTGACCAACGTGCGCAAACACGCCGCCGACGCCGAGACGGTGGTCTGCCTGCGCTACCTGCCCGACGGGTTGGAGGTGCTGGTGCGTAACGGGCCGTCGGAGGGCGGGGCGGCGCTGCCCGGTGCCGGGCAGGGGCTGCTCGGGTTGCGCGAGCGGGTGGAGCTGCTCGGCGGCCGACTGGAGGCGTTGCCCGTGGGCGGCGGTTTCCTGGTCCGGGCCCTGATCCCGCTGGCGGGTGCGGCGTGATTCGCGTGGTGGTGGTCGACGACGAGCAACTGGTCCGCGCCGGATTGCGGCTGATCTTGGAGGCGGCGGAGGACATCACTGTCGTCGGTGAGGCAGCGGACGGCGTCGGCGCGCTGGAACAGACCCACCGGTTACGCCCCGACGTGGTGCTGCTCGACGTGCGGATGCCGGGCGTCGACGGGCTGACCGCCGCGCCGGAGGTGGTCGCCGCCGGCGCGAAGGTGATCATGTTGACCACCTTCGACCTCGACGATTACGTGCACCGGGCGCTGCGGGTCGGCGCGGTCGGCTTCCTGCTCAAGGACACCCCGCCCCGCGACTTGGCCGCCGCCGTTCGTACGGTGGCCGCCGGGAACGCCATGCTCGCCCCGACGGTGACCCGGCGCTTGCTCGATTCCTTCGCCGAGCGTGGTCCAGCCCGCCGGGACGCTGCTCGTGAGCGGCTCGCCCTGCTCACCGCACGGGAGCTGGAGATCGTCCGGGAGGTGGCGCGCGGGCATGGCAACGCGGAGATCGCCCGACGGCTGACCATGAGCGAAGCCACCGTGAAGGCACACGTCAGCCGAGCGCTGGCGAAACTCCAGGTGGGTAACCGGGTGCAGCTGGCCATCCTGGTGCACGACGCCGACCTGCTGTGACGTGCCTGCCGGTCAGTGGCGGGAGGCGGCCCGGCGGTGCGCCCGACGGCGTAGCCACCGGATCCCCTCCAGCCCGAACGTGACGATCAGCGAGAGCCCCACGCCGACCAGCACGCCCTTCACCGGGTCACGTTCGAAGGCCAGCCCGCCGAAGTAGCCGAGCAGCCCGCAGTACAGCGCCCAGGTGACCGCTCCGACGCTGTCGTACAGCAGGAACGCCCGGCGGGGATAGCGCACCGCACCCATGGTCAGGGTGACGGCGGTCCGGCCGCCCGGCACGTACCGGGCGGTGGTCAGGATGATCCCGCCGCGCCGGTCCACCGCGCGCCGGGCCCACTCGGAGCTGGCCCGTCGGCGGCTGCCGTCGGGCAGTCGGGCCAGCCGGCGGGCGCCCCCGCCCTGCCCGATGGCGTAGGAGATGTGGTCGCCGACCAGCGCGCCGATGGCGGCGCTCACGATCACCAGGACCAGATTGGGATGCCCGCCGCTCGCCGAGAGCACGCCGGCGGTGATCACCGCTGCCTCGCCCGGCACCGCGGGGAAGAACGCGTCGACCGCGGTGAGCCCGAAGATCACCAGGTACACCCACGGCGACGTGACCGTCCCACGGAGGAGGTCGAGCAGGGCTTCCACACCCCCCATGCTCGCCGGGTGCGACCCGCCCGGTGGCCGAGTCGCTGGATCACCCGTAGTTGTCAGCCGGCGCGGGCCAGGGCCGCTGCGGCGAGCAGCGGGCCGTGCGTCCTCTTGTCGTCGGCGGTGGGGCCGTGTGAGGTAAGCACCACAGGTGTGTCCAGCTCCGCGCTCACCGCCTCGGCCCAGTCCGTCGGCGGGTCGTCATAGAGCGGCCGGGAGCGCAGCAGGCGGGCGGTGAGCGCGGCCTGCCGGTCCAGGTCGCCGGGCGGGCCCGGGGTGAGCCGGTCGCCTGTGTCGTAGCGGCGGCAGATCCGCAGGTCGGGACCGGCCAGGTCGAGATGGGTCAGCGCCAGGCCGTCGACGCCGCCAGCCGCGGCGAGGGCGTACCGGTGGGCGACCGCGTCGAAGTGGCCGAACCGGAAACGACCCTGCCACGGGTTCGTGGCGTTGTGATGGTCGGTGAACGGCAGGCTCGGGTCCTCGGTCACCAACGGACCGTGCCCGTGCCGGGTGGTGACCGTGCGGAGCACCCCGATCCGGGTCACGTCGCCGGGTCGGCCAGCCTCGGCGAGCAGGCTGTCGACGTTGGCGAACGTGGTGGTGCTCCAGGTCGTGTACGGGTGGAAGCCGTGCCACTCGTCGAGCAGCACCCCCTGGGCGCCCTCGAAGACACAGGTCCCGGTGCGCAGTGCGCCGGCGAGCCAGCTGCCGTCGACGATGGCGACCCGCTCGGCGAACCCGGCGAACGCGGGCAGGCAGTCGTCGATCGGTGGTGCGTCCAGCGGGCCCAGCTCGGCGGTCAGCCGGTCCCGCAGGACGGTCAGCCGGCGGCGCAGCACCGCTGGGCGGTGACAGTCGGCGACCCGGGGTGCGTCGTCCGGGTGGGCGAGACCGTACGCGACGGCCTCACCCACCCCCAGCCCGCAGGAGCCGTGCCGGTCGGCTCCCCGGGCGATTTCCCGGGCCCGGTTGGCGGCCCGGTGGTACGGGGTGGCGAGTAGCGCGTCGGAGTCGACGGTCAGTCGGTCGAGGGCGTCGGGCACCCCGACGGTGGCGAGATGGTCGGCCTCGGCAGCCAGCGCCAGCGGGTCCACCACCACGTGCCGGGCCAGGTGCGTACGGACACCGGGATGGAACGTGCCGGCGCCGAACTGCGCGAACGTGTGGTGCCGCCCGTCGCGCAGCACGACGTTGTGTGCCGCCTGCGCGCCCCCGTTGAAGCGGACCACCGTGTGAACGGGACGGGTGGCGCAGAGCCAGTCCACCACCGTGCCCTTGCCCGCGTCGCCGTAGCCGAGGTCGACCACCGCCAGATGACTCACAGTCGGGTCACCCCGCCAGTGGTGTCGTGGAACGCCGGCAGCGTCGACACCTCGGCCCGCCGGTCCCGGCCGAGGCGGGCCAGCGCCTTCGACACGGTGCCGGTGGCGGCGGAGCCGGCGCGGTCCAGGTCGCGCAGGCCCTCGTCCAGGTCGATGGCCTGTTCGCCGAGGCCGATGGTGAGCGCGATGGTCTCGCAGACCGCGTCGAGGTCGTCGAGCACGACGGTGTTCTGCCCGAGCAGGTCCCGCCAGAAGTCGAGCACCTTGGCGTTGCCGGCGTAGTGGCTGCCGGCGGGGAGCAGATAGTAGGTGTCCCAGCGGCGGGTCACCTCGTCGACGACCTGCCGCAGCGGCACGTCCTCGGTCAGGTCGTCGCCGATCAGGCCGGCCACCTCCCGGGCCTTCACCCGCTGGTACGCCAGCTCGTCGCCGATGATGAACAGGTAGCCGCGCCGGCCGCGCTTCTCCCAGCTGTCGGTGACGGTGTGCCGGGCCATGAAGTACATGGCCAGCTCGTACGACTCGCTCATCTGCCCGCCGCCACCGCCCTCCAGCACGATCCGGCCGAGGTCGTCGTCCATCCGGTTGTCCGACTCGAACTGGCCCACCTGCAAGGGCACCCGGTCGCAGGTGGCATCACCGATGGCGCCGAACATGATCTGCGGGTCGCTGGCGTACCCCTGCCGTTGCAGCAACCCGAGCAGTTGCGGCAGCTTGGTCTGCAGGACGCGCGGCACGTTGCGCATCGAGCCGGTCACGTCGAAGAGCACCGCGACGGGGGTCGAGCGCGGGTGCTCGTCGGAGTCGCGGCTCTCGCGCATCGCGTCGCGGGGGTCGAGGTCGGGGTGCACGGTGCGTGCCCCGCTGTCGCTGTAGGAGAAGGCGCTCTTGCCGGTGGACCGGCGGTAGCGGTCGGCGGCGTCGTACACGTCGGTGGACCAGATTCCACTGCCCATGACAGCTCCTTAGGGGGTGAGGGTGAAGGGTCGGAAGGTGCGTGGCCCGTAGAGCCGGTCCAGCACCTGGTCTAGTTCGCGCAGCAGCAGCCAGGCGTCGTCGGGCCGCTTGGCCAGGGACCGCTGCCGGCAGCCACGCGCGAAGGCGTCCAGCTCGCGGGGCGCCCGCGGCCCCATCAGCCAGCTCATGCAGTGGCTGGCCATCGCGATATCGGTGCCCGGGCCGCAGGGCCGCTTCTCGACGACCTCCTCCGGATCCCAGCCGTGACCGGGCACGAGCGCCGGGATCGTGCTCCCGATGGCTGCGGAGAAGCACCAGTCGATCAGCACCACGCCGTGGGCGTCCGGCTCGATCAGCACGTGTCGCGGCAGGACCGCGCCGTGCACCACGCCCGCCCGGTGGGCCAGGCCGAGCACCACCAGCAGCCGCCGCCACATCCAGGCCACGTCCCGGGCGTCCAACCCGTCGGGGTACGCGCGCCGCACCTCGTCGAGGTCGTGCAGGCCGGGTGCGGTGGCGAGCACGTTGATCCGCCGTTCCGCGCCGGTCGCGGTGTCCCGATGCCGGAAGGCGTCGACGAGCCGGGGCACGTACGGCAGGTAGCGCGGGTCGCCGCGCTCGGCGATGGTGCGCAGGGCGTGCGCCTCGCGGGCCATCAGGTCGTTGTCGCCGGGCCGGCGGGGGAGCTTGAGTAGCCGGTCGTCGCCGACGTCGTAGAGGTCGGCCAGGTCGCCGGAGTGGGCCAGCGCACCGAGGCGGTAGTCCCCGACGACGGTGACCTGCCGGGCCTTCCACCGGGTGGTGACGTTGATGAACGCTTCGGTCGCTTCGGCGCGTACCGCCGGGTCGGTCGGCAGGCGATCGGGGTGCAGGGCCGCGACCAGCTCGCGGTAGCGGTGGGCCGGCTGGTCGACGCCGAACAGGTCGGCGTCGGTGCGGGCGGCCGCGACCAGGCGGATGGCCTCCGTGGTCCTCACCGCACCGTCTCCTCGCGGGCGGGGCGCAGCAGCGCCGGGTGCAGCAGGCGGGCGTCGCCGGCCCGGTAGAGCCGGGCGCGGGGGCCGCCTCGGGCACCACCGCGCTCGGTGCTGGCGCCCGTGCTCTCCACGAAGCCCGGCACGGAGAGCACCTTGCGGTGGAAGTTGCCGGCGTGCAGCGGATGCCCCCAGACCGTCTCGTAGACGGCGCGCAGCTCGCTGATCGTGAACTCGGCGGCGAGGAAGCGCGTGGCGAGCGGGGTGTACTCCAGCTTGGAGCGGGCTCGTTCCAGCGCGTCGTCGATGACGCGGCCGTGGTCGAAGGCGAGCTGTCGGCTGGTCAACGCGGTCACCGGCAGCCAGATCGCCTCGTCGGCGTCGCTGCCGGCGGCCGGATCCGGCAGGTCGGGGGCGAACGCGAGGTGCGCGATCGAGACGACCCGCATTCGCGGGTCACGGTCGGGGGCGCCATAGCTGCCCAACTGCTCCAGGTGTACGCGCAGCAGCGTCTCGCCGCCGAGCCCGGTCTCCTCGGCAAGCTCCCGGCGGGCGCCAGCGGTCAGGTCCTCGTCGGGGCGGACGAAACCACCGGGCAGCGCCCAGTGCCCCGCGAAGGGTGCCTCGCCACGCCGGATCAGCAGCAGGTGCAGTGCGCCGTCGCGGATGGTCAGCGCCACCACGTCGACTGTCACCGCGACCGACGGGTAGGCCCGGGGGTCGTACGCGGCCAGGAACTCCTGCTCGTTCATCGCATCTCTCTCACTCTGAGAACATCTCGCTCTGAGAACAACCTAGCGTAGAAGTGCGCGCCTGCCAAGGGGTGCGCTCAGCGCAGGTGACCCGTTAGGTGCGCTCAGCGCACGAGACCAGCCAGATGCGGTCGGCCGTGCGAGTCGTGCAGGGCGAACCCGCCGTCCGGCAGGAGCGCGAAGCTCACCGTGCTCGGCAGCGGTATGGGCAGTTTGAAGGCGACCTCGACGGTGTAGGCGTCCGGCAGTCGGGCCTCCAGCGCGGCCAGGCAGCGCGCCTTGCTCCACATGCCGTGCGCGATCGGCCGGCGGAAGCCGAACAGCCGTGCCCCGAGCCGGGACGTGTGGATCGGGTTGTGGTCACCGGAGACCCGCGCGTACTCCGTGCCGACCTGGGGTTCCACCCGCCACCGGGCGGTGGCCGTCGGCGTCGCGGGACGTTCGCTCCGGTCGCGCCCGCCCGGCTTGCGCTCCCGACCGAGGTACGTCGAGACGCCGCGCCACACCTCCACTCCGTCGACCGAACCGACAAGCACCACGTCCACCTGCCGCCCCCGGTCGTGTGGGCGCAGGTTCTCCGCGTACGTGGTGAAGTGGAGGGTCTCGTCGGCGGTGATCGGGCGGTGGGTGGTGATCCGGTTGCCGACGTGCACCAGGCCGATCAGTGGGATGGGAAAGTTCGGCGCGGTCATCAGTCGCAGGGTCAGCGGGAAGCCCATGACGTGCGGAAACGTCGCGGGCAGCCGGTCGCTGAGGCGGAACCCGCAGACCCGGTCGTAGGCGGCCAGCTGTGCCCGGTCGACGGTCACCCCGCCCACTGTCACCTCGACCGCCGGCAGGTCGGGCCCGCGCCGCCCGCCGCCGACGCCCGGTAGCGCGCCGAGCAACGCCCGCCGGTACAGCGCCCCGGCCGCCGGCATCCGGGGCAGTTCGACAGGGGTGCGGCTGCCCGACTCCGACCGCGCTTCCATCACGCCCCCAGCAGGCTCTGGCCGCAGACCCGGACCACGTTTCCGCTGACCGCGCCGCTGGCCGGCCAGGCCAACCAGCCGATCGTCTCCGCCACGTCCACCGGCAACCCGCCCTGGGCCAGGCTGTTCATCCGTCGGCCCGCCTCGCGGACCACAAGTGGAATGCGTGCGGTCAGCCGGGTCTCGATGAAGCCGGGGGCCACCGCGTTGACGCTGATCCCCCGCTCGCGCAGGGCCGGGGCGAGCGAGTCGACAAGCCCGATCACGCCAGCCTTGCTGGTGGCGTAGTTGGTCTGCCCCCGGTTGCCGGCGATCCCGGCGATCGAGGAGACCGACACGACCCGCCCGCCGGTCGGGATCAGCCCGCGTTCCAGCAGCACGTCGTTGATCCGCTCCTGGCTGGACAGGTTGACGTCGATGACCTGGTCCCACCGGTCGGCGTCCATCCGGCCGAGCGTCTTGTCCCGGGTGATGCCGGCGTTGTGCACCACCACGTCGACCCGACCGTGCCGGCTGGCCAGGTGCTCGGCGAGCCGGGTCGGCGCGTCCGGCGCGGTCAGGTCGAGCTGGACGGCCGTACCGCCGATGTCGTTCGCCACCGCGGCGAGGGCGTCACCGGCCGCCGGGATGTCCAGGGCCACCACCTGCGCGCCGTCGCGGGCGAGCACCTTGGCCAGCGCAGCGCCGATGCCCCGGGCCGCCCCGGTGACGAGGACGACCTGCCCGTCCAACGGGCGGTCCCAGTCGGCCGGCGCGCTCGCCGCGCCGTCGCCGACCCGGATGACCTGCCCCGACACGTACGCCGACCGGCCGGACAGCAGGAACCGGAGGGTCGACTCCAGGCTGGTGAGTGTGCCGGCGTTGCCGCCGTTGCGGGTCACCTGGACGAGTTGTGCTGTGGTGCCCCGACCGAACTCCTTGCCGATGCTGCGGACCAGCCCTTCGAGGGCACGCTGGGCGGTCGCCTCGCGGGGGGCCGCGCACTCCTGCGGCGGGGTGCCCAGCACGATCACCCGGCCGCTGGGCAGCACAGATCGCGCCTGCGGGTGGAAGAAGTCGTAGAGCTGGCGCAGCTCGGTGGAGTCGGTGATGCCGCTGGCGTCGTACACCAGGGCTCCGAAGCGGTCCTGCGGCCCGGCGGTGCCGGTGTCACGCAGCTCGACCCCGGCGGCGATCAGGATCTTGGTGATCGGCTCGGCGAGCCGGCCGCCGGTGGCCGTGCCGAGCAGGGCCGGCCCGGGCAGCAGCGGGTCGCCGGGGTGGTGCCGGCGCAGCCGGGGCGGGTCGGGCAGCCCGAGGCGCTTGACCAGCGCGCGGCCGGCGGCCGATTGGACGAAGCTCGCGTACCTGTCGGTCATGGGCGTAGCCTACTGGCGAGTAGGGTTCGAGCAACACATGTCGAGGAGGCGGATCGGTGCAGAGCATCCGGCGGGTCGCGGTCATCGGGGGCAACCGCATCCCCTTCGCCCGTTCCAACTCCCGCTACGCGGACGCGTCCAACGCGGACCTGCTCGGCGCGGCGCTCGACGGGTTGATCGCCCGCTACGGGCTGGCTGGGCAGCGGGTCGGCGAGGTGGTGACCGGGGCGGTGCTCAAGCACTCCCGCGACTTCAACCTCACCCGCGAGGTGGTCCTCGGCTCCCGGCTCGACCCACACACCCCGGCGTACGACATCCAGCAGGCCTGCGGCACCGGCCTGGAGGCGGCGATCCTGGTCGCCAACAAGATCGCCCTCGGTCAGCTCGACGTTGGCATCGCCGGCGGTGTCGACACCACCTCCGACGCCCCGCTCGCCGTCAACGAGGAGATGCGCCGCACCCTGCTCAAGCTCAACTCGGCCCGGACGCTTGGCGAACGGCTCAAGATCGCGGCGAAGCTGCGCCCACTCCAGCCGTTCAAGCCGGAGATTCCGCGCAACGCCGAGCCGCGTACCGGCCTGTCCATGGGTGACCACGCCGCCCGCACCGCAGTGGGCTGGCAGATCGACAGGCGATCCCAGGACGAGCTGGCGCTGCGCTCACACAAGCGGCTCGCCGCCGCGTACGACAGGGGTTTCTTCGACGACCTGATGACGCCCTACCTGGGGCTCACCCGGGATCAGAACCTCCGCCCGGACAGCACCCTGGAGAAGCTCGCCTCGCTGAAGCCGGTCTTCGGCACCCGCGGCCCGGACGCCGAGCAGGCCACCATGACCGCCGGCAACTCGTCGCCCCTCACCGACGGCGCGTCCACGGTGCTGCTGGCCAGCGAGGAGTGGGCGGCGGCGCACCACCTGCCCGTGCTGGCCTGGTTCAGCTGGTCGGAGACGGCGGCGGTGGACTTCGTGCACGGCGACGAGGGTCTACTGATGGCACCCGCGTACGCGGTGCCCCGGAT
This sequence comes from Micromonospora chokoriensis, assembly GCF_000718555.1. Taxonomy (GTDB): domain Bacteria; phylum Actinomycetota; class Actinomycetes; order Mycobacteriales; family Micromonosporaceae; genus Micromonospora; species Micromonospora chokoriensis_B. The sequence continues at coordinate 35,329 of NZ_JOAN01000026.1, forward strand.
GTTGGCCCGGGCCGGGCTGACGTTGCAGGACTTCGACTACTACGAGATCCACGAGGCGTTCGCGTCGCAGGTGCTTGCCACCCTCGCGGCCTGGGAGTCGCCAGAGTTCTGCAAGGACCGGCTCGGCCTGGACGCCCCGCTGGGGGCGATCGACACCGACCGGCTCAACGTCAACGGATCGTCGCTGGCCGCCGGGCATCCGTTCGCCGCCACCGGCGGGCGGATCGTGGCGACCCTGGCCAAGCTGCTCGCCGAGCGGGGCAGCGGACGCGGACTGATCTCGATCTGCGCCGCCGGTGGCCAGGGCGTGACCGCCATCCTGGAACGCTGACCCTGACCCTTCTCCGCGATCTTGCATTTTCTGTCGCGACATAAGTGGCCATTCTGCGTATATCGGCGACCGAAACTGCAAGATCGGCGTCGGCGTCGGCGTCGGCGTCGGCGTCAGGCGGAGGCTGTTCGTCAACCCGCACTGCCTCGTCGATCAAGGAGTTGTGGTGGGTGACAAAAGTGCCTGAATCACACCAATTCAGGCACCATAACTCCATGATCGACGAGGCCGGATCGGCGGGGGTGGGGCGTTTCCAGAGTGCACCGTGTCTCTTGGCCCAGCAGCGATCGCTGAACGCAACGTTGTTGACGTCCGCACCCGGGCTCGGTCCGGCCCGTGGGCGGGTAGCGAGAGTGCGGACAGCCCAGGGGTCACGCTGCGCCTGGTTTGTGGGTCGGGCGGAGATATCGAGGCATCCGCCAACGGGCGTTAACGATCCGTTCAGGAGTCGGCCCGCTGGTGGAGGGTTTACCGCGCGATCGTGATCGTTGCCGCGCCCTCGGTGCGGATCGATCACTCCTGCGTGCGGAACGGGGCCGTTGTCACCATGGAGTCCGCCCTTCCACGGACGACCACCCTCTCGGTGGTTATCCCCATGTTCAACGAGACCGCGGTCATCCCAGCCCTGGTCGCCCGGCTGCGGCCGGTGCTCGACGCGCTCGCCGTCGACTACGAGGTGGTCGCCGTCGACGACGGCAGCCGGGACGACACCGTGTCGGTGCTCTTCGACCACGGGCGGGACTGGCCGCAGCTGCGGGTGCTCCGGCTGCGGCGCAACAGCGGCCACCAGGCGGCGTTGACCGCCGGCCTGCACCGGGCCGTCGGCCAGTGGGTGGTCAGCCTGGACGCCGATCTGCAGGATCCGCCGGAGACCATCGCCGAGATGCTCCGGGTGGCCCGCGAGGACGGGGTGGATGTCGTCTACGGCGTGCGCGCCGACCGCAGCACCGACACGGTCTTCAAGCGCAACACCGCCCGTGGCTACTACTGGGCGATGCGTCGGCTCGTCGGTGTCGACCTACCCGCGCAGGCTGGCGACTTTCGGCTGCTCAGCCGGGACGTGATCGAGGTCCTGCGCCAACTGCCCGAACGTGCCCCGGTCTACCGGCTGCTGGTGCCGTCGCTCGGTTTCCCCAGCGCCGAGGTGCGCTACGACCGCGAGGCCCGCGTTGCCGGGGAGACGAAGTACCCGCTGCGCCGGATGGTGGCCCTGGCCTGGGAGAGCACGGCGAACTTCTCGGCCGCGCCACTGCGCCTGGCCACCTGGATGGGGATGTCGAGCTTCCTGCTCTGCCTCGCCCTGATCGTGTTCGGCATGGTCGTCCACGTCTCCGGTGCCACCATCCCCGGCTGGACCTCGATGTTCGTCGCGGTGCTGCTGCTCAGTGGGGTGCAGTTGGTCTGCCTCGGCCTGCTGGGCGAGTACGTCGGCCGGATCTACGCCACCGTGCAGAACCGGCCCGCCTTCCACATCGGGTTCGACTCCCTCGACGAGTTGCCGGGCGCCGAGACGGCAGCGCGGGGCCGGGTCGACTCCGTGGTTGGCCTCCGTGGCTGACACCCTGCTGGCCGAGCGGGTCGACACCCCGGCCCCAGCCCCGGCCTCGCGTCGGCATGCTCTCGTGCCGATCCTCAGCGCGCTCCCGTGGGTGCTCGTGATCGGCGCACTGCTGGTGGTCTGGTCACGCGGCAGCGTGCCGGTCCCCGACCTCGCACGGTTCTCCGCGTACTGGGTCCTCGCGCTGGTTCTCCCCGGGACCCTGGTGCACCGCGCGCTGCGCGGCAGCAGGGGCAACCTTCCCGAGGACCTCGGCTACGGCGCGGCCACCGGCCTGCTCCTGGAGATCGCCGCCTGGGCGTTGGCCGCGGCGACCGGTCAGCAGTCCCTGCTGCGGTGGTGGCCGCTGCCCGTCCTCGTCGCGTTCGCCGCCGTCCCCGGGCTGCGCCGGCACTGGCGGGTCGGCGAGCGCCGTCGGCTGCCGATCGCCTGGCACTGGGGGATGGGCGCTGCGCTGCTGGTGGTGCTCGCCTGGGGGTACACCCAGTGGCGGATGGTCGCGCTGCCTCCGGTCTACGGCGGCTACTACCAGGACGTGCTCTACCACCTGGGTCTGGTGCAGGAGCTGACCCGGGCGATGCCGTTCGAGTTGCCGCACGTCGCCGGCGAGGCCCTGCGCTACCACTACCTGTCCGACGCGCACATCGCCAGCGGCAGCATGATCACGGGCATCGCACCGACGATGGTGCTGATGCGACTCTGGCTGGTGCCGGTGGTCGGTACTGCGGTGATCCTCGCGGCCGGTCTCGCCCGGGACCTGAGTGGGGCCGTCTGGGCCGGCCCGGTGGCCGCCCTCACCGCCTTCACCGGAGCGGCGGTCACGCTCGGCTCGCCGGTGGGCGTGTCCGGCGAGATGCCGCTGTCGTACGCCAGCCCCTCCCAGACGTACGTGCTGGTGCCGTTGTTGCTGCTGGCCGGGCTCATCATCGACGCGGCCCGGGGGCGTGCCCTCGGGCCGGCCTGGCCGCTGGTTCCAGCGCTCGGGCTGGTCTGTGCGGGGGCGAAGTCCAGCGCGTTGCCGCCGCTGATCGCCGGCCTGGGCCTCACCGCCGTCGTGTTCTGGTGGCGCAAGCGGCAGGTTCCACGACCCGCTCTGGTGGCGCTTGCCTGCCTGGTGGCGGCGATGGCGCTCGGCTTCCGGCTGCGGGGCCTCCACGCTGCGCGTGCAGGCGTTGGCGTTGCTGCACTTCGTCGCCCCGTACGCCGAGACCCTCGGGCCGGGTGACGGAATCTGGCCGAGTGCCCCGCTACCACCGGGCATCAACGACGGTGGCGTCCTCGGGTGGCTGCTGGCGTTCGCCGTGGTCGGCTGGTGGGTGCTGGGTCAGTCGCCCCGGTGGGTGGGCATGAGCCTGCTCGTCGACCGTGGGCACCGGGCCGATCCGGCCGTCTGGCTGCTCGCCGGCACGGTCCTAGCCGGGGCTGCCACCACCTGGGTGTTCCAGCACCCGTCGATCAGTCAGATCTACTTCTGGATGGGTGTCATCCCGATCGGCGTCGTGCTGACCACCTGGTCCCTCGCCGAGGCCCGGGCGCCCTGGCCGGTGCTGGTGGTGCCCGCCGTGGCCGGCGCGCTGGCGGGGCTCGCCACGGCCGGCACGGTGGTGGGCTTCGCCGTGCCGAGGATCAGCCGCCCCGGCACCCCCACCACCTCGACGATCGAGGGGTGGCTGCGGGTACTGGGTCTCTCGGCCGCACGGTACGTGCTGTTCGTGGCGGTGGCCGCCGCGCTCGCCGTCGGGGTGGCCGCCCTGTGGCGGCGTCGCGTCCCGGCGCCGGTTTCGGTGCCGCCGGCTTCGGGGGCGGGCTCGGGAGCTCGTCGGCGGACGGCGACGATCGCCCTGGCCGGGGTCGCCGCGGCGATGCTCGGTGCCAGCGCCGCCGTCGTCGTGGGCGGGACCGTCCGCTCGGTGCTGACCGAGCCGGGGCCGCCGGCCACCGGGCCGCAGCCGTACGCGCTGACCGCCGACGAGATGCGCGCCGCGCTGTGGCTGGACGACAACGCCGCCGACGACGACGTGGTCGCCACAAACGTGCACTGCCGGCCGGTGCAGACCACCCCGCACTGCGATGCCCGTGCGTTCTGGGTGACCGGCCTGGGCGGGCACCGCACGGTGGTGGAGAGCTGGGGCTACACCGACGCGGTAGTGGCCGCGCACGGCGTGCAGAACCTCGGGTACGCCCGACAGAGCTTCCCCGACCCGGCGCTGCTCGCGCTCAACGACGGGGTGTTCAGCGCGCCGACCCTGGCCGACCTGGACCGGCTCCGGACCGAGCACGGGGTCCGGTGGCTGTTCGCCGACAGCAGGGCCGGTGCGGTGTCGGCGGAGTTGGCCCGGCTGGCCCAGGTTCGGCTGGTCGCCGGCCCGGTCACCGTCTACGAGCTGAACCGCCCCTGACGGTCTCGACAAACCCGGCCCGGTCCCGGCCTCTACCAGCGGATGCGAAACAATGAGGTACGTGACGACGATCCCCAACGTGCTGGCCAACCGGTACGCCTCGCCCGAACTGGTCGCCCTCTGGTCCCCGGAGGAGAAGGTCCGGATGGAGCGGCGACTCTGGCTCGCCGTGCTCCGCGCTCAACGCGACCTTGGCGTGCCGGTGCCGGACGGTGTGGTCGAGGCGTACGAGCGGGTGCTCGACCAGGTCGACCTCGCCTCGATCGCGGAGCGGGAGCGAGTCACCCGGCACGACGTGAAGGCCCGGATCGAGGAGTTCAGCGCGCTCGCTGGGCACGAGCACGTGCACAAGGGGATGACCTCTCGGGACCTCACCGAGAACGTCGAGCAGCTCCAGGTGCGCGCCTCGCTGGAGCTGATCCGCGATCGGGTGGTGGCCACCCTCGCCCGGCTTGCCTTCCTGGCGTACGAGCACTCTGAGCTGGTCATGACCGGCCGGTCGCACAACGTGGCGGCGCAGGCCACCACGCTGGGCAAGCGCTTCGCGTCGGCGGCGGAGGAGCTGCTGATCGCGTACGAGCGGTTGGAGGAGCTGATCGCCCGCTACCCGCTGCGGGGGATCAAGGGCCCGGTCGGCACGGCCGCCGACCAACTGGACCTCTTCGACGGCGACGCCGACAAGGTGGCCGAGCTGGAGCGGCGGGTCGCCGAGCACCTCGGCTTCTCCCGGGTGCTGGACAGCGTCGGGCAGGTCTACCCGCGCTCGCTCGACTTCGACGTGCTGGCCGCGCTTGCCCAGACCGCTGCCGCGCCGTCGTCGCTGGCCACCACGATCCGGTTGATGGTCGGCCAGGAGCTGGCGACCGAGGGCTTCAAGCCGGGTCAGGTCGGCTCCAGCGCCATGCCGCACAAGATGAACACCCGCTCGTCGGAGCGGGTGAATGGCTTCGCCGTGATCATCCGGGGCTACCTGTCGATGGTCGGTGAGTTGGCCGGTGACCAGTGGAACGAGGGGGACGTGTCCTGCTCGGTGGTCCGTCGGGTGGCGCTGCCGGACGCGTTCTTCGCCGCCGACGGGCTGTTCCAGACGTTCCTCACCGTGCTCGACGAGTTCGGCGCGTACCCGGCGGTGATCAACCGGGAGTTGGAGCGCTTCCTGCCGTTCCTGGCCACCACGAAGATCCTGGTCGCGGCGGTCCGTCGGGGCGTCGGCCGGGAGGTCGCCCACGAGGTGATCAAGGAGCACGCGGTCGCGGTGGCACTGGGGATGCGCGAGAAGGGCTCGCCGGAGAACGACCTCTTCGACCGGTTGGCGGCGGACGGCCGACTCGGCCTGTCCCGCGCCGACATCGACACCCTGGTCGCCGACCGCAGCGCCTTCGTCGGCGCAGCGCAGGCGCAGGTGGCGGCGGTGACCCGCCGCATCACGGAGGTGGTAACGGCCCACCCGGAAGCCGCCACCTACAGCCCGCCCCCGATCCTCTAACCCCCACCCCCGCCCCGGGCTGCCCCCGATTGATCATGAAGTTATTGCCGTGACACGCCGATCCGGTGGGCAATAACTTCATGATCAACGGACATGGGGTGGGGTTAGGGGTTTGGGGTCTCGGCGGCGGAGCTTAGGTTGGGGGCGCTGGCCGGTTCGGCGATGCCGCCGAGAGACTCGGCGAAGGCCGGATCGGTGGCGGTCTGCGCGGCGACCGCCGGCTGGTCGGCCGGCATGGTCTCAGGCATCGTGGGTACGGCGACAACCGCCGTTCCGTACGCGCAGATCTCCATCCACATCTCGCCGCAGTCCCGGCTGTCGAACCGCATGCCGATCACCGCGTTCGCGCCGAGCCGCAGGGCCTCCTCGCCGAGTCGGGTCACCGAGTCGGTACGCCACCGGGTCAGGTTGTCCGGGGCCATCGGGTCGTACGCGCCACCGCGCAGGTTCTTGACACCCTCGCGGTACGGGTTGCGCGTCCGTGCCATCGATGACACCACCTCACCGAGAATCTGGCGGATCTCGTAGCCGGGCAGTTGCTCTGTCGTCACGACCAGCACGTTTCCGATGCTGTCAGGAGTGGCGCGACCCGATCGGGTGCATTGTTCACCTGATCGGATGCTGCAAAACGGCGCGGCGCGGACGGCCGGCACGTGCCCGACCATCCGCGTCGCGCCGGGCGCTAACCGTCAGACACCGGCCACCGAGGTGATCCAGGCCCGGTTGTACGCAACACTGCCGTAGTTGTGGATGTTCGACCCGTCGGCGGTGGAGGCGGGTGCGGCGAATCCGAATCAATCGACTTCCATCGATGCGCGGAAGGGCTTCCGGCGGCCGTTGTCAAGAATTTGATCGAGGTTGCCCAATGTAACGATTTGGCTACCCGCTACGCCGTATATGCCCTGCTGAGGGCACCTTTCCCGCCCGGCGGGGCACCCTGAGCGTCGGCGGTGCCGAGCACCGCCTGGAGTGCACCCGGCCGGTGCGTCCGCAGCGATATCTGCCAGGTAGGCTGGCTGCGCTCGCCCGTTGTGGGTCGGCACCCAACTGCGTACACAGTCAGGAGTGCCCAGTGCCTCGCGTCGTCGTCGACGTCATGCTCAAGCCCGAGATCCTCGATCCTCAGGGCCAGGCCGTCGCAAACGCGCTGCCCCGGCTCGGCGTCGGTGATGTCGCCTCGGTTCGGATCGGCAGGCGCATCGAGATCGAGTTCACCGGTGAACCGGATCTGGACCGCGCTCGGGAGATCGCCGACAAACTGCTCGCCAACCCGGTCATCGAGGACTTCACCGTCCGCCTGGTCGAGGCCGACGAGACCGCGGACGCCCGCTCGTGACCGCCAGGGTAGGTGTGGTCACCTTCCCCGGCTCGCTCGACGACGGGGACGCGGCCCGCGCCGTCCGGATCGCCGGCGCTGAGCCGGTCCGGCTCTGGCACGGCGACCCGGATCTGCACGGTGTCGACGCGGTCGTCCTGCCCGGCGGGTTCTCCTACGGTGACTACCTGCGCTGTGGTGCCATCGCCCGGTTCGCCCCGGTGATGGAGACGATCGTGGACGCCGCCCAGGGTGGTCTGCCGGTGCTCGGCATCTGCAACGGCTTCCAGATCCTCTGCGAGGCGCACCTGCTGCCCGGCGCGCTCACCCGCAACCAGCACCTGCACTTCCGCAACCGGGACCAGGTCCTGCGCATCGAGTCGGCCGGGACCGCGTGGACCAACGCGTTCCAGCCCGGCCAGGAGGTGCTCATCCCGGTCAAGAACGGCGAGGGCTGCTACGTCGCGGACACCGCGACGCTGGACCAGCTCGAAGCCGAGGGCCGGGTGGTCGCCCGCTACGTCGGCGGCAACCCCAACGGATCCCAGCGCGACATCGCCGCGATCGCCAACGCCGCCGGCAACGTGGTCGGCATCATGCCGCACCCCGAGCACGCGGTGGAGGCGCTCACCGGCCCGTCGCTGGACGGCCTCGGCTTCTTCACGTCGGTCCTCAAGCACCTGGTCGGGGCGCCAGCGTGAGCGCGAGGAGCGAGTCTGGCGGGCACCTGCGCAGCGAGGAGAGGTCATGACCACCCATCCGGACCCGGTACGGGACACTCCGGAGGCGTACTCCGCCCCGGCGCAGCCGGCCGAGCCGAGCGCGGCGCAGCCGGTCGCACCGGCGACCGCTCCCGCTCAGCCGGCCCCCGCCGCCTGGACCGACGGCCCGGACACTGTGCCGCGCGCCGCTGGCACCCCGGGCGAGCTTCAGCCGTACACCGAGCTGGGTCTGCGCGACGACGAGTACGACCGGATCCGGCAGATTCTCGGCCGCCGTCCCACGCAGTCCGAGCTGGCGATGTACTCGATCATGTGGAGCGAGCACTGCTCCTACAAGTCGAGCAAGGTGCACCTGCGCCAGTTCAGTGAGAAGGCCCCGCCCAGCGACCGGATGCTCGCCGGCATCGGTGAGAACGCCGGTGTCGTGCAGATCTCCGACGAGCTGGCGGTGACCTTCAAGGTCGAGTCGCACAACCACCCGAGCTTCGTCGAGCCGTACCAGGGTGCGGCGACCGGTGTCGGTGGCATCGTCCGGGACATTCTCGCCATGGGTGCCCGCCCGGTCGCGGTGATGGATCCGCTGCGCTTCGGTGCCGCAGATCACCCGGACACCGCCCGGGTGCTCACCGGCGTGGTCGCCGGCGTTGGCGGCTACGGCAACTGCCTGGGCCTGCCCAACATCGGTGGCGAGCTGGTCTTCGACCCCTCCTACCAGGGCAACCCGCTGCTCAACGCGCTCTGCCTGGGCGTGCTGCCGGTCAGCCGGCTGCAGAACAAGGCCGCCGCTGGCCCGGGCAACGTTGTCGTGCTGATGGGCGCCAAGACCGGCCGCGACGGCATCGGCGGCGTCTCGGTGCTGGCCAGCGCCACCTTCGACGAGGGCAGCGAGGGCCGCCGCCCCGCCGTGCAGGTCGGCGACCCGTTCACCGAGAAGCTGCTGATCGAGGCGTGCCTCGAGCTGTACGACGGCCAGCTGGTCGTCGGCATCCAGGACCTCGGCGGCGCCGGTCTGACCTGCGCGCTGACCGAGACCGCCGCAGCGGCCAGCACCGGCATGCGGGTCTGGCTGGAGCGGGTTCCGCTGCGCGAGCCCTCGATGGACCCGCACGAGATCCTGGCGAGCGAGTCGCAGGAGCGGATGCTGCTGGTCGTCGAGCCGGACAAGCTCGACGCGGTGCTCAAGACCTGCGAGAAGTGGGGCGTCCTCGCCACCGCGATCGGTGAGGTCACCGCACCGGAGCCGGACGGCAGCCCGGGTCGACTGGCGATCACCTGGCAGGACCACCTTGTCGTCGACGTGCCGCCGGGTTCGCTCGTCGACGACGGCCCGGTCTACGCCCGGCCGATGCGCGAGCCGGCCGACCTGATCCTGCTGCAGGCCGACCGGGCCGAGACCCTGCCCCGGCCGGCCGACCCGGAGGCGCTGCGGGAGACCGTACTGCGCATGATCGCGTCGCCGAATCTGGCCGACAAGACCTGGGTCACCGAGCAGTACGACCGCTACGTGCTGGGCAACACCGTGCTCGCCCAGCCGGAGGACGGCGGCGTGATCCGGATCGACGAGCGCACCGGTCTCGGCGTGGCGCTGTCGTTGGACGGCAACGGCCGGTACGCCCGACTGGACCCGTACAACGGCACCAAGCTGGCCCTGGCTGAGGCGTACCGGAACGTGGCGGTGACCGGCGCGAAGCCGATCGCCGTGACCAACTGCCTCAACTTCGGCTCGCCGGAGGACCCGGGCGTGATGTGGCAGTTCGCCGAGGCCGTGCGCGGCCTGGCGGACGGCTGCCTGGAGCTGGGCATCCCGGTGACCGGCGGCAACGTCAGCTTCTACAACCAGACCGGCGCGGCGGCCATCCACCCGACGCCGGTGGTCGGTGTGCTGGGCGTGCTGGACAACGTCGCCGACCGGGTGCCGATGGGCTTCGTGCCGCGCGCCGGTGGCGACCACGACCAGCTCTACCTGCTCGGCGAGACGAACGTGGAGCTGTCCGGCTCGGAGTGGGCCTGGGTGACGCACGAGCACCTCGGCGGTATTCCGCCGCACGTGGACCTCGCCCGGGAGAAGGCGCTCGCCGAGTTGCTGGCCGAGGCGGCCCGCGTCGGTCACCTCAGCTCGGCACACGACCTCTCCGACGGGGGCCTCGCCCAGAGCCTGGTCGAGTCCTGCCTGCGTCGCGGCGTCGGTGCCCGAGTGGCGGTGCCGGAGCAGTTCGCCGAGGGCTCGATGCCGTTCGTCTACCTGTTCAGCGAGTCCGCCACGCGGGCGCTGGTCTCGGTGCCGCGCGGCCACGACAAGGCGTTCGCGGCGCTCTGCGCCGAGCGGGGCGTGCCGTTCGAGCTGATCGGCGTCACCGACCCGTCCGGCGGTGCGCTTGAGGTGCACGGTCAGTTCCGGATCGGCCTGGACGAGCTGCGCACCGCGCACACCGAGACGTTGCCGCGCCTCTTCGGGGGCTCGGCGGTCGTCGAGGTGCCCGCGCCGGCCGCCGGTGTGGCGGGTGCGGTCGAGGCTGTTCCGCTGCCGGTCGCGCAGGCTGAGCCGGTCGACGCGGCGGCGGTGGTCTCCGAGCCGATCGCCTCCTCGGGTCCTTCTCCGCAGACCGGCGCGGTCGAGCCGGTCGAGGCAGAGCAGCCCGGTGGGGCGTCCGAGTCTGACTCCGGTGTCACCGAGCCGTCGCCTGACGAGCGCTGAGGCGTTGACGGCCGCTGTCTACGGCCAACCCGGTTCCGGTGCCCGGTTCGACTGGGGGCTGACCGGGGCGGCCGAGCTCGGTCGGGTCTGCGCGGCGCTGGTGGTGGTGGACGTCCTGTCGTTCACCACCGCCGTCGAGGTGGCGGTTGCCCGGGGGATGCGGGTGCACCCGTTCCCCTGGGGTGAGCAGGCCGCCGAGTACGCCGTGCGGGTCGGCGCAATCGCTGCGGTCGGTCGTCGGCAGACGACCGCGGAGCATCCGTGGTCGCTCTCGCCAGCGGCGCTGAGCAGCGCACCCGCGGTGGCGGACCTGGTGCTGCCCTCCCCGAACGGCTCCGCCATCAGCGCCGCCGCCAGTGCCACCGGCCTGCCGGTGGTCGCTGCGTGCCTGCGCAACGCGCGCGCCGTCGGGCGTTGGCTGCGCCGCCAGGGGTACGGCACGGTGGATGCCCCGATCGGCGTGATCGCCTCGGGCGAGCGGTGGCCGGACGGGTCGCTGCGTCCGTCGGTAGAGGATCAGCTCGGTGCCGCGTCCGTGCTGGATGCCCTCTCTGGTGTGCCGGGTGGGCTCTCGGTGGAGGCGGCCATGGCGCTCGCCGCGCTGGCGAGCACCCCGGATGTGCCCGCCGCCGTGCGTGGCAGCGTCTCCGGTCGGGAGTTGACCGAGAACGGCTTCGCCGGGGACGTGGATGTCGCCGTTCGAATCGGCGTGTCGGACGTCGTGCCGATGCTCCGCCAGGGCGTCTTCTCCGCCGCCTGACCGCGCCGACCGCCCGCACTCCGCACTCCAGGAACGCGAGATCGGCGCGGTTGGGTTGGTCTTCGACAGCGAAACGGCCACCCGGATCTCCGGGTGGCCGTTTCGCTGCGCTGTCGTGGGTTAGTCGTCCAGCCAGTCGAGGCGGCGACCGCCGCGCTCGGTCGGCGGCGGGGCGTCCGGCCGGTTGCGCCCGGCGGGCTGGTCGTAGCCGCCCTGGTCGTACCCGCGGTCGTCGTATCCGCCGCCGCGTTGCTGCGGGGGCTCTTGGCCGTAGCCGCCGCCCTGGTCGTACCCGCCGGCGGGCTGGCCGTAGCCGCCCTGGTCGTACCCGGTGGCGGGCTGGCCGTAGCCGCCGCGTTGCTGCGAGGGCTCCTGGCCGTAGCTGCCGCCCTGGTCGTACCCGCCGGCCGGTTGGCCGTAGCCACCCTGGTCATAGCCGCCGGCCTCCGAGCCGCCGTACCCGGCGGTCGGCTCGGCAGCGCGCCCGCCGTACGGGGCGGTGGGTTCGGGTTGGCCGTACCCCTGCCCCTGCTCTGGCTGGTAGACGCCGGTGGCGTACGGGTCGGCCGGGGCCGGGTACTGGGTGTTGTCGCCGCTGTACCGGCCGGTCGGCTCGTCGAACCGCTCACCGTAGGCCGCTGGGCCAGCGGGAGCCGGCGGGTAGGCGGCGGTGCCGCCCGCGGCGTTGTAGTCACGACTGTCGTAGCCGCCACCGGAGGCCTGAGCGGCACCGTAGCCAGCACCGGAATCGGGCGCGAGAGCGTAACCCGCACTGCTGGGACCTGAGCCGTAGTGGCCAGCAGGGCTGGCCGGCTCGTCGGCGTAGGCGGAGCCGCCCCAGCCCTGCTGGGCCGCGCCACCGTACGCCGAGGCAGGCGCGCCGTACGGGTCCGGCGGGACGTCGTCGACCACCGGGCGGTGCATCATCGTCGGTGCCTCGCTCAGCGCCGCGCCGCCGACCATGGTCGGGTCGGCTCCGCCGGGACGACCGCCGACCACCCGGGTCTGGTCGTCGGGGCCACGGAACCCGCCCCGCGACGGCGGCACCACACCGCCGCCACCAGCGGCAGCCGGAGCGTCGTCGTCGTCGCCGTTCTCCTTGCGCCGCATCCAGAGCAGCACGATCGTGCCGACACCGGCGGCGACCAGAAGACCACCGAGCAGGATGATCAAGTACGAGCCGATGCCGCCGCTGTCTTCGTCGTTGTTCGAAGCGTTCGCCGGAGCACCATCGCTGGCCTCGGTGGTGGGCTCCTCCTCGGTGCCCTCCTCGTCGGTCACCTCGTCGGTGGGAGTGGCGGACGGGGTGGCGGACGGGGTCGCGCTGGGCGTCACCTCGACCTTGATCGCGAGGCTGATCCGTTGTCCGGTGATGGACTGACCTGCGGCGGCGTTCAAGGACTTGAATGCCTGAATGTTGTCGAACGAGGCGCCCAGGTTGATCCGTCCGGGCGTGATCGGGCTCTGGGTGCTGCCGGTGAACCGGAAGTTGCCGCTGCCGTCGCTCGTGGCGTCGTAGCGGTGACCGGCGCTGTCCTGCAGAATCACGAAAGCGTTCGGCACGGCCTTGTCGTCGGCCTGCGCGACCACCTTGCCGGAGATCGACCGCACGGTCTGATTCTGCTGCGGCGGCGGCGAAGCGGCCTTGCCGACCAACGTGACGTTGGTCGAGGCGCTTCTGCTCTGCTTGATCGCGCCTTCGGAGTCCGTGGCCTTCACGGTGATCGTGGCGCTGCCGTTGGCTGCATCATCCGCGAGCTTGAAGGTGGCCTTGTAGGTGCCACCCGACTTCACCGCGCCGCGGGAGCACCCATCAATGTAGGCCAGCTTCGGGTTGCTCGAGCTAACGCTGATGTCAGCCGGCTCCGCACCCTGGAAGTCGAGCGAATAGCTGATCTCCGTGGTCTTGCCGGCCTCAACGCTGCCTGGCGAGGCCGAGACATCTGAGACGTTTGGTGCAGCCATTGCTGGTGTGGCGGGGACGGCGAGCAGAGCGCCGGCAACCAACGCTGCGACCACACCGGCCCGCTGCTTCCAGGCACGTCGGTGTGTTGACACGTCCACCGCCTTCCGGGCTGACTTCCCTCTGACCGGCGGGGCGCCGGGCCGGGGATCATCACGGTTCGAATACGCCGTCGGCAACTATGCCTTGTCCGACTGCATGAGCGCGACCCAGGGCCAGCGTCGCGTGTCTGACCTCGGGGTCGTATCGTCCCGTCGTGTCCTCTCCGCACAGTAAGTCCGCTGCCGTGACGGCCGCGATGTCGGCGCTCGACGAGGGGCGTACACCCGAACGGCCGGTGTTCCGGGAGGCGGTACGGTCGTTATTGGCCGACCTCGCGGAGCGCGCCCCCGGCCGATCGGTGGAGGTGCGCGTCCCACCATACGGGGCGATCCAGTGCGTACCGGGGCCTCGACACACCAGAGGAAACCCACCAAACGTGGTCGAGATGGCACCGAATACCTGGTTGGAGCTGGCAACCGGCAGGGTTGGCTGGGCGGAGGCGGTCACCGAGGGTCGCGTCCAGGTGAGTGGCAACCGCGCGGACCTCTCGGCGTATCTGCCCCTCTAGTCGACCCGATGTCCACTTGGCGTGACGCTGAGCAGGGAGATCGTGACGTTCTGTACTGACGGCGATTCGCGTACACTGTCAGGCGATGACAGTGGTCCCGGCAGAGGACTGTGGATCCGCCCGTGATCCCCGCCCAGCCGGTCCAGACCAGCATGAGGGAGCGGTAGGTGCCCCGAGGCGACGGCCGGCTGAGCCACGACCTTGACCCCCAACGACCTGGCCCACAGGATGCCTGCGGCGTCTTTGGCGTCTGGGCCCCCGGCGAAGAGGTTGCCAATCTGACCTACTTCGGCCTCTACGCTCTACAGCACCGCGGCCAGGAGGCGGCGGGCATCGCGGTGAGCGATGGCTCCGGCGTGGTGGTCTACAAGGACCTCGGTCTGGTGGCGCAGGTCTTCGACGAGCCCACTCTGGCGAGTCTGCGCGGTCACCTGGCGATCGGGCACGCTCGATACTCCACGACCGGCGCGTCGAACTGGGAGAACGCCCAGCCGACGATCCGGTCGACCAGCTCCGGCACGACCATCGCGCTGGCCCACAACGGCAACCTGGTCAACACCGCCGAGCTGGAGAAGGAGGTCGCCGAGCGCGGCCTCATCGCAGACGGTTCGACAAACGACACCTCCCTGGTGACGATGCTGCTCGCCGGCCGACCGGATCTGTCGGTCGAGGCGGCAGCACTTGAGGTGCTGCCGCAGCTGCGCGGCGCGTTCAGCTTCGTCTTCATGGACGAGTCGACCCTCTACGCGGCCCGCGATCCGAACGGCGTCCGCCCGCTGGTGCTCGGCCGCCTGGAGCGCGGTTGGGTCGTCGCCAGCGAGACGGCCGCTCTGGACATCGTCGGTGCCAGCGTGGTGCGCGAGGTCGAGCCGGGCGAGCTGATCGCGATCGACGAGAACGGGCTGCGCTCCACCCGGTTCGCCGCGCCGGAGCCCAAGGGCTGCCTCTTCGAGTACGTCTACATCGCCCGCCCGGATGCCACGATCGCCGGCCGCAACGTGCACGCGACGCGGGTGCAGATCGGCCGACAGTTGGCCAACGAGCACCCGGTCGAGGCTGACCTGGTCATCGGTGTGCCGGAGTCCGGCATTCCGGCTGCTATCGGGTACGCGGAGGCGTCCGGCATCACCTACGGCGCCGGCCTCATGAAGAACCCGTACGTGGGTCGTACCTTCATCCAGCCGTCGCAGACCCTGCGTCAGCTCGGCATCCGGCTCAAGCTCAACCCGCTCCGGGAGAACGTCCGGGGCAAGCGGTTGGTGGTCGTGGACGACTCGATCGTGCGCGGCAACACCCAGCGCGCCATCGTGCGGATGCTGCGCGAGGCGGGGGCGCTGGAGGTGCACGTCCGGATCTCCTCCCCGCCGGTCAGCTGGCCGTGCTTCTACGGCATCGACTTCGCCACCCGGGCGGAACTGCTGGCCAACGGGTTGGACAACGACGGCATCCGGCGATCCATCGGCGCCGACACGCTGGGCTACGTCTCGCTTCCTGGCCTGATCGCCGCGACCGAGCAGCCGAAGACCCGGTTGTGTCGGGCGTGTTTCGATGGGGAGTACCCGATCGAGTTGCCGGCCGGCAACCTGATCGGCAAGCACGTGCTCGAAGGGGTGGGCCGACGGGTCGCCAACTCGGCGCCGGAGGCCCCGCACACCAACGACTCGTCCGTCGCCACTCCGGGTGGCGTTACCGCAAACCGCCCGTAGCACCAACCGGCGCGGCCCGGCTACCGCCGGCGGCACCGAGAACCAAAGGGGAGAACCGTGACGCACGTGTCCGAGCGCAGCGGCGCAGGAAGCAGCCCGACCGGCGCTGGCGGCGACCGCCAGCCCTGGACGGCCGGCGCTGGCCGTCAGCCGCGCAAACGCTCGGTTTCGTACGCCGACGCCGGCGTCTCCATCGACGCGGGCGACCGCGCGGTGGAGCTGCTCAAGTCGAAGGTGCGCCAGACCCGCCGCCCTGAGGTGATGGGTGACCTCGGTGGCTTCGCCGGTCTGTTCCGGCTGGACACGAAGAAGTACAAGAGCCCGATCCTGGCGTCCTCCACCGACGGGGTGGGCACCAAGCTGGTGATCGCCCAGCAGATGGACATTCACGACACGGTCGGCATCGACCTGGTCGCCATGGTCGTCGACGACCTGGTGGCCTGCGGCGCCGAGCCGCTGTTCCTGCTCGACTACATCGCCACCGGTGAGGTCGTTCCGGACAAGGTCGCCGAGATCGGCGCGGGCATCGCCGACGGCTGCCGGTACGCGGGCTGCGCGCTGCTGGGCGGGGAGACCGCCGAGCACCCCGGCGTCCTGCGTCCGGACGAGTACGACATCTCCGCGACCGGCGTCGGCGTGGTCGAGGAAGCCGACATCCTCAGCCCCGAGCGGGTCGAGGTGGGCGACGTGGTGATCGCCATGCGCTCGTCCGGCCTGCACTCCAACGGCTACTCGCTGGTCCGGCACGTGCTGCTTGGCGCGGCCCGGATGCGACTGGACATCGTGATCGACGACTTCGGTCGGCAGCGGACCCTCGGTGAGGAGCTGCTCACCCCGACCAAGATCTACGCCAAGGACTGCCTCAAGCTGATCGCCGAGGCCGAGGTGCGGGCGCTGTCCCACATCACCGGCGGCGGCATCCCCGGCAACCTGGTCCGGGTGCTGCCCGAGCACGTCGACGCGGTGGTCAACCGCTCCACCTGGAAGCCGCAGCCGATCTTCGACCTGATCCAGACGAAGGGTCGGATCGACGACCACGACATGGAGTCGACCTTCAACATGGGCGTCGGCATGTTCGCGATCGTGTCGGCCGAGGACGCCGACCGGGCGCTGGCCACCCTGACCGGCCGTGGGGTCGAGGCGTGGCAGGCCGGCGAGATCATCGAGGGCACCGGCAACGTGCAGATGGTCGGTCAGCACACCCGAGGATGATCACCCTCCGGTGATCGTACGGGCACCTGATCAGGGCTTCACCCGAGTGGCCAACGCCGCCTAGCCTGAAGGGCTCAGGCTAGGCGGAGGAGGGCAATGGCTGCTCGGGGACGCTCGTTCAGCGGTATGCGCGGTCTGGCCGCCGTTCCGTCGTACGTCGTCATGCAGCCCACGACTCTCTGCAATCTCGACTGCGCGTACTGCTACCTGCCGTTTCGGGCTGCCGACCGCCGGATGCCGGTGGCGGTGGCCGAGGCGGTCGCGGCCTCGGTCAATCCCTGGGCGACGGCCGGCCGGTTCTCCGTGGTGTGGCATGGCGGCGAGCCGTTGGCGGCGGGCCGGGAGCACCTGGCCGACCTGATCGCGCCATTCGGGCCCGAGGTCGAGCACCACGTGCAGACCAACGCCACCCTCATCGACGACGACTGGTGTGATTTCTTCGTCCGGCACGAGATGCGGGTGAGCGTCAGCGTCGACGGGCCCCGGGCGCGCAACGGCGACCGGGTCAACCGGGGCGGTCAGCCAGCGTACGACCGGATCCTGCGCGGCGTCGCGGCGCTGCGCCGTCGTGCGTTGCCTTTCTCCGCGCTGGCCGTGGTGTCCCGGCCGGAGCCGGGGCTCGCCACCGAGCTGTACGACTACTTCCTCGACCTGGGCTGCGACGTGTTGGGCATCAACATCGAGGAGACCGAGGGAGTCAACACCCGCGACAACCGCCACGACGCTTCGGCGGTGACGGCGTTCTGGGCGGAGTTGGTCGCGGCGTGGCGCCGGGAGCCCCGGATCCACCTCCGCGAGATCGAGTGGTCGTTGCGCTACGCCGCGGCGGTGCTCGACAACTCGGCGGACGGGGTGCTGCCCCGCCAACTGGACCCGATCCCGACGATCGGTCACGACGGCTCGGTGACCGTGCTCTCCCCGGAGTTGGCCGGTTTCACCGACCCCCGCTACGGCGACTTCAGCAGCGGCAACGTGCTGACGACCCCGCTGGCGCAGATCCTCGGCGGTGCGGCGGAGACGCCGTGGGTGAGGGAGTTCCTGGCCGGGGTGGAGGCGTGTCGGCTGTCCTGCCCGTACTTCGGCTTCTGCGGCGGTGGCCATGCCGCCAACCGTTACTTCGAGCTGGGGCGTTTTGACGGTACGGAGACCGAGCACTGCCGCAACAGCAAGATCCGCCTATTGGAGGGAGTGTTGGAGCATGCCCGAGATCACCAGTCACCGGCGGCCTGAGCGCGAAGCGGACGACGGGATCACCGAACGGGTGCGGGACGCGGCTCCTGCGCTCGTCGCGCTGCTTCAGGAGGCCGAGGACGCACGGCGGTTGCGTTCGGAGGTGTCGGGCGGGGACGGCTCCAGCGCGGTCTGCGCCTGGAACCACTTCGAGAACATCCCGACGTTCTACAACTGGAACAACCGCCCACGCTGAGGGGAGCCATTGTCAGGGGCCTGTCGAGCGACCGGATTGACTCCGGTCGGGCCAGGCCCCTGATCGTTGGCGACTGCACCTGCACGGGACGTGCGTGAGCACGCGGGGGTTACCGCGTGCTCAGCTGCATCGGAGATCAGCGGGTCGGACGGACCCAGGGATCCGGATCGTCGTCCGCGTGATCCTCATCATCGTCGTCGACGAACTCTTTAGAGTTGTCGTCGAAGTGGTGCTCAGACTTACCAGCACCCGCCAGTTCGCGCTGCAAGGCGGTGAGGTCGGTGTTCGGGGAGTGGTACTTCAACTCCCGCGCCACCTTAGTCTGCTTGGCCTTAGCACGGCCGCGCCCCATGGCTCGACCCCCTCGCACAGAATGCGGGGCAGCCCGAAGGCGGGCCCCGATGACGTCAGGCATCTCTCGTGGCTCTTACGGTACATGGGGATGCCACCGTTCGGCACCTCGGGTTACCGTCAGCCGGCTCTGCGCGTCGCGTCGATCCGGCCGTCACCCAGTGTACCGGGTAAGGAGCGGATCGGTTAGCACCCGTGACACCGGACAAACCGCATCAAAATTGACCCGGCCTCAGCTTAGCGACAGACGTCGCCGTAGGGGGCCCGGAGGCGGATCTCGTCGATCCGCCTCCGGGAACGCTCAGCGAAGGTGGATCGCGCGCAGCCGGCCGACGTCCGCCATCCGCCGCTCCGCCAGCCGGTCGGCGGCCACGGCCGGCGGCACGCCCTCCGCGTCAGCCAGGTGCAGGATCTCGCGGGTGGTCTCGAAGATCCGGGTCGCCCGCAGCTTCGCCCGGTCGAAGTTGAAGCCCTCGATCTCGTCGGCCACCTGGATGACGCCGCCCGCGTTGACCACGTAGTCCGGGGTGTAGAGGATGCCCCGGTCGGCCAGCAGCTTCTCGATGCCCGGGTGGGCGAGCTGGTTGTTCGCCGCCCCGGTGACCACCTTGGCGCGCAGCGCCGACACGGTGTCGTCGTTCAGGGCGCCGCCCAGCGCGCACGGCGCGTACACGTCGATGTCCGCGGCGACCAGCGCGCTGGCGTCGTCGACGAGGGTGACCTGCGGGTGGTTGGTGCGCACCCACGCCAGCGCCTTCGTGTTGACGTCGGTGGCGACCACCTCGGCGCCATCCTCCAGCAGGTGCCCGGTGAGGTACTTGCCGACCTTGCCCAGGCCGGCCACGCCGACCCGCCGGCCCCGCAGGCTCGGAGTGCCCCACACGTGCTCGGCGGCGGCCCGCATGCCCTGGAAGACACCCCAGGCGGTGAGGATCGACGAGTCGCCAGCACCGCCGTGCTCGACGCTGCGGCCGGTCACGTAGCGGGTCTCCCGGGCCACGACGTCCATGTCCGCCACGTACGTGCCGACGTCGCAGGCGGTGTAGTAACGGCCGCCCAGCGACTCCACGAAGCGACCGTACGCGCGCAGCAGCGCCTCGCTCTTGATCTGCTCCGGGTCGCCCCAGATGACGGCCTTGCCGCCGCCCAGGTCCAGCCCGGCGAGCGCGTTCTTGTAGGCCATCCCGCGGGACAGGTCCAGCGCGTCGGCGAGGGCGTCGTCCTCGCTGGCGTACGGGTAGAAGCGGGTGCCGCCGAGCGCCGGGCCCAGCGCGGTGGAGTAGATCCCGATGATCGCCTTCAGGCCGCTCTGCTTGTCCTGGCAGAACACGACCTGCTCGTGACCGGTCGATACCGGGTCGTCGGTGCTCGCGAATACGCCCATGGTTGGCTCCTACGATGGTGTGCGTCCTTGTGGGACGCGGACCTGGTGGACCCCGGCGGGGATGCTGCCGGTGTGATCGAGCCTAGTATCGGCCGCCGTGCGGGCGCTCGACGCGCCACCGCCGTCCCACGTTGCGGCGCGCGTGCTCTGGCCACTGACCGCGTACGGGGGCGGTTCGTGGGAGGATCGCGCGGTGCCGTCGCTCTTCGCTTCTTACCTGCGCGTGTACGAACCGTTGGCCGCCTTCGATCGAGACCGGCAGAGCTACTGGCGCCGCTATGTCTCCGAAGGTCGCGCAGTCGCCCCGGTCGAGGGGCCCGGTCGGCAGCGGACGGCGGTGATCGAGGCGCTGGGTGCTGGCTGGACCCGGCTGCCCGACCTGCCGGATGAGGCGTACGTCCTGGAGACGGACGACAGCCTGCTGGTCTGCCCCTGGAACCTGCGGATCCGGGTCGCTGAGGCGGCGCTCAGCGCCCGGGACGGGGTGCCCCCGGTGCTCGCCGACGCCTTCGTGCCGCCGGTGCTCGCCGGGCAGGCCAGGGCGGTGGTGGACGACTGGCGCAGTGGCGCCCGGGTGCTGGAGCACGGGGTGCCCCGGGTGCACGAGCAGATCGCCACCTGGGGCGTACCGCTGCGGTGGTTCGTGCTCTTCGATCCGGAAGAGCGGGACCTGGTCACCCAGCCGGGCCGGCGGGCGATGCGCTACCGCACCGAGATCGCCAAGGCTCGACGCCGCTCGTCGCGGGCGCTGTCGGTGCTGCGCAAGTCGGTGGGTGAGGCGCCGATCACCGAGGCGGTGGAGGAAGCGGCGCGCTGGTTGGAGGAGTTCCATCCGCGGTCCGTGGTCGAGCTGGACTACGGCGGTCTGGTCGACCTGCTCTCCGACGAGACCCTCGCGGCGGACGACTCGCCAGAGTTGGTCGCCGGCGGCCTCGCGGGGCTGTCGCGCGGCGAGGCCGAGGAGGCATCTGCCGCGTACGACAAGTTGGTGGCACGGTGGCGCGCGGTGCAGCTGTTGGAGCGGTGCAACTAGGGGCAAATCGCCCTTGGAGCGCTCCCAAAATGAGGTGTGCTCGTAGTTGACGCATCACGAACCGTGATCATGAGTCCGAATAAGGTACTTTCTGCTATGTAAAAGTCGTAAAAATCGGGCATGGTTCATCCGTCCGTCTAGGGACCTTCATCCGTTCGGCCCATGTCGGACATCGGGGACTAGCCGGACCATGGGAGACGCGTCGGCCGGCGGGACCCCGGCCGATGTCTATACATGTGGAGGAGTGACCGATGGCATCGCGAACGCACGAACCAGAGCCGCTACTCACGCCGGCCGAGGTGGCGTCGATGTTCCGGGTCGACCCGAAGACGGTGACCCGGTGGGCCAAGGCTGGCAAGCTCAGTGCCATCCGCACCCTGGGTGGCCACCGTCGGTACCGTGAGTCGGAGGTCAGGGCGCTGTTGCAGGGCCAGATCCCGCAGCAGCGGCAGGGCGACTGAGCCGGCATAGTTTTTTCGTCAGGGGCGGTGGATCTCGATCCGCCGCCCCTTTCCATGCCCACCGAGCCCGACGCCAGCGGTGGGTCAGCGCTGCGGTTCGGCCAGCGTCACCCGGATGCCGACCGTGCCGCCCTCACCGCGACGCAACCGGCTGCCCAGCAGGCTCAGTCGGCCGATCAGGCGGTACTTGTGCTTGAGCAGGTCGCGGACCCGGCCGGTGTCGGTGCCCCCGTAGATCGTCGCGTGAGCTGACACCTCCGCCCCGTGCGGCCGACCCCGCACGTCGCACGGCGCTACGGTCACCTCGCCGTTGCGGCGGATCCGCTTCACCTTGCCCGAGTCGGCCCGGGTCCAGACCGCCAACGCCTCGCCGTCGCGCACCGCCCAGACCGGGGTCGGCACCGCCCGACCGTCCTTGCGGAAGGTCGTGAGCAGGATGTATTTCTCAGCCGACAGCCGGTCTAGCGTGGTCACGCCGCCAGGATACGGCCGCTGCGGGCCACTGAGTGGCCGGATAGCGTGAACGCCGTGACGGTTGAGCCTCTAATCGGTGACGTGATCGGCGAACTGCTGCGGGACACGCTCGCCGTGGCGACCGGAGTGGGCCCCCGCCCGCTGGTCGGCGGTCGACTACCGCGACCCGTCATCGAGATCATCGAACGGGACGACGGTCTGATCAACGGCGCCCCGGCCGCGCACTACCTGGACGGGCCGGCGGACTGGCAGCCGTACGACCACCGCGCGGTGGACCAGGCCCACGGCGAGACGCTGGACATCGGCACCGGAGCCGGCCGGATCGCGCTGCAGCTCCAGGAGCGCGGCGTACCGGTCACCGGGCTGGACACCTCCGCGGGTGCGCTGGCGGTGAGCCGGCGTCGCGGGGTCGAACGGCTGGTGCACGGTACCGTCGACTCGCACATCGCCGACGGTTCGCGGTACGACACATTCCTGCTGCTCGGCAACAACCTCGGGCTGTTCGAGGGGCGGGAGCGTGCCCCCGGGTTCCTGGCCGCGCTCGCCGCGCTGGCCCGACCGGGAGCGCAGATCATCGCGCAGGGCACCGACCCGTACGGCACCCGCGACCCGCTGCACACCGGCTACCACGAGCGCAACCGTCGGCGCGGCCGGCTCGGTGGCCAGCTACGGCTGCGGCTGCGCTACCGCGAGTTGAGCACCGAGTGGTTCGACTACCTGGTCTGCTCGGCCGACGAGTTCGCCAGCCTGGTGCACGGCAGCGGCTGGCGGCTGACCGATGTGGACGACCGCGACGCCCCCTACTACCTGGCCACCCTGCGCCTGGTCGGCTGAGCGACGGCCCCGGCCTCCGCAATGGCGCAGGCCGGGGCCGTCGGACGACTCAGACCTGGACGGTCGGGGGGAGCTGCTCGGGCGGGAGACCGCCGTCGCCGTCGACCACCTCGTCCGGCTGGCCGTCCTCGTCGATGTCGACCATGGTGATGTCCACCTTGCCGTCACCGTCGGTGTCGAACTGGAACAGGTCGGCCTTGCCGTCGCCGTCGGTGTCCACCACCCACACATCGGTCTTGCCGTCGTTGTTGGTGTCGGCGCGCAGCAGCTCGACCCGCTCGTCGCCTCGGGTCTCCACGATTTCGGAGTCGGTGACGCTCTCCGGTGCCTGGCTCATGTCGATGCGGTCCTTCCCTTGGTTGACGGGCCGTCATTACCCGATCCGGCGCTCCCCCACGCATGGGCCGGGTCGTCGCGCTGTCTAGGGTCGCACCATGAGCGAGCGGATCGGGCGGGACACCCGGCTTGGTGCGGCGGCGACCCCGCGCGCCGGCGGGCGGGACAGGGAGGCGTGATGAGCGAACGTTTCGTGGTCGTCGGTGCCGGCACGATGGGGCTTGGCATCGCGTACGTGGCGGCCGACGCCGGGCACGCCGTCGAGTTGGTCGAGGTGGACCCCGAGCGGGGCGCTGCCGCGCTGAACCGGCTCGCCGAGCTGTGGGAGCGGGCGGTGCAGCGCGGGAAGTTGAGCGCCGACGAGGCCGCCGCGAACCGGCAGCGGGTGACGCTGCGCCCCACCCTCGCCGAGGTCGCACCCGCCCCCGAGGTGATCGTGGAGGCGGTACCGGAGCGCCTCGACCTGAAGCGCGCGGTGCTGCGCGACGCCGCCGCGCTGCGCCCGGCCCTGCTGGGCAGCAACACCTCCAGCATCGCCATCGGTGCTCTGGCCGCCGAGCTGGACGCCCCCGAACGCTTCGTCGGCCTGCACTTCTTCAACCCGGTCTGGGCGATGGCGCTGCTGGAGATCGTGGTCGGCCCGGCCACCGCCGAGGAGACCACCGCCGCGGCAGTCGCGCTCGCCGGCCGGCTGGGCAAGGACCCCGTCGTCGTACGCGACATGCCCGGCTTCGCCACCTCCCGGCTCGGGGTCACCCTGGGGTTGGAGGCGATCCGGATGGTCGCCGACGGGGTGGCCAGTCCGGCGGACATCGACAAGGCCATGGTGCTGGGCTACCGGCACCCGATCGGGCCGTTGGAGCTCACCGACCTGGTCGGCCTCGACGTGCGGCTGGACATCGCCCGCACTCTTCAGGCCGCGTACGGGGACCGCTTCGCGCCGCCGCCGCTGCTGCAGGAGTTGGTGGCCGCAGGGCGGCTGGGCAAGAAGTCCGGGCACGGTTTCTACCGGTGGGAAGGCGGTGTGAAGCAGTGAGCGGGCTGCGGATCGAGGAGCGGTCGGACCGGCTGGTGGTCACCCTGGACCGTCCGGAGAAGCGCAACGCCATCGACGCCGACCTGATCGCCGAGCTGCACCAGGTCTGCGCCGAGTTGGAGGCACGTCCGCGCCTCCTGCTGCTGACCGGTGGCGCGGCGGGCATCTTCGCCGGTGGCGCCGACATCGGTCAGCTCCGGGAGCGCGGTCGCACGGACGCCCTCGCCGCGATCAACTCTGCCGCCTTCGCGCGCATCCGGGCGCTGCCGATGCCGACAGTGGCCGCCGTCGACGGCCCGGCGTTGGGCGGTGGCGCGGAGCTGGCGTACGCCTGCGATCTGCGGGTGTGCACGGCGCGGGCGGTCTTCGGCCAGCCGGAGGTGCGGTTGGGCATCCTGGCCGGCGCTGGCGCGACCCACCGGCTGCCCGCCTTGATCGGCGAGGGCCGGGCCAAGGAGCTGCTCTTCACCGGCCGGCGGGTGGACGCCGCGGAGGCGCTGCGGATCGGCCTGGTGAACCGGGTGGTGGACGAGCCCGACGAGCTGCTGCCGGTGGCCCACGCGCTGCTGGACGAGATCGCCCTGGGCTCGCCGCTGGCGGTGCGGCTGACCAAGCTGGCGGTGGACGCCCCCGCCGCCGCACACCCGCACCTCGACCTGGTCAGCCAGGCGGTGCTCTTCGAGGACGACGAGAAACAGCGGCGGATGACCGAGTTCCTGGAGCGCCGCCGGGCGCGGTGACATCCGTGGAAGCGAAACGGCCGCACCGGCGGGATGCCGGTGCGGCCGTTTGAGGTCTGCGGTCATGCTCAGTTCCGGAACTGCACCCCGGAGTCGGCCATCCCGCGGATCACCTGTGCGGACTCGCTGAAGCCGATGATCAGCACAGCGT
This sequence comes from Micromonospora chokoriensis, assembly GCF_000718555.1. Taxonomy (GTDB): domain Bacteria; phylum Actinomycetota; class Actinomycetes; order Mycobacteriales; family Micromonosporaceae; genus Micromonospora; species Micromonospora chokoriensis_B. The sequence continues at coordinate 60,312 of NZ_JOAN01000026.1, forward strand.
CGGCGCCGAACTCCTTGATCTCCTTCGCGCCGCCGGTGAAGTCGACCGGGGGTGCCTTGGCGTCGGCCGGCGGCTCGTAGGTCATCAGCTTGAGGCGCTCGCCGGGGATGCCGGCCTTCTCCAGCTCGTCGCGGACGGTGGCCTGGAGGCCCTCACCGTAGGAGTCCTTGCGGGCGACGATGACGATCTTCTGTGATCCGTCGCGGAGGATCACGTCGGCCAGCGCCCGGCCCTGGAGGCTGTCCGGCGGGGCGGTGCGGAAGTAGAGGCCGCCGTCCTCCACGTCGGTCAGGCCGGCGTCGGTGTTGGACGGCGAGAAGAGGATCTTCCCGGCCTGCACCACGTCCGGCAGCACCGCCCGCGAGATGCCCGAGCCGCCGGCACCGATGATCACGCTGACGTCGTCCGTCACGTGCCTGGCCACGGTCGCCTTGGCCACCGCCGGGTTGGTGCCGTCGTCGCCATCCAGCCAGGTCACCGGCTTGCCCAGCGCACCGCCAGCGGCGTTCACCTCCCTGATGCCCAGCGCGGCACCGGCCGCCATCGACGGGTAGGCGATCGACAGGTCACCGGTCTTCGGCAGTAGGCCGCCAAGGATCAGCGGCTTCTGGTTGGTGCTCCCACCCGGGCGCTGCTTCTTCGGCTTCGGCGGAGTCTTGGTGCTCGCCGCCGACTCGATGCCAGCCCCGACGAACTCGGTCTTGCCATCGTTGATCTGCTGCCCGTCGAAGGTCAGCGTGGCGTAGCTCGCGGTGGCCGGCTCACCCTTGTCCGTGAAACCCGCCCGGGTCAGCGACACACTGCGGTACTCGATGTCCTGCCCGTTGCGGGCCAACGTGAGACAGCTGGCCGGGTCCTCACAGCGCTGCCCACCGTTTGTCACACCGACGATCTGCTTCGCGATGTCGGCAGGGTTGGTGCTCCCGGCCAACTGGGCGGCGAGCGCGGCGATCACCACCGCGTCGTAGGACTCGGCGGCATAGAGATAATCCGTCAGCGCCGGATTGACGGCCCGTAGCCGGCCCTTGAAGTCGTCTGGCAGCGGAACGAGGGGCGTGGTGCCCTTCATCCCGTCGACGAGACTCGCCCGTTCCTTCAACTCCGCAGGATAGGAGTTGAGCATGTTGCCGTCCGTGCCGTAGAGGCGCACCTGTTGGGCGCTTGCCTCATCGGGCTTGTCATCCCCGCAGGCGCTTGTGGCGAGCAGGATCGTCGCGCAGGCAGCCAGTGAGGCCACCCGCGAGCGGCGTGATAAGAGCATGGTCGTCCTTCCTCCGGCGAAGGTCCGCTGCGCACATTAGCGTGCCGGAGCCGCTGGCGGGACCGTGGAGGTGGCGCAATGCGCAGGTAGCTCGCGTTGAACACGGACAGTGATGGTTGTCGAGGGGTCTTGACCGTCCCTCCTACTGTGCGCTGCGTGACGGACCTACCACAGCAGACGTTCGACGACGCCGCCGCCGTGCTCAGCTCGGCGCTCAACGGGGATGGAGACGCGGTGGTGGGAGCATTCGACGCGGTCGTCGACCGGGCCGGCCTGAGCGGCGCGTACGGGGTGGCCTGGTGCCTCGCCGCGACGATGCTCGGGGACGCGCCAGCGGCCAGCGGGGCGGCGCTCGACTTCCCGGGGATCGATCAGGCCGGGTACGACACCCGCTGGGTGGCCCGCTTCGTCAGCGCGTACGCCAATCGTGACAATCCGACCGGTGAGGCGTTGTTCGGCGCCGCGGCGGCCGATGGGCAGCTCCCCGAGTGCCTGCTCACGCTCGCTGGTTCGACGATCGCCACCCTGCGCAGCCGCGCCGGGTGAGGTGCCACACGGGCCGGTCAGGCGTTCTTGTCCGGCCGGTGTGATAGCTCTGTAGGCATGTCCGAGGCCATGCTCAGCAAGGTGCGCAAGCTGCTGGCTCAGGCCGAGGATCCGGCCTGCACGCCGGCCGAGTCGGCCGCCTTCACCGCCAAGGCGACCGAGTTGATCGCCCGCTACGGCGTGGACCGGGCGCTGCTCGCCGCCCGGGATCCGACCACCGACCCGGTCGGCGATCGAGTGCTGGACGTCGTCGCCCCGTACGCCCGCGACAAGGTCGGCCTGCTCGCCGCCGTGGCCGAGCCGCTGCGCTGCCGCTGCGTACGCCGTCGGCAGGGCAACGGCTTCGCCCTGCACCTATTCGGGTTCGCCAGTGACCTGGAACGGGTCGACCTGCTCTTCACCTCGCTGCTCGTGCAGGCGGCGCACGGCCTGGCCGCCACCGAGGTCCCCTCGGACGACCACCCCGCCGCCTTCCGCCGCTCCTGGTTGGCGGGCTTCGCTGAGGTGATCGGAGGCCGGCTCTGGGCGGCCGAGGCGGCGGCGGCCAGCGAGCCGGGGACGCCGTCGATGGCGCTGGTGCTTGCCGACCGGTCCGACCGGGTGCAGCGACGGCTCACCGAGGAGTACCCGCGGCTGCGCACCGCACCGCCCCGCCGACTGGGCGGCACCGGCTTCGGCTCGGGGGCGGAGGCCGGCCAACGCGCCGACCTGGGTGGTCGGGGGGACCTCAGCGGGGCGGCTGCCAATCGGCGGCTCGGCCGGTGACCGGGTGGGGAGTCAGGCCGCGGTGGTGGGGCGGTGGCGCGACACCGTGGCGACGTAGCGGGTGAGCAGCTCGTGCCAACCAGCGGTGAGCGCCTTGCGGTAACCCTCGGCAGCCTCGCCATGTCGGTCGAAGTGCCGGTGCTCCAGCTCGACCCGGGTGCGTTCCGGCCCCTCGGAGTGGAACAGCACCTCGACCTCGCTCGCGCGAGCCGGGTCCGGCACCGGCGCCCGGTCGGGGCCGATCTGCCAGACGAAGACGAGCCGGCGGGGCGGATCCCAGGTGAGCACCCGGCCCCAGTCGGCGCGGAAGCCGTACGGGCCCAGTTCGTAGAGCATGCCGCCGGCTCGCGGCTCCATGCCCAGCTCGGCCAGGGCATCCGGGCCGGACCAGGTGTATTCGGTGACCCACCACTCGGTCAGCTGATCGGTGAAGACCGCGAAGGCCTGCTCGGCGGAGCCCGGGACGAGGAGGCTGCACCGGAGAGAGAACTGGTCGACGTCCTGCCGGATGTCGGCCGGATCAGTCAATTCCTGTCCCATAGGCCCGGACCATACCGGCTGATGCCCGGGTGTGCAGCTTCGCGCGGTGCCCGGTTCCGGACAGAGGGTCGCCGATTCGTCACGGACGGGCGACCCTTCTCGGATCTTGGGGGTGCCGGTGCGAAGGCCGGAAACAGCAAGATCCCCACCTGCGTTTCCGCTGGTGGGGACCTCTGTAGCCCGGCGAAAGGCTATGTGGCCAGGGGCGGGGTCGAACCGCCGACCTTCCGATTTTCAGTCGGACGCTCGTACCAACTGAGCTACCTGGCCGTGTCGCTCGGCTCATGCTACCCGGCAACCGGACGAACCGGCGGCAGGGTGACCTGCTCCGATACGCAGAACGCCGCGCGATGCGCGGCGTCAGCGCTGCGGTCCTGACGGGACTTGAACCCGCGACCTCCGCCTTGACAGGGCGGCGAGCACTCCAACTGCTCCACAGGACCTAGCTTGTGTTGCTCCGGCTTGCGCCGGTAGTGCCTCCGGCGTGAGCCGGCCGTGCTCCGGCTTGCGCCGGTCGTGCCCCCAACGGGATTCGAACCCGTGCTACCGCCTTGAAAGGGCGGCGTCCTGGGCCGCTAGACGATGAGGGCGGCCCCGCCATCATTGCACACTCGCAACTTCAAGCGGACTTGCTCCCATCCGGCCCCGCCGGAGGCTTCGAAAGCATACGTGATGCTCGGGCGGTCGACAAAATCGGTATCGGATCAGGGTTAAGCCGCAGGTCAGAGCGGGTCTACTGGAGTCGGGTGATGCCGAAGCGCCGCTTCAGGTCGGAGATCACCTGGGGGCATGCGGCGAGCGTCGCGGCCCGATTTCCGCCCCCGTCGTGCAGGAGGACGATGGCACCGGGGCGGGTGGCGGTGTGGATTCGCTTGCCGATCGTGGCCGCGCTCGGCTTGTCCCAGTCCTGTGGGTCGACCGACCAGTGCAGCGGGCGCATGCCGAGGTCCTTCGCCACCGCGATCACCTCCGGCGTCCACCGGCCGCCCGGCTGCCGGTAGAACGACACCTTCGTGCCGGGAGCCGCCTTACGGATGGCCTTGTTGGTGCGGTCCAGGTCGGCCCGGATCTCGGCGACCGGTCGGCGGGCCAGATCGAGGTCGTGCCGCCAGCTGTGGTTGCAGAGCTGGTGTCCCTCCCGGACGATCCGTCGGATCAACTCCGGGTGGCGCTGCGCCTCGCGACCGACGACGCAGAAGGTTGCGGTCACCTTGGCGGCCCGTAGTTGGTCGAGCACCTTGGGTGTCCAGGCCGGGTTGGGTCCGTCGTCGAACGTCAGGGCCACCGGGCGTACGCCGGTGTTGCGCCCGAGGCCGGCGGGGAGCTTGGCCGGCAGCGGCCGCAGTGGCGGCTTGGCCGGCTTGGTGCTGGGGTGCGGTGACGGGGTGGGGGGTGTGGTCGATTGCACCGGCTTGACAGCGCCGGCGGGTGCGATGGTGCGGTCCGGTTGGGCACAACCGGACAAGACCAGCGCCATGGCGAGGACGGGCGCCAGGACAGCGCGGGCTTGCATGTGCTCGCTCCCGGAGGGTCGGGGTCGGCGGACCCGCCCGACGGTAGTTCACGCTGCCGACCGGCGACAGTGCGATCAATCACGACTCGACTGGTCCAGAGAGTCGCGGACGGCGGCGGAGAGCGAGACCGCCTCGGCCAGGTCGACCGGCCGCACCACCCCGGCGGGCAGCGTGTCCGCGCGCCAGCCGGGGCCGGCGGCGAGCACCAGCAACGGGCGGCGGGGCGCTGCGAGCAGCGCGCTGAGCTGGGCCGGGTCGGCGGTGGCCCGGGTGTGCGACCAGAGCACCACGGCGGCCGGGCCGGTCCGGTTCACCGCCTCGACGAGAGCGGGCACCGGCATCCGAGCGCCGAGCATCCGGTAGCTGACACCGGCCTCCGCGAGCGCTGCGGCCAACGCCTCCAGCGGCAGGGTGTGCTGCTCCTCGTCGGCGCAGGAGAGCAGGATCCGGGCCGGCCCGGTAGGGACCTTGGCCCGACTGGCCGCCGCGAGAGCCTCCGAGACGCAGCGGGACACCAGGTGTTCCACCTCGATCAGACCGGCGGTGGCGGCGTGCCGTTCGCCGATTCCGGCGAGCACCGGCCGCAGCAGGCCATCCCAGGTGGCGACGACCCCGCCAGCGGCCAGGGCGTGCGCGATCGTCTCGCTGATCGCCGCCGCGTCCAGGCGCATGGCGGCGCGGGCCAACCCGCGGGCTGCTGGGCCGGCACGGCCGACCGGGATGGTGCCGCCGCCGCCGTCCCTGCCGGTCGGGTGGATCCGGGCCGGGGCGAGGGTGCCGTTGGGCACTGGATCCGGTGCCTGGCGGGCCCAGCGGGCCGCCTCGGCGGGGCTCACCCCCTCGGCGGTGAGCCGTCGCATGATCTCCAGACGGGCCAGATCGGTCGGTGTGTACCGGCGGTGGTGACCGGGGACGTGTTCACTGGGCCCGAGCCCGTAGCGCTGGTGCCAGGTGCGCAGGGTCGTCACCGCGACTCCCAACCGCCGTGCGACCGCGCCCGCGCTCAGCGCCTCATCGACCACCCGACCGCTCCGCCGTGTCATCCGCCGACGATTCGGGCGGTGTCATGGCCGGGCCGGTTGTGCCCGACCCGGACCCCGAGGGGTGCAGCAGCCGGTTCACCACCCCACCCAGCCAGGGCGCGTACGACCGGGGGTCGCGGTCCAACTCGGCCTCCAACGCGGTGGGATCGGCCCACCGCAGCTCGGCCACCTCGTCCGGGTCCGGTAGTAGCGGTGCGCTGGGCCGGAATTCGCCCCGCAGCACGTGGTCGTACTCGAATTCGACCCGACCGGTCGCCGGGTCCTCGGCGTAGTAGACGTAGACGCCGACCTCGGTCAGCTCGACCGGGCCCGCCCCCAACTCCTCGCCCAGCCGGCGGTTGGCCGCCTCGGCGAGCGACTCTCCCGGTCGGGGGTGGCCGCAGCAGGAGTTGGCCCAGCGCAGCGGGAATCGGGTCTTGACGGCGGCTCGACGTTGGAGCAGCACCTGGCCGTCCGGGTCCACCAGCAACACCGAGAAGGCCCGATGCAGCTGCCCCGGGGGTTGGTGTGCGGCCGCGACGGTCGTCTCACCGTGCGCCTTGCCGGTCTCGTCGACGAGTTCGACGAGGTGTACCTCACGGGTGCTCATCGGCCTTCCCCGGTGATTCGGCCGGCGGCGAGCTTGCCGGAGATGAGCACCATCGGTACGCCGACCCCGGGTTGGGTTCCGGAGCCGACGAACACCACGTTCGACAGGTTGCGGTGCAGGTTCGACGGGCGGAACGGGCCGGTCTGGAAGAGGGTGTGCGCGGCGGCGAACGGGGTGCCGGCGGCCATCCCCTGCTCCTCCCACTCGGCGGGGGTGATCGCCCGGAGCACCTCGACCCCGGCGCCGAAGCCGACGTAACCGCGCTCCTCCAGGGTGCCGATCAGTCGGTCGGTGTAGCGCTGGGTCAGGTCTCCGCGCCACTCGAAGGGCGCCCGGTGCAGGTTGGGCACCGGGGCGAGCACGTAGTAGGTGTGCCGGTCCGGTGGGGCCACCGTCGGGTCGGTCCGGCTCGGGTTGGTCACCAGCAGCGACGGATCGGTCATCAGCTCACCCCGCCGGATGACCTCATCGAAGGTGCCCTTCCACGCGCGTCCGAAATGGATGTTGTGATGGGCGATCTTCGCATAGCCCTGTCGGGAGCCGACGTGCAGAACGACGCAGGACGGCGAGTAGGTGAGCCGGCGCTGCGGCGCGGCGGGGAGCAGGTCCCGGTAGGCGACCGGCAGGTCGGGGTTGAGCACCACCACGTCCGCCGGCACCAGTTCGCCGTCGGCGGTGAGCACGCCGGTGGCGCGGCCGTTCGCGGTCTCCACCCGGGTCACCGTGGTGTCGTACCGGATCTGCACGCCGTGCTTCTCAGCCGCGCCGGCCATCGCCTTGGAGACCGCGTGGATGCCGCCGCGCGGGAAGTAGACCCCGGCCACCGAGTCGAGGTACGCGATGACCGCGTAGATGGCCAGCGCGTCGTGCGGCGCGAGGCCGGCGTACATCGCCTGGAAGGAGAAGATCCGCTGGGTACGCGGGTCGCGGAAGAACTGGTTGATCTTCGTCTGGAGGCGTCGGAAGGCCCCGCCGGTGAGCAGCTTGAGCAGGTTGCCGGTGATCAGGTCGGTCGGCGCGTCCAGGTTGCGCTCGATGAAGTCGGTCCGCTCCAGACGCCACAACTCCCGCGCGTACTCGACGAAACGCAGATAGCCGTCCGCCTCGCGGGGCCCGCAGACCCGGGAGATCTCGGCCGCCATCCGGGTGGTGTCGGTGAGCACGTCGAGGGTCGAGCCGTCCGGGTAGTACGCCCGGTAGGCAGGGTCGAGCGGGGTCAGGTCCAGCCAGTCGTGCAGCTCCTCACCGACCGCGCCGAGCGCCTCGGCGATCAGGTCGGGCATGGTGAGCACGGTCGGGCCGGTGTCGAACTCGTAGCCGTCCACGCCGAGCCGTCCGGCCCGACCGCCGGGCACCGGCTCACGCTCCAGTACGGTCACCTGCCGGCCACTGCCCGCCAGGTGCAGCGCGCAGGCGAGCCCGCCCAGCCCGGCCCCGACGACCACCACCCGGTCCGTCCGTCCCGTCACCGTCCGCACGTGACCACCTCCTCGCTTGAGTCGCTCATCAGGCCCGCCGGTTGGCAGCGGCGGTGGCCAGCCCGGTCAGCGCGGTACGCGCCGTCTCGTTGACGGGCGCCGCGTCGAGCGCGGTCAACGCGTCGCTCACCCGCTCGGCGATCATCTCCTCCAACCGGGTCACCGCGCCGGTCTCGGCGACCAGCCCGGCGAGTTCGTCGACCGGGCCGTCGGCGGCCCGGTCCAACGCCGCGAGCTGGGCCGGCGTGGCAAGCTCACGGGCCAGCATGAGCAGCGTGGTCGGCTTGCCGGTGCGGAGGTCGTCACCGGCCGGCTTGCCGGTGGCCGCCGGGTCGCCGTAGACCCCGAGCAGGTCGTCGCGGAGCTGGAACGCTTCGCCGACCGCCAGGCCATAGCGGGTGTACGCGGGAATGAGCGCATCGTCGGCGGGCACCCCGGCGAGGCGGGCCCCGAAGAGGAGTGGTCGCTGGACGGTGTAGCTGGCGGTCTTGTAGCGGGCCACCCGCAGCGCCCGGTCGACCGACCAGCTGGCCGGGTCGTTCTCGCCGAGCACGTCGAGGTATTGCCCGGCGACCGTCTCCACCCGCATCTGGTCGTAGCAGCGCCGAACCTCGAAGAGTCGATCCGACGGCACCGTTGCGTGGGCCAGCAGCTGATCGGCCCAGACCATGCAGAGGTCGCCGATGAGCACGGCGGCGGCCTCGCCGAACCGGCCGGGATCACCTCGGTGGTTCGCGGCGATGTGCTGTTCGGCGAGGGCGACGTGTGCGGTGGGTCGGCCACGGCGGGTGGTGGACGCGTCCATCACGTCGTCGTGCACAAGCGCGAAGGTGTGCAGCAACTCCAGCGCGGCCAGCGCGGGCAGGACGGGTGGCAGCGCTGCGGTGGCGCCCACCGCCCCGCGCCAACCCCAGTAGGCGAACGTGGACCGGATCCGCTTGCCGCCGGTGAGGACGACCTCCCGCGCGGTGGCGGCGAAGGCGCCCATCGATGGGTCGATCTCGTTGAGGGAGTCGACCTCGGCGCTGAGGAAGGTGGTCAGGGTCTCGTCGACCGCCGTGACCAGGTCGTGGGTGTATGCGGCCAGAACGGCGCGGACCGGATCGTCCCCGTCCCCCGGCCCTGCCGGCGCCACGCGGGTCACGTTGCCCGCAACTGCGTCGTTGGCCATGCGGCTGAGCGTACCCTAGGCTACGAGTTGCGTCGATTGGTGCGTCGATAATGGAGGAGGGCCGGTGGAAACTGATCTCACCGCTGCCTATGACCGGTGCCGTGAGCTGCACAAACGTCACGGCCGCACCTACTATCTCGCTACCCGCCTGCTCCCCGCTTGGAAACGACGACATGTGCACGCCCTCTACGGGTTCACCCGGTACGCGGACGAGATCGTCGACCGCACTGAGGACCTGCCGCCGGCCGAGCGGGCCGCTCGGCTGGACCACTGGGCCAGCCAGTTCGTGGCCGGTCTGCACGGTGCGCCAGTCGACGACCCACTGTTGCCGGCCGTGCTGCACACGATCGCCGTCTTCGATCTCGACCGGGACGACTTTGCGTCGTTTTTGAAGAGCATGGCGATGGACCTGACCGTCACCGCGTACCCGACCTACGACCACCTGCTCGACTACATGGAGGGCTCGGCGGCGGTCATCGGCACCATGATGCTGCCGATCCTGGGCAGCTCCGACCCGGCGGCGGCACGGGAGCCGGCCCGGCAACTCGGCTTCGCCTTCCAGCTCACCAACTTCATCCGGGACGTCGCCGAGGATCTCGACCGGGGCCGCACCTACCTGCCGGACGAGGACATGGCGAAGTTCGGGGTCACCCGCGAGGAGTTGGCCGAGGCGCGTGCCCGGGGCCGCGGTACGCCCCGGATCCGCGAGCTGATCGAGTACGAGGTGACCCGCGCCCAGGCGCACTACGCCGCCGCCGCACCGGGTGTCACGATGCTGGCGCCCGCCTCGCAGGCCTGCATGCGCACCGCGTACGCGCTCTACGGCGGCATCCTCGACGAGGTGGCCGCGCAGGACTACGACGTCTTCGTTCGGCGGGCCCTGGTGCCACAGCGGCGACGGATGGCGGTGGCCGCGCGTGCCCTGCTCAGCTCGACCGGTACGCCGGTCGTCATCCCCGGGCCGACCACCCACCCGGAGGGCCGGTGACCGCGAGCACGGCGATCGTGCTTCTCACCCGCGACCTGCGGGTGCACGACCACCCGGCGCTGGCCACCACCTGTGCGGCCTTCGACCGGGTGGTGCCGTTGTTCGTGCTCGACCCGGCGCTGGCCGACCTGTCCGCCAACCGCACCCGCTTTCTGCACCAGGCCCTCGCCGACCTGCGCACTCAGCTCCGCGAACGCGGCGGTGACCTGGTGGTGCGACACGGCGACCCGGTGGCCGAGACGATCCGGCTGGCCGCCGAGGTCGGCGCGACCGCCGTCGCGCTCTCCGCCGACGTCAGTCACCACGCCAGCCGCCGGGAGCGGCGACTGCGCGCCGAGTGCGAGCGGCACCGACTGCACCTGCGCCTGTTTCCCGGGCTGACCGTGGTCGAGCCGGGTGCGCTGCGACCCGGCGGCGGCGGTGACCACTACCGGGTGTTCAGCCCGTACCACCGGGCCTGGGCGGCCAACCGGTGGCGCGAGGAGTTGGCCGCGCCGCGCCGGATCGCCCTGCCCGACGGGGTACGCGTGGGCCGGCTGCCGGCGCTGCCCGCCGGAGACTCGCCCGACGCGGCAAGCGGCGGTGAGCGGCTCGCCCGGCAGCGGCTCACCGCCTGGCTGCCCGACCTGACCCGGTACGGCGATCAGCACGACGACATGGCCGGCGACGACACCTCCCGGCTCAGCCCGTACCTGCGCTTCGGCTGTGTGTCACCGCTGGCGGTGGCGAACCGCGCCGGGGACCGGTCCGGCCCGTTCGTCCGGCAGCTCTGCTGGCGGGACTTCTACTACCAGGTCACCGCCGCCTTCCCGGACATCTCGACCAGGGCGTACCGGCGGGGTGCCACCGAGCAGTGGCGCTACGACGACGACGCGTTGGCGGCCTGGACCGAGGGACAGACCGGGATGCCGATCGTCGACGCCGGGATGCGGCAGCTGCGGGCGCAGGGCTGGATGCACAACCGGGCCCGGCTGATCACCGCCGGCTACCTGACCAAGCACCTCGGGCAGGACTGGCGGTCCGGGGTGCCGGTCTTCTTCCACTGGCTGCTCGACGGGGACGTGGCGAACAACTCCGGCAACTGGCAGTGGGTCGCCGGCACCGGCAACGACACGAAGCCCTACCGGGGGTTCAACCCGGTCCGGCAGGCCGAGCGGTACGACCCGGCCGGCGACTACGTGCGCCGGTGGGTGCCGGAGCTGGCCGGGGTGCACGGCAAGGCGGTGCACCAGCCGTGGCGACTGCCGGACCAGCTCCGCCGCACCCTGGACTACCCGCCACCGCTCTCGGTGCCCGGCACCGACCCGGTCTGGCTGCGCTGACCCGCTCAGAGCACCGAGTGCAACGCCTCGACCAGCTCGTCCACCCGGTCGTGCTCGGCGAGGTGCGCCGTGGCGTACGCGAAGGTGTAACCGCGCTCGGGGTCGGCCCACGCGCTGCTGCCGCCGAGCCCGCCCATGCCCCAGCTGCCGTCCGGCTCCCACAGCATGCCCAGCGTCCACTGGGTGTCGCGTTCCAACACCAGGTCCGGCCCGTCGTACTGAACCCGGGTCGCCTCCGCGATCAGCTCGGGGCTGACCAGTCGGACGCCGTCCAGGACACCACCGGCCAACAGCCCGGCGTAGAGCCGGGCCAGGCTGGACGCGGTGGCGTGCAAATTGACCGCGGGCACCTCGGAGCCTCGCCACAGCGGGCTGTTCAGCACGGCCAGGTCCTGCCCACCGGCCGGGTTGCCCATTGAGCGGGCCCGCAGCGAGCCCGGCTCACCGAGCACCCGGGTCGGCCACCCCGGGTCGCCGTACCGCAGGTCCGCGCAGCGCCGCTGGTCCGCCTCGGCCAGCCCGAAGCCGAGGTCGAGGTGCCACCGGTCGGCGATCTCCTCGGCCAGGAACCGGCCCACCGACCGTCCGTCGACCCGGCGGACCAGCTCGCCCACCAGGTGCCCGTACGTCCAGGCGTGTTCTCCGGCGACCGAGCCCGGCGACCACTCGGGGTCGGCGGCGGCCAGGTCGCCGGTGAGCAGCGCCCAGTCGGCGACCGCGGTGGCCGGTCGGGGCACCGGGAAGGCCGGCAGCCCGGCGGTGTGCGACAACACCTGACGCACGGTGGCGGAAGTGCGGAACTCCGGCCAGTACCGGTCCACGGCAGCGTCGAGATCGACCTTCTCCCGGTCGACGAGCAGCAACAGGCAGAGCGCGGCCACCGGCTTGCCGACCGAGTAGACGTTCACAAGCGTGTCCGGCCGCCACGGCTCGCCGCCCGGCCCGTCGCCGCTGCGCGAGCCGCCGATCAGGTCCACGACTGGCTGCCCGTCGTACCAGATGGTCAGGCTGGCGCCGGTCTCCCGGCCGGCGGCGAGCAGGTCGTGGAAGCAGTCCCGGACCGGAGCGAAGCGTGCGTGCATCCGGCCACGGTAAGCGTCCGAGCCGGTGAGCGGGTCGGCTTTTCCGCCGACCCCGGTGGCCGGGGTGGTGTCGCTGGGGGATGCTGTTTCAGTGGCGGAGCCGGAGCTGGTGGATGTGGTCGTGGTCGGGCTCGGGGTCGGCGGCGAGGAGGTGGCCAAACGCCTCGCCGAGGCCGGCCTCAGCGTCGTCGGCGTCGAACGGGATCTCGTCGGCGGGGAGTGCCCCTACTGGGGCTGCATCCCGAGCAAGATGATGATCAGAGCGGCCAACGCCCTCGCCGAGGCTCGCCGGGTCGACGGGCTCGCCGGGACGGCGCAGGTCCAGCCGGACTGGGCGCCGGTGGCCAAGCGGATCCGCGAGGAAGCCACCGACACCTGGGACGACGCGGTCGCGGCGGACCGATTCATCGGCAAGGGTGGGCGGCTCGTGCGGGGCAGCGGCCGGCTCGACGGTCCGCGCCGGGTCCGCGTCGGTGACCAGGTGTTCGAGGCCCGACACGGGGTCGTGCTGGGCACCGGCACCCGCCCGTCGGTGCCGCCGATCGACGGTCTGGCCGACACGCCGTACTGGACCAACCACCAGGCGATCGAGGTCGAGGAGCTGCCGGAGTCGCTGCTCGTGCTCGGCGGCGGCGCGATCGGCCTGGAGTTGGCGCAGGTCTTCGCCCGCTTCGGGGTCCGGGTCACCGTGGTCGAGGCGCTCGACCGGGTGCTGGCCGTGGAGGAGCCCGAGGCGTCCGAGGTCGCCGCGGCGGCGCTGCGCGCCGACGGCGTCCAGATCCACACCGGGGTACGCGCCGAACGGGTCGAGCACGACGGGACCAGGTTCACCCTGCGTGGTGGCGGCGGTGCCGAGTTCACCGCCGATCGGCTGCTGGTGGTGACCGGGCGCAAGGCCCACCTGACCGAGTTGGGGCTGGACACGATCGGTCTGGACGCCAGTCAGCGCTACCTGCCGGTCGACGACCGTCTGCGCGTCACCGACCACGTCTGGGCGGTCGGTGACCTGACCGGCGAGGGCGCCTTCACGCACATCGCCATGTACCAGGCGGGGATCGTGATCGCCGACATCCTGGCCCGCGCTCGGAAGGCGAAGGCGGGGGCGGACGCCAGCGGGACCTCCAGCGTGGTCGGCGGGGCGATGGGCGCGTCCAGTTCGCTGGCGACCAGCGGATCGAGCGGGTCGGCCGGCACCGTTCCGCGAGCCGACTACCGCGCGCTGCCCCGGGTGACCTTCACCGATCCCGAGGTCGGCGCGGTCGGGCTCACCGAGCAGCAGGCCCGCGAGCGCGGCATCAACGTGCAGGTCGGTTTCACCAAACTCGGCAGCTCCACCCGGGGCTGGATCCACCAGGTCGGCGACGACGGTTTCATCAAGCTCGTCGCGGACGCCGACCAGGGTGTGCTGATCGGTGCGACCTCGGTCGGCCCGGCTGGCGGCGAGGTGCTCTCCGCACTGGTGGTGGCGGTGCACGCGGCGGTTCCGCTGAGTCAGCTCCGGCACATGATCTACGCGTACCCGACCTTCCACCGGGCCATCGAAGACGCCCTACGCAACCTGTCCTGACCTGGGCCACCCGAGGCCACCACGTCCCGCGCGTGGCGGTGTCCCGCGCGTGGCGGCTTGATCCACTCGTGTTTCAGGAAGTCGCGGTATCCGGGGCGCTGGGACACCGCGATATCACTGAAACCGAGTCGATCATGCCCGCCTGGATCGGGTCGGCCGAGCCGGGTCGCCAGATATCGGGCAAATCGTGCCGCCGGCTGGGCCTCGCGGGGTAGGGGAGAGCTTGGTGCGGCTGGCCGTCGTTGGCGCGCGGACTTCGGTGCGCGGGGTGACCGGACGCCTGCGCTCGGGTGCGGGACTTCAGGGTTCGGGTGGTCGGACGCCAGCGCTTGCCTGGTCGAACGCTCGCGCTCGTGTGGCCGGACGCCGACAAGAGTGGACTTCGGCGTTCGGTGTTGCGGGTCGTCGCGGTCGGAGGGGGCGGAATGGTCGGCGGTGGGAAGAATGCAGTGGCCGAACAGCAAACGGCAAGCAATTTGCTGTTCATTTCTTTCATTCAGGTGACGTACGATTGCGACCGTGACCAAGCGGTTGACTGAAGTTGCCAAGAAGGCGGGCGTCAGCGAGGCCACCGTCAGCCGGGTGCTCAACGGCCGCGACGGTGTCTCCGAGGCGACCCGGACGGCCGTGCTGACGGCGCTGGACGTGCTCGGTTACGAGCGGCCCACCAAGCTGCGTGGCGAACGCGCCCGGCTGGTCGGGCTGGTGTTGCCCGAGTTGCAGAACCCGATCTTCCCGGCGCTGGCCGAGGTGGTCACCGGGACTCTCGCCCAGCGCGGCTACACCCCGGCGCTCTGTGCCCGGACCATTGGCGGCGTCTCCGAAATGGACTACGTGGAGATGCTCCTCGACCACCAGGTCTCCGGGGTGATCTTCGCCGGTGGCTCGTACGCGCTCGCCGACGCTCGACACGACCACTACCGTCGGCTGACCGATCGGGGGCTTCCGGTCGTGCTTGTCAACGCGGGTGTGGACGAGTTGGGGTTTCCCCGGGTCTCCACCGACGACGCGGTGGCGGTGGAGCAGGCGTACGGGCACCTGCGCTCGCTCGGGCACGAACGGATCGGGATGGTGCTCGGGCCGGAGGGGCATGTGCCGTCGCGGCGCAAGCTCGACGCGATGATCCAGGCGGCGGGCTGGGGCGAGGCCGACGCCGAGTGCGTCGAGCGGTCCAGCTTCTCGATGGAGGGGGCACGGGTCGCCGCCACGAAGTTGGTCGAGCGGGGCGTCACCGGCATCATCTGCGCCAGCGACGTCCTGGCGCTGGGCACGATCCGCGCGGCCCGGCGGTTGGGTCGTTCGGTGCCGGCGGACGTGTCGGTGGTGGGTTTCGACGACTCCGCGTTCATGACGTGCACCGATCCGCCGTTGACCACGGTGCGGCAGCCGATCGAGACGATGGGGCAGGCCGCCGTGGATCTGTTGGTCACCCAGATCGAGGGTGCCGGCGTACTCCAGGACGAGCTGCTGTTCGAGCCGGAGTTGGTGGTGCGGGGCTCGACCGCCCCCGCCCCTCGCCGTTAGGCACGTACCGAACGACGCTTCGGCCGTCGACCGCTTCTCGCGGTCGGCGGCCGTTTTCGTCGTTGCTGGAAACGATCAACATCGACCGGGCCGAATGACCGGCCATAAGGGACCAATAGCTGGCAAACCGGGCTGCTTTCACAGGCTTGCCAACATCTGTCGTCATCACGTCGTGTCCTTTCGGAACGAGGTCGATACCTTGCCGAAATGAGTCGGCCTCGTTACAGTGACTCCACTCACACCTGGCTCCGACGCAGCTACTGGGCGTCAGGTCGTATCACCGCAGATCAGCGAAGGTCATTGGAGACACCCGTTCCCGAAGGGATGGACAGATGTCCGTACCGCAATACCGAAAGGCTGCGGCGGTTGCGCTCGTGGCCGGCCTGGGGCTCAGCCTCACGGCGTGCTCCACGAAGAGCGACGACAAGGGCTCGACCGCAGGCGGCAAGGTCACCATCACTGTCGACTGCCAGCCGGTCGGCGCTCAGAAAGAGCTGCTGAAGAACTGGAACGACGACGTCGCCGAGTTCCAGAAGCAGAACCCGGACATCACCATCAAGAGCGTCAGCGTCGGCGAGCAGTGCAACAACCCGCCGGACTTCACCGCCCGCCTCGCCGGCGGCACCGTGACGGACGTGTTCTACGGGTACATGACCGATCTGGCGCAGGTGCTCGACTCCGGTCAGGCGATGGACATCAGCCAGCACGTCAACAAGGACGCGATCTCGACCTGGGACAGCGTCGACCCGGCGCTCAAGGAGGTCTTCACCGACGGCGGCAAGCTCTACGCCGTGCCGGTGAAGAACTACTCGATGGGCCTGGTCTACAACAAGGTCCTGTTCCAGCAGGCCGGGCTTGACGTCAACAACCCGCCCAAGACCTGGGCCGAGGTCCGGGCCGCGGCCAAGAAGATCTCCGCGCTCGGCAACGGCATCGCCGGCTACTCGGAGTACAGCGCCGGCAACACCGGCGGCTGGCACTTCACCTCCCTGCTCTACTCGCAGGGCGGCCAGGTGCTCACGGCCGACGGCAAGAAGGCCGACTTCAACAACGCCATGGGCAAGCAGGTCCTGCAGAACCTCAAGGACATGCGGTACGGCGACAACAGCATGGGTGCCCGTCAGCTGCTCCAGTGGGGCGACCTGCTGACCAACGCCGGCGCGGGCAAGGTCGGCATGTTCATCGGCGCCCCGGACGCCACCCAGGCGATCGTCAGCCAGTTCCAGGGCAAGTTCCAGGACTGGGCGATGGCTCCGCTGCCCGGCCAGGATGGTGCGGCGAAGGGGACGCTCGGTGGCGGCGAGGGCTACTTCTTCAAGAAGGACCTCACTCCCGAGCAGGTCAAGGCCGGTCTCAAGTGGATCGCGTACCAGAAGCTGACCCCGGGCAAGGGCCAGTTCGACTACGTCCGGGCCAAGCCGCAGAACTACCCGGTGGGTCTGCCCCAGCCGCTGCTCTTCGCCAACGGCAGTGACGCGCAGAAGCAGGAGCTGGAGCTGCGCAAGGCGAACGCGAACGTCGACACCGCGAACTTCGCGCTCTTCGAGGCGACCCCGGTGCCGATCAAGGGTGAGCCGCGCAACGCACAGGCCATCTACGCGGTGCTCGACGCCGCGATGTCCGGTGTGCTGACCAACCCGAACTCGAACATCGACGCGCTGCTCAAGACCGCTGAGGAGAAGGTCAACCAGCTCCTCGCCGCCGAGAGCTGAGGAGATCGTGTGGGGGCCGGGACGCCGACCCGGCCCCCACATCCGCACCGCATCGTCGACGTCACTGACTCACCCAGGAGTTGCCTTGACGATCACCACTGTCCCGGAGACCCCCAGGAAGCCGGGCCGCCCGCCGTCGCCGTACTCGGCGAGGCCGCAGCGCACCAGCCTCGGCCGTAAGGTACGGGACAACCTCACCGGTCACGCGTTCCTGATCGGGGCGGTGCTCTGCTTCGTCGTCTTCTCCTGGTACCCGATGATCCGCGGCATCGTGATGAGCTTCCAGCGCACCCGGCGCGGCGAGACCACCTGGGTTGGCTGGGACAACTACTCCCGGATCATCGCCGACCCCAGCTTCTGGACGGCCTGGCAGAACACGTTCTACTTCACGGTGCTCGCGCTCGCCCTCGGTTACGTGGTGCCGTTCTTCGTGGCGGTGCTGCTCAACGAGTTCCGCCACGCCAAGGGGTACCTGCGGATCCTGGTCTACCTGCCGGTGATGCTGCCGCCGGCCTCCGCGCTGTTCCTCTTCAAGTTCTACGCGTACGACCCCAGCGAGGCGGGGCTCTTCAACGCGATCCTCAAGGCGCTGCACCTGCCCACCTCGCAGTGGATGCAGTCGCCCGAGATGACGATGCCGGCGATGGTGGTCGCGTCCACCTGGATGAACATGGGCGGCGCGGTGCTCATCTACCTGGCGTCGTTGCAGAATATCCCGGGCGAGCTGTACGAGGCCGCCGAGCTGGACGGGGCTGGGATCTGGCGGCGGATCGTGCACGTGACGATCCCGCAGACCCGGCTGATCCTGGCGCTCATGGCGATGCTGCAGATCGTCGCCACGATGCAGCTCTTCATCGAGCCGCTGATCCTCGCCAACGGCGCCGGCGCGGAGGACTCCGCGACCTCGGTGGCGTACCTCATCTATCAGCACGGGTTCTTCCAGAACGACCTCAACGGCGCCGCCGCCCTGGGCGTGATCATGCTCGTGGTGCTGGCCGGCTTCTCCGCCGTGTACGTGCGGCTGACTGCGAAACAGGACTAGGACGGCGAGGAATGGCACAGGACTCCGGAACCCGGACCCTCATCTCCCATGCCCAGCTCAGTCGGGGGCGCGGCCGGGTCATCTACTGGACGCTGCTGATCGTCGTGGTGGCGGGCTTCACGCTTGTCTTCCTCGGGCCGCTCTACTGGATGGTCACCGGCGCGCTCAAGTCCGGCCAGGAGATCGCGCAGACCCCGCCGTCGCTGTTCCCGAAGGATCCGCAGCCGCAGAACTACATCGACGCGTGGAACAACCTGGCCCTCGCCAAGCTGCTGTTCAACACCTTCTACTACGCGATCGGCGCGGTGCTGTTCCAACTGGTCTTCGACACCGCGGCCGCGTACTCGTTGTCCAAGCTTCGGCCGATCTTCGGCAACGCGATCCTCGCCCTGATGCTGGGGACGCTGATGATCCCGGCGATGGTCCTCATCGTGCCGCAGTACGTGACCGTGATCGACCTGCCGATCGTGCACATCAACCTGCTGGACTCACCGTTCGCCATCTGGCTGCCCCTGGTCGCCAACGCGTTCAACATCTTCCTGTTGAAGCGGTTCTTCGACTCGATCCCCGAGGAGCTGATGGCCGCCGCCCTCATGGACGGGGCGACGTCGCTGCGTACGCTCTGGTCGATCATCCTGCCGCTGTCGCGTCCCATCCTCGGCGTCGTCTCGATCTTCGCCGTGACGGCGGTGTGGAAGGACTTCCTCTGGCCGAAGCTGGTCATGCCCTCGCCCGAGACCCGGACGGTAAGCGTCGGCATCTACGCCTTCGCCGGTGGCACCCCGATGAACGTGGTGATCGCCGCGTCGGTCATCGCCGCGATCCCAACCGTCATCATCTTCCTGATCTTCCAACGCAACATCATGTCCGGTCTGACCACGGGCAGCATCAAGGGATAGCCACCACCGCATCCCGACCCGCGGCGAACAACGACCGTTCGCCCGACACATAACCAGGTCCGGCGAACCCGCCGACGTACTGACGCAGAAAGCAGGTGCTCGTGTCCACAGCTGACAGAAGTCCGTGGTGGCGGGGAGCGGTGATCTACCAGGTGTATCCCCGGAGCTTCGCCGACGGCAACGGCGACGGCATCGGCGACATCGCTGGCATCCGGTCCCGGCTGAACCACCTGTCCGCGCTCGGCGTCGACGCGATCTGGTTCAGCCCTTGGTATCCCTCGCCGATGGCGGACGCCGGCTACGACGTCTCCGACTACCGCGACATCGACCCGGTCTTCGGCACGCTGGCCGAGGCCGAGGCGCTGATCGCCGAGGCGCACGAGCTGGGCATCCGGACGATCGTCGACGTGGTGCCGAACCACTGCTCCGACGCGCACCCCTGGTTCCAGGCCGCGCTCGCCGGCGGGCCCGGGGCGCCCGAACGCGACCTGTTCTGGTTCCGGCCCGGCCGAGGCCCGAACGGCGATGAGCGACCCACCGACTGGATCGGCGAGTTCGGCGGCGAGACCTGGACCCGCACCACAAACCCGGACGGCACCCCCGGCGACTGGTACCTGCACCTGTTCGCCCCGCAGCAGCCGGACTTCAACTGGGACCACCCCCGGGTGCGGGAAGAGTTCGAGGCCATCCTGCGGTTCTGGTTCGACCGGGGCGTGGACGGCATCCGGATCGACTCGGCCGGGCTCCTGGTCAAGGACGGCACGCTGCCCGAGGTCCAGCCCGATCGGCCGCACCCGTTCCACGACCTCGACGGGGTGCACGACATCTACCGGGGCTGGCGTCGGGTCGCCGACGAGTACGCCGACCGCGCGCTGATCGGTGAGGTGTGGCTGCCGGACCGGCAGCGGTTCGCCAACTACCTGCGCCCGGACGAGCTGCACGCCGCGTTCAACTTCGACTTCCTCGGCTGCGCGTGGGACGCCGCAGCGCTGCGCGAGAGCATCGACGGCACGCTGAGCGCGCACGCGCCGGTCAACGCGCCGGCCACCTGGGTGCTCTCGAACCACGACGTCACCCGACACGTCACCCGCTACGGTCGGGCCGACACCAGGTTCAGCTTCGCCGCCAAGCGCGAGGGCACCCCCACCGACCTGGAGCTGGGCACCCGCCGGGCCCGCGCCGCCGCGCTGCTCTCGCTGTCGCTGCCCGGCGCGGCCTACGTCTACCAGGGCGAGGAGCTGGGCCTCTACGAGGTCGAGGACATCCCGTACGCGCTGCGGCAGGACCCGATGTGGGAGCGGTCCGGTCGGATCGACCCCGGCCGGGACGGCTGCCGCGTACCGCTGCCGTGGGCCGGCGACGAGCCGCCCTTCGAGTTCAGCCCCGAGGGTGCCGCCGCGCCGTGGCTGCCGCAGCCGGCCGACTGGAAGGACCGGACGGCCACCGCTCAGACCGGCGACTCGGCCTCGATGCTGGAGCTGTACCGGGCCGCGATCCAGGCCCGAAAGGCCGACCCGGCGCTCGGCGACGGCGAGCTGACCTGGCTGCCCGCCCCGGACGGGGTGCTCGCGTTCAGCCGTGGCGGCGGCTTCACCTGCCTGGTAAACCTCTCCGCCGCACCGGTGCCGATGCCAGCTCAGGGGGAGTTGCTGCTGGCCAGCGGGCCACTCGACGACGGGTTGCTGCCGTCCGACACCGCCGTCTGGCTGCGTACCCCCGAATTGGCGGACGGGCCCGGCCTGACCTGACTCTGCTCGCCGTGGTGCCGGCGGCCCGTCCCGGCCGCCGGCACCACACCACCAAGAAGGGAGAACGAGGGGGACGCGCCACACCGCACCGACACGGGGGGACCTGGCCTGCCTGACGAAAGGGAGAGCGCAGCTCATGGCCAACCACACCACCGGCACCCCGCACCACCTTCGACACCCGACCCGGGCAGGGTTGGCCGCCATCGCCGCCACCCTGCTCGCCGCCACCTCGGTGACCGCCCTCGCGGTCACCGGCACCGCGACCCCGGCCTCGGCGGCGGGGCTGTCCCCCTTCGACATCCCCAATCGGGGCGCCACCGTTCCGTTCGTCGAGCAGGAGGCGGAGGAGACCGCCCACAACGGCACGAAGATCGGCCCGGACCGGCGCTACGGCACGTTGCCGTCCGAGGCGTCCGGTCGGGAGGCGGTCACCCTCGACGCCGTCGGCGAGTACGTCGAGTTCACCCTCACCGCTCCGGCCAACGCGGTGACCTTCCGCTACAGCCTGCCGGACAACTCGGCCGGCACCGGCCGGGACGCCGCCATCGACCTGCGGGCCAACGGGTCGCTGCTGAAGTCGGTCCCGGTGACGTCGAAGTACGGCTGGTACTACGGCGGATACCCGTTCAACAACAACCCGGGTGACACCAACCCGCACCACTTCTACGACGAGACCCGGGCCATGTTCGGCAGCACCCAGCCGGCCGGTACCAAGATCCGGTTCCAGGTCTCCTCGACCGCCCAGTCACCCTCGTTCACCATCGACCTGGCCGACTTCGAGCTGGTCGCCCCGGCGATCACGAAGCCCTCCGGTGTGCTCGACGTGGTCACGGACTTCGGGGCCGACCCGAGCGGCGCGACCGACTCGACCGCGAAGTTCCAGGCGGCGGTCGACGCCGGAAAGGCCCAGGGTCGGGCGGTCTGGATCCCGACCGGCACCTTCACCCTCTGGGATCACGTGGTGGTCGACGGGGTGACCCTGCGCGGCGCAGGTCCCTGGTATTCGGTGCTCGGCGGCCGGCACCCCACCGAGCGGCACCGGTCCGTCGGCATCTACGGCAAGTACGTCCCCGGTGGCGGCTACACCGGCCCGGTGCGCGCGCACGAGGCGAACGGGCCGAGCCGCAACGTCACCCTGCGGGACTTCGCCATCATCGGCGACATCCGCGAGCGGATCGACGACGACCAGGTCAATGCCCTGGGCGGGGCGATGACCAACTCGGTGGTCGACAACCTCTGGCTGGAGAACACAAAGGTCGGGGCGTGGATGGACGGCCCGATGGACAACTTCACCATCCGCAACAGCCGGATCCTGGACCAGACCGCGGACGGGGTGAACTTCCACACCGGCGTGACCAATTCGACGGTGACGAACACCTTCGTCCGCAACACCGGCGACGACGCGTTGGCGATGTGGGCGCAGAGCGTGCCGAACGTCAACAACTCCTTCACCCACAACACCATCGGGGTGACCCTGCTGGCGAACCACCTGGTCAGCTACGGCGGTCGGGACATCAAGATCACCGACAACGTGACGGCCGATTCGCTGTCCAACGGCGGCGGCATCCACGTCGCGAACCGCTACCCCGGCGTGCAGGGCGCCACCGGAGTCCAGGGCACCTGGACGATCGCCCGGAACACGTTGATCCGCAACGGCAACTCGGACTACAACTGGAACTTCGGTGTCGGGGCGATCTGGTTCTCCGCGCTCAACGAGGCGTTCCAGAACCCCACCATCAACATCACCGACACCGACATCCTGGACAGCTCCTACGCGGCGCTGCACTGGATCGAAGGCCAGACCAACGGGATCAACCTCACCAACGTACGCATCGATGGCGCTGGCACTTATGCGCTCCAGGTGCAGGCGAACAGTCAGGTGTCCTTCACCAACGTACGGGCCACCAACATCGCGCAGAGCAACCCGATCCACAACTGCGTCGGTGCCGGCTTCCAGATCACCCAGGGCTCCGGCAACTCCGGCTGGTACACCCCGACCCCGTACTGCGGCCCGTGGCCGAACCCGCAGTGGGGCGGCGGACCCACCAGCCCACCGCCGACCACCCCGCCCCCCACCACCCCGCCCCCGACCACCCCGCCTCCCACC
>NZ_JOAN01000027.1 GCF_000718555.1 Micromonospora chokoriensis
GACTTGTGGTGCCCGACGTCAGGTGAAATACGGCTTTCACACCCCACCACAACTCCATGATCGACGCGGCCGGGGCGGGCGGGGAAGGGCTACGCGGGGAGAGGGCTGGGCGGGGAGGGGTCAGGTCGTTGGGGACTTGGCTAGTAGTTCGGCTAGGCGGTCTAGCTGCGCCGGGTCGGACAGGGCTGAGCCGACGGCCACCACGCGTACGCCTGCTCTTAGGAACGCTCCCGCGTTGCCCGCGTCCAGGCCGCCGGTCGCGACGAAGCGCAACTGCGGCAGCGGGCCGGCCACGGCCTTGAACCAGGCTGGTCCGAGGGAGATCGCGGGGAACGCCTTGAGCCAGGTGAGGCCGTGCCGCAGCGCCTGCTGGGCCTCGGTGGGGGTGGCCACACCGGGCAGGTGCGGCAGGCCACGCGCGGCGGCGGCGTCGGCGACCGCGAGGTCCAGGCCAGGCGCGACGGTGAACCGGGCGCCCGCGTCGGCCGCCGCGGCGACCTGCTCGACGTCGAGCACGGTGCCGGCACCGACTATCCGGTCGCGCTCGGCCCCCGCCTCAACGGCGGCCTTCAGCGATGGCACCGCGTCGGCGGTGGCCACCGGGACCTCCACCACGTCGATGCCGAGATCCCAGGCACGCCCGGCGAGCCGAACGGTCTCGGCGACCGGCAGGCCGCGCAGGATCGCCATCACCCGCGCGCCGCCGAAGATGTGGTCGAAGTCCAGTGTGGTCATGGTGCACTCCATCCGAGGTCACGGTGAAACTGTTGCCGCTGACCGGGTCGAAGCCCGATAGCTCGACTCAGGTAGTCGCCCGTAGCTCGCTCAGGTCGAGCGGCGACCAGGCCTCGGCGGGGGCGTCGATCAGCTTCTCGAACCAGGCCCACGCCGGCACCGGGGCGTTGTCGCCGCTGCTGGTCAACGCCTGCGCCGCGACGAGATGACCGAGGCGCAGCCGCCGCACGGGGTCGAGGCCGCGCAGCAGCCCGGCCAGGTAGCCGGCGGCGAAGGCGTCTCCGGCGCCGACCGGCTCCACCACCGGCACCCGGGGAGCGGGCACGAAGACCGGTTCGGCGTCGCGCAGCAGCGCGGTGGCACCCACCGCGCCGTCCTTGACCACCACCGTCTCCGGCCCGGGCAACACCCGGCGTACGGCCGTCGGGTCGGTGCAGCCCCACAGGGTTTGCGCCTCGTCCTGCCCGACGAAGACGAGGTCACAGCGGTTGGCGAGGTCGCGCAGCACCGGCGCGGCCTGCTCGGCCGACCACAGCCGGGCCCGGTGGTTGACGTCGAAGCTGACCAGCGCCTCCGCCAGCGGCCGGTCGGTCACCGCGTGCTCGACAAGCGCCCGGCAGGAGGCGGAGAGCGCCGGTGTGATCCCGGACAGGTGCAGCACGCGGGCACCGACCAGGCCCGGGTCGGCAAGCGTGGCGGGGTCCATCCGGGCGGCCGCCGACCCAGCCCGGTAGTAGTGCACGGCCGTCCCCTGCGGGGCCGGGTCCTTGACGTACAGGCCGGTGGGGGCGGTCGGGTCCACGCACACCTGGTCCACGCGGACGCCGGCGGCGGCGACGTGCCGGACGACGGCCCGGCCGAAGGGGTCGTCGCCGACCCGGCTCACCCAGGTCACCCGGTGCCCCAGGCGAGCCAGGTAGCCAGCCACGTTGGACTCCGCGCCGCCGACCGAGATGGCGACCCGTTCGGCATGCTCCAACGACTCACCTGGCACGGGGCAGAGCACCACCATCGTCTCCCCCACCGCGGCCACCTCGACCGGCCGGAAGCCGGCCGGGGCACTCGCCTGGTCAGGACGGAGATCGGTCGGCATCGGGCACACGTCCTCGCGGCGGGGGTCCTGGGCGACGCCGAGCCTAGGTGTCCCGCGCGGGAGCGGGCAACCCGTCGTACGTCACATGTTGGCGCTCAGGGCAACGTCAGCCCGTACGCGGCCAGCACCTCCGCGATCGGCTGGTAGTAGGTGGTGCCGCCGGCGGTGCAGTTGCCGGTGCCGCCGGAGAGGATGCCGAGGATGGTGCCGGTGGACGCCACGTAGAGCGGTCCGCCACTGTCTCCCGGCTCGGCGCAGATGTTGGTGCGGATCAGGCCGTAGATCACGCCGGTGGAGTAGTTGACGGTCTGGTTGAGGCCGGTGACGGTGCCGCAGCGCACCCCGGTGGTGGTGCCGCTGCGGCACACCGCCTGACCGATGTACGCGTTGCCGGGCCCGTTGATGGTCAGCAGGCCGGGGTAGGTGTAGACCGCGCTCGGATGGGCGATCCGGCCGGTGTAGCGGATCAGCCCGTAGTCGTTGGTGGGGTAACTGGTGGCGGTGCGGGTGCCGAGCACGGTGCTCTGGGCGCTGTCGGCGTACCAGGTGGCGGCGGCGATGGTGCAGTGCCCGGCGGTGACCACGTAGTAGGTGCTGCCGCTGCGCACGTTCGCGCCGAGCGAGCAGCGCGCGCCGCCGCCGTAGATGCCCTGCCCGCCCGCGATCAGGGGGCGCAGCGTGCCGGGCTCGTGCCGTAGCAGCACCCTGGCCCGGTCGGCCACCGCCCGCAGCGCCGTGAGTTCGGCGGGGGCCACGGTGTCGTCGACGGTGAGGGTCATCCGGCCGGTGGCGGGGTCGAGACCCCAGGCGGTGCCCGCGGTGCGTACCCCGGCCAGCACGGCCGCCGGGTCGGCGGAGGCCCGGTCGGGGACGGCGGCCTGCGCCGCGCCAGGCGCGACGAGCAGGAGAGCGGTCAGGACGAGGGCGATCAGCGGGAAGCGACGCATCCGAACCTCCGAAGAGATCGAGATTGATGGATGCGGTCAAGCATCGCCCGGTGTCCGGCGCGGTGGCAACCTCCAGCCGCCCTCTTCCCCACCCGGCGGGAATCACCGATCCGGGGACGGCCCGCGCCGACACCGCCGATAATTCCTCGGGAGACGCGGCGGGAGGCCGGGCATGACCACCAAAGGGAATGCGGCGCTGGTACGCCGGCTGGACGGGTCGACCCGGGCAACACTGCTGGAGTTGCTCTTCGACGTAGTCTTCGTGGCCGCCCTCGCACTGACATCGAAACTGTTGTCCGAAGAGCTCTCCTGGTCCGGCGGTGCCAAGCTGCTGCTGATGCTGACCGCCGTCTGGTGGACGTGGTCGGTCACCACGACCACGACCGAGTTCTACGATCCGCAGCAACGCCCGATCCAGGCCATCCTGATGATCGCCATGGTCGGGTCGGTGGGGATGGCGGCATCGCTACCGATGGTCAGCATCGGGCACCTGCTGCTCTTCGTGATCTCGTACGTCGGCACGCACGTGATTCGCTGCATCATCCTGGTGACCGCCTTGCACCGGCAGGGGCACCGGACGGCCAGGGAGCGGGCCACCCGGTTTCTCTTCTGGTTCACGGTGTCCGGCGTCTTCTGGGTCCTCGGTGCGCTGTCAGAGACTCCGAACTGGGGGCTCTGGACGATCGCCATAACGATCGACCTGGTCGCCGGGGCAGCCCGCTACCCCACACCCTGGCTGGGCCGGGTGCCGCTCGTGCAGTACGGACGGACCACCGAGCACCTGGGCGAGCGGTACCAACAGTTCATTATCCTGGCCCTCGGCGACATCATCCTGTTGCCGACGCTGCAGGTCAGCCGGGGCCATCTCGACCACCTCCGGCTCGCCTCCCTGCTCTGCGCCTTTGCCACCATGCTGCTGCTCTGGCAGATCTACGTCTTCCGCGCCGGCGAGTTGTTGGTGGCGGCCGGGTCCCACGGGAGCCGGGCAACGCGACTGGCCCCGTTCACCCATCTGGTCATGCTGGCCGGCGTGGCCAGTACTGCCGCCACCTTCGACCTGGTCGTCAGCAGGCCGACCGGAACGAC
Organism: Micromonospora chokoriensis; assembly: GCF_000718555.1. Lineage (GTDB taxonomy): Bacteria > Actinomycetota > Actinomycetes > Mycobacteriales > Micromonosporaceae > Micromonospora > Micromonospora chokoriensis_B. The sequence goes on from NZ_JOAN01000027.1 coordinate 3,862, forward strand.
GCCGGTGCCGTGGCTCGTCCTGATCATCACCGGCCCGACGCTGTTCGTGGTCGGCCGCGTCCTCTTCACCCTGGCGGTGTCGTGGGTCATGCCGTGGCGGCGAATTGCCTGGCAGCTCCTGCCGCTGCTGGTGCTGCCGTGGGCCGGCGGCTGGCCGCCGGTGCTGGTAGCCACGATCGTGGCGCTCGGGTTGGCCGGTCACATCTTGTTTCCCGGAGCGGCCCGGGAGACCACGCCGGGCCTGCGGCTGCGGCAACCCGACGACTGACCTGGCACGCTCAGCCGACGTGTCGACCGACCCACTCGGCGAGGTCCCGCGCGCACGCGTCCACCGACTCCTGCCAGGTCCGGGCCGCACCCTCCCCGGCCTCGTCGCTGACCTGCTTGACCAGCCGGCACGGCACGCCGGCCTGCGCGGCGGCCCAGGCCACCGCGTACCCCTCCATGTCGACCAGGTCGGCGCGCTGCGCCAACCGGTCACGCGCGGCGTCGTCGGCCACGAAGGTGTCACCGGTGGCCAGCACCGCACCCTCGGTGGCCAGCGACAGCGGCGCCCCGTAGGTCTCGCCGGTGAGCGTCCGCAGCAGGTCGGTGTCCAGGTCGTGCTGGAGCACGGTGGCGACCTCGTGGATGCCGGTCCACCCGGGGCGCAACGCGCCGGCCGTACCCAGATTGAGCAGCAGGGAGGGTCGCGGCCCGGCGGCCAGCACGGCGGCCACCGCGCTGGCGGCGTTCACCTTGCCCATGCCGGTGAGCAGGACCGGCAGGTCGGGCGGCAGGTAGCACGCCTCCTCCCCGACGGCGAGCACCACCAGCGGACGATCGGCGCGGACCGTACCCCGAAGAATCACCGGAGCATCGTACGAGTCGGCCCGTCGGCCGCTGACATCAGTCGTCGGTGAAGCGGTACAGCACGAAGTCCTTCTCCGCGCCACAGGCGATCACCTGGGTGTTCCACGAGCAGGATGAGCTGCGAACATCCTTCAACTCGCCCAACTCGTCGACCTCCCCGGACTCGGCCCACACGCCGGCCAGCACGCGGTTGTCCGCGACCACGCTGGGCGCCTTGGCGAAGACCAGCAGGTTGCCCTCGTCCAGGCGGACCCCCACCCCGTCCCGGTCCCGTAGCACCGGCTTGCCGGCGGCGTCGTACAGGGTGACGGACGGCTGCGGGGACTCCCGCTGGGCAAGCACCTGCTCACCAAACGGGACGAGGCCGGTCACGCCCGGCGTCGACCACTGGATCGAGCGCTCACCCTCGGTGGCCGCCACCACCTCGGTGCGCTCGGCGTCACTGTTTGGCACCTGCAACAGGCACGCCCGCCGCGCACCGCACGCCACCAGCTCCTTCGGGCGGTACTCGTCGTTCCCGGAGCGGTGCAGCACCACCGGCTCGGCGTCGGAACCCAGGTCGTACGCCAGCAGTTGGTAACCACCCTCGTTGGCGGCCACGTACAGGCGGTCCTCGTGCGCGACCACCAGGTCGTCGAGGTCCGCGACGCTGCCCCACTGCCGCAACACCGCACCGGATGCCATGTCGAGCAGCCGCACCGACCGGTCCGCACCGACCTGGACGAGTCGCCGCCCCTTGCCCGCCCACGGGTTGCGAGGCGTTCCGTCGAGGAAGGCTGGCCCGCCCGCCGCCTTCTCGGTGCCCACCGGTCGGACCACGGTACGGGCACCGGCGTACTGGTCGCGGGGGTTGGGCTGGGTCCACTTCGCCGAGCCGTCGGTCAGGCGCAAGCCGACCAGTTGGTCCGTGGCCCGGTCCACCAGCACCGCGGTGTCGTCGGCGAAGAAGACGTCGTCGTCGCCACGGACCGTGCGCTGCCAGCGCTGCTCGCCGGACCGACCGTCGAGGACGGCCAGCGGACGGGGAGTGCTGTCGCCCGACGCGTCGGCGAGGACCGCGACCGCTCCGGGGACGGCGATGATCGCATCCCAGTCGTCGGCCCGCACGTCGGTCTGCTTACGCCACAGCTCGCGACCGTTGACCGCGTCGACGGCCACCACCTCCAGCCGGTCGTCCGGCAGCGGAAACGCGAGGTAGGCGCGGTCGTCGAGCACCGCCGTCCACATGCCGGTCGGCCGCTCGGCGCCGGCCGACGGCCGGGACAGCTCGCGTAACGTCCCGAACTCCAGATCGGGGTAGCGGTCCCGGGTCAGGTAGAGCGTGGTCGCGGTGGCCACCCCGACCAGGGCCAGCACCGCGCCGAGCACCACCCAGCGCGCTCGCCGCCACCGCGGCACACCGGCCGCCGAGGGCGGAGTGACGGGGCTCGGCGCAGGCGGACTCACCGGACTCACCGCGCTCGGTGCGGGTAGCGGTTTGCGCAGCGGGAGGTCGGTCAGGGCGCCCTCGGCGACAGGTAACTCCGGCTGGTCCAGCACCGTCGGCGCGATCCCCAGCTCGGCGTGCAGCATGCGAGCCACCAGCGGGATCCGTGACGACCCGCCCACCAGGAACAGCCCGGCGAGCTGATCGGGGCGAAGGCCAGCGGCGGCAATCACCTCCCGGGCCCGCTGCACCGCCCGGTGCAGCAGCGGCGTAGCCACCCGCTCGACGTCCGCCCTGGTGAGTTGGACCGTCTCGGCCACTCCCGGCACCGCGACCGGCGCGACCGCAGACCGGGACAGGGTCTCCTTCGCACCTCGTACCTCGTCGGCGAGCCGCACCTGGTCGCGGCGCTGCGCCGGATCCGCCGGTCGGGTGAGCCGGGCCCACTGGGCGGCGTGCCGCGCACCGACCAACTCGCCGACCCGCTCCACAAGCGCGGCGTCGAGGTCCAGCCCGCCCAGGTCGGGCAGGCCGCCGTCGGCGACCACGCTGAAGCCGGAGTCACCCCAGGGGTCCGCACCCTCGTTGCGCAGCACCGCGACGTCGAGGGTGCCGCCACCGAAGTCGAACACCGCAATCGCGCCGCCGACCGGCACCGGACGGTGCAGCACTTGCGTGTAGTACCGGGCGGCGGCCACCGGCTCCCGTAGCAGCCGAGTGCCCAGCGGCGTCGGCCCGGACAGGGTGTGCTCCGCCGCCTGCGGCCAGCCCGCCCGCAGCAGCGCGTCGGCGAGGACCTGCCGGCGCGTCGCGTCCCAGGCGGCCGGGCAGGTGAGCACGGCCGGGGGCAGGAAGCCCACAGCGTCTACCGCGGCCCGCGCGACCGAAGCCAGCACCGCGGCGAGCAGATCCGCCGGCGGGTACGCGTGCTCGCCGAGCCGTACGGTCGGCTCGTCCACCCGACGCTTCGGGTTCGCCTCGAACCGGGCCGGGTCCGCCTGCGCCAACCGTCGGGCGTCCCAGCCGGTGTGCAGGGTGCCGTCCGGGTCGGCATAGACGGCGGAGGGACTGAGCGGTTGACCGTCCATCAGCAGCGGACGGGTCCGCCCGTCCGGCCAGCGCAGCACCGCGACCGTGTTGGAGGTGCCGAGGTCGACGCCGAGAGCGAAACCCTCGTGCTGGCCTGCCATTGCCCGATACCTCCGCCGCGACGAGGGGAACTCGACTGCGCATCGTACGCACGCCGCACCGCACCGCTGATCACACGGTCCGGGGTGGTCGGTGACGTCCGGTCAGTGAGTGGAGTGGGCGCCAACGACCTCGTCCGCGCTGGTCTCACCGGTCAGTTGGAAGCCGAGTGTCAGGTAGAACTGCTCCGGGCCGTCCGGCCCCGGCTTCCACGTCGTGTAGACGCGGTCGTGCCCACGTCGGCGGGCCTCGTCGCGGACGGCCTGCACCGCGAAGCGGCCGTACCCCCGGCCCTGGTGGTCGGCAGCGATGTTCAGCCGCCACAGGCCCGAGCGCAGATCGTCGGGCTGGGCCGGGTCCCACACGATGTCGAAGAAGCCCATCAGGAAGCCGACGATCTCGTCATCCTCGACGACCAGACGCGGCCACGCGATCTCGGGCTGCGCGTACGCCTCGGCGAGGGACCAGGCGACCGGAGTGCAGTAATTCTCCTGGTCGGGTCGCACGGCCAGCCGGCACGCGGCCTCAACGTTGTCCTGAGTGATCTTCACCAGTCGCGGCACGCCCGTCACCTTAGCTCCGTAACAGGCGTGCGGCCCGACATCGTCATGAGCGACCGTCACCGGTGAGCAGCTCTACCCGTCGATTCTCGGCGCGGTTGGCCGCGGAGGTGTCGGGGACCTTGAGCCGCGTCTCCCCGTACCCGGTGGCGGTGAGCCGGTCGGCGGCGACGCCGTGCGCGGCCAGGAAGTCCCGCACCGCCTCGGCCCGCGCGCGGCTGAGAACGAGGTTCGACTCGGCCGAACCGGTGGCGTCGGTGTGACCCTCGATCCGCAGCCGGGTGCTCGGATTGGCCTTGAGGAGCCAGCTCACCGTGACCAGGCTCGCCTTGGAGGTAGTGGTGAGTGAATCACCGCCGGAGGCGAAGGTGAGCTGCGGCAGGTCGCGCAGTTGCTGCGCAACGTCCGGAATCGCGAGCTGGTCGACGACCGGAGCGCCGGTTGCCCGAGCCGCCGTCAGCACCGTGTTCTTGTGCGCCTCGGAGGAGACCGTGCCACTCACGGTCAACGTGCCGCCGTCGAGCCGCACCGTCGCACCGGTGGCGCGGTGGCCGATCGCGCGCAGCACGTCCGCCAAGCCGGGTAGCGCGGCATCGGTCACGCCGGCGTCGACCGTGAGGCGGTCCTCGACACTCTCGGCACCGAGGGTGGCGGCTGCGCCGACCAGCGCGGTTCGCGCGCTCTCGCTGGGCACGGTGCCACTGACCGATGCCGTGCCGTGGCCCATCACCACAAGCGCCGACGGTGGTACGAGCACCGGCTTCGCTGGCGCGGGAGGCACCTGCGCTTCGGCGGCCCGTACGCCTTCCAGCGGCCGGACGATGTCGAGCGCCTGTTCCGCTTCGGCGGGCGAGCCCGCCGTGAGCCGTCCATCGCGGCCGGTGAAGGTGACCCGCACGTCGGAGAGGCCGGCCGAGTGCAACGCCTGCGTCGAGCGCTGGGTCAGATCGGCCTCCATCCGGTGCCGGTTCGGTAGCTGCTGCGCGGTCATCAGCACACCCAGACCGAGCACGGCCACGATCAGGCCGACCAGGGGCCGGAAGCGGCGCTTGTTGTTCGACTTGTTCAGCTTCCAGTTCTGCAGCATCAGGCCCGCCCGGTGTCGCGGCCGGCCACCAGCAGCTCGGTGAGCTCCAGGAAGCCCTCTTCGTCGCCGTCGGCGAGCAACTGCGCCTGGCGGCCCCAGGTCACCAGGCTGGGGGCGAAGGACAGGCCTGCCCGTTCGATGGCCGCGCGGCGGGTGGTGTCGTCGGCCTCGGCGAGCTGACGGAAGGTGCGGATACCGGCGGCACGCAGCGCGTTCGCCATCTTCGGGCCGATGCCTTCGATGCGCTCCAACTCTTCGCGGGGAGGCTCGACGGGCTCGGTTCGTGGGGGTTCGACGGGCTCGGCGAGCACGATCTCAGGGTCGGACCTACGCGGTTCGGCGTGCGGGGTTGGCGTCATCGCAGCGCTCGGGGCCGCCTTCCTGGTGGGCTGCGGCGCGGACGTCGTACCGGACGAGGGTGGTGCGGTCTTCCGGTTTCCCCAGACGAGCCAACCGACGAGCAATCCCAGCAGAAAAGCCGCCAGGATAATGAACAGCGACTGGTTGACGAACCAGGCCACGTGAAGCCTCCAGAATGGATGTGCAAAGAATGCGCGCGCTCAAACGTCCGCGCGCAGATACTTGATCATCCTAAGTGGAGGGTTGCGATTTAGGAAGCCGACAGCATCGCGAGATGATCACAATTGAATGAACGTCAGTGGGGCGAGGTTTGAACGGTTGCGAGCCCTCCACAGCCGAGGCTGAATTCGCATTCCGTAACACCCGGGCTACCCAATGAAGTGGCAGCTCAAGGTGTGCCCCCAGTCACGCTGCCGCCGCCAGAAATCAGCCGCAGTTGACCCCGAATCCCGTTCCAACAATGGGCTACTATCCCTCAACCGCAGGCGTGTTTCGGCCTGCCGGGCATGGCCGGGATAAGCGTGATGCCTGTGGGTCATCAAGATGACTCACAGGCATCACGCTCAACGGAGTAGCTGGCCCCAGACGCAATACCGCCGAGGCATCTGGGGAGCCCGGCCAGCGCCACCAAGCCGGTGGCGTCAGGCCTCGCCGAAACGGTCGGAGAGGGCATAGCGCAAGAGGACCACGTCGCCGATCTGCCGGGCCTCGGCGAGCCGGGCCCGGTGGCCGGGGTGCCAGGGGAAACGGCCCTCCCCCACGAACCGGGGCGCACGGCCGTCACCGACGAAGAACGGCGCGACCACCAGGTGCAGTTCGTCCGCGAAACCGGCGGTGAGGAACTGGGCGTGCACCGTCCCGCCGCCCTCCACCATCAACCGCCGTACGCCCCGCGCGGCGAGGTCGGTCAGCAGCCACCCCGGGTCGACGGGCTCGCCCGCGTCGATCACGGTGGCCACTCGACCAACACGTTCCTCGGCCTTCTCCAGCGCGCCGGTGGCGCAGTAGACGAGCCGGACGCCGTTGCCGGCGGTGAAGAACCGGGCGGTCGGGTCCAGGTCACCCTTTGCGGTCATGGTGACCTTGGCGGGCGAGTCGGGTCGACCACTCGCCACCCGCTCGGCGCGGCGACTCGAGGAGCGCACCAGCAGCCGAGGGTCGTCGCGGCGGACCGTGCCGGCGCCGACCAGGATCGCGTCGCAGCTTGCCCGGACCGCGTCGACCCGGTCCAGGTCGTCCTCGTTGGACAGCAGCAACCGCTGGTCGGAGGCGTCGTCGATGTACCCGTCGATCGAGGTTGCGCAGCTCAGCAGCACGTACGGCCGGGGCCGCTCCGGCAAGCAGCTCATCGGGAGACGGGCCGGTCGAGAGTACGGCCCGCAGGCGGATCGGTCGCCTCGATCTCGGCCGCCTTGGCTGCCTTGGCCGCCAGGTAGTCGGCGTTGGCCGGCGAGAGAAAGACGCTGGTGAGCACCCGTTCGGCGACGTCCACGCCCAGCCGGGTCAACTGCTCGGCCTTGTCCGGGTTGCTGCTCAGCAGTCGGACCCGCGGCACGCCCAACGTGGCCAGCATCTGCGCGGCCGCGGTGTAGTCCCGCTCGTCCTCGCCCCGGCCCAGCGCGACGTTGGCCTGGTAGGTGTCCAGCCCGGCGTCCTGCAACGCGTACGCGTCGAGCTTGGCGTACAGGCCGATGCCACGGCCCTCCTGGCGCAGGTAGAGCAGGAAACCACCGGTCTCGGCGATCCGCTGCACCGCCTCGCGCAGTTGCGGCCCACAGTCGCAGCGTTGGCTGCCGAACACGTCGCCGGTTAGGCACTCGCTGTGCGGACGGACCAGCGGGGCTTCTCCCCCGGCGGCGAGCCGATCCAGTGCGCCCGCCCAGTCGCCGAGGCCGAGGGCCAGGTGCTCCCGGCCGTCCACCAGGCCCTTGAACGTGAACACACGCACGGTCGTGGTGTAGCCGTCCGGAAACGCCAGCGGCACCGTGACCTGCGTACGGATCGTGGCAACCGGCAATGCTTCGGGCATGGGACTCCTCTGTCCAGCGCCACCGCCCTCCGGCGACGCGTACGGTCTCACAACCGACTCAACAGCCGCCGGCGGGGGCGGCTTCCCGGGCGGCGGCCGGGATCCGACGCCGGCGGGCCAGCAGCACGGCGGCGCCGGGCAGGCTGGCCACCAGCACCAGCGCACCGTAGACGGTGGCGGTGGCGACGCCCTCGGCCGCGCTGAGGCCAGCCGCGCCGAACACCCACGCCGCCACCCCCTCGCGGGGCCCGAAGCCGGCGACGTTCAGCGGCAGACCCATGGCCAGCAGGGCGAGCAACGTCAACGGCAGCAGTCGGGACAGGGAGGCGTCCGATCCGGCGGTGCGCGCCGCGACCAGGAAGGTGGCCAGGTGACCGGCGACCATCACGGTCGAGGCGACCAGCACACCACACCAGGTACGCCGGGCCAGCAGCCCTGAGCGCACGTCCGCCACGGCGGTGCGCAGTGCCGTCGCCCAGCGCGACCCGCCGGCGTTCGGGACGACCCTGGCCAGCAGCACGACGACCAGCCCGGCGGCGATGACCAGCGCGGCGGCTACCGGCAGGTACGGCCGCACCGGGGACGGGAACGCCGCGAGCACGACCAGCGCGACTCCGACCAGGACCACCTGACCGGCGGTACGCTCCCAGACCACCGCGCGGATGCCCCGGCTGACGTCACCGGCGTCGCGGCCGTGGCGTACTGCCCGGTGCACGTCGCCGAGCACCCCGCCGGGCAGGGTGGCGTTGAGGAACACGGCCCGGTAGCAGTGCGCCACCGCCGTCCCCAGGGGCAGGCGCACGCCCAGCCCGCCGGCGACCAGGCTCCACCGCCACGCCGCGCAGACCGTGGTGAGCACCCCGATGACCAGCGCCGCGGCCAACGCAGGCGCGTCGATCAGTCGTACTCCGGCGAGGAACGGGCCGCTGCCCACCTGCCACAGCAGGACGGCGAGCAGACCCACCCCGCCGACCACTCGTGCCCAGGCCCAGAACATCGGCGCCGGCCCTCCCCTTGAAGATCGTCCACTTGCCCTAGTGCACGTACCCAGGGCGTGAACGGTTCACCCACCGGCGAGAAGGTCGGTGTGTTCGACAAGCACGGTGAGTCGACCGGCCGCCGCGTCGGCCAGCCGGCGCCGGGCGTACGCCTCGGCGGGGCCGGCCAGGTCGGGACACTGCTCGCAGGCCGCCCCCAGCCAGCCCCGGAACCACTCGGCGACCAGGTCGGCCTGGTTCGGGCCGAGGCGCCACGGGCTGGGCCGTTCCCGCACGTCGACGCCGCGCCGGGCGAACGCGGCGGCGGTGGCGGCGACGGCATCCGGGCCGAGCAGCCGCCGGCCGTCGACGGTACGCCGCTGGTGGTCGTTGAACGCGGCTTCGACCGCCTCGTCCAGCGGGTCGGCCGGGCTGAGCCGGACCCGCCCGGTGACCGAGATCGCGAAGAGGGTGGGCAGGCCGACGCAGGCGTCCACCACCCGTTCGACCTCCTCGGCGGTGAGCATGTCCAGCAGCGCGGAGGCGGTGACCAGGGCACCGTCGGCGAGGTCGTCGGCGGTCAGCCGGGTGAGGTCGCCGCACCGGGTGTGGACGCTGACCGGTGCGCCGTCGGCGGCGGTCACCCCGGTCATGCCCTCGGCGGCGCGGGCCAGCAGGTCGGCGTCCCGGTCGTGCAGGACCCAGTGCTGCGGGCCGGGCAGCCGAGCCGCCAGCCAACGGCTCATCGAGCCGGTGCCGCTGCCCAGGTCATGGATCACCGTGGGGCCGGCACCGGTCAGCCGGGGGCGGACGGCGTCCAGCAGGTCCTCGGCGCGCGCCGTCGCGTCGGCCGGCTCGCGCAACCGTAACCAGTCCGCGAACGGCAGGGTCTCCTCGACGGTCATTCCGCCACCTCCTTCAGCACGCCGGCCAGCAGCGCGGTGGTCACCGGCCAGTCGGTCAGGGTGTCGCGCCGGGCCAGAGCGGCACGCCGCAGTCGGGCCCGCAGCTCGTCGTCGCCCCACCACCAGCTCAGCGCGCCGGCCAGGGCGGCCGGGTCGTCCGGTGGAACCAGCAACCCCGGCAGGTCACCATCCGGGGTGCGGCCGAGCGCCTCCGGCACACCGCCCACGGCGGTGGCCAGCACCGGCAGGCCGCGAGCCAGCGCTTCGGTGACGACCATGCCGTACGTCTCGCCTCTGGACGGCAGCACGAGCAGGTCAGCGGCGGCGTACGCGGCGTCGAGCGCCGCACCGGTCAGCGGGCCGGCCAGCCGGACCCGGTCGGCGAGGCCCGCGCTGGCTAACCGGTCGCGCAGCTGGCGCACGAGGTCGGGCTCTCGGGCCAGCGTGCCGGCGCAGACCAACGTCCACGGCGCCTCGGCCACCACGGGCAGGGCGTCGACAAGCACGTCGTGGCCCTTGTGGCGGGTGACCGCGGCCACGCAGAGCAGCCGGCCGCCGTCGGCCGAGCCGGGGGGCACCGGCGGCGCGGGCGTCACCCCCGGCGGCGCGACCCGGACCCGGTCGGCGGGCAGCGGATAGCGGGCCAGCAGACGGCGGCGGGTCCACTCGCTGGTGGTGACGACGGCCCGCGCGGTGGCCAGCGCGCGGGCCTCCGCCTCGTCGTCGCGCGGCAGGTGCACCAGGACCACCAGGCGCAACCGGCGGGCGTGCGGGGCGAGCAGGTCCGGCACGGTCGAGGCGATCAGGCCGTCGAGCAGCACCACGGCGTCGGCCGGCGTGGCGGCCAGCAGCGCGGCCAACCGTGCCCGGTCGACTGGGTCGGCGTGCGGCCACGCGCCAGGCACCGCGTGCTCGTGCACCGCCCAGCCGCGCTCGCCGAGCCCCGCGCAGATCCGCCGATCGTAGGAGTTGCCCCCGCTGGGCGTGGCGGGGTCGTCGATGTCACCGGGCAGCACGACGTGCACCGTGCGGCCCGCATCGATCACAGCGACCGCTCGTAGCTCGCCCAGGCGATGTGCGACTCGTGCAGGGTGACCGTGATGCCAGTCAGGTCGCGTGCCCCCGCGCCCAGCTCACCGGCGTGCACCCGCTCGACCAGCCGGTCCGCGACCGTACGGGCCAGCACCTCGGTGGTGGTGTTCACCCCGGCGAAGGCCTGCTCGTCGTCGAGGTTGCGGTAGGTCAGCTCGCCCAGCACGACCCGCAGCTGCTCGGTGGCCAACCCGATGTCCACCACGATCCCGTCGGCGTCCAGGTCGGGCCTGCGGAACGTCGCGTCCACCACAAACGTCGCGCCGTGCAGGCGTTGGGCGGGGCCGAACACGTCGCCTCGGAAACTGTGGGCGATCATCATGTGATCCCGAACGGTCACGCTGAACACGGTCACTCCCCGTCGTCGTAGGTGATGAGGTGGCAGAGGGCGGGCAGGTCACCCGAGCTCAGTTTGGCCAGTACGTCGGGCAGCTCCGCGAACCTCGACGCGCCGGTGATCAGCGCGTCGAAGGCCGGGTCGTCGAGCAGGTCCAGGGCGAGCGCCAGCCGGTCGGTGTAGCTGCGCCGCCCGCGCCGGGCCGGTGCGACCATGCCAACCTGACTGCTGCGTACGGTCAGCCGGCCGGAGTGGAACGCCCCGCCGAGCGACACCTGCACCGGGCGGTCGCCGTACCAGCTGAGCTCGATGACCGTGCCCTCCGGCGCGAGCAGGTCCAGCGACTGCTGCAGGCCGGCGGCGGTGGCGCTGGCGTGCACCACCAGGTCCCGGTCACCGCGGGCGTCGGCTGGGCTCGCGAAGTCGACGCCGAGCGCCCCGGCCACGCCGGCCCGCCGCGCGTCGGTGTCGACCAGCTCGACCTGCACGCCGGGGAACCGAGCGAGCAGCGCCGCGACGCAGGAGCCGACCATGCCCGCACCGATCACGGTGACCCGGTCGCCGACCAGCGGCGCCGCGTCCCACAGCGCGTTGACGGCGGTCTCCACCGTGCCGGCGAGCACCGCGCGGGCGGCCGGCACCCCCTCCGGCACCGGCACCACGGCGGTGGCGGGCACGACGTACGCGCTCTGGTGCGGGTGCAGGCAGAACACCGTCCGCCCGAGCAGGTCCGGTGGGCCCTGCTCGACCACGCCGACGCTGAGGTAGCCGTACTTCACCGGGCCGGGGAAGTCGCCCTCCTGATACGGCGCGCGCATCGCGGCGTGCTGGTCGGCGGGCACCCGGCCGGCGAAGACCAGCGTCTCGGTGCCCCGGCTGACCCCCGAGTAACGGGCCCTCACCAGCACCTCGTCGGGCCCTGGGGTGGGTAACGACACCGGCCGGATCTCGGCCGCGCCGGGCTCACGCACCCAGCAGGCGTACGCCTCGCGGATCACCGTCGCGCACCTCACCTCTTGCTCCGGGCCGAACCGAACGGCCGAGTGTCCCGTGTCCCCGGTCAGGGTCGTCGATCATAAACACGGAGCAGCGGTGCCCACAGTTCGACGTGGACACCGCTGAGGCAAACTCCCGAGCGTCAGCTATAGATCTTGAGGGCGTCGACCATGCCGAACTTGGCCGTACCCCGGTTGACGATTTTGATCGTGTGCTGGCCCGCGGCGAGCCCGGTCTTCTTGAAGACGACCTGCTGGGTCTGCCGTGGCTTGGACTCGTCCAAGGTCAGGGTGACATGGGCCTGGAGCGCGCCGTCGATGTACACGTCCACGTTTCCGATGTCCGAGTTCCGTTCGGACACGTATGCGACTCCGGTGCCGGTGAACGTGTACTGCGCGCTGGCCCCCGCCTCGAAAGTGATCCGCACGTCCCGCTGGTAGTCGTCGACGGTGCGCGTGGCGAAGTAGGTCCAGTCACCCGTGTAGGTCAGCGCGGTGTCGTTGACCCAGGTCTCGGTGACGGTTCGGCCGCTGCTCTGCGTCGGCTTCACCGAGGGGGTCGTGCTGGTCTGCACACTCGGCGTCACGTCGACGTTCGCGCTCTTCGCCGGGCGGAACCCGCTGCTGATGCGCTGCCACACCGCCTCGCTGTCCGCCCAGGCAGCCTCGGGCGTGGACCAGTCGATCGTGTAGCCCAACTGCTTCGTGACGACGACCGTACGGCGACGCGTGTGCATCGCCTCGTTCGCGGCGGTGGTGTGGGTGAACTCCCAGTCGGCGCCGCTCAGGTAGAGGTCCACGGGGGCGAGCCCCACCCGCTGGTAGCCCCGGTACTGCTTGTCGGTCGACCGAGCCTCCTCCTGTGCGTCCAGATCGTCGAGCGCATTGGCCTTGGGAGAGTCGCTCTGACTGATCACGAGCACGCGGTCACCGCCGGGCTCCCGGAACTCGACCTTGCCGTTTCGCCGGCTGACCTTCCACCCCTGCGGTACGGGCAGGGTGAACCCGCTCGGGTCACGGTGCGTGGTCCAGGTGAGCGAGGTGCGTGGCTCCGACGTCGCACCCGGACCGGCCGGCTGCTCGGCACCGGGAGAGAGACTCCCCGGGGCGGTCGGCACCGCGCCGCCCGCATCGGCCGAATCGCGGGTCGCCAACGGAATGCCCACCGCGAGACCAATCACCACGACGGCGGCGACACCGCCGAAGAGCCATTCTCGCCGGATGCCACCGATCGTCTTGGCGGCGGGCTTGGCGGCGGGCTTGGCGGCGGGTGCCGAGTCGGTGGTGGGCACCGTGTCGGCGGAGTCCGCAATTGATTCGCTGGGCGCCCCGAGCATCGTCAGGATCGGCAGCGAGTCGCCCGGTCGTGACTCACCATCCTCTGCCTCCACCCGACCGGCCTGTGGCTGACCGGCCTGCGAGAGGCCGTGGGTCGACTCGCGGATCACCTGGTGGAGCATCTGCTCGGCGGTGCTGGCATCGATTCGTTCGTCCGGATCCTTGCGGAGCAGCCCTTCCAGCACCGGGGCGAGCGGGCCGGCGTTCTTCGGCACCGGCGGAGGCTCGGTGGCGAGCGCGGCGATGCTCATCGCACTGGTCGGGCGGGCGTACGGCGACCAGCCCTCCACCGCCGTGAAGAGGGTGACGCCGAGCGACCAGAGGTCACCCTCGGGGCCTACCACGCCCAGCGTGGCCCGCTCCGGGGAGACGTAGGCGGGCGAACCGAGGACGATGCCCACCAGGGTCAGCTGCGGGTCGTCGGCGGCGGTGGCCAGACCGAAGTCGGTGAGCACGGTCCGGCCGTCGTCGGCGAGGAGCACGTTGGCCGGCTTGACGTCGCGGTGCATGATCCCGGCACGGTGGGCCGCCTGAAGAGCGGCGAGCACTCCCAACCCGATCTCGGCCGTCCGGGCCGGCGAAATCGGCCCGTCGTCGGCGATCACCTGTTGCAGTGAGCGCGACGGGACGTACTCCATGATGATCCAGATGTCACCGGCGTCGCCAGCCAGCGCGTCGAAGAGGCGCACGGCGTTCACGTTGTCGAGCTTGGCGATCGCCCGCGCCTCGCGCAGCGCGCGTACCCGTAGCTCGTCGCGAGCCTCGTCGGTCAGGCCCGGTGGGATCACCATCTCCTTGATGGCCACCTCGCGGTCGAGCATCTTGTCACGGGCTTTCCAGACTCGTCCCATTCCGCCCTGGCCGATGACCTCCACAAAGTCATATCGGCTCGTGACGACGAGTGATCGCGATTCCTGCACGGCGTAGAGTACCCGCACTTCACGTTCGGCGACCTGACCGGTTGGCGGGCTGTGATCCAGGTCGGACGCTCCGGGGTACACCCCGTCGACTCCGCTAAACGGACAAAAGCGCCATAAGCCTCTTTTCCCCCGATAAGCTCCCCTGGCACATTCGAACCAACGGGGGCGTGATGAGGATTTCGTGGTGGGGTAGCCGCAGGTCACGGGCGGCGGCGATGACCGCCGTCGCGGGCGTGCTGGCGGTCAACGGTCTGCTGGTGCCGGCACCCGCCGCGCCCACCCGGATCAACCCGGCGCTGGCCGCCGTCGACGAGGCCATCGGCCCGATCGACCCGGTTGCCGCGGCGCTGAGCTTCGGCGTGATGACCGAAGGCGACGCCACGGTCAACAACGACGAGAACGAGGGAACCCTCGCCGTCGGCGGCGATCTCACCTTTGGCACCTACCAGTTGGCCGGAGCGACCGCCGGGTCGTTCGTGGTACCCGGCGACGCCAACCCGAGCGCCCTGGTCGTGGGTGGACGCGTGAACTTCGCCGGCAGCGTCGGCGGCAGCCGCCTGCAGGTGCTCTCCAACGGCTACGCAAAGGTCGGCGACCTCACCGGCACCTTCGTTCGCGACACCGACAACAACGGCGCACAGGTCAACACCCGGATCCTGCCGGCGAACGACTACGACGCCTCGCCCCGGGTGGAGCTGGTCACCCGGCAGCCGGTCCCCAGCGTCGGACCCGCCTCGCCGATCAACTTCGCCGAGGCCTTCGCCTCCTTCCGGGACACCACGGCCGGGCTGGCCACCTGCGACAACACGGTGGTGCTCCGGACGCCGAACGGCGACGTGCTGCCCCGACCGATCCCGCCGGGCAGCAACGCCGTCGTCACGTTGACCCCGGGCGTGACAAACGTGCTCAACCTGAGCGCCACCGACCTGGCCAACATCGCGATCCTGACCTTCGCCAGCCAGCCGACCGCCGACACCCCGTTGCTGGTCAACGTGGACACCAGCGGGGTCGGCAACACGTTCGCCTGGACCGCCCCGAACTTCGCCGGGATCGGCGGACCGCAGGCGCGCTACATCCTGTTCAACTTCCCGACCGCCACCGCGCTCACCCTCACCCCGAACGCCGCCACCGTCGAGGGCACCATCTACGCCCCCAACGCCAGCCTTACCGACCTCTCCTCCAGCAACACCGAAGGCAGCGTCATCACCCGTACGCTGGACCACCGCGGCGGCGAGATCCACTACTTCCCGTTCAGCACCACGCTCGCCTGCGAGGGCGCCACCCCTGCCGACATCGCCCTGATCAAGTCGTCGACCACCACGCTGATCAGCAGCGTCGGTCAGCAGGTGCCGTACTCGTTCCACGTGGTCAACACCGGTGGCGTCCCGCTGACCAACATCTCCGTCACCGACGTGCAGACACCGCCGTCGTCGAACGCCAACCTCGGCCCGATCACCTGCGCCGCCACCACCCTCGCCCCCGGCGCGCAGACCGCCTGTACGGCCACCTACACCGTCACCCAGGCCGACCTGGACAACGGCGGCGTCACAGACGTCGCCACCGCGCAGGGCAGCCCACCCACCGGTCCACCGGTCGTCTCCGATCCGGAAACCCTGACCATCCCGGCGCAGGGCCTCACCGCCGCCATCACGGTGTTGAAGTCGTCCACCACCACGTCGATCACGTCGGTCGGGCAGCAGGTGCCGTACCGGTTCCTAGTCGCCAACACCGGCGGCCTGACCCTGAGCAACGTGGCCGTCACCGATGTGCAGACACCGCCGTCGTCGAACGCCAACCTCGGCCCGATCACCTGCCCCGTCACCACCCTCGCCCCCGGCGCGAGCACCACCTGCACGGCCACGTACACCGTCACCCAGGCCGACCTGGACAACAACGGCGTCACAAACGTCGCCACCGCGCAGGGCACCCCGCCCGGCGGCGGTACGCCGGTCACCTCACCGCCCTCCACACTGACCATCCCCGAGGCCGGCCTGATCGCGTCGATCGCGATCATCAAGACCTCGACCACCCCGTCGATCACCACAGTCGGCCAACAGGTGCCGTACTCGTTCCACGTGCTGAACACCGGCGGGTTCACCCTGACCGGCGTGAACGTGACCGACGTGCAGACACCGCCGTCGTCGAACGCCAACCTCGGCCCGATCACCTGCGCCGCCACCACCCTCGCCCCCGGCGCGCAGACCGCGTGCACCGCCACCTACACCGTCACCCAGGCCGACCTGGACAACGACGGGGTCACAAACGTCGCCACCGCGCACGGCACCCCGCCGGGCGGGGGTACGCCGGTCGACTCGACGCCCGCGACGCTGACCATTCCGGAGACCGGCCTGGTCGCCTCCATCGCGATCCTGAAGACCTCCACCACCACGTCGATCACCACGGTCGGGCAGCAGGTGCCGTACCAGTTCAACGTCGTCAACACCGGCGGGTTCACCCTGATCGGCGTGACCGTGACCGACGTACAGACACCGCCCTCGTCCAACACCAACCTCGGCCCGATCACCTGCGCCGCCACCACCCTCGCACCGGGCGCGAGCACCACCTGCACGGCCACCTACACCGTCACCCAGGCTGACCTGGACTTCGGCTCGCTCCGGGACAGCGCGACCGCGCAGGGCACGCCGCCCGGCGGCCGGCCGCCCGTTCAGTCGCCGCCGGCGACGCTGACGATTCCGAGTGACGTGGTCATCCCCGGCATCTCACTTGTGAAGTCGTCAACCACCACGTCCATCACGTCGGTCGGGCAGCAGGTGCCGTACCAGTTCCTGGTGGCCAACACCGGCGGCGTGACGCTCAACAACGTGAACGTCACCGACGTGCAGACACCACCCTCGTCGAACGCCGACCTCGGCCCGATCACCTGCGCCGCCACCACCCTCGCCCCCGGCGCGAACACCACCTGCACCGCCACCTACACCGTCACCCAGGCCGACCTCGACAACGACGAGGTCGCCGACACCGCCACCGCACACGGCACACCGGCAGGCGGTGACAACCCGATCGACTCGGCACCCTCGGCGCTGATCATTCCGGCGGCCGATCTGATCCGGTCGATCTCGCTGCTGAAGTCGTCCACCACCACGTCGATCAACACGGTCGGGCAGCAGGTGCCCTACCGGTTCCTGGTGGCTAACACCGGAACCGTGACACTGTCCTCGGTGAACGTCACCGACGTGCAGACGCCGCCGTCGTCCAACGCCAACCTCGGTCCGATCACCTGCGCCGCCACCACCGTCGCCCCGGGGGCGACCACCATCTGCACCGCCACGTACACCGTCACCCAGGCCGACCTCGACAACAACGGGGTCACCGACGTCGCCACCGCACACGGCACACCCGCCGGCAGTGACACGCCGATCGACTCGCCGCCGGCGACGCTCACCATTCCGGACGCGGGGATCGTCGCCGCCATCCAGATCGTGAAGACCTCCACGACGGTGGCGATCACGATGGTCGGACAGCAGGTTCCGTACCGGTTCCACGTGGTCAACAGCGGCGGGCTCACGCTGACCAACGTCAACGTCACCGACGTGCAGACCCCGCCCTCGTCGAACGCCAACCTCGGCCCGATCACCTGCGCCGCCACCACCCTCGCCCCCGGCGCGAGCACCACCTGCACCGCCACCTACACCGTCACCCAGGCCGACCTCGACAATGGCGGCGTCACCAACGTCGCCACCGCGCACGGCACACCGCCGGGCGGGGGTACGCCGGTCGATTCGCCGCCGTCGACCCTGACCATCCCGGAGACGGGGCTCGTCGCCGACATCGAGGTGATCAAGTCGTCGACCACCGTGGCGATCACCGCGCCGGGACAGCAGGTGCCGTACACCTTCCTGGTGGTCAACACCGGCGGCTTCACCCTCACCAACGTGACCGTCAACGACACCGTGCTGCCGCCGTCCCTGCGTGGTGTGCTCGGGCCAATCACCTGCGGTCCGCAGAACATCCCGAACGGTGCGGTCACGCTCTCGCCGGGCGCCTCCATCCAGTGCCGGACGATCTACACGGTGACTGCGGAGGACTTCGCCGGCTCGTCGCTGCGCAACGTCGCCACCGCCACCGGTACGCCGCCGTTCGGGCCACCGCCGGTCTCACCGCCGTCGCCACTGGACATCCCGATCCCGCACCCGTCGATCGCCATCACCAAGTCGGTCACGCCGACCGTGGTGTCCGCCGCCGGTGACGTGGTCACCTACCGATTCGTGGTGAGCAACACCGGCACCACCCCGCTCAGCGCGGTGACGGTCGACGAGACCGACTTCTCCGGCACCGGCACACCCGGGGCGATCACCTGCGGCACGCCGCCGGTGGCCAACGGCGCGGTCACCCTGCCCGCCGGGGGGAGCACCACCTGCACGTCGACCTACGCGGTCACCGCGGCGGACATCGAGGCCGGGCGGATCACCAACACGGCGGTCGCCGCCGGTACGCCGCCGACCATCCCCGGGCAGGACCCACCCGCGCCGGTACGCTCCGCGCCGGCCTCCGCCGAGGTCACGGCCACCCGGGGCGCAGCGATCACGGTGGTGAAGTCGAGCAGCACCGACAAGATCAGCAAGCCGGGGCAGCACGTGCCGTTCCAGTTCGTGGTCACCAACACCGGTCAGGTACCGCTGACCGGGGTAACGATCACCGACGCCCTGACCGCGCCGGCCTCGGCGGCCAACCTCGGCCCGATCACCTGCGGTCCGGAACGGGCCCCGAACGGCTCGGTCACCCTCGCGGCCGGCGCCGCCGTGACCTGCACGGCGACGTACACGGTCAGCAAGGCCGACTACCACCACGGGTCGCTGCGCAACACCGCGACGGCGACCGGCACCCCGCCGGACGGCCCCGCGCCGGTCTCGCCCGAGTCCACCATCACCATCCCGGTGAAGGGCAAGCTCCCGGTGACCGGAACGTCGTTCCCGGCCGGGCTCTGGATGGGCGCCGGAGTGCTAGCGGTGCTCCTCGGCGCGGCACTGCTGCTGGTCGTCCGGCAGCGCAGGCTCCGCGCCTAGCGCGGACCTGAACGCGAGGGTCGGACCGGAGGGGAACCGGTCCGGCCCTCGCGGCACGTCACCCCCACGGCTACGACGGTCGACGTCCCGCGTCGCCATGAGGTTTGACTCTGACCGTCGCGGTGCCATCGCGCGTGCCGTCCCTGGCGATCGGGTAGCCGATCGCGGCAATGTCCGCAGCCAGATCGGCGACGGTGAGCTGGGGATTCAAGGCCCTTGTCACGGTGTCGGTGAGCGGTCGATGGGCGACGATGTGCTCGACCGCCGCCCGATCCACCGCCATCTCGTAGTAGTCGACGGCGAACTCGACGAAGTGATCGACGATGTCGTCGAACAGGATGTCGAGCATGCCGGACCCGTCCGGGCCATTGTGGTCGTACGGCCCGAGCAGTGGTGGGAAGGTGATGCCGTCACCGGCGTGCCAGCGGTCATCCTCCACCAGCCGCCACAGCACGGTCGTCGCGACGAGTTGCCCGTTCTCGTCGCAAAAGGCGGGTTCCGTCAACTGCGGACGTAGGACCGCCGGTACACCGTCGACCAGGCCCGGCCACAGCTCGTGGTCTGGATGACCGTACGGCGACATCGCCGACTCATGATCGAAGAGTCGGATGAAGGCACCGTCAGCGCTGAACACGACGGTCCACTCGTCGCCGCTGCCATTGCTCATCGACGCCGCCTCGTCGGGCCCCAGTTCGAGGTGTAGGCGTAGTAGGGGTCCCCGCCGTCGATGATGCGCTCGATCACCGCCAAGGCCTTGCAGCGCTGCCGCAGCAGGTCGATGTCAGGAAGTTTGGCGGCGACGTCATGTGCGTTCACCGGGTCACCCTAGTCAGGATCCAGCCGGGCTAGATCACTGCTTGTCGGACGCCGCCGGGCGAGCGCGCACGTGCAGCCGCTCCCCCTGCGGCCCGAAGTTGTATGCCGTTCAGTGCGGTTAGGCGCTGTCAATGCAGTTCAGTGCTTCCGTCTGCTCCCCAAATATCGACACGACACCGCCGGCAGCCGTCAGCGAACACGGTCAAATTGATCAGCGCCTGACACCCTTGGGCCGGGCCGACCTCCCGCTTCGAGGTGCCATCGCGACGCCGCGCAGGCTGAGGTGAGCGCGTCGGCCTCGTCTCGGGCGGCGTCCTGGTTCGGCAAAGCAGCTCGGAGGACCTCTTCCTTGATCTCACCGGCCGCGCCCCCTAACGACTGACGCGCGAGACGCGACCCGTTTGTCCGGCACGGCAATGGGTACCCGCCGGTCCGGCCGACAGGACGATTGGAGAGGTAGGGCGTGACCATGGCGGGAGACGAGCAGTACGAGCGGGGTCTTGAGGCGCTACGACAGGCCGACGGCGGCGCCGCGCAGAGACTCCTGGAATCCCTCGCCGACGTCTCACCCGAGCTCAGCCGTCGCTCCGTCGCCTGGTCCTACGGGGATCTCTACGTCCGGCCCCAGCTCGCGCGCCGGGACCGGGAGCTGCTCACCCTCGGCATTCTGACCGGCCTCGGTGATGCCGGGGCCCAACTAGAGGTGCACGTCAACGGGGCACTCAACGCGGGCCTGACGCCGTCGGAGATAGTCGAGGCGCTGCTGCAGGCGGTGGTCTACTGCGGCGTGCCGCGGGCCGTCAACGCCACGCTCGTCGCCAAGAAGGTCTTCGCAGAGCGCAACCTGCTCCCTGTCCCGGCAAGCCCCACCCCGGCCGGCTGACCTCGCCGTCGTCGCGCTGCCGGACACACCTGCCGTCATCTCCACCCTCTGGGTCCGTCCCCGACGGCGCAATGAACGAAGGCCATGTTCTGCCAGTGCTCGAGCGCCATGACGAAGTTGCGCACCGTGTTCTGAACGTCCATACGACGCCCTGTCTAGTCTGCGAGAAGCCCTTACTGCCGGCGGGCCGAACAGGCGTTGGTGCCGGTGGTGGCGACGACGTATCTGCTCGGGGTGTCGAACCGCCGGGTGGAGAAGTTGGTCGAGCAACACGCCGCTGTCGGGATCTGCTCAGCGGCATAAGCAGGTGTCGCCCGACCGACATCCGGAAACATCATGGCTGACACCTTCGGATCCGCCGAAGAGGCCTCCAGCCTGAAGGGCCTGCTCAAGACGTTGCCCGTGGAATCGGTGTCTCAGATGACGGAACTGCGGCGGACTTCACTCCGCCCACCCGCAACGCTCTACATCGATCTTCAGCACACCTGCAGGCGCGGCGTTAGGCGACCCGAGACGCCCGGCCGGCGCCAGCCACCCTGGGAACAGCGCCACCTGACCACTTCGCCCTTCAACAGGACGCCGCACCGACTCTGACCTGCGGAGATGAGAAACCGCAGGCAGGGGTGGGTGCAGTTGCGGGCCGTCGGGTGCAGTTCGGTGCAGTTGAAGGCCGTTCAGTGCACCCTGTTGCTCCCCACCTGCTCCCCCGATCCCCGGCTCGTGACCATGCTGCGGCCGCCGACCGGCCGGCGGTGGATGGACCCCCAGGTCGTTCCTTGCCAGATCGCGGTCGCTGGCACGAGGTACGGTCATCGGACCAGCACCTCCTCGTAGCTTCGGCTATGGATGACGGCGGCGCCCCACCGGTATGGGGAGCAAACAGCCGGCGAGGTATACGAACTCCCCTACCAGGGGCTTGGACGCACTAACGTCGTAGACCGGCCTGCCCAGCGTGCGGCACCGGTACCGCACGTCACTGGCCCAGGGATGGCAGCACCGTTCGAGCCGGGCCAGGCTCCGGGGAGCCCGCTCATCGTGGACGAGCTCCCGAACGGCTCAACCGAGGTCCAACAGTTCAGCCGCAGTCGCGCGGATCGCGGCATGAGAGTGAGTTGATTTGACGCCAGGATGTGCATCCTCGCGGACAACCAGATATTGCTGGTCAGGACGTTGGTGACGGCGCATAGTGGTGGGCAAGGTTGGTGGCGAGGGCGCGGAGGTGAGCCCTGGCTTCGGTGGGGCCGTGCACAGTGATGGCGTTCCCGAACGGCAGCAATGCTCGTACGTCCTCAAGATGCATGAGGCGTATTGTCACCTTGTGGCCGGCGGCGGATTCCTCATGGTCCCGGACGAGTCGTAGACCAAAAATCCGTTGCGCTCGCTTGATCTGGGTCTGGTCGATGGTGGCGCTGACCTCTACCGCGTGGTTGTGTTCCCACTGATCAATGAGCGCTGCAGCGACGGTGGCCAGGGTCTGGTTCTCGCGGATCCGTCGCGGCTGGTCGACTTCTTTCCACGTCGTGATCCGTTCGAGTCGGTACATCCGTGGCACTCGGGAATAGTCGGCGACGAGATACCAGATGCCGGCCTTGGCGAACAGCCCGTAGGGATCCACGACCACGTCGCGTGGGCATGACTCGCGTGGGCTGTCGTACACAATCTGTAGCCTGCGACCTCGTCGCACCGATCCGATCAGCGAAGCCGGAGTCGTGCCGGAAGCTCGTGACTGGTGCCAGGGACGGCTGTCCACGTGCACTACGTCGGTGAGAGGCAGGAGCTCATGAACTCGACGTGGCTGTGTAGCGGCGATCTTGGACAGCGCGCGCTGGCTTTCGACCGATGCGTTGAGCTCCGCGCGTTGTTTTTCATCCAGCCCGATGAGCGAGAGATGATCACGCTCGCCCGGTGTGAGTCGCGTGAGGTCGAGTCCGGATCCGGGCAGCATGGTCACGCCACCGAGGCGGCCCCTGTGTGCGGTCACGGGCAGTCCAGCGTCGCGGAGCCAGTTCAGGTCCCGGGTGATGGTTCGGAGGGAAACCCCGAGCGCTGAAGCAAGTTCCTGTGTGGTCGCGCCATCCCTCGATTCGAGGAGCAGCATCAGGGCGAAGAAGCGGTCTGGGGTCACACACCAAGTTTTTCAGGAATTGCGACATGATGCGGCGCATATTCCGGCCAGGCTGGTGGATGCGTACCTACGAGCGGTGAGAAGGAACAACCATGACCACGTCCGTCGTGTCCATCGTCTATGTGAACGACGCTCCCGCCGCAGCTCGTTTCTACGGCGACCTCCTCGGCATGAGCCCTTCGTTCGAGACTCCGGGATACATCACCTTCGACCTCGGGCCAGGCGCTGACCTCGCTCTGTGGTCCGGCCAGTTCGAGGATCTGTCGCCGGACGTCCCGCGTACCAGTGAGGTTTGCCTGGCCATCGACGGTGGACGACCCGACGAGGTCAACGCGATCTTCGAGCAGTGGCAGTCCAAGGGCGTCACGATCCTGCACGAGCCTCATGACGTGGGGTTTGGGCTGACCTTCCTCGCAGCCGATCCTGACGGGAACCGTATCCGGGTCGCACCGCGGGGCTGAAAGGCCACAATGCGGCAGGCGCGCACGTCAGGTGTCGCGCCTGCCGTTGTCTGCCTTCGAGAGGACGACGATTGCCCGACGTCGATGGTGCACTTCTCGGAGGTGTACACCTGCGGGCTACCGCGATCTTCTCGGAGGTCATCTTGCTGGGCCAGCCACCGCGGCGCGCAACCGACATCCGGTGAGTGACTTCCGCGCTGCCAGTCAGGCGAGAAGTCTCAGCTCAACCTGCTCCAGTAACACTCGTAGGGGAACAGCAGCCCACGCGCTCACATCGAACGTGCGGACGTCGCCCTACTGCCTCCGCGGGGATGCCAACGCTGACGCCTTCGAATCCTCCGAAGAGGTCACCGTTCTGGAACCCCTGCTCAGAGGTTCGCCAGTGGGATCCGAGTCTCAGCTCGCGGGATCCGTACCGACGCAACCGCGACGACAGCCAGAGCCACGCATCGATGCGGGCTGGCCTCGTGATTGGAACCGGCAGGCCTCAGTTCAACAGCCAGCACCAGCCAGTCGGGAAGTTGGAGGCTTGACCTCTTCGCTCTTCACTGGGAGGTCACGCCGCACCGCTCGATTTCGCCAAGAGCGTCGTAGGATATTGGCGTCTTGACGGAGCGCGATCGGCCAAGGGTGCCGAATGCGACTCGCGGTCAATGAGCTCTTTTCATCGTGACGGGGCTGGTCAGGGCGGTGGGGTGGGGGCAGGGATCGACGTAGGGCGAGGCTCCCGGTCAGGCAGCAGTCGAGCAAGATCCGATGCCCCAACCGGAAGCCTCGCTGTTGTCCTACCCTGCCGCGATTCCCCTGTCCGACCGCACCCTCATTTGCCTCGCTGACCTGATCCGCAACCGCCGAACGCAGGTGGAGAATCGCGCAGCGCTTGGCTGGCGGTTCAACAAGTTTGGCCCGAGTACCAGGCGTTGGATACGGCGTTGGCGCCGCCGATGTCCCACGTTCCCGGGCCGATGCACCAGGTCCAGTCGTCGCGGGGCCACGTCGCGTCGACGTAGATGAGCACATGGGTGCTCCCGCAGTGGTTGTACCAGGCCGTCACCGCGTCTTCGTAGTAGCCGCAAACCTGCGCGGCGACGTCCTCGCTGCCGGGCTTGGCCTGCTCCGAAACCGCGGTGGTTTCGGGTTGGGACAGGCGGGAGGCGGCGCCCGGACTTGCCTGTGCCACGGTCCCGGACAGGGTGAGTGCGCCGAGGATCGCGGTCACTGCCGAGATCCGAAACGCCGATCTGTACCACATTTTCACAATGGTCTCCTGTCAGCCGCCGCTGCGGCCTAGATGATGCTGCTGGCTGCATGAAATGATCGATGTACTTCCTCGCGCTCCTTCCATCGCGAAAACACGGACCGATGTAACACGCTCAAGTGAACCTTTCTCCGTAAGCCGGAATCAGATTCAACCCTGACTGAGCGGACTTCCTAAGATAAGAGTGCAGGCCACAGCCGGGTCTGTCGTTACTGGTAAGCGCACAAGTCTTTAGTCTGCGCGTACTCTCGCGCACTGCTCGCGGAACTGGCGTGGCGAAAGGCCGTAGGCGCTGCGGAACGCCTGGCTGAAGTGTGCCGGGCTGGTGAACCCCCACTGGGCGGCGATCGTGTGGATCGGGCGGGCGCCTAGTTGGGGGTTGGCGAGGTCGCGTCGGCACTGCTCCAGGCGACGCTCGCGGACCCAGCCGGCGACCGTGCGCCCTTCCTCGTGGAACAGCTTGTGCAGGTATCGCAACGAGATGTGATGCGCTGCGGCGATCGCGTCCGGTGTCAGGCGCGGATCACCCAGATTCTCTCGGACGAAGGCGTGGATCTGAGCCATCATCGCTCGCCGTTGGGTGTGGGAGGGCACCGCGCTTTGGACGTCCAGCGCGTTGGCCAGTGCCGCTGTCAACACGTCAATGGTGAGGGTGGACAGCCGGGCGGCGTCCAACGGACTGAGTTCGTCCATGTGCCGGGCAAGGCGCAGCAGGAATTGTGAAGACAACGCGCCGATGCCTTGGGCTCCAGGGATGCGAACTGCGCTCAGGCGCCGCAACTCCCGAGGGGGCAACGGCAGTAACGAGCGCGGGAAGCGCAGGAGCAGCAGCTGACTAACTGGCGCATCCGGGGTGAATTCGGCCACGTAGGGCCGGGAGGTGTCATACAGTATCAGGTCCCCCACGCCGAAATCTGTGCGCTGGCCGTCTTGCGTGATCATGCCGCCACCGCGCACAAGGCAACCCAGCTTGAACACCTCGGGATCGGCCTGCCGAATGAGCTTGGGAGTACGGTGGACCGAGTGCGGCATCGTGGTCATTAATGTCGCCTGCACGGGACCGAACTCGCTGATTCCGACCTGAGCCCGAAATCCGGGCTCCGACTGCGATTCACAGCGTAAATCGTAGGGCACCCAGAGCTTCGAGTTTACCTCGCGCCAGAAGGCGAACCCGTCTTCAACCGGGACCTCGGTGGTACTG
Organism: Micromonospora chokoriensis; assembly: GCF_000718555.1. Lineage (GTDB taxonomy): Bacteria > Actinomycetota > Actinomycetes > Mycobacteriales > Micromonosporaceae > Micromonospora > Micromonospora chokoriensis_B. The sequence goes on from NZ_JOAN01000027.1 coordinate 29,696, forward strand.
ACTACGTCCATGACTCACCTTCGCGCTGTCGCTGCAGGGGTCAGACCACGATAGCTTGGCGTCGATATAGCGGCGTTGCGATGTTATGGTGCGGGTCAGGCATTGAGCGCTCTTCATCGTGATGGGCCTGGTCGCGATGGGTGGCAGGCAGCGTGTGTCGACATAGGACGAGGCTCCCGGTAAGACAGCCGTCGACCAAGACCCGATGCCCCAAAGGGAAGAGTCGGAGGGACTGGCATGGGCAACGCGACGTGGGGCGCCGGCCACCACACGGGCGTCGGAGAGGGGCTCGCCATCGGCGAGGAGATCGGCCGAGCGATCGGCGAAGCTGCCGGCGTTAAGAAGGACGTGGCGATCGGCATCGCTGCGAGCGCCGTCGTCGTGGCAGCTGGCGTCGGGCTCTGGCGGCGCGACCCATGGAAGCTTGTTTCGAAGCACCTCTTGGGCCGTGAGCAGGACCCTGCCGCCGTGGACTTGAACCCGGTCGCCGAGCAAAGCGTCGACGACAATCAGGACGCCCGCGAAGGCGCTCCGAGCGAATAGGTTGGCACCTCTGCCACTTCGGGACCTCCGGGTGCCTTCGCGGATGGCTATACCTGATGCGCTCTCTGATCAGCCTTGTGCGGACGCAGCTCTACCGCCTCTCCCAAGGGCCAGCGCTGACGCCTTCAGATCCGCCGAAGAGGCCATCAGCCTGAAGGGGCTGGTCAGGGCATCGCCCGTGGGATCGGTGTCCCAGATGCCGGAACCGCCACGGACTCCCGCAAGCGCACTCGCAACGCCTCACATCGATCTGCAGCACATCCCCGGACATGGCCTTAGGCGAACCAGGACACGAGCCGGCGCCAGCTATCCAGGGTGTCGCAACGACTGACCACTTCGACCTCCACTGGGAGGTCACGCCGCACCGCTCGGCCTCCATCACCGCAGGTCAAGGCCCCTCGTCTCTGTCCGCCGTTGGTGAGCACTTCGGGCGCGGACACTTCTTCGCCAACCTGCACCCAATCTGCTCCCAGTCGCAAGGCCCGCGCAACCAATGACTCCTCACCGCCTTGACCTGCGCACACTCCCTCGCCTTCTCGGATGCCGCGTCTTATCAGGTCATGGCAGGCTGTTCGGCATGGGCTCTGCCGACGATCGTCTCCGTCTGAGGCTAAGGATCAACAACGGCCTGCTCCTCGTGCGAGATGATGTCGGCACTTGGCTAATCCATGGCGCCGCCGACGGGTTGGTCTACCCGGCCGGGGACCGGCTGGTGTGGCTGTTGCCACTGCTGGAGCGCACCCCGAGCGACGTCAGTGCGGAACTGTCTGATGTGCCTGTCACCGACACACCGCTTCCCGCCCTCGTGCGGTTCGCGCTCACCGCCTGGGGAAGCTACTGGCCGACACTGGCACTCGATTGGTTGGACGCCGGCTGGCCTACCCGGGATCTGCGCGACGTACTGGCCGACATGAAGGACTCGCGCGAATTCTCCCAGCCGATTCGGGACCGAGCACTTCGCCTCTGGCACGCCTCGGCACCCGCCTGACGGCCTGACAAGCCCGAGTCTCGGAGCCTCCTCGACCAACGCCGGACCTACACCGCGCTGCATTGGCGCTGCGCACCATGGCTGGGGTCAGACCCCCTGGTCGAGTTGCGGTGACTTTGCGGTCAACCGCGCGGCGCCCGGTCCGTAGGAGCGTCGAGACGCCGAGCTGCACGGCTCGGCGGCGCGGGGATGGTGCCGTCAGCACGAGTCGTGGCCGCCGCAGCCGCAGCCTTGGATGTGCGGCGGTGGAGCGTGAGAGTCATGACCAGCACGACCAGCGCTCCGACGATCAGCCCGAGGATCGCGCTGGCCACCGTGTTGACAAGCCAGCCGACGAGCCCGCCGAGAACACCCGTGGCATCGTGGGCGGCGACCTCCACGTGGTGCACGGCCTCGTACAGGAAGTGCAGGTTCAGCTCGTTCGTGCCTAGCAGCAGGATGTGCCCGCCCACCCACAGCATCGCAGCGGTGCCGACTACCGTCAGCACGGTGAGAACCACCGGCATCGCCCTCACCAGACCGCGGCCGAACGTGGCGACGGCGCCGGAACGTTGCGACAGGCGCAGCCCAGCGTCGTCCATCTTTACGATCAGGGCCACCACGCCGTACACCAGGACGGTTATGACGACGGCGACGACAGCCAGGATCGCCAGGCGGGACCAGAACGCCTCATCGATCACCTCGTTAAGGCTGATGACCATGATCTCCGCCGAGAGGATCAGGTCGGTTCGTACCGCCCCAGACACCAGTCTCGTCTCATCCTGCACCTTCTCCTCGCCCGCGCCGGAGGCACCGTGATGGGCGATCTTGGCCCACACCTTCTCCGCGCCTTCATAACAGAGGTAGGCGCCGCCTAGCATGAGGATCGGAGTGAGCAGCCAAGGCACGAACTGACTGAGCAGCAGCACCGCCGGCAGGATGATGAAGAACTTGTTGCGCAGCGACCCCACGGCAATGCGCTTGATAATCGGCAACTCGCGCTCGGCCGCCAGGCTCCGCACGTACTGCGGCGTGACGGCAGCATCGTCGACGACGACACCCGCAGCCTTGGCGCCGGCCTTCGCGGCGGCCGCCCCGATGTCATCGATCGACGCTGCAGCGGCCCGGGCCAGCACCGCCACGTCATCCAGCAGGGCTACGAGTCCACCGGCCAAGGGAGGGTCCTTCCAGGGTTGCGCAGAATTCGAACTGGACCATTCTCGCTCAGGTCCCTGCGCGCGGCATGCCACCGCCCGGTCGCATATCGGGCGAGAGCCCGAGGTGAGCGACTATCACGCTCGGCCGGCGACCCGCCACCACCTAGCAGGCGCGCACGGTCGGCGGCAGAAGCGGACGTGGGCGGGCACGCGTCGCCGTAAGCGTTCTCCGGCATCATGATTGCCGCCGACGTATCCACCCGACCCATAGACGACAGTCATCCCTGAGCGGATGCGGCGATGCTACGGAGTGCTCTCCCTTCGCATGGGTTCCACGCCGGCGGCCGGCACCGTCGCGATCACGTAATCCTCGGCCAGGTCCGGCTGCACGTCGACCATCGCATTCCTACCGACGTAGCGGACGACGAACGTGGTCTCGCGCAGCCACATCTCATCGTAGTCGGCAAGACTCCCTGGCACCTCACCCACGAGTCGCACTTCGTCACCCGGCTTGAGCGGGGCATCTGCCGGAGCCTCATCGCGTTGGATGGCCGTGATCGCGTGGATGAGAGTCTTCAGCGGCTCGGTGTCCGCGCCGTAGTGAACCAGATGGCCAGCCTGGCCGAAGATGACATCGGCCTGGGACCTGCTCAAGTCGGCGAGCGCCTCGGCCGCACCGGCCGCTAACGCCGGACTCCCCGACGTGTCGAGTTGCGCCGCCATCGCCAGGAGCAGGCGATCGATGACAAGTTCCCTAGTCTCCTCGTCCGTCACCCGGCGAGCCTATGACCCCGCCGAGGGCACCGTTGTCGGCCAGCGCGTGCAGGGTCGACTCCGGTGTCATGCAGACAGCGAGTCCGTCGGCATCCGCACATCGGCATGAGCGGACGCCGCCCTACCGCCTCTGCGGGGACGCCAACGCTGAGGCCTTTGGATCCGCCGAAGAGGTCATCGTCGAGGAAGACCTGCACACAGATTTGCCGGTGGGATTTAAGTCGTCGCCGAGGTGCCCGGCTGGCGACCCTGACGCTGTCGAGCGGATCAGCCCTACACATCGGGACGGTACGTGGTGCTGGGTTGCGCTCGGATGTGGATGGGCGTGCGCCCGTACGACTGCGACCGATCGTCGGGGTCCCGCCCGACCCGCCGGTCAGCCGGCCGGCTGACCGCAGTCACCCGCCGCAAGCGTCCTGCAGGTTCACCTGGTACCAGCGGTCGGCCGTGATGAGGTGGAGCACCGACCCGCGGCCGACGGCCGTCACTCGAGGTGGCAGCGGGGCGCCGTCGGGCAGGACGAGCTGGTACTCGCCGATGACGCGCATCGCTTCGCCGTCCAGTGCACCCACCACGAACCGGTGACGCTCGTGCCCGTACCCGCCGAGGAGCCCGATACGGTCGCCGCTGATCGTCAGCGCTGTGGCGCCGTCGATCGGGTTGCGCCATCCGGTGACCTCGTCGCCGCTGACACGCACGATGGGAAAGTCCGTGTAATAGCAGGTCCAGACCGTGTCGTCGGTGACGTTGAGGGCGTAGCAGTCGCTGATCGCGCCCCAGCCGTTGTCAACGTGGGATGGGAATTTCCACCCTGGCTTCAGCTCGGGTGTGAAGCGGATCAGGCCTGTGGCGCCGATCGGTGGCGGGGTATCGCTGTCGCCCCAGCCGTAGTTGCCGTACACGCCTTCGTCGAAGTACCCGACCCACACCTCACCTGAGGTGGTGGTGAACATGTGCTCGATGCCGTCGCCGAGGGTTGCTTCCGCCTCGACGTTTCCGTCGCTGTCGTAGATCACGGCGTTGTGGTCCGGACCGTCGGGGCGCCACCGGCACCGCGCACCCACCACCAGCACCCGGCCCTGGGGTAGGGGCTGCAACGAGGGATGGGCGAGCGTCAGCCCAGGCAACGGGGTGATGTCGATCCTCTCCCCGGTCTGTCGGCTCGATCGCGCTACGACGGGGCGCTCGGTAGTCGGGTTAGGAAACGTCGCCCAGCCAGGTTGGGTGGTGACTGATCGCAGAGCCGCCTCATCGCCAGGGTTGGACCACAGCGCGACAAGGTCACCGTCGGGCCCGATCGACGCCGACACCAGCACGTCGCCCTCGTCCGGCTTTCGCAGCGGCACACCCGGGTTGAGCTTCCACGCCGACCCCGCCCCACCGGCCTTCCGTCGCGAGCGGCCGTTCCATCCCTTCACCCAGGTACCTAATCATCCCGCCATGCCCAGCCGCCAACCGATTCCACCGCCGGCGCCGTCGGACGACTCGTAAACCCCCTACCAGAGGACCGGCACTGGTTCGCTGCGTTCCTTGTCGTCGCCCGCGTCCGGTGGCGGCGACACCTTACTGAGCGGCCCTCGCTGCTGCCCGGGCTGCAAGTAGGCACCTCACGGAGGTTTCCAGCCACCCCAACGGGGCGTGTCCGCCACTGCCGTCTCCGCTAGAGCCGCACGTCGATGCAGGATCGTCCCGGCGACTGGCGTCGGCGGGCCCAGGGCGACAAGTCGGCACCAGGCAGGCGGGGAGCAGCCAACGATGACCACTTCGGTCTTCTCTGGGAGCTCACGCCGGACCGCTCGCCCACATCACCGCAGGTCCAACACCCGCCGCCCTGTCCAGCAGAGGCGGGCACTTCGGGCGCGCTGACCACTTCGCCAACCTGCACCCAATCTGCTCCCAACTGCAAGGCCAGGCCACCCAGCAGCTCCTTACCGCCGTGACCTGCGCGCACTCCCCCGTCAGGAAACATGGAGAACTGTCGACTGCTGCCCGAAACCGCCGAGCACTCCGCGGTGAAACAGGACGCCGCACCGACTCTGACCTGCCGCAACGTGGAGCCGCAGGCAGGGGTGGGTGCAGTTGAGCACCGTTCGGCGCCGTTGGACGCTTCAAGGCCGTTCAGGGCACCCTGTTGCTCCCAGTCTGCTCCCCCTGGTCCGGTCCCGGCACCCCCTTGTAAGTCACAGGCAGCACCAGCAATACAGATCTTCGCCCGCGTCTCGCGCGCGCTGAGCAAGGGCGGCCATCTTCTCGATGACAGGCAGCATCTCGTCGTCAGACCGTGGCCCACTCCACGCCAGTTCCTCGGTCCGCCCCCATTGCGCCGACAACTCCAGCACCTGGTCGTTACTGATGGAGGCGAGGGTGTCCCGCGCGGCCCGGTCCAGCGACATCAGCCACGGTCCGTCCAGCTCGTCCCCGCTCCACAACAACTCAAGGTCGATCAGACTCACACCCCAGTCGACCTGTCAAACGAAGCTCACCAGCTTGCCGAGGGACACGGTCGCCTCGATGCCCTTCAGACCAACCGCATCCACAGCCATGCCGCTGCGGCTGACAGCCAACGGCCGCCCTCGAAATCCTCCATCAACCTGACAGCCGCAGCGTCGCCGTTGGCCCGGAAGTAGTCGTACAGCACACCCATGGCACGCGCTCCACTACAGGGATACGACAGCGGATGCCCCCACATCCGGGAGTCCGTCAGGATGCAGGTCATGAGTTCCGCAATCCGGCTGCTGCGATACCGTTCGGCCCCCGTGACGTGCGGATACTGCCGTTTGTGACGCTAGCTCGCATCCTGGTGCGTTCTCTGACACACGGGGCGGGGCCGATCTGCAGGCTGCCGGCCCACTCTTGCCAGACCCGTCCGCCGCCGCATGCGTACCCACCATCCTGCCACCACATCGTGAGGGTACGAGGCAATCGCCGCGTCGATTGCGAGCCAGTGGCTGTGACCGACTTCGATAAAGTCCCTAGTCGGGACGCCCCTTGCCGCGATACACCTCTCCGTTGGTGAACTCGAAATGCAGCCGAGAGAACGGATTGCGCCACGACGGCTCTTCCCCCGGTTTGCGACCCCAGTAGTCGGCAGTCGCGGCCCGGGCCCAGAACCAGGTGGTGACGAGTACGAGCCAGCCGGTCTCCAGGAGCGCCCGCGGTCGATCGGCCGGATCCATCACCCACAAACCCAGGCCGAAAATGGTGGGTATGGCGACAGCGGCGCCCCAGGCGCCCCAGAACGACCGAACGATCGCCCCGATGATCAGCGGGAAAAAGAAAATCTTGACGAGTTCGCCGAGCAGAACCGGCTGAGGGTTGACCGTGACACCCGCTGTGGTCTGCATGGCGCCCAACGACCTGATCGTCACCAACGGGATGTCGGGGTGGAAGGTGAAGTAGAGGACCACCACGGAGATGAGCACCTTGACTTGGAGGAGCCGTCGGCGCCGCCGAGCACTCGGCGGCATCGGGCCGGTCTCGGGAGGCAGCCGGAGCAGGTCCAGCACGCGGCCCAACCGGCCCGGATGCACGCGCGGTGGTGGCATCGGGCCGACCAGGCCGAGGCGTCGGGCCCGGAGCACGTCGACCGACTGGAGGGTCAGCAGGAAGAGCTGGGCGTAGACGAACACCATGACGGTGATGACCGTGCTGACGATGAGCGATCGCGACGGGTTGGCGGGGGCAACTGTCGCGCCCACTACCAGCGGGGTGACGCCGCACGGCCAGACCGGCCACGGAACCCGGTCAATACCCCACACCGCCACCGTGCCCAGCAGGAGCAGCGGCAAGATGCCGAAGAACATGAAGTTCCGGACGAAGCCGTCGTAGATGTCGATGGTCAGGGCAAAGTAGGTGATGACGACGAGCGCCCAGCCGCCCGCCCCGGCAACGGTGAACTGCAGGGGCCAGCGGTGCCGGAGCCGGTCCATGGCCCGCTCCAAGGCATCCATCGCCGTATTCACCGCACCATCAAAGCAGACCCGAGTGACGGCCGAGGCTCAACTCTCATCCACAATGGATGAAGGTCGCTGATGGTCGCTGATGTCCACCGGCAAGACCCACCTGCCGGCGGCTCCGCCGTGCAGCAGACGCGGCGATGCTGCGGAATCAGATGCTGTCGCGTCGGGGAGCTGCGCGAGCACCTCTGGCGGTGCCGGTTCGATGGGCAGCGGCCGGGACTCGGTGTGTTTGTCGGGGCCGCACCTGCGGCCCGTATTCGGCGGCGAGCGCGGCGAGCTGGGGGTCGAGGTGGTCGCGCCACCAGAGGCTCATGCCGGTCTTGGGTCGCTGACCCGCAGCGTCTCCCAGGCCCGCCAGAGCGCGTACAGACGGGAGATCGCTTCGGGGTGCGCCCACCACCGCAGGCACCAGTTGTTCTCGCTGGTCGGCCCGAAGGCGAGGCGCCGCTCAACGACGTGGGCGAGGTAGTCGCCGACGAACGCCTCCACGTTGCGATAGACCGGTTCCGCGTCGGCCGGCTCGGCCGCCGAGGGCTCGACGGCCGGCGGGGTTGCGCCCGGGTCGCCGGCGAGTTGGCCCGAGTAGCGCGCTGAGGTCGGCGACGGCGTCGGCGGCCGTCCCGGCGGTGGAACGGTTACACGACAACGGAATCCTGCCCTCGATGGGCTCCGTCGGCGACAATCTGGCAGCCCGCGGTTTCGACGCTCTGGCACCGCTCTACACCTCGAAGACTGTGATCAACATCGCTTGACGTGGATGGCTGTACAGCCTGTGCTGCCGTCACCTACAGTGCGATTCCGCCAGGACCATGACCGACGAAGAGGGCTGATCGCGTGTCGGCTTACGGTCGTCATGATGACGAGTGGGACGTGCTGGTGCGCGCGGGCAGGCAGTTCCTGCGCGAGCGGGCGTTGATGGAGCGCGACACGTCCTACACCGAGATGAGTGTGACGCTGGCGCGGCGTACGGGCTACCCGGCGTTCGACTTCTCGGAGCAGGCCGACCGTGCTGCAATGGGCTTTCTGCTGGGCCGGATCGTCCGGGAGACGTATCCGGTTGTAGGGGCGATGATCTCGGCGCTGGTGATCTACCTTGATGCGAACGACGCCGGCCCAGGCTTCTATCAGCTCGCGCAGGACATGGGTTTACTCCAGAAGGGTGCTTCGAAACAGGCCCGCGAGGCTTTCTGGATCCAGCAGGTACGAGGGACATTTGACCATTTCCGTGCAGGTGGCCGGCTTTGAGTTTGAGCCTGACCGTGCCGGCTCTTGCCTGGAGCGGTTGGCTTCCGCTCGGCGAATGCGCCGCTCGCCTGCAAGTGCCACGAGGCCCGGGGCTGTACCAGGTGAGGCGGATCGGTGACAGCGCCCTCGCCTACGTGGGGCAGACCGGTGGGCTGCGACGCCGACTCGGTCAGCTATGCGTCCTTTTTCGAGAGGAGATGCCGTACAACGACCCCCATACGGCCGCTCCCTGTCTCTGGGTCATGCGCACCGCCGAAAGCGCCAGTTTTGAGTTCTCCATCGCGGAGTTCGCCGGGGACGTCAGGGATCGCAAGATGGCCGAGTGTGTGGTGCTTTCCCAGCACCGAGCGCGATTCGGCCGCTCGCCGACGGCGAACTTTGGACGCATGCCGGACGGGTGGGTCAAGTCCACGGGTAACAACGCGGCGCTTGTCAAGGCAGGCCGCCGGGCACGTGGTTACCAGGACGCTCGCGCTTCCCGGCCTGCCGACCAGGGCTCAGTCCTTGACCTTGGTCGGGCTCCGACGGCGTGTGACTGGGCCCAGCTTCCCTGGAGCTCCAGGAGTTCAGGGCCGGCGGTGGGTGTCTACCGAATCCGTCGCCCCGGTCAGGCGCGCCTCGCGTACATCGGCCAAGGGCTGGTCCAGGCCCGACTGGCCGCTCATGCCGCCAAGAGCCGACTTGAAGGCCACCGGCAACGCGCCGCGTTCAGCCAACCCCTCGAAAGTTCCTGGGCAGGCTTACCAGGCTGCTCCCTGACACAACTGCTTGAGATCGAGTGCGACCTGATCGCCAGTCACGCCCTGACAACAGGAATCGCGCCCGAGGCTCAATTTCTGGGGTGACGGAGGGTCGCCTCCAGATCAACCGTCGATGCAGCGACCTCTTCGGACCCGCCGAAGATGTCACCGCAGAGGATGCGCTGGCCACCGCGTCGCGGATGGGATCGGTGTCTCAGCTGACGGGACAAACTCCTGGCCCGGCAGGGTGGAACTGCACGACCGCCATCGATGTAAGGCAGGTCTGGCCCCGTAGTGACCGACGACCCGTGACCCCAGGGACAGAAGCTAAGCCGGGGAGCAGCGAGCCCCGACCCCTTCGGAATCCACCACGACGCCGCACCGACTCTGACCTCCGGGAACACGAAGCCGCAGGCAGGGTGGGTGCAGTAGAGCGCCGTTCGGTGCCGTTGGACGCAGTTCAGGGCCCTTCAGGGCCCTTCAGGGCACCCCACTGCTCCCAGCCTGCTCCCCTAAACCTGGCTCGCACCGGGCCGCCGACCGTCGACCGTCGACCGATCGTGAGCTACCGGCCCAGTACTTTGGTTGGCATCAGCGCTGGCTACCGCAGCCGCATCGGTCGATCGGGAAGCACGCTCAGGATTGCCCCGCCTATGTCAGCGGCATGAGCGTGCACGAGCTGCGCTGGCCGCCGTTCCTGCCGAAGCGTTTCCGTCCGCGGACGCTCGCCTGCTGCATTCGGTGCAGTCAGCCAGGAACCGAGAGTGCTCACGTCGGCGTGGTCGAGATGTCGATCGGGGTGAGGTGGCATTGGCCGATGGCGTGTACCAGGGATCGACCGTCGGGAAGTGGCCGGTCGATGCGTGCTGGCAGTCACACGCAAGCAGCGATCTCCCTTACCGACGCGGGCGCCACGGGATTCCAGTGCGTACCCGCCACCGGATCCCGTCGATGATCAGCGCAGCAGGACGGCGTACTCCGGGGCGAACCGGAGGACGCCGTCCTGACGGCCGACGAGTCAAGCGGGATCGGACACGCTTCCCGTGTCGAGGAAAGGGCGGGCCCGCGTTTCGGTCAGCGAGCTGCGACCGGCCGTTGTGGTGTTCGTCTGCTGCTGGTTAGCCCAGAGCGCAAGCAAGCGCAGGTTGTCATGCGACGGGCTGCCCGGGTCGGTGGTGTAGATGAACAGCGTCTGGTCCGGGTCGCCGGACAGCGCCAGTGCCTCGTATCGGATGGTGATCGGTCCGACGGCGGGGTGCGTCATACGCTTGGTGCCGTTCGTACGCTCGTGCACCTGGTGCCCGTTCCACCACATACGGAATTCTGGGCTCTTGATGGTCAGCTCCCCGACCAGTTCGCTGAGCTGGGGATCGTCGGGAAACCGCCCGGCATAGAGGCGTAAGGTGCCCACCACCTCGGCTGCGACTGTCGGCCAGTCGAGCAAGGCATCGCGGGCGGCCGGATCGAGGAAGACCCACCGCGTGTAGTTGCGATGGCGGGGTGGCAGGCGGGTCCAGTCGGTGAGCAGGGCGCGCGCCAGTGTGTTCGACGCGAGGATGTCCGTGCGGTTACCGACGATGAAGGCTGGGTGGTCGCCCAACGAGGCGATCATCTGGTGCATTGCCGGGCGGACCCGCTGGACGGGCGCCTGCCTGGCGCGGCGCCGGACCGGCCGGGCCAGGTCGGCGAGGTGGGCGCGGGCGGCGGCGTCTAGCTGGAAGACCCGCCCGAGGGCGTCGAGGACAGGCTCCGACGGGCTGGTGTGCCGGCCCTGCTCCAGCCGGGTGTAGTAGTCGACGCTCATCCCGGCGAGCTGGGCCACCTCCTCCCGGCGCAGACCGCGCACCCGCCGCACGGTCTGACCAACATTTCCAGGAAGGCCGGCTTCCGCCGGCGTCATGCCCGCCCGGCGCTTCCTCAAGAAGTCACCCAGATCTGCCCGTCCTGCCATGACTCCATGATTGCCCTGGTGGAGGCATGGTGGCCAGCGGTTGGGTGGGCATGACGTTCCCAGGTAGGGCTGGGCTGGGCTGACGGTGTCCGGAGCCGGGTGTCGGGCCGCAGCATGAAATGGCGTTCCCCGGCCCGGGGGACACAACCGACTGGTAAGCCGTCAAGGAGACTCCCCGTGCCGTATCCCACCACCGGACCCGCTACCTGGTTCGTCACCGGCGCCTCCCGCGGGCTCGGTCTCGAGCTGGTCAACCAGCTGCTGCAACGCGGTAACAACGTCGTCGCGACCACCCGATCGCCCGAACGGCTGATCGCAGCTGTCGGTCCCGTCGACACGTCACGCCTGTTGGCCCTGCAGGTCAACCTCGTCGATGAGAAGGCCGTCGCCACCGCCGTCAAAGCGGCCGTCGACCGATTCGGTCCCATCGACGTCGTGGTCAACAACGCCGGCTACGGCCTGCTCGCCGCCGTCGAAGAAGTCAGCGACATCGAGGCCCGGGACCTGTTCGACGTGCAGATCTTCGGGGCATGGAACGTGCTACGTGCCGCCCTGCCCGCCATGCGCGCCCGCCGAAGCGGTCACATCATCAACATCTCCTCGATCCTCGGGCTCACCGCCTTCCCCGGCTGGGGTGCGTACTGCGCCGCCAAGTACGCCCTGGAAGGCCTCACCGGATCCCTGGCCGGCGAAGTCGCCGACCTCGGTATCCGCGTCAACCTGGTCGAGCCCGGCTACCTGCGCACCGACTTCCTACGAACCCACAGCCTGCGCCTGCCCGCGCAGATCACCGACGGCTACGACGGCATCCGCGAGATGACCGCCAACCACCTCGCCATGCCCGGCACCCAGCTCGGCGACCCCGCGAAAGCCGCCACCGCGATCATCACCATCGCCGAAACCGGCACCGCTCCCCTGCACCAGATCCTCGGATCCGACTCCTACGCCCTGGCCAGGGCCCGCATCGAGGCGCTCACCAACAACATCGAGACCGGTCACACCCTCGCCAGCACCACCGACATCCCCCAAATTGCCTGAAGAGACCAGAGAGCCCTGCTTCAACGGGGTCGGCAAGTTGACCTGCCCAGCATCAGCCCGGAGCCGGCCTGATGCTGGGCACGATGACACAAGGTGATGCAGGGCGTGAGGTGGCGACACCGACGCGTGGCCGCGCGGATCGCTGTCTCAATCTCGCGATCGGGCAGGAAGCACTTACTGCGCGATTGCGGTCGCCTCCAGTTCGACGAGCACGTCGGGCTCGAAGAGGTAGTCCACCCCGATCAGCGACGCCGGCGGAAGGGGCCAGGGCAGAACGAGCTCCTCGACGACCGATTCGATCCCGGCCATGAACGGCCCGATCTTCTCGGGTGTCCAGTCGGTCACGTAGAAGGTCAACCGGACCACGTCCTCAAATGATGCGTCGGCTCCGGCGAGGGCCCGGCCGGTGTTGCGGAGCGCCTGCGCGACCTGCCCAGTCAGGTCGCCCGGCGCAACCGGTGTGCCGTCGCCCAGGCGTGCGATCTGACCGCTGACGTGGATGTGACGTGACCCGGTTGCCACCGCCACATGATCGTAGGGCGTGTGCGGCTGGAGGCCGTCAGGGCTGAAGCGGGTGACGGGCATCGTCTCTCCTCTACTGGAACCAACTCGGTATATCATTGATACCTAGTTGACGGAGGACACTTCAAGGAGACCTGGTGTCATGCGCGATACCACCACCGCCCGTGCCAAGGAACTGCAGATCGACGCGCCGCACCGCGAGTTGCTCGACCAGGTGTTGGACAAGTGGTCGCTCAGCGTTCTCAACGAACTGTGTGACCAGCCGTGCCGGTTCAACGAGCTGCGCCGGGCGGTCCCGGCGGTGACGCAGAAGTCGCTCACGGCGACGCTGCGACGACTCGAGCGCAACGGGATCGTCGAACGCCATGTCGTGGCGACCCGCCCAGTCGCGGTGGAGTACCGAATCACCCGGTTGGGAAAAACCCTGCGTGCCCCGGTCGACGCCCTCCTGGAGTGGGCCGATACCTACATGCCGCAGATCGAACACGCCCGCAAGGCGTTTGACGCGGAGATCGAGTAACGAATGCGGGCCACGGCATCTTCGCTCCGCCTCTCGGCCTGCTGTCGTATCCGGAAATCGCGAAGTTCGTAGCCGGTAGGCAAACGGACCATGGCGAACACAGCGATCCTGACCGAGGCCATGCTGGACGGGGCCGCCGTCACCTACACACGCGGCGCTGCACGACACCGGCTACCGGCTCGACATGGAATTCTGGGGTGACGAGGCTGAGCCTGCTGTCCGCTTGCCGCCACCGAACTGGGCCGACTGACCAACCTCACCTCTCGCTGACCCGGCAGCCCACAGTCAGCGATCCGCTGGCGAGACCGTTGTGGACGTTCCCGCGAGGCTGTCCGCCCGGGCCTGGGTGTTCGCCGCCGGTCAGGGCCGCAAGACCGGCCCGGTCGACGACCGCAGCATCGCTGTGGTCACCCCGCGCACCGACGGTCTGCGGCTGCCATTGGTGCGGCACGGGTGTCGGGCACACTGATCGCATGGACCTCCCGCACCCGTGTGTCTGTTGCGGCTACCGCACGTTGGGGGATCCGCCGGGCTCACACGAAATCTGCCAGGTGTGCCGCTGGCAGGACGATGTTTACCAGCTACGTTGGCCCTACCGGGCAGACGGTGCGAACAAATCCTCATTGATTGACGCGCAACGCAACTTCGGCAGGTACGGCGCCTGTGACGAGGACAGCCTCGTCGAGAACCGAGCCGACCCGGCCGACTACGACCGAGAACCGCACTGGCGGACGATCGACCTTCAAGGAAACCGCGTCGAGCCACGCGGTGGCGCCCTGGCGGCTTGGCCGGATGATCGGACCGTCCTGTATTGGTGGCGCCGACGCACGGGCCGGACTTGGTGGGACGACATGCAGACCATCGGTCTCCCCGAGCCGCCAGTGGACGACGCCGATCCGACCGGCTTCGCCGAGGCAGTCCGCGCAGTCGTGTCTGTGGCAACCCCGGCCGATCCAGTCTCAGGCATGTCGAGAACCGTTGAAGTCCGTCCAATGGCGTTGATTACTCTGGTGTGAAACAGGACGCCGCACCAACTCTGGCCTGGGAGAACGTGGAGTTGCAGGCAGGGGTGGCCGTGTTGGATCGAGACTGTCAGTCGTCGCTCCTATGATCACGGGCATGTCGACCGCGTTCACCGCCTTGTGGACCCATGACGTCTGCCGGGAGCTACGCCGGCACCGAGTCGGCGAGCGGCCCTCGGTGGCGTTCAGCGGGGTGCACCAATCTCTTCCCAGTTGGACCAGCGTCGGTGTCGGCGACGATGTCTTCGCGCTGCATGTCAACCGATGCGTGGTCTACCTGGTAAGCCGCCTGCGCGTCGTCGACAAGCAGCGGCGAGATTGTTGCGGCGCCGCTCCAACAACATGGCGTGACCCGTCCTATCCGGGTCACTACGCCTGGGCGATGCTCGGCGCCAACGGATGTGGGGCGAGCCCGGTGCACGTCGAAGCGACACCGATCCGCTTCGACGTCGCAGTCCCTGGCGACCTGCTCAGCGCGCTAACCTGGCGCAACCGACGCGGAGAACAGCGCACCTTGAAGTACGTCGTCAACGGCCGTCTCGAACGCTCCGTCAGCCTCCAGGGCGTCTATCGTCTGACCGACGAATCCGCCGCTCAATTGGGTGCCCTGCTCGATGGGTCGCCACCCCCGAGCCCGAGGGCAGAGGCCGATCACGCGCATCATGGTCGGCAGCCATCTGTGACGGTCGACCTGCGTTGACGGCGGCAGAAGCGTGCGACGACCATCGCTACGTCACTGCCAGCTGAGGCTGACACACTTTGCGCGGCCGGCGCCGCACTGCAAGAATCGGACCATGATAATCGACCGAAAGGGTCATGCCGCGTAAGCGGCCGGGCGCGATCCGCGCTACACAACAAGCCGCCGGTCGTACCGTCCGCCAGTGGACCTGCGAAGCCGGTGGCCCTATCGACCGGCTGTCTCCTGCTGCAACCGCCGTCGTCCGAGCAGTCGAACACGGTGGTTCCTTCGATAGGTACCTACATCGCGGGGAGTGCTACGACCCCGACCCGTTCAATGAACACATTCGGCCCGGACTGACTGCTCATCTCCTTCGGGAGTATCGAAAATTCCTACGCCAACCCGGACGGAAGCTTCGTCTTGAAGCCTCGCCCTGTCCCTCCTGTCCCGGCTGCAAATACGAAGACCTGGCGCTCGTGCGAGACGCGTTGGAAGCCGTGACCCGCCCCCTGCCGTCAACGACACGCGCTGAGATGCGCCGACTACTGAGCCGCCTCGACAGAGAATTTCGACTCCGTACTCTTCCCGACTCCAGCCCCAGAGCAAGCTGGAACGGTGAACCGTTGCCATGGTGGCATCGACGTATCTACAAGAACTGACTCCCCTCCGCACGGCAGAAGAGTGAGTGTCTGCGGTGAATCGGCTGCATGCTCCCTGTAATCACACCGGCCGGATCCGGCGCGGCCGTGGTGCGACCCCTTCGGCCTGGACGAACCCGCCGGCCACCGGATCCCTTGCGGACAAGTCGAGTTCGGCGACCCGACATGGCGCCAGGTTCGCCGTCCAGGGTCGAGCACGGCTTCGGCGCCACAGTCGGTTATGATCTCGACACCCCGGCGGCGGAATGAGGGTGCGCCTGCAGGTGGAGATACGGCCAAGGACCCTACCTGACTTGGCTTCGCGGAGCGGTGTCGTAGCCCACGCCACCCAACGTTGGTGCATCATTTTTGCCATGTTCGTGGACCAGCAGCAGTTCCCCTTCCTGGCCGACCTTCGGGCACGGTGGGATGCCATTCGAGACGAATGTCTTGCTCTCCCGCTAGAGACCTACCAGCCGTGGGTCCAACGCGAGATGTACGGCCAGGGCTGGAGTGTCTATGGACTTGTCGCCTTCGGAGAGCGGATCGAAGAGGCGCTCAAGGCATGCCCGAACACTGCCTCCGCGTTGACGAAGGTCCCTCACCTGACGACCGCTGGGTTTTCTCGGATGGCTCCTGGCACCCACATCAAGCCACATCAGGGATGGGTTACCACCGTTTACCGCGCCCATCTCGGACTCGTCGTGCCGCAGGACTGCGCGCTGCGAGTAGGCGACGAGACTCGACAGTGGTGTGAGGGTGAAACCTCCGTCTTCGACGACACCGTCACGCATGAGGCGTGGAACTACGGCACCAGTGACCGCGTTGTGCTCCTGTTCGACTTCGTCCGTCCCGGCTGCGAGGACAGGCCGCAGGATGAACTACCGGCCTCGGTGGCCGGCTTCGTACGACGCGGCGGATGAGCCAGACACATTAGGGCACTCCACGGCCCCGTCGCATCCTCCCGGCCCGAGAACCCCGCCCGACCGCCGGGCGTGCGCCGCAGCACCCCCTTGGCATCACGCTCGATGCAGAGCGGTACGCGGTAGAAGAGTGCATCTGATCATGGCCGAAGTGCGACCAGGGACGAAGTCGAAGCCGGGCACGGGTCGGCAGGGGATTCTCTGCAGTCGCTAGGGTCGTCATCGTGAGCGATCATCACGGCGGCACGTGGACGCTGCACCGGCGCGGCGACGGCCGGGTACTTGCTGGTCTCGTGGTGACCGGTGGTGACTTCCCCTGGCATCAGAGTCGGGCTGCGCCCTCGATGGTGGTGCTTTCCTGCGGACGGAGTGCAGTCAAAAGGCCGTCGAGTTGACCCCAAGCCCGCGCGCTGGCGACGTGGTCAATGTAGTCCCGGGACTCGATGATGAGCCCGTTGCGGATACGCATCACGAAGACGCATGGCACCGTGAATGCCTCGCCTGTCTCGAGGACCTGCCCCTCATAGGCAAACTCGGCGACAATCACCTCCGGGTCCGCGGTTTCATGAATCGTCACGTCGACCGGCTTACGGTTCAGCGTCCGGGCGGCCGGAGGCGGCGCGGTGAAGTGCTCGTGCAGTTCGCTGCGGCTACGCAGCGGCGGCGGGCTGAGCGGGTGAAACGGATGAGTGACATGGGTTTGTTCGGCGTACAGGTCGGCCAAGTCTTCGTACGGACCGTCGCAGACACCGTTCACCAGTCGCAGGAAAGTTTCGCGTGGGCTACTCATCCGGGCATCCTTCGAGTCGGCAGATGTCACTTGGGGCATACCGAGACTACGAGATTTCAGCAAGAAGCCCTGACCCGAAGGTTTCTGGTGGAATTTGAGTCTCAGCTCCCGGGATCCACACCGACAGCGGCTCGTTTCGCCGCCCGGGAGGGCCCTGGCATCGAGATGGGCTCTACGAGTGGGCGTCAGACCGGTTCGGCGAGTCGGGCGATGACGCGACGTAGCTGCTCGGCGTAGGCGTGGAGGAACTCCGGTGGGTAGGCGGCGAGACCGGTCATCGACGGGCAACCTGGGGCAGCACCGTCGGCGCCAGTGTCGCCGCGAAGAGCAGCACCTGGACACACGCGGAGTCCACATCGACGGCGAGCTCACCGGCCTGCTGCCGGCGGCGCATGGCGGGTATGCGTTGGTGCTGGATTCGCTAGTCGGGTAAGAGAACGTACTGGTCGTGTCCTACGGACAAGCTCCGGGTGGCCGAAGGCCCTCGGCTCACCAGGGAGATACCGGTGCCCGTAGACCGGCACTATTTTCGGGACCTGCGCCAGTATGCGCATCGCTGTCGCCAATGCCGATGCGGTGCCGCTTGGGCATGAGCCCCAGCCTTCGTACCAGAAGCCGTTGTTCTCGACGTCGCACAGCACACCTTCGCTGGGCCAGTCCAGCAGACCGCGCCAACGTACTCCCGGCCATCTCGGAGTCGTTGCGCCCCCGCGAGAGGCGCGGCAACCGCAACCCAGCGGCGATACCGGCTCAGGCCATTAAGCGGTCAGGACCCGGCTGAAGAACGCCAGGCTGTCGCGGATCAGCGGCACCAGCGGCACTCCGGCGAAGCAGTGATCGGCGCCCGGCACCACCAACAGCTCGACCTCGGCACCCGCTGCGGTCAATGCTGCGGCAAGCTCCTCGCTCTGCCCCACCGGTACGACCACGTCCTGGTCGCCGTGGATCAGCAGCATGGGCGGGGCCTGGTCGGTGACGTAGGTGATCGGACTCGCCACCCGGCCCAGCTCCGGGTTCTCGGCCAACGGGGCGCCGATCAGAAGTGACTCGGGCGAGTCCGCCGCGTCGTGGTCGATCGTTCCGGACGGGTGTGCCTGCGACTGCATGGTCAACAGGTTCGATGGCGCGTACCAGCAGACCGCCGCCCGGACGCCACTGTCGTCCTGGTCGTTGCCCGTCAGCGCGACCATCGAGGCCAGGTGTCCACCGGCCGACTCGCCCCACACCCCGATCCGCTCGCGGTCCACGCCTACCTTGTCGCCGTGTCGGCGCAGCCAGCGGACCGCCGCCTTGACGTCGTCGAGTTGAGCGGGGAAGCGCGCCTCGGCGCAGAGCCGGTACTGCGCGGAGGCGACCGCGAATCCGGCACGGATGGCGGCGGTGAACGGATCCGCCTCCATGAGCCAGTCCGCCGGTTGCTTGGGCGAGCCGAACAGCCACGCACCGCCGTGGATCCACACCAGAACCGGGACGGGTTGGGGTGCCTCCACCGGCACGACCAGATCCAACGTCAGTGGGCGGAAGCCCGGCACCTCGTTGACGATGATGTCACGGTGCTCGATCCGGTCGCTCCAGCGCTGGGGTGCCGCATCGGTCATCGGGCCATCCTCGCATCGACGTCGACCGCGCGGACCGGACGCGGACGGGCCTATTTGATCACCCCTGGTCCGGCACTGCGGCGGGGCGGGCCCGGACGTGCAGCCGCTCCCCCTGCGGCCCGAAGAGACTGAGGGCCTCCGCGGTGCCGGGGCCGGGGTTGAAGAAGCGGCGGACCGTCCCTGGGATGCTCCGGGCGGGCATCCGTCGGATAGCTACCTCATTGATACCTTGGGTCACGAAGGGCGGGCCGCTGCGGCTGCCCGTCGATGAGCTTCGGCTTGCGCCGTGCCGGCGTCCGGAGGGTCGCTCCCCCGGTGACCGGCTTCGTTGACCGGCCGGTCAGGGGTGTCCGAGCTGGTGTGAGCCTTGACGTCGTCGGCCACGGAATTCGGGGGCCAGGACCGGGCCGAGATGAGAAGGATGGAGCAGTACATGATCGTTCCGCAGGGGTTCCGCGCAGTGGTCACGAACGCCGGGCTCAAGGAGGACGAGGACGACTTTACCGCCCTGGTCTCCGAGGTTCCTGCGGTCAGCGCCGCGGTGTTCACCCGCTCTCGGTTCGCCGGCCCCAGCGTCGTGCTCAGCCGTTCGGCGGCGTCGACATCGTCCGCCCGCGGCGTCGTGGTGCTCTCCCGCAACGCGAACGTGGCCACCGGCAAGGAGGGGCTGGAGAACGCCCGCGAGGTGCGGTCCACCGTGGCTCGCGCCGCCGGGCTGGACGACGACGAACTGCTCATCGCGTCCACCGGGGTGATCGGGAAGCAGTATCCGATGCCGAAGGTGCGACAGTGCCTGGCCGAGCTTCGGTGGCCCTTTCCGCCTGCCGATTTCGACCGGGTCGCCCGGGCGATCATGACCACCGATACCACGCCCAAGGTAGTGCGGGTCAGCTGCGGAGCGGCGAGCATCGTCGGTGTCGCAAAGGGCGTCGGCATGATCGAACCGAACATGGCGACCCTGTTGACGTTCTTCTGTACAGACGCCCGCATCGAGCCGGTCGACCTGGACCGAGTGTTCCGGTCGGTTATTGCTCGCACCTTCAACGCGGTCAGCATTGACACCGACACCTCCACCAGCGACACCGCGGCCGTCTTCGCCAACGGCCTCGCCGGGCCGGTCGCTCTGGACGAGTTCGAGCAGGCGTTGTACACCGTCGCACTGGACCTGGTGCGGATGGTCGCCCGCGACGGCGAGGGTGCCAGCAAGCTCATCGAGGTCCGGGTCAGCGGTGCCCGGGACGGCGAGCAGGCCAAGCGGGTGGGCAAGGCCATCGTCAACTCGCCGCTGGTGAAGACAGCCGTGCACGGCGCGGACCCGAACTGGGGCCGGGTAGCCATGGCGGTCGGCAAGTGCGAGGACGACGAAGACATCCACCAGCAACGGGTACGGATCGGCTTCGGCGGTATCGAGGTCTATCCGACACAGGCCACTGAGGAGACCCTGGTTCGGCTGCGGCGCCACCTCGAAGGCGACGACGTGGTGATCGAGGTCGACCTGGGGATCGGCGCCGGTGCCTTCACCGTGTACGGGTGCGACCTCACCGACGGATACATCCGGATCAACGCTGACTACACCACGTGAGCGACGATACGTACGGGTGGTCGACGAGCTTCTGCACACCCCGGCCGGAAAGCTCGACAAGCCCGCGATCCTGCGCAGGTGGGGGCTGAGCGGTGACTGGCACCCCCTCGGTCGAAGATTCCGGGTGAATCACCGCTTCTCGTCGGGCGCGGCGGCGGGGCGGGCCCGGACGTGCAGCCGCTCCCCCTGCGGCCCGAAGAGACTGAGGGCCTCGGCGGTGCCCGGGCCGGGGTTGAAGAAGAGGTGCGGGATGCGGGTGTCGAACTCGGCCACCTCGCCCGGGGTCAGCGTGAGATCACTGTCGCCGAGCAGCAGACGTATTCGGCCGGAGAGCACGTAGAGCCACTCGTACCCCTCGTGGGCCTGCGGGATCCGGCCCCCGGCGGACGGATCCGGCGGGAAGATCTGCTTGAACGCCTGCACACCGCCCGGTCGGCGGGTCAGCGGCAGGTACGTCACGCCGTGGATGACTATCGGTTTGGGGCGTACCCGGGGGTCGCCGGTGGCGGGGGCGTCGACCAGTTCGTCCAGCGCGACCTGGTAGGCCCTCGCCAGCGGGAGCAGCAGCTCCAGGGTGGGCCGGCGGGTGCCGGATTCCAGCCGGGACAGGGTGCTCACCGAGATGCCGGTCAGGTCGGCGAGCTGGGTCAGCGTGGTCCCGCGTTGGTGACGCAGGGCACGCAGCCGGGGGCCGACGGCCGCCAGCGCGGCGCTGTCCTCGTTTGCCATAACGGCAAGGATAGTTGCCACCTTGTCGGTAGCGACGGATGGTGGGAGCAGCCGACAGCGCAAGAGGGAGATACCGGTGAACGAGACATATGACGTGGTGGTGGTGGGTGGCGGTGCCGCAGGGCTCAGCGGAGCCCTGGCGCTGAGCCGGGCCCGCCGGTCGGTGCTGGTGATCGACTCCGGTGAGCCGCGCAACGCGCCGGCCGACCAGGTGCACAACTACCTGGGCCGGGAGGGGACGCCCCCGGGCGAGCTGCTCGCGGTCGGGCGGGCCGAGGTGTCCGAGTACGGCGGGCAGTTCCACACCGGGCGGGTGGAGGCCGCCACCCGGGACGACGACGGGTTCCGGCTGAGCCTCGACGGCGGCGAGTCGGTGCGGGCTCGGCGGCTGCTGGTGACCACCGGGCTGACCGACGAGCTGCCCGACGTTCCCGGCCTGGCCCAGCGGTGGGGTCGCGACGTGCTGCACTGCCCGTACTGCCATGGCTGGGAGGTTCGGGACCGGCGGATCGGCGTCCTGGCGACCGGGCCGCTGGCCGTGCACCAGGCCGAGATGTGGCGACAGTGGAGCCCCGACGTCCTACTCCTGCTGCACGACGCCCCAGCGCCGGACGCGGAGACCGCCGAGCGGCTCGCCGCCCGGGGCATCGCGGTGGTGCCGGGCCCGGTCGCGGAGGTGGAGGTGACCGACGACACGCTGACCGGCGTACGGCTCGCCGACGGCCGGGTGGTGGCGCTCGACGCGATCGTGGTGGCGACGCGGCTGACCCCCCGCGCCGGTCTGCTGGTGGGGCTGGGTCTGGCCCCGGAGGAGGTGACGATGGGTGAGCACGTCATCGGTGCGCAGATCCCGGCCGACGCCACCGGCGCGACCACCGTCGAGGGTGTCTGGGTGGCGGGCAACCTGGCCGACCTGCGCGCTCAGGTGATCACGTCCGCCGGGGCCGGTTTGAACGCCGCGGCGGCGATCAACGCGGATCTCATCGCCGCGGACACCCGCGACGCGGTGGCCGCGTACCGGCAGTTGGTGGCCACGACGTTCGAGGAGCCGGCCTGGGAGGAGCGTTACCAGGCCCGACCCTCGGTGTGGAGTGGTCGGCCGAACCCGCAGCTGGTCGCCGAGGTCGCGGACCTGACCCCAGGGCGCGCGCTGGACGTGGGCAGCGGCGAGGGCGCCGACGCGGTGTGGCTCGCCGAGCGCGGCTGGCGGGTGACGGCGGTGGACATCTCCACCACCGCGCTGGACCGGGCCGCCGCGCACGCCGAGAGCGCGGGCGTCGCCGACCGGATCGAGTTCCTGCACGCCGACCTGCGCGACAAGCCGCCCACCGACGAGGCGTACGACCTGGTGTCGGCGCAGTTCATGCACCTGCCCCCGGTGCAGCGGCGGGAGTTGTTCGCCCGGCTGGCCGCGGCGGTGGCACCGGGCGGCGTCCTGCTGATCGTCGGGCACGACCCGTCGGATCTGTGGACGTCGGCGCGACGGATGCACATGCCGGACATGATGTACACCGCGCAGGACGTGGCTGCCGATCTGGACCCGGCCCACTGGGAGGTGCTGGCAGCCCAGGCCCGCCCTCGCCAAGCCACCGATGTGAACGGCCAGGAGACCACAATCCACGACGCCGTCCTGGTAGCCCGTCGCCGCTAGCGAACGACAAGAGTCGATCATGGAGTTGTGCGGGATGACAAAGGTGGTGGATCCCCCGCTTTCCGGCACCACGACTCCATGATCGGCGCGGGAGTGGGGGGACACGGGACGACAACGTGAGAGGTGGTGGGGCAGGACTTCGCATGCGATCGGGTCGGCGGTAGCGTAGCGCCACACTGACGTCCCGTGGGGCAGGCGACCGCCGACCCGGACGCCCCTATCGTACGGAGGATGGTGCATGTCCATCGGCGCTGAGCCGCACGCAGCACGCGACGATGCGGCCTCCCGGCCGAGCTTCGAGCTCGCCCTGCGCGGCTACGACAAACGCCAGGTGGACCGGCACCTGGAACAACTCGACGGTCAGATCGCGATGCTGAGCGGGGAACATGGGCGTTCCGCCGTCCGCGTCCGTGAGCTGACCGCGGAGGTGCAGCGGCTGCGAGCCGAACTGGCCGAGCTTCAGGAGCAACCCGTGCAGGTAGACCGCGCCTCGTTCCACGATCTGGGCCCGATGGTCGGTGAGATCATGGCGCTCGCCGAGAAGCAGGCCAGCATGATCACCGAGTCGGCCACCGACCGGGCGAACGAGCTGCGCAGCGAGTCCGAGCGGATCATCGCCGACACCCGTGAGCGGGCCGCCCAGGCACGCCAGGACCTCTCGGAGGAGTTGGCGGCCCGACGGGCCGAGCAGGAGCAGGCACACGAGGAGCGGCGCACCCTGGCCGAGGCCGAGCTGACCGCGATCCGCGAGCACGCCGAGCAGTTGCGCGCCGACGGTGAGGCCGCGCACGAGCGCGCCCAGCACGAGGCCAAGCGGATCACCGAGCAGAGCGCACAGCAGCTCAACCAGACCCGGGTCGCCGCCGACGCGCTGATGAAGTCGGCCCGTACCCAGATCCAGCAGGAACTCCAGTCGGCCCGCTCCAAGAACCAGCAGGAGATGGCCCAGTGGCAGGCCAACGTGGAGCGAGAGGTCAACGAACGGCGCACCGCCGCCGAACAGGACATCGCCGAGCAGCAGGCCGCCGCCGAGCAGGAGCTGGCCGAGCAGCGCAACGCGACCGAGCAGCAGATCGCCGCGCTGCTGGCCGAGGCGCAGCAGCACGTCACCGAGCTGCGCAACCGGGCCGACGAGCAGGCCGCCAGCCACCAGCAGCAGCTCACCGCCCTGCAGAAGGAGCTGGAGGAGCGCCGGCAGGAGGCCGCCGAGCTGCACGCCGAGTTGGAGACCGCCACCCAGCAGCTCGCCGAGGTCCGCCAGGAGGGCGAGACGCTGGAGAACGAGCTGACCCGGCTGCAGCAGCGGCTCACCGAGGTCCGCCGCGACCTGACCGCCGAGAACGCCCGGCTGGACGAGGCCCGCCGGGCCGGGGACTCCGCCGAGCGGCACGCCAAGGATGTCCGCGCCCGGGTGCAGCGGGAAGCGAAGCGGGTGGCCGACCTCGCCGCCGCCGCGGTCATGGCCGCGGCAGCCGGCGGTACGGAGACCGCTGAGTACCCGATGGTGGGTTCCCGTTCCAACGCCGACCGGCCCGCCCCAGAGCGGGTGGGCGTCGAGCGGCTCACCCTCGACCGGCCCACCGTGGAGCGACCCAGCGTGGACGAGGCGGACGCCGATCGCGCCACCCACGACCGGACCCCGCTCGACTCCGCGCCGGTCGACCGGGCAGCGGTGGAGAGCGGCCCCGACGACCGCGTCCCGGCCGACCAGACGAATGGCGAGCACGATGGCGCACCGGCGATGGCGGACGAGTCGGTGACGTCCGACCGTCCGGCAGCCCGAGAGCTGAGCTCCGACGACGCCGAGCCGATCTTCCCCCGGCACATCGGCACGGACGCGCCGACGCCCGTTCCGTTCCTGGCCTTCGGGCAGCCGGTCAGCGAGAACGGCGCCGCCCGGCACTGACCTCGGCCGCGATCGAACCCGGGCCCGGAGCGAATCCGCACGGGCCCGGGGACGGCGTACCGATCAGTGTGAACCGGTGCACCTTCTCTTGCTCGCTCCCCGGCCGCCGGGTTGGGTCGGTCTATGGCTCTGATTGCGTACGACGGCGTGGACGCGGCGGCGTTTCAGACGACTCGGCACCTGCGGGACGACGACCTTGCGACCTGGCGTCAGGCGATCGGCCGGTACTTCGAGCCCCGGCCGGGGATGCGCCTGCTCGACCTCGGGTGCGGTACCGGCAGCTGGGCACAGGCGTTCCGTGCGTGGTGGCCCGAGCTCGATGTCGTGGCGGTGGACCCCTCGGCGGCAATGCGCGAGCGGGCGGTGTTCCAGTCGGTCATCCCGGGGGCCGCCGACGACATTCCGTGCGAGGACGGGAGTCTCGACGGGGTGTGGCTCTCCACCGTGATTCACCATGTTCCCGACCTCGCCGCGGCAGCCCGAGAAATCCGGCGGGTGCTGAAACCTGGTGCTCCGGTGCTGATCCGGTCCGCGTTCGCCGGCCGGCACGAGGCGATCAGCCTGTTCCGCTGGTTCCCGGAGGCCGTTGCCGTGCTCGACCGCTACCCGAGCATCGCCGACGTCGAGGCGGCGTTCGCCACCGCCGCGCTCAGGACCGTCGGCTGCGAGCCGGTTTCGCAGGTGACCGCCCCGTCAGTCGCCGAGGCCGCCGCCGGACTTCGCCGCGAAGCACACACCCCGCTACAGCTGATCAGCGACGAGGAGTACGCGGCGGGCGTCGCCCGCTTGAACGATGCCGCACGAACGCAGTCCGGACCGGTCATCGACGCCCTCGACCTGCTGGTGCTCCGGTGAGCCCTGCCCGGCCGGCCAGGTCGCCATCCAAGGCCCTCAGTCACTCAAGATGGAGGCTCGACTGACCGACCGAGATACCTCCGCAGCTCAGTGACCTCCTCGTCGGTAAGGACGGGGGCGAAGTCGAGGTGCTCGCTGGGGTAGACGGCGGTGCCGGAGCCGGCCACCGTGACGAACCAGGCACCCTCGTGGCTGAACCAGTGCGCCTGCCCGGCCACACCGAGGTCGACGACATCCGCTCCGGTGGACTCACCGGCCGAGACGATTCGCACCCACTGCCCGTCGCGTCCATACGGCGGCTGAGGGATCGTCACGTCCAGGCGCTCCCCGGCGATCCGATCCGTCGGCACGCCGAACAGTCGGGCCGCACCCTCGGTTGCCACCGTTCTCAGCGCTCTCAGACTGCGGGTGGTGCCGACCAGCACCTCCCCGTCAGGTCCTTCGACCAGCACTGCGTACGAGCGGTCCGGCTCATGGCGGACCCGTGCGCGGAACTGCAGCGGAATGTCAGACACCCAACGATGATCCCCTATCTCATCACCCCAGGAACGCCCCCACCCGCGTCGATCTTGCAGTTTCGGTTGTCGATACGCGCGGAAAGCCCGCTATGCCGCGACAGAAAGTGCAAGATCGCGGGTTGGGATAGGCGGTGTGGGTTGAGCAGTACCTACTCTCGGTGGGGGTGGTGAGCTGGGCGGATTCTGTGCTGAATCGGGTCGCCGCGCTGGGCGGAGCTGGCAGGCTGGGCTGGCCGCCGCGCACCAAGCGGCGGACGCCGGCCTGGCCGGTGACGAGAGGAGCGCCCGGTGACCGACCGACCGGAGGAGTTCGACCTGCTCGTCGTGGGCGGCGGCAAGGCCGGAAAGACGTTGAGTATGGACGTCGCCCGGTCTGGGCAGCGGGTCGCCATGGTCGAGCGCGCCATGATCGGCGGCAGCTGCATCAACGTCGCGTGCATCCCGACGAAGGCGCTGGTGACCAGCGCGCGGGCCGTCCGCCAGCTACGTGACGCGTCGGCGCTCGGCGTGGTGGTGGAGGGCGGCCGGGTCGACGTGGACCTGTTGCGCGCGCACAAGCAGGACGTGGTCGAGGGGATGGTGGCCGCCAATCGGCAGCAGTTCCTCGACTCCGGCCTGCACCTGGTGATCGGCCAGGCCCGGTTCGTCGGCCCACGGACCGTACGGGTGGCGCTCGCCGACGGCGGTGAGCGGCTGCTCCGCGGCGCCGACGTGGTGATCAACACAGGCACCCGCCCCCATCTGCCGTCGGTGCCCGGGATGGCCGAGGCCGGCGTGCTCACCAGCGACGAGCTGCTGCGCCTGGATCGGCTGCCGGCCCGGCTGGTGGTGCTCGGCGGCGGCACCGTCGGGGTGGAGTTCGCGCAGCTGTTCGCGTCGTTCGGCTGCGCGGTAACGCTGGTCGAGGGCGGTCCACGGCTACTCACCCGGGAGGATCCCGACGTCAGTGACGCGGTGATGCGCGTCTTCCTCGACGACGGCATCGACGTACGGGTGGGTGTCGCGGTCGCGCGGGTCGACCGCGACGTCGACGGCACGCTCCGGGTGACGCTTGACGACGGCAGCGCGGTGCTCGGGGAGGAAGTGCTGGTGGCCGCCGGCCGGGAACCGGTCACCGACGGCCTGGGCCTGGACGTGGCCGGCGTACGGCTCGACGACCGCGGGTTCGTGGCGGTCGACGAGCACCTGCGGACCAGCGCCGCACGGACCTGGGCGGCTGGGGATGTCGCCGGCAGCCCGCAGTTCACCCACGTCTCGTTGGACGACTACCGAATCATCCGGGCGAACCTCGCGGGTGGCCAGCGCAGCACCGCCGACCGGCTGATCCCGTACACCGTCTTCACCACCCCGGAGCTGGCCCGGATCGGGCTCACCGAGACCGAGGCGCGTCGCGCCGGGTACGACGTCCAGGTCGCCCACCTGCCGGTCGCCGCCATCCCCCGGGCGCGCACCCTGCGCCAGACCCAGGGCATGTGGAAGGCGGTCGTCGACACCAGCACCGACCGGATCCTCGGTGCGGCGCTGCTCGGCGCCGAAGCCGGTGAGGTAATCACTTCGATGCAGCTGGCCATGCTCGCCGGAATGCCGTGGACCGCTCTGCGCGACGCGGGCATCACCCACCCGACCATGACGGAGGGCCTCAACCTGCTCTTCGCCTCGCTGGAGTCCCGTTCGGTCCGTTGAGCGCCGTGCGGGCCGCCCGCCCCAGGCAACCAAGCGGTTGTACAACTCGCTCGGGCTGGGTCCGTCGTGCGAGTTGAGGTGGCAGAGATCCTGGATGGCCTCGTAGAACATGCCCGCCAGGTAGATGGTCAGTCCCGACAGGTTGTCATCGAACTCGGCCCTGAGCAGCAGCCTCGCGTCGGGGCAGGGCCACTGCTGGCCGTCCGCCCGGCAACACCACATCGGGCGCAGCGGGGTGTGCCTCTCGCCGTCGCGCACCGGGTGGGCCGGGTGTCTGTGCCGGTCCGTATAGACCTGTTGAGTCGCGCTCACCGCTGACCGGCCAGGTTCAGTCGGATCGCCGAGGCGAGCACCTGGTGCTCGAAGCAGGACCCGGTGCCGCAGTCTGGGGGGTCCTGACGCCGGCACACGTGCCCTTTCACCCACACCCGGCCGTTGATCGCCCCCGGATAGGTGGCCACTACAGTCACCAACTCGTCCCGTCGGGCGAGCACGGTGGGCTCGCGAAACCACTCCCCGGCCAGCAGGAACAGCTTGGTTCCGACGGGGACCTCCACGGTCGCCGCTCTCCCAATCCAGCTCATTACATCACCCCCAAGGGTTGCGCGTGGTGGCCGACACACGCGTGATTCCGGTCGGCCACCACAACCAACGGCTACGACAGACCACGCCCGGTCCGGCAGCGATCCGCCGCGCCTATTCCTGCCGCTCGAAGATCGACCGACATGGGTAGCGTGGCCGCTACGCTGGGGGTTGTGGCAGCCGTGAGCAGTGGGCCCACATGGGAACCCACACGCCGGAGGGCGAGATGGACGGTTTCGGGGACACACTCAGGCAGCACCGCAAGGCCGCCGGCTGGTCGCTGCGGAAGTTCGCCGAGCTGACGGCGTACGACTTCGGCTACCTCGGGCAGATCGAACGCGGCGACCGCCCCACCAACGCAGTGGTGGTGGCCGCCTACGACCGCGCGTTGTCGGCTGATGGCGCATTGGTGTCGGCGTACGAGAGCAGGCAGACAGGCGACAAGGACGTGCGCAGACGGTCGGTACTCCAGGCGATGGGCGCACTCGCCGCGGTGCCCACGGTGGATCGGCTCGTGGGATGGGAGGCCCTGCGGCAAGGGCTCAGCGCCGCCGTCGATGTCGACTTCGATGAGTGGACCGAGATTGTCGCGGACTACGGACGCGGCTACTACCGCCAACCGCACGATCAACTCGTGGCCCAACTTGGGCGGGACCTGACCGTGTTGCAGCACCAGATCGCCGCCGACGGCGGGCACCACCGCCCATTGCTGCTACGCGCCGCTGGCCGCCTGTCGGTCATCGTGGCGCTCAGCCTGAACGCGTGCGGGCAGACCGTGCTGGCCGGCAGGTGGCGGGCCAGCGCGCAGCGGGTCGCTGACGAGTCCGGCGACGCAGACATGCGGGTGCTCACCCGGGCGTGGGACGTGGTGAACGGTTGCTACGACGGTCGGACGCCGACCACGGTGGTAGCGCTGGCCGACCAGGTGCTGCCGCTGATTGACGGCAGATCTTCGGCGGCCACGTGCGGGCTGCTCGCGGGCCGGGCGCAGGCACTCTCGCTCGCCGGCCGACACACGGAGGCGGTGACCTCCGTGCAGGCCCTCGCCGACCAGGTGGAGGCTCTGCCCGCCACGGTGACCGCCGACGTGGAATCGCTGTGGGGGTGGCCAGAGCACCGGCTTCGGCACACCGAGTCGTGGGTGTATGCCCACGCCGGTGATCAGCACGCCGCCGAGGCCGCACAGCAACGCGCTCTAGAGCTGTACCCGCCGTCGCAGCAGCGGCTACGCACGCAGGTTCAGCTGCACCAGGCGGCTGCGTTGTGCCGCAACGGGCACATCCCCGACGGGTTGCGCCTCGCTGCCGACCTGCTCGATCAACTACCCGCCGAGCAGCACAACGAGCTCGTGCGGGCGGTTGCCCGGCAGGTTGCCGCCGCCGTTCCCGATGCCGAGCGGCAGCGCCCGGTTTACGGCGAGTTGATGGAGCGGGTACGCGTCTAACATCCGGACATGGGCTTGAGCTACACCACCAGCCACAGCGACGACGCGGCCCGCTTCTTTGGACCGCTGGTCGACCTGTATGAGTGTGTATACGCCGAGCCGCCGTACAAGGAGGGCCCCGAGCAGGTGGCCCGTTTCCGCGATCGCCTACCCGGCGAGGCCGACCGGCTCGGCTTCACCCTCGTCACCGCCGCCGTGGACTCGTCCCTGGTCGGTGCCGCGTACGGGTGGACCATGTCCGCCGGTGATTGGTGGTCCCGGGCCGACTCCGACCCACCCGCCGGGATCCGTGCAGCGGCGAAACTGGCCGTGATGGAGTGGATCGTCCAGCCCCATCGTCGCGGCGAAGGCGTTGGCGCGCAGCTGATTCGCCGGCTGCTCGCCGACCGGTCGGAGCGGTACGCCACTCTTGCCTCCGACCCTCGCTCCCGGGCCCGGGAGGTGTACGCGCGCAACGGGTGGAAGCAGGTCGGCACGTCAGTCCTGCCGTGGGGCCCGCCCATGGACCTCCTCGTCCTCGACCTTGACCCGAAGCCGGTCGGCTGAGCGCCACGAGGCCCGTCCGGCAACTGCGCAACAGCTACGCGGCGATCTCGTCGCGTACCCGGTGTTGGAAAGCGCGGGCCTGTGCCCCGGTGGGTGGCGGCCCGCCGTGTCGCGCGGCGACCGCCTGGTGGATCACCTCGGCCCGGTCGCCCGCGTCGATCAGCCGCTGACCGGCCGCCACCTTCGCGAGCCAGACGCCGTCGCGGTGGCGCACCAGCGATCGGCAGGCGCCGAGTACGGCGTCCTCGGTGCCGGGGGCGGGCTGGTCCTCCGGCGGTGTGGGCAGAGCCAGCCACCAGGACAGCGCCTCGATGAGCAGCCGGCGCAGGTCGGCCGGGGCGAGGTCGGTGAAGACCTCCCCTGCCGGTGGCCCGAGCAGCGGCAGTCCACTCTGGTGCAGGATGCTGCGGTCGAGGCCGTACCAGAAGCGGCCGTCGGCGGCCGGGCGGTCGGCGGGGTCGAGGGTGCTTCGAAACGGCATGCCGGCCCCGGTGTTCAGTTCGACCTCGAAGCCGGGCTCCGGGGTGCCGGAGGCGGCCACCGCCCGGGTGTAGGCGACCAACTCCAGCCCGCGCGCCGGGCAGGGCAGGGTCTCGTGCCGTAGCCGCGCCACCAACGTCCGCTTGGCGGCGTCGGTGAGCGGCCCGGTGCTGACCAGCGCCACGTCCACGTCGCTGCGGCCGGGCTGGTATGCCCCGAGCCCCACCGAGCCGGCCGCGTACGCGCCGACCAGGTCGGCTCCGAGCACGTCCCGGGCGGCGGTGACCAGGTCGTCGAGGTAGCGCTGCAGATCGGAGTCCACGGGCCATCATGACGCACGAGTCGTTACCGGACGGGACTACCCCGCGTAGAGCAGCAGCAGACCGGCGACGGTGTACGCGACCATCAGTGCCAGCAACGGGAGTTGGCCGGCCACCGCCCGAGCCCGGGGGAACAGGTAGAGGGCACGGTCGTGGGCGAGCAGCGTGCCGAGCAGGTGCCCGAGGACGATGACGGTGATCTGGAGGGTGGCCACCCCGGAGGGCGTCACCAGGGTGGTGTTCGGCTCCCAGTCGGCGGTGCCGAGCCAGTTGGCGCCGGTGCCCAGGGGGTCGGAGAGCAACGCGACGGTGCGCTGGCCTTCCAGGATGAGCAGCGAGTAGTAGTGCGCCACCACGTACCCCACCGCGATCGGCACGATGGAGTGGGCGATCTCGCCGGGCACCCGCCGGGTGTCGGCCGCGTCGGCGCGGCCGATGCGCGCGGCGGCGCCGGTGGCGGCGAGGTACGCCACCGCGACGGCGGCGATGACGAGGCTCAGACCGGCGCTGCCGGTGACCGCCGGGTGCAGGCCGTTCTCCTGGCTGAAGCGCAACCAGCCCGGCGCGTTGGAGAGGCTGTCGTACATGGTCGAGCCGAGCAGCACGATCACCACGGCGACCAGACCGGGGCGGGGGCGCAGGCCGGCGATCCCGTCGAGCGGGTTGCGCCACACCAGGACGCCGTCCGCGGCGCGGCCGAGCGGGGCGAGCTGACCGATCAGGGTGCTGTACGCCTCGAACGGGTCGGCGCGGTCGAACCAGCTAGCGCCGAACAACACCGCCCCGGCCAGTAGGACCACCACGTACGCGGCCAGCCAGGCGGTGATGACCGGCAGGGTGGCCCGGTCGGGGGCGACCAACTCCAGCCAGACGAACCCGAACAGGGTGGCGGCGGCCGGCCACCACCCGACGCCGTCGGGCAGCTCACGCAGGCCCCGGTTCGGGTCACGCCGCGCTGCCAGCGCCGCGAGCAGGTGCACCGTACGCAGCGGGTTGACCGCCCGCCAGACCGGGCCGAGCAGCAGCGACAGCGGTGCCAGGCCAACCCAGAGCAGCACGTAGAGCGCACCGGCGGTCGGGTTGTCGGCGGTGTCCGGCCCGCCCAGCAGAGCGAGGCAGAACAAGGCGGCGGCGAGCAGGCCGAGCCCGCGCAGCGCCCACCGGAACGCGGACGCGTCGACGAGTCGGGCAAGCCAGCGCGGCGTCGGGCGACCACCGGCGGCGTCCCGGTCGAGCCGGGGTTCGCGCCAGAGCAGGCCCAGCGCGACGAACGTGACGACGAGGGTCAGCGCGGCGGCGATGACGAGCTGCGGCAACGTGATCGGCAGGTCCTGGCGGCCACCGACGCCGTGTGCCAGCAGGGTGGGAGTGGCCGTCATGTCGCTCAGCGGACGACGAGCTGGAAGAGCACCAGTTCGGTTTCGTGCGTCTCCACCTCGAACAGCCCGGTCTTGTCGGCCCGGAACTCCACCGAGGCGGGCGTGCCGGCCGGCAGTCGGGCACCCAGGTCGTAGCCGTGTACGTGCAACTCGTCGGGCACGTCGGAGGTGACCGTGATCCGCACCAGCTGGCCCTTACTGACGGTGACCCGGCCGGTCGGCGGATCGACCCGCCGCTTGGCGATCGTGACGGTGATCTGCTGGTCCACCGCGGCGGTGCTGGCGGAGGCGCTGGGTGCGCTGGTGGCCGTCGGGGTCGGCGCGGTGGCGGTGGCGCTGGGCGGGGCCGCGGACGTCGGCGCCGTCGAGGGGGTGGCCACGGAGGGGTCGTCGTCCTGCCCGCAACCGGCGAGGACCAGGGCGGCGAGGGCGGCGGCGGCGAGAGCGGCGGAGGTACGAGCGGCGGGGGTACGGACGAACACGGGCGGACTCCGAACGACGCGAGGGGGACGGGTGTGGAGTTGATCGTCAGGGATGAGAACTCTACGTCTTGTTCGGCGGCGGGGAAATGACCATGATGAACGAATGCGATCGAGGCAGGTCACTGTGCGTAAGGTCCTGAGTCGTGCCGTGGCGGTGCTGGCGGCGACCCTGATGGTCTCGCTGCTGCTGCCGGTCGCCCCGGCGTCCGCGCACGGCCAACTGGCGACCTCCACCCCGCTGACCGGCACCGTCGTGCGTGAGCCGCTGACTCAGCTGGCGTTGTACTTCACCGAGAAGCCGGCCGCCAACGCGCACTTCACCATCAGCGGGCCGAATGGGTCGCGAGTGGACAATGGCTGGTCCTTCGGTGAGCCGAAGCGGCTGGACAAGCCGGTCACGGAGTACTTCATGGTCAACGGTGTGTTCGAGCCACGGCTCTACCACACGGGTTTCCCGGCCATGGTTACCGTCGCGCACTGGCCGACGAAGGGCCGCTACACCGCCAGCTACCTCTCGGTGGCCTCGGACGGGGAGGCGGTGCGGGGCAACGTCACCTTCGACTACCAGGGGCCGGGCACGGCAGCGCCGGCCGGCTGGTCGGCGCCCACGGCGGGACCGGATCCGGCGCTTGTCGCCCAGGCCGAGAGCGAGGGCTCGACGAACCCCGCAGCCAGCGGCAGCCCGGTCGCCCCCACCGGCGCTCCGGCGAGCGAGCCGGCCGGCGCCACCGAGGAACAGAGCGACGGCGGGTTCCCGGCCTGGCTGATCCCGGCCCTGATCGTCGTCGTGGTCTCCGCGATCGTGCTGCTGGCGGCCCGCCGTCGACCCGCGGCGCGCGGAGCCTCCCCGGCGGGTCGCCGGCCCGCCGGCTCAGCGGGAAAGAACGGTGCCGCAGCCCGCAAGTCCACGAATCCGGCGCGGAAGACCGGCAATCGGGCCGGTGGTCCGGCGCGGCGCGGACGGCGCTAGGCGGCCGCAGTATCCGGCATTTCGCGCGTACCGCCTCGAACTTTCGCACGGACATCGGAAACTTTTGATGTATCGAGGCGAAGCCATGGACAGTTCAATCGAAACCCCTTAATGTTCCGACCCATCCACCCGGTGTTTCCGCAACGTCACTCGTCGGCGTCGAGGACGTTACGGAGCCGGGCCGACGGTCATCCTCACCGCTGATCCACGCCGACCGTCGGACACTCCACTGCCTCCTGGAGGAACGATGGGCACACGCCTGCTACGCCGACTCCACCATCCCGTCCTGGGTGCGCTGGCACTCGTCCTCGCCACCGGCCTCTGGGCCGTCCCCGCCACCGCCGCCCCCGCGCAGGAACCGGGCGTCACGCTGCGCGTCTTCGACGTGCAGGTGCCGCTCTCCGAGCTGTGCACCCTCAAGCCCGCCCAGACCCCGAACGTGGACAAGCTGATGTCCACAATCAACTGGACCTCGGCAGCCGACTTCGGCTTCGAGGACAACTTCGTCTCGCAGGTGCTCGGCAACATCACCACCACCCAGGCCGGCAGCTATACGTTCCGGCTCAGCAGCGACGACGGATCCAAGCTCACGATCGACAACGCCGTGGTGATCAACCACGACGGGCTGCACGGCGCGACCCCGCCCAAGGAGGGCACTGTCACCCTCACCGCCGGCCTGCACGCGCTGCGCATCGACCACTTCGAGCGCGGGGGTGGGCAGCAGATCACCCTGGAGTGGAAGACGCCCGGCTCGTCGACCTTCGCGGTCGTACCGAACTCGGCGCTGAGCACCGACGCCGGCGTGGTCCGGGTGACCGCACCCGGGCGCAAGGAGTGCGAGGGGGTCTCCGACTCCCCCGGCGACGGCCTGCCGTTGACCGGTGTGCACCCCGGCTACAGCTTGACCAACCTGCGGCCCAGCGGCTTCCAGCCGAAGGTCACCGGCATGGACTGGCTGCCCGACGGCCGGCTCGTGATCTGCACCTGGGGCGGCAGCGACCAGTCCGGCACCTCCCAGGACGGCGAGGTCTGGATCCTCGGCAACACCGGCGGATCGACAAGCCCCGGCGCCGTGACCACCAAGAAGATCGCCGGTGGCCTGAAGGAGCCGATGGGGCTCAAGGTCGTCGACGGGGTGGTCTACGTGACGGAGAAGCAGCGGTTGACCCGGCTGGTGAACACCGGCGGTGACGAGGTGGCCGAGCGCCTGGACACCGTCGCCACCTGGCCGTACGGCGGCAACTTCCACGAGTTCGCGTTCGGCCTGCTCTACCAGGACGGGTTCTTCTACCTGAACCTGTCGGTGTCGATCAACTCCGGCGGCGCCACCACCAACCCGCAGCCCGCCACCAACCGGGGCACCACCCTGAAGGTCAACAAGGACACCGGCGCGGTCAGCTACGTCGCCGGCGGCCTGCGTACGCCGCACGGCATCGGCTGGGGCCCGGAGGGCGGCATCTTCGTCACCGACAACCAGGGCGGCTGGCTGCCCTCGTCGAAGCTGGTGCACGTCAAGCAGGGCCGGTTCTTCAACCACTACACGAACCCGGCCGGCCCGTTCGACACCGCACTGGTCACGCCGCCGGTGCTCTGGATGCCGCAGAACGAGATCGCCAACTCGCCCAGCACGCCGATGTACCTGACCAGCGGTCGGTACGCCGGCCAGTTCGTCATCGGTGACGTGACCTACGGCGGGCTGCAACGGGCAAACGTGGAGAAGGTCAACGGCGAGTACCAGGGCGCCCTGTTCCGGCTCACCCAGGGCCTGGAGGCGGGCGTCTCCGAGGTCAACGTCGGCCCGGACGGCGCGATCTACGTCGGCGGGCTCGGCGCGGGCGGCAACTGGGGCCAGACCGGCAAGCTCTCGTACGGCCTGCAGAAGCTCACCCCGAACACCGCCACCACGTTCGAGATGCTCGCCATGCGCGCCACCACGACCGGCTTCGAGGTGGAGTACACGCAGCCCGTCTCGGCGGAGACCGCCGCCGAGCTGGCCGCTCGCTACAAGATCAAGCAATGGCGGTACGTGGCGACGTCGAGCTACGGCGGGCCGAAGATCGACGAAGAGACGCTTACCGTCACCTCGGCCACCCTCTCGTCGGACGGAAAGAAGGTCAACCTCGCGGTGGCCGGTCGCAAGGCCGGCCGGGTGGTGCACTTGCGCTCGCCGCGTCCGTTCACCTCCACCAGCGGCCAGTCACTGTGGAGCACCGAGGCGTGGTACACGCTCAACTCCATCCCGGGTAGCCCTCCGCCGCCGCCCGGCGGCACCATCACCGGCGTCGGTGGCAAGTGCCTGGACGTCGACAACTCCGGCCTGGCCGACGGCACGAAGATCCAGCTCTGGACCTGCAACGGCACCGCCGCGCAGTCGTGGACGCGGGTCGGCGACACGTACCGGGTGCTCGGCAAGTGCCTGGA
The DNA here is from genome assembly GCF_000718555.1 of Micromonospora chokoriensis. Taxonomy (GTDB): domain Bacteria; phylum Actinomycetota; class Actinomycetes; order Mycobacteriales; family Micromonosporaceae; genus Micromonospora; species Micromonospora chokoriensis_B. Next base: position 66,310 of record NZ_JOAN01000027.1, read on the forward strand.
CGTGGACAACGCCGGCACCGCGAACGGTACGAAGATCCAGCTCTGGACCTGCAACGGCACCGGCGCGCAGGTATGGCAGCCGCAGAGCGACGGATCGATCCGCAACCCGCAGTCCGGCAAGATCATGGAGGCCGCCGGCGGTAACACCGGCGACGGCACCCAGATACAGCTCGGCACGTACTCCGGCGGCGCGCACCAGAAGTGGGTGGTCAGCAGCGGGGTAACCGGCTGACCTCGGGCGAGGGGCGGGGGCCGGCCCGCGGGGGGGGGGGTCTCCAGCAGGCCCCGGGTGGTCAGGTCGGTCATCACCCCGTTGCGCCAGAGGAACGGGCGCCACTGCACGGTGGTGGCACTCTGGCCCACCACATCGCCCCGGTCGTTGATCGCGGTGGCGCGGCTCCAGCCGCCGCCGAGCGTACCCAGGTCGGTCAGTGTCCCGTTCTGCCAGCGGAACGCCCGCCCGTTCGCCGCGCCCACCACCTGGCCCCGGTTGTTGACCCCGAGGGCTTCGCTGCCGATCTGGGTGAACACGCCATTGCGCAGGAGACCGCCGACGCAGGTGCACGGGTAGTCCTGCGGCGGCACGTTGAACCCGCCCACCACGTCGCCGGCGTTGTTGAAGTCGCTTGTGAACTCGTAGAAGTACTCCCGTCCCAGGTCGGTGAAGACGCCGTTGCGCCACACGAATCGGTGCGGCATGTCGCCGGCCGGTTCGCTGCTGCCGAGCACCTGCCGCCGGTCGTTGATGCCGATCGCCACGCTGTTCTCCCCGCCCAGGGTGCCCAGGTCGCGCAGCTGGCCGTCGCGCCAGAGCACCGCGCGGGTCAGGTAGTCCGAGCCGAAGGAGGTGATCGCCACGTCGCCGAACTCGTTGACGTCCACGGCGGTGGAATCCGTGTCGCCCGGCAGCACGCCCAGGTCGGTGATGACGCCGTGGCGCCAGCGCACGGCATGGCGCGCGCCGCTGGCGACGGTGCTCCACCCGACGATGTCGCCCCGATCGTTCATCGCGGTCGCGGCACCGTCGCCTCCACTGAGGGTGCCCAGGTCGACGACCCGGTAGCTGTGCGGGGACGCGGCGGCGGGAACGGGGGCAAGGGTGATCAGCGCGACGACTGTCGTCGCTGCGGTCAGCAGGGGACGCGGGGACACCATGGACGGCACGGGACGCTCCTCGGATCGGAGCGGCGACGACCCGGCGGACAGGCGCGGGGCCACCACCACTGCGCGTTCGATTGGTAACGCACAGTAGATCCGGTGTCGTAGTGGCGCACCAGGGACCGAACGGTCATCGACACCCGAGGCGTCCGGCGGTGCGGGCGTCGGTCAGGGGCCGTGCGGCAGCGGCTGCGCCAGTGCCCGCAGGTCCGCCGGGAGTTGCGCCAGGGCGTCCTCGAACTCTCGGTGCCCGACCACCCGATGCATCGTCTGAAGCACCGCACGGGCACCCCGCTCGGCGGCGGGACGGTCGATCCCGGCGCGGTCGGCCACCCGCCGCAGGAACTCGTCGTAGCCGAACGCCTCCGGCGGCTCGGCGGCCTTGACCAGCAGCGGGCTCAGCTCGTCGGCCAGGTGGGGGGCCAACGCGCCCGCCTCACCGCCGGAGAGCCGCTCGGTGAGGGTCCGCAGCACCGCCTCGGTCAGCGAGCGTGCCTGCTCCGGTAGGACACCCGCCCGTGCCGCGACCTTGTCGACGAACCTCAGCTCGGCCATGACCCCGCCCTTCGCAGTCGGAGACGCGTGGCTACCCGGGCCCACCGGCGGCAAACCCGACAGCCGGGGCGGGACGGTTCTGCCTGTTGCTGCGCGCGCTGCCGCCCGCTTCTCGTACGGTGAGGTCGAACCGGGAACCCGACGGCTGCCCGACGGCGGCCCGCGCCGCAGGAGGAGCAGATGGCCCTCGACCTGCCCGACGTGATCGACAGGTACTTCCGGGCCGTCAACGACCGGGACCTGGACGCCTTCGTGGCCTGCTTCGCGGACACCGCGAGCGTCGCCGACGAGGACCGGCTGTACGACGGGCGGGCATCGATCCGCGCCTGGCGACAGAAGACGATGGACGCCTACTCGTACACCGCCGAGCCGGTCCGCGTCACACCGCAGGCGGGCGACTCGTACCTGGTTCTCACCCGGGTGGCGGGCGACTTCCCCGGCAGCCCGATCGAGCTGCGGTACCGGTTCACGCTGCGCGACGGGCTGATCGGGGCCCTGGACATCCGTCCCTAGTCGCGGGCCGCCGAGCCCTCGACCGGACCGGCGAGGGTCGAGCCGGCCCGTAGGTGATCAACCGCCGAACGGACGAGACGGCCAGGGGGCCAGTGGGTGACATGATGTGGTCGTGATGACGCTGACCGGCCCCCCGCACACGGCGGGCTGATGCCGGGCGAGCGATGGGAGACCGTGGCCGAGCAGAGTGTCCCCACCTACACCGCGGACACCATGGCGTACCAGGTCGCGACCGACGTACGGGCGCTGCGCGCGTTCGTCAGCGCCGAAGCGCTGGCCCGCGGCCTGTCGGCCGAGCGGGTGGAGCTGTTGACGCTGGCGGTCAGCGAGCTTGCCACCAACACGCTGCAGCACACCACCGGCGGCGGCTGGGTGCGGCTCTGGGCCGAGCCCGGCCAGCTGTTCTGCGACGTGGTCGACCACGGGCCGACGCGGGCACTCGGCCGGAGCATGCCGGCCGCCGACGCGATACGGGGTCGCGGGCTGGCGATCGTGGAGCAGATCTGTGACGAGGTCGCCGTGCTCACCAGCCCCGGGGAGACCGTCGTACGGATTCGCCTGACTCTGTGAACTCGGCGGCGATCCCCGCCCGCCCAGGCCCCGTTGGCTGCCACAATGCGGACAGCCCGGACCGACGGTGGCACCGGGTCGGCCCCGAACGGGAGGACGACGCGATGCCAGACAGCGCACGCGAGGCAGAGCTGCTCGACGCCGAGCGCACCCTGCAGGCCGCCCAGCGGGCCGGCGATGTCCCCGCCCTCGATCAACTGCTGGTCGACCAGCTGATCGCCATCGGCCCGGACGGGCGTACGCACACCAAGCAGGATGACCTGGCCGCCCACCGGGACCGCCGCTCGGTCGTGGAGGAGCTGGTGGAGGAGGAGCTGGACCTGCTCGTCGTCGGCGCGACGGGAGTGACGTTCTTCCTGGGCCGGGTGTCCGGTGTGTTCGAGGGGGCGCCGTTCGCGGCACGCCTGCGCTACACCCGGACCTGGGTCCACGACGACCAGCACGGCTGGCGGGTCCTGGCCGCACACATCAGCCCGGTCTGACTCAGCTCCCGTCCTCGTCGTCCTCGTCGAGCAGGCCCTGCTCGTCGAGGAACGCGAACCACCTGTCGTCCGCGGGGGTCAGGTCGGCGTAGCCCGGCCCGAGCAGGTAGTAGTCCACGAAGGATTCCACGTCGGGGGCGAGCTCCTCGAACGCGTCGGACATGAACCACTCGGTGCCGGTCGGCGGGAAGTACCAGATCGCTCCCGTGCCACGGTCCATGAAGATCGGCTCGTCGCTGCGGACGCCGACCACCAGCCAGCCTGCCCGGTCCTGCGGGATGGCCGAGAAGTCCGGTGCGTAGTCCAGGTGGTACTGGATCCCGGCGAGGACCGACGAGGAGGCCAACTCGACCCGACCGGCGCGCAGCCCGTCGGCCACCAGCAGGAGATCCCGCAAGTCGGCCGGGAGCCCCGCCGGTACGGCGTCGATGGCCGCCCCCTCGCCGAACTCCGCGTACGCCAGGCTCTCTGGCAGCTCGGCCAGATCAGCCCGCAGCTCCTCGATGAGCTGCCGTAGCTCGAGGTTCACCGCACCACCTCTGTTCGGATCAGGTCCCGTCCGGCCCCGGAGATCGGCGAGCCGATGCGCGGTTTGGTTCTACCACGCACCGGCGCGCCGCAGCGTCACCTCGCCGAATCCGCCAGCACCAGCTCGCCCAGCGCTCGACTGCGCTGGCGTCGAGCGCTTTCCTCAGCTCACGACGGCGTCGATCGGGCCGACGCGCAGGGTGCCGTCGGTGAGGGGCGTGCAGCGGATGCCGCCGGTGGTGCGCAGCGCCTTCCACGCCCCCGGGCCGACGGTGACGTCCATCCAGGCGCACGGCCGGGCCGCCCGGTTGACTCGCAGGCTGACCGGGCCGTCGCCGGAGTCCAGCACCAGCACTCTGCCGATCAACTCGTCCACGGCGATCCCGGTGGTGAGGATGTTGCGCCGCACCTCGGCCAGGCCGATGCCGACCGGCAGCGACTCCTGGGCGATGACGGTGACGCTGGCGTCGCGGTGTGCCTGCTGGCCGAAGTACCGGTCGCCGACGATGCCGAGGCCGGCTCGGATCCGAACCACGTCGACCAGCTCACCGGGCGGGGCCGGGGCCGGACCGTCGGCGGGTCGGCCCAGGAAGCGGTGCACGGGCGAGGCCAGCAACTCGACGATCTCCGGCATGGCAGGAAGTCTACGAACCCGACGGGTTCCTCCGGGGCAGGTCGCCGGATGACCCGGTGGGGGCGGCGGCACGACCGCCGCCGCCCCACTTCGGCACGGTTCAGGCCGGCGTGCCGGTGATGGTCAGGTTGCGCGCTCGGCCCACGTTGTCGAACGAGCCGAAGCCGACCCGTCCCGAGCCGAACGTGGTGTCCTTCGCGGTCAGCAGCGGGTCCTTGTGCCCGTCGACGTAGACGGCGATCTCGCCGGTGGCCGGCAGGTGCACCACCCGCACGCGGTGCCACTTGGCATCGGTGATCGCCGGGTTGGCGCCCCGGGACCGACCATTCCACTGGTGATCGATGCGCTCCCGGTCGGCGTTGTCGACCTTGAAGATGCCGTTGTGCGGGTAGATGGTGTTGTCGGTGGAGAGGTGGGCGTAGTAGAACTGGCTGTCCGAGCGCCAGCCGAAGACGATGATCACGTCCCGGTTGGTGACCTCCACCGGCGTGTCGAGGCGTACCTCGGCGTCGACCCGCACCGACGACCACGCCGGGCCGGCCGTCAGCACGGCGTACTCGAAGGGTCGGCGCGGGCCGGGCCGGCTCTCCCCGGCCTCGGCCAGGATGACCTGGTCGTGGGTGAACTGCCACTTGGTCGGCGTCACCGGCGCCCAGTTCGCGGCCCCGGCGGTGCGGCGCAGGGTGACGTCCCCGACGTCCCCGCTGGCGAATTCCCTGGTGCCGGTCACCTTCCAGACCTTCCCGTTGGCCTTCGCGACGATATACAGCTCACCGGCGGCGTCGGTGCCGAAGCGCAGGTCCACCCGGTTGGGGTCGCCGGGTGCGCCCGGGGCGGACAGGTCGCGCATCCGGACCGGGGTGCCCGCCGCGTCGAAGAGCGCGAGCTGGTGGATCGTAGCCAGGTCCCGACCCCGGCGCATCTCGTTCGCCTCGGTGTAGAGCACCCGGCCGTCGACCAGGTCACCGAAGACGTACTTGCCGCGCAGCGCGGGCAGCGCCCGCCCCCGGTAGACGAAGCCGCCGGCCACCGCGACACCGACGTCGTCGGTGCAGTTCCAGCCGGCGGCCGGGTCGTGATCGTACGCGGCGACCGGGTAGGTGTAGCCGTATTTGTCGTCGTCGGCGGGCAGCGGGAGCAGCCGGTCGCACGGGCTCGTGGCCGTCTTGTCGAAGACGAAGGAGCCCTCGCGCTCGCTCCAACCGAAGTTGTCCCCGGCGCGGACCTCGTAGATCGCCTCGACGGCGTGTTCACCGATGTGCCCGAGGTACATCCGGCCGGTCGCCCGGTCCCAGCTGAACCGGTGTGGGTCCCGGAAGCCGACGGCGTAGATCTCGCCGAGCGCGCCGGCCCGGCCGACGAACGGGTTCCCCGGTGGGATGCCGTAGCGCCCGTTGGCGGAGTTGCTGCCGCGCGGGTCGATCCGCAGCAGCTTGCCGTGCGGCAGGGCCAGGTTCTGCGGGTCGGTGTTGCGGGCGCCCTGGCCACCGTCGCCGACAGCGAGGTACAGCAGGCCGTAGTCGCGGTCGTGGCGCTTGGCCGTGGGGTTGAAGTTGATCTCCTGGATGCCGTGCACCTGGCCGCCGAAGCCGATGCGCAGCACCTCGCGGTGCGTACCGGCGAAGGTGGCGGCGGCCGGATCGGTCGCCGTCCACTCGGTGATGACACCGTGAAAGAGCGCGTTGGGCTGGGCGTAGTCCGGTGTGACGGTCGTCGTCGACGCCAGCTCGGTGTGGATGGTGTAGAACCGCCCGTTCGCCCCGAACTCCGGGTGGAAAGCGACGTACCCGAAGCCCTGGCCGAGCCCACGACCGGAGAAGAACCGCGGCGCGAAGGTCGCCGCCACGTCCAGGTAGACGTGCGGCACTCCCCCTTCGACCAGGTAGAGGCTGCCGTTGAGGTCGGGCACCGCCCGCCGGCCGGAGCCGTCGGGCAGCTCCATGATGGTGTTGATCCGCGCGGTACGCATGAGCCGCGCATCGGTCGGCGCCGGCGTGGGGTACGACTGCGGAAAGTTGGCGTACTCGCTCAGGACCAGCCCCAGTCGGGACTGGACCGGCATCTCGGGGATCGGGTCGGTGACCGCGTCGGCGGCCCGTGCGGGCGTGGCGACCAGGGTGGACAGGACCAGTATGAGGGCGGTGAGGCCAGCCCTCAGGGCGGGCCGGCGGGCTGCGCCGGCGCGGCGGTGCAGGGTGCGCACGCGTGTCTCCTTCTCGGTGGGACGGTGCCGAGGGTGGTCAGCGGGCAAGGTGGCGGTACTGCCTCCGCACGTCGTTCGCGGAGACCACACTGTCGAGGAACATCAGGCCGTCCATCCGGCAGTCGCACGGGTTGCGTTCCAGGGTGTCCTGCGGGAAGCTGCCGCCGATCTTGATGCCCCGGGGGTCGGACGCGGTGGTCACGTGCGGGCCAGGCCCGGACACCAGCCACGGGTCGTCGGTGCGGGTGTAGAAGCCCTCCACCGGGTCGCCGTTGCGGTAGAGGGCGAGCGTGCCGGTGGTGAAGTCGAAGGTGGCGGCCAGGTGCACCCACTGCCCCACCGGCAGCAGTTCGCGCCAGTTCCGGGTGGCGGCGAAGGTCTGCGAGTTGCCGCCGTCGAGTCGCCGGCCGAGCGCGACCAGGCGCAGCTCCCCGTCGACGTCGATCAGCTCCAGCAGGGCGCGCACGCCGTGGCCGTCGGAGTCGCCGGTCAACACCCCCGCCAGGCCGATCGCGTTGTACCTGTCGTCCGGGTCGGCGGTGGTGGAGTTGGGCAGCGGGCTGTCCATGTTCAGCTTGAACCAGCCCATGACGGTGGTGCCCGCGGTGGCGCTGAACGCGCGCAGCGTCCGCACCCCGCTCGCCGACCAGGTGCCGGCCTTCCAGTCGTCGTTGCTGGCGACGGCGGGTTCCACCTGCCGGGTCTGCACCGCGTTGCGGCTGCCCCGGTAGGCACGGTCGGGCACCCGCATGGCGGCACCGCCGTTGATCAGCTCGATCTCGGTGCCGGAACGCCCCTGGTCGCGTTCCAGCGCGGGGTCGCCGGGCACCGGGTGGTCGAAGTCGTACGCGGCGACCAGGTGCGCGCGCAGAGCCGGATGGATGAGGCTGGAGTCCGCCTGCGCCGGTGGCACGCCGGCACCGGTCAGTGCGCCGACCGCCAGGAGGGAGACGGCGACTCGTCGAGCCCTGGACATGACTGTCACCTCGTTTCGCGGCCTGCCGGCACCGGCAACGTAAGCGCTTACGTACCCTAGGCTTCGATGAATGTCACTCGCAATAGATCGGGTGACATGAATGTTTCCGGAGGGTTGCCGATGCCCAGGGCCAGCCAACGGCCGCGCCTCGTGGACGTCGCCGAACACGCCGCCGTCTCGCTGGCGACCGCCTCCCGAGCCCTCGCTGGCCGCGCAGGGGTCAGCGCCGAGGTCGCCGACCGGATCCGGCAGATCGCCCGCGAGCTGGGCTACGTGGCCAACCCGTACGCCCGCACCCTGGCCAGTGGGGCCACCTCCACGGTGGGGTTGATCGTCCACCAGGTCGACGACCCGTACTTCGCCGAGATCGCCGCCGGGGTCATCCAACTCGCCGCCGAGCGGGGGCTGCTCGTGCAGATCTGCCAGTCCGGCCGCGACCCCGGCTACGAGCTGCAACAGCTGCGCCACCTGATCGCCCAGCGGGTCGGCATCGTCCTGATCAGCGGTTCCGGCTACGACGACCCACGGATGGAGAGCGCGGCCCGCGCCGAGCTGGCCGCGTTCCAGGACCACGGCGGCCGGGCCGCCGCCATCGGACGGCACGCGCTCGGCATCGACGCCGTCCTACCGGACAACGAGGCCGGCGGGTTCGCGCTCGCCCAGCATCTGATGGATCTCGGCCACCGACGGATCGCCGTCGCCGCGGGCAGCGCCGGCCTGACCACTGTCGCCGATCGGCTGGCCGGAGTGTCGTCGGCCCTGCGGCAGCGCGGGCGGTCCCCCGCCGACCTCGCCGTGGTGCACGGCGACTTCACCCGCGGTGGCGGACGCGCCGCCGCCGAACAGATCCTCAACGAGCGCCCCGAGACGACGGCGATCATCGCGCTCAACGACGCGATGGCCATGGGTGTGCTGTCGACGCTGCGGTCGCGCCGCGTGCCGGTGCCCGCGCGGATGTCCGTGGTCGGCTTCGACGACGTCTCCGTGGCGGCCGACCTCGCACCCAGCCTCACCACCGTCCGCCTGCCGATGACCGAGATGGGCCGCACGGCGCTCACCCTCGCGCTCAAGCCGCGTACGAACCGTCCCCGCCGCCGCCCCACCGGGCACCTGCTGGTCGTCCGCGACTCGACCGGGCCCGCGCCGAGGAGCTGACCGACGCCGCGCCGATCAGACCGCCAGCGCCGCCCGGACGTCCCGCTCCGCCGTGACACCCCCATCGCCCTGCGAGGTGACCCGGCCGGATTCCAACACGTGGTAGCGCTCCGCCACCCGCAGCGCGAAGCCCAGGTGCTGCTCGACGAGCAGCACACTGAACCCGGACTGCCGGGTCAGCTCGACGATCCGCTCCTGGATCTCCGCGACCACCGACGGCTGGATGCCCTCGGTCGGCTCGTCGAGCATCAGCAGCCTCGGTCGGGTGATCAGGGCACGGGCGATGGCCAACTGCTGGCGCTGGCCGCCGGAGAGCAGCCCGGCCCGACGCCGCAGCAGCGGGCGCAGCGCCGGAAACAGGTCCAGCACCTCTGCCGTGGCCACCGCCCTGTCGCGCCGGCCGTCGGCGACCAGCCGCAGGTTCTCCGCCGCGGTCAGGTGCGGGAAGCACTGCTGACCCTGCGGGACGTACGCCATTCCCCGCGCCACCCGCTCGTGCGGCCCGGCACGGGTGACGTCCTCGCCGTCCAGCTCGACCGTGCCGGCGCTCGGCCGCAGCAGCCCGGCCGCGACCCGCAGCAGGGTGCTCTTGCCGGCGCCGTTGTGCCCGAGCACGGCGGCCACCCCGTCGGGCGGGACCGCGAGGTCGACCCCGTGCAGCACCCGAGAACGCCCGTAACCGGCGTGCACCCCGCGCAGCGTAAGCATCATGCCTCCAGAGGGGTACGGGTCGACCCGGCGTCGACCGGGTGGCCAAGGTAGACCTCCTGCACGCGGGGGTCCGCCTGCACCTGCGCCACCGTGCCCTCGCTGAGCACCCGGCCGGCGTGCAGCACGGTGACGCTGCGCGCGAACCGGCGCAGGAAGTCCATGTCGTGCTCGATCACGACGACCGTGCGGTCCCGGCTCACCAACTCCAGCAGGGCACCGGTGGCGTCGCGTTCCTCGTGACTCATCCCGGCGACCGGCTCGTCCAACAGCAGCAACCGCGCGTCCTGCACCAGCAGCATGCCGATCTCCAGCCACTGCTTCTGGCCGTGCGCGAGCGTCCCGGCGAGGTGCTCGGCCCGCTCGGCCAACCCGATGGTCTCCAGCGCGGCGGCCACCTCGTCGGGGACACCCCGGCGGCGGCGGGCCAGGGTCGCCCAGCCGCGCCGGGCACCCGCCGCGATGTCGAGGTTCTGCAACACCGACAGCTCCTCGAAGACCGTCGAGGTCTGGAAGGTCCGCCCGATGCCCAACCGGCTGATCCGGTGCACCGGCCGGCCGAGCAACTCGTCGTCGCCGAACCGGATCGAGCCGGTGGCTCGGACCAGCCCGGTGATCGCGTCGACGAGTGTGGTCTTGCCGGCGCCGTTCGGCCCGATCAGGAACCGGATGTCACCGGCGGGCACCTCCAGCGAGACGCCGTCGACAGCGGTGAAACCGTCGAAGCTGACCCGCACGTCCCGGACGGACAACCCGTCCAACCGCTCGCCGCTCATGCCGTGCTGGCTGGGCATGCGCTCACGGCCCTCGCTGTGCTCGGTGCGTTCGCTCATGCCGCCGGCACCTCCGTCCGCTCGGCGCGTCGCCGGCCCAGGGACAACCAGCCGCGACGAGGCGGTGGCTCGCCGCCGTCGCGGCGACGGGCCAGCGCCCACAACGACGCCAGACCGCCGGGCAGGAACGCCACCACGACCACGAAGAGCAACCCCTGCAGGTACGTCCAGGTGCCCGGGAAACGCTCGGAGAGGGCGGTACGCGCCCAGGCCACCGCCACCGCGCCGAGCACCGGGCCGAGCAGGGTCGCCCGCCCACCCACCGCGACGCCGATGACGAACTCGATCGACGGGACGATGCCGATCAGCGCCGGCGAGATGATGCCCACCGCCGGCACGAACAGCGCACCGGCCAGCCCGGCCATGCCCGCCGCGACCACGTACGCCACGAGCTTGACCGACGCCGGGTCGTAGCCCAGGAAACGGACCCGTTCCTCGCCGTCGCGGACCGCCACCAGCAGCTCGCCGTAGCGGCTGTGGATGAGCTGACGGGTCAGCGCGAGCAACGCCAGCAGCGTTCCGGCGATGATGAAGTACACCATCCGCTGGTTGACCGGGTCGTCCAGGTCGTAGCCGAAGAAGCCCTTGATGTCGGTGAGCCCGTTGGTGCCGCCCGTGGTGCCCTGCTGCCCGATCAGCAGGATCACCATCGCGGCGGCGAGCGCCTGACTGAGGATGGCGAAGTACGCCCCACGCACCCGGCGGCGAAAGACCAGTGAGCCGAGCCCGAAGGCGACCGCCATCGGCAGCAGCACCGTGGCGGGCAACGCGAACCATGGGCTGGCGAACGGTCGCCACCACAGGGGCAGCTCGTCGAGTTGCCCGTACAGCTGCATGAAGTCGGGCATCCCACCCGGGCCCGCGTCGGCGAGCTTGAGGTGCATGGCCATCGCGTAGCCGCCGAGGCCGAAGAAGACGCCCTGGCCGAGGGTGAGCATCCCACCCCGACCCCAGGCGATTCCGATGCCGACCGCGACCATGGCGACGCAGAGGTACTTGGCGAGCAGGGCCAGCCGGAAGTCCGACAGCACCAGCGGCGCGACGGCGAACAGCAGCGCCGCGCCGAAGGCGAAGCCGGCCACCGTTCGCAGCCGTGAGCGGCCCCCGGGGCGACCCGGTGGCACGGTGCCGGCGGGTGCCGGGCGGACGGCGGTGCTGGGCGGCGCGGGAGTGACGGCGGTCATGCGAGGCTCCTGGTCCGCAAAGTGAACAGGCCCTGTGGCCGCCATTGGAGGAACGCGACGATCGCCACGAACACGATCACCTTGGCGACGCTGAGGGTGGTCAGGTACTCCCCGGTGGCCTGGAGCACGCCGAGGGCGAAGGCGACGATCACGCTGCCCTTGAGCTGGCCGATCCCGCCGACCACGACGACCAGGAAGGCGTCGATGATCAGGTTGGTGCCCATGGTCGGGCCGATCGGGCCGAGCAGGGTGAGGGCCACCCCGGCGAGCCCGGCCAGGCCAGAGCCGACGAAGAAGGTCGTCCGGTCGACGCGGGCGGTGGCGATGCCGGACACCGCGGCGAGGTCGCGGTTCTGCACCACCGCGCGGATGCGACGCCCGAGCGGGGTGAGTCGCAGCGCCAGGGTGAGCGCCGCGACGGCGGCCAGCGCCAGGGCCAGGATGAACAGCCGGTTGTTGGCGATGGTCAGCCCGCCGGGCAGCGCCACGTTGCCGGTGAGCAGCTCGGGCGCACGGGTCTGCACGTTCGGGCTGCCGAAGACGTCCCGGGCCAGCTGTTGCAACATCAGCGACACACCCCAGGTGACCAGCAGGGTGTCCAGCGGCCGGGCGTAGAGCCGGCGGATGAGCAGCACCTCCAGCAGGACTCCCATCGTGCCGGCGACCACGAACGCCACCGGCAGCGCGACCGCCAGTGACAGGCCCGCGCCGGTGATGCTCTGCTGCAGGACATAGGTGGTGTACGCGCCGGCCATGATGAACTCACCGTGCGCCATGTTGATCACGTTCATCTGGCCGAAGGTCAGCGCGAGGCCGAGCGCGATGAGCAGCAGCACCGCGCCAATGCTGATGCCGGTGAAGAGTTGACCGAAGAGGACTGTCACGGTGGGTACTCCGAACTGCTGGTCGGGTGGCCCGGACGGGCCGCGCGGCAACGCGATCCGTCCGGGCCGGCGTCGTCAGCTCAGGCCGCTCGCCCACGGGTAGGTCTTGAGGTACGGGTCTGGCGCGACCGGCTTGCCGGAGTTCCACACCTCGGTGATCAGACCGTCCGCGCCGATCTTGCCGATCCGGGCGGTCTTGGCGATGTGCTGGGTCTTGCCGTCGACGGTGACCAGCCCTTCCGGCGCGTCGAAGGTGATCCCGTCCGAGGCGGCGCGGACCTTCTCCACGTCGAATGCACCGGCCTTCTCGACCATCGCCTTCCACAGGTGGACGCCGACGTACGCGGCCTCCATCGGATCACTTGTCGGCTTGTCCGCGCCGTACTTCGCCTTGTACGCGGCCACGAACTTCGAGTTCGCCGCACCCGGGGTGGTCTGGTAGTAGTTCCAGGCGGTCAGTTGGCCCTCCAGGTACTGGGTGCCGATGCCCTTGACCTCCTCCTCGGCGATCGACACCGACACCACCGGCATCCCGGCAGCGGTCAGGCCTGCCGACTTGTACTCCTTGAAGAAGGCCACGTTGCTGTCGCCGTTGAGCGTGTTGAACACCGCGTCCGCGCCGGACGATTTGACCTTGTTGACGATCGTGCCGAACTCGGTGGAGCCCAGCGGCGCGTAATCCTCGCCCAGCACGGTCATCCCGTTCGCGGCCGCGTACGCCTTGATGATTTTGTTGGCGGTCCGGGGAAAGACGTAGTCGCTACCGACCAGATAGACCGACTTCGCGCCCTGTGACTTGAGGTAGTCGAGCCCGGGAACGATCTGCTGGTTGGTCGTCGCTCCGGTGTAGAAGATGTAGGGCGACTGTTCCAGACCCTCGTACTGCACCGGGTAGAACAGCAACGCCTTGTTCTTCTCGAACACCGGCTTGACCGCCTTGCGGCTGGCCGATGTCCAACAGCCGAAGACGGCGGCCACCCGGTCCTCGGAGATGAGCTTCTCGGCCTTCTCCGCGAAGGTGGGCCAGTCGGATGCGCCATCCTCACCGACCGGCTGGATCTTCTTGCCGAGGACGCCGCCGGCCGCGTTGATCTCCTCGACGGCGAGCATGATGGAGTCGCGGACGGTCACCTCGCTGATCGCCATGGTCCCTGAGAGCGAGTTGAGCAGGCCCACCTTGACGGTGTCGCCGGAGACGTCGGCGGTGACGCCGGTCGCGCCGCCCTCGTCGGTGGTCTTGCTGCCGCACGCGGTCATCGCGGCCGCGGCGACCAGGGTCATGGCACCCGCCAGGATGCGGCGGCCCCGGAATAGTGACATCTACTCTCCCTGCGGTGCACTCAAGTGGCGAAAGGACGGTCGGTGCGGTCCGGTGGAGCTGACGTGGACGATGCCGAGGTCGACGGGTGGACGCCGCCCGGGGCACCGGTTCGGATATGGGCACCGAAAGCGTCGACCGACATGATTGCGCGGGTGTTTCCCGGCCCTTAATTGACTGTTTCCGAGCGGCCGTCGAGGTGCGCACAAAAATCGGCCGACACCGTTGGGAGGAAACGGTGCCAGCCGTTAGGAAAGACGCAGGATATGTGCCACCACAATGGCCGGCGAAGGATTCCGCCGACAGTGGGCACACAATGGTGACATCTGACCCCGAGGTCAGATACTTCACACAGGAAGCATCTTAGAGCGGGATCGGGTAGCGCTGTCAAGGGCCGGTGGGCCGGCTGCCGGCGCCCGGTTCAGAGCTGGGCGAGCACAGTGAAGTCGAGCCCGTCGGCCTCGGCCAGGTAGATGCGCTGACGCACGTGCCGCTGACGCAGCCGCAACCGCCCACGCGGCCCCTGGTAGGCCACCATGTCGGCGGCCGACTCGATGGCCCGTACATCGAGGGTGCGGGCCTGGCCGATCAGCGCGGCGAGCAGCATGACGCCCTCGTAGCAGGACTCCCCCAGGCTGCCCAGCGGCGGTGCCTCCACCCCGAAACGCCGGGCGAAATCACCATGGAAGTCAAGATTCTCCTGCGTGACCACCCCGGCGAAGAAGCCCGCCGTGCTGTACAGCCTCCGGGTCGCGCCGACACCGCTGGCCAGCAACATGTTCTCGTCCATCAGTGTGCTCAGCCGCAGACAGCGTTGATCCAGGCCGGATCGGGCGAACGCGCGGTTGAACCGCACCGCGTCGGCCCCGACCAACAGCATCAACACCGCGTCCGCGTCGCTGTGCTCGATGCGGCGCAACACCTCGGTGAAGTCGTGCGCGTCCAACGGCAGGAAGTGCCGGCCCACCACCTGCCCACCGCCGCGCAGCGCGTACCGCTGGGCCATCCGCGACGTACGGCGCGGCCACACGTAGTCGTTGCCGACCACGAACCAACGACGCACCCCCTGCTCCCCGGCGAGCAGACGCATCGCGGGCCACAGTTGGGCATCCGGCGTCTCGCTGGTCAGGAAGACCCCTTCGGTACGCTCACCGCCCTCGTAGAGTGCGGTGTAGACGTACGGCACCCGGTGCGCGACGCGCGGCGCCAGCGCCTGGCGCACCGAGGAGATGTGCCACCCCGTCACCCCCTGCACGGCCCCCACCGACACCAACGCCTCGACCTCGGCGGCCACCTCAGCCGGCGGTGCGCCGCCGTCGACCGGCACCAGCCGCACCTCCCGGCCCAACACGCCACCGCACCGATTGATCTCCTCCACCGCGAGTTGCGCGCAGAGTTCGCAGGTGGGGCCGAACATGCCGGCCGGCCCGCGCATCGGGTAGACCAGCGCGATGCTGACGACGGCACGGTCGACGGTCAGCCACGGCGGTGCCGGCGCGGACATGAGCACATGATTGCCCGACCCACGACGGAAGACCAGCGCTCACCACTGACCGGGACGACTCGCTACCATGACAGGGCCACCGGACCAGGGAGTTTCATGTCAGACGTGCCCGGGGCGCCAGCCGACCTGCTGCGCTCGCTCACCCGCGCCGAACGGCTGCTCTCCCGCCGGTTGGGCGCCGTTCTGGCCGACGACTCGATCAGCATCGAGGCGTGGCGGGTGCTCTGCCTGCTCGCCGACGGCCAGGGTCACCCGATGAGCGAGGTGTCCGCCGAGGCGTCGCTGCCGCCGGGCACCCTCACCAAGCTTGTTGACCAGCTCGTCGACCGCAACCTCGTCTTCCGCCGGATCGATCCGATCGACCGCCGGCGCATCCGGGCGTACCTGACCGCTCGCGGCCGCCGCGAGCACGCCCGCCTGGACGAACGGGTCCGCGCCAGCCTCGCCGAACTGGGCATCCCCGAGCTGGGCACCCCTGAGCTGGGCGTCGCGGAGTGGGGCATCGCCCAGACCAGCGAGCCGGGCGTGCCACCGACCGCCAACCTCCTACGCCAGCTCGACGACCTGATCGGCCGCCTCGACCCGGCCCGCCGCCAGGAACCCGCCCGCCGTGACGATCGCGTCGATGCCGGCGTTGCCGCTGGCCCCCACCGCTGACCGCTTCCCCCGCTTCCCCCGTTTACCCGTTCCCCGGCTTCCGGGCGTTCGGCGTTCGGCGCGGCCTTGAGCGCGGCCCGACCTTCCACCCCACACGGCAGAGAGCGTGATGTCTGTGAGTCATCGTGATGACTCACAGACATCACGCTCTCCAGAGTTTCCGCCGGGCCGGCCTAGGACGTGTCCTGCCGATCTTGGTGGGGCGAGACGAAACTCAGAGGGTTAGGGTGTCGATGTGACGACTGTGCGGCGACTAACGTGCCTCCTTGCTGATCTCGAAGCCAGATGACCGCGGCGATGAGGACCAGGCTGGACCGGCAGTGCAGCACACGGCCCGACTCGGCTCCCTAGACGGTTAGGTGGGCGCGCAGGGTGTGCGCGTCGGGAGCCGTCGCGGTCCACAGTGTTGCCGGGCCGCCGGCCAGCGGCAGCCGGGCGACACTGCCCTCGGCCGTCGGAGGTGCGGTGGGTCGCGACGGGTCGACCACCAGCAGGGACCCGGTGGCCGGGGCACCGCCGAGCACTGCGGGGCCGGCCCAGCCGGGTGCCTGTGGTCCCACCGCCAGAGACTGGCGCAGCAGTGGTCGGCCCGCATAGTCGACCTGGGTGTGCACGACCGCGCCGCCGGGCACCTCGCCGTACCGGCCGCAGATCAGCTCGTCTCGCCACCGCAGGCTCGCGCCGGCTGCCAAGTCGATCCGGGACTCGGCAAGGTGCGCGCAGCCGGCCGCGGCGACCAGCTGTTCCGGAAGCCAGTGCAGCGTGGCACCGGCGTGCACCACCGCCCGCACCGCCACCCGGGAGACGGCACCCGGGCGACCCGGCAGGGCGATCGACGCGGCGACGCTGCGCACCCGGACCGCCGCGCCGGGCCCCACCTCGATTTCCAGACGCAGGTCGTCCCCGGCGAGCGGGCCGGCCGCCCCGCCGACGATGTGCACCGTGGCGACGCCACCGTCGGCCGGGGTCTGGCGCAGCAGCAACGGCGTTTCGCCGCGCAGCTCGACCAGGGCCGTGCCGCCTCGACCGTCGGCCCGGGCGACCAGCCGGGCGAATGCTCGCATCAGGTTGGGCCGACCGGCACGGCGAGCGGGTGCAAGGCTGCGTGGTGGGCCAACTCGTGCCGGATCCAGTCCGCGACCCGGGTCGCCGTGGGGTCTCCCACGATGGACAGGAAGAGGGTCGGGAGGTCGCCACGGCGGGCTCGCGCGTCACGATCCATGACGGCGAGGTCGGCGCCCACCATCGGTGCCAGGTCGGTCTTGTTGATCACGAGCAGGTCGGCGGCGGTGACCCCTGGGCCGCCCTTGCGGGGCACCTTGTCCCCTCCCGCCACGTCGACCACGAAGATCTGCCGGTCGACCAGCCCCCGGCTGAAGGTCGCCGTTAGGTTGTCCCCGCCGCTCTCCACGAGGACCAGATCCAACGGGCCGACCGCCTCGGCCAGCTCGTCGACGGCGTCCAGATTGGCGCCGATGTCGTCGCGGATCGCGGTGTGCGGGCAGCAACCGGTCTCCACCGCGCGGATCCGGGCCGGATCCAGCACACCGGCCCGCCGGAGGAAGTCGGCGTCCTCGGTCGTGTAGATGTCGTTGGTGACCACGCCGAGCCGCAACTCGTCGGCGAAGGCCCGACAGAGCGCGGCCACCAGGGCCGTCTTGCCGGACCCCACCGGGCCGCCGATGCCGACCCGCAGGGCACGGCCCGCGCGCGCCAGCGGCGGATGGGGATCCACCCCCGGCTCCGGATGGGTGTGCGGAACGGTCTCGTCGTGGGGTGGGGTGGCCGGCGGCGTGATCGGCTCGACGGCGGGCACAGCGCTCGGCACAACGGTGTCAGGACGCAAAGAGACGCACCTCCCAGGTGGCATGGATTTCGGCATGGATGTCGGCGAGCGGAGCGGCGGCGGCCGGCAGCCGCTCCGGTGGATCATCGGCGGCTCGCGCCGCGTCGGCGGCCGTGCCGTCGCAGGCATCGGCCAGGCCGACCAGCAGAGCCTGGACCCGGTACGGGTCGAGGCCGAGCAGACGTACGCCGGCGCTGGCCGCACCGGTCAACGTCCCGTACGCGGCGATCGTGGCGGTCTCGAGGCGGGACAGCCCGGCCGCGGCGCAGAGCAGCCCGAGCACCAGCGGTTGGTGCGCCCCGGTGGGCGTCGCGGGTAGGTCTGCGAACGCAGCGTCGGGCCAGATGGCCCGACCGGCGCGCAGCAGCGCCCGGCCCTGCCGGCGGGAGACCGCCCGCAACGCGGGTGCTGCGGTACGCGCGTCCAGCTCCGCGTCGAGCCGTGCCAGCGCGTCCGCCCGCCCGACGGTTTCGGGCACCGCCGCCCGGTGTGCGGCCGCCGCGAAGGCCGCGCCGACCAGACCGGCGGTGGCCAGTCGTCCGGCCAGGAACGCCTCCAACGTGGCCAGGTCGGTGACCCGGCCGGCGGCGACGGCCGCCTCCAGACCGCCGGAGTGCGCGTGCGCCCCGGCGGGGAAGCGTCCGTCGGCCAACAGCAACAGCAGGCTCGGAGTCGCCATCAGAACAGGAAGTACCGCTGGGCCATCGGCAGCCGGGTCACCGGGTCCGGCTCCACCACCTGACCGTCGATCCGCACGGTGAAGGTGTCCGGGTCCACCTCGATACGCGGCATCGCGTTGTTCTCCGGCAGGTCGGCCTTGCCCCGCGACCGCACGTCGCTCACCGGCACCACCCGACGTCGCACGTCCAGTCGGAGCCCGGCGTCCAGGGCCGCCGGGGCCACGAAGGCCAGGCTGGTGGCCGCCGCTGCCGCGCCGTACGCCCCGAACATCGGCCGCGGCAGCATCGGCTGCGGCGTCGGGATCGAGGCGTTGGCGTCACCCATCTGGGCGTACGCGATCATGCCCCCCTTGATGACCAGGAGCGGTCGTACGCCGAAGAACGCCGGATCCCACAGCACCAGGTCGGCCAGCTTGCCCGGCTCGACCGAGCCGATCTCCCGTTCCAGCCCGTTGGCCATCGCCGCGCAGATGGTGTACTTCGCCACGTACCGTCGGGCCCGGTGATTGTCCGCGGCCCCGTCACCCGGCAACGCGCCGACCCGGTCCTTCATCACGTGGGCGCTCTGCCAGGTCCGTGTGATCACCTCGCCGACCCGGCCCATCGCCTGCGCGTCGGAGCCGATGATGGAGATCGCGCCGAGGTCGTGCAGTAGGTCCTCGGCGGCCATGGTGGAGGGTCGGATCCGGCTCTCGGCGAAGGCCAGGTCCTCCGGTACGGACGGGTTGAGGTGGTGGCAGACCATCAACATGTCCAGATGCTCGGCGAGGGTGTTGGCGGTGTACGGCCGGGTCGGGTTGGTCGACGACGGCAACACGTTCGGTTCGCTGGCCACCGTGATGATGTCCGGCGCGTGCCCGCCGCCGGCCCCCTCGGTGTGGTACGAGTGGATGGCCCGCCCGCCGATCGCCCGCAGGGTGTCGGCGACGAAACCGGCCTCGTTGAGCGTGTCGGTGTGGATCGACACCTGGACCCCGGACGCGTCCGCCACCCGCAGGCAGGCGTCGATCGCCGCCGGTGTGGTGCCCCAGTCCTCGTGCAGCTTGAAACCGCCCGCACCGGCCCGCAACTGCTCCCAGAGCGCCTCGCTGGAGACGGTGTTGCCCTTGCCGAGCAGCAGCACGTTGACCGGCATCGTGTCCAGCGCCTCGTGCATCCGGGCCAGGTGCCAGGCGTTCGGGGTGACGGTGGTGGCGCGGGTCCCCTCGGCCGGCCCGGTGCCGCCGCCGACCAGCGTGGTGATGCCACTGGCCAGCGCCTCGGTGACGATCTGCGGGCAGATGAAGTGCACGTGGGTGTCGACCGCGCCGGCGGTGAGGATCCGCCCGTTGCCCGCGATCACCTCGGTCGACGGGCCGATGACCAGGTCGGGGTGGACGCCGGGCATGGTGTCCGGGTTGCCGGCCCGGCCGAGCGCCACGATGCGCCCGTCGCGCAGCCCCACGTCGGCCTTGACCACGCCCCAGTGGTCGAGCACCACGGCACCGGTGATGACGGTGTCCAGCGCCCCCTCGGCGCGGGTGGCCCGGGACTGCCCCATCGACTCGCGGATCACCTTCCCGCCGCCGAAGACCGCCTCGTCACCGCCCACGCAGTGGTCGATCTCCACCTCGATCAGCAGGTTGGTGTCGGCCAGCCGGATCCGGTCACCGGTCGTCGGCCCGTACAGGTCGATGTAGCGGTCCCGCCGCACGGCGCTCACCGCGGCGACCCGTCGGCGGTGGCCGCGTGCGGCGACCGGTCCAACGGTCCCGCGCACTCTCCGCGCAGACCCGGCACGATCCGTGCCCCGCCCAGCGGTACGAGGTCGACCTCGCGGCTGATGCCCGGCTCGAACCGGACCGAGGTGCCCGCCGGGACGGCGAGCCGCTGCCCCCAGGCCACGTTCCGGTCGAACGACAGCGCCGGGTTGGCTTCGGCGAAGTGGTAGTGCGAGCCGACCTGTACCGGACGGTCGGCGGTGTTGACCACGAGCAGGGTGGTTACCGGACGACCCACGTTGATCTCGACCGGGTCGGCCGCCGGCAGGATCTCCCCGGGGATCACGGGATCGGGTGGTGCACCGTCACGAGCTTGGTGCCATCCGGGAACGTAGCCTCCACCTGCACCTCCCTCAGCAGCTCGGGGATGCCGTCCTGGACGTCGTCGCGACCGAGCACCGCCCGGCCGGCGGACATGAGGTCGACCACCGACCGGCCGTCGCGGGCACCTTCGAGGAGGAACGCGGTGAGCACCGCCACGGCTTCGGGGTAGTTGAGGCGCAGGCCGCGCTCGCGGCGAGCGCGGGCGACATCGGCCGCGACGTGGATGAGCAGGCGGTCCTGCTCGTGCGGGCTGAGGAACACGGGCTCTCCCGGTGGGGTCGGCGTGCCCGGCTCGCCGTCGGCTCCGCACGGAGCCGCACCGGGCATCAGCGCCCGGGGACGAGCTGGGAGTCACACGACCGCCGGGTCACCGCCGACGGGGCGCTCCGGGACTCCACCATCCCGGCCCGCGCGACGGGCAACCGGCGGTGTCGGGTCGGATGCGGACCGCACCGCCCACCGCTGAGCAGACCGTAGAGGATCGCCACCGGCCGGGGCAACAGTCCGGCGCGGATCGTCGTCGTACCCGCGTGTCTGCGGCGTCGGCGACGTGCGGGTCGGTGAGAGCATGACCGGGGCGGGGTTCTGCGCCGTCCCGGTCGGGCTTCGGCGTGACCGATACCGTCCATACGGGAGGCACCGCCATGCAGGAGTCAGCGCCCGCGGCGACCGGCGACGCCGAGCGTCGGATCCGAATGCTCGCCGTGGTGGGCGTGGCGGCAAACGTCCTCGGCGTGGTCACGGCGGTGCAGAGCGTGCTGCGCCGGGACGCGTTGCTGATCGTCCTCACTCTCACCGCTGTGCTGCTACTCGGCGGGTTCTGGTTCTGGTATCAACGGACCCGGCTGGCGGTCGCGCTGCTCGCGCTGGGCTGCCTGCTACTCGGCGGTGTGGTGGCGACCCAACTCGGTCACCGGTCGACGCCGCCACCCGCGGCCGGAGCCACCACGACATCGACCCCTTCGGCAGCGGGCGGCACGTCCGCACCAAGCGCGACCGCCGGGGCGTCCCCCCCGACGCAGGACCCGAACTCGCCCCGCACTCTCGTGGACCGGCGCGTCGTGCTGCCGCGTGGCGCGGCTGTCGACGTGGACCGACCGGATCAGCGGGTCGTCGCGAACCACACCGCCGGGGCCACCGACGGGTTCGACCTGTACCACGACTGGGGGCAGGTACGGTCGGACAACATCCAGGTGGCGAACCCGCCCAACGTCTACCAGTACTCCGGCGGACCTCCCGGTCAGGCGTACGCGACCTGCGCCGTCGACGGCCCCGGGTCGGCCCAGCCGCACTTCACGCCCGGCGCGGACTTCTGTTTCCGCACCTCCGAAGGCCGCGTCGGTTTCGCGACCATTACCTCGCCCGGCAGCGACCCGACGTTCGTCGTGCACGTCGTGGTCTGGGACGCCACTGGCACCTGAGCGCCGCCGGTGGCCGGGTATCGGTACGGCGGCACGCAGGGGATGATCGCCGGATGACGGCGACGAGGGGTACGCGCGCACTGCTCGGTGTTCTGTTCCTGGCGGCGGCCACGGTCGGGGCGTGGATCCTCTGGCTGGGCTGGGACACCCGCTACACGGTCGACGCGCAGACCGGCGCGAGCAGCGGCCCGTACGAGCCGTGGCAGGTGGTCGGCTGCGTGCTGACGCTCGTGCTGCTGGCCGCGCTCGCCGGGACGCGGCTCAGCCCGTGGCTGGTGGCGCCGGTGATGACCGTGGCGTTCACGGCGGTCTGGTCGTGGCGGGCAGCGGGCACCGACGACAGCGGCCTGTGGGCGGTCGGCGGGATTCTGGTGCTGGTCGGGATGGCGGTCGGCAGCACCCTGGTAAGCCTCGCCGCGCGGCGGGTCGGCCAGCGTTTCACCAGCCGACCCGGCTAGTGCTCTGACCGGAGTGGTTTTGTCGCGACAGAAAACGCAAGATCGCCGAGGAGGGACGGCCCGCCCTCGTCGATCATGGAGTTGTGGTGCCTGGTTTGGCGCAGTACGGGCACTTTGCCACCCACCACAACTCCATGATCGACGGGACAGTGCGGGGGTTGCGAGCAGCTACTCCGCCTGACGCACCGGTGTTGATCTGTTAGCGGCCGTGGCGTCGGGTCGGCCGGTCAGCGGGGCACGGCCGGCTGCGGCGTGGGCACACCGGCGAACGGGACGTCGACGTGGCCCGCCGTGCCCTGCGGGCCATCGGGGTGCTGCCACAGCCCTCGGTCGCGCAGGATCGGCAGCACGCCCTCACCGAACCAGTACGCCTCCTCCAGGTGCGGATAGCCGGAGAGGATGAACTCGTCGATGCCGAGCGCGTGGTATTCGGCGCTCCGGTCGGCCACCTCGGCGTGGCTGCCCACCAGCGCGGTGCCGGCCCCGCCGCGGACCAGCCCGACCCCGGCCCACAGGTTGGGGGCGATCTCCAGGCCGTCGCGGGAGCCACCGTGCAGGTCGAGCATCCGGCGCTGCCCCTCGGACTCGCTGCGGCGCAACCCCTCCTGCACGGCCCGGATGTCGGCCTCGGAGATCCCGTCGAGGAGGCGCTGGGCCTGCGCCCAGGCCTGCTCGGCGGTATCCCGGACGATGACGTGCAGCCGAATGCCGAAGCGCAGCTCCCGCCCGGCGTCGGCGGCCAGCGCCCGGACCCGCTCCAGTTTGTCGGCGACCAGGGCCGGCGGCTCGCCCCAGGTGAGGTAGACGTCGCTGTGCCGCACCGCCACCGGGAGGGCGGCGGCGGAGGACCCACCGAAGTAGACCGGCGGAACCGGGTCGGGCAGCCGGTGCAGCCGCGCCTGTTCGACGCGGACGTGGGTGCCGGTGTGTTCGACCGTCTCACCACGCCACAGCGCGCGCACCACGTGCAGGAACTCGTCGGCGCGCGCGTACCGGGCGTCCTTGTCCAGGAAGTCGCCGTAGGCCCGCTGTTCCTGTGACTCGCCGCCGGTGACCACGTTGAGCAGCAGCCGGCCTCGGGACAGTCGTTGGAAGGTCGAGGCCATCTGGGCGGCCAGCGTGGGGGCCAGCAGCCCGGGCCGGAAGGCGACCAGGAACTTGAGCCGCTCGGTCACCTCGGTGAGCATCGCGGTGCTGAGCCAGGCGTCCTCGCACCAGGCGCCGGTGGGGGTGAGCGCGCCGACGAAGCCGAGTTGCTCGGCGGTGCGGGCGATCTGCCCCAGGTAGGCGACGCTGGCCGGTCGGGCGCCTCCGGCGGCGCCGGTCGGTACGCCGTGTCCCCCGCCGACGATGTCGCGGCTGTCGCCGTTGGTGGGCAGGAACCAGTGGAAGGTGAGGGTCATCGCGGCTCTTTCCTCCAACGGGAGCGGTCGGCGCACGCGGCGAGGCGGGCACCTCCTGAGGGGTGGGACGATCCCGCCGATAGCCTACCCATAAAACCTATCGGGTTAGTAGGCTACTGCGCACTGCGCCGACACCTGTCGATGCGCCGCCGCCCGCATGCCCGACCCGAGGAGCCGCCATGCCCACCCCGTCGACGAGCCGACCTCCGCAGCGCCGCCTCCTGACGGCCGTGCTCACCACCGTGGCGCTGCTCGCCACGGCAGCGGTGAGCGCGTGCGGCGGGTCCGCCGATGCGGGCGGTAGCAAGGGCAAGCTCCGGATCGGCTACCAGCGCTTCGGCGGGCTGAGCCTGGTCAAGGCGCGCGGTGCCGCACCGGATGTGGAATGGTCGCTGTTCGAGAGCGGCCCGGCGCTCACCGAAGCGCTCAAGGCCGGCTCGATCGACATCGGACAGGTCGGCGAGGCCCCGCCGGTCTTCGCCGCCGCCGGGAAGATCCCGTTCTCCATCATCGGCACGTCGGTGCCGATTCCGCAGGGTGAGGCCGTGCTGGTCAAGGCCGGCCGCGGCTACCGCAGCTTCGCCGACCTCAAGGGCAAGACGGTGGCCCTCAACAAGGGGTCAAACGTGCACTGGCTGCTGGTCCGGCTGCTGGAGGCGAACAACATGACCCTGGAGGACATCCAGGTCAAGTACCTCAAGCCCGCCGAGGGACGGCCCGCCTTCGACGGCGACCAGATCGACGCCTGGGTGATCTGGGACCCGTACTTCGCCCTGGCCGAGCAGCCGGGGGT
The DNA here is from genome assembly GCF_000718555.1 of Micromonospora chokoriensis. Taxonomy (GTDB): domain Bacteria; phylum Actinomycetota; class Actinomycetes; order Mycobacteriales; family Micromonosporaceae; genus Micromonospora; species Micromonospora chokoriensis_B. Next base: position 90,857 of record NZ_JOAN01000027.1, read on the forward strand.
CGAGGTGCTCGCCGACGCGACCGGCCTGGCCAGCAACCGCGAGTACGTTCTGGCGGCACCCGACGCGGTCGACGAGCGCTCAGACGACATCCGGGCGTTCCTCCAGCGCTACCGCGAGGTGACCGACTGGGGCATCGCCCACCCCGACGAGCGGGCCAGCACGCTCGCGCCGGAGCTGAAGATCCCGCAGGACGTCACCAGCCGCGCGTTGGCCCGCAGCGCCAAGCCACTGGCCCCGGTCACCCCGGCGATCGGCGACGAGCTTCAGGCGATCACCGACAGCTTCATCGCCTTGAAGCTCATCCCCGGGCCGGTCGACCTCCGATCCCGGATCGACGACCGGTTCAGCGCGGTGTTCCAGTGAGTCGTACGACGCTGGCCGAGGTCCCCAGCGAGGTGACGGCGGCGGCGCCTGTCGTACCCCGTCGTCAGCCCTCGGCCCGGCGGTGGCGACGGCTGGTGAGCCCGGTGGTGCTGGTCCTGGGTTGGGAGTTGGCCGCGCGGACCGGGCTGCTGGCGGCCGAGAAGCTGCCGGCGCCCAGTGACGTGCTGGCCACTGGTTGGCGGCTGAGCCGGGACGGGACGCTCGGCATCCACCTGCTGGACTCCCTCACCCGGGCCGGGGCGGGTCTGCTGATCGGCGGTCTCCTGGCCCTGGTCCTGGGCACGGTGGCCGGGCTGCTGCGCCTCGGTGACGATCTGGTCGACCCGCCGGTGCAGATGGCCCGGATGCTGCCGCACCTCGGCCTGGTGCCGTTGCTGATCATCTGGGTCGGCATCGGCGAATCACTCAAGATCAGCCTGGTGGCGCTCGGGGCGTTCTTCCCCATCTACTTCAACACCTACGCCGGCATCCGGGACATCGACGAGCGGCTGGTCGAGGCCGCCCGTACCTGTGGTCTGGGCCAGGCCGCCCGACTGCGGCACGTGGTGCTGCCCGGCGCGCTGCCGTCGCTCTTCCTCGGCCTGCGGCTGGCGATCGGGGCGGCCTGGCTCAGCCTGGTCGTCGGCGAGCAGGTCAACGCCCAGACCGGGATCGGCTTTCTGATGATGGAGGCGCGGGAGTTCAGTCAGACCGACGTGGTGGTGCTCGGCCTGCTTGTCTACGCGCTGCTCGGGCTGATATCCGACCTTGCGCTGCGCGTGCTGGAGAGGAGGATGTTGACATGGCGTCGCGGACTGCGGGCCACCTGAGCAGCACCGCCCCGGTGCTGAGCGCTCAGGCGGTGCGCCGGGCATTCGGGCCGACGGTCGTGCTGGCCGGGGTCGACCTGACCATCGCCCGTGGCGAGGTGGTGGCCCTACTGGGCGGCAGCGGTTCCGGCAAGAGCACGCTCCTGCGGATTCTCGCCGGGTTGGACCGCGAAGCCAGCGGGATGAGCGTGGTGCACGGCACCGCCGCCGTGGTCTTCCAGGAACACCGGCTGCTGCCGTGGAAACGGGTGGCGGAGAACGTCGGGCTCGGGCTGACCGGCGCGGACGGCCCAGGGCGGATCCGCCGGGCGCTGGCCGAGGTCGGTCTCGCCGAGCGGCACCGCGCCTGGCCGGCCGAGTTGTCCGGCGGGCAGGCGCAGCGGGTGGCCGTGGCACGGGCCCTGGTCCGCGAACCGGACCTGCTGCTGCTCGACGAGCCGTTCGGCGCCCTAGACGCGCTGACCCGACTGCGGATGCAGATCCTGCTGCGCCGACTGCGCGCCGAGCACGGCTTCGCCGCCCTGCTGGTCACCCACGACGTGGAGGAGGCGCTGCTGCTCGCCGACCGGATCCTGCTCCTCGACGAGGGCCGCATAGCCGCGGAGCTGCCCGTCGACCTCGGCCCCACCCGTACGCCGGACGACCCGGCCTTCGGCGCGCTGCGCCGCCACCTGCTCGACCGACTCGGCGTTCCCACCACCTGACGAGCGGAGCTGTGATGACCCGCTGGACCCCCGATCCCACGTTCTACCCCTCCCCGCGCGGGGCGGTGACCGCACCGGCGGAGAAGCTCGCCTACGTGGCGGCCTTCGACCGCACAGCCACCCGTCCGGACGCCATCGTGGTGCTGGACACCGACCCCGACTCCCCCGACTACGGCCGGGTGGTGGGCTGGACCGACCTGCCGTACGTCGGTGACGAGCTGCACCACTTCGGCTGGAACGCGTGCAGCAGCGCGCTCTGCCCGACCGCCCCGCACCCGCACGTCGAGCGGCGCTACCTGATCGTGCCTGGCCTGCGCTCGTCGCGCATCCACGTGCTCGACACCCAGCCCGATCCGCGCCAGCCGCAGATCGTCAAGGTGATCGGGCCGGAGGAGCTGGCGAAACGGGCCGGCTACTCGCGGCCGCACACCGTGCACTGTGGGCCGGACGGCATCTACCTCTCGGCTCTCGGCGGCGCGGACGGCGAGGAGGGCCCGGGTGGCATCGCCATCCTCGACCACACCACCTTCGAGGTACGCGGGGCGTGGGAGGCCGACCGGGGCCCGCAGTTCCTGGCGTACGACGTGTGGTGGCACCTGACCCAGGACGTGCTGGTCACCAGCGAGTGGGGCACCCCGTCGATGATCGAGGACGGCATCATCGGTGAGTTGCTGCTGGGCCGCCGCTACGGGCACGCCATCCACTTCTGGGACCTGGCGAAACGCCGGCACGTGCAGCGGGTCGATCTCGGCGACCAGTATCAGATGCCGCTGGAGCTGCGCCCGGCGCACGACCCGACGAAGTCGTACGGCTTCGTCGGGGTGGTGATCAGCGTCGAGGACCTGTCCGCCTCGATCTGGCTGTGGCACCGCGACGGGGACGCCTGGGCGGTCACCAAGGTGATCGACATCCCGGCCGAGCCGGCCGACCCGGCGGCCCTGCCCGACCTGCTCAAGCCGTTCGGTGCGGTGCCGCCGCTGGTGACCGACATCGACCTGTCGGTGGACGACCGGTTCCTCTACGTCTCCTGCTGGGGCACCGGGGAGCTACGCCAGTACGACGTCAGCGACCCGCTGCACCCGGTGCAGACCGGCTCGGTGCACCTCGGCGGAATCGTCCGCCGCACCGCGCACCCGTCCGCGCCGGACGAGGCGCTGGCCGGTGGCCCGCAGATGGTGGAGGTCAGCCGGGACGGCCGGCGGGTCTATGTCAGCAACTCGCTCTACGGCGCGTGGGACGACCAGTTCTACCCCGACGGGGTGGGCGCCTGGCTGGCCAAGCTCGACGTCGACGTGGACGCCGGCGGGCTCACCCCGGACGAGCGGTTCTTTCCGCACGGGGAGGAGTTCCGGGGCCTGCGGGTGCACCAGACCCGGTTGCAGGGCGGGGACGCGTCCTCCGACTCGTACTGCTTCCCGTGACCGTTGCCACCCTGGCGACGCTCGCCGCGCTCGGCGCGTTCCATGGTCTGAACCCAGCGATGGGTTGGCTGTTCGCGGTGGCCCGGGGCCTGCAGGAGCGCAGCCGGGCGGCCTTGCTGCGCGCCTTGCCGCCGATCGCGGCGGGGCATCTCGCCTCGGTGGCGATCGTCGCCGCGTTGGTCAGCGCGACCCGCTCGGTGACGGCGAGCACCGCCCTCGCGGTCGGCGGCGGGGTGCTGCTCGTCGCCTTCGGGCTGTGGCGGCTGCTCTCCGAGCGACACTTCCGCTGGGCGGGGATGCGGCTCTCCGCAGCACAGCTCGCCGGCTGGTCGTTTCTCATGTCGTCGGCGCACGGCGCGGGGTTGATGCTGTTGCCGGTGCTGGTGGCCGAGCCGGTGCCCGGGGGTCACTCCGGGCACTTGGCCGCCGCGCCGGTGGGTGCGCTGTCCGGCCTCGCGGCGGCCGGGGTGCACACCGTGGCGATGCTCGGCGTTGCCCTGGCCCTGGCGGTGCTTGTCTACCAGGTGCTCGGGGTGGGTGTGCTGCGTCGGGCCTGGTTCAACGTCGATCGGCTCTGGGCCGGGGTGCTGGTGGCCGCGGGGTTGGTGACGCTGATCCGGGCGTGACCGTCCATCGTAGAAACGTCTGATCTGTGATCTCATGTCCTCATGATCACTCCGACTCCCCTCATGCGCCTGGTGGCCGGTGTGTGGGGGTTCAAGACCCTCGCGGCGGGCGTTGAACTCGGCCTGTTCACCCGGCTCGCCGGTGGGCGGACGATGACCGTCGAGCAGGCCGCCGCCGAGTTCGGGCTGCCCGACCGCCCGGCGGACCTGCTGCTGGCCGCGTCCGCCTCGCTCGGCCTGTTGGAGAAGGCCGGCGATGGCTACCGCAACTCCGAGTTGGCCGAGCAGTTCCTGGTCGAGGGTCGCCCGTACTACTCCGGCGCGCAGATTCGCTACTCGGACCTGCGCACCTACCTACCCTGGCACCGCATCGGCGAGGCGCTGCGCACGGATCGGCCATTGACCTGGGACCCGGAGGCCCAACAGTCGATGTTCGACACCGCCGACCCGGAGATGCTGGCGCAGTTCTGGGACGCGATGTTCTCCACGTCCAGCTTCACCGCCAGCGCGCTGGCCGACGCGTACGACTTCTCCGCGCACCGCCGGCTGCTCGACGTCGGCGGCGGGGCCGGTGCGTTCCCGATCGAGTTCTGCCGCCGCCTGCCCGAGCTGCGGGCGACCGTCCTGGATCTGCCGCACGTCTGCGTCCGGACGCGGGAACGCGTCGCGCAGGCCGGTCTGACCGACCGGATCGACGCGGTGGGCGGTGACTTCCTCGCCGACCCGGAGCTGCCGGGCGAGCACGACGTCATCCTGCTCAGCATGATCCTGCACGACTGGGACGAACCGACGAACCGGGCTCTGCTGGCCCGGTGCCACGCGGCGCTGCCGCCCGGCGGGGCGATCGTCGTCTGTGAACTGCTGCTCAACGACGAACGCACCGGGCCACCGGAGGCGGCCCTGATGGGGATGAACATGCTCGTCGAGACCGAGGGCGGCCGGAACTACTCCGGTGCCGAGTACGCGGCCTGGCTCACCGACGCCGGCTTCGTCGACGTGCGGACCGTGCCGTTCGACGCCCCCGGCGCCAACGGCGCGGTGGTGGCCCGACGGGCCTGAACACGGACGACACCCGGCCCCGGGTGCGAAACCGTGGGCCGGGTGTCGCAGCGCCGTGGTGGCGCTGGTGTCCGATCGGCTACCGGGTCAGATCAGGCGCGAGCCTTCGCCGGCTGCTTCATGAAGTCCAGGACCGCCTTGTTGATGTCGTCGGCGTTGGTCCACGGGAGACCGTGCGGCGCACCCTTGAGCGTGATGAGCTTGGCGGTCGGCATCATCGGCCCGAGCCGCTGGCCGGTCACCGGGTAGGGCAACACGTTGTCCTTGTCACCCTGGATAATCAGCACCGGTATGTCGATCTTCGGCAGGTCCGGGCGGAAGTCCTCCTGCCAAGCGGTCACGCTGTCGTGAGTGGCCTTGGCGGAGGCCATCGCGCCAATCTGCCAGTGCGCCCGGTACGCCTCCTCGCTGACCAGCTTGCCCTTGTTCTCGCTGTAGTTGAAGAACGCGTCGCAGAACTGGGTCAGGTAGGCGAACCGGTCCTTGATGATGGCGTCCTGGAAGCCCTTGAACAGGCTCGTGTCGACGCCCTCCGGGTTGTCCTTGGCCTTGGCCAGCATCGGTTGCAGCGGGCTGAGCACCACGGCCCGGCTGACCCGCTGCGAGCCGTAGTTGCCCAGGTACCGGATCACCTCGCCGGTGCCCATCGAGTGACCGATCAGGGTCACCTCGTTCAGGTCCAGCTCGGTCATCAGCACGTCCAGGTCCGCCGCGAACGTGTTGTAGTCGTACCCGAACGCCGGCTGCGCGGAGTTGCCATTACCGCGTCGATCGTAGGTGATCGTCCGATATCCGGCGTTGAGCAGCTGGGTGGTCACCTTCTCCCAGGTCGCGCCGTTGAACGGGAAGCCGTGGATCAGCACCACCGGCTTACCGGAACCGTGATCCTCGTAGTACAGGTCGATGGGCGCGGAGTTTTCCGTCCCCACGGTGATGAAAGGCATGTTTTACTCCTGCTCCGGTTTGGGCTGTCGGACGTCACGCGCTTTCCCGTCGGGTCGCCAGATATGCCGGCCACCGAGAGCCCTCACCGACCGCCCCCCATCGACATTTATCGACCCCATCGGTACGCTCGCCGGTAGAAAAGTTTCGGCGTACGGGAGGTGGGCATGCCCCGACGAAGGCGCGCGAGCGCCGCCGCGTTGGCCATCGGAGCGACCGCGGTCGCGTTGGGCGCCGCGCCAGCGCAGGCCGACCCGGTGGTGCCACGGCACGCAATCGTGGTCTGCCAGAGCGCCAGCCTCTACGCCAACTACGACTCGGCTGGCGGGCCCACCGGCCTCAAGCGCACCCTGGAATACGGCAACAAGATCGGCCACACGCCGGGGGCCCACCCGGTCTACAACGGGTGGGCGGCGTCGTTCGACTTCGGCCCCAACGACTGGGGCTACGTTCGCATCGAGTGCATCGGCGGGTACGACTCATGGTGACCCGACGCCGCGCCACGGCGACCGCCGCCCTGCTGGCCGGGGTCATCGCCGCGACAGTCGCCCTGCCGGCCCCTGCCCAGGCCGCCAACGGCACGATCGGTCAACGCGAGACGGTCTGCGCGAGCGACCTGTTCGTCCGCACCCAGCCCGTCGGCGCCTGGATGGGCACCCTCTACCAGGGTCAGACGTTCCTGGTAGAGGGCCCACGCAGCGGCGGCTACGTCTACGGCTTCGCCTACGGGCACATCAACCGGCGCGGCTGGGTGCAGGACGGCTGGTTCTGCTGAACGGCCCGCCGGCAAGACAGGGGTTTCGTGGCCCACCCGCGACGGCCTAGCCTCGGATCATGAGCCTTCCGCCCCGACTGAGGGCTGTCAGCGACCTGCACGTCGGGCACCCGCAGAACCGCGCGTTCGTCCAGGAGCTACACCCGGACAACGTTGGCGACTGGCTGCTCGTCGCCGGTGACGTCGCCGACCAGTACGCCGACATCGAGTGGGCGCTCGGGCTGCTGAGCAGCCGGTTCGCCCGCGTCGTCTGGGCCCCGGGCAACCACGAGCTGTGGACACCGCCGCGTGACCCGGTCACGTTGCGCGGCGAGGAGCGCTACCAGGAGCTGGTGCGGATGTGCCGGCGGTTGGGGGTCGTCACCCCGGAGGACCCGTACCCGGTGTGGGACGGCGACGGCGGCCCGGCCACGATCGCCCCGCTCTTCGTGCTCTACGACTACACGTTCCGGGTGCCGGAGGCGCGCACGCAGGAGGAGTCGCTGGAGCTGGCGTACGCGGCCGGGGTGGTGTGCACCGACGAGGCGCTGCTGCACCCCGACCCGTACCCGAGCCGGGAGGCCTGGTGCGCGGCCCGGATCACCGAGACCGAACGCCGGCTGGCCGAACGCGACCCAGCGCTGCCGACGGTGCTTGTCAACCACTACCCGCTGGTGCGCGAACCCACCGATATCCTGCGGTACCCGCTCTTCGCCCAGTGGTGCGGCACCGTGCGCACCAGCGACTGGCACCTGCGCTTCGACGCGGCCACCGTGGTCTACGGGCACCTGCACATCCCCCGCACCACCTTCCACGACGGGGTGCGTTTCCAGGAGGTCTCCCTCGGCTACCCCCGCGAGTGGCAGCGGCGGGGGCCGGTGCCCGACCCGGTGCGCACCATCCACCCTGCCGACGACGTACGCCGGCGCTCGTCCGTCAGCGGGTGAGGCCGACCAACGTGGCCAGTCGCGCCACGCCGGCCGGCGCCGGCTGAGCGCGAGCGACATCGGCGATCACGGTACGCGCCAACGGCCGGCACCGAACCTCAGCCGGCGCGACACTGTCCGCGTCGACCAGCGCGCGAGCCGCGCCGCGCAGGTCACCCACCTGGAGGTACGCCCGCGCGACGTCCACCAGGTAAGCGCCCCGATACTCGGCCGGCAACCGCCGCCACGCCTCCCGCCGCACCACGGCCGAGTGCCGCTGTAGTGCCTCGACGGCGTCACCGCGTTGCGCCGCCACCAGCACCCGTGCGAGGTCGACGGGGATCGGCCCGAAGCTGGTGCGGTGCGGGTCGTCGTACCCCCTCAGGCTGGCGGCGATTCCCGCGGCCTGCTCGGTCAGCTCGTCGGCCCGGCGGTGTCAACACTCACCTCTACGGCACCCCGGCCGCGTACGCGCCGGTGTTGCACCTGCGTCGGCTCGGCGGCGGGAACTTGTTCGACAGCTACGTTGCGAGCTTCAACCGAGTCCTCGGGAAGAAGCGGGCCGTCTGGCCTGAGCACTGAGCCGCAAGCAGCGGAAGGCTGGACGCATGGCCCGGATCGACCACTTCAACAACCCGAACGCCCCGAAGCCGAACAGCATCGTCGTGGCCGTGACCGTCTTCGTTCAGGACGAGCAGGGACGGGTCCTGCTCATTCGGCGGACCGACAACGGCCTCTGGGCGCTGCCCGGTGGCGCCCAGGACTTTGGCGAGTACATCGCCGAGACGGCGGTGCGCGAGACGTGTGAGGAGACCGGAGTCGAAGTCAAGGTAACTGGTGTGATCGGGATCTACACCAACCCGAACCACCTGGTCGAGTACAGCGACGGCGAAGTTCGGCAGCAGTTCTCGATCTGCTTCCGGGGCCAGTACGTAGGCGGCGAACCGACGACCAGCGACGAATCGTCGGCGGCGCGATGGGTAGCGGAGGACGAGTTGGACAAACTCTCGACCCATCCGTCGATGCGGTTACGCATCGACCATGGCATCGGGGAAAGAAGCAAGCCCTACATCGGCTGAGTTCGCATGCGGCCTCTGGCCCGCCGGACGGCATCCGTCAGCGCAGGCTCTGCCCTCGCCCAGAATCTGCTGACAAGGTCTTCGGGGCCGTACCGCTCGCGGATTTCGGCAAGTCGTTCCTTCACCGTCAGATCTTGACCGTCTGGGCCGGTCGTCATGTCGGCGAACCACAGCACATCGGACGTGGGCGACTCCTCACGCATGAACTCGCTTGATAGCACCTCGGCCAAGCCGCGTTCGTCCGCCTCGTAGGAGGCGCATGAGTGGTGTGCAACCAAGCCAGCAACTCGGCTGGAGAAGCCCTCCCGCAGTAGCCATCGCGCCCCATCTAAGGCGTGCATGCCCGTGTTCACTATGTCGGGGGCGTACCCGATGTCGTGAAGCCACGCAGCAGCAACTGCGACTTCAACATCCGCCTCCGCTAGCGGAGCGATTCGTCCAGCCTTCGCGGCCACTGCCTGCACATGCCGCCATCGGCGAGGCAAGGCATTAGCAAGTTGATGTTCGGCAACCCGGGGCGCCCGGTCGAGATGAGCTTCACCCACCAGCCGATCTTACGGCCTACCAACACGGTGTTGCCGGTGACGAGAATCCGCACGTAGCGCATCCGGGCGGCAGTGAGGATGAGCGTCACCCGGTTACCGGTGGCGGGCCGAAGGTCCGCCCCGCCGCCGCGACCAGCGTGCCGAAGCTACCTCCGTCGGCCCTGCCATGCATCGCCAGGGTCTGCGTGCGAGTGGCCCAGGCCCGCCGACGGAACAGCTTCAGCATCACCCGCACCGACCGGTCGTGGAATGCCCCCCACGCCGGGACAGAAAGCGCAAGATCGCGGACAGGCCCTGTCGATCATGGAGTTGTGGTGCCGGTTTTGCCATATAAAAGAGCACTTTGTTGCCCACCATAACTCCATGATCGACGAAGCAGTGCGGGGGTGCACGCGGGTGGCACGCCGGCTCGCTCAGCCCAGCCGGCAACGTGGACCTGGGCAGGGCGCGGCTTGCGCCCGTTCGACGAGCTCAGCGGCCGCCGCTCCCCCGACGGCCGCCCCACCCCTAGTCAGCTGGCGTACACCTCCAGCGCCGACAGTTGGCCTGCGGGCCAGCCGGTGTTGCCGGTGACTGAGATTCGCACGTAGCGCGCCTGGGCGGCGCTGAAGGTCAGCGTCACCTGGTTACCAGTAGCCGGGTCGAAGGTGCGCCCCGCCGATCCGACAAGCGTGCTGAAGCTCCCCCCATCGGCGCTGCCCTGCACCGAGAGGGTCTGCGTACGAGCACCCCACGCCGACGACGGCGGCAGCTTCAGCACCACCCGCCCGACCGTGCGCGAGGAACCCAGATCGACCTGCACCCACTGCGGGAACGCACTGTTGGCACTCTCCCAGTAGCTGTTGGCGTCACCGTCCACCACGTTGCCCGACCCGTAGCTCTGAACGTGACTGCTCTCGCTGGTGGGTCGGCCCCGGGCGAGGTCCGAGTTGGCCGCAGCGTCCGTGGTGACGGTGACCGCCGAGGACGCGCCAGACGTGTTGCCGGCGGCGTCGCGCGCGACGACAGTGAAGGTGTACGCGGTGGACGCGCTCAGCCCGCTGACAGTCGCCGTGGTGCCAGTGACGGTGGCGACGACGTTGCCGCCCTGGCGTACCTGGTAGCCGGTGACCCCGGTGTCGTCGGTGGACGCCGTCCAGGAAAGGGACACGCTCGTCGACGTCTTCCCAGTCACCGTGAGCCCGCTCGGTGCGGTCGGCGGGTTGTCCGGGACGGTGCTGCCGGCGTACACCTCGACCTGGGCGAGCTGGCCCGCCGGCCAGCCGGTGTTGCCGGCGATGCTCAGCCGGACGTAGCGGGCCGTGCTGGTCGTCAGCGTGCGCGTCACGGTGTTGCCGGTCGCCGGGTCGAAGGTGAACGCGGAGGCCGCGGCGATGGTGGCGAAGGAGCTGCCGTCGACGCTGCCCTGCACGGTGATGGTCTGGGTACGCGCACCCCAGCCGGTGGGCAGCCGCAGCACGAGCTTGTTGACCTGGTGACTGGCGCCGAGGTCGACCTGCCACCAGTGCGGGAAAGAGCCGCCGCTGCTCTCCCAGTAGCTGCCGGCGTCGGAGTCCACCGCGTTGCTCGCCGGGAATCCGCCGCCCTGGCTGCTGGCCGAGGTGGGTCGGCCGGCGGCGAGGTTTCCGCCGGTCGGGGGCGGGGTGCCGACCATCGGCTGGGTGGGGCGGACGGCGGTGAGGGCGAGCTGCCCCTTGAGCATCCGGCCACCATCGGCGGTGATGCGCAGGTAGTAGTCGGCGGAGCAGGCGACGCCGTCCTCGTCGAGGGCCCGGATGTTCACGCCGGCCGGGGTGGTGGCCTGCGTTTCGGACGTCTTGGCGATCTGGTTGCCCTCGTTGTACTCGTCGAACATGGACACGTAGAGGCCCTGGGAGCCGAGCCGGACCATGTTGTAGATGTGCCGCCAGTAGAAGTCGCCGTGCTTGCGGTGGCCCCCGGCGAGGTCGCCGGGCATCACGCAGGGCAGGTAGTCGATGCCGCGCGCCGCACAGTCGGCCATGTCGCCGACGTTGACGTTGTTGTAGTACGAGTCGAGTTCCTCCACCGTCCTGGCCCGGTAGACCATCCAGGGCGAGATCGCGTGGAACGCGTGGTAGACGTCGAGGAAGCCGGGGCGGGAGTCCTCGATGCCCTGCCGCCACCAGGTCGGGACGCCACCGATGACGTAGCAGCCCTGCGCCTTGAACCAGTTGATGACCTCCAGGCAGGGGCCCGGGGTGAAGGGTCGGCTGGGCTCGCTGAAGCCGAAGCCCCAGATGCAGACGACCGGCTTGCCGTTCTGCCGGGCGTACGCCGACGACGCGGTGTGCGCAGCCATCTTCGTCGTCCAGTCGGTCTTGATCTCCGATTGGAAGGTCAGCCAGTCGGTGACGTCGTACATGATGTAGAACTTGCGGTTGTACCGCTCGGCGGCGGAGCGGACCTTCTGGGTCATCGCGTCGCGGGTGGGGCCCTCGTCGCCCATCGGGTTGAACCGTTGCAGGGCGGCGGTGTCGCAGCCATACTCCTGCATCCAGCGGAAGTGGGTGTCGACTGTCTGCTGGTCGTACGAGGAGAAGAGGGTGGCCGGCTGGCCGTTGCCCAGGTTGGGGTACGCGGTGGGGTAGGTGCGGGTGTACTCGCGGGTGTCCGGCCAGGACACGATCGTGGTGTTGGCGGGCGAGGGCGGTTGGAACCGGTCGCGGCCCCAGTGCCACCATCCGCCGATCGGCGCCCCGTCGCCGGGGGCGCTGAACCAGCCCTGGTAGCCGACCGTCACCTTGCCGACCACGTCTCCGGGGGGACTGGCGGCGTGCGCGGGGCTGGACAGGCTGGTGAGCAGTTCGGTGGTGGAGGCGGTGGCGAGGGCGGACCCAGCTAGCACCGACGTGACGAACCTGCGGCGGGAGACCGCCATGACGACCACTCCTTCGGGACGGAAGGCATTGACGGCCATCGTGGCAGCAGTGGATGCCGACCCGCAAGAGTTAGACTGATCGATGAAATTCCCGATCAGATGACAGGAATTACATGCTGGAGCGTCACTGGCTCATGGCCCGCTCCAACGCCCGCGCCGGGGACAGGAGCTGGCCGCCGGCCTGGCGACGGCGGGCGTCGCGCACCGTCATCCGTACGCCCTCGGTGAAGCCCACCTTGGGGAACCAGCCGAGCAGCTCGCGGGCCTTCCTGGTGTCCAGCGCCATGTTGCGCACCTCGCCCGGCCACGGCAGCGGCTCGTAGCGGGCCGCGTTACCGACACCGGACGCCTCCCGGACGGTGTCGTAGACCTCGTTGACGCTGGTCTGCCGACCTGAGGCGATGTTGACCATCCCCACCCCGTGGTTGTGGCAGGCCGTGGCGACCGCCTCGGCGACGTCGCTGACGTGGATGAAGTCCCGGGTCTGCGTGCCGTCGTCGTAGATCACCACCTGCCGGCCAGCGAGCAGCGCATCGGCCATCAGGGACACGACGCCACAGTCACTGCCCTCCTGTCGCGGCCCGTAGACATTGCCGAACACCATCGAGGTGTACGCCAGGCCGTGCTGACGCCCGAACCAGTCGAGGTAGTGCACACCAGCGGCCTTGCTGATGCCGTACGGGCTCACCGGGGCGATCGGATAGTCCTCGCGGACCGGCAACTCGTGGGCGGCGACGCTGCCGAAGATGGCGCTGCTGGCCGCGTTGACCACCAGTCGTACGCCGCTGCGGGCGCAGGCGTCCAGCACGTTGACGGTGCCGAACACGTTCACGTCGGCGTCGTACAGGGGTGAGCGGCGGGCGGCGGGAACGCTCGGCTGCGCGGCGAGGTGCACCACCACGTCCGGCTGCCACTGGTGGATGACCTCGACACCTTCCGGCGTACGGATGTCACCGGAGATGACGTCCGCCTCGGTCAGACCGCCGTACGCGGCGTCGGCCAGATTGTCGATTCGGCCGGTGGAGAAGTTGTCGAGCACCCGGACCTGGGTGCCCATCAGCATCAGCCGGGCGACCACGTGGCTGCCGATGAAGCCGGCGCCTCCGGTCACCAGAACGCGCCGGGGCATCAGGTCCGTCGGCGGGTCGACAGCGACGGCGGTAACGGGCAGATCCATGCGGAACTCCTTGGAACGACGGGGCCGTCGGCCCGCACGGCGGCAACCGGACGGCCGGGCACGACCGTAACCCACCAAACACCCACCAAACGGACTTTTCACCCAATGCCCGAGGTGGATATGGGAGGTTCGGCGCAAGAAGTCCCCTTTTTACCTATCCGGGACTATTGGGGCATTTGTGACTAGTAGCTTACTCCCGGGGTGCTCACCCCGATGCCCTACAAGCACCTGGCGGCGAAGGAGGTCGACGCGTTGAGAGAGACCCCTGGTCCCGTCACGGCGGACACATCTCCGCTGCGGGGCGACGACAGCGCGACCCCGCATGGCGTCCCCATGACAGCGATGCCACAAGCGCAACAGCGCCCGGAGATCCCGGTGCAACTTCAGGAGTTGTTCGATCGCCAGGAGCGGGGCACCCGGTCGGATCAGCACGGACGGCGGGCCCGCGTGGTGGTGCTCGAACCGACCGACACGGCCACCACGCCCGACCGCCTCGACGAGGAGTTCGACGTGGCCGTCCGGCTCCCGGTGCCGGCCTGCGCCGAGGAGCTCGCCCGGGTCCTGGCCCGCGTCCGACCTCGACTTCTGCTGCTCAAGCACTCCCTGGAGAGCATCGACGACCGCATCATCACCAGCTGCATGGGCGCCGGCGTCGAGATCATGGTGCTGGCCCGACCCGTCTACGGCCTGCTGCGAGCGCCCGCCATGGCGCGCTTCGGTGGCCTGCCGTGGATCCGGCTGGGATCCGGGGCCGGCCGGCCCCGTGGTGAGCGGCTCAAACGGTTCTTCGACCTCAGCATGATCCTGCTCAGTGCCGTAGTGGTGGTCCCGCTGATCGCGGTGCTCGCCGCCGTCGTCTCGTTCACCGGCCCACCGTTCTATTTTCAGCAACGCGTCGGCGCGGGTGGACAGCTGTTCCGGGTGGTCAAGTTCCGCACCATGCAAGTCGGCGCCGAGCAGGCCACCGGCCCGGTCCTGGCCCTGCCGGACGACGTCCGGATCACCCGCCTGGGACGTGTGCTGCGACGGTCCCGGCTGGACGAGTTGCCCCAGCTCTGGAACGTACTGCGCGGCGACATGAGTCTCGTCGGGCCCCGCCCGGAACGCCCGGAGTTCATCGCCGGCTTCGCCCGGCTGCCCCACTACGACCTGCGGCACCTGATCCGACCGGGGCTGACCGGCATCGCCCAGCTCACCGGCGGGTACGCGGCCACCGTCGAGGACAAGCTCCGCTGCGACCTGCTCTACCTCAACTGCCGCTCCATGCGGGTCGACCTGACCCTGCTCCTGCTGACCGTCGTCGAACTGTTCCGGGGGTTCCCCCGTGGCTAGTGCGGCCCACACGGTCGAGACCCGGGTCACCCGCAACACGGCCAGCATGCTGGCCGCACGGGTGATCATGGCGGTGTCCGGGCTGATCTCCGTGCCGGTCATCTACCAGCAGCTCGGGCCGCGCGAGTTCGGGATCTGGGTCGTGCTCGCCGGCCTGCTCGCGATGGCCGCCCTGATCGATCTCGGACTCGGTTCCGCCCTGGTGCGCGAGGTGGCGCGGGCCGAGAGCCCGGCTGACCGGGACCTGGTGCGCCGGCTGCTCGGGCTGGGGCTGGGTTGGGCCGTGCTGCTGGGCCTGCTCACCCTGGGCGCGCTCGGTGCCGTGTGGCCGTGGCTCGCCGGGCTGCTGCGCCTCGGGGACCTGGCCGACGAGGCGTGGCACGCCACCCTCTGGCTGATCGTCGGCCTGGTGGCCGGTGCCGTGGAGCTGCCCTGGCGGGCCGTGCTCGAAGGCGGCCAGCGCTACGGGTCACTCGCCGCGATCAGCGCCGGCACCGCGATCCTCACCGCCGCACTCTCGATCCTGGTGGTACGCCTCGGCGGTGGCCTGGCGGCGTTGGCCGCCTCGGCCGCCGCGACCGGCGCGATCCGTACCCTCCTGCTCGCCGCCACCACCCACCGGCAGTGCCCGCAGCTGTCCCCCCGGTGGGGGCGCACGGACCTGGGCGACATCCGCCGGATCGGCGGCTACGGCCTGCGGGTGCAGGTCTCCAGCGGCGCCGGCATGGTCAACGTGGAACTCGACCGGCTCGTCCTCGGTGGAGCCTTCGGTCCCGCCGTGGCCGGCGGCTTCGACCTGGGCAGTCGTCTGCTCAACCTGCTCCGCCTGCCCCCGGGTTTCGCCCTCATCGTGCTGTTCCCCGCCGCTGTCGCCCGCACGGTCACAAGGGGCACCGGCTGGCTGGACCGGTTCTACCTGACCGCCACCCGGTACCTCGCGCTGTTCCTCGCCCCGGCCACCGCGGCTCTGATGGTGAGCGCCGACCCGCTGGTCCGGCTCTGGCTGGGCCACCAGGTCCCCTGGGCAGCGGCGAACATCGTGATCCTCGCCCCCGCGTACGCCCTCAACCTGATCACCGGGGCGGCGACGATCGCCGCCCGCGCCGAGGGCCGCCCCGGGTTGGAGACGCGGTACGTGCTGCTCTCCGTCGTGCTCAACCTGATCCTCACCGTGCCGATGCTGCTGCTGTGCGGGCCGCTCGGCGTACCCCTGTCGACCGCGCTGGCGGTGGTGCTCAGCACCGGGTACTTCCTGGTCTACTTCCACACCGCCACGGCCCGGCCGCTGGCCCCGCTGGCCCGGGCGATCTGGCCGCCGCTCGCCGCGGCGGTCGCGGCCGGGGTGGTCACCGCGGCGGCCAGCCCGTTCCTGCCCGACGGCCCGGGACGACTCGACGCCGCCCTCGCCGTCTCCACCCGGGCGGCGCTGACCTTGTTCGTCGCCGGCACGCTGCTGGCCGTCGGCGGGCACGTGAGCGCGAGCGACCGGCTGCGGCTGCATCGGCTGCTGCGCGCGCCGGCCGCCGTGCTGTCCCCGAGCAGCGGAGGCACGCGATGAGCGTCGACCGTCGCACCGCGCGCTGCGTGGTGTGCGGGCCACGGCAGGCCCACCGGCCCGAACTCGGCGGGCTGCTGCGCCGCTGCGAGGGCTGCGGCTTCAGTTGGACGGCGCAGGAGCAGTCCGAGAAGGACGGTCGCTACGACGAGGACTACTTCGCCGAGGGTGGTTACGACGACTACTTCCGGTCCGCGCCGCGCCGGTTCGAGGCGGGCCGGCGGCTGCGCTGGCTGCTGTCCACCGTCCGCCCCACCGTCCTGCTCGAAGCCGGCTGCGCCGGCGGCTACTTCCTCGAA
>NZ_JOAN01000028.1 GCF_000718555.1 Micromonospora chokoriensis
CGCCGACTCCGCCGACCCCAACATGGCCTCCTACTGGATCAGCGTCGAGCACCTCGCCGACTGGATCGCCACCCGCGGCTACTCCACCAGCTGACCCACGGCCACAACACACACCGAAGGGCCGCCCCACGGGGCGGCCCTTCGGTGTGACTAAGTCAGTGCTCGCCGCCCACGCGGACCGACTCGGCGTCGGGAGCCGACGCAGCCGGTTCGACGTCGGGAGTCACCTCGGCCGACTCCATGCGGTGAGCACGTCGGCGCAGCCACCAGGTGCTGCCGAGCCCGGCGAGCACCGCGAGGACCAGCCCGGCCCAGGAGATGTCCTTGAGCCAGTGTTCGGCTGCCCGACCAACCGAGTAGAGCAGGTACGTCGTACCGAAGGCCCAGACCAATCCGCCGGCCGCGTTCGCCACCAGGAAGCGGCGGTACGGCACGTGCAGCGCGCCGGCGAGCGGCCCGGCCAGGATGCGCAGCAGTGCCACGAACCGGCCGAAGAACACCGCCCAGACGCCGTGCCGCGCGAAGCTCTGCTCGGCACGGGCGAGCTGCGCCGGGCCCAGGTGCTTGGGGAACCGCTTGCCCAACCGGGCGAGCAGCGGACGACCGCCGCGGCGGCCAATGGCGTACCCGATGGAGTCGCCGACGATGGCGCCGAACGCCGCCGCGCTGGCCACCCACTCCGGCTCCACCACCCCGGCGGCGGCGAGCAGGGAAGAGCTGACCAGGACGATCTCGCCTGGCAGCGGGACGCCCATGCTCTCCACGCCGATCACCCCGGCGACGATCAGATAGACCACGCCCGGAGGCAGCGCCGAGAGCCAGTGCTGAACGTCGATCACTCGGCACCCCTTCCAAATCGACCCCGACCCTACCGCGCCGACCGGACGACGCGGGGTGGCCGTGGACCGCGTCCAGCCGCGCGGAAAGGAAGCAGGAAGACAGCGGGGTCCCGAACCGTGGCGTCAGGTTGCGCAGATAGCAAGACGGACGTACGGTTTTGTTGAGAACGGATATCGGCGGTAAGTGTCACCTAACCTCGGCGGCACCCCGACCGGTGCGACAGACTGCTCAGGACTACTCACGGTCGCTGGTGTGAAGGAGTACGACGTGGCGAGCCTCGACACCTTCGGTGCGAAGACCCAGCTACGCGTCGGAGACGCGAGCTACGAGATTTTCAAGATCGACAAGGTGGACGGCCACGCCCGGTTGCCGTACAGCCTGAAGATCCTGCTGGAGAACCTGCTGCGGACCGAGGACGGCGCGAACATCACCGCCGACCACATCCGCCAGCTCGGCGCGTGGGACTCCACCGCCGCCCCGAGCGTGGAGATCCAGTTCACCCCGGCGCGGGTCCTGATGCAGGACTTCACCGGCGTGCCCTGCGTGGTCGACCTGGCCACCATGCGCGAGGCCGTGCGTGACCTCGGCGGCGACGCCAGCAAGGTCAACCCCCTCGCCCCGGCCGAGCTGGTCATCGACCACTCGGTGATCGCCGACCTGTTCGGCCGCGAGGACGCGTTCGCCCGCAACGTCGAGCTGGAGTACGAGCGCAACAAGGAGCGCTACCAGTTCCTGCGCTGGGGTCAGACCGCGTTCAACGAGTTCAAGGTCGTGCCGCCGGGCACCGGCATCGTGCACCAGGTCAACATCGAGTACCTGGCCCGCACCATCATGGAGCGGGGCGGCCAGGCGTACCCGGACACCGTGGTCGGCACCGACTCGCACACCACGATGGTCAACGGCCTGGGCGTGCTGGGCTGGGGCGTCGGCGGCATCGAGGCCGAGGCCGCGATGCTCGGCCAGCCGGTCAGCATGCTGATCCCCCGGGTGGTGGGCTTCAAGCTCTCCGGCGAGATGCCGGCCGGCACCACCGCCACCGACCTGGTGCTGACCATCACCGAGATGCTGCGCAAGCACGGTGTGGTCGGCAAGTTCGTCGAGTTCTACGGCCCCGGCGTGAGCGCCGTGCCGCTGGCCAACCGGGCCACCATCGGCAACATGTCCCCGGAGTACGGCTCCACCGTGGCGATCTTCCCGATCGACGCGGAGACGATCCGCTACCTGGAGCTGACCGGCCGCGACGCCGCGCAGGTCGCGCTCGTCGAGGCGTACGCCAAGGAGCAGGGCCTCTGGCACGACCCGGCGGCCGAGCCGGAGTACTCGGAGCGCCTGGAGCTGGATCTGGGCACCATCGAGCCGTCGCTCGCCGGCCCGAAGCGCCCGCAGGACCGGGTGCCGCTGGGCGCCGCGAAGACGCTGTTCCGCTCGGCGTTGACCGACTACGTGGCCGACGACTCCGTCGGTGAGCGCGACCTCAAGCCGGGTGTGCCCCGCGAGGAGCTGCCGCGCGGCGCCAACGGCCCGGCCGACGAGGCCAGCGCCGAGTCGTTCCCGGCCAGCGACCCGCCGGCCAACGAGTTCAGTGACCCGGCCGACGAGCCGCGTGACCTGGAGACCGCGGCGGTCGGCGCGGGCGGCCGGGCCAGCAACCCGATCCGGGTCACGGGTGCCGACGGCGTGGAGTACGAGCTGGACCACGGCGCCGTGGTGATCGCCGCGATCACCTCCTGCACCAACACGTCCAACCCGCAGGTGATGATCGGTGCCGCGCTGCTGGCCCGTAACGCCGTGGAGAAGGGCCTGACCCGCAAGCCGTGGGTGAAGACCACCCTGGCCCCGGGCTCCAAGGTCGTCATGGACTACTACGAGCGGGCCGGCCTCACGCCGTACCTGGACAAGCTCGGCTTCAACCTGGTCGGCTACGGCTGCACCACGTGCATCGGCAACTCGGGCCCGCTGCCCGAGGAGGTGTCCGCCGCGGTCAACGAGCACGACCTGTCGGTGGTCTCGGTGCTCTCCGGCAACCGGAACTTCGAGGGCCGGATCAACCCGGACGTCAAGATGAACTACCTGGCGTCCCCGCCGCTGGTGGTCGCCTACGCCCTGGCCGGCACGATGGACATCGACCTGGCCAACGAGCCGATCGGTGAGGACACCGAGGGCAACCCCGTCTACCTGCGCGAGATCTGGCCGAACAGCACCGAGATCCAGGACGTCATCGCCCAGGCGATCGGCGCCACCGGGTTCAGTGCCGCGTACGCCGATGTCTTCGCCGGCGACGAGCGGTGGCAGTCGCTGCCGACCCCGACCGGCGACACCTTCGCCTGGGAGAACGACTCCACCTACGTGCGTAAGCCCCCGTACTTCGAGGGCATGCAGCAGGAGCCGAGCCCGGTCGTCGACATCGCCGCTGCCCGGGTGCTGGCCAAGCTGGGTGACTCGGTGACCACCGACCACATCTCGCCGGCTGGCGCGATCAAGGCGGACTCCCCCGCCGGCTCGTACCTGGCCGAGCACGGTGTGCCGCGCCACGAGTTCAACTCGTACGGTTCCCGCCGGGGTAACCACGAGGTGATGATCCGGGGCACCTTCGCCAACATCCGGCTGCGCAACCAGCTGGTGCCCGGGGTGGAGGGCGGCTTCACCGTCAACCACCTCACCGGCGAGCAGACCTCGATCTACGACGCCTCCGTGGCCTACCAGGAGGCCGGCATCCCGCTGGTCGTGCTGGCCGGCAAGGAGTACGGCTCGGGCTCGTCGCGGGACTGGGCGGCCAAGGGCACGATGCTGCTGGGCGTCCGGGCGGTCATCGCCGAGTCGTACGAGCGGATCCACCGCTCCAACCTCATCGGGATGGGCGTGCTGCCGCTGCAGTTCCCGGTGGACGTCACCGCCGAGTCGCTCGGCCTGACCGGCACCGAGACGTTCACCATCACCGGGGTGACCGCCCTGAACGATGGTGAGACCCCGCGTACCGTGCAGGTCAGCACCGACACCGGCGTCGAGTTCGACGCCGTGGTGCGGATCGACACCCCCGGTGAGGCGGACTACTACCGGCACGGCGGCATCCTGCAGTACGTGCTGCGCCGCATGATCGCCAACTGACGTACCGACGTCCGCAGGCTCCTTCCCGCCCTCGGCGGGAGGGAGCCTGCGTCGTTCCCGGGTCATTCCTCGTGCCGGGCCCTGCCACGGGCTAACCTCTTAGCTAAGGGGGTGCCACGGTGGCCGGTGAAGCTGCGGCGCAGTTCAACATCCACGATGCGAAGACGAACCTGTCACGCATCATCGAACGGGTCGAGCACGGCGAGGAGATCGTGATCAGCCGGGCTGGTAACCCGGTCGCCAAGGTCATTCCTCTTCGTCGTACGACACGCACCGGTCGCGGGTCGCTGCGCGGTGCGCTGGATCTCACCGGTGACTGGGATTCCGACGAGGTCAACGACGAGGTCGCTCGCGACTTCGGGCTGTCCGGATGAGGCTCTTACTCGACACGCACGTGGTGCTCTGGTGGCTGACCGACGACCCGGTCCTCGCCACGGACATCAAGGACCGCATCGACACCGAACCCGATGTGTACCTAAGCCCGGTCACGCTGTGGGAGGTCGCGATCAAACAGTCGCTGGGCAAGTTGGCCGGCCCGGCCGACCTCGCCGAACGGCTCCGTGACGCCGAACTGCGGGAACTCCCGATCCACCACGATCACGCCATCGCGGCTGGTCGGCTGCCGCTGATCCACCGGGATCCTTTCGACCGGATGTTGGTCGCGCAGGCCCTGCACGAAGGGCTGACCCTGGTCACCCGGGACGACCGCATCCAGAAGTACGACGTACCGATCCTGGTGGCGTGAACCTCATCCGCTCGCTGGGCCGAGATCGAGCGCGAGGCGCTGTCGCTGCGGTCGTTTCAGCTCGCGTGGATACCTGGCCTCCTTCAGACGAAGGCGTACGCGCTGGCGACGCTTGTCGGCGAGGCGTTGACGCCGGCCGAGGCCGACGATCTCGCCGAGGCCCGGCTGAGTCGACAGGCCATTCTGCGCCGGGAGCGCCCGCCGCTGCTCGTCGCCGTCCTCGACGAGGGAGTCCTCCGGCGCACCCTCGACGGCGACCGGGCCATGATGCGGGAGCAGTGCGAGCGGCTGGCCGAGCAGGCCGCGCTGCCGAACGTGTCGCTGTTCGTGGTGCCCGCCGACGTCGGCATGTATCCGGGCCTCGGCGGGCCGTTCACCGTGGCCGAGATGCCGGACGGGGCACGGGTCGCGCATGTCGACAGCCAGGCGCAAGCGCAGCTCATCGACAAGGCGGCCGACGTTGCTACGCTCGATCGACGGTGGGAACGCATTCGCGACGGAGCCCTGTCGCGTGCACAGTCCCGCAATCTCCTCAGAGAAGCGGCAGCATCATGGACCTGACCGGCGCTCGGTGGCGCAAGAGCAGCAAGAGTGGCAACAACGGCGGTGACTGCGTCGAGGTGGCCGACAACCTCGTCGGCGTCATCGGCGTACGTGACTCCAAGGACCCGGCCGGTCCGGCGCTCGCCTTCGACCCGGCGGCCTGGGCCCGATTCCTGGCGATGGCCAAGCAGCAGGGCTGACCGTTGCACTCATACGGCCCTCGGCGATTCGCCGAGGGCCGTTGAGGTCAGAGCTTTGGTCAGTCCCCGCTGGCGGCGCGGCGGCGGGCCTCGCGGGTCTTCATGGCGTGCTCCATAAGCGTGACGAGCACCTCCTTGCTGGACTCCCGCTGCCGAGCGTCGCAGAGCAGCACGGGCACGCCCGGGTCCAGGTTCAGGGCGGCCTGCACCTCGTCGAGCCGGTACTGCCGGGCGTCCTGGAAGCAGTTCACCGCCACCACGAAGGGCGTACCCCGGCCCTCGAAGTAGTCGATCGACGGGAAGCAGTCGGCGAGCCGGCGGGTGTCGGCCAGCACCACGGCGCCGATCGCACCCAACGCCAGCTCGTCCCAGACGAACCAGAACCGGTCCTGCCCCGGCGTACCGAACAGGTAGAGCACCAGGTCGTCGCTGATGGTGATCCGGCCGAAGTCCATTGCCACGGTCGTGGTGGTCTTACCCTCCACCCCGGACAGGTCGTCGATGCCGACCCCCGTCTCGGTCAGCACCTCCTCGGTGCGCAACGGCCGGGTTTCGCTGACCGCGCCAACCATGGTCGTCTTGCCCACGCCGAAGCCGCCCGCGACGAGGATCTTGATCGCGGTGGGCAGTGGGGTCGCTCCCGCCGGCCGGTCAGAGTGCCCGTAGTCCATTGATTACCGCCTCGAAGATGCTGTTGTCGGGAAGACCGGCCGTGGTCTGCGGCTCGCGGACCTGCACCAGGCTGCGGGCCGCCAGATCGCCGAGGAGCACCCGGATGGTGCCCACCGGCAGGTCAAGATGGGCGGCGATCTCGGCGACGGACTGTATGCGTTGGCACAGCCCGACGATCGCCAAATGCTCAGGACCGAGACCGACCTCGGGCGTGACCTCGGCTCGGGTCGCCGTGACCAGGGAGATCAGGTCGAATGTGCCGGTGACCGGGCGGGCCCGGCCGCGCGTCACCGCGTATGGACGCACCACCGGACCCGCATGGTCATCCACCCACTGATGTTCTGCGGACTCTCCCTGGACCGTCATCGCCGCCGCTACCTCTCGCCGACCTGCTGCTCGGTGCCGCGCGATGGTGAAGCGACGTACTTGCCGACGCGGGTGACAAGCATCGCCATCTCGTAGGCGATCAGGCCGACGTCGGCGTCCTCGGTGGCCAGCACCGCCAGGCAGGCGTTGCGGCCGGCCGCTGTGACGAACAGGAACGACGACTGCATCTCGATGATGGTCTGCTGCACCTGCCCGCCACCGAAACGCTTGCCAGCGCCTCGGGCGAGGCTCTGGATGCCGGCCGCCATCGCCGCCAGGTGCTCGCCGTCGTCCCGGCTCAACCCCTGGGAGGAGGCCATCATCAGGCCGTCGGTGGAGAGCGCGACCGCGTGTTCGGCCTGCTTCACCCGACCTACCAGGTCATCCAGCAACCACGTCAGGTCGGCGCTCGAAGCCGTCTTCTGGGTCACTTCGTCGTCCTCTTCTCGCCCGGCTCTGCGCCGCGTTCGTCTGGGCTTGACCGTCACACCACGCGGGAACCCGCGTCCTCGGTGTTCGGTCAGGTCGCTTGTGGATCGTCGTCGGTCGGCTCGGTCGACTCCGCCGCCGGGGCGCCGGAGGCGCCACCGACCAGCCGAGCCGCGTCGGTCCGCCCACGTCGCGTGCCGGTCTGGTAGGAGCTCATCATCCGGCGGACCTGCTCCGGTGGGCGCACCACATCCTCGTCATCGGTCTCCGACACCGCCGGGTCGTCTCGCAACTCCGGAACGATGTTCGCCTGTCGGACCCGGACGGGCAGGCCGGAGTCGGTCCGCTCCGCCTCGGCGCGGGCTGGCACCGGACCACCGTCGCCGGCCACGGCCGGCTCTGCGTCCCGGCTGTCCGGTCGGGTGCGCTCGACGGCGGGCAGGCCGGTGGGCACGGTCGGGGCCTCCAGGGCTGGCTGACCTGGGCCACGTCGCGTGCGGGTGGGCAGCTCGGGTGTGCCGCTGCCCGGGGTGGTCCGCTGTCGGGTGGGGAGGACGGCATCCACCTCGACCTCCTCGTCCGTCGCGGTGCTGGTGTCGGCCGACACCACCGCCGCCGAGGTGACCGGCGCGTCCGCAGCGGTGGCCGTCGGTGCGGCGAGCGCGAGCGGTGCGAGGAAAGCCGGACGGCCGGCGTCGATTGCGGGCGCCGACGGGACCGGGATGGCCGAACCGGCCCGGAACGAGCCGGAGTCCTCCGGAGACGCCCCGACCTCGGTGACCAGCTCCAGCGGGATCAGCACGACAGCGGTGGTGCCGCCGTACGCGGACTCCTTGAGCCGTACCCGCACGCCGTGCCGTTCGGTCAGCCGGCTCACCACGTACAGCCCGAGGCGGGCGGCGTTGGCGAGGTTCAGCTCGGACTGGTCGACGATCCGGTGGTTCGCCGCGGCCAGGTCCTCCTCGCTCATGCCGAGGCCCCGGTCCTCGATCTCGATGGCGAAGCCGTTGGAGACCAGCTGACCGCGGACCTCGACCGTCGTGTGTGGCGGCGAGAACGACAGGCCGTTCTCGATCAGCTCGGCCAGCAGGTGGATGATGTCACCGACCGCACGGCCGGCCAGCGAGACCGGCCCGAGCGGCAGCACGTTGACCCGGGTGTAGTCCTCCACCTCGGCCACGGCACCGCGCACCACGTCGACCATCGGGACGTTGCGTCGCCAGGCCCGACCGGGGGTGGAGCCGGAGAGCACGATCAGGTTCTCCGCGTTACGCCGCATCCGGGTGGCCAGGTGGTCGACCCGGAACAGGTCCTCCAGCTCCTCCGCGTCGTGTTCGCGGCGCTCCATCGCGTCGAGCAGGGTGAGCTGACGGTGCACGAGTGCCTGCGTACGTCGGGCCAGGCTCAGGAAGACCTCGCGAACGTTGCGACGCAGGTCGGCCTGCTCGACGGCGGTCCGCAGGGCGGTCTCCTGAACGGCGTTGAACGCCTTGCCGACCTGGCCGATCTCGTCGGTGCCGAACTCCAGCGGGGGCGCCTCGGTGGCCACGTCGACCTCCTCGCCGCGCCCGAGCCGCTCCACCACCCGGGGCAGCCGCTCGTCGGCGAGCTGCCAGGCGGCCTCACGCAGCCGGTCCAACTGGCGGAGCAGGTTCCGCGCGGTGGTGATCGAGACGACGACGGAGGCGATGACGGCGAGCAGACCCAGACCGGTGGCGAGCACCAGTCGGACGACGACCATCACGGCCACGCCGGTAGCCCGGTCCACGATGCCCTCGCCGCCGGCGGTGACCGCGTCGTTCACCTCGGCCAGCGCTGGCTCTACCGTGCCCCGCCACTGCTCGGCGCCGAGCGGCAGCTGGGTCGACGGCCGACCCTCGCGGATGATGCTGTCCTGCACGGCGCGCAGGCGGGTGAACGTCTCCCCCTCGACGAGCTGCTGGTAACGGCGCTTGTCGGCGTCGGCGAGGCGGGCCTGGACCTCCTCGCCGAGGAACCGCTCGGCGGCGACCAGGCTGACGTAGCGGGCGTACTCCGGCCCACTCATCCGACCGTTGCCGAACAGGCCACTGAGCAGCGCGTCCTCCTGGGAGACCAGCTCCTTCATCCGGTTGAGCTGGATCAGGGCTGCCGCCTCGCCGGCGATCTGCTTGTCGTCCAGGCTGCCCGTCACGTCGTAGATCTGGAAGATCGACTCGATCGCGTCGGTGTACGCCTCGGCGGCGCCGATCCGGTCGATTTTGCGGTCCAGCACCTCGGCGCGGGTCTGCTCCAACGCGTTGATCTGGGCGATCGTCAGGTCGAGCTGGGTGTCCAGATCGGAGCTGCCGGCGATGCCGACCTGCCAGTTGCGCACCGAGGCGGCGAAGTCGGCGGCCAACTCCGCGGCCTTGCGCTGTTCGGCTTCGAGTGCCGTCCGCTGCGCGGCCTCGGGGCTGCTCAGGTACGTCTGGGTCAACCGTCGCTCCAACTGGAGCTCCTGCAACAGCGGCTCGCTCGGCGTGTAGACCTTGCTGTTGATCAGCTGGACGCCGAGCAGGTTGAAGCCATCGCGCAGGGTCACCCATGCCGCGAACATCCAGAGCGCGACCAGGGAGAGCAGCAGGGCGACAACCTTGGTGCGGATACTCGTACCGCGAGAACGCATTGAACCGTCCCAGGCCGGGCGTTGACTCAGCTCATCAACGGGTGATCAGAGGGGGCGACGTCCCACCGCAGCGGGGCATCCGGGGCTGAGGCTCTGCGTACGCTAGCAGTGTCCACACAACCCCTCAAGTTGCTGTTTTTGTTGCCTGGTCACCGCAATCCATGACCGATCGGTCGACGTCGGAGGCACGATTGCCGGCTAGACGGCAGGCGGCGAGCACGGCGGCGCGAACGATGTTTGTCGGACAGTACAGCTCCTTGCCGTACCACAGTGGAGGGTGCTCCCCGGTGGCCGACTCGTGCAGGTAGGCGTGCCCACGGGCCACCGCGTCGTCGACCCGTGGCACCGTCGTCGGCACCGCCAACAGCACCTGCAGGGCGTACGCGGTCTCCTCGACGGTGCCGCCCCACCGCCCCCACGAGCCGTCCGGGCGCTGGCTGTTCAGCACCCAACCGGCCGCCCGATCCACCGCCTCGGCGGCAGCGGCACCCCGGCCGAACTCCGCCAGTGCCAGCACGCAGCAGGCGGTGGCGTAGTACGGCGAGGCGTGCCAGCGGTCCTGCCAGGCCCCGTCCGCGCGCTGATGCCCGGGCAGCACCACGCTCTGCTTGTCAACCGTTCGGTGATAGCGCGCGTCCGCGTCCGGATGCCGGGTCAGGTGCTGACCGAAGGCGTCCAACACATGGGCGTTTGTGGTGACCGAGAAGCCGTCCTCGTCCTCCCCCGGCCAGGTGCAGAAGCCGTCGGCCGTCTCGTACGCCCACAGGCTGGCCGGGTCGGCCGGATGGCCGAGTCGGGCCAGCGCGTCGAGCGAGACCGAGGTGGTGTCGGCGTCGGTCGGCAGGCCGTCGCCGGTGGCGATGCCCTGGCCGGTGGTGGCAGCGGTCAGACTCTCCAGGACGGAGTTCGGTGGGCTGACCGTGATCCCGGCACGGCGCAGGCCGCTCAACACCCAGGCGCGCTCGAAGACGGTGATCGGGGCCGGGCAGGGCACCGGGCCACCTCCGTCGCGGATCAACGTCCGCAGGAACGCGTGCGCGGTGGGGCCGGCGGCCGGGCCGGCCGCGGTCAGCCAGGCCGCGGTCGCGGCCGGCGAGGCGCCGACCGCGGTCAGCGTGGGGCCGGCATCGGCGGGTGCCGCGTCCAGGATCTCGTAGAAGTGGGCCAGCTTCGGTGGCAGCGCCGCCCCGGCGGCAACCGCGGACCGCACCGCGCGCAGCCGGCCCGGGTTGAGACCGGCGGGCAGCGGCAACGGCGGGCGGGGCAGCCGGTCGGCGGTGGCCCGATCCAGCCCGGCGAGCCGGTCGTTGATCGTGTCGACAAGCGCCGGGACGATGAGGTCCAGCGCGGGGGTGTCCGGCAGTCTTCGTGCGTCGACGGGGAGCAGCGTGCCGACGAGCGCGCCGAGCCCCCGAGCCACCGGGGCGAGCAGGTCCGTCCCGGCCGCACCGGCGGCCAGCGCGGCCAGCAGCGCGTCGGTGGCGCTCAACGTCGGCACCAGGGCGTACCCCTCGGGTGGGCCCCACGCCCCGTCCGGGCGCTGGCTGCGCAACAGGAACGCGATCCGCCTGTGATGCCCGGCCAGCCAGGGGGCGTCGGCGACCAGCCGTCCGGTCTCGTACACCGATGCCGCGACCTGCCCCCACGGCCGCAGGGCAAGGCCGGCGACCAGCTCGCGGGCGGCGTCGGCGGCCGGGTCGCCGACGGTCGCCGCGTTGGCGAGCAGCCGGGTGGCGCCGTCACTCATCGCGGGCCCCCCAGAAGTCCGACAGCTGGTAGAAGCCGCCGGTGAAGGAGATCTGCCGGTTGAGGTAGTCCGCCTGGCGGGGGCACCGCTGGGCGAGGGCAGCCAGGTCGCCCCGGGACCGGGCGGTCAGCTCGGCCAGCCGTTCGTGCACCTGCGCCGGGTCGTCGACCAGCGCAAGGGCGTTCAGGTCACCCCACTCGGCGTCGCGCGCCTGGGTGGCGAGGTCGTTGACCAGCCGCAGCACCCGCTGCACGCCACGTCCGGCGTCGAGCAGGTCGGTCAGCTGGGCGAGGGTCTTCTCGTCGCCGGTGGCGATCCAGTGGGTGACGTTGACGAAGGAGCTGCCAGAGTTGTCGGCGTTCTCCAGGTAGCGGTCCAGGTCCGGCAGCCGTCGCCCGGTGGTCGGGTCGGTCGGCAGGTTCTTCCAGTCCCACTCCCGAGCCGCGGCGGCGAGCATCCGGGCCAACTCGTCGCGCCAGATTGGGCGCAGCCGGGCGAAAGCCGGCACGGTGGTCAGCTCGTCGCGCACGTCGGCCAGCAGCCGTGCCAGGTGTCGCCCCGGTGGCGGCGCCGCGCCGTCGGCCACCGCCAGGCAGTCGGTCACTACCTGCCGGACGTCGTCAACGGACTGGGCGAGGTAGTCGACCTGCCAGTCGGCCGCGAAGACCCAGAGCACGGTACGGGTGGTGATCCGCAGTTCGGCGGCGGTGTGCCAAGGCGCGATGAAGGCGACCACGGTGGCCACCGAGCTGAGCAGCGCCGGGTCGAACGGCGCGGCGTCGAACAGCTCCGGGTGGGCGGCGGTGACATCCTGCAGGTCGCGTACGCCCCGCACGGCGAGTGCGCACACCCGGCCCTGCTCGGCGACCGCGTCCTGACCGGCCCGTGCCGGTGGCGGGGTCTCCGTCATGATGCGACCGGACGCTCGACCGGGGTGAGGATCAGCTCGGCTCGCTGCCTGGGTTGCAGCGAGGCGCCCACCCGAGGGGTGAGGTCGGCCGGTTCGCGCAGCCGGAAGCGGTAGCGGCTCAGCACGGTGCTGACGATGAGCTGCGCCTCCAGCAGGAACAGGTACTGCCCGAGGCACTGGTGCGGGCCACCGCCGAACGGGAAGTAGGAGTAGCGGTAGCGCCGCCGCGGCAGCTCCGGCGCGAACCGCTCCGGGTCGAAGAGCGCCGGGTCGTTCCAGAACATCGACATCCGCTGGGTGACGTACGGGCTGACCAGCACGGTGCCACCGGCCTTGATCCGCACCCCACCCAGCACGTCGTCGCCGACCGCGGTACGCGGGATCATCCAGCCGGCCGGGTAGAGCCGCAGCATCTCGTCGAGCACCATCCGGCCGTAGCGCAGCTGGGGCAGGTGTTCGCGGCCGACCCGTTCGGCGCCGACCACCCGCTCGATCTCGTCGGTCATCCGCTCGGCCACGTCGGGCCGGGACGCCAGCACCGGCCAGAGCCAGGAGAGCAGGGCGATGGTGGTCTCGGTGGCGGTGGAGAACATCGCGACCACGTCGCCGCGGATCGCGTACTCGTCGGGTTCGCTGCCGTCGGCGCGCGGCCGGCAGAGGGTGGAGATGATGTCGTCACCATCGGTGGGGTGGGCCCGAGCCTCCCGGATGATCGGCAGCACCACCTCGTCGATGGTGCGCACCGCCTCGCGGAAGCGCCGGTCGCCCGGCACCGGCACCGCGTACGGCACGGCGGGCAGCAGCAGTCGGGGAAGCATCGCGGTGGTGAGGACGTTCAGCGCGGCGCTGATCCGCAAGGCGTCGGGGACCGAGATCCGGTCGGCGAAGAGCACTCGCATGGTGGTGCGCAGGACGATCCGGGTCAGCTCGGCGCCACCGTCGATCGGGCGGCCGTCGCGGGCCGGTTCGAGCCACTCGTCGACCGCCTCGTTGATCGCCTCGGCCATCTTGTCGACGAGTGTCTCGGCCCGCTTGGCGGTGAACAGCGGTTGCAGAGCGCCTCGGCTGGACTCCCAGATCTCACCCTCGGCGACCAGGATCGCGTCCCCGACGATCCGCCGCACCGGTCGCCAGAGCAACCCGTCGCCGTCGCGGGTGTAGTTGGCAACGTTGTCCCGCAGGACGCGTTGCAGGTGCTCAGGATGGCTGACCAGATAGGGGCGGAACGAGCCGAGGTTCAGCCGGATGACCTCGCCGTCGGCGGCCTGCGCGAAGTCGACGAGGGCGCCGAGCGGATCGCGGACCAGTGCGGGCAGTGCGCGTCGCAGTGGGATCGTCCGGGGTTCGGTGCTGACAGTGGCGGGGCCCGCCTCGGACACCTGCGACATCGAACCACGTCTCCTCGTCGTCCCGGCGACCGCAGCGCTCCACTTCGGTCGGACAGGTTTGATGAAACTTTCACCTTCTGGGCCGACGGGAAGCATCTCACCAAACGCGAGGCACCTCTAGACTTGCGGACGGTGCAATTTCTATCCACGCCCAGGCACACTCATCGATATCCCAGGTCGGTGCGGCCGGTGACCTGGGACGCACCGGTACCCCCGAATCCGGGCGACGCCCGGCACCCTGTGCCAGGCTCTGTGGCATGGACGACAAGACCATCCTGAACCGGATCTCCGAGCTGGTCGACGAGGAGCACAAGCTGCGTGCCGACGCCCAGGCCCATGAGTCGGGCACCGAGGGCGAGACCAGCGAGCGACTGCGCGCCCTGGAGGAGTCCCTCGACCAGTGCTGGGACCTGCTGCGCCGCCGACGGGCCGCCCGGGACACCCACGGCGACCCGGACGCACAGGGCGAACGCCCCAAGCCCGAGGTGGAGCGCTACCTGCAGTAGCCGGTGTGGGCGGGTCGGGCGGTGTGGCCGCCCGACCCGCTCCGGTCAGCGGATGCCCGCCTCGCGCAGCAGTTCCCCCGTCAACGTGGCGGGGTCGACCTGCTCGGTGGGCAGACCACGGGCCGCGAACCAGGTGCCGACCACCCGCACGTCGCGGGCCAGAAACTCCGGTCCCTGCGGGTTGGCTACGACGTCGACCACCTGCGGCAGGTCGATCACGACCAGCCGACCCTGGTGCACCAGCAGGTTGTACGGCGACAGGTCGCCGTGTGCGTAGCCGGCCCGAGCCAGCACCCGCAGCGCCTCCACCATCTGCGCCCACAGGTCACGCAGCTCGACCGGGTCGGGTCGCAACTGGGCCAGCCGGGGCGCCGCCTCCCCCGACTCGGCGTCGCCGACGAACTCCAGCATCAGCTCGGTGCCCCGCAACTGCACCGGGTACGGCACGGCGATCCGGTCGTGCCCAGCGCCGATCTCCCAGAGCCGGGAGAGGGCGGCGAACTCGGCTGCGGCCCACTGCCCGGCGATCATCTGCCGGCCGAATGCCGTCCGGCTGGCCATTGCCCGGTTCTCCCGGGACCGGCGCACCCGACGGCCCTCCAGATAGCCGGCGTCCCGGTGGAAGAGCCGGTGCTCGGGGTCGCGATAGCGCTTCGCCGCGAGCAGGCAGGACCGGTCGGTGTCAGGCACCGCCCGACGGACCAGGTGGACGTCCGCCTCCTTGCCGGTCTTCAGCACACCAAGCTCGGTGTCCTTGGCGGCCAACTCGGTGACCAGCCAGGCCGGGTACGGCTGCGGCCCGTGCACCGCGTCGTCCCAGGACGACCAGCGCTCGCCGGTGTCCGGGTCGGGCTCGCTGTCCAGGTCTGCGGGCGGCTCGGTCTGCCGCCCGCGCTTCAGAAACTGCGGTTCGTCGTCGTCGAAGCGGCTCTTGCCGCGGCTCCGGCGCTCCAGCGCCGGAAGGTCATGATCGCGCACTGTGGTGAAGGTCCCTTGGTCGAGGCTGAGATAGGCGGCTGGAAGCGACCTGCGAAGACGGCCATGACCGACCCCCTCTCCTCGACCGGGCGCACGCCCGGGATGCACGATGCGCGGACAATGTTCGTGGCACTGCGACTGACGGTCAACCGAATTACCGCAGCAAGATCTGATGAACCCTCAGCGGGCGAGGACGGTGGCGACCGCGGCGATCAGCCCGTCCACCGTGCGGCTCGGCGCGAACCGGACGTCCGACCAGGTGCGCCCCCGGTGCAGCCAGACGCTGGGCAGCCCGACGGCGGCGGCCCCACCGATGTCCGCCTCCGGGCTGTCGCCGATCACCCACGCCCCGCGCAGCGGCATCCGGACCCGCTGGGCGGCGAGCGCGAAGATTCGCGGGTTGGGCTTGCTGACGCCGGCCTCCTCGGAGATGACCCAGTCCGCGACGTACTGGTCCAGCCCGGTCCGGCGAATCTTGGCGTCCTCGAGGCGTACCGTGCCGTTGCAGACCACCACCGGCACCCAGCCGGCGTCGTCGGCGATCCGCAGCGCGCAGGCGGTCAGCGGGTCGAGCCGGGTCTGCTCCACCACCCCGTCGTGCAGCTCCTCCACCAGGTCGATCGAGGGTATGCGCAGCTCATAGCGGTCCCGGATGGCGTCGGCGAGATCCCAGCGATCGGTCAGCCCGTCGGCGTCGATGGAGACCAGCCAGTCGATGTCGGTGTGGGGGGCGCCGATGCTGTCCAGGAAGCGCTCACCCCACCGGCGGAACGGCCCGGCCCGGTCCAGCAGGGTGTTGTCCAGGTCCAGCAGGAGCAGTGGCACTCGGGCACCCTACGGGACCGAAGTGTCCGCCAACAGATCCGGCAGGTATCGACCTGACGACGAGCTCAGCAAGGCATCGACGCCCGAGGCCCGCCCTGGTCCGGCAGTAGATCGGCGAGCATCGAGTGGGCCGCCCTGGTGGCCGCGAGCGCGGCGGGGTCCAGCGTCGCCACGAGCACCGCCGTACCGTCGTCGGCGCCGCGAACCAGCACCCGCCCCTCGGGGTCGTAGATGGCCGCGCCGCCGTTGAACCGCCACGGGTCGACGCCGCCGACCGCGTTGGCAAAGACCACGAACATCGTGTTGTCCAGGGCACGCGCGGCGTAGTAGAGATCCCGGCGGTGCTCGGAGCCGGCCAGATATCCGCTGGGGCACAGGTAACCGTGCGCGCCGTCCAGGGCTGCGGCCCGGCCGTGCTCGGGGAAACAGCCGTCGTAGCAGATGCCCAGCCCGAGTCGCCAGTCGTCGACGACGAGCGTGGCACCCCGATCGCCGGGGGTGAACAGCTCGCGTTCGCCGCTCCACAGTTGCTGCTTGTCGTACCCGACCCGGACCGCGCCGGCCCGGTCGACCACCAGCGCGGCGATGGTCCGCCGGCCGTCGGAGTGCCGGACTGCCGCGCCGACCAGCGCGGTGACGCCGGCCTCGCGCGCCGCGGCGCGCAGCGGGTCGAGCCGGGGATCCGCGACCGCACCGGCGAGGTCGGCCGTGACGTCCGTGCCGGCCGGGTCGGCGGCGAGGGTCGGCGGGTGGTACGCGCAGAGGAACAGCTCCGGCAGGACGGCCACCTGGGCGCCCAGCTCAGCAGCCTGGCGGACCAGGTCGGCGGCGACGACCGCGTTGCCGGCGACGTCGCCCGGCGTGGGGGTGGCCTGAACGGTGGCCACGGTCAGCGGGGAGTTGGGCAGGGGGCGGGGCTGGGTCACCGGGCGATGGTAGTCGGCGACATAGCAAGCCGTACGTACGGTTTGCATGGCCCGAGGTGACCTGCAACGATCGACGTGTGCCCAGAGTAAGTCAGGACCAGCTCGACGCGCGCCGGCAGGAGATCCTCGCCGCAGCCCGGGCGTGTTTCGCCCGGCTCGGCTACGAGGGGGCGACCGTACGTCGCCTTGAAGAGGCCACCGGCCTGTCCCGTGGCGCGATCTTCCACCACTTCCGCGACAAGGACTCGCTCTTCCTGGCCGTCGCCGAGGACGACGCAGCGGCCATGGTCGAGACGGTGGCGCGCAACGGTCTGGTGCAGGTGATGCGCGACCTGCTCGCCCGCGCCGTCTCCCCGGACACCACCGGCTGGCTGGGCAGCCAACTGGAGGTCTCCCGGCGGCTGCGCACCGACCCGGCGTTCGCCCAACGCTGGGCGGAGCGGTC
The DNA here is from genome assembly GCF_000718555.1 of Micromonospora chokoriensis. Taxonomy (GTDB): domain Bacteria; phylum Actinomycetota; class Actinomycetes; order Mycobacteriales; family Micromonosporaceae; genus Micromonospora; species Micromonospora chokoriensis_B. Next base: position 17,273 of record NZ_JOAN01000028.1, read on the forward strand.
CGCCGCGATCGCTGAGGCGACCCGGGACCGGCTGGCCCGCCAGCGCGACGCCGGGGTGCTGCGCGAGGACGTGCCGATCGACGTGCTGGCCCAGTTCCTGGAGTTGGCCTACGACGGCCTGGTGCTGCACCTGGCCATGGGCCGACCGGCCGGTGACCTGGGCCCGGTGCTCGACCTCGTCGAGGAGGCGGTCCGCCGCCACTGACCGCGCCGACACCGGTACGCCGACCCTGGCGGGGCTGCTCCACAATGGGGCCGCCGTTCCCCTTCGGTGACAGGAGCAGTCGATGATCGTCCACGCCGCGTCGGGCGACACCTGGGGCATCCCCGGTCCGACCTTCATCCGGTACTACATCCTGACCGCCGTCGTGGTGGTGGCGATCGCGGTGTACCAACGGTTCCGTCCTACGGCCGGACCCACGGCTGCCACGGCCGACCCGCTCGGCCCGCAGCAGGTCGCGTACCTCAACGGTGGACCTGAGCTCGCCGTGCACGCCGCGCTCGGCGGGCTGCGCGGCAGCGGCGCGATCGGCGTACGACCGGACCGCCGGTTGACCACCGTCGGTGCCGCGCCGACCGGCCTCACCCCGCTGGACCAGGCCATCCACTGGGCCGCCCACCAGCACTCGCGAGTCAAGGATCTGCCACAGGACGAGCGGGTACGCACCGCGCTGGACCAACTCCGCAACGGTCTGGAGCAGCGCGGGCTGCTGGCGAACGACACGCAGCGGGCCCGCGTCCGCTTCTGGGCGACGATCATGATCGCCCTGCTGGGAATCGGTGTGCTCCGGTTGGTCTCCGGCCTGTTCAGCGGTCACCCGGTCGGTTACCTGCTGCTGACCCTCGTCCCGCTCCTGATCGCCGTACTGGTGCTGCGCCGGGTGCCCCTGCGCACCCGGGCCGGCCGGGCCGCGCTGCGCGGCATCCGCCAGGAGTACACCCACCTCGCGCCGGCCTCCGCGCCGGCCTACGCCACCTACGGAGCGACCGGCGCGGCGATGGGCGTGGCCCTGTTCGGCACCGCCTCGCTCTGGGCGCTCGACCCGGGCTTCGCCGAGCAGGCCGAGATTCAGCGCCAGGCCGCGTCCAGCAGCGGCTGGACGGGCGGCTCCGACGGCTCGTACAGCGACGGAGGTAGCTCCGGTGGAGACGGCGGCAGCTCCTGCGGCGGTGGTGGGGGCTGCGGCGGCGGCGGAGGGTGCGGCGGATGACCGGCCCGTCCGGGGTCGGCATCGGCTGGCGTCCGGAGATCGCCGGCTTCGTGGCCGAGCTGCCCGGCCTGCGCTTCGTCGAGGTGGTGGCCGAGGGGGTGCCGTCGTCCGGGCCGCTCCCGCACGGGCTGGCACAGCTGCGGGAACGCGCGGTGACTGTCGTACCGCATGGGGTGCGGCTCTCCCTCGGCGGCGCCGAGCCGGTCGACCCGGCCCGGGTCGCCCACCTGGCCTCGGTGGCGCAACGCCTGGACGCCCCGCTGGTCAGCGAGCACATCGCGTTCGTCCGGGCCGGCGGCCTGGAGGCCGGTCACCTGCTGCCGCTGCCGCGCAGCCGGGAAGCGGTCGACGCGGTCTGCGCCAACGTGGCCCGGGCACAGGCCGAGTTGCCGGTGCCGATCGCGCTGGAACCGATCGCCGCGCTTGTCGACTGGCCCGACGACGAACTCGACGAGGCGGACTTCCTCACCGAGATCCTCGACCGGACCGGGGCACTGCTGCTGCTGGACGTGGCCAACGTGCACGCCAACGCCCGCAACCGGGGTGCCGACCCGCTCGCGCTGCTGGACCGTCTGCCGCTGGAGCGGGTCGCGTACGCCCACGTGGCCGGCGGCGCGGAGCACGGCGGCTACTACCACGACACCCACACCGACCCGGTGCCGGCGGCGGTGCTGGAGCTGGTCGGCGCGCTCTGTGCCCGGCAGCGCCCACCGGCGCTGCTGCTGGAACGAGACGGCCACTACCCACCGGCAGCCGAACTCCGCGCCGAGCTGGACGCCCTGGCCGCCGCCGCGGGCTACCCGGCCGTCACATGACGGGCGCACCCGACGGCGAGACCCCGCCCCGGGCCGGGCTTGCCGAGCGACAGGCCGCGCTGGTCGCCGCGCTGGTCGCCGGGGGTGAACCGCCGGCGGGGTTCGCGCCGGGACCGCTGGCCGCCACCCGGGCGGCCCTGCTGCGCAAGCGGGCCGGCGAGGTGGCCCGGCACTGGCCGCTGCTCGCCGCCAGCCTCGGTGCCGGGTGGTCGACGACCTTCGCCAACTGGGCCGCCCGGCGACCCACCGTCGGGTCACTACGCGATGGTTGGGACCTGGCCCGTGCAATGCACGACCAGCACACGCTCCCCCCGGCTGCCGCCGAGGAGTTGGCCGTCCGGGAGGCACGCCTGCGCTACGACGGGCTCCGGGCGCCGCGTCCGCGCCGGGTGCCGGCGGTGGGCCGCGCCGGCGGCGCCGTCGCGGTGCAGATCGCCGGCCGGGTACGCCTGCTGCGCCCCGCCCCACGGCCATCGACAGCACCCAGCTTTCATGGCGAGGGTGCGCCGGATACGGCAGGATCGGCCTCATGGATCTCGGACTGACCGACCGCGTGTACGTCCTCACCGGCGCCTCCCGCGGCCTGGGTTACGCGACCGCGCAGTGCCTCGTCGCCGATGGGGCGAGGGTGGTGCTCTCGGCCCGGGATCCGGATGCGGTGGCTGCCGCCGCCAAGCAGCTGGGTGGCCCGGAGCACGCCGTCGGGCTGACCGGCGACCTGAGCGACCCGGAGACCCCGACACAACTCGTCGCCGCCGCCCAGGAGCACTTCGGCCGGCTCGACGGCGCCCTGATCTCGGTCGGCGGGCCACCGCCGGGCAACGCCGCGGCGGTCACCGACGAGCAGTGGCGGATCTCCTTCGAGACCGTCTTCCTGGGCACCGTCCGCGCGGTCCGCACGGTCGCCAACGCACTGCCCGAGGGTGGTGCGATCGGGCTGGTGCTCTCCACCTCGGCCCGCGGCCCGGTGCCCGGCCTCGGCATCTCCAACGCTCTCCGGCCCGGCCTGGTCGGCGCCGCCAAGGACGTCGCCGACGACTACGGCCCGCGCGGGGTCAGAGTGGTCGGCCTGCTGCCCGGCCGGATCATGACCGACCGCAACCGGGAACTCCTCTCCGCAGCCGGCGACCCGGAGCAGGCCCGCACCGAGGCGGAGGCCGGCATCCCACTGCGCCGCATCGGCGACCCCGCCGAGTTCGGCCGGGTGGCCGCGTTCGTGCTCTCCCCCGCCGCGAGCTACCTCACCGGGATCACCCTGCCGGTCGACGGCGGCGCGCTGCGCGGGCTGTGACGCCCGCCAGTGCCCGAGCTGTGCGCGCGGTGACCCCCGGGACGGCACGGCCGACCCGCGCGGACTTGGCGGCTGCCGCGGACCGGACCATCCCCGACGTCCTCGCACCACGGCTGGCGGTGCTCTTCGTCGGTATCAACCCCGGCCTGTGGTCGGCCGCGACCGGGTGGCACTTCGCCCGGCCCGGCAACCGGTTCTGGCCGGCGTTGCACACAGGCGGGTTCACCCCCCGACTGCTGCACCCCAGCGAACAGGACGAGCTGCCAGCTCTCGGGCTCGGCATCTCCAACATGGCTGCCCGGGCCAGCGCCCGCGCTGACGAGCTGAGCGCCGAGGAACTTCTCGCCGGCGCGGCGATCCTGACCGACAAGGTGGACCGGTACCGGCCGCGCTGGGTGGCCGTGGTGGGGGTGACCGCGTACCGGATCGGTTTTCAGCGGCCGAAAGCCACCTTCGGGCCGCAGCCGGAGTCGCTGGCCGGGGCCCGGCTGTGGGTGCTGCCGAATCCGAGTGGCCTGAACGCACACTTCACGCCGGTCACGCTGGGCGCCGCGTTCGCGGAACTACGGGTGGCCACCGGTTTGCCGGACCGCCGCCCCACCTGATGCCTAGGCCCCTCGACCAGCTCAATTCGCGGCGGCGGGCGGCATCGCCTCGTCGGCGACGTACGTGCCCAGCGGCATGACCACCGGCTCGGGGCCGGTCGCATCCACGAAGGGCCGGGGCGAGTCGGCGACCGCGAACTGGGTCCGGTACAGCTCGGCGTAGAGCCCGCCGACCGCGACCAACTCGTCGTGCCGCCCCCGCTCGACGATCCGCCCGCCGTCCAGGACCAGGATCTGGTCGGCGTCGCGCACGGTGGAGAGCCGGTGCGCGATCACCAGGGCGGTACGCCCGGCCAGCGCCACCGACAGCGCCCGCTGCACCGCCGCCTCACTCTCCGAATCCAGGTGTGCGGTCGCCTCGTCGAGGATCACGATCGACGGGGCCTTGAGCAGCAGTCGCGCGATCGCGATGCGCTGCTTCTCGCCGCCGGAGAAGCGGTAGCCGCGCTCCCCCACTGTGGTGTCCAGACCATCGGGCAGCGCCCGCACCAGGTCGGCCACCTGCGCGCCGGCCAGTGCGGCCCAGATCTCGTCGTCGGTGGCGTCCGGCTTGGCGTAGCGGAGGTTCTCGGCAATCGTCTCGTGGAACAGGTGCGAATCCTGGGTGACCACACCGATCTCGTCACGCAGGGAAGCGAGCGTGGCGTCGCGCACGTCCACCCCGCCGACGAACACCTGCCCGTCGCTGACGTCGTAGACCCGGGAGATGAGCATCGACAGCGTCGACTTGCCCGCCCCGGACGGGCCGACAAGCGCGACCATCTGCCCCGGCTCGACGCTGAACGAGACCCCCTTGAGCACCGGCTCGTTGACGGTCCGGTCGAGCGTGGCGACCTCCTCCAGGGAGGCGAGGGAGATCTCGGCGGCGCTCGGGTAGCGGAATCGCACGTCCCGGAAGTCCACCCGGCCGGCGCCCCGGGGCACCGGCACCGCGTCGGGCTTCTCCACGATGCCCGGCTGCAGGTCGAGCACCTCGAAGACCCGGTCGAAGGAGACCAGCGCGCTCATCACGTCCACCCGGACGTTGGAGAGCGCGGTGAGCGGCCCGTACAGGCGGGTGAGCAGCAGCGCGAGCGTCACCACGGTGCCGGCGCTGACGCCGCCGGTCACCGCGAGCCAGCCACCGAGACCGTAGGTCAGCGCCTGCGCCAGGGAGGCGACCAGCAGCATCGCCACGAAGAACGTGCGGGAGTACATCGCGGACTGGATGCCGATGTCGCGGACCCGCTCGGCCCGGCCGGCGAACCGGCGAGCCTCGATCTCGGGCTGGCCGAAGAGCTTCACCAGCAGCGCACCGGCCACCCCGAACCGCTCGGTCATTGTCGCGTTCATCTTGGCGTCGAGGTTGTACGCCTCGCGGGTGATGTCCGCCAGCCGTCGACCCACCCGACGGGCCGGAATGATGAAGATCGGCAACAGCACCAGCGAGAGCGCGGTGATCTGCCAGGAGAGGGTGAACATCACCGCCGCGGTGAGCACCAACTGAATGACGTTGCTGACCACACCGGAGAGCGTGGAGGTGAACGCCCGCTGGGCGCCGAGCACGTCGTTGTTGAGCCTGCTGACCAGGGCGCCGGTCTGGGTACGGGTGAAGAACTGCAACGGCATCCGCTGCACGTGGTCGTAGACCCGGGTGCGCAGGTTGAAGATGATGCCCTCGCCGATGCGGGCCGAATACCACCGCTGGGCCAGCGAGAGCAGCGCGTCGGCGACCGCCAGCGCGGCGATGAACAGAGCCAGCCGCACCACCAGCCGGCCGGCCTCGGTGCCGCCCCGGTTGATCGCGTTGATCACATCGCCCGCGAGCACCGGGGTGGCCACGCCGATGATCGCGGCGAGCACCACGGTGATCAGGAAGACGATGATGTCGCGCCGGTAGGGCTGGGCGAAGGCGACGATGCGGCGGGCCACCCCACGCTGGAGCCGGTGGGCGGAGACCTCGTCGCGGTTGCGCATCGACCGGAGCATGCTCCACCCGGCCATGCCACCGCCGGACATCGGGTTGGACATCGCTCACCTCCGGGTTGTCGGGCAGACCGCGCCGTCAGGTCGATTCTCCCGACGAGTGTGACAACCTCGGTCGTAACCCGGATCTTCCCGTGCGGTCCTTACCTATTCTCCCCTGCCGGCGAGGTCCCGCAGCCGACGGGTCTGTGCCTCCCGCTCGGCGCGCTGCTGGTCGGCGTGCGACCGCCCGGCCGCACCGGCGAGCAACGCCTTGATCTCCACCACCGCGTCACGGGCCCCGGAGAGCAGGCCGGCGGTCAGGTCCCGCACCGCGCCGTCCAACTCGGCCGGGGGCACGACCAGGGTGGCTAGCCCGATCCGGTCCGCCTCGGCCGCGTCCAACCGACGGCCGGTGGCACAGATCTCCAGCGCCCGCGCATAGCCGACCAACTCGACGAGGCGTTTCGTGCCGGCCAGGTCGGGCACCAGGCCGAGCGTCACCTCGGCCATCGAGAACTTCGCGTCCGCGGAGAGCACGCGCAGGTCACAGGCGAGCGCAAGCTGGAAGCCAGCACCGATCGCGTGACCCTGCACGGCCGCCACGGAGACGACATCCGGCCGATGCAGCCAGGTGAAGCCGGCCTGAAACTCCGCGATGCGCTCGGCGCACTCCTGCTCGGGCAGCGTGGCCAGCTCAGCGAACGACCCCGGCCCGGAGGCACCAGCCACCGCGAGATCGAGGCCGGCGGAGAACGCGCGACCCTCACCCCGGACCACCACCACCCGCACGTCGCCGGGCAGCTCACGAGAGAAGTCGCTCATCGCTCGCCACATCGCGGGCGTCTGGGCATTGAGCACGTCGGGCCGGCACAACGTCACCGTGGCGACCGGCCCGTCGCAAGTCAGCCGAACCCCGGTAGCCTCGGCGGTCACCGGACGTCCCGGGGAGCGGCGCTGGTGGACGACGCTGAGGGGCGGGTCACGCCTTCTTGCGGCGCCGGGCACCACCGCGCTGACGCAGCTGCACGCCGGACTCGGTGAGCACTCGGTGGATGAACCCGTAGGAACGGCCGGTCGAGGCCGCCAACGCGCGGATGCTCTCCCCCGAGGTGTACCGCTTTACCAGGTCCTTGGCGAGCGTCTGACGCTCGGCTCCGACGATCCGGCGACCTTTCTCAGTGCTGGTGGCTGTGCCAGTGGCTGCCATGCTGTGTCCTCACGTCCCAGACTGTGCGGTTCGGATACGGTCCCACCTATTAGACCGCCTCGAACGATCATGCGCCAGATATCAACTCTTCGCCAACCGACACGCTATGCAATGTCAGCTTCCCGATAGCGTGATCCTGGCGATCGGGCCCGCCGCCTCGTCCGGGCGTACCACCGCAGGGTGTTGGCGGCTGCCGACGACCCGTAGCCTGCGGTCGTGATCGACCTGTTGAGCACCGCGGCCGGCGCGGCCGTGGTCTTCGCGGCCACCGACATCGACGACATCGTCATCCTGACGCTGTTCTTCGTCGCGGCCCGCACCACCGGCCGACCCCGCCGATGGGAAATTGTCGCCGGGCAATACCTCGGCATCGGCGCGCTCGCGCTGGCCAGTGCGGTGATCGCGGGTGGGCTCCTGGTGGTTCCGGACCCGTGGACGGGGCTGCTCGGCCTGCTGCCGATCGCGCTGGGCGTGCGCGCGCTGCGGGGCTCCGGCGACGACGAGGCGCCCGTGGTGGTCACCGGAGCGCTTGGCGTGGCCGGGGTGACGATCGCGAACGGCGCCGACAACGTGGCCGTCTACGTACCCGTCTTCCGGGCTCTCGGCGTCGCCGACAGCGCGGTCTTCCTGCTGGTCTTCGTGCTGCTCATCGCGGTGTGGTGCGCCGCCGGGGCCTGGTTGGGCGGGCACCGGAGGGTGGTCCGCCTGGTCGAGCGCGCCGGGGCCTGGCTGGTGCCGACGATCTTCATCGCCATCGGGGTGGTGATCCTGGTCAGCTCCGGCGTGCTCGGCCGACTGGCCGACCTGCTCGGTTGAGCGCAGGCCGGGCCTCAGCGCGGTCCGGGCCGGCGTCGGTCAGGCCAGCTCGACCAGCTCGAGCAGGTCGTCGCTCCAGGCGTCCTCGTCGCCGTCGGGCAGCAGGATCGCCCGGTCCGGCTTGAGCGCCAGCACCGCACCTGGGTCGTGGGTGACCAGGACGATCGCACCCGGGTAGTTGGCGATGGCGTCGAGCACCTGCTCCCGGCTGACCGGGTCGAGGTTGTTCGTCGGCTCGTCGAGCAGCAGCACGTTGGCGCCGGAACAGACCAGGGTGGACAGGGCCAGCCGGGTCTTCTCGCCGCCGGAGAGCACCCCGGCCGGCTTGTTCACGTCGTCACCGGAGAAGAGGAACGCGCCGAGGATCTTGCGCAGGTCGGTGTCGGACTGTTCGACGGCGGCGGCGCGCATGTTCTCCAGCACCGTGCGCTCCACGTCAAGCGTCTCGTGCTCCTGGGCGTAGTAGCCCAGCCGCAGGCCGTGCCCCGCGTGCACCTCGCCGGTGTCCGGGGTGAGCAGCCCGCCGAGCATCCGCAGCAGGGTCGTCTTTCCGGCGCCGTTGAGGCCGAGGATGGCCACCCGGGAGCCGCGGTCCACCGCCACGTTGACGTCGGTGAAGATCTCCAGCGAGCCGTACGACTTGGACAGGCCGGTCGCGGTGAGCGGGGTCTTGCCGCACGGCGCGGGGTTGGGGAAGCGCACCTTGGCCACCCGGTCGGAGACCCGCACCTCCTCCAGGCCGGAGATCAGCTTCTCGGCCCGACGGGCCATGTTCTGCGCGGCCACGGTCTTGGTGGCCTTGGCCCGCATCTTGTCGGCCTGCGCCATCAGCGCGCCGGCCTTCTTCTCCGCGTTGGCCCGTTCCCGGCGGCGACGCCGCTCGTCGGTCTCGCGCGCCTCCAGGTATGCCTTCCAGCCCAGGTTGTAGACGTCGACGACCGAGCGGGTGGCGTCGAGGAACCAGACCTTGTTGACCACCGACTCCAGCAGCGCGCCGTCGTGGGAGATCACGATCAGGCCGCCCTTGTGGTTGGCGAGGAAGCCGCGCAGCCAGGTGATCGAGTCGGCGTCGAGGTGGTTGGTCGGCTCGTCGAGCAGCAGGATGCCGCCGCCGTTCTCGCCCGCGTCGCGGAACAGGATCCGGGCCAGCTCGATGCGCCGACGCTGACCGCCGGAGAGAGTGCCGATGGTCTGCGCGAGCGCCCGGTCCGGCAGGCCGAGGTTGGCGCAGATCCGCGCGGCCTCGGCCTCGGCCGCGTACCCGCCCAGGGCGGCGAACTGGTCCTCCAGCGCGCCGTAGCGACGGACCAGCTTCTCGCTGGGGTCCCCGGCGAGGCGGGCCTCGACCTCCTGCATCTGCGACATCAGCACGTCCAGGCCGCGCGCCGAGAGCACCCGGTCGCGGCCGGTCACCTCCAGGTCGCCCGTGCGCGGGTCCTGCGGGAGGTAGCCGATGGCGCTGCGGGTGTCGATCTGGCCGGCGTACGGCTGCCCCTCGCCGGCGAGCACCTTCAGCGTGGTGGTCTTGCCGGCGCCGTTGCGACCGACCAGGCCGATCCGATCACCGGGCTGCACGCGCAGGGTGGTGTCGGACAGCAGGATCCGGGAACCGGCACGCAGTTCCAGGCCGGTGGCAGTGATCATGTATTCGGGCTCGCTCTCGGGGTCTGGAAGGCTGACTCGGGGCACGCGAAACGGCCGGCGGGCTCAAGGGGCCCGACGGCGCGGGGCGGTTCAGCCTTCGCAGCGCAGCACCCGACAAGTGTACCGGGCGCTGTCGGACGCCCTACCCGGATTACCGATCAAGATCATCGGGTACCGGAACGCCTGTCCGGACCCCGTCCGGCACTGAAGAGACGAAAAGGCACACAAACGACATTCATCGGTACACGGCGATCGGGGTCACCCATGGAACTCAACGAGCGGGCCGAAATCGACACCTCCCAGGTCAACGACGTGGGCCGCGGTGGCGGATCCGGCGGCGGCATCGGCATCCCGATCCCCGGTGGCGGCGGTCGAGGCGGCATCATCGGCATCGTGGTGGCCGTGCTCATCGCGCTGCTCGGCGGCGGTTTCGGCCTCAACGCCATGACCAACGGCGACGAGGGCCCCCAGGCCGGCGGCACCGACCTGGAGCAGCTCTGCTCCACCGAGAACCCCGAACGTCTCGACGACGCGCGCTGCCGCAACGCGCTCTACGTCAACAGCATCCAGGGCTACTGGCAGAAGGCGTACCCGGAGCTGGGCAGCGGGAAGTACGAGCCGACCGACACCAACTTCTTCCAGGCCGCCGTGAACACCGGCTGCGGGCAGGCCGACTCGGGCGTCGGCCCGTTCTACTGCCCCGCCGACAAGCACGTGTACATCGACCTGAGCTTCTACGACGAGCTGGCGTCCCGGTTCGGGGCCAAGGGTGAGTTCGCCCAGCCGTACGTCCTCGCGCACGAATACGGCCACCACATCCAGAACCTGCTCGGCACCAACGCGAAGGCCGGCCAGGGCGACCAGAGCGGCCCCCGCTCCGCCTCCGTACGGCTGGAGTTGCAGGCCGACTGCTACGCCGGCGCCTGGGCCAAGCACGCCACCGAGAGCAAGGACAAGACCGGCCAGGAGCCGCTGTTCAAATCGATCACCCCGGCCGACATCAGCGAGGCCGTGCAGGCCGCCGAGGCGATCGGCGACGACAGCATCCAGGAACGCTCCGGCGGGCAGGTCAACCCCGACCAGTTCACCCACGGCACGTCCGAGCAGCGCAAGCGCTGGTTCACCCAGGGCTACGACGGCGGCGACCCGAAGACCTGCGACACCTTCGGCACCGACCAGCTCTGAAACTAGCCTCGGTCGCCGTCCCCGCCGATCATGGAGTTGTGGTGCCCGGTATGGGTCGACGAGCAACTTTCGTCCACCACCACAACTCCATGATCGACCCGGGCGGGGCGGAGCGGGGCGGAGCGGGCGGAGCGGGGCGGGTTAGTTCGGCTTGGAGACCTGGTAGTGACTGATGAGCCAGTCTTCGTCGATCCGGCTTAGCAGCACGCCCAGGTGGACCGTCAGCGACGGGCGGTCGGTGAAGCCGAACTCCACCTCCAGGTAGCCGAGGACCAGGTCGTCGGCGAGACGCCGGGTCTCCCGGATCTCGTAGGCGGCGGTCAGGCCGAGCGGCTGGGCGGCGTAGTACGCGGCAACCCCGGCACGGCCGACGGTGTACGGGTACAGCCCCTGAAAGATCGCGTCATCGGTGAAGTACGACGCGACCCGGTCCGGCTCGTGGGCGTCGACCGCCGACTTCCACCGGTCGAGGACGGTACGCAGGATCTGCGCCTCGGACATGATGATCTCCCTGGGAGTGTTGCGGCCACGGTTACCGGGGCGATGCGCCCATCCTCGGACCGTCAGCACGGCAGCACACCGGGAACGCCGATCTCCCTCCGTCGAGCGCCACGGTCAGTCGGGTGCCGGGTCGCGCAATCGGATCCGTACCGCACGGGCCGCGCCCACCGCCGCGACCAGCACCGCGTGCCGGGGCTCCGGCACGTCGAGCAACCGCTCCGCTCGCAGCGGCACGAGCGGGGCCAACCGTCGGTCGGCCAGCACGGTGTCCACCGCCCGCCGGTCACCGCCGCAGACCACCGCGTCGAGCGTCGCCGCCTGCGGCAACAGCAGCCGTACGGCCAGATCCGCCGCGTCACCCAGCGCCGCCTTGGCCTGGTTGTCGCGACGCCGGGCGAACCGATGCTGCGACCAACCGCCCGCCGCGGTGCGCCCCTGGACGTACCGGGTGTCCACCTTGGAGACGACGAGGTCGGTGCCCTCGGCCACTCCGATCGCCACCGCACCCTTGCGGGCCAGCAGCAGGCCGATCCGGCGGGGCAGGACGGCGCCGGCCACGAACCCGGCCACCTCGTCGCTGGCCGGCGAACCCGGCGGGGCGTACAGCTCGGCGGTTGCTCCGTCCGGGGCGGCGAGCAGCAGGCCGTACTCCCGGGTGCTGGTGATGGGCGGGCCGTGCCGGTCGGCGAAGCCCTCGACCCAGCGGCCGACGCGGGCCGGGTCGACCTCGACCCACCGGCCTCCGCCGGCTGCGGGTCGACTGGTCACCGCCCGACCGTACGGCACCGCGAGCCCGTCCGGGCCCCCGGGCCGGTCAGGTCTGCCGCAGCGCGGCCACCGCCAGCGCGGCGATGAGCACGCTGGAGACCACGCCGGTGACAAGCCGGCCGCGCGGCCCGGTCAGTGCCTGGCCGACCACGGTGCCGCCACCGGCGATGAGCAGTTGCCAGCTCGCCGACGCCAGCAACACGCCCACCACGAACAGCGCCGCGGAGACCGCGTCGGCGTCGGCGGTGTCCCGGCGGCCGAGCACCAGCGCGGCGAAGTAGAGCACCGTTGTCGGGTTCAACAGGGTCAGCCCGAGCAACGCCGCGTAGGCCCGACCGGGAGTGCTCAGACCCCGACCGGCATGCGTCGTCGGAGCACGTCGCGAGCGATGGGCGGCCCAGGCCCGGTGCAGACCGTGCGCGGCGAGACCCAGCAGGACCACGGCGGCGACGACCCGCAGTGGCCCGGCGACCGGCGCGATGACCCCGGCCAGGCCGGCGCCGCCGAGCACGGCCACCGCCGCGTAGAGCCCGTCGGCCGTCGCCACGGCGAGCGCTGCGGCCGCACCAACCCGAAACGAGGTACGGGCGCTGAGCCCCAGAATGAGAATCGCGATCGCGCCGACGGGTATGGCGACGCCGTAGCCGGCCACGAGACCGGCGAGGAACGCGCCGCTCACGACGGCGGGCGAGGGATCGAGGCGGGCCCGGGCACGGTGCGCTGTCGACGCACGGCTGCGGCCGCACGGACAGGAACCTGCTTCGGGTACGCCTCAATCACCCCGTCATCCTGACCGCCGAAGCCGCACCCGCGCCATCGGATTTCCCGCCCCACGCGCGTCGCCCGCGTTGGGGGCATGCACGATCTCGGGGCCGAGCCGCGGCTTTCAGGCGGTCAGTCGGGGGTCGCGACCGAGGTAGGAGAGCAGGGCGGCGACCTCGTCGGCCTCCGGAGCGGAGTCGATCGCCGGGGCGTACGCGCCATAGGCCCGCAGCGGCTCGACGATCTGCCGGGCCACCACCAGCAGGGGGCGGGCAAGTTCGACGCCGAGCGGGGACGACTGGCCGGTGGCCACCGCGATGTCCCAGGCGTGCACCGCCGCATCCAGGGCGCACGCTACGGCGCCGACCTTGGCCGGCAGCTTGCCCTGAGGCAGCGGCGTGGGCACCTCCGCGTCGTCGTCGGCGACACCCTGCCAGGCCCGAGCGGACGCGTCGAGGGCAGCGCGCAGGCTGGCCAACTTGTCACCGTCGACCCGACCCGAGGGCGTGAACGGGTCCTCCGCCGGCCCCGGCCCGCCGTCGATCGCCGCCGCGAAGGCGAGCTGGTCGCCGACCGCGTGCTGAAGCACCTGGGTGACGTTCCACCGCTCGCACGGGGTGGGCTGCTCCCAGGCGTCGGCCGGAACCCCCTCGACGGCCGTCCGAAGCGCCTCGTGCGCCTCTTCGAGCACGATCCGCCACTGCCCCGCTGCCATCTCGCTCATCGTCCTGCCCTCTCTGCCGGCCTTCAGCGAGCTACCCCACCCGCTGCCGGATCGGAATGTTCCGCTCCGCTCAGTAAGACCAGCTTAGCAGACCGGAACGATCCGTTCCACTACCTTCCCGCGCTGCCTGGAAACACGTCGAGCGCGGCACCCGGATGGGTACCGCGCTCGACGAAGTGGAATCGGGTCAGACGTTGAAGCCCAGCGAGCGGAGCTGGTCGCGACCCTCGTCAGTGATCTTGTCCGGGCCCCACGGCGGGAGCCACACCCAGTTGATCCGGATGTCGTTGACCAGGCCGCCGCCGGGGCCGGTGGTCAACGCCTGCCGGGTCTGGTCCTCGATCACGTCGGTCAGCGGGCAGGCCGCCGAGGTGAGCGTCATGTCCAGGGTGGCGACGTTCTCGTCGTCGACGTGTACGCCGTACACGAGGCCGAGGTCGACCACGTTGATGCCGAGCTCCGGGTCGACGACGTCCTTCATCGCCTCCTCGATGTCGGCGATCACGGCCTTGCTGACGCCGCCCGCAGGGGCAGCGGCGTCACCGGTCGTCGCGGCGTCGGTCTGCGGCACCACTGTGGTGTCACCGGCCTCCGGCGTCGCCTCAGTAGCCGTATTTTCGCTCATGCCTTCACCTCCGGGCTCACGCCCACACCGGCGCGTGCCGCGGCGTCCTTGAACGCCATCCACGGCAGCAGCGCGCACTTGACCCGGGCGGGGTAACGGGCCACACCCGCGAAAGCAACCCCGTCACCGAGCACGTCCTCGTCCGGCGTGACCTGGCCACGTCCGGACATCAACTCCACGAACGCCTCGTGCACCTCGAATGCTTCCCCAGCGCCGCGGCCACGCAGCAACTCGTGCAGCACGCTCGCCGAGGCCTGGCTGATCGAGCAGCCCATCCCGTCGTACGAAATGTCGTGCAGCACGTCGCCGTTGGTGGCCACCCGGACGGTGACCTCGTCACCGCAGGTCGGGTTGACGTGGTGCGCCTCCGCGACCTGGTCACCCGGGTCGTCGGCGTCGCGTAGGCCACGCCCGTGTGGGCGCTTGTAGTGGTCCAGGATGATCTCCTGGTAGAGCTGGTCGAGCTGCATCAGTCGAACACCTTCCGCACCTGCTCCAGACCGGCCACCAGAGCGTCGATCTCCTCGGTGGTGGTGTAGAGGTAGAACGAGGCCCGGGTCATCGCCGGGACGCCGAACCGGCTGCACACCGGCTTGGCACAGTGGTGGCCCACCCGCACCTGCACGCCGAGCGAGTCGAGCACCTGACCCACGTCGTGCGGGTGCACGTCACCCAGCGCGAACGAGATGGTGCCGCCCCGGCCCACCGGCACGGTCGGGCCGAAGATCCGCAGGTCCGGCACCGAGCCGAAGGCATCCAGCGCGTACGCCGTCAGCTCCTTCTCGTGCCACTGGATGGCCTGCATTCCGATGCCGGTCAGGTAGTCGACCGCCGCACCGAGCGCGACCGCCTCGGCGATCGGCGGGGTGCCCGCCTCGAAACGGGCCGGCGGCGCGGCGAACGTCGAGCGGGCCATGGTGACCGTCTCGATCATCGAGCCGCCGCCGAAGACCGGCGGCATGGCCGCCAGCAGTTCGCCTCGACCCCAGAGCACGCCGATCCCGGTCGGGCCGCACATCTTGTGCCCGGTGAAGACGATGTAGTCGGCGTCCAGGTCGACCACGTCGATGGGCAGGTGCGGCACCGACTGCGAGCAGTCCAGCAACAGCAGCGCGCCCACCTCGCGCACCCGCGCGGTGATCCGGGAGGTGGCGTTGACGGTGCCGAGGATGTTGGACATGTGCACCAGCGAGACGATCTTCGTCCGTTCGGTGACCAGATCCTCCAGGCCCGACTCGTCCAACCGGCCCTGGTCGGTGACCGGGAACCAGCGCAGGGTCGCGCCGGTCCGCTCGCAGAGCAGCTGCCACGGGACGATGTTCGAGTGATGCTCCATCTCGGAGATCACCACCTCGTCGCCCGGGCCGAGCCGGAAACGGGGGTCGGCATCCGGGCGCAGCGAGGCGTTCGAGAAGGCGTACGCCACGATGTTGATCGCCTCGGTGGAGTTCTTCGTGAACACCACCTCGTCGGTGCTGGGGGCATTGATGAACGCGGCGATCTTCGCCCGCGCGCCCTCGTACGCCTCGGTGGCCTCGGTGCCAAGGGTGTGCACCGAACGCGACACGTTGGCGTTGTGCCGCGCGTAGTGCTCGTCGAGCACGTCGAGCACCTGGCGCGGTTTGTGCGAGGTGTTGGCGCTGTCGAGGTAGACCAGCGGGTGTCCGTTGACCTCCCGACCGAGGATCGGGAAGTCGGCGCGCACCCGGGCCACGTCGAAACGCGGCACGTCGTCGTACTGCGGCATCCCCGCAGGGATCACGATGCTGGTCATCTCGGCAGCGCCTCTCCCACTCAGGCCTTGGCCGTGCCGGCCCCGGCGGCGTACCGCTCGTAGCCCTCGGCCTCAAGCTTGTCGGCCAGCTCCGGGCCGCCCTGCTCGACGATCCGGCCGGCCACGAAGACGTGCACGAAGTCCGGCTTGATGTAGCGCAGGATCCGGGTGTAGTGGGTGATCAGCAGCATGCCGGTGTCGCCGTTGTCGCGGACCCGGTTGACGCCCTCGCTGACCACGCGCAGCGCGTCCACGTCGAGACCCGAGTCGGTCTCGTCGAGGATGGCGATCTTCGGCTTGAGCAGCTCCAGCTGGACGATCTCGTGCCGCTTCTTCTCACCACCGGAGAAGCCCTCGTTGACGTTGCGCTGGGCGAACGCCGGGTCCATCTGCAGGCGCTCCATCGCACCGCGCAGCTCGCCGCCCCAGGTGCGAAGCTTCGGCGCCTCGCCGTCGATGGCGGTCTTCGCGGTGCGCAGGAAGTTGGCCACCGAGACGCCGGGCACCTCGACCGGGTACTGCATGGCCAGGAAGAGGCCGGCGCGGGCACGCTCGTCGACAGTCATGGCCAGCACGTCTTCACCGTCGAGGGTCACCGAACCGCCGGTGATCTCGTACTTGGGGTGACCGGCGATCGAGTACGCCAGGGTGGACTTGCCGGAGCCGTTCGGGCCCATGATCGCGTGAGTCTCGCCCGACTTCACGGTCAGGTCGACGCCGGCCAGGATCGGCTTGAGCTCACCCTCGGGCAGCTTGACCGACACCTTCAGGTCGCGGATCTCCAGGGTGCTCATTATCGGGTCACTCCATTACTCGGCGTCAGGCTGAGGTAGATGTCGCCGTCGCGGACTTCGACGGGGTAGACGGGGACGGGTTCGGTGGCGGGCAGGCCGGAGGGCTGCCCGGTGCGCAGGTCGAAGCGCGAGCCGTGCAGCCAGCACTCCAGGGTGCAGCCGTCGACCTCGCCCTCGGAGAGCGCGACCGCGGCGTGCGAGCACTCGTCGTACGCGGCGTAGAAGTTGCCGTCCTCGCCGTGCACCAGGGCGATCGGAGTGCCGTCGACGTCCGCGCTGATCGCGGTGCCCTTCGGCACGTCCTCGGTGGAGCAGAGTCGGATCATCAAGCGCCCGCCTTGGTCAGGCGGGCCTCGATCGCGTCGCCGAGGCGCTCGCGCAGCGACTCCACCGGGATCTTGTTGATCAGCTCGGCGAAGAAACCACGGACCACCAGACGGCGGGCCTCACTCTCCGGGATGCCCCGGGCCATCAGGTAGAACAACTGCTCGTCGTCGAAGCGGCCGGTCGCGCTGGCGTGGCCGGCGCCGGCGATCTCGCCGGTCTCGATCTCCAGATTGGGTACGGAGTCCGCACGCGCGCCGTCGGTGAGCAGCAGGTTCCGGTTGATCTCGTACGTGTCGGTGCCGGTCGCCTCGGCCCGGATCAGCACGTCGCCCACCCAGACGGTGTGCGCGTCGGCACCCTGCAGGGCGCCTCGGTAGCCGACGTAGCTGCGGCAGTCCGCGACGGTGTGGTCGACCAACTGCCGGTGCTCCAGGTGCTGGCCGGAGTCGGCGAAGTAGACGCCGTACAGCTCGGCCTCGCCACCCCGACCGGTGTATTCCACGCTGGTGAACTGCCGCACCAGGTCGCCACCGAGGGAGACCTGGATGTGGATGATCTTGGCGTCCCTACCCAGCTTGATCTTCAGGTGCTGGGCCTGGACCGCGTCGTCGGCCCAGTCGGCGACCGTGACCAGCGTCAACTTCGCGCCGTCGGCCACGGCGACCTCGACGTTGTCGGCCAGCGTGGCCGACCCGACGTGCTCCAGCACCAGAGTCGCCTCGGCGAACCGGCCCACCTCGACGAAGGTGTGACCGAACGCCGGCTGCTCGATGCCCTCGCCGACCACCCGCAGGCGCAGCGGCTCGCCGAGCACCACGTCTTGGGCCACCCGCACCAGCAGGGCATCGGCGGCGGCGCCGTAGGCCAGCGCGCTGACCCGGTCGACCGGCGTCAGCACACTGCCGATGCGCTCGTCGTCGCGGCCGACACGGGTGATGGCGACGCCCTCGGGCAGGTCACCGTACTCGTGCCGGACCGCGCCGGTCGCGG
The DNA here is from genome assembly GCF_000718555.1 of Micromonospora chokoriensis. Classification (GTDB taxonomy): domain Bacteria; phylum Actinomycetota; class Actinomycetes; order Mycobacteriales; family Micromonosporaceae; genus Micromonospora; species Micromonospora chokoriensis_B. The sequence goes on from NZ_JOAN01000028.1 coordinate 35,259, forward strand.
CCGGCACGTCGGCAGTCAGGCCGCGCAGGCGCTTGAGCGGGGTGAAGCGCCACTCCTCTTCCAGGCCGGTGAGGGCCGGGAAGTCGGCGACGTCGTACGAACGCAGCGCCTGCGACTTGGTGCTGGGCGGCGCGGAAGCCTGGGTAGTCATTTCTTCCTTGGTCTGTCTGTTCCGTGACGACGAGGTTGGGGCCGGGTGCGGGCGGGCCGACGTTCCGGCCCGCCCCGCGGGAGCGGCGGCGTCAGCCGACCGCGCCCTCCATCTGAAGCTCGATCAGGCGGTTGAGTTCCAGGGCGTACTCCATCGGGAGCTCCTTGGCGATCGGCTCGATGAAGCCGCGCACGATCATGGCCATCGCCTCGTCCTCGCTCAGACCCCGGCTCATCAGGTAGAAGAGCTGGTCGTCGCTGATCTTGGAGACGGTCGCCTCGTGCCCCATCGACACGTCGTCCTCGCGGATGTCGACGTACGGGTAGGTGTCCGAGCGGGAGATGGTGTCGACCAGCAGCGCGTCGCACTTGACCGTGCTCCGGCTGTGGTGCGACCCCTCCAGCACCTGCACCAGACCCCGGTACGAGGTGCGGCCGCCGCCACGGGCGATCGACTTCGACACGATGGTCGAGGAGGTGTGCGGCGCGGCGTGCACCATCTTGGCGCCGGCGTCCTGGTGCTGACCCTCGCCGGCCATCGCCACCGAGAGCACCTCGCCCTTGGCGTGCTCGCCGGTCATGTAGACCGCCGGGTACTTCATGGTCACCTTGGAGCCGATGTTGCCGTCGACCCACTCCATGGTCGCGCCCTCGTGGCACACAGCGCGCTTGGTGACCAGGTTGTAGACGTTGTTCGACCAGTTCTGGATGGTCGTGTAGCGGCAGCGCGCGTTCTTCTTGACGATGATCTCCACGACCGCGCTGTGCAGCGAGTCGGAGGAGTAGAGCGGCGCGGTGCAGCCCTCGACGTAGTGCACGTACGCGCCCTCGTCGACGATGATCAGCGTCCGCTCGAACTGGCCCATGTTCTCCGTGTTGATCCGGAAGTAGGCCTGCAGCGGAATCTCCACGTGCACGCCCTTCGGCACGTAGATGAACGAGCCACCGGACCACACGGAGGTGTTCAGGGCGGCGAACTTGTTGTCGCCGACCGGGATCACCGTGCCGAAGTACTCCTTGAAGACGTCCTCGTGCTCGCGCAGCGCCGTGTCGGTGTCCAGGAAGAGCACGCCCTGCTCCTCAAGGTCCTCACGGATCTTGTGGTAGACGACCTCCGACTCGTACTGCGCCGCGACACCGGCGACCAGGCGCTGCTTCTCCGCCTCCGGGATGCCCAGCCGGTCGTAGGTGTTCTTGATGTCCTCGGGCAGGTCCTCCCAGCTGGTGGCCTGCTTCTCGGTCGACCGCACGAAGTACTTGATGTTGTCGAAGTCGATCCCGGTGAGGTCCGCTCCCCAGGCCGGCATCGGCTTACGGCCGAACAGCCGCAGGCCCTTCAGCCGCAGGTCGAGCATCCACGCCGGCTCACTCTTCTTGGCCGAGATGTCCCGCACCACCGCCTCGTTGATGCCGCGCTGGGCGACCGCCCCGGCGGCGTCCGGGTCGGACCAGCCGTACTCGTACCGGCCCAGGGCGGCGAGCTGCTCTTCCTGGGTCAGGGGCTGGACGATCTGCTCGGTCATCTATCTGTCCTCACAGTGGTGACGGGATTACCGGATTGAGCGCGGCCCGGCTGAGTCGGGATGTGCGTGGTGCACACCCCGTCGCCGTGCGCGATGGTGGCCAGACGCTGCACGTGGGTGCCGACCAGACGGGAGATAACCGCGGTCTCGGCCTCGCACAGCTGGGGAAACTCGGCGGCCACGTGCGCCACCGGGCAGTGGTGCTGACAGAGCTGGCCGCCGGAGGCGATCGTGGTCGCGTTGGCAGCGTAACCCTCGGCGGTGAGAGCCGCGGCGAGTGCCTCGGCTCGTGCGAGAGGGTCGTCGCCGGCGTCCTCCATGGCCGCCCGACAACGGGACTCGAGAGCCGACACCTGCTCGGTGGCGAACGCCTCGACTGCGTCCGAACCGCCGCTGCGGGCGATCCAACGCAACGCGGCGGTGGCCATGTTGTCGTAGTGGTGTGTGCCACAGCGGACCCGGGCGGCCTCGGTCAGCAGGAACACCTTGGCCGGACGGCCCCGACCACGGCTGCCCTGCACGGTCTGCTCGCGGGCGTACACGTCACCGTCCGCGAGCATCGCGTCCAGGTGCCGGCGGATCGCCGCCGGGCTGAGCCCGAGGGCCACGCCGAGCTGTGCGGCGGTGGTGGCACCCCGCTCCAGCAGCAGCTGGGTGACCCGGTCGCGGGTGGAGATCTCGGCCGCCGCCGCACCGGCGAGGGCGGCCGCAGTGGTCACGACGGGCGCGGACACTGGCGCACCGAGGGCCGGTACGGCCGTCGGTTGGTGCCCAGAGAGCGCCGCCGCGTTTTTCACAACGCCAACGTTACGTAATTACCCGGAGGGTCGCAAACTGTGGCCCCGGTGATCCGAACCACCGCGCCAACGGAGTCGGACGAACCTCGATCACTACGGTGCGTAGGATTTGCGCCGTGAACCGATTCGTCCCCCCGGTCTCCGGCATCCTGCTGCGCCGCCTCGCGCTCGCCTCGATCATTGCGAACGTGGGCATCGTCGTCACCGGCGGGGCCGTCCGGCTGACCGCCTCAGGCCTCGGCTGCCCCACCTGGCCCCGGTGCACCGACGACTCGTACGTCACGACGCCCGAAATGGGCGTCTACGGGGTGATCGAGTTCAGCAACCGCATGTTGACCTTCGCGGTGGCGCTGATCGCGTTGGCCACCGTGCTGGGCGTGCTGGCCCACCGGCCCCGCCGACCCGGGCTCCTCGCACTGGCCGTCGCGGTGTTCCTGGGCATTCCCGCCCAGGCGGTGATCGGCGGTTTCACCGTGCTCACCAACCTCAACCCGTGGGTGGTCGGGCTGCACTTCCTCGCCTCGATGGGGGTGATCGCCGCCGCGTACGCCCTCTGGCGGCGCGTCGGCGACCCCGACGGCCCGACCGTGGCCGTGGTGCCCGCACCGCTGCGCGCGCTGGCCCGGGTCACCACCGGCGTCACCGTCGCCGTGCTGGTCGTCGGCACCTGGGTCACCGGCAGCGGCCCGCACGCCGGCGACCACGGCGCCGCCCGCAACGGGCTCGACCCGGAGTCGATCTCGCAGGTGCACGCGGACGGGGTCTTCCTGCTGATCGGGCTGTCGGTGGCGCTGATCTTCGCGTTCCGCGCCGTCGGCGCGCAGCGGGCCACCCGTGCCGCGATCGTGCTGGTCGCCGTGGAGTTGGGTCAGGGCCTGATCGGCTTCGTGCAGTACTTCACCCACGTGCCGGCGCTCCTGGTCGGCGCGCACATGCTCGGCTCCTGCCTGGTGCTGCTGGCCACCCTGTCGGTGCAGTGGTCGACCCGGGAACGCCACTCGGTGGCGCCGGCACCGCAGGGCACCCAGACCGAAGCCCCCACCCCCGTGCCGGTCACCGCCTAACCCACGCCCGCGACCGCTACCGCTACCGCGCCGAGATCGCACCCGCGCCGGAGATCGTGCTCGAACCAGGAAGTAGTGGCTTCGCAGCGCGCCGACACCACTACAACTGGGATATTGCGCGATCTTGACGGCGCGGACGCGGCGCGTAGAGCAACTGCCGTCGTCCGGGTCGAGGTCGACCAGCTCGGCGCAGATAACAAGAGCGACCCGGGGTTTCCCCCGGGTCGACTGGTAGTGGTCGGTCAGTTCAACTGCTATCTCAGCGGGCCATCGTGCGCCGGGCCATCGACCGCCACAGGTCGTTGCTCGGACGCATCTGGTCCATCAGTTCACGCTCCCAGGCGTTCTCGACGGTGACTCCCGCCTTGGCGCACGCCTCCCGGGCGGTGACGGTGTCGTCGGCGAACTGGTCGCCCCACTCACCGTCGGAACCCACCAGGACGATTCGCGCGCCACGCTTGCCGACGTACTCGATGACCGCCTTCGCGCCGCCGTGTCCGGCGGCGAACGCCTTGAGGCCGGCGACCAGGCCGTGGGGCGCCTGCTCGCCAGCGGTCTGCTCGGCCGTCAGCGTCGTATCGGAACCATCTGCCATGACGCGAAGCCTAAGCAGAGTTGCACTCCGTCGGGCGAGAACCATGAAGCTTTTGTGATGCCAATTACCTAGAGGTTTAAGGATGAGCACAGGTTTCCTGTCCGATTATATGCGGACTTTTGCGCTCAAAGCACGTCGGCAAACCGCCACCCAACCGCCCTAGGTTGAGCCGATCCGACTCATGCCGAAAGTTACTCTGATGTGACCTTAAAGCCGGACAACTCATCCACGTCCATCATTAGTCAGCAGATCATCGACGCCCATCGCCAGCGGCGCAGAGCGCAGCGCGGCGGCCGACCAGAACCACGAAGACGACCGGCAGAGCAGCGCTGCGCGATTCGACCGACACAAAGCACCGCGGCAAACCCCGCAGGGCAGAGCCGGGGAACGCCTCAGATCAGCGCGTCGAGCGCGACGGCCACGAAGACGATCGTCAGGTACGTCGTCGACCAGTGGAACAGCCGCATCGGCTTGACCGCCTCGCCGCGCGTCGCCCGCCGGCAGAGCCGGTGCGCCTCGACCACGAAGATGGCGCCCACCACCAGGGTCGGCACCCCGTAGATCGCGCTGAGCCCCAGCGGCCAGACAGCCAGGGAGGTAAGCACGGTGAGCCACGCGAAGATCAGGATTTCGGCGTTCACCCGGCGGACCGAGGCCACCACCGGCAACATCGGGATGCCGGCGCGGGCGTAGTCGTCCTTGTACTTCATGGCGAGCGGGTAGAAGTGCGGCATCTGCCAGAAGAAGACCACCGCGAAGAGCCCCCAGGCCGCCGGCGCCAGCGAGCCGGTCACCGCAGCCCAGCCGATCAGCACCGGGGCCGCCCCGCAGGCGCCACCCCAGAAGGTGTTCGTCGGGGTGGAGCGCTTGAGCCACAGGGTGTAGACGAGGTCGTAGTAGGCGATCGCCGCGAGGGTCAGGCCGGCGGCCAGCAGGTTGGTGAAGGTCGCCATCAGGGCCACCGACACCGCCGCCAGCACCAGGCCGAAGATCAGCGCGCTTCGCGGCGACACGGTGTGCGCCGGCAGCGGCCGACGCTTGGTACGCCGCATCAGCTGGTCGATGTCGCGGTCGATGTAGCAGTTGAGGACGCTGGCTGCCCCGGCGGCGAGCGAGCCGCCGATCAGCACGATGGCCATCAGCCACAGCGACGGCAGCCCACCCTCGGCGAGCATCATCGCCGGGACGGTGGTGACCAGCAGCAGCTCGACGATCCGTGGCTTGGTGAGCGCCACGTACGCCGAGATGACGCCGCGCACGTCCCGCCGGGCCACCGGGCCCTCGGCCGCCCGCGCCGGGTGCTGCCCGGCCGGGTTGCTCGCGGGGCGCTCGGTGATCATGCTCACGGATTGCCACCTTCCGGCATCGGCACGGGGAGATCGGATTGGCCGGGCCCGATTGGGTCCGCACACCGACCCACACACTACGCGTCGTCGTTTTGGCTGCCCGGCCGACCCGACAACGGTGCGGGCCGTCACACCACCGGGTTGAACCGAGCAGCCAGATCGTCACGTAGCGCACACCATGCACAGATCCCTGGGCGCACGTTTAGGGACGCTCGATAAGGTCATCGGTGAGGGTTCCGCCCATCTGCCGAGGAGCACAACCATCGTGGCTGCCAAACGACCCGAGCACTCCGCACTGAACTGGTCCGACCTCGATCGCCGGGCCGTAGATACCGTCCGCGTGCTGGCCATGGACGCCGTAGAGAAATCCGGCAACGGCCACCCGGGCACCGCGATGAGCCTCGCGCCCGCGGCGTACCTCCTCTTCAACCGCGTCATGCGGCACAACCCGGCCGATCCGAACTGGCCCGGTCGGGACCGGTTCGTCCTCTCCGCCGGGCACTCCAGCCTGACGCTCTACATCCAGCTGTTCCTGTCGGGTTACCCGCTGAGCCTGGAAGACCTCAAGTCGCTGCGGCAGTGGGGCTCGCAGACGCCGGGTCACCCGGAGCACGGGCACACGCCGGGCGTGGAGACCACCACCGGCCCGCTCGGGCAGGGTCTGGGCAACGCGGTCGGCATGGCCATGGCGGCCCGCCGCGAGCGCGGCCTGTTCGACCCCGAGGCCGAGCTGGGCGCGTCGGTCTTCGACCACGACATCTGGTGCATCGTCTCCGACGGTGACATCGAGGAGGGCATCAGCCACGAGGCCAGCGCCCTCGCCGGGCACCAGCAGCTGGGCAACCTCACGGTGATCTACGACGACAACGAGATCTCCATCGAGGACGACACCCGCATCGCCAAGAGCGAGGACGTGGCGGCCCGTTACGAGGCGTACGGCTGGCACGTGCAGACCGTCGACTGGCGCAGTGGCGACGCCGACCAGGGCGACTACCACGAGGACGCCGAGGCGCTGTACGCGGCGCTGCTGGCCGCCAAGGCGGAGACCGGCCGCCCCTCCTTCATCGCGCTGCGCACCATCATCGGATGGCCTGCGCCCAACAAGCAGAACACCGGCAAGATCCACGGCTCGGCGCTCGGCGCCGACGAGGTGAAGGCCACCAAGCGGATCCTCGACTTCGACCCGGAGCAGACCTTCCAGGTCGACGAGGACGTGCTCAGCCACGCCCGCACGGTGATGAGCCGCGGCTCCGAGGCGCAGCAGGAGTGGACCACCGGGTTCGACGCCTGGAAGAAGGCCAACCCGGAGCGCACCGCGCTCTACGAGCGGTTGGCTGGCCACGTACTCCCCGATGGCTGGACCAACGCGTTGCCGGTCTTCCCGGCGGACGCCAAGGGGGTGGCCACCCGGGCCGCCTCCGGCAAGGTGCTGGAGGCGCTCGCGCCGGTGCTCCCGGAGCTGTGGGGCGGCTCGGCCGACCTGGCCGAGAGCAACAACACCACCATGAAGGGCGAGCCGTCGTTCATCCCGGCCACCCACGCCACCAAGGACTTCCCCGGTCACGAGTACGGCCGCACGCTGCACTTCGGCATCCGTGAGCACGCCATGGGCGCGATCCTCAACGGCATCGCCCTGCACGGCGGCACCCGCCCGTACGGCGGCACGTTCCTGGTGTTCAGCGACTACATGCGTCCGTCGGTGCGGCTGGCCGCGTTGATGAAGCTGCCGGTGACCTACGTGTGGACGCACGACTCGATCGGCCTCGGCGAGGACGGCCCGACCCACCAGCCGGTGGAGCACCTGACCGCGCTGCGCGCCATCCCGGGCCTGGACGTGGTCCGTCCGGCCGACGCCAACGAGACGGCCTGGGCCTGGCGGCAGGCGCTGGAGCACACCGACCGGCCCACCGCGTTGGCGCTGAGCCGTCAGCCGCTGCCGACCATGGACCGCGACGTCCTGGGTGGCGCGGAGGGCGTGGCCAAGGGCGGGTACGTGCTGGCCGAGGCGTCCAACGGCAAGCCTCAGGTGATCATCGTCGGCACCGGTTCCGAGGTGCAGCTCTGCCTGACCGCCCGGGAGCGGCTGGAGGCCGACGGCACCCCGACCCGGGTCGTCTCGATGCCCTGCCAGGAGTGGTTCTACGAGCAGGACGAGGCGTACCGGGAGTCGGTGCTCCCACGCGGGGTAAAGGCACGGGTGAGCGTGGAAGCGGGCATCGCGATGTCCTGGCGCGGTGTCGTCGGTGACCTGGGCGAGAGCGTCAGCCTGGAGCACTACGGGGCGAGCGCCCCGCACACCGTGCTCTTCGAGCAGTTCGGGTTCACCCCCGACCGGATCGTGGCGGCAGCACACGCCTCGCTGGCCCGGGTGGGCGACATCACCGGTTTCACGACCGGCAACTGAGGGAGCGTGGATGGCATGACGGACAAGCTGAATGAGCTCACCGCCGCGGGTGTGGCGGTCTGGCTCGATGATCTTTCCCGGGTGCGTTTGAGCTCTGGCGGGCTGGACCAGCTGCGCCGCGAGAAGCACGTGGCCGGCGTCACCACCAACCCGACGATCTTCGCCAAGGCGCTGAGCGACGCCGACGAGTACAACTGGCAGCTGCGCGACCTCGCCACCCGTGGCATCGAGGTCGAGGAGTCGGTGCGCATGCTCACCACGTACGACGTACGGTGGGCCTGCGACGTGATGCGCCCGTCTTACGACGGCAGCGCCGGCGTCGACGGCCGGGTCTCCATCGAGGTGGACCCCCGGCTGGCACACGACAGCGACAAGACCGTGGCCGAGGCCAAGGCGCTGTGGTGGCTTGTCGACCGTCCCAACCTCTTCATCAAGATCCCGGCCACCGAGGCGGGCCTCCCGGCGATCACCGCCACCCTGGCCGAGGGGATCAGCGTCAACGTCACGCTGATCTTCGGTCTGGACCGCTACTCGGCGGTCATGGAGGCGTTCCTCGCCGGGCTGGAGCAGGCCAAGGCGAACGGCCACGACCTGTCGAAGATCGGCTCGGTCGCGTCGTTCTTCGTCTCCCGGGTCGACTCCGAGGTCGACAAGCGGCTCGAGAAGATCGGGTCCGACCAGGCCAAGGCCCTGAAGGGCAAGGCCGCCATCGCGAACGCGCAGCTGGCGTACGAGCGCTACACCGAAATTTTCTCCTCGGACCGCTGGAAGGCGCTCGCCGCCGCCGGCGCGCACCCGCAGCGGCCGCTGTGGGCGTCCACCTCGACGAAGAACCCGGACTACCGGGACGTCATCTACGTCGAGGAGCTGATCGCCCCCGGCACTGTCAACACCATGCCGGAGTCGGTCATCCACGCGTACGCCGATCATGGCGAGACCCGTGGCGACACCATCACCGGCGCGTACGACGCGGCCCGCAAGGTCTTCGCGGACCTGGAGTCGGTCGGGGTGGACATGGACGACGTGATCGCCACCCTGGAGCGCGAGGGCGTGGAGAAGTTCGAGGCCAGCTGGCAGGAGCTGCTCGACGGCGTTCGCAAGTCCCTGGAGGCGGCGGCGAAGGGCAAGGGCTCGCCGAACAAGGCCGCCAAGGGCAACGCGAAGGCCGCCGAGAAGGCCGGTGGCAACGCATGAGTGAGCGCAGCGAGCGAATCAGCAAGCTCAGTGCGAAGGTGCCTCATGACGACACGCAGCGAAGCGGAGTGACGGCATGAGCGACCTACTTAGTGGGCCGGTGGAGGCAGCCGCCGGGCTCGCCGTGTACGGCGCGGACGCGGTCGACAAGTCCGCGCCGGCCTCGACCCGGGACGCGCTGGTCAAGGCCGGCGTCCCGGGCAAGTTGGCGGGCAAGGACGCGAGCCTCTGGGGTCCGGACGCCGAGGCCGAGGCGAAGATCCGGCTGGGCTGGGTGGACACCCACCGGCGCAGCCGTGAGCTGCTCGTGCAGTTGGCCGAGCTGACCGCGGAGTTGGCCGACCTGGACCACGTGGTGCTCGCCGGAATGGGTGGCTCGTCGCTGGCCCCCGAGGTGATCACCCGGACGCTGGGTCGCCCGCTGACCGTGCTGGACACCACCGACCCGGGCCAGGTCCGGGCGGCGCTCGGTGACCGGCTGGAGCGCACCGTCGTGGTGGTGGCCAGCAAGTCCGGGTCGACGGTGGAGACCGACAGCCACCGGCGCGCCTACTGGCAGGCGTTCCTGGACGCCGGGATGACCGAGGCGGAAGCAGGCCGGCACTTCGTCATCGTCACCGACCCGGGTTCGCCGCTGGAGGCCACCGCGGCCGAGATGGGCGCGTTCACCGTGCTCGCCGACCCGAACGTCGGCGGTCGGTACTCGGCGCTCACCGCGTTCGGTCTGGTGCCCTCGGCGCTGGCCGGGGTCGAGGTCGCGGAGTTGCTCGACCAGGCCGACGCGCTGGCCGCGTCGCTCGGCGCGGACCAGAACAACCCGGCGCTGGCGTTGGGCGCCGCCCTGGGCGCGGCGGCCACGCTGGCCCGTGACAAGGTCGCCCTGGTCTCCGACGGCACCGGCATCGACGGGCTCGGCGACTGGGCCGAGCAGTTGATCGCCGAGTCGACCGGCAAGGCCGGGGTGGGCATCCTCCCGGTGGTCGTGGAGTCCCCGCAGAGCCCCGGCGCCTCTGGCGCGGACGTGCTGACCGTCAGCTACGGCGGCGCGCTGGCCCCCGATGCCGTTCCGGGCGGCGGCGCCGAGCCAGACGTGGCTGTCAACGGCCCGCTGGGCGCGCACTTCCTGGCCTGGGAGTACGCCACCGCGGTGGCCGGCGTGGTGCTCGGCATCGACCCGTTCAACCAGCCGAACGTCACCGAGTCCAAGGAGAACACCAACAAGATCCTGGCCTCGGGCCTGCCGGCGGAGACGCCGACGTTCACCGAGGGTGCGATCGAGGTGTACGCCCCGCAGGGCGCCCCCGGGGATCTGGCCGGCGTGCTGCGCTGGCTGCTCGACGGGCTGGGCGACGACGGTTACCTCGCGGTGATGGCGTACCTCGACCGGTTCGCCGACGCCGACGCGGCCCGGCTGCGGCCGCTGCTGGCCCAGGCGGGTGGGCGGCCGGTCACCTTCGGCTGGGGTCCCCGGTTCCTGCACTCGACGGGCCAGTACCACAAGGGCGGCCCGCAGGTGGGCAGCTACCTTCAGGTGACCGGCGCGGTCGCCGAGGACCTGGCGGTGCCGGGCAAGCCGTACACCTTCGGTGAGTTGCAGGCGGCGCAGGCCGCCGGTGACCGGCAGGCCCTCGCCGGGCGGGAGCGGCCGGTGCTCCGGTTGCACCTGACCGACCGGGCCGCCGGTGTCGCCCAACTGCTCGACGCAGCCGGTGATCTGCGGGCGTGAGGATGGACGACGTGACTGAAGCGCGAAGCGACGTGGCTGCGGTGAACCCGCTGCGCGATCCGCAGGACCGCCGGTTGCCCCGGATCCCGGAGCCCTGTGCTCTGGTGATCTTCGGGGTGACCGGCGACCTGGCCCGCAAGAAGCTGCTCCCCGCGGTCTACGACCTGGCCAACCGGGGTCTGCTGCCGCCCGGCTTCGTGGTGCTCGGCTTCGCACGCCGCGACTGGGGCGACGGCGACTTCGAGACGTTGGCCTGCGAGGCTGCCCGCAAACACGCCCGCACCCCCTGGCGGGACGAGGTGTGGGCGCGGCTGGCCGGCAACATCAAGTTCGTTCCTGGGTCGTTCGACGACGACGCCGCCTTCGACACCCTCGCCGCGACGCTTGACGACCTGCGCCAGACGCACGGCATCGCCGGCAACGCGGCGTTCTACTTCTCCATCCCGCCGGCCGCGTTCCCCGTGGTGCTCAAGCAGCTGGCCCGCACCGGAATGGCCGACAACAACAAGTCCGGCGGCTGGCGTCGGGTGGTGGTGGAGAAGCCGTTCGGCAACGACCTGCCCTCGGCGAAGGCGCTCAACGACCTCGTCGACGACGTGTTCACCCGGCAGGACGTCTTCCGGATCGACCACTACCTGGGCAAGGAGACGGTCCAGAACATCCTCGCCCTGCGGTTCGCCAACAACCTGTTCGAGCCGCTGTGGAACTCCAAGTACGTCGACTCGGTGCAGATCACCATGGCCGAGGACGTCGGCATCGGCACCCGTGCCGGCTTCTACGACACCGTCGGCACCGCTCGTGACGTCCTGCAGAACCACCTCCTGCAACTTCTCGCCCTGGTGGCGATGGAGGAGCCGACCAGCTTCGACGCCGACGAGATCCGGGCCGAGAAGCTGAAGGTACTCAAGGCCATCACCCTGCCCAAGGACGTCGCCCGGGACACCGTGCGCGGTCAGTACCTGCCCGGCTGGGTCGGCGGCGAACGCGCCGTCGGTTACCTGGACGAGCGGGACGTCCCCACCGACTCCACCACCGAGACGTACGTGGCGGTGCGGCTGGGCATCCAGAACCGCCGCTGGGCGGAGGTGCCGTTCTACATCCGGGCCGGCAAGCGGCTGCCCCGGCGGGTCACCGAGGTCGCCATCATGTTCAAGAAGGCGCCGCACCTGCCGTTCAACGACGCCGACATGGAGTCGCTGGGCAACAACCAGCTGGTCATCCGGGTACAGCCGGACGAGGGCGTGGTGCTCAAGTTCGGCTCGAAGGTGCCGGGCACCACCATGGAGGTCCGCGACATCGCGATGGACTTCCAGTACGGCGAGGCGTTCACCGAGTCCAGCCCCGAGGCGTACGAGCGTCTGGTGCTGGACGTGCTGATCGGCGACCGCACCCTGTTCCCGGACGCGGCCGAGGTCGAGCAGAGCTGGCAGGTGATCGACCCGCTGGAGCACGCCTGGGTGGGCACCACGCCGGAGCCGTACCGGGCCGGCGAGTGGGGCCCACGGGCCTCCGACGAGATGCTGGCCCGCGAGGGCCGCGCTTGGAGACGAGCATGATCGGGCTGTGGGACACCACCGGCAACGAGGTCGTCAAGGCGCTCGCCGCCGAACGGCGCAGCGCCGGTGGGGTGGCCAGCGGCATGGCGCTCACCCTCATCGTGGTCGTGGACGAGAAGCGGGTCCGGGAGGCGGAGGCGGCGGCGACGATCGCCGCCGCCGCGCACCCGTGCCGGCTCGTGGTGGTGGTGCGCTCGGAGATCGAGCGGGACCGCAACCGTCTGGACGCCGAGATCGTGGTCGGTGGCCGGCTCGGCCCGTGCGAGGCGGTGGTCACCCGGATGTACGGCCGGCTGGCCCTGCACGCCGAGTCGGTCGTGATGCCGCTGCTCGTTCCCGACGTGCCGGTGGTCACCTGGTGGCACGGCGAGCCGCCGGCGGAGATCGCCACCGACTTCCTCGGGGTGGTGGCCGACCGGAGGATCACCGACTCCGCGCAGGCCGCCGACCCGGTGGAGGCGCTGCGGCAGCGTGCCCGGGACTACGCCCCGGGCGACACCGACCTGGCGTGGACCCGGATCACCCCGTGGCGCACCCTGGTCGCGGGGGCGTTCGACACCACCAGCGCCCAGGTCACCGAGGCGACAATCGTCGCGCCGCCCACCGACCCGACGGCGGCGCTGATGGCCGGTTGGCTGTCCAGCCGGCTCGGCATCACCCCCCGTCGGGTGGACAGCGACGAGTTCCCTCGGATGCGGGAGGTGCAGCTCAACTGCGCCAACGGCGACCAGCTGACGCTGACCCGCGAGGACAGCATGGCGGTGTTCCGGCGGACGGGTCAGGACGACCGGGCCCTGCCGCTGGTTCGTCGCCCGCTCGGTGACGAATTGGCCGAGGAGCTGCGCCGTCTGGACGCCGACCAGGTGTACGCGGAGGCGCTGGGCGCGACGGTCGGGCTGCGGGGGCTGGAGCAGCGCCCCCCGCAGCGGGTCCACGTCTGGAAGGATCCGGCCACCGCGAAGCGCGCCGAGGCCGGGGTCACCGCACACGCCGGCACCAGCGGCCAGGGCTGAGCACAGCCAAGTCACCACGTCGGGCAGGGCCGGCACGCACCGGCCCTGCCCCGCAACCTCCGGGGTTTTCGCCCCACCACCTCGGGCAGACCGGCCCGGGCACGATCAGCGACCGCCGGGCGGTCGGGAAACGAAGGCGCAACCCATGAGTGAGGCGAGTGTCGCCGTCCACGCCGACGCCGATCTGCTGGCGCAGGCGGTGGCGGCCCGGCTGCTGGTGAAGCTGCTCGACGCCCAGGCCGACCGGGGTGAAGCCTCGGTGGTGCTCACCGGAGGTCGGGTTGCCGCGGCCGTGTACCGGGCGGTGGCGACGCTGCCGGCGCGCGACGCGGTGGACTGGTCCCGGGTCGACGTGTGGTGGGGCGACGAACGGTTCCTGCCCGCCGGTGATCCGGACCGCAACGAGACCCAGGCCCGAGCCGCCCTGCTCGACGTGGTGCCGCTGGACCCGGCCCGGGTGCACGCGATGCCAGCGTCGGACGGCCCGGCCGGCAACGACCCCGAGGCGGCGGCCGCCGCGTACGCGCAGGAGTTGGCGCGCGCCGCTCGACCCGGGCACGCCACGCTGCCGCACTTCGACGTGCTGATGCTGGGCGTCGGCGAGGACGGCCACGTGGCCTCGGTCTTCCCCGAGCACCCGGTGAGCTACGAGACCCGGCCGGTCAGCGCGGTGCGGGGCAGCCCCAAGCCGCCGCCGACGCGGACCACCCTCACCCTGGCGGCGATCAACACCGCCGAGGAGGTCTGGCTGGTGGCCGCCGGCGCCGACAAGGCTCGCGCGGTGGGTATGGCGTTGGCCGGCGCCGGGCCGGTGCAGTTGCCGGCCGCCGGTGTACGCGGCGTGGACCGCACCCGCTGGTTGCTGGACCGGGCGGCGGCAGTGGACGTGCCGGCCCGGCTGCGCAGCCTGCGCTGAGCGTGCGGAGGAGCCCGCTACTCGCCGCGCCGACGGCGTAGCGCGGCGAGCGCCTCGGCGAGCAGGGCTTCCCCCTCCTCGGCGGTGCGCCGCTCCTTCACGTACGCCAGGTGGCTCTTGAACGGTTCGGCGCGGACCCGGCCCGGCGGGTTCTGGGCGTCCCGGCCGGCGGGCAGGCCGCAGCGGGTGCAGTCCCACAGGGGCGGCGGCTCGACGTCCGCAGCGATCCGGATGTCGATCCGGTGGTCGTTGCGGCACCAGTAGGTGACGTCCTGTCGGGGGGCGGGTTGGTGCCGCTCGTCCGGGCGCATTGGTGCGGACCCGACTCGGGCTCCCCGGATAACGTTGCCATTCGGCACGGCTGCTCGCTCCTGTCGTCGGAGGGGACCCGCCGTCTTCGGGGGTGGAGCGGCGGGCGACGCGGTGCAGCGGAGAAAAGCCTGCGCGCGGCCCGTCGAGTGACGAACCGCGCGCAGATTGTACGACTTACTGAGCCTGCTCAGGTGCCGCTGTTCATTTGGAGGCGCAGCCAGAGCCCGAGCCCGATGATGGCGGCGAACCAGACGACGCTCACCAGAATGGTGTAGCGGTCCAGGTTTTTCTCCGCGACCGAGGAGCCGGCGAGGCTGGAGCTGACGCCACCGCCGAACATGCTCGACAAACCGCCGCCCTTGCCGCGGTGCAGCAGGATCAGCATGGTGAGCAGAATGCTCGTGATGACCAGCAACACGATCAACGTGTATGCGAACCAGATCGGCATGGCTGGGGTCAGTTCCTCTCGTAGCGATCCTCGCCCGGTCTGATCGGGCACGGCGGCACCGACCGGTGGACGGGCGGTGTCAAGGATACCGAGCGATCAGCGGGCGAGGTGCTCCGGGAACCGGCAGATCTGAGCGAATTCCTCCGCGTCCAGGCTGGCGCCCCCCACCAGGCCCCCGTCGACGTCCGGCTGGGCCATGATCGAGGCGACGTTGGACGCCTTGACCGAGCCGCCGTAGAGGACCCGGACCTGGTCGGCGGTCTCCTGGTCGAAGCGCTCCGCCAGTCGCTGGCGCACCGCCCCACAGACCTCCTGGGCGTCCTCCGGGGTCGCGGTCTTGCCCGTGCCGATCGCCCAGACCGGCTCGTACGCGATCACGACCTGCCGCACCTGCTCCGCGGTGAGCCCGGCGAGGCCCCCGTCGAGCTGGTCGGCGCAGTGCGCCACGTGGGTGCCCTGCTCGCGGACGTCCAGCCCCTCCCCCACGCACAGGATCGGCGTCAGGCCGTGCGTCAACGCCGCCTTGACCTTGGCGTTGACCAGCGCGTCGTCCTCGTTGTGGTAGGCCCGCCGCTCGGAGTGCCCGACCACCACGTACGTGCAGCCGAGCTTCGCCAGCAGCGGCCCGGAGATATCCCCGGTGTACGCGCCAGACGCGTGCGGGGAGAGGTCCTGCCCGCCGTAGCCGATCAGCAGCTTGTCCCCGTCCACCGCGGTCTGCACGGTGCGCAGGTCGGTGAAGGGCGGCAGCACGACCGTCTCGACGGCGGTGAGCTGCTTCTCGGTGAGGCTCGCCGCCAGCTTCTGCACCAGCAGGTTGGCCTCGAGGTGGTTGAGGTTCATCTTCCAGTTGCCGGCCATCAACGGCCGGCGGGTGGTGCTCGACATTCAGTTCTCCAGGGCCGCGATACCGGGGAGGGTCTTGCCCTCGAGATATTCCAGGGAGGCGCCACCGCCGGTGGAGATGTGATTGAAATCAGTCTCGTCCAGCCGCAACGCACGGACCGCCGCTGCACTGTCACCGCCGCCGACGACGCTGAACGCGTCGGCCTTGGTGATCGCCTCGGCGATCCCCCGGGTGCCCGCCGCGAAGGCCGGCATCTCGAACACGCCCATCGGGCCGTTCCAGAAGATCGTCTTAGCCTGGGACAGCGCGGCGCTGAAGCCAGCCACCGTCTCCGGCCCGACGTCGAGGCCGAGCCGGTGGCTCGGGATGCCGTCGACCCGGACCGTGTCGTGCGCGGCGTCCGGAGCGAACGCGTCCGCGACGACCACGTCGACCGGGAGCATGATCTTGCCGTTGGCCCGCTCCAGCAGGTTGCGGCAGGTCTCGACCATGTCCTTCTCCAGCAGCGAGGTGCCCACCTCCAGGCCCTGGGCCTTGAGGAAGGTGAAGCACATGCCGCCGCCGATGAGCAGCCGATCGACAGTGGGCAGCAACGCCTCGATCACGGCAAGCTTGTCGGACACCTTCGACCCACCGAGCACCACCACGTACGGGCGCTCCGGGTTACCGGTGAGCTTGGAGAGGACCTCGACCTCACGCAGCACCAGCCGACCCGCGACGTGCGGCAGCCGGGCCGGCACGTCGAAGACGCTCGCGTGCTTGCGGTGCACCGCACCGAACGCGTCGTCCACATACGCGTCGCCGAACGCGGCGAGCTGGTCGGCGAACGCGCCCCGCTCGGCCTCGTCCTTGCTGGTCTCACCGGCGTTGAAGCGCAGGTTCTCCAACAGGGCGACCTGGCCGTCGGCCAGGTCAGCGACGGTGGAGCGGGCGGAATCACCGACGGTGTCGGTGGCGAAGCGCACCGGCGCGCCGAGCAGCTCACCGAGCCGCCCGGCGACCGGGCCCAGGCTGAACTGCGGGTCCGGAGCGCCCTTCGGGCGGCCCAGGTGCGAGCAGACGACAACCTTCGCGCCGGCCTCGACCAGCGCGCCGAGCGTCGGCAGCACCGCGCGGATCCGGCCATCATCGGTGATGGCACCGGTCTGCTTGTCGAGCGGGACGTTCAGGTCGGCGCGCACCAGCACGCGCCGACCCGACACCCCCTCGGCGAGCAGGTCGTCGAGGGTCCGGATGCTCACAGCGACGAACCGACCAGCTTGACGAGGTCGACCAGGCGGTTGGAGTAGCCCCACTCGTTGTCGTACCAGCCGACGACCTTGACCTGGTTGCCGACGACCTTGGTCAGCGGCGCGTCGAAGATGCACGACGCCGGGTCGGTCACGATGTCCGAGGAGACGATCGGGTCCTCGTTGTAGACCAGGATGCCCTTGAGCGGGCCATCCGCAGCGGCCTTCAGCGCGGCGTTGACCTCGTCCACGGTGGTCTCACGAGCCACGTTCACGGTGAGGTCGGTGACCGAGCCGGTCGGGATCGGCACCCGCAGGGCGTACCCGTCGAGCTTGCCCTTGAGGTCCGGCAGGACCAGGCCGATCGCCTTGGCGGCACCGGTCGAGGTCGGCACGATGTTCAGCGCGGCGGCGCGGGCCCGACGCAGATCCGAGTGCGGCGCGTCCTGCAGGTTCTGGTCCTGGGTGTACGCGTGGATCGTCGTCATCAGACCGTGCTGGATGCCGAACGTGTCGTGCAGAACCTTCGCCATCGGGGCGAGGCAGTTGGTGGTGCACGAAGCGTTGGAGATGATGGTGTGCTTCGCCGGGTCGTAGGTGTCGTGGTTGACACCCATTACGACGGTGACGTCCTCGTTCTTCGCCGGGGCGGAGATGATGACCTTCTTGGCCCCGCCGTCGACGTGCGCCTTGGCCTTGGTGGCGTCGGTGAAGAAGCCGGTCGACTCGATGACGACGTCGGCGCCGACCTCGCCCCACGGCAGCTTCGACGGGTCCTTCTCGGCGTACGCCTTGATGGTCTTGCCACCGACGGTGATCTCGTCGGCGGTGGCCTTGACCTCGTACGGCAGGCGACCGAGGATGCTGTCGTACTTGAGCAGGTGGGCGAGCGTGGCGTTGTCGGTCAGGTCGTTCACCGCCACGACCTCGATGTCGGCGTCAGACGCCAGCACTGCCCGGAAGAAGTTACGGCCGATTCGGCCAAAGCCGTTGATGCCAACCCGGATGGTCACAGGTCCCATCTCCTCGCGTTCTGGTCCGCCGGCTTCAGACAACGGGCCGGCGGGAATGGTGTGCGCCGACCGTTGGAGCCGGCCGTCGACGGTTCATCTCGGCCACCCCGCCGCGCGGTCTGAGGACCTGACCGCCCGAGGCGGTGGGCACGACGAGAAGTGCCGGTGTCGGCCCCCTTGCCGTACTCAGCGACCATATCCGAGCGTGCGAGACCACGCCGCGCCGGGTCGTGCCCCGGACGCACCGTGCGGCCCCACCGTCCTATCAGACCACGAGCATGTCGGGCGTGACTGCCGCTTCCGTATCCGGGATGCCGAGGTCGCGGGCTCGCTTGTCGGCCAACGCCAGCAGTCGGCGGATCCGGCCGGCGATGGCGTCCTTGGTCAGCGGGGGGTCGGCCAGCGCGCCCAACTCCTCCAACGACGCCTGCCGGTGCTCCAGGCGCAGCCGCCCGGCGTCGGTCAGGTGGTTGGGCGCCTCCTCGGCGAGGATCTCCAGCGCACGGGTGACCCGGGCGGCGGCGGCGACCGCCGCGCGCGCCGAGCGGCGCAGGTTGGCGTCGTCGAAGTTGGCGAGCCGGTTGGCGGTGGCCCGCACCTCGCGGCGTACCCGACGCTCCTCCCACGCCAGCACGCTGGAGTGCGCGCCGATCCGGGTGAGCAGCGCGGCGATCGCGTCGCCGTCCTTGACGACCACCCGGTCCACCCCGCGTACCTCGCGGTTCTTGGCGGTGATGCCGATGCGCCGGGCCGCGCCGACCAGCGCCAGCGCCGACTCCGGCCCCGGGCAGGTGATCTCCAGGGCGCTGGAGCGGCCGGGCTCGGTGAGCGAGCCGTGCGCCATGAACGCGCCCCGCCACGCGGAGACCGCGCAGCAGACGTTGGCCGCCACCACGTGCGGGGGCAGCCCCCGCACCGGGCGGCCCCGCACGTCGAGCAGGCCGGTCTGCCGCGCGAGGGCCTCGCCGTCCTTGACCACGCGCACGATGAAGTGGCTGCCCTTGCGCAGCCCGCCGGAGGCCAGCACGTGGATCTCGCTGGGGTACCCGTAGACCTCGGCGATCTCCCGGCGCAACCGCCGGGCCACCGCCCCGGTGTCCAGTTCGGCCTCCACCACCACGCGGCCGGAGACGATGTGCAGCCCACCAGCGAAGCGCAGCAGCGCGGCCATCTCCGCCCGCCGACAGCAGGGCTTGGGCACGTCGACCCGACTCAGCTCGTCCTTGACCGCGGCCGTCATCGCCATTGTGCGTCCCCTCACGGACCTGTTCCGGCGTGTCGCCGGAGATTACGTACGTGTCTAACGATCGGAGCCCAGGACAGGCACCAGCGCGGCGCCCAGGGCAGCCGGATCATGGCGGGGAGTGCCGTCGACGACGGCGACGGGGGCGAGGACCAGGCGGGCACCCAGCGATTCTGCCGCACGTTCGACCGGTTCGGGGTCACCCACCGCCTTGGCATCGGCGAGCACAAGATCCACCTTGAGCTCGGGCAGGTACCAGTGCAGAGCCGCGAGATGGTCGGCCACGGAGAGCCCGAGGGTCTCCTTCTCGGCGGCGAGGTTCAACGTGACCAGCCGCCGAGCCGAGGTGGACACGATCGCGTCGGCCAACTGCGGCACCAGCAGGTGCGGCAGCACGCTGGTGTACCAGCTGCCCGGCCCGAAGATCAACCAATCGGCCGCCCGGATCGCCTCGATGGCCTCGGCGCAGGCCGGCGGGGCGCCCGGGGTGAGGCGCAGCGACTCGACCCGCCCGGTGGTGACGGCCACCTGGTGCTGGCCACTCACCGTGCGCACCTCGTCGGGGGCGGCCGGGTCGACACCGCGTACCCGCGCCTCGATGCCGACCGGCTGGCGGGACATCGGCAACACCCGGCCCACCGTGCCGAGCATCGCGCCGGCGTGCTCCAGCGCGGCCACCGGGTCACCGAGCAGCTCCATGAGACCGCAGAGCACCAGGTTGCCCACCGCGTGCCCGGTCAGACCGTCGACGCCGGCTGACGCCCCGTCGGTGCCGCGCCGGGCGTCGGCGAAGCGATGTTGGAACAGCGCGGCGCTACGCCGGGTGGCCGGGTGATCCCCGGCCAACGCCACCAGCGCCTGACGTAGATCCCCCGGGGGCAGGCCACCCCGCTCAGCTCGCAGTCGACCACTGGAGCCCCCGTCGTCACCCACCGTCACCACTGCGGTGATGTCGAGGTCGAGTTCCGGAGCGCAGTGGCGCAGCGCGCGCAGCGAGGCGGAGAGGCCGTGCCCGCCTCCGAACGCCACCACCCGCCGGGCCGTCATTCCCGCCCCAGATCGCGGTGCTGGGCGTTCGCCGCCAGCCCGGAGTGGCGCAGTCGGCTGGCCAACTCCTCGGAGATGGCCACACTGCGGTGCTTGCCGCCGGTGCAGCCCACGGCGACGGTCAGGTACCGCTTGCCCTCCCGCTCGAAGCCGGTCGTGGTGGCGTTGACCAGGTCGGCGTACGAGGCGACGAAGGCGTCCGCGCCCTCCTGGCCCAGCACGTACGCGCTGACCGCCTCCTCCCGCCCGGTGTGCTCACGCAGCTCCGGCACCCAGTACGGGTTGGGCAGGAAGCGGGCGTCCAGCACGAAATCGGCGTCCGGCGGCAGGCCGTACTTGAAGCCGAACGACAGCACGGTCACCCGCAGCCGGCGGGCGTCCTCGCCGCCGAACAGCTCCTCGATGCGCCGCCGGAGCTGGTTGACGTTCAGGTGGCTGGTGTCGATGATCACGTCGGCTTGGTCGCGCGCCTCCTCGAGCAGGCCGCGCTCCACGGCGATGCCGTCGGCCAGCCGCCCGTCGCCCTGCAACGGGTGCGACCGGCGAACGCTCTCGAACCGCCGGATCAGCACCTCGTCGTCGGCGTCGACGAAGACCACCCGGGGCGAGAACCCGCGCTCCTTGAGCTCCCGGATCGCCCCGGCCAGGTCGGTGGAGAAGGCCCGCGACCGCACGTCCAGCACCATCGCGGTACGCCGGGCCGCCCCGCCCGCCTTGAACGCCAGCTCGGCCATGTCCAGCATCAAGGCCTGCGGCAGGTTGTCCACGACGTAGTAGCCGACGTTCTCCAACGCCCGGGCGACAGTGCTGCGGCCACCCCCGGAGACGCCGGTGACCACCACCAGGGTGGTCTCCGACTCGGGCGTCAACTGCTCGTCATCGGCGGCCGGGCCGTCGATCCGGTCACCGGCTGTGCGCGCCTCGCTCACCCGTACCCCCAAGCCGTGGCGCCGCGGCCGCCCTCGGCCGCGATTGGTCAATCAGCGACTCTATCCCGCCGCCGGGTCGAGGCCGGGCACCCGTGGCCGAGCGGCGGCTGCGGACCGTTCGACGGTCGCCCTCCCGACAGCCACCCACCCTTGATAACGATCAGTAGTTGTCAATACGCTCACCGTGATCGTCGCAGGTCAAACCGACACCTGGAGGGCGCGATGCACGACCTGGCGGACAAGAACAAATACGTCGGCTTCCTGTTCATGCGGATCAACCCCGAGTACTTCGCTCTCGGCCGCGAGGGCATCCACGAGGTCTCCGCCGAGCACGCCCGCGACCTGGGCCGCTTCGCCAAGCAGCTCACCCACGTCGTCTGCACCGGGGTGAACGGCAAGTACGACCAGGTCACCATGGTCGAGGCCGACACCCTCGAAGAGATCAACGCGGCGGCCACCGCCTTCCGGATGGGCAACAAGGCCCGCTACATCGAGATCGTCGACATCGTGGTCGGGATGAAGGCCCCGCCGCGCGGCCTGGCCAACCGATCCAGCCAGCCCGGCTGACCGCGTCGCCCGGCGCACCCCACCGCTCGGGTGCGCCGGGCGGGCGCTGTCCGGGTGGGCTCGTAGACTCCCCGGATGGCTTCTCCCACCGACCTGCGTACCGCCTCCGGCGCCCTGGACGTGCTGGGCCGGGTCTTCGGCTACGACGCGTTCCGTGGTTTCCAGCAGGACGTGATCGACCATGTGGTCGCTGGCGGCGACGCGCTGGTGTTGATGCCCACCGGTGGCGGCAAGTCGCTGTGCTACCAGATCCCCGCCCTGGTCCGCGAGGGCGTCGCGGTCGTCGTGTCCCCGCTGATCGCGCTCATGCAGGACCAGGTGGACGCCCTCACCGCGGTCGGCGTACGCGCCGGCTTCCTCAACTCGACCCAGACCCTGGACGCCCGACGGCGGGTCGAGGCGGCCTTCGTCGCCGGCGAGTTGGACCTGCTCTACCTGGCCCCCGAAGCGCTCGGCGTCCGGTCCACCCTCGCCCTGCTGGACCGGGGGCGCATCTCCCTGTTCGCGATCGACGAGGCGCACTGCGTGTCCCAGTGGGGGCACGACTTCCGCCCCGACTACCTGGCGCTGTCGATGCTGCACGAGCGGTGGCCCGAGGTGCCCCGGATCGCGCTCACCGCCACCGCGACGAGCGCCACCCGTACCGAGATCGCGACCCGGCTCAACCTCGACGACGCCCGGCACTTCGTGGCCAGCTTCGACCGGCCCAACATCCAGTACCGGATCGTGCCCAAGCGGGAGCCCCGCAAGCAGTTGCTGACCCTGCTGCGCGACGAGCACCCGGGCGACGCCGGCATCGTCTACTGCCTGTCCCGGGCCTCGGTCGACAAGACCGCGGAGTTCCTTACCGCCAACGGGGTCGCCGCGCTGCCCTACCACGCCGGGTTGGACGCGGGCACCCGCGCTCGCAACCAGCAGCGTTTCCTGCGCGAAGACGGCCTGGTCATGGTCGCCACCATCGCCTTCGGCATGGGCATCGACAAACCCGACGTCCGGTTCGTCGCCCACCTCGACCTGCCCAAGTCGGTCGAGGGCTACTACCAGGAGACCGGCCGTGCCGGCCGCGACGGCCTGCCCTCCACCGCCTGGCTGGCGTACGGGCTGCAGGACGTGGTCCAGCAACGCAAGATGATCGAGACGTCCGACGGTGACCTCGCCCACCGCCGCAACCTCGCCGCCCACCTGGACGCGATGCTCGCCCTCTGCGAGACGGTGCGCTGCCGGCGGGTCCAACTGCTCGAATACTTCGGCGAGACGTCGACGGCCGCCTGCGGCAACTGCGACACCTGCCTCACCCCACCGGAGTCCTGGGACGGCACCGTCGCCGCCCAGAAGTTGCTCTCCGCCATCTTCCGGCTCGACCGCGAACGCAACCAGCGCTTCGGTGCCGGGCACTGCATAGACATCCTGCTCGGCAAGCAGACCGACAAGATCAGCCAGTACGGTCACGACTCGCTGACCGTCTTCGGCATCGGCTCCGAGCTCAGTGAGGCCGAGTGGCGGGGCGTGGTCCGACAACTGCTCGCCGAAGGGCTGCTCGCCGTGGAGGGCGACTACGGCACGCTGGCGCTCACCGACGCGAGCGCCGACGTCCTCGGTCGCCGCCGCACGGTCACCATGCGCCGCGAGCCGGAGAAGCCCGCATCGAGCCGCTCGTCGAAGCCGCGCGGCTCGGCCACCGTCGTGGCCGAGCTGACCCCGGCCGCCGCGTCGCTGTTCGAGCGGCTGCGCGGCTGGCGGGCGGCAACCGCCAAAGAGCAGGGCGTCCCGGCGTACGTGATCTTCCACGACGCCACCCTGCGACAGATCGCCAGCGACGCGCCCAGCACGCTCGCCGAGCTGTCCCGCGTCAGCGGGGTCGGCGAGAACAAACTCGCCAAGTACGGCGAGCAAATCCTGACTGTCCTCGCCACCGACTGAGTACGCGCATGCCGAAGGGCCGGGCCCCGTGGTGGGGTCCGGCCCTTCGATTGCGTGTGGGTCAGCTGGTGGAGTAGCCGCGGGTGGCGATCCAGTCGGCGAGGTGCTCGAC
>NZ_JOAN01000029.1 GCF_000718555.1 Micromonospora chokoriensis
CCTGCAGCGCACCGGCAACGACTGGATCGAGGCGGCGTTCCGGGCGGCGCGGGCGGCGGATCCGGGTGCGAAGTTGTGTTACAACGACTACAACACCGATGGGATCAACGCGAAGTCGACGGGGATCTACAACATGGTGCGGGACTTCAAGTCCCGTGGCGTGCCGATCGACTGCGTGGGTTTCCAGTCGCACCTGGGCACCTCGCTGGCCGGTGACTACCAGGCGAATCTGCAGCGGTTCGCTGATCTCGGTGTGGATGTGCAGATCACCGAGCTGGACGACTCGTGGCGTGGCTCCGACAACGCCCTGCTCTTCGACTGCAACGGCAACAAGAAGGCCGCGTACACCGCCGTCCTCGACGCCCTGAACGGCGGCTCCACGCCGCCCACCACGCCCCCGCCGGGCTCCGGGGTGGACACCAGCGCCTGGTACGTGTTGCTGAACCGGAACAGCGGCAAGGCGATGGACGTCTACGCCTCGGCGACCAACGACGGAGCGCGGATCAGCCAGTGGACGCGCAACAACGGCGTCAACCAGCAGTGGCAGTTCGTCGACTCGGGTAGTGGCTACTACCGGCTTAAGGCGCGCAACTCCAGCAAGGTGCTCGACGTCAGTGGCTTCTCCACCGCGGACGGCGGCGCGATCGTGCAGTGGGCCGACCTCAACGGCACGAACCAGCAGTTCCGACTCGCGAATTCGGCCGACGGCTACGTGCGTCTGATCAACCGCAACAGCAACAAGGCCGTCGAGGTGCAGGGCGCGTCTACCGCCGACGGTGGAAACATCGTTCAGTACGCCGACTGGGGCGGCAACAACCAGCAGTGGCAACTGGTCCGGATCGGCTAGCACCGCCGCCATCGACCGGGGGGAGAGGGAGCTGCCGACCGCTCGGGATCCGGCCGGCAACAGCCCTGGCGAGGTGTGACGACGGCGGCTCGCCCCAGCTGGGGCGAGCCGCCGTGGCCGTCGTGCTGCCGCTGCCGGGCACCTGTTCAGATCGACACCAATCGTTTGACGTATGACGTCTTACCCGCTAATTTTCACCCCGCTGACGCCACCACCAGGACGCCGGCACACACGCCAGGGCACGCGCGAGCGTTCTGCTCGTGGGTGACCTCGATCGAAGGAGTGGACCATGAAAGCCCTCGATGAGGCTCGTCCCGCCTCTCCACGGAGACGTCGCTGGCGGTCAGGGTTGGCCGCGGCGGCGGCCGCGGTCATGGCAGCCAGCACCCTCGTCGCGGTCAACGCGACGCCCGTGGCGGCAGCGACCGTGGACACCAATGCCTGGTACGCCCTGGTGAACCGGAACAGCGGCAAGGCGCTTGACCTGTACGCCTCGGCCACCAACGACGGAGCGCGGATCAGCCAGTGGACGCGCAACAACGGCACCAACCAGCAGTGGCAGTTCGTGGACTCCGGGGGTGGCTTCTACCGGATCAAGTCGCGGCACTCGGGCAAGGTGCTCGACGTCAGCGGTTTCTCCACCGCGGACGGCGGCGCGATCGTGCAGTGGGCCGACCTCAACGGCACGAACCAGCAGTTCCGGCTGGCCGACTCGGACGGTGGCTACGTCCGGCTGATCAACCGCAACAGCAACAAGGCCGTCGAGGTGCAGGGCGCTTCCACCGCCGACGGCGGGAACGTCGTTCAGTACGCCGACTGGGGCGGTACCAACCAGCAGTGGCAGCTTGTCCCCGTCGATGGCGGCAGCAACCCGCCGCCCTCGGGTGGTAGCGGGTGCGGCAAGGCGCCGACGTTGGCCAGCGGCACGCACACGATCCAGAGCAACGGCAAGAGCCGGACCTTCATCCTGCGGGTGCCCGCCAACTACAACAACAGCAACCCGTACCGGCTGATCTTTGCCTTCCACTGGCGGGGCGGCACCATGCAGGAGATCTCCTCCGGTGGCACCAGTGGCACCCCGTGGTCCTACTACGGGCAGCAGGAGCAGTCGAACAACAGCGCGATCCTGGTCGCGCCACAGGGGTTCGGCAACGGCTGGGGCAACTCCGGTGGTGAGGACATCACCTTCGTGGACGACATGATCAGACGGATCGAGAGCAGCCTCTGCGTCAACCCCCGACAGCGGTTCGCCCTCGGCTTCAGCTGGGGTGGCGGCATGAGCTACGCCATCGCCTGTGCGCGGGCCACCGTCTTCCGGGCCGTCGCGGTCATCTCTGGCGGGCAGATCAGCGGGTGCAGCGGCGGTACGCAGCCCATCGCTTACTTCGGGTTGCACGGCATCTCGGACAACGTCCTGAACATCTCCGGGGGTAGGGCGCTGCGCGACACGTTCGTCCGTAACAACGGTTGCGCCGCCCAGAACCCGCCCGAGCCGGCCGGCGGCAGTCGTACGCACATCACGACCGCCTACTCCGGTTGCCGGGCTGGTTACCCAGTGCAGTGGGCCGCGTACGACAACGGTCACATGCCCGGCCCGGTGGACGGCACCTACGCCGAGAGCGGCATCACGACCTGGACCAAGGGTGAGATCTGGCGGTTCTTCGCCCAGTTCTCGTAGGTCTGGTCGACCTCAGGTGGCGGCGCCCGCTCCCGTGCCCGGGGGTGGGCGCCGCTGCGTCGACCGCGGGCGGTCAGCGCTGCAGGCGCACCGGGCTCCCCGGGCCACCGCGGCGCACCAGCCATGCCTCGGTGATGTGGGTGAACATCGCCTCGGCTGCGCCATTGGAGTCGTGGGCGGCGATGCGCTCGTAGATGCGCCGGTGGCCCTGGTTGGACGCGACGCACAGCGCGCGTTCGGTCCGGCCCATGTAGCGGGCGGTGTTGATGACCTGGCTCTCCAACGCGCGCACGACGCCCCGGGCGATGCGGTTCCCGGACGCCTGCATGATCGTGTCGTGGAAGGCCCGGTCGTGGTCGTGGTAGGTGACGTGGTCGTCGACGAGCTCGTCCATCCGGTCGACCATCGCACGTAGTCGATCGAGGGTCTCGGTGTCGGCGAGGCGGGCGGCGACGTTCGCCATGTCGGACTCCAGCACGCGCCGGGTGACGACCAGGTCATCGAGTATGGCGAGGCTGTCGTCCACGGCGATGGTGGCCGCGAGGACGAGTTCGTCGAGCATGTCCCAGTGTGCCGGCGGCGTGACCATGGTGCCGGCGCCCTGACGGACCTGCACCAGCCCCTTCTCCTGGAGGATCTTCACTGCTTCCCGGACGACCGTCCGGCTCACGCCGAAGGTCTCGCAGAGGACCGGCTCCGGGGGGAGGGACGTTCCGGACGGGTGTACGCCCCGAACGATGCGCTCCACCAACTCGGCGGTGACCGCCCTGGCGAGGTTGGTCGGTCGACGCACCCACGCCGGGGTTGCCGGACTGTTCAGGGCTGTTTCCTGCGGTGGCGTCATGTCCCCCTCCGAATGGCTCGCCGTGGCACGACGTCTGGCTCAGTGTACGGGCGAGTATTGACGTCACACGTCATACGAGTTACCTTCCGGTCAACATTGGCTCGCGGGACGCCCGCCGGCCACCCCACTTTCTGAGGTGACAACTGATGAGACAGCGAGCAATATGGTCGGCCGTCCTCGTTGTGAGCCTGGCCTTGGCCGGCTGTGGAAGTGCTAGCGATTCGGGTAAGTCCACCAGCTCGGACGGCAAACTGGTGGTATGGGACTGGAAGTCCGGTGAGCCGTTCGCCAAATCCTATCTGGACAAGGCGAAGGCTGACTTCAAGAAGAAGCATGCCGATGTCGAGGTCGAGTTCGTCGCGCAACCCTTCGACCAGTACTACACGCTGCTCGGTGCGGCGATCCAGTCCGGCAAGGGCCCGGACGTCATGCTGTTCAATGGTGGTGGCCAGATCCGCGACCGGGTGGACGCGCTGGTGCCGATCACCGACTACGTGGCCGAGGACAAGCAGCGGCTGGCCGGTTGGGACGCGTTCACCAAGGACGGCAAGGTCTACGCCGCCCCGGTGACGCTGCAGGGCTACCCGATCTACTACAACAAGGCGATCTACCAGAAGGCCAGCCTCGACCCGGCGAGCCCGGCCACCACCTGGGACAAGTTCGTCGCTGACTGCGCCGCCATCGCCAGGGCCGGCTCCAAGTGCTTCGCCCTCGGCAACAAGGAGGGCGTCGGCATCCAGTTCTGGATCTCGAGCCTGGGCTCCACCACCCTCACCGCCGCGGAGTACGACGCCTGGATCGCCGGCAAGCGGGACTGGAACTCGGCAAACGTCAAGCGCCTCTTCCAGCTCTGGAAGGAGGCCGGCGACAAGAAGATGAACAGCGACGGGGCCAACTCGACCGCGATGTTCAACGACTCCTTCGCGCTCTTCCAGTCCGGTAAGGCCGCGCACGTCATGGGTCTGATGTCGGACGTGGGGCACTGGCAGGACTTCAACGAGTTCCTCACCCCGGAGAAGCTCGGCGTCATGAAGGCTCCGGTCATCACTGCCGGCACCACCCCGAGCCTGCCGTACGACGGCGGTATCGGCTACGCGGTCGCCAAGTGGACGAAGGACCCGAAGATGGCCGCCGAGCTGGTGCGCTCCCTGAGCTCGGCCGAGGCGTTGAAGGCCTTCTACGCCGATGCCGGTGCGATCGCCGCCGACACCACCATCGACGTGTCGCAGGCCGGACCGGCCGTCGCTACGATCGTCGGCGAGCTGAAGAGCGGTAAGCCCGCCCTGCACGTGGCGCTCTCCTCGAAGACGATCGACCTGATGGGGCGCCTCTCCCAGCAGCTGCTCAGCGGTTCGATCACCGTCGACGAGGTGGTGAAGCAGTTGGCCGCTTCCGACCAGGCGGGCTGACCTCGTGCCGATTGGAAACACGCAACCGTCGGTCCGTTCGGCTTCGGCCGGACGGGCCGGCGGGGCGGCGGTCACCCCCGCCGCGCATCAGGGTGGCGCACGACCCCGCCGCACCCGTGGCGGCCTGCGGGCCGAGCGCTACGCCCCCTACGTCCTGGTCGCTCCGGCCGTCCTGATCATCGTGGTGCTGCGCCTCTACCCGCTGCTCCTCGGGGTCAACTTCTCCTTCACCGGCGACGGTGCGCAGAACGGGACGGCGGTCGGTTTCGGCAACTATCGCGAGCTCTTCGCCGACCCGCTGTTCCAGACCGCGCTGAGAAACGTCGGGCTGCTGGTGCTGCTGCTGCCGTTGGCGGTGGCGATCCCCGGTCTGCTCGCGACGTTCATCTACCTGCGGGTGCCCGGGCACCGCTTCTACCGCAGCGTCTACTTCTTTCCCGCGGTGCTCTCACCGGTCATCGTCGGTGCGATCTTCAACTTGCTGCTCGCCTTCGACGGCCCCCTCAACGCCGTCCTCTCCTCGGTCGGTGTCGACCCGATCGACTGGCTCGGTGACCCGGGCATCGCGATGTTCATGGTGGTGGGCGTGCACATCTGGGCCACCTTCGGCATGGCCCTGGTGGTGTTTCTCGCCGGGTTCGCCACGCTGGACGCGGCGCTGCTGGACGCTGCCCGGGTGGACGGGGCGTCGCTGCCCCAGGTCGTCTGGCACGTGATCGTCCCGAGCCTCTCGCGCACCATCCAGTTCGTCTTCGTGACCACGATGATCGGGATGCTGACCTCGATGTTCGGGCTGCTCTACGTCATGACCAGCGGCGGGCCGGAGGGGTCGACGTACCTGCCGGAGTTCTACATCTGGAAGCAGCAGGGCCAGATGAACCGTCCGGCTCTCGCGTCGGCCGCGTCGACGATCCTCTTCATGATCATGCTCGTGGTGGGGCTGTTGCAGATCAAGCTGCTCGAACGATCCGGAAAGGAGGATTGATGTCTCGCCTCCGCCTGGGCTGGTGGCTGATCGCCATCCCCATGTCGCTGCTCGCCCTGGCGACGATCTACCCCCTGCTGTTCACCGCCAACGTGGCGATGAAGACGCGCCGTGACTACATCCTCGACCGGTTCTCGCTGACCGACGCTCTGCGTTGGGAGAACATCAGCACGGCGTGGAACAGCGTTGGCATGGGCCGCTACTTCGTCAACTCGCTGTTCGTGGTGACGACGTCGGTGCTCCTGCTGCTGCTGTTGGGGTCGATGGCCGGCTTCGCGCTGAGCCAACTACGGTTCCGTGGCTCGAAGGCGTTGTTCCTGGGCTGCCTCGCGGGGCTCTTCATCCCGTTCCAGGTGATCATGGTGCCGCTCGCCCGGATCATGGCCGACACCGCGCTCATCGACACGTACCCCGGTCTGATCCTCGTCTACGTGGCCCAGTTTCTGCCCTTCACCGTCTTTCTCATGACGAGCTACTACAAGGGCATCCCGCCGGAGATCGTCGACGCCGCGCGGATCGACGGCAACACCGTGTACGGCGTGTATCGCCGGATCATGCTGCCCCTGGGCACGCCGGCACTGCTGTCGGTAGGCATCCTCAACGCCCTTTTCTGCTGGAACGACGTCCTCATGGCGCTGGTGATGATGCCCTCGGCCGATCACCGGACGCTCATGATCGGGGTGACCTCGTTGCGCGGGCAGTACTCCGACAACATCCCCACCTTCGCCTCGGGGGTGCTGATCGCCGCGATACCCGTCCTGTTGGTCTACCTGTTCCTCCAGCGCCAAATTGCCGACGGCGTAGCCGCCGGTTCCACGAAGGGTTGACATGCGGATCACGGGTTATCGGACGCTCACCACGGTCCAGGAATGGGGGCGGCCCGTCGGCGACGCCAACGGCGTGTTCTCCGACGGGGTGGTCCCGGTCTCGATCGTCATCGTCGACACCGACGAGGGCATCTCGGGAGTCGGCCTCGGGCCGCACGTCGAGATCGAGCGGATCTTCGCAGCAATCGAGGGCGAAGACCCCCGTGCCGTGACGACCCTGTACGACCGGATGTTGCGGCACACCTTCAAGGCAGGCCACGCCGGCCCGGTGTTCGGCACGATCGGCGCTCTGGACACCGCACTCTGGGATATCAAGGCGCAGGCCGCCGGTGAGCCGCTGTGGCGGCTGCTGGGTGGACGCGACCGGCGGGTCACCGCGTACGCGTCCGGCCTGGACATCGGGCTCACCGACGACGAACTCGTCAGGGAGTACGAGGTCTACGCGAGCCACGGCCTGCGCGCGGCCAAGCTCAAGGGTGGCCTCGACATCGAGAGCGACCGGCACCGCCTCAGCCTGGTCAAGGAGGTTCTGACCGAGGCCGGACGCGGCCGGCGGCCGGGTCTGATGCTCGACGTCAACGAGGCGTGGACCCGCAAGCAGGCTGTCCGGCACGTCTGCGAACTGGAACGCACCCTGGACCTCATCTGGATCGAGGAGCCGGTCCGGCGCTGGGACGCCGAGGGCCTCGCCGCGGTCAGCCGAGGTGTGTGCGCGTCAGTCGCCACCGGCGAGAACCTCACCGGGCTCGAGCAGTACCGCCCGCTGATCGCCGCCGGCGCGGTCGACATCGTCCAGATGGCTGCCGTCTGGGGGGTCACCCACTTCCTGCGGGCATCCGCCCTGGCTCACGCCCACGACCTGCCGGTCAGCCCGATCGGCAACAGCCCGATCGGTCTGCTGCACGCCGCGACCTCGGTGCCGAACCACCTGACCAGCGAGTTGCAGGACCTACACCCGCCGGTCGGAGTCTCGGTCGACCTGCACGTCGAGGATGGCGCCTTCATCCTCGGCGATTCACCCGGGCTGGGGGTCCGGGTGGACGAGGAGCGGATCCGGGTGGCCAACCGCCGCCCGCAGGCGCAGACGGCCGACAGCCCCAACGTCCGGCCGGAGCGGGCCGGACGGCGGCTGCTGGCCGGGGTCGACGGGGTGATCCCCGCCCGCCAGGTGCCCGTCGTGCCGCTGAACGCCCGTCACGAGGTGTCGCCGACCGTACGGCACTGAGCTGACCACCAGAACAGGGAGAGCGTGGGTGCATCGCGATGGCGGTGCACCCACGGCCATGCCCGGTCGGCACGAACGACGTACCGACCGTCGAGACGGAGGAACGATGAAGGCAGTCGTCTACCGGGGGGCACGACACCTCGGAATCGAGGACCGTGACCCCGAGCCGCCGGGTCGCGGCGAGGTGCGGATCGAGGTGGCGTACACCGGGATCTGCGGCACGGATCTGCACATCTACCACGGCGACATGGACGCCCGGGTCGGTGACGCCGCGATCATCGGGCACGAGATGTCCGGGCGGATCGCGGCCATCGGCGAGGACGTGACCGGCTGGAACGTCGGTCAGCCCGTCACCGTGATGCCGACCCGGCCCTGCGGGCGGTGCGCGGCCTGCCAGCGTGGCAACTCCCACGTCTGCCACGCGATGAACTTCCTCGGCATCGACTCGCCGGGTGCCATGCAGTCCTCCTGGAACGTGCCGGTGGAGCTGGTCCTGCCGCTGCCGGAGGAGTTGCCGCTCGACCACGCGGCGCTGGTCGAGCCGGTCGCGGTCGCGGTGCACGACGTACGCCGGGGGAACGTGACCGCCGACGACCAGGTGGTCGTGGTCGGCGGTGGCCCGGTCGGTGTCCTCATCGCCACCGTGGCGCGGGGCCGCGGCGCGCGGGTGCTCCTCGTCGAGCCGGACCCGTTCCGACGCGAGGTGGCGCAGGGGATCGGGATCGAGGCCGTCGACCCGCGATCGACCGATGTCGTGGCGCTGGTCAACGACCGTACCGATGGCGCGGGCGCCGACATCGCCTTCGAGGTGTCCGGCTCCGCCGCCGGCGTCACCACGGCGGTCGACGTCCTCACCACCCGGGGCCGGCTGGTGATGGTGGCGATCCATCCCCAGCCCCGGGAGGTCAACCTGCACCGGTTCTTCTGGCGTGAGCTGGAGCTCCTCGGTGCCCGGCTCTACCAGCGCGATGACATGGTGGAGGCGATCCGGCTGGTGGCGTCGGGTGCGATCCCGGCACGGCAGCTCATTTCCCGGGTCGAGCCGGTCGTGGCGGCCAACGCCGCGTTCGCGGCACTCGAGGGTGGCGGGGTCATGAAGGTGCTGCTCGATGTGCGGGAGGGTAACCAGTGACGGCGTTGTTCGACCTGACCGGACAGACCGCCGTCGTGACCGGGGCTCGGCGCGGGATCGGCCTCGCCATGGCCGAGGCCCTGGCCCTGGCCGGCGCCGACATCGTGGGCGTCTCGGCCCAGCTCGAATCGGAGGGCAGCGAGGTCGAACGCCGGGTGCGGGCCGCCGGCCGTCAGTTCACCGCGCTGCGGGCGGATCTCGGCGACCGGGCGGCCGTGCACCAGCTGGCCCGCGACCTCACCGCTCTCGGGCCGATCGACATCCTGGTGAACAACGGCGGCACGATCGCCCGGACTCCGGCCGCCGAGCACCCGGACGAGATGTGGGACCACGTCATCGAGGTGAACCTCAGCAGCCAGTTCATCCTGAGCCGGGAGATCGGCCGGACGATGGTCGAGCGTGGCCGAGGGAAGATCATCTTCACCGCGTCGCTGTTGAGCTTCCAGGGCGGGATCACCGTCCCCGGTTACGCCGCGTCGAAGTCGGGCGTGGCCGGCCTCACCAAGGCGTTGGCGAATGAGTGGGCGGCCCACGGGGTGAACGTCAACGCCATCGCGCCGGGCTATATCGCCACCGACAACACCCAGGCGTTGCGCGACGACCCCGACCGCAACCAGGCGATCCTCGCGCGGATCCCGGCCAGCCGGTGGGGCCGAGCCGACGATCTCGGCGGTGCCACCGTGTTCCTGGCGTCGACCGCGTCGGACTACGTCAACGGGATCGTGCTGCCCGTCGACGGCGGCTGGCTCGGCCGATGACCGGCGCGCAGGTGCCCGGACGAGCCGGAATCGTCGACGCGCACCACCACCTCTGGGTCCGTTCCCGCCACCCACAGCCGTGGATCGACCCGGTGACCATGGCGGCCATCGACGCCGACTTCGAACCCGCCGATCTCGCGCCGCTGGCCCGTGCCGCCGGAGTCACCGCGACAGTTGTGGTGCAGTCCATCGCCTCGGACACTGAGACGGTCGACCTGTTGGGCGTGGCGGCCGAGGACACCCTGGTCCGTGGGGTCGTCGGCTGGGTGGACCTGACCGCCGCCGATGTAGCGGACCGCCTCGAACGGCTGCGGGCCGCCCCCGGTGGGGAGCGTCTCGTCGGCATCCGCCACCTCGTGCAGTCCGAGACCGACCCGGCGTACCTGGACCGTCCAGACGTCCGTCGGGGGATCGCGGCGGTGGGCGCCGCCGGTCTCGTCTTCGATCTGCTGGTCCGCCAGCACCAGCTCCCCATGGCCGCCCGCCTCGCGCACGACCTGCCCGAGGTGAGCTTCGTCCTCGACCACCTGGGCAAGCCCGCGTTGAGGAGTCCCGAGCTGGCGGAGTGGAGCCGGGGCCTGCGGGCGTTGGCGGCCTCGCCCAACACCACGGCCAAGCTCTCCGGGCTGGTGACGGAGGTGCCGCTGCCGCACTGGGCGGCGGACGACCTTCGCCCTGCCGTCGAGGACGCGCTCGACGCGTTCGGGCCGGGTCGACTTATGTTCGGCTCGGACTGGCCGGTCTGTCTGCTCGCCAGCTCGTACCAGCGGTGGGTCGACACCCTGGCGAAGCTGCTGGAGGGCCAGGACGGGGCCGACCAGGCGTCGGTCTGGGGCGAGACGGCACGCCGTGTCTACGGGCTGGAGGCGTCGTGAGGTCGTTCGCACTGCCGCGTCGCCCGGAGGTACGCCTCAGCGAGTTGGGCTTCGGCGCGGCCCAGGGCGGCAACCTGTACCGGACGACGGTCGACGACGAGTTCGCCTCGGCGGTCGACGCGGCCTGGGCGGCGGGCGTCCGGTACTTCGATACCGCGCCGCACTACGGTCTCGGGCTGTCCGAGCGCCGGCTCGGCGCCGCGCTGCGTCAGCGGCCCCGCGACGAGTACGTGGTGTCGACGAAGGTCGGGCGACTCCTGGTGCCGTCGCCGCAGGACGCGCACCTGCGGGACTCCGACGGGTTCGACGTTCCCGCGACCCACCGGCGGGTGTGGGACTTCAGCCGTGACGGCGTCCTGCGCTCCATCGAGGCCAGCCTGGAGCGGACCGGGCTGGACCGGATCGACGTCGTCTACCTGCACGACCCGGACGACCACTGGGAGCAGGCCGCACACGAGGCCGTACCCGCCCTGATCGACCTGCGTGACCAGGGCGTCGTGGGTGCCATCGGTGCAGGCATGAACCAGTCGGCGATGCTGACGCGGTTCGTGCGGGAGACCGACGTCGACGTGATGATGTGCGCCGGTCGGTACACCCTGCTCGAACAGGGTGCGGCCGACGACCTGCTGCCGGCCGCCGAGAACCGGGGGGTGGGCGTGGTCATCGCGGGCGTCTACAACTCGGGGTTACTGTCGCGGGACCGGCCGCCGGCCGACGCCGTCTACAACTACCAGCAGGCTCCGGCGGAGTTGATCGACCGGGCGCGGCGGATCGCGGCGGTCTGCGAGACGTACGGGGTGACCCTGCCGCAGGCGGCACTCGCCTTCGTCCGCCGTCATCCGGCTGTGGTGTCGACGGTGGTCGGCGTTCGTAACGAGGCGCAGGTCGTCGAGGCGGTGCGACGCTCCGAGGTGGCCGTGCCGGAGGAGCTGTGGGACGCCCTGGCGGCGGCCGGGCTGCTCGCCGCGCCGCCCGCTCCGGGCTCTCCGATCCCACCGAACTGACAACGACGTCCCGGCCGGGACCGGCTCCGATTTCCGGACACCGGTCCCGACCGGGACGTCATCTGTTAGTGCGGCAGCCGCGAGGTCACACTGCGGTGAACCGCCACTGCTGGTTGGTGGCGCTGTGGCAGGTCCACTGCAACAGCCGGGCGCCGTCGGTGGTGGCGGCACCGTTGACGTCCACGCAGAGCCCGCTCAGCACACTCTTCACCGTGTACACGCCGGAGGTTCCGGTCGCGGTGGCGGTGAACTTCTGCTGGTTGCCGTTGTTGCAGGTGGCCTGCTGGAGGAAGGCACCCGCCGCGGTCGAGCTGCCGACCACCTCGACGCACTTCCCGCTGTGCACCGCCTTCAGGTAGAGCGCGCCGCTACCGGCATCGACGGCCTGCCACTTCTGGTTGTTGCCACCGGTGGACGCCCACTGGGTGATCTGGGCGCCGTCGGCGGTGGAGACCCCGCTGACGTCCATCAGCTTGTTGCTGTGCTGGGCCGTGAGGGTGTAGGTCTTGCCGGCCAGGCCACCGCCGGTGCCGGTGCCGGGTGTTCCGACGCCGTTGCCGCCGAAGGTGTGCGAGTCCAGATCGAACGAGTTGCTGCTGTTCTTGAACACCATGTAGAGCGTCTGTGTCCCGCTGAGCGCGGCGACGCTCACCGGAGTCGTGGACTGGTAGTTGTCCCAGCCGCCCGTGCTGGGCACCGTGGTGGTGGCCAGCAGGGTGCCGGTCGGCGAGCCGGCGCGCAGCTCGATCGAGCCGCCACCGGAGGGCGACGACACGCGGTAGCTGACCGTCGAGATGCCCGACAGGTTCATCGGGCTGAACGCGATCCAGTCGTTGGTGGAGATGTCACCGATGCGCTTGGTGCTCTCCGCGGCGGCCTGGTCGACGACCCGGACCCCCGACTGGCTGCTGAAGTACTCGGACTGCTTGTGCTTCGGTTGCAGGATCGCCTGTGCGGTGCCGGTGAGCGGCGCCGCGCCACCCGCGCCACCGCTGTCGGTGTAGCGCGCGTTCAGCACGTAGAACAGGTTGGCGCCATCGGGGTGCCCGCCGAGCAGGTCGGTGGAGATGGTGCCCGAGCAGCCCGGGTACTCGGTGGTCTCGTGTGCGTGGTCGTCGTGACCCAGCGCCGGATTGAGGATGACCTTCGAGCAGTCGATCGTGCCGCCGTCCGGGTCGGTCACGGTGATCTGGTAGGACACCTTGTCACCGAAGGTCAGCATGCCTCCGTTGCCCGGTGTGGTGATGGTGACCACCGGTGCGCTGTTGCCGACGGTGATCTGGACGTTGGCGAAGCCCGTCTTGCCGGTGTTGTCGGTGACCTTCAACTGGGCCGTGTAGTTGCCGTTGGAGGTGTACGTCTTCGACGGGTTGGCCGCCGTGGAGGTGGTGCCGTCGCCGAACGTCCACAGGTAGCTCAGCGTGTTGCCGTCCGGGTCGGACGTGCCCGCGCTGCTGAACTGGACGGTGAGCGGCGAGGTGCCGCTCGTGGGCGTGCCGGTGGCCTTGACGATCGGCGACCGGCCGCCCTGGATGTAGTCGATCCGGTAGAGCCCGGAGTCGCTGTTGCCGCCACCGAAGTTGGTGCCCCATTCCAGCAGGTAGAGCGAGCCGTCCTTGCCGAACTCCATGTCCATCGGCTTGTTGAACCCGCCACCGGGCAGGAACGGGTTGGTGCGGGTCACCGCCGTGGAGGAGTCGAAGTGCACCTCCTTGACGTAGCTGCGCGACCACTCGTAGAAGAAGTGCACGCCGTCGTAGTAGGGCGGGAACTTGGTCGCGGACGGGTTCGACGCGTCGTACCGGTAGACCGGGCCGCCCATCGGCGCGGAGCCGCCGGAGCCGAGCTCCGGGAAGGTCGTCGAGGTGGGGTAGCCGTACCACATGTTGGGCATGACGACCGGCTTCAGGCTGGTCAGCCCGGTGTTGTTGGGCGAGTTGTTGACAGGTGCCGAGCAGTTGAACTTCGAGCCGACGACGCCGGTGTCCGGGTTGAACGGCGCGTAGGGCTGGTTGTCACCGTGGCAGAACGGCCAGCCGTAGTTGCCGGGCGTCTTGATCACGTTGAGCTCGACCAAGCCCTCGGGGCCCCGGTTGGTGGTCGGCGGGTTGCGGTCCGGCCCGTAGTCGGCCAGGTAGACCCAGCCGGTGGCCGCGTCGATCGAGAAGCGGAACGGGTTGCGGAAGCCCATCGCGTAGATTTCCGGCTTGGTCTGCGCCGTGCCCTGCGGGTAGAGGTTGCCGGTCGGGATGGTGTAGCTGCCGCTGGCTCCGGGGCGGATCCGCAGCAGCTTGCCGCGCAGGTCGTTGGTGTTACCGGCGGTCCGCGCGGCGTCCAGGTTGGACTTGCCCGAGCGCCAGTCCAGCGGGGCGTAGCCCTGCCAGTTCGAGTCGAGGTTCGGGGGCGTGTCGTCACCGGTGCCGATGTAGAGGTTGCCGTCCGGACCGAACTCGATGTAACCGCCGGTGTGGCCGGGCTCCGGGAAGGTCCGGTCCCGGTACGCGGGGATGTCGATGATCGTGACACCGCTCGACGTGTTCAGCGTGTCACCGCTCATGGTGTAGCGGGAGACGCGGTTGACGTCGGTCGAGCTGCTCGCCGGCGAGTGGTACAGGTACACGTACCCGTTCGTGGCGAAGTTGGGGTCCAACGCCATGCCGGTGAGGCCGTCCTCGCCGCCGGTGTAGACGCTGAGCGTGCCGGCGGTCACCGTGCTGTTGGTGGAGGGCTTGAAGATCTTCAGCTGCCCGCCGCGCTGGGCGTAGAACACGCGTCCGTCCGGTGCCACGGCCATCGCCATCGGGTCGACGGTGTTGTCGTCCAGGGTGCGCTTCTCGAAGTTGCTCCAGACGGTGCCGCCGCAGTCGCCGGCGGCGTTACCGGCCGCCCACTTGATGCCACCGAGCACGTGGTTCTGGAAGTTCGTCTCGCTGTAGGAGGCGATCGCGTGGCCCATCGCGGTGGCCCACACCCGCCCGCCGCCGGTGTCGCGGCACCAGGAGATCGGGTGGTCCGGGCCCATCGCCCGGGATCCCGGGTTGTAGGTGCGCTCGTCGGCGGTCACCAGTACGTGCACCTTGCCGCGCGGGTTGGCGTCGAAGTTGTACCACTCCTCGCTGCGGGTCCACCGGTCCGGCAGGCTGGCCGTCGACGGGTGCTTCTTGTCGGCGACGATGGCGGTTCCCTGGAGCACGCCGGGGGAGTGCTCGGGCATGTGGGCGCCGGCGTTGATGGTCTGGTCCCACCACGGGTACTCGGACTCGATGCCCATGTCGGTGGCGTTGTGGATGGCGACGATGCCCTTGCCGCTGGCGAGGTAACCCTCCACCGCCTGGCGCTGCGCCGCCGAGGTCCAGACCATGCCGGAGGTCTGGAACATGATGATGACGTCGAAGGTCGCCAGGTTACTGGCGGTGAAGACGCTGGAGTCCTCGGTTGCCACCAGTTCGAAGTTGTTCGCTGCCGCCTGTTGCTGGAACATGCTGATCCCGGCGGGGATCGAGTCGTGCCGGTAGCCGGCGGTCTTGGTGAACAACAGGGCGCGGAAGGCTGGGGCCGCCGACGCGGGTGGGGCGAGTCCGAGCGCCAGCAACAGGCCGGCGATCACTGAGATGAGCAATGTGTTGCGACGCATGCGGTCTCCTAGGTTGGGCGGGCAACTCCGTTGCGACCACTGGCCCCCAGTGCGCGCCAGGTTGTGCCTGGACGCGCGAGGGCGCACGGGTGCGCTGGTCGGTCCTCGTGCCGTTCGCCGAAACGGCAGTCAGACCCGCAGGACATCACACAGCGTGATGATCGCTGTGGTTCTCGTCCGGTGATCCACGAGGTCAGGATGAGCTAGAGATAGAATGCTGTCAATGAATGGAGTGACGTCCGACGTCCTGTCCAGGTGACGACGGTCGCGATCGACTCCCTCGCTGCGACGCCGCTGTCGATCGGGTGATGGCCCTGGCAATCAGCCCCGGTCGAGGATTGCGGACCCGCATTCAAACATCTATCTTCATACGTGTGATGTTTCGTCGATGTCAAGGGAATGTTCGCATCACGCGAACATAAGCCTCCGTCGATAGCTACGAAAGTTCGTCGTACGGCGGCTCGGAGCCGCCGGAGCACGGTGTCGAAACGTGTCATCGACTACTATCTGTGAGGGCTTTCGGGATGTCAGATCCACCGCCGGCGCCACTTCTCACCCTTCGGGGCATCGGCAAGTCGTTCCTCGGGGTCCGCGTTCTCGACGGTGTCGACCTGGAGGTCGCGCCGGGCGAGGTGCACGCCGTCGTCGGCGAGAACGGCGCCGGGAAGTCGACTCTCATGAAGATCGTCTCCGGCGGGTACGCCCCGGACGGGGGCACCGTCGAGTTCGCCGGCGCCTCGCGGACGTTCCGTGGTCCCCGCGATGCGCAGCGGGCCGGCATCGGCATCATCCACCAGGAGTTCAACCTGCTCCCGGAGCGCACCGTCGCGGAGAACGTCTACCTGGGGCACGAGCCGGTCCGCCGCGGGCTGGTCGATCGCCGGGCGATGCTCGACCGCACCACGCGACTGCTCGCCTCGATCGGTGAGACCACGTTGCCGGCCGACGCCCGGGTGGGGCAGCTCGGCGTCGCGCAGCAGCAGGTCGTCGAGATCGCCAAGGCGCTCGCCCTCGACGCGCGGCTGCTCATCATGGACGAGCCGACCGCCGCGCTTGCCGACCACGAGGTCGAACTGCTCTACGGGTTGGTGCGCCGACTTCAGGAGCGGGGCATCGGGCTGCTGTACGTCTCGCACCGACTCGCCGAGGTCTTCGACCTGTCCGGTCGGATCACCGTTCTCAAGGACGGCCGCCGGGTGACCACCGTGGACACCACTGACACCACCGCCGACGAGTTGGTGCGGCACATGGTCGGCCGGGAGCTGTCCAGCTACTACCCGGATCGGGCCGCCCCCGAGGACCGCGGTCCGGTGCGGCTCAACCTCCGCGACGCGGGAAACCAGAAGCTGCGCGACGTCAACCTCCAGTTGCGCGCCGGGGAGGTGCTCGGCATCGGCGGCCTGCAGGGCTCCGGGCGCTCGGCGCTGGCCCGTGCGATCTTCGGGGTGTCCCCGTTCACGACCGGGGACGTCACGCTCGACGACCGGCCGGTCCGGCTGCGCTCACCCCGCACCGCGATGCGGGCCGGCATCGCGTACGTCACCGAGGACCGCAAGGGCGAGGGGATCGTTGCCCGGCAGTCCGTGCTCGACAACGCGCTGCTGGCCAGCCGGGCCGTCTTCGCCGTCCGGTCCGGTCGTACGGCCCGGACCGCCCGGGTGCGCGAGCTGCTGGCCGCCGTGGAGGTCCGCGGCGCCGGCGACGACCAGGAGATCCGCTTCCTGTCCGGGGGTAACCAGCAGAAGGTGGTGCTGGCCCGGTGGCTGGCGCTCGATCCACGGATCCTGCTCTTCGACGAGCCGACCCGGGGCATCGACGTGGGCGCGAAGTCCGCCATCCACGACCTCGTCCGCCGGCTCGCCCGTGAAGGCGCGGCCGTGCTGATGATCTCGTCTGATCTGCCGGAGCTGCTGGGGATGAGTGACCGGATCGTCGTCATGCGCGACGGTCGCGTCGCGGGCGAGCTGCCCGCCGGCGCGACCGAGGAGGAGGTCGTCGCGCTGGCGGTCGGGACCGCACGGGAGGCTGCCCAGTGAGCGCGAGGAGTGAGCCGGGTTTGCGAGCCCCGCAGTCGCGATCGGAGATGGCCCAGTGAGTGCCCTGTCGCTGCTGCCGGCCCGTCGCCCCGTACCGGGTGTCTTCGTGGCCCTGACCCTCGCCCTCGCGATCGGCTGGTTGGTCGTCCTGCTCGACGGCGGTCAGCTCTTCAACCAGTCCACGACGGTGAGTCTGCTGCACGTCGCCGCCGGTCTCGGGCTCGTCGCTGTCGGCCAGACCCTGGTCATCCTGGGTGGCTCGCTCGACCTCTCGGTGGCGTACGTGATCAGCCTCAGCACTCTCGTCGCGGCCGAGACGATGAACGGCAGCGACGGCGCGATACTCCCGGCGATCGGCTTGGCGCTCGCCGTCAGCGCCGGCATCGGGCTGTTCAACGGGCTCCTCGTCACGAAGCTCCGGGTCAACGCGTTCATCGCGACCCTCGGCGTCGGGCTGCTGCTCAAGGGCTATCTCGACAACGGCTACGACGGCCCGGCCGGCACCACCGCACCCTCGCTCGTGCAGTCGCTCGGCTACCAGCGCGTCGGGCCGGTGCCGGTGTCGTTCCTGCTGCTGGTGGCCGTGACCGCGGCGGTCTGGTTCGCGCTCACGCGGACCCGCTTCGGCCACCATCTGGTCGCCGTCGGTGGGGACCCGGAGGTGGCCCGGCTCTCCGGCGTCCGCAACGACCGGGTCCTCGTCACCGCCCACGTCCTGTGCTCGATGTGCGCCGGGCTCGCCGGCATCTACCTCGCCAGTCGGCTCGGCTCGGGTGCCCCGCGCGTCGGCACCGAGGGCCTCTACGACCTGGAGTCGATCGCCGCGGTGGTGATCGGCGGGACCGCCCTCGCCGGTGGGCGCGGCGGCGTCATCGGCACGGTGGGTGGGGTGCTGCTGCTCGCCAGCATCGACGCCATCTTCAACCAGCTGGAGGTGGACGCCTTCTTCAAGCAGGTGATCCGGGGTGCGATCATCATCGCCGCGGTCGCCGTCTATGCCCGTCGGGCCATGCGAAAGGCGGCTGCCTAGCCATGCAGACCGTTCAGCGCCGTACGCTGCCGCTTCGTCTCCCTCGGGTCCGCCCCGGTGGTGTCCTGCCGATCCTCGCGATCCTCGCGGTGCTGGTGGTGCTCGTCGGCATCCGGCAGCCCGATTTCCTCGCCCCGCCGTCGCTGATGTCCTTCCTCGGTCGTTCGGCGCCGATCATCCTGCTCGCTGCCGGCCAGTACTTCGTGATCGTGTCCGGTGAGTTCGACCTCTCCGTCGGGTCCCTGGTCACCGCGCAGGTGGTCGTCGCGGCCCGGCTGATCGACGGCGACCCGACGCGCACCTGGCCGGTGGTGCTGCTCCTGCTCGCGTTCGGCGCGCTCGTCGGGCTGGTCAACGGCCTGATCACGACCCGGCTGCGGGTGCCGTCGTTCATCACCACCCTCGGCATGTTCCTGATCCTCGTCGGCGCGGTCTACCTCTGGTCCGACGGTGCTCCGAAGGGTGGGCTCTCCGAGGAGTTCCGGCGGTTCGGTCGGCGGGCCTTCGA
Organism: Micromonospora chokoriensis; assembly: GCF_000718555.1. Taxonomy (GTDB): domain Bacteria; phylum Actinomycetota; class Actinomycetes; order Mycobacteriales; family Micromonosporaceae; genus Micromonospora; species Micromonospora chokoriensis_B. The sequence goes on from NZ_JOAN01000029.1 coordinate 18,793, forward strand.
GGACGTGCCGGTGCTGGGCCGCGTGCCGTACGCGCTGCTGGTCCTGGTGGTCCTGGCGGTGGCGGCCGTGCTGCTGATGCGCTCCGACTTCGGTCGGACGCTTGTCGCCGTCGGCGACAACCCGCGCACCGCCGAGCTGAGCGGCGTACGCGTCTGGCGTACCCGGACCTTCGCCTTCATCCTCAGCGGGCTCGCGGCGGCGGTGGCGGCGATCCTGCTGGGCGGCTACAGCGGCGTCTCGTTCCAGGCCGGCGCGGGCCTGGAGTTCGGTGCGATCACCGCGGTCGTCCTCGGTGGCGTGGCGCTCGGCGGGGGCCGCGGCGCGGTCGTCGGGGCGATGCTCGGCGCGCTGACCCTCGAACTGCTCTTCGCTCTCATGAATTTCTACGGCGTCTCCGGCGCCCTCAGGTCGACCGTCCAGGGCGCGATCATCCTGCTCGCCGTGGCGGTCTCGGCATCGCGTTCTTCTTCGAGATAAAGGGGAAACCATAGTGCGACGTTCCATGGCGGCGCTTGCCGCCGTCACCCTGCTGTCCCTCGCCGCCTGTGCCACCGATGAGCCGGGCGCGAGCCCTTCGGGGAGCGCGACCGCTGCTGGTTCGGGCACCGGGGAGCAGTCGAAGTTCTTCGTGCAAGCCGACTACGACGCCGAGCTCGCGCTGCTCACCGCCGCCCCGACGGGTCCGGCCGACAAGCCGTGGGAGCAGGTGCTCAACCCGACGATGGTCGACACCGCCAAGTTCAAGAAGAGCGGCCCACACAAGATCTGCTTCTCCAACGCGGCGCTGAACAACCCGTGGCGGCAGGTCGGGTTCAAGACCATGCAGGCTGAGGTCGAGGCGCAGAAGAGCCGCATCAAGGAGTTCGTGCACGTCGACGCCGAGGGCAAGGACCAGAAGCAGATCGCGGACATCAACGACCTGCTCGGCAAGGGCTGCGACGCGCTCATCGTCTCGCCGAACACCACCGCCACGCTCACCCCGGCCGTCGAGGCGGCCTGCCAGGCCGGGCTGCCGGTCGTCGTCTTCGACCGCGGCGTCAACACGAAGTGCCCGGTGACGTTCATCAACCCCATCGGCGGTTACGGGTTCGGCCACGTTGGCGCCGAGTTCGTCAGTCAGAAGATGAAGCCCGGCGGCAAGGTCCTCGCCCTGCGGATCCTGCCCGGCGTGGACGTGCTGGAGACCCGCTGGTCGGCGGCGAAGGTGGCGTTCGACAAGGCGAAGGTCGACGTCGTCGGTGTCGAGTTCACCGACGGCGATCCGGCCAAGACCAAGAAGATCGTCGACGACTACATCCAGCGGTACGGCACGATCGACGGTGTCTGGATGGACGCCGGCGCGGTGGCCGTCGCGGCGGTCGAGGCGTTCCAGGACGCGGGCAAGCCGGTTCCGCCGATGAACGGTGAGGACCAGCTCGACTTCCTGAAGATCTGGAAGGACAAGAAGCTCACCGCCATCGCGCCGACGTACCCGACCTACCAGTGGCGTACGCCGATCATCGCGGCGCTGCGGATCCTCGACGGCCAGCAGGTGTCCAGCCCGTGGAAGCTGCCGCAGCCGACCGTCACCCAGGACAACCTGGACCAGTACCTCGACGCGGGCATGCCGCCGCTGCACTACGCGATGTGCGGCTGCACGGACCTGCCCGGTTACCCGCAGCGCTGGAAGTAGGGCCCGATGTACGCCATCGGCGTCAACCCGTGGGTGTGGGCCTCGCCGGTCGACGACAAGGCCCTGGCCGAGCTGATCCCGCGGATCGCCGCGTTCGGCTTCGACGCGGTCGAGCTGCCGATCGAGCAGCCCGGCGACTGGGATCCGGTGCGTACCCGGGACCTGCTGGCGGCGCACGGCCTCGTCGCCGCCGGCGTCTGCGCGGTCACCCCGCCGGGGCGGGACCTGGTCGACGCCGCGCCAGCGGTGGTCGAGTCGACGGTGGCGTACCTCATGGGCTGTGTGGCGAACGCGGCGGCCGTCGGCGCTGGATGCGTCGGCGGTCCCGTGTACGCCTCGGTCGGCCGCACCTGGCGGATGTCACCGGCGGCCCGCGCGGCCTGCTACGCGGACTTCCGGCGGGCCCTGGCGCCGGTGGCCGAGCGGGCGGGCGAGTTGGGCGTGAGCATCGGTGTCGAGGCGCTGAACCGCTACGAGACGAGCGTCGTCAACACGATGGAGCAGACCGTCGAGCTGATCGACGGTCTGCCCTCGAACGTCGGCATCATGATCGATACCTACCACATGAACATCGAGGAAGCCGACCCCTACGCGGCCCTCGCCCTCGCCGGCCGGCACATCAAGCACGTCCAGGTCAGCGGCACCAACCGGGGCGCTCCCGGCGCTGACCACTTCGACTGGCCCCGCTTCTTCACCGTCCTGCGGGACACCGGCTACCAGGGCGCGATCTGCATCGAGTCGTTCACGGCGGAGAACGAGACCATCGCCACCGCCGCGGCGATCTGGCGCCCGTTGGCACCCTCGCAGGACCGTCTCGCCACGGATGGCCTGCGCTATCTCCGGGAGATCCTCGGATGACCGCCACGACCCGCCACCCCCGGGCTGGTCGAGGCCGTCCCACCACCCCCACCTCGTTCTCACGTCAGGAGCACCGTCCCGTGTCCTCGTCCATCTCGCCGCTGCGCCGACTGCTGGCTGGCGCCGCCGCGTCCGCGGTGACCGCCCTGGTCGCGGTGACCGCCTCGGCGTCCCCGGCCCTCGCGGCCACCACCACCCTCTACGCGTCACCCACCGGCACCGGCACCAGTTGCTCGGCCAGCCAACCGTGTGCGCTGAGCGCCGCGCAGACCGCGGTCCGGGCGATCAACAGCACGATGTCCGGCGACATCGTCGTGGAGTTGGCCAATGGCGCGTACCGGCTCTCGGCGCCGATGCGACTGACCGCCGCCGACTCGGGCAACAACGGCTATCAGGTGATCTGGCGGGCGGCCGCCGGCGCCCGTCCAACCATCACCGGGGCCCGGGCGGTCACCGGCTGGTCGCAGGTCGACGCCGGAAAGAACATCTGGCGCGCCAACGTCGGCGCCGGGCTCGACTCCCGGCAGCTCTACGTCAACGGAGCCGTCGCCACGCGAGCGCGGACCGCCGTGAACCGGTCCGACTTCACCTTCACGACCAGCGGCATGCGGTTCACCAACAGCGCGCTCAACTACCTCAACAACCTGGGCAACCAGAACCGGGTCGAGGTGGAGAGCGTCGGCTCGTTCACCGACCGGTACTCGCCGGTGCAGAGCATCAGCGGAAACTTCCTGACGATGCAGCAGCCCGCGTGGAACAACAACACCTTCGGGTTCGACACCCTCTCCAGCCCGCACCGCGCCGGCCCCTTCTACCTGACCAACGCGTACGAGTTCCTGGACTCGGCGGGGGAGTGGTACCTCAACCCGAGCAACGGCCAGCTCAACTACATCCCCCTTGCCGGGCAGAACATGAGCTCCGTCAGCGTCGAGCTGCCGCAGTTGCAGTCCCTGGTCAACGTCGGCGGCACCCTCGACGCGCCGGCGCACCACATCTCGTTCAGCGGCATCACCTTCACCGGCACCAGCTGGCTCGGCCCCAGCAGCAGCAACGGCTTCGCCGACCAGCAGACCGGTGCCCACATCACCGGCACGTGGTCCCGTCCGTCCGACGCGCTGACCTCCTGCCAGGCCGGCTGCCCCCAGTTCGAGGCCACCCGGCCGAACTGGAACCAGATGCCCGCCGCCGTGCAGGTCTCCGCCGCCAACACCATCACCTTCAGCGACTCCCAGTTCGTCAACCTCGGGCAGACGGCCATCGGCATCGGTAACGACGCCAACGCGCACGCCAGCGGTGTCGGCCTGGCCGCCAGCAACATCACCGTCACCCGCTCCGAGATCGCCCGCAACTCCGCCGGTGGCATCGTGGTCGGCGGCGTACGCGCCGATGCCCACCACCCGAGCGACCAGCGCATGGTCAACCGCAACATCACCATCAGCAACAACCGGGTGCACGATCTCGGCCTGGAGTACCGAGGCGTCGTCTCGATCCTGACCACCTACGTGAACACGGCGACGGTCTCGTACAACGAGGTCTACAACATGCCGTACACCGGTCTGTCGGTCGGGTACGGCTGGGGCGCCAACGACGCCGGCGGCAGCCAGCACTACGCGAACCGGGGCCTGTACAACTACCAGCCGCGCTACACGACGGCGACCACCGCGGCCAACAACCAGGTCATCGGCAACTACGTGCACGACGTCATGCAGCAGATGACCGACGGCGGGTGCATCTACACGCTGTCGGCCAACCCGGGCGGGACCATCAACCAGAACTACTGCCTGCGGACCAACGGCTGGTTCGGGCTCTACTTCGACGAGGGTTCCCGCTACTACACCGCCCGTAACAACGTGTTCTCCTCCACCGGCACCTGGGCCACCGCCAACTACTGGTACGCGGAGAACATGGGCAACTTCACCGTCACCAACAACTGGTCGACGAACAACAGCACGAACGTGACCAATGGTGACCGCGGCAACGTCGTCAACGGCAACGTCACGGTCAGCAACGGCAATTGGCCGTCGGGCGCGCAGACGGTGATCAACGCGGCTGGTGTGCAGAGCGGCGGCAGCACCAACCCGCAGAACGTGCAGATCGTGGGCGTCCAGTCGGGCCGCTGTGCCGAGATCGGCAACTCCAGCACGACCAACGGCACGCAGGCCCAGATCTGGGACTGCATCAGTGGTGCCACCAACCAGCGGTGGACCCACACCGCCAGCCGGCAGCTGATGGTCTACGGCACCAAGTGCCTGGACGCCTCCGGCCAGGGCACCACCAACGGCACCACGGTGGTGATCTGGGACTGCAACGGCGGCACCAACCAGCAGTGGAACGTCAACGCCAACGGCACGATCACCGGAGTGCAGTCGGGCCTCTGTCTGGACGCGAACGCCGCCGGGACGGCGAACGGCACGAAGTTGATCCTCTGGGCCTGCAACGGCGGCACGAACCAGCAGTGGCAGCTGCGCAGCTGACCTAGCAGCTGGGCACCGACAGGTCCGGGCCGGGGCGACACGCCTCAGCCCGGACCTGTCCGGTTACGGCCCTTCGGCCACGGCCAACCCGGCCGAGGCTTCGTAGCGCACGGGAATGGGGTCGGTGAGTTCCCCGACGAACGTTCCGTTGACGTGGTCGAGGAAACCGACGAGGGACCAGCCGTCGGCGGGTCCGGGGACCAACCGAGGTGCGTACAGGTGCGGGTGCGTGAACGGCTGAGCGGATGCGATGTCCCACGGGCCGAGGGTGCTCTCGCCGGTCGCCACCCAGATCCGGTGGTCGTCGCGCCGCGCGCTGCCGGTGGCGTCGGTGGAGAAGAGCAGCAGCGGCTGCCCGTCGAGGACCGCGACCTGGGGCACCTCAAGGTGACCGAAGCCGGCCGGTGTCGACAGCGGCGGCGCGACGGTCCAGGTGACGAGGTCGGTGGAGGTGGCATGGCCGACGACGCCACGGGTGTTCGCCGGCCCCGTGTTGGCGCGGGCGGTGATGAGCATGTGCCAACCCTTGCCGTCCGGGTCGGGGAACACCCACGGATCACGCCACGCCTGCTCGTACCACAGCTCCTTGTCCAGCAGCTCGTACCAGGTGGGGTCGGCCTGGACGATCGGCTCGGTGCCGTGCCGGTGCCAGGTGGTGAGGTCGTCGGAGACGGCCAGTCCGATGCGTTGGACGAGCCCGTCCTCGGCGCGACCGACCCCGGTGTAGAACAGGTACCACCGTCCGTCCGGCCCGCGGACCGTGCAGCCCGTCCAGGTCGCCAGGTCGTCCCAGCTGGGAGTGTCGGCGGGGACCAGGGCGTCGGCGACCAGACGCCACGAGCGCAGGTCCGTCGAGACGGCGTGGCCGATCGTGGCCCGGCGGTGGCGGCGGTGCGGATCGTGCAGGGCGCGGGACGCGCGCAGGAAGAACACGTGCCAGAGGCCGTTGTCGTCACGCGCGTACCAGCTGTCCCACACCCAGTGGTCGGGTAGGCGAAGCATGGTCGGAACCTAGCACTAAACCGTTTTAGCGGCGGACGAGGCCAGCCCGACTGGCCGGTTCGGCGGGGCGGGGGTCAGCCGGCCGGAGGCGCGAGGGATTGGCGTCGGCGCAGGGGCATCGCCACGAGCGAGGGCTCGGCTGCGCCGCCGTCCAGAAGCAGCTCGACCGAGCGCCGTCCCATCTGCTCGTGCGGCAGCGCCGTGGTGGCCAGGCTGGGACGCAGCCAGGCGGCGATCGGGTCGTCGTCGAACGAGATGACCGAGATGTCCTCCGGGACGGTAAGCCCCGCCTCGCCGAGTGCCTGGTAGGCGCCGAAGGCCAGCCGGTCGTTCATGCAGATGATCGCGCTGGGGCGCTTCGGCTTGCTCAGCAGAGCGCGCATGGCGGCGTAACCGTGTTCGGGCAACCACTCGGCGCAGAAGCACTCGGCCAGCAGGCTGACGTCCGCCTCGCCCAGCGTCTGCCGGATGCCGTGCAGGCGGGCACGGGCGGCGAGCGAGACCTCGGGGTCGTCCTCCTTGAGTCGGTTGCGGCCGATGAGCGCGATCGCGTCGCGGTGGCCAAGCTCCAGCAGGGCGGCGGCGACGCAGCGGCCGGCCCCCTCGTCGTCGGGGAGCACGCTGGGCAGGCCGTCGGGGCTGGTGGCGTTGAGCAGCACCACCGGGCCGCCGAGGATCGCGGCGGGCACCGTCAACCGGCGGGTCGCCATCGCCGCGTAGATCACGCCGTCGACCTGCCGGTCGAGGACAGCCTCGATCGCGTACTGCTCGAAGGTGGCGTCGCCCTGCGTCTCGGTGATGAGCAGGACGTGGTCGCGTTCACGAGCCGCGTCGAGGGCGCCGCGGATGAGGTCGCCGGCGAACCGGGTGGTGGCCACGATGTCGGACACGAACGCGATGGTCGCTGTCTTGCGGGTACGCAGGCTGCGCGCCGCGAGGTTGGGCCGGTAGCCGAGCTCCTCGGCGGCGGCGAACACGCGCTGGTGCGCCTCGGCTGAGAGTCGGGTGCCCTCTCTGCCGTTGAGCACCATCGACGCGGCCGTCTTGGACAGCCCGGCTCTGCGCGCGACGTCGGCGAGTGTTGCTCTGTTGCGGCCCATCAGTCCTCCGAATCAGGCGCGGCGCCACTGACGCCGCTCCTGCCCATCATGATGCGTCGCCGTCCGGGATCCCGCGTCGGTCGCGTCGGGCGTGGTGTGACCCCGACGTTTCCGCACCGTTGCCAAGTTGTCCTTGACAGCTTCCCGTGCCACGCGCATGCTCTGCTAAATCAGTTTAGCGACCACTTCTGGTGCATCCAGAGGCGCCTTCGGTGGCCGTGCCGGGTTCCTTTTTGCTGACGGTACGGGTGCCGCGCTCGGGCGACTGGTCACGGCGTACGTGTCGTGGCCGCCACCGGAGTCGCGGTGGTCCCGGTGGAGCCGTCGCGCGGCCCCTGGGCCGCGCGACGCGTGGAGATGTCGAGGAGTCATGAAATGGCAGAATTGCTGACAAAGTTTCCGCGGCGGAGAACGGTGCTCCTCGCGTCGCTGCTGGCGGTCGGAATGACCGCGACGGCCTGTAGCGCGCCGGGGGAGGACCGGTCGTCGAACCCGACGTCCGACACCGCCGTCAAGACGGAGTTGGGGGCCGACCCGATCACCCTCCAGATGTACGCGGAGACCGGCTTCCCGCTGGCCAAGGCGTTGGCCGACGAGTTCTCCAAGCAGCACTCGAACGTCACGTTCAACATTCGCGAGGACCAGTTCACGGTGATCGTGGAGAACGCCCCGCGGGTGATGGCCTCGGACAACTCGCCCGACATCATCCGACTCCCCACCATGGTCGACCTGGTCAAGGACGACCTGCTCAAGAACCTCGACCCGTACTTCACCGCGTACGGCTGGGACAAGTTCCCCGCCTCGCAGCTCATGCAGCTGCGGGTTGGCGAGAACACCCGGGGCACCGGCTCGCTGTACGGGATGGGGCTCGGTTACAGCGTCACCGGCGTCTTCTACAACAAGAAGCTGGCCACTCAGATCGGCATGACCCAGCCGCCGGCCACGGTCGCCGAGTTCGAGGAGTTGCTGGCCAAGGCGAAGACCGGCGGGGTCCAGCCGATCATGCAGTTCAACAAGAACACCGCGGGCATCAACTTCCCGCACCAGGCGCTGCAGAACCAGTTCGGCGACCCGACCCAGGTCGCTGACTGGATCTTCCAGAAGCCGGGGGCCACCTTCGACACCCCGGCCGCCCTGAAGGCCACCCAGACCATCCAGAAGTGGGCGCAGGCCGGCTACTTCACCAAGGACGCCAACGCCCTGGACTACGCGGGCATGGTGGGGGAGTTCCAGAAGGGCAACGGCCTGTTCATGTTCAACGGCGACTGGGAGTCGGCCAACCTCGACAAGGCGATGCCCGGCAACGTGGGCTTCTTCCTCTTCCCCACCGAGTCTCCCGGTGCGAAGCACGTGGCGATGTCCGCCCCCAACACCTTCGGCGTCTCCGCCAAGGCCAAGAACCCGGACGCCGCCGCGTACTTCCTGAACTGGGTCCACACCAACGCCAAGGCACGCGAGATCTCGGTGACGGTCGGCGGCTCCAGCCCCGGCGGCCCGAGTGACCTGCCGGTGCCGAGCGCCGCCGAAAACACCGTGCTGGCCGAGACTCTGAAGGCGTCGCAGCAGCTCGGTGCGGAGAACGGCGCGGTGGACTTCACCGCGAACGCGACCGGCGGCATCTTCGCCGCCGCGATCACGCCGGAGATGCAGAAGCTGATCGCCGGCCAACAGACGCCCGAGGGGTACGTGAAGGCGGTCCAGGCCGAGTATCAGAAGGAACTGTCCCGATGACGTCTGCCCTCGGCAGCGCACCAACCGGGCGTGACGATCGTCGTGCCCGTCCCACCCCCACGCGGGCCTACCGGTTTCGGTGGGCCCGCGCGGCCGGGACCGGCTGGTTGTACGTCCTGCCCGCCCTGGTGATGTACGCGGTGTTCGTCCTGCGCCCGCTCGTCCTGACGTTGCAGTACTCGCTCTACGACTGGAACGGGATCGGGGTGGCCCGCTGGGTGGGCCTGGACAACTACCTCACCGTCTTCACCGACAGCGACCTGCTGAAGATCATCGGCAACGCGGTCGTCCTGATCGTCTTCTTCAGCTTCATTCCCGTGGCGCTCGGGCTGTTGGTGGCCAGCATGGTCCGCCGGATCACCACCGGCGCGTTCGGGACCGTGGTCCGGACCATCCTGTTCCTGCCGCAGGTCATCCCCCTGGTGGCGGCGGGCATCGCGTGGAGCTGGTTGCTCTCGTCGAACGGTCTGGTCAACCAGGTGCTGCGCGCGGTCGGGCTGGGTGGCGTCGCCCGCGCGTGGCTCGGCGACTTCGACACGGCACTGCCTGCGGTGGGCGTGATCGGGGCCTGGGTCCTGCTCGGCCTCTGCACGATCCTGCTGGTCACCGGCATGAGCAAGATCGATCCAGCGCTGTACGAGGCCGCCCGTCTCGACGGCGCCGGGCCGGTACGCGAATTCCTCGCCGTGACCCTGCCCAGCCTGCGCCAGGAGATCGGCGTCTGCCTCACGGTGACGATCATCGCCGCGCTGGCGAGCTTCGACATCGTCTACATCTCCACCAGCGGCGGCCCCGGCCTCCAGACCACCGTGCCGGGCCTGGAGATCTACCGGCTGGCCTTCTCGCAGCGGCAGGTCGGGCTCGCCTCGGCGCTCGCTGTCGTGCTCATGCTGCTGGTGCTGGCGTGTGTGCTGCCGATCCAGCGACTGACCCGAGGGGAGAAGCCGTGAACCTGAGCCGACGCGAACAGGTGACCGGCCGCGTCTTCCTGATCGCCCTGATCGTCGTCACCCTGCTGCCGTTCGTGAGCATGCTCTCGGCGGCGTTGCAGCCGCGTGGCACCGTGCCCAGTGGCCTCGAGTGGCCGTCCGACCCGCAGTGGGGGAATTTCGCCGACGCCTTCACGGCCGCGAACATGGGTGCCCTGCTCCGCTCCAGCCTGCTCATCGTGGCTGGCGTCGTGCCGGTGTCGGTGCTCATCGCGACCATGGCCGGCTTTGGGCTCGGTCAGCTGCGGGTGCCCGGTGGCCGACTGGTCTTCGGCCTCCTGCTGCTCGGTCTGACCCTGCCCTTCGAGGCCGTGGTCACCCCGCTCTATTACCAGATGCAGGACTTCGGCCTGCTCAACACGCGCTGGGCCATCATCCTGCCGCTGATCGGCCTGTACATGCCGTTCGCGGTGTTCTGGATGCGGGCGCACTTCACCAACGTGCCGGTCGAGCTGTCCGAGGCGGCCCGGGTGGACGGCAGCAGCACGTGGCAGTTGTTCTGGCGGGTCCAGGTGCCACTCGCCCGGCCGGCGATCGCCTCGTTGACGATCCTGATGTTCCTCTGGACGTGGAACCAGTTCCTGCTCGCCATCGTCCTCGTCGACGACGCCACCAAACGCACCATGGCCGGCGCGCTCGGCGCGTTCCAGGGCCAGTGGGGCACCGACCTGGTGCTGCTGTGTGCCGGCTCGCTGCTGATTCTCACCCCCACCCTCATCGTGTTCCTGATCTTCCAGCGACAGTTCATCAAGGCCCTGATCCAGGGGTCAGTGAAGGGGTAGGCAGTGGTCATCGAGCCGCAGATCCACGGCGACGTCGACGAACGCTACGGGCGCGTCGCCGACGTCTTCCGCGACAACTTCAGCTCCGGGGCAGAGGTCGGTGCCGCGGTGACCGTCTACGTGCGGGGCCGCAAGGTCGTCGACCTGTACGGCGGGGTGGCCGACACCCGCACCGGGCGGCCCTGGGACGCGCACACACCGGTCGTCGTCTTCTCCTGCACCAAGGGGATCCTGGCGATCTGCGCCTACCTGCTGGTCCAACAGGGCCGGCTCGACCTGGACGCCCCGGTGACGCGCTACTGGCCGGAGTTCGGCGCGCACGGCAAGGCGCAGATTCCCGTGCGCTGGTTGCTCACCCACCAGGCCGGTCTGCCCGCAGTGGATCGGCCGCTGACCCTCGACGAGGTCCTGGCCTGGGATCCGGTCATCAAGGCGATCGAGGCGCAGGCACCGCTGTGGGTGCCCGGCACCGCGCACGGCTACCACTCGATGACCTACGGGTGGCTGGTCGGAGAGGTGATCCGCCGGGTCACCGGGCAACTCCCCGGTGCGTTCTTCGCCGACACCGTCGCGGACCCGCTCGGCCTGCGCACCTGGCTCGGGCTTCCCGCCGCCGAGCGCGACACCGTCGCCTGGGGCCTGGCGCCGCCTCCGGACGCCGACCCGTTCGTGGACCCGGTCGCGGAACGAGGCATCACCATGGGCGGTGCCTTCGCCTTTCCCGCCGACGCCGGCGGTCTGGTGAGCTTCAACGACGGCGCCATCCGGGCCGCCGGTGTCCCCGGCGCGGGTGCGGTGAGCACCGCGGACGGCCTCGCCCGCCTCTACGCCGCCTGCGTGTCGAACCTCCAGGATGGACCGCTGCTCACGGCCGTGTCGGTGGACGACGCGGTGGTCGTTCGTTCGCGTGGTCAGCAGCGGCATGGCCCGCCGGACACCGGGCAGCGCTGGGGCACCGGCTTCCTGCTGCACTCGCCACCTGCCCGGCCGCTGCTGGGTGAGCGCAGTTTCGGCCACGATGGCGCGGGCGGAAACCTGGCCTTCGCCGACGCCGAGCATCAGGTGGGCTTCGGCTATGTGGTCAACCAGATGCGCGGGATGGGCGACGAGCGCGCCAACCGGCTCACCGCCGCCCTCCGCGCCTGCCTGTCGGACTGAGGCGTCCGGGCCGGGCTGGTGCGGTTGGGGTGTCCTCTGTGGAGGGTGCACGGTGTTACGGGGATAGTTCGGGCACGTTTCATAGATAGTCTTGACAGGCGTTGTTAGCGATAACACGATGGCCTTCACGCCGCTCTCGCGTTTGGAGCTTGCCTTGGTCGTGTCGGTCCGCTCACGTGTTCTGAACTCGTCCCGCACGTTCGCTGCGAACAGCCTGAACGCCGTCGCCCACCACGCCGTGACCGCGCTGACCCGGCTGACGTCCACGGTGCGTCCCCGTCGTCTTCGTTCACTGTGTGCGCTCGCATCGGCCGCCGTTCTCGTCGGTGCGAGCCTGGTTGCCACACCCGCTGCCGCGCACGCCGGTGACGGGTGGTCACCTCGCTCGTCGTACACCTCGACCGACACCGGCGCCGGCACCTACTCGGTGCCGCTGCTCAACGCCGACGTGCCGGACATCAGCGTCGAGCGCGTACCGGCCGCCGAGAACGACGAGGGCCGCGACATCTACTACATGATCAGCACGACGATGCACCTGAGCCCGGGTGCGCCGATCATGAAGTCGTACGACCTGGTCAACTGGGAGATCGTCAACTACGTCTTCGACCGGGCGAGCGTCGGCGACGCCTTCTCGCTGCGCAACGGCCAGAACTCGTACGGCCAAGGTCAGTGGGCGTCGTCGCTGCGGTACCACGACGGCACCTTCTACGCCGTCTTCAACACCAACAACCTCAGCGGGGCGTACCTCTACCGCACCGACGACATCGAGAACGGCGCGTGGCAGCGCACCGCCCTCGGCCGTGGTCTGCACGACCCGTCGCTCTTCTTCGACGTCGACGGCACGCCGTACATCTTCTACGGCTCCGGTGGCACCAGCGCCGTACGCCTCAACGCCGACCTGACGGCCATCGCGCAGGACTACCCGAACATCTTCACGGCGAGCAACTACTCCGGGCAGCCGTTCATCGGTGGCCTGTTCGAGGGTGCGCAGGTCTACTACATCGACGGCTGGTACTACGCCGTCATCATCACCTGGCCGTCCGGGCAGGGACGCCAGGTCGTCATGTTCCGGTCGAAGGACCTGCTCGGGCGCTACACCTCGGCCGGCGGCGTCAACACCTACGAGGCGCGCGGAGTGCTCAACTCCAACGGCTTCGCCCAGGGCAGCCTGGTGCCGATCAGCCGCGAGGGCGGTCAGACCGACTGGCACGGCATGTTCTTCCGGGACACGTTCCCGATCGGCCGGATCCCGGCGCTCATCCCCGCCACCTGGCAGAACGGCTGGCCGACCTTCGGCACCAACGGGGTCGTGCCGGTCAACGGCCTGTTCGACAAGCCGATCAAGCTCAGCCCGGCCGAGGAGCTGTTCGAACGGCAGAAGAGCATCGTCGCCTCGGACGACTTCGCCAACGACGCGCCGCACAAGGCGTACCAGGACGAGCAGTGGACGGCCCCGGCCCCGCTCGACCCGGCGGAGATCGCCCCGAACGGCTCCCGGCTGGACCTGGCGTGGGAGTGGAACCACGCCCCGGACAACCGGTACTGGTCGCTCACCGACCGCGACGGCTGGCTGCGGTTGACGGCCGGCAAGGTGGTCACCGGCCAGTACGTCTACACGAAGCTCTCCAACCGGGCCGAGCTGGCGTGGTTCGAGGAGGCCCGCAACACGCTCTCGCAGCGGACGTTCGGGCCACGCCAGTCGGTGCAGACCCGGATGGACATCTCCGGGATGCGCAACGGTGACGTCGCGGGTCTCGCGGCCTACAACCGCGGATTCTCGTACGCGGCGGTCAAGCGCGTCGGCGGCGTCAACACGCTCGGCGTCGTGAACCGCTCGCAGCCGTTCGCTGTCGACCTCGACCAGTCGACGCTGGAGAGCTTCGTGTCGGGCTCCACGGTGTCGCTGGGCGACGCGACCGAGGTGCACGTGAAGGCCGACCTCGACTTCGCCTCGCCGGTCGGCCAGCTGTGGACGACGTTCTACTACAGCCTGGACGGCATCCAGTGGACCCGGCTGGGCAACCGCGTCGGCCCGCAGGCGCTCGACGGCAGCCTCGCGCACTTCATGGGTCACCGGGTGGGCCTGTTCAACTACGCGACCCAGGAGACCGGCGGGCACGTCGACTTCGACGACTACCTGCTCAGCGACGTGCTGACCGCGCAGGCCCGGCCGCTGGACACCACCGCCCTGGACGCGGCCATCGCCCACGCGCAGACGCTCGACGCGCGCCACTACCCGGCCGACGCCTGGGCCGCCACGCAGTCCGCGCTCGCGGCGGCGACGTCGGTACGGGCCGGTCAACTCGGCACCCAGAACCAGATCGACGCACCGGAACGGGCACTCAGCTACCAGTTGGCCCGGCTCGGAGTGCTTGCGGCCCTGCCCGGGACCGCCACCGCTGAGGTGCGCTGCCTCGGTGGCAAGGCGTACGTGGCGGTGCAGGCCCGCAACGACTCGGACGCGCCGGTCGAGATCACCGTGCAGACCCCGTACGGCAGCCGGTCGTTCGCGGGCGTCGCGCCGGGGGCGAACGTCTACCAGTCGTTCAACACCCGCGCTTCGTCGGTGCCGGCCGGTTCGGCGACGGTCCGGGTCACCGGGTCGGTAGCGGGCCAGGACGTGACCACCGTGCGCACCGCGCAGCACCCCGCCAGCGCCTGCGGCGGATAACCCCACCCCGAGCCCTCGGCTCACCGACCAGCCCCACCGACGACCGGTCGTGCGGCGCGGAACAGCGGGATCTGTTCCGCGCCGCCGGCCTCGGTCGGAGCGGTGGCGGCAGTCGACCCCTGATGTCCGGAACACCCAAGGAAGCGCACCCACCGATCCCCCGTACACCGATGACCGCACGTCAGAGTCGAAGGAGGATGTCTCGTGGAACAACGCATGCGACGAGCGACCCGAGGACGGGTCGCGGCGATCGCGACAGTTGGCCTGATGCTGGCCACGGGGTTCGTCGCCGCAGCGGCGCCGGTCCAGGCCGCCGACACGAATCTCGTCGTCAACGGCGGGTTCGAGGACGGCCTGGCCAACTGGTTCGTCAACAACGGAAACGCCTCCGACGGGGCCCAGTTGTCGGCCACCTCGGATGCCTACTCCGGCGCGAACGCCGCGCTCGTCGCCAACCGGACGACGACCGGATCCGGACCGATGCAGGACCTCAGCGGCAAGGTGCAGGCCGGCCAGGCATACACCCTGACCGCCCGCATCAAGTACGAGAACGAGAGCGGACCAGCCACGAAGCAGTTCTTCGCCACCATGCACTACGGCGGTGGCACCTACACCAACCTCGTCAGCGTGACGGCGACGAAGGGGCAGTGGGCGCAGTTCAACGGGACGTTCACGATCCCGACCGGGCAGAGCGTGTCGACGGCACGCCTGTTCTTCGAGACCCCCTGGACGAGCACGCCGTCCACGGACCCCGCCCTGCACCTCATGGACTTCAAGCTCGACGACGTGTCGGTGATCGGCGCGGCACCGCCCGCGCCGGCGTCGAAGACGATCGAGGTCGTCGGCAAGCTGCCTGGGGAACACAACCCGTTGATCGGGCACAAGTTCGGCGCTGACGGCTTCGGCTTCGTGCACGACGGCCGGGTGTACATGTACATGACCAACGACACCCAGGGGTACGCCCCGAACCCGACCACGGGCGTCTCGCCGGGGATCAACTACGGCGACATCAACCAGATCACGGTGATCTCCTCGGAGGACCTCGTGAACTGGACGGACCACGGGGAGATCCAGGTCGCCGGCCCGAACGGGGTGGCGCCGTTCACCGCCAACTCGTGGGCTCCGGGCATCACCAAGAAGGTGGTGAACGGGGTGGAGAAGTTCTTCCTCTACTACGCCAACGGCGGTGGCTCCAGCAACGTGATCACGGGTGCGTCGCCGCTCGGCCCGTGGACCAGCGAGCGCACGAGCACGCTTATCGATGGCCGGACCCCCGGTGCCGAGGCGGTCGCGTGGAAGTTCGACCCGGCCCCGTTCGTCGATGACGATGGCCAGCCGTACCTCTACTTCGGTGGTGGCCCCGCGTCGACGAGCATGCCGCCGGCCGAGCGCTTCAACAACCCGAAGAACATCCGGTCGATCGAACTCGGCGACGACATGGTCTCGACCGAGGGGACGGCCGCGGTGGTCGACGCCCCGGTCGCCTTCGAGGCGGGTCACGTCTTCAAGCGTGCGGGTAAGTACTACTTCTCGTACTCCTCGCACTTCGGCGGGAACGACTTCGGTGGCAGCCAGCAGCCGCTTCCCGGTTACCCGGGGGGTGGCCAGATCGGCTACATGATCTCCGACGGCCCGATGTCGTGGGCGAAGGAGACCTACGCCGGTGTGCTCTTCCCGAACCAGTCGCAGTTCTTCGGGGCCGGCACCGGTGGCAACAACCACCAGTCGGTGTTCGAGTTCGGGGGCAAGTACTACTTCACCTACCACGCCCCGACGCTCAACAAGCGCATCAACGGCAACACCACCCAGGGGTACCGCAGCCCGCACATCCAGCAGTTGACCTTCAACCCGGACGGCACGATCCAGCAGGTCGTCGGCACCTACGCCGGCGTGGACCAGGTTCGCGACTTCGACCCGTACCGCGTCTTCGAGGCCGAGACCTTCGGCTGGAGCAAGGGCGTCGCGACCACGAAGGTCGACGGCAGCTCCGCCCAGTTCGGCGGCGCGGCACCGAACCTGGTGGTCCGCGACATCGACAACGGCGACTGGACGGCGCTGTCCTCGGTGAACTTCGGTGCCAGCGGCGCGCAGAGCGTCAAGGCGCGGGTGCGGGCGCTCGCCGCCGGCGGGCAGGTCCAGGTCCGGCTGGACGACGTCAACGGTCCCGTCGTCGGCACGGTCGCGGTCGACACGCCGGTCGGCCAGTGGGCCGAGGTGAGCGCCGCACTCACGGGCGTCAGCGGCGTGCACGACGTCTACTTCACCTATACCGGCCCGGCCGGCGTCGACCTCTTCGAGATCGACAACTGGGCCTTCCAGGCGGCCACCCTCGACCTGCCCGTCACGGTCACCGCGTCGACGCGGTGCGTGGGTGGCAAGGCGTACGTGGCGGTGCAGGCACGTAACGACCATGACGCGCCGGTAGGCGTCACCCTGCAGACGCCGTACGGCGAGCGGTCCTTCGCGGCCGTCGCGCCAGGGGCGAACGCCTACCAGTCGTTCAACACCCGTGCCGTGTCGGTGTCGGCGGGTTCGGCGACGGTCCGGGTGACCGGGGCGATCGGCGGACAGGACGTGACGACCGTCCGCACCGTGCAACACCCCGCCGGCACCTGCGGCGGATAACCCTCATGGCGGAGAACGGAGATCACATGAACTCATTCAAACGGCGGCAGCTGCTCGCGGCCTGCGCTGTCGGCGGCGTGCTGAGCGGTGCGGCGGTGCTGCCGTCGCCCGCACTGGCCGAGCCCGGTGACGACGCCAGCGTGCGGGTCACTGTCGACATCGACGAGATCAGGGAACCGGGCGTGCTCGCCCTGTCGATCGCCGGCGATTCCGTCGCGCTGTCCGAGGACGGCTCGACCCTGCTGGTTCGCCAGTTCGTCGGCACGCTCCCGACGGTGACGGTCACCGACACCCGCGTCGCCGACGAGGCTCCCGACGGCGCCAGCTGGGCGGTGCTCGGCAGCGCGACCGACTTCGCGGGCAACGCCGGCCAGGCGCCGATCACCGCCGACCACTTCGGCTGGAAGCCCCGCCTGCTCGACGGTGGGGAGACCGGCCTGGTCACCGAGGGCGAGGAGGTGGTGACCAGCCTGGACGAGGAGACCCAGCCGGGCAACAATGTCGGCCTCGTCGACCAGGAGTTGTTGGTCTCGGCCTTCGACTCCAAGGCGGTCGTCAGCGACTCGTACTCGGTCAACGCCGACCTGTATCTGCGGACCCCCGCGGAGGTCGCCGCCGGCGAGTACAGCTCCACGCTCACGCTCTCACTGTTCGAGTAGTGGCCTGGGCGGGGGCCCGGACCGGGCCCCCGCCCAGCCCCGTGCCGAAGGGTCGCCTCATGACCGTCACCCCGCTGCGCCGGGCGCTCGTCGTCCTCGCCGTCGCGTTCCTCGCGGTTGCGGCCGCGCCGACCCCGGCGGCGGCGGAACCAGACCCGAAGGCGTTGACCTGGACGGTCCAACCGGCCACCGCGAGTGGCCCGGACCAACGCCGGTGGATCAATGCCAGCCTCGACCCGGGGCAGGTCGTGACCGAGCACCTGGCGGTCCGGAACTTCAGCCGCAATGCTGTCGCCTTCTCCCTGAAGGCAGCCGACGGCTACCTCACCGACAAGGGTCGCTTCAACATGCTGTCGTCCGACCGGCCCTCGGTCGACGGCGGCACCTGGATCGACGTGCAGGAGAAGGTCACCGTCGGCCCCAACGAGACGAGGGTGGTGCCGTTCACGATCACGGTGCCCAGGAACGCCACCCCGGGTGACCACCCGGCCGGCATCGCCGCGACCGTCACCAGTACCGGCGGCACGGTCAACGTCGAGAGCCGGGTCGGGTTCCGGGTCATGATGCGGGTCAACGGCGCCGCCCGAGCGGCCCTGGCCGTCCGCGGCCTCACCGCGACGTACTCGCCGTCGTGGAACCCCTTCGCCGGTGGCACGGTGCGGGTGCGCTACACCGTCGAGAACGACGGCAACGTCTGGGTCAGTGGCACGAGCCACGTGGCGATGTCCGACCTTTTCGGCCGGACCAGCCACGACGCCACCAGCGCCGTTGAGGAGTTGCTCCCCGGCGGCACGCGGGAGGTGGCGGCCCGGGCCGACGGCGTCTGGGCCCTGGGCCGTCTCCGTACGACCGTCAGCACCTCGCCGACCCTGCTCGGTGAGGGCCAGTCCGGTGCCGACCTCCGACCGGCCTCCGCCACTGTCACCGCCTGGGTCGTACCGTGGGCTCAGCTCGCGCTGCTGTGTCTGCTCGCCGTGCTGCTCCTGGGCCTGCGGGCGGCGGCCCGCCACCGTCGGCGCCGGCTGGCCGGGCTGCTTGCTCGTGCCCGGCAGGAGGGCCGGCAGGAGGCTCAGGAGCCCGTGCTCGTCGGAGGTGCGCCCGCCGATGCCGAGCCCGACCCGGGCGACGCCCACCGGTAACCCGTCGGCGCGGGAGTGCGCGCTGCCGGATCGTGGCGAAGCGTCGCCCGGCCCCGGCCCTAGGGCTTGGCCCGGTCGAGCAGCCAGCCCAGGATGGTGCTGTCCTCGTAGGTTGGACCGAACGCCGCGTGGTAGTCCGGCAACGAGAACGCCGCGTCGGCGTACTCGGTGTAGCGCACGAGGTCGGCGACCTGCTCCGGCGTCTTACCCCGGGCGGCGTACGCCTGCCGTAGCGCGGCCGTGGAGTTGCGCGCGCCCGAGACGTTGAGCAAGTGGTCGTGCTCGCCGTGCGTGATCCACACCGGCACCTCGGCCGTGGCGATCGCGGTCGCCTGGGTGGCGTTGACCGGGAAACCACCGGTCACCAACCCGCCGGCGAATAGGTCCGGACGCTTGGCGAACGCCTCCCAGAGCAGTTGGGAGCCGTACGACACGGTGGTCGCGTACACCCGGCGGGTGTCCACCGCGAACTGCTTGACGAACTGGTCGAGCAGCTTGACCAGCAGGTCCGCCTCGGCGGCGCCACCTACCCGCTGGTGCTGGGGTGCCAGGACGATGACGTCCTCGGAGCTGCCGGTCCACTGCGGCTGGAGCCACGCGGTCGCCGGGATGTCGGCGGCGAGTTGGACGCCGAGGTTGTCGCCGTCCCAGCCCATCCCGTGCCCAGGCAGGACGACCATGAGCGGATACGCCCGGCCGGGCTGGTAGTTCTTCGGCAGGTGGTAGTGGTAGGGCAGCACCATTCCGCCACTGAGGAACGAGCCGTAGCTGAACTCGTCGACGAGTTGGTTTACCGGCTTCTCGGTGACCGGCCGGGACTCGCGCGGGGTGGCCTTGGCGAGCACCGGCCCCTTGCCGGCTCCACGGCCGGGCTGGCCGTGCACGTCCTTGCGCTGCGCCACCCGGGTCGGCAGCTCGGGGTTGACCTTGACGGTGCAGAGGAAGGTCGGGCACTTGGAGACGATGACCGTCGAGCCGCCGGTGTCGGCGGGGTCGAGCTCGACGATGACGTACCTGCCCGGTGCCGATCGGTGGTCGGATCGGGTGCCTGGCACTGCGTTGGTGTAGGTGTGGGTGATGGTTCGGTCGGCGAGCTTCGGCAGATCCTCGATGGGGTTGAAGCGGAAGTTGTAGATGGTGTCGGTCACCGAGAACGTGGCGGTGTCGAGGGTGCGGGGATTGACCGCCGCGGCGTACTCGATCGCCACCGCCGAGACCTTCTGGCCGTAGGTGTAGACGGTGGTGATCGGGGTGATGCTGCGGATTCCGTTCGCGGTGCCGGGGCTGCCGCCCGCGCTGCCGTACGCCGTGCCGGAGGCGCCAGCCAGGACGAGGGTGGCAGCGAGCGGGATCAGTCCTTTGCGCAGTCTCATGCGAGTCCTTCCTCGACGGTGGTGCGTTCAGCCAGCGATCCCGCCCGGGACGGAACGTGGGACGGGCCGGAGCGAGCCGGTCGCTAAACTGATTTAGCAGAGCATCGATGGCGGACCCGGCCGTGTCAATACCGCCTGCGGGTTCGGCGGATGAGCGTCAGCAGGGCAGAGTGCGTCCGCTCGTCCGCGGCCGCGACGAGACCGTCCCCACCGGCGTGCAGCGGCTGACCGTCGAGCCCGGTGACCACGCAGCCGGCCGCCTGGCAGAGCGCGATTCCCGCCGCGAAGTGGACGTCGTGCCGCAGGTGGTGGCGGTCCGTCACGTACGCGGCGCGGCGACCGGCAGCGACCCAGGCCACGGCCAGGGTGGTGGAGACCACGCGGGGGCGGAACTGTTCGATGAAGCTCTCGTCCGCGAGCAGGCGGGCGGCAAGGAACACGTTCTTGTTGGGGAATGGCGGGTCGAGATTGACGTCGACGAGCGTCGACTCGGCCGACGGGACGAGTCGCTCGTCCGTCCCCGCGCGCCGGACGTACGCGGCGATGCTGTCGGTCCAGAACACCTCGTCGGCGAACGGGTCCGCCGAGGCCCCCACGACGACGTCCGGCCCGTTGCGCAGAGCGACGTTGACCGAGGCCAGCATGGTCCGGGCGGCAAAGTTCAACGTGCCGCAGAGCGGGTCGACCAGCCACGTGCGCTCGCTGTCGCCCGTACCCGTGTGCCCGCTCTCCTCGGCCACCACGGCGTCGTCCGGACGTGCCGCGCGTAGGACGTCGAGGATGGCCTGCTCGGCCTCGACGTCGGCGGCGGTGGCGAAGTCGCCGGCGGTCTTCATGATGCGCGTCAGTGCTGATCCGTACCGGGAGCGGACGACTGCGGCTCCAGCTTGCGCCGCCTCGACGGCCAGCGCATGGTCTGTGATCGACATCAGCAGTCGCAGTCCGGCGGCACGATGTAGAAGTAGACGCTCCCGTTGCTCGCCTGGTACGTGGTGTTGCCACTCCAGGTGAATTCGTACTGGAACTGCGGGTAGGTGCTGGCGTCCACGGTCGGTGGCGAGTCGCGGTAGGAGAAGGTGCCGTCCTCGGCGGTGGTCACCCTCGGCAGGTCGACCGACGAGCCGTCCGGGCCGATCCGCCGCACGGTCAGCCGTAGCTTCGCGCCGATCGACTCCGCGTTGCCGTCGGTGACCCTGCCCTCGATGACCGCCTGCTGGCCGTTGAGGAGGGTGCGGTCGGGCGACGTGGCCTCGATGCCGGACGGCTGTTTCTGCACGGTGCCGGTGATGGTGCTGGTAGTTCTGCGGTGGGTGGAGTTGCCGCCCCACGTCACGGTGTAGGTCACCTGACCGGTCCTGCTCACGGTGTCGTCGAAGCCGAAGCCGCAGGAGGCGTCGGTGGTGACGCTCGGCAGTTGCTGCTCGGCACCGCCGTTGATCCGCCGGCTCAGGTGGACCACGGTCGGGCCCACGCAGGAGCCGACGTCGTAGGTCACGGCACCGGTGACCCGGAACGCCAACCCGAGGTACGCCGGGTCCGCCACCTGCCCCGCGATGTGCGAATCCGGCGACGACACGGTGATCTCGTGGCTGGCGGACGACGCCGCGTACACCGAATCACCGTGCCAGCTGACGGTGTAGACGTGTCGGCCGCCCTGGGTGGGCGTGTCGAGGACGGTGAAGGCCCCCCGGCTGTCGGTGGTGACGTTGGACAATTGCTGCACGGCACCGTCGAGGCGGTTGTTCCAGATGGTCCGGGTGACCGCCAGCGTCTGGGGCTGCGCGGGGGCCTCACCGTCGAGGCCCAGCGTGCCGGCGAGTGACAGTTGCCTGCCGTCCCTGCCGTTCGTCGGCCCGTCGAGGGTGAGCGTCGCGGCGCGGCCGGCGACCTGGACGGTCACTGAGGCGGTGCTGCCCTGGTAGTTCTCGGTCGGAAACCAGTAGGCGTCGTAGCGGAGGGGGCCGCTCAGCGGAGGAACGTCGGTGAGGGTGAAGGTGCCGTCGACCGCGGTGGTGGTGGTGAGCGTGGTCCAGGTTTCGTCCGGCACGACGCGGTTGACCGCCACCTCCTGCACCCCCGGATCGGTGCCGTCTTCCAGGGTGAGCTGACCGGTGATGGTGATCGGGTCGAGGGCCGTCGCGGAGGCGGGTGCGGCCAGGGTGATGGCCGACGTGGGCAGCGTCGGGTCATCGACCGCCCCGGCCACCCCGACGGCAGCGGCTGGCCGGGCCTCGGTGGCGGTGGCCGGCCCGGCCACGCTGACCGCGCCGGCGGCGACCAGGGTCACTGCGGCGGTCGCCCCGGCAATCTGGCGCGGTAGTGCGGCGCGGACCCGTGCGGAAGCTGATCGGTACGACATGGTCCCCCTGTCTGGAGCGACACGGCATCGCTCCGAGCGGGATGATGACCGGCCCCTCCGACAGGAATCGACCCCACTGCGCCGGCTGGCTCGACATCCTCACATGTCGATAAATGCGACACCGTCATAGGCCCCGTCCGGATCCCTGCGGTGGCGGTATGGACGCAGTGGGGAGGGTCAGGAGACCGCGGCCCGCACCAGCTCGGTGATCTTCTTTTCCACTGCTGAGCTCCACTGCCGCAACGCGTACGCCACCGGCCAGAGGTCCCCGTCATCAAGGTTGGCCGCGTCCTGGAAGCCCAGGGTCGAGTACCGGTAGTTGAACTTGCCGGAGTCCTGGAAGAAGACGACGATCTTGCCGTCCTCGTTCGCGTAGGCGGGCATCCCGTACCAGGTCTTCGGCGTCAGAGCCGGGGCGGCGGCGGTCACCGTCACGTGCACGCGCTCGGCCAGCGCGCGGTCCTCCGGCTCCATCTGCGCGATCCGGTCGAGGACCGCTTGCAGCCCATCCGCCTTCTTGGCACCCTTCTTGCCCTCGGCGCGAAGCTCGTCGGCGCGCTCCTTCATCGCGGCCCGCTCCTGCGGGCTGAAGCCATCGGACCCGTTCGTGGTCTTCGCGGACATTTTCGGGCTCCCTCTCGTCGTCCAGGTGCGGCGTGCAACCGTTCACCTGGGGAAAGGCTAGGCCGGACGGCGCTGGAAGGGCTTCTCGATTCCTGATCGGTTCGCAAGTCGGACAATAGGTGGCGGGCGAGACCGACCGGGCCTGCCCGGTGGCGCCAGTAAAGGGGGAGACGGCCAGGACCGTCAGCTGCCAGTCGTGCTCCGGGCGGCGGTGATGATCCGTCCCCGCTCCGACTCGCCGAAGCGGTCGAGCATGGCGCGCACCTCGTCGGCGCTCACGTTGGCGCCGAACAACTCGCTGCCCGGTTCGAGGCGTACCCCCTCGGCCAGCGGCCCGGCGACGACCGGGTCGAAGCCGAGCGCGTCCACGAGGGCCGCGACCTCGGTGAGATCGGCGCTGTCGTCGCCGGCGATCGCGATGGCCTTGCGGTCGGTCGTCCCCGCCGGTCGCGCCTCGTCCTCCAGATCGTGATAGCCCATGTGGTTGAACGCCTTGACCACGCGCGAGCCGGACAGGAACGCCTGGACGATCTCGCTCGACGAGGTACGCGGGTCGGTGAGGTCGGCGCGAATGCCGTCGATCTCCCACCAGTAGTTCATGGCGTCGACGACCAGCTTGCCGCGCAGCGCCTCGGCGGGAACGCTGCGGTACTTGCCCAGTGGTAGGGCGAGGATGACGATGTCGGCGTCGGCCGCCGCGTCGACCGCGGTGGTGGCCTGTGCCCCCGGGGCGAGGACCTCGACGGTGAGGGCGATCTTCGCCGGGTCGCCGGAGCCGGCGACCCGCACCCGGTAGCCGGCGGCGACGGCGAGCCGGGCGAGCACCGTGCCCACCTTGCCGGCCCCGAGGACACCGAGGGTCGCAGGCCGGCTGCGGTCGTTGACGTTCATGTCGTCCCTTTCGATACTGACGGTCTGATCAGGCCAGCAGGTCGCGGACCATGGGGATCACCTTCGAGCCGTACAGCTCCACGGCGCGCATGCGGGCGCTCACCGGTTGCGCTCCGGCCGAGTAGATGAGGTCGAACCGGCCGACGCCGAGGCTGCGGATCGCCCGGGCCATTCGGCGGGCCACGGTCTCCGGTGCGCCGATGTAGAGCGAGCCGTTCTCCACCTCGGAGTCGAACTCCTGACGGCGGATCGGTGGCCAACCCCGCAGCGCGCCGATCCGGTTGCGCATGACGCGGTAGTGCGGCCAGTACACCTCCTTGGCCTCCTCGTCGGTGTCGGCGATGAAGCCCGGAGAGTGCATTCCCACCGGGTGCGCGGTCGTACCGAGTTGCTCGGCGGCCCGGCGATAGAGGTCCATGTAGGGTGCGAAGCGCTCGGGTGCGCCGCCAATGATGGCGAGCATGAGCGGGAGCCCGTACTTGGCGGTCCGCACGACCGACTGCGGTGAGCCACCCACGCCGACCCAGGTGGAGAGGTGACCGGACTCGGTCTTCGGGAAGACATCGGCGTTTTCCAACGGGGCACGTAGGGTGCCGCTCCAGGTGACCGGCTTCTCGTCCAGCAACTGCGCGAACAGTTCGATCTTCTCCTCGAACAGCGTGTCGTAGTCGCGCAGGTCGTATCCGAAGAGCGGGAACGACTCGGTGAACGAGCCGCGACCGAGGATGACCTCGGCCCGGCCGTGCGAGAGCGCGTCCACGGTGGCGAAGCGCTGGAACACCCGTACCGGGTCGTCCGAGCTCAGCACGGTCACGCCGGAGGCCAACCGGATCCGTGCGGTGCGGGTGGCGATTCCGGCCAGCACCGTCTCCGGCGTCGAGACCGAGTACTCCGGCCGGTGGTGCTCGCCCAGCGCGATGACATCGACCCCGAGCTGGTCGGCGAGCACCGCCTCGTCGACGACCTGCCGGATGGCCGCCGCGTGGGAGACGAGCTTGCCAGCGTCGTCCTCCGGTACGTCGCCGAACGTGTCCAGGCCGAACAGGAGATCAGACATGGTGGGGCTCCTTCGCCAACAGCTCCCGGACCCGCGGCGCGACCTCACTGCCCAGCAGTTCGATGGTGCGCGCGCGAGCCTCGCGGGGCAGGTGCATGATGTCGTACTTCAGGTCGAAGCGGCTCAGCCGCAGGTCGCGAGCGACCGTGGCGATCTTGCGCGCCACCGTCTCGGGTGATCCGACGAAGAGCGCCCCGTGGTCGATTTCGGCCTCGTAGCGCGCGCGGTCCGGTTTGTAGAAGCCGCGTTCCGCGGCAAGGGCCGCCGCGACCGGCTGCCAGTATCGCCACCACGTCTCCACCGCCTCCTCGTCGGTGTCCGCGACAAGGCCGAGAGAGTGCTGCCCGATTGGCTGCGGGGTATGCCCGAACTGTTCGAGCGCCTTGGTGTAGAGCTCGACGTGGCCGGCGAAGCGCTGGGGACGCCCGCCGATGATCGCGAGCATGAGCGGAAGTCCGTGCCGGGCGGCGCGGGTCACCGAACTCGGGCTCCCCCCGACGCCGATCCAGGTCGGGATCCCACCGGGCTGCATCCGGGGGTGCAGGCGCTGCCCGGTCAGAGGGCTTCGCACCGTGCCGGACCAGGTGACCGGTTCGTCCTGCTGAAGCCGCAGGAAGAGGTCCAGCTTCTCCTCGAACAACCGCTCGTAGTCGGCCAGGTCGTAACCGAACAGCGGGAACGACTCGGTCGCCGATGCGCGTCCGAGGACGATCTGCGCGCGGCCGTTGGAGACGGCGTCGAGGGTGGCGAACTCGTGGTAGAGCCGTACCGGGTCGTTGGTGCTGAGCACGGTGACCGAGGTGCCGAGGCGAATCCGCTCGGTCGCCGTCGCGGCCGCCGCCAGCAACACGGGCGTCGCCGAGTCGTTGTGACCCTCGCGGTAGTGCTCACCGACGCTGAACACGTCGATCCCGGCCGACTCGGCGAGCCGTGCCTCGTCCACCAGTAGTCGTACGGTCTCGGCGTCGCTCAGGACCCGGTCGCCGTCGGTGGCCACCTCCCCGAACGAGTTGAGCCCCAGCTCGAAGTCTGCAGCTGCCATCGTCTCCTCCTCGGTGCGCTCATCCGGTGGCCGCAGAAGCGACCTACCAGTTGACATGTCAATGATGCTAACTTGGCGATTGACGCGTCAATTCCCGGGAGGATGAGATGACGGAGGCCACACCCGATCGGCGGGGAGGGCGCCAACTCCCGACCGCCGACGAGCTACGCATCTGGCGGGACTTCATCGAGACCACGGCAGCGCTCGGCTCCCGGCTCGAGTCCCGCCTGCAGAGCGACTCCTCGCTCTCGACGGGGGACTACGCCGTGCTCCTCGCCCTCAGCGAGGCGCAGGGGCAGGCGATGCGGTCATCCGAGCTCGCGTCGCACATCGGGTGGGAGCGGAGCCGGCTCTCGCACCACCTCGGGCGGATGGAGCGGCGCGGCCTCATTCGCCGCCAGGAGTGCGCGACAGTTCCCCGTGGGGCGGAGGTGCTGCTCACCGCGGCCGGAGCCGAGGCGTTCAAGGGGGCCACCTTTCCGCACCTGCGCGCCATCCGAGAACTCTTCGTCGACGCCCTCACTCCGGATCAGGTCGTCGCGGCGGGCGAGATCGCCACGGCACTGAGCGCGCACCTCGACGCGCTGCGCGCGGAGTGAAGCGCGGGGGCGCCCCGCCAATGTCGCATCTATAACGGGGAGTGCCCAGACGATTGCCGAGAGCTACATCCGGGTGGTCCAATCCTCCAGAAAGCCGCCACTCCGCCTGCCCGGCGAGGGATGGCGACGGCTGCGCCGCCCGGGAGGTATAGCCCATGAGCGAGACCGCCACCGCAGAGGCCCACCGCGTTGCACCAGGCAAGCCTCGCCCTGGGCGCACGGAGTCGGTGCTGCCGGAGTTGCGGGAGATGTGGTGGGAGACGGGTGTGCGGGCACGAGCGGAGGCCGGCGTCTTCGCCGTGTTCGCGGAGCTGCCCAGGCTCGTCTGGACCGCCCTCGGTATCAGTTGGCGCGCGGACCGACTCCGTACCGGCGTGGTGGGTGCGGCGACGGTCGGCGCGGGGGTGATGGCGGCCTTCGGCCTGTTGGCCACGCAGCGGGTGCTTGTGGAGCTGTTCGCCGGCGGGCCGACCGCGGACAAGGTGCGGGCGGCGCTACCCGCGCTGGCCGTGCTGGCAGCGACGGTAGCGCTCCGAGCGGGGATGGGCATCGCCACCGGGTACGCGCAGAACGGGTTGACGCCTCGGGTCAGCCGCGAGGTGGAGCGGGGCCTGTTCGAGGTGTCGACGGCGGTCCGGTTGGAGGCGTTCGACGCCGACGCGTTCGCCGATGACATGGAACGCGCCTCGCGCGGCACCGAGTCGACCATCGGGCTGGTGCAGGCGTCGATGAACCTGCTCGCCGGTCTGGCCGGGCTGCTCGCCGTGGCGGCGGCCGTCGTCATCATCCATCCGCTGCTGCTGCTGGCGCTGCTGGTCGCCACGGTGCCCAACGCGTGGGCGTCGTTGCGGGCCGGGCATCTGCGGTACCAGACGTACACCGCCGGGTCGGTGCGCCGACGTCGACTGTGGTTGCTGCACAAGCTGATGGCCGAACGAGCCTCCGCCCCGGAGTTGCGCTCGTACGGGCTGCGCCGGTTCCTGCTCGACCAGTACGACCGGGTGATGCAGGTGGAGACGGACATCCAGCTCGCCCTGGCCCGCCGCGTCACCACGACCACCACGGTCGGCGCGATCATCGGTGGCCTCGCCACCGGCACCGTCTACGCCCTACTCGGGCTGCTGCTCCTGGACGGGCAGATCCCGCTAGCCGCCGCGGCGACCTGCGTCATCGCGGTGCAGTCCGCGCAACGGTCGCTGTCCATAGCCACCTTTCAGGTCGACCACGTCTACACCGAGGGGCAGCACTTCGGCGACTACACCGGCTTCATGACCCGCGCCGACGCCTACCTACCGGCCACCACCGGACCCGTGGCCGCCGCCGGCCCGGAACGGCTACGGGAGTTGACCGTCCGGGAGGTAAGTCTGCGCTACCCCGACCGGGACACCCCTGCCGTCGACGGCGTCACGTTGACGATCACCGCCGGGCAGACTGTCGCGTTCGTCGGCGAGAACGGCTCTGGCAAGACGACCCTGGCCGCGATGATCGCCAGCCTCCGCGCTCCGAGCGAGGGCAGCATCGAGTGGAACGGCCGACCGTTGTCGGACTGCGACGTCGACGGGCTGCGGGCCCGGATCGCGGTGGTGACGCAGGAATACCACAAGTGGCCGTTCACCGCGGCCACGAACATCGCCATCGGCGACGTCGACAGCGAGGCCCGGCAGGATCGCATCGAGGCCGCCGCCGGCCGCGCGGTCGCCCACGACATGATCAACGAACTTCCGCACGGGTACGAGACGCTGCTCGACCGGACCTTCGCCCGAGGCCAGGACCTCTCCGGTGGGCAGTGGCAGCGGATCACGGCAGCCCGGGGGTTCCTGCGCGACGCCGAGCTGCTGATCATGGACGAGCCGTCCTCCGCGCTCGACCCCCGCGCCGAGGACGCCCTGTTCCAGACCATTCGGGACCGGCGTGGCCGAGCCACCACGATCCTCATCACGCACCGGCTCGCGAACGTCCGGCACGCCGACCGGATCTTCGTCCTGCACCACGGCCGGCTCGTCGAGGCCGGCACGCACACCGACCTCGTCGCCACCGGCGGCCGGTACGCCGAACTCTTCGCGCTCCAGGCCGCCGGCTACGACGCGAATCTGGCGGGGGGCCACCAGCCCGCCCCAACCGCGCAATGAAGACCCTCGCCGGCACCTGTGTCTCGCCGGCAGGCCGGTCAATACGGCTCTGACCTGCGGTTTTGTCAGATCCGAGCAGTGGCGTTCGGGGTCTGTGAGTGGTACGACTGATGCATTGGACCGCGTGGTGCGGGGTCAGTAGGAGGTGGCGGATGCGTCTTACGAGCACCATGCCCCGGCGGCGCCCCTTCCAGCAGACGGCCACGGTGATCCCGCCCGAGTGCGGAATCGGAGTCGTGTCCTCGTGGCCAACGGGTTCACAATGACAAGCCCGGAAGACACCGGGGAGAAGGCGGCCGCCTACGCCCGTGGCGTCGACGCGGGCCGGATCGAGCAGCGTCTACTGGGGCACGATGAGCACCTGCGAAAGATCAATGGCTCGATCGACTCGATGACACAGGCGCTCGGGTCGCTCACCGAGGAGCTACGCGCCAACGTCACCCTGCTCAGCAGCAACGTGGCCGCAGACCGCCGGGACACCACTGAGCGAGCGAAGATCGCGGCGGTGCGGGTCGAGGAGGCGGGCATCGTCGAGTCCCAGAGGACGGTCCGCTGGACGACCTGGCAGCGGTGGTTCGCCGTCGTCGGCGCGATCGTCCTGGTCGTGAACTTCGGCCTGGGTCTCTACCTCGCGTTCAGCCGTTGACCGGTTCCAGCACCACCACTGTGGTCTCGGACGATCGTCGCGCCGCGTGGGCGTCGAAGTTCTTGTCGGCCTCGCGCCAGCGTGGCCACAGGCGCGATCGCTCGTCGTCGGTGGCGGCACGACCGTGGACCTGCCGCCGCCCGTCGACCAGATCGACGAACGCGTCGGGACGAGCCTGGAGGTTGAGCCACCAGGCGGGCTGGCCCTCCCCCCACCCGTTCATCGCCACGGCGACCAGGTTCGGACCATCCTCGAAGTACGCGAGAATGACGCCGCGTTGCTGGCCGGTGCGGCGCCCGATCGTGGTCAGCCGCAGCGTGCCCCAGCGGTTCTCGCGCGGTCGCCACAACCCGACCCGGCCGCCAGAGGTTCGGTACAGGCCCCGGTGCACCGACCAGGCCAGTCGGATGAACCACCGTGGCGGAAGCCACGGCGCCTTCGTCTCCGGACCATCCGACATGAGGACCTCCCGCATTGACTACTGCTGATGGCGCTCCGCCTTGGCGACAAGTATGAGGGCTAGCGCCGCCAGGCGTCGATGGCGCGTACGCCGTCACGCACGACCCGGTCCAGGATGGCGGGGTTGCCGCTGGTGCCCTCCCACCCCTGGTCGTCGAAGACGGTGACCACGGTGTCGACGCGGGCCACGGCGATCTGGCTGGTCGCGGTGCCGCCGGTGCGCTCGCCGTTCAGGCTTGTCTCGGGCCAGGTCCGGGTCAGCAGCAGCGTGTCGTCGCCGACGCTGGGCAGGGCCTGGCTCTTGACGGTGACGCGGTTTCCGGACTGGTCGTACGAGGGGCACGCCTGAACTGCGGTGCGGAGACGGCCCAGGTAATCCGAAGCGCCGTCGCCGTCGAAGGTGAAGATGGTCTGGTGGATCATTCCCTGCGGCACGTTGCTGGAGGGCTCGCCGGCCTTCTGGTAGGTGACGGTCATCGCGGCGCTCGCGGTGACCTGCCGGCCGCCGGTGCCGAACTCGTTGCCACACAGCTTCGGCAGCGCCTCCTCGACGGGCGTCGTCCGTCGCGGAGACTTCCGTAGCTCGGCGGGCAACTCGACGAAGGCTGAGGTCGGGATGGTCACCTGGGCGGTGGCGCTCGGCGATGGTGGGTCTGTCGGGGGCGCTGACACCGACGTGGTGGTCGGTGCGGTGGTCGCCGGGGCCGAGCCGGGCGGATCCTCGGTAGCGGTGCAGGCAGCGACCAGTGCGATGGTGCCGAGCAGCGCGAGTGCGCGTCGCGTACGGGCCATCGGCCGTGGTGTGTATCGGCTCATCATCACCCCTCGTCTATCCTCGGGCAGTTCCCTGCGCGGCGTCGACCGAAACGACCACGCCGCAGACGTCGACCGGGCCACCGCAAGCGAATCGACGTGTCGTCGCACCGGCCGGGCCGCTATGCTGCCCCGCATGACCAGCGTGATCGCTCAGTGCACCGGACTGTCGTGTGACGTCCCGGTCGGTGCACAGCGACGCCGGCGATCCGTCGCCCGCCCGCGCTGACCTGATTTCTGCGACCGGCGGATCGAGCCGCCGGTCGTTTGCTGGTCGTCCTCGGTCCGCCCGTATCTCCCCTGGCAAACGGCTCGCGTGACGGCGCGGGTCCGAGCGAGAACGGCGTACTCATGGATCTTGAAAAGTTGTTGTCCGACCGGCTGGCGCCGGCGTTCGCGGCGGTGGCCGGCGGCCCGGTCGACCCGCTCGTGCGGCGGTCTGGGCGCGCGGACTTCCAATCCGACGCGGCGCTGGCGCTGGCCCAGCGGCTCGGCCGCCCGCCGCGGGACATCGCCACCGCGGTGCTGGCGCACGCGGTGCTCGACGACGTCGGGGTGTCGGCGGAGGTTTCCGGGCCGGGGTTCATCAATCTGACCGTTGCCGACCGGGCCCTGGCCGACCTGGTCGCCGGGCTGGCCGGCGACGCCCGGCTCGGCGTGCCGTCGACGGTTACCCCGCAGACCGTGGTGGTCGACTATTCGGCGCCGAACGTGGCGAAGGAGATGCATGTCGGGCATCTCCGTTCCACTGTCATCGGCGACGCGGCGGTGCGGCTGCTGGACTGGCTCGGGCACCGGGTGGTGCGGGTCAACCACCTGGGTGACTGGGGGACACCGTTCGGCATGCTGATCGAGCACCTGGTCGACCTCGGTGAGGCCGAGGCCGCGCAGAATCTGTCGATGGGAGACCTGGACTCCTTCTACCGGGCGGCCCGGGTGAAGTTCGACGCCGACGAGGCGTTCCGGGAACGGTCCCGGCTGCGGGTGGTCGCGTTGCAGAGCGGCGACGAGCGGACCCGGCGGTTGTGGCGGTTGCTGGTGACGCAGTCCGAGCGGTACTTCCTGACCGTGTACGACCTGCTCGACGTGACGTTGTCCGGGGACGACTTTCGGGGCGAGAGCGCCTACAACGACCTGCTCGCGGGCGTCGTCGACGATCTGGGCCGGTTGGGGCTGCTGCTGCCCAGCGGTGGTGCCGACTGCGTCTTCCCGCCCGGGTTCAGCGGCCGGGACGGCGAGCCGTTGCCGCTGATCGTGCGCAAGAGCGACGGCGGGTACGGCTACCCGGCCACCGACCTGGCCGCGTTGCGGCAGCGCGTCGGCGAGTGGGGAGCGACCCGGCTGTTGTACGTCGTCGGCCTACCGCAGCGGCAGCACTTCGCGATGGTGTTCGCCGTCGCCCAGGCGGCTGGTTGGCTCAGCCCGCCGGCCCAGGCTGAGCACCTGGGCTTCGGGTCGATCCTCGGCGACGACGGGCGGATGTTGCGCAGCCGGGCCGGTGAGTCGGTGAAGCTGGTCGGGCTCCTGGAGGAGGCGGTCGCCCGCGCCACCGACCTGGCCCGCAGGAGAAACCCGGACCTGGACGCCGAGGCCGCCGACGAGATCGGCCGCGCGGTGGGCATCGGCGCGATCAAGTACGCCGACCTGTCCGTCGACCGGACCAAGGACTACGTCCTGGACTGGGAACGGATGCTCGCGCTGGATGGCAACACCGCGCCTTACCTCCAGTACGCGTACGCCCGGATTCGGTCGGTGCTGCGGCGGGCCGGGGCCGCACCGCGGCCGGACACACCAATCGTGTTCGCGCAGCCGGTGGAGCGGGCACTGACGATCGAGCTGCTCGGCTTCGGCCCAGTGGTCGGTGCGGTGGAGCGGAGTCTCGAACTCCATCAACTCGCCAGCTACCTGCACCGGCTCGCGACCGCGTTCAACGCGTTCTACGAGCGCTGCCCGGTGTTGCGGGCCCCGGACGAGCTGCGGGAGAGCCGGCTGCTGCTGGCCGAGCTGACCGCCCGGACCCTGCGGCAGGGGCTGCACCTGCTCGGCATCCGAACGCTTGAGCGGATGTGACGAGCCAGTGTCCCGCCCGGTCAGCGGGCCTTCTTCGTCGCCCGCTTCCGGGGCGGCGTCAACAGGTCGGCGATCTGCGCGATCGCGGCGGGCACCAGGCGGTAGTACGCCCAGACCCCGCGCTTGTCGCGTTCGAGCAGGCCGGCCTCGGTGAGGATCCGAAGGTGATGACTCACCGTCGGTTGGGAGAGGTTGAGCGACGAGGTGAGGTCACTTACCGACGCCTCACCTTCCGGCGCGGACTGGATCAGGCTGAGCAGCCGGAGTCGCGCCGGATCGGCGAAGGCCTTCAGCACCCCCGCTAGCCGCTCGGCATCGGCCCGCTTGATGGGATCGCCGGTCAGCGGCGAGATCGCAGGCATGGCAGTTTTCGCAGTTCCCACGCCTGCCATAGTGACACCAACACCATCAATAAAGCGGCAGAACCGGCACCAGTACCCCAATGGCGTCCGGATCGGGCCGTGTGGAGCGTTACGAGACTCCACACGGCCCGGTGCGTCAGCGGCGGGGCTTCGGCGCGAGGCGCGGCAGGACGTACGGCGGTCCTGCGAAGATCAGGTCGGACTTCAGCTCCTGGTATGCGCGCTTGGGCTGGTAGTTCTCGTCGTAGATGGTGGCCAGGCCCTCCGGCGGGTCGTCGAACCAGCCCGGCACCCAGGAATGCCTGTCACTGAAACCCCAGACCGTGTACGACAGGCAGCTCCGCACGGCGAGGCACGCCTTCATCAGCACGCTGAAGTTGGCGGCCGACGCCTGGAGCCGGGGATTGATCTCCTCCGAGTTGCCCGCCTGGACGCCTGCTGTCATCTGGCTGCGGACGTCGACCTCGGTGAACGCGGTCGCGACGCCGAGCCCGCTGAACTTCTTCAGCGCGGCGGTCACCTGGAGGGTGTCGAAGTTGCCGTACTGGGTGCCGAGGTGGCCCTGGGAGCCGACGCCGTCGATCGGGACGCCCTGGGCGCGCAGGCCCTTGGTCATGTCGTACACGAACTGGGTCTTGTCGTCCGCCGGGTTGCCGGAGCCGAACGCCTCGATGTTGTAGTCGTTGTAGAAGAGCAGTGCCTTGGGGTCGGCGGCCCGCGCCCAGCGGAACGCGTCGGCGATGTAGCCGGGCCCGAGGTTCTGCGCCCAGAAGCCCTTGTAGTGCAGGGTCGACGGGGTGTCCCACGGGTCGCTGACCGCCTCGTTGACCACGTCCCACTGCCAGATCTTGCCCTGGTAGCGCTTGACGACGGTGGTGATGTGTTTGCGCAGCAGCTCGCGCAGCTCCTGCTTGCTGATGGAGCCGTCGGCGACGCCACTGGTCAGCCAGCCGGGTAGTTGGTTGTGCCAGACCAGCACGTGGCCGCGCACGCTCTGCCGGTTGCGCTTGGCGAAGTCGACGAGCTGGTCGGCCGGCGCCCAGTTGTAGGTGCCGCGGGTGGGCTCCAGGCTCTCCCACTTCATCGCGTTCTCCGCGGTGACCGAGGAAAACTCGGAGGACGCCAGCGTGCGGTACTGCGGGTCGCTGGCGTCGTTGAGGGCATCAATGCTCACGGCGGTGCCGACGTGCAGGCCGTGGCGTAGGCCGAGGGTGGCGAGGCTCTGCGCCGTGGGGTCGTACGGCCGGCTCGCGGTGGCCGGCACCGTGTTCAACGCCGCAATGGTCGCGACGGCGACCACGCCGACGGTCGTCCACTGTCTCAGCTTCATCTGCGTTCCCTTCCGTTTTCATAGACAACTATCGATCTTGAAGCGCAGGGTGCGGTGCTGACAGGTGGAGCAGGGGGTCGGTAATCGGTAACCGGAAACTTGCTCGAAACGTTAAGGCGGTCGATGTCGGGACGTCAACCGTCAACATTTCCGGAAATTGGTCGTATGACCTGCGGAGCCTCAATCGGCTTGCCATCGAAACTTTCGGGTGCCGGCAATCTCGCCAGCCGTCGGGCTACTGGTCGTACCGACGGGTGACGCCGGCGGTCAACTCCGCGGTGGCGATCATGCGCGCGACCTCGATGGGCGGCGAGCGGAGTTCACTGGCCACGACCTCGAAGGGGTCGACCACGCCGGATCCGGCCACGGGCCGGTCGACGGCGAGCACGTAACGGAAGCCTCTGGGCGAGTTTGGTGCCTCCCGGACGGCCCAACTCGCCGCGTGATTGGTGATCATGAACTCCGCGAGGAACGACGCGAGGTCGGTGTGCAGGGTGACCCAGTCGTCCTGAGTGAACTCGTTGAGCGGAAGCTCCGACAGGTATGCCCGCAGGTACGGCACCAGCGCGATCGGGTCGCCGGTGAGCGCCTCAGCGGGAGCGTTCGTTTCCTTTGCGAACTCTTGGAAACTCTGATGAGAGTCACCCGCCCAGGTCGGCAGCTCGTCGTGCGCCTGAGCCATGCCGTTGTTGCTCATTGTGCTTTCGTCATTCACTTAGCCCGGACCGGTCAGCGCAGGCCGGCGAAGAGGTCGTCCTCGGGCGTCGGCGCGCCGGTCCGGTCACGGACCCGGAGGAAGGTCTCCATGCCCATCAGCTCGGTGAACCGCTCCTGGCCCAGTTGCAGGAAGAAGATGTTCTCGGTCTGACTGGCGTGCGTGGCCAGCGCGGCGAACTTCTGCGCGCCGTACTTGCTGGTGTCGACCCAGGTGGTGATCTCGTCGTCGGGTAGGCCGAGCTGCGGCTCCGCCGCGTCCGGCTCGGCCCACTCGACGCCGAGCTCCTTCATGATCCGGCCGAACTCCGCGAACGCCGTACGCGGCACCGTGGTCCAGTAGACCTTCGCCGGGACGTCCGTCTGCTCGACGGCGGCCATCGTGATCCGGTGGGCCTGGATGTGGTCCGGGTGGCCGTAGAAACCGTTCTCGTCGTACGTGACGATCACGTCCGGCTGGTACTGCCGGATCAGGTCCGCGAGCCGGGCCGCCGCCTCCGCCAGCGGCGTCGTCCAGAACGCGCCGGGCAGATCGTTTGTCGGCCAGCCCATCATCCCGGAGTCGGCGTAGCCGAGGGTCTCCAGGTGGGTGACGTTCAGCGTCGCGCAGCTGGCCTCCAACTCGGCCTGGCGCATCGCCACGACGGCGGCCGGGTCGTGCCCCTCATCACCCGGCTTGACCCCACCCGGGCCGTCCCCACATCGCCCGTCGGTGCAGGTCACCAGCACGGTCGTGACCCCCTCGGCGGCATAGCGGGCCAGGACGCCGCCGGTGCTCGTCGCCTCGTCGTCGGGGTGGGCGTGCACCGCCATCAGGGTCAGAGGTCGCTCAGCCATGCCAACACCCTACGGCCACCCGGCGACGGCTCCGCCCTGACCGCCATCGGTCTCCACCGCCAGCAGCGGGAGCGGCATCCTACCCAGTTCGGCATCCGTCGAGCGGTCCTTGTCTGAACGGTGATCAGCCTTCTGACAGGTCGCTAGATTCAGGCGTGATCAGCACATCCGCGCGGGTCCGGACGCAGGGAGAAGTCGATGGCGAGGGCCGCTGCCGGGTTCACTGACCTGCGACAGGTCGAGGCCGGCCTGCTGAACGTCGGGTACGTCGACGCGGGGCCGCCCGCCGGGGACGCGGTGATCCTCCTGCACGGGTGGCCGTACGACATCCACAGCTTCGCCGACGTCGTACCGCTGCTCACCGCCGCCGGTCACCGGGTCGTCGTCCCGTACCTGCGGGGCTACGGCACGACCCGGTTCCTCTCCGACGACACCTTGCGAAACGGCGAGCCGGCGGCCATGGGGCTCGACCTCATCGCCCTGATGGACGCCTTGAAGATCGACACCGCGAAGCTCGCCGGGTTCGACTGGGGCGCGCGGACGGCCGATGTCGTCGCGGCGCTGTGGCCCGAGCGCTGCCGCGGGTTGGTCTCGGTCAGCGGCTACCTGATCGACGGCCAGAAATCGGGCACGGTGCCGTTGCCGCCGAAGGCGGAGTTCGCGTGGTGGTACCAGTACTACTTCGCCACCGAGCGTGGCCGGGAAGGCTACGACAAGAACCGGCGCGACTTCGCCAGGCTGATCTGGCACACCGCGTCCCCCAAGTGGACGTTCGACGACGCGACGTTCGACCGCAGCGCGGCGGCGTTCGACAACCCCGACCACGTCGACATCGTCATCCACAACTACCGCTGGCGGCTGGCCCTCGCCGACGGTGAGCCGCAGTACGCCGAGATCGAGGAGCGTCTGGCCGCGAAGCCGAAGATCACCGTGCCCAGCATCTCCCTGGAGGGGGACGCCAACGGTGCGCCGCACCTGGAGCCCACCGTCTACGGCAAGCAGTTCGCCGGGCCGTACGAGCATCGGACCGTCGGGGGCGGTGTCGGGCACAACCTGCCGCAGGAGGCGCCGCAGGCCTTCGCGGACGCGGTGCTGGAAGTCTGACTCGCTAGCCTCCCGGCCGCCGGGGCGCTGGGCGTTCCACCCGCACCGGATCGCCGCGAACGAGCCCGTCGTGGATGCGCCACCGGGCGGTGGTGACGGCACGTTGGGCCGCCTCGTCGCCGCGCTCGACGCGTTGGCGCAGCAGACGCAGGGCGATCCCGCGGTTGAGACTGAGCTGCCGCTCCTCATCCACCACGACGACGATGCCCGACGGGCGGTGCGTCGCGCGTACCGCCGTGCTGGCCTTGTTCCGGTGCTGACCACCCGGACCGCCGGTGCGGCAGGCGACGATGTCGACGTCCGACTCGCGGAACGTCGTCGGCTGCGCGTCGCGTTGGGGTGGCTGGGCGGTGACGTACCAGTTCTTTCGGCCGGTGCTCGGCCGGTACGGGCTGGGGGCCTGCCAGCACAGCGTCCCGGTCCACGAGGCGGCGAACGCGTCGGCGTCGACGCCAGAGATCCGGATGAGCACCGACCGGTAGGTGCCGGAGCGGTCACCGGGCACCGACTGAACCTGCTCGATCGTCAGACCTCGGCGGGCGCCCTCGTCGATCAGGCGGCGCAGCAGCTGACTCAGGGCCCAGGCGCACTCCTGCGGCCCACGCCCGGCCGACAGCAGCAGAAGCACGCTCACGACCGGCCTCTCCTGCCGCGCTGGTTCCGCCGGTCCGGTCGTGCGGCGGACCCGAGGTCGGGTGTCTTGTAGGTGACCAGGGGCGTCGTGCTGACCACAGGCGTGGCCAGGTGGTGCTCGAAGAGGTCGGCGATCACCTGCTCGATGCGCTTGTACGCGCCGGGCGCCTCCTCGAAGAGCAGCTGACGATCACCGCACACCACAAGCGACCCCACCGGGGTACGCCTCAACTCCTCGACCGTGTGCTTGGCCCGGCCCCGCCGCAGGGCGTCGGCGCGCGACATCTTGCGGCCAGCGCCATGCGCCACGGAATGGTTGGCGTCCGGCCCGGCGTGCGCGGCCACCAGGTAGGACGCCGTTCCCCGGGTGCCGGCGATGAGGACATCCCGGCCGTCACCCGGTGCCGCGCCCTTGCGGTGCAGGTAGACCCCGTCCCGGACCTCGACCAGGTTGTGGCACTGGTCGACGATCGGCGCGGCTGGCTCGGCCCCCAACGCGTGCGCGACCCGAGCGGCCAGCACCCGGCGGTT
This sequence comes from Micromonospora chokoriensis, assembly GCF_000718555.1. GTDB lineage: Bacteria > Actinomycetota > Actinomycetes > Mycobacteriales > Micromonosporaceae > Micromonospora > Micromonospora chokoriensis_B. The sequence goes on from NZ_JOAN01000029.1 coordinate 57,227, forward strand.
GAGCGACCCCCAGCGCACGGCGTCGTCGTGCATGGCGAGGTAGGCGGCGGGGTCGGGGGCTGCCCCGGCGCCGTGGACCTCGGTGTGTGCCCGCAGGATCCGCTCGCCCAGACCCCGGGAACCGCTGTGCACGATGAGCACGAGATCGCCCGCGTCGATCCCGAGCCGGCTCGCGTGACCCACGTCGAAGATGGTGTCGACGCGGGCCAGCTCCACGAAGTGGTTGCCCCGGCCGACGGTTCCGAGGCCGTCCAGGTGACCGGCCGGGACGTCGCCGTCGACAGCGGCCCAGGCGGGGTCGTCGGCATCCCGTACCGGGTCGAGCGCCTGGTCGAGGTCGGGGAACCGGGCGGCGAGGCGTTCCGGTACGGCCCGCTTGAGCCGGATCGGAAACACCGCGATGCCGCAGCCGATATCGGAGCCCACCAGGAACGGGTAGAGCACTGTCGACGCCATGGCTGCGCCGATCGGCGCGCCCTTGCCGGGATGCAGGTCCGGCATCGCGGCGACGTGCCGCATCCCGGGCAGGGCGGCGACCTGCTGGCACTGCGCGAGCGCGTCGGACTCGATCCAACTCGCGGGGGAGGCGAACACCGTGACGGTGGCCGGGGTGGACGAGGGCAGGGTCTCCCGAGGGAGGTGGTGCTGGGACAAGAGGGGCTCACTTCACGCTGAGGACGAGGGACGGACGGCGTCACGACCCCCGGGAGGCGTCACCGGGGGCGCGGAGCTCAGGTGGTGTCCGTCAGTACGTCATGGACGTCACTCTGGCCGAGCACGTCGCGCGCGACAACCGATTTTCCTTCGCGACGTACGCTGCCGCGATGAGCGCACCGCGTCGCATCCTGGTCTACGGGGTGTACGGCTCCGGCAAGTCCACCCTTTCGGCGCGGTTGGCCGAGCATCTCGGGCTGCCCTGGTATCCGGTGGACGATCTGCTCTGGCAGCCGGGCTGGGTCGAGGTGCCGGTCGCGCAGCAGCGCAGTCGGATCGAGGAGATCTGTCGACGGGACCGTTGGATCATCGACGGGGCGTACCACGGCTGGCGGGACGTCCCGTTGGCCCGCGCCGACCTGGTCGTCGGCCTGGACTATCCACGGTGGTGCTCCTTCGGTCGGTTGCTCCGTCGTACCGTCCGCCGGGTCGCGACGGGCGAGGTGATCTGCAACGGCAACCGCGAGTCGCTGAGCAGTGTGCTTTCCCCGGACTCGATCCTGGTGTGGCATGTTGGCGCGTTCGGCCGGGCTCGGCGGCGGATGCGGGCCTGGCAGGCCGACCCGTCCGGGCCGCCCGTGGTGTTACTGCGTTCCCCGGCGGACCTGGACGTCTGGCTGACCGGGCTGCCCCGCGGGTAAGGCCCGGGGCGGCGGATGACTGGCGGACGGTCGAGGGCGTACCCGACGTCGGCCCGCTCCCTCGTGGGGAGCGGGCCGACGACGTCGGATGGCCCGGCCGGCAGTGCGCCGGCCGGGCCGTCGATCAGGACTCCAGGCGTCGACGCCGCGCGAGGAAGAACGCGACCGCGCCGAGTACGACCATCGCGCTTCCGACGCCGGTCATCGCCGGAACCACACCGCCACCGGTCACCGGCAGGATGGGGTGCTTGCCGCCCGGTCCACCGGGTCGACCAGATGGTCCAGCGGGTCCAGATGGTCCAGCGGGTCCAGCGGGTCCAGCGGGTCCGGACGGGCCAGGTGCGCCGGGGCTACCGGGTGCGCCAGGCGCTCCGGGGCTACCGGGTGCTCCGGGGCTACCGGGTGCTCCGGGGCTACCGGGTGCTCCGGGGCTACCGGGTGCTCCGGGGCTACCGGGTGCGGTCCGGGCGGGCCGCTCGGCGCGGCGCAGACCGGTGCGCTGATGACGTTGGTGTCCAGGGTGACGGCGGCGGTTCGGGCCAGCGCGCGGCCCTGGAGGGTCGCGCCTGTGGCCAGCGTGATCGCTGCCTGGGCCATGATGGTGCCCACGAAGGTGGTGCCCGTGCCGATCGTCGCCGAGCTACCGATCTTCCAGAACACGTTGCAGGCCGAAGCCCCGTTGGTCAGGATGACGCTGCTGTTCGACGCCGTCGTCAGCGAGGAGTCGACCTGGAAGATGAACACCGACGATGGGTCGCCCTGACCGTTGAGCGTCAACGCCCCGGTCAGCTGGGCGGCGCCGATCCGGTAGACGCCTTCGTTGAGCGTGTTGCCGCCCAACTCCGCCGGGAGGTTGGTGAACGGGGTCCGGCCGGCGGCGTCGTTGAAGGCGATGGTCAGGTCGCTCTGCGCTTGCAGAGCGACCGCGTCGCCGAGGTGCACCTCGCCACCGATGGTCGCCGTTCCGAAGCCGGCCGCGGTGTTTCCGGGGAATCGCCCGAGACTTTGAGCCAGGAAGCTGGGGCCGGTGTTGGTGGGCTCCGCCCCGGCCAGGACGGAGAAGTCAGCCGCCGTCCCCAGATTGACCGGTGCTTCCTGCGCGTTGGCGGCGGTCGAGCTGAAGAGCAGCAGACTGGCCGCCACCGTGGCGGCGGCGCCAGCCGCGAGCGCCGGCAGGACCGCCCGCCGCCGGAGCCGAAACTTGGGTTTAGCTGTCACAGAACACCCTCCGTGGGTACTACTCGCAGGAGACGTCTCGCGAGCCGCGTCCTGCGCGATACGGCCTGTATGGCGCCGATGAGCGCGGTGACTACCACATCACGCCGGGTGTTCATATGTGGCCAAAACGAGACAATAGGCAAAGTTCGTCTATGTGAATTGGACTGAGCTTCGCGTTCTTGTTTGACGGTTTCGCGGGGACCTGGCAGCGCACGCGGCCGGGGCAGCCGAGCGGCTTTCGGCCCTACTGCTGAACCGTCCGGGCCGGTTTGGTCGCGCGTCCCAGGACGCAGGGCGAGGAGGGGCTGTTGCTGGTGGCCGGGAACCGGAACCGGCGCAGCTCGTCCAGCTGGAAGCCCGCAGATCTGATGGCGGCGACGGTGTCACGGTTGGTGTGGCAGCCGGCGAACAGCTTCGGCCAGAGCGTGGCGTCGACGAGTCGTTGGGCGCGGCGCAGACCGCTGGCCTCCTCGGCGGCGACGTGCTCGAAGAAACGCACCTGGCCGCCAGCGTGCAGCACACGGCTGATCTCGGCCAACGCGCTCGCCTGATCGGGCACGGTACACAGCACCAACGCGACCACGGCCACGTCGAGCTCGCCGTCCCCGGCGGGCAGCGCTTGGGCCAGACCGTCGACGACAGTGACTGGAACCGGCGCGGTTGACGCGGCCCGCTCGGCAGCGGCGCGCAGACGCCGCTCCGGTTCGACCGCGAGGACGTGGGTCACCCCCGGCGGATAGTGGGAGAACATTCGCCCGTTGCCCGCACCGATCTCGATCACCCGGCCGGACAGGCCGGCGACCAGGTCCCGTCGGAACGCGGCCGTGCCGGCACGGTCCATGGCGACGCTGAGCCGCTCGTACACCCGGGCGAAGACGGGGTGGGACACGGTGGCCACGTCGACCTCCTGATCTCCGTTGAACTGCTCTGCCCGATTGTCCTGCATCCGCGCACGCTTTCCGTCTTACTGATTGGCAGCACGATTCAACCGAGTGCAGACAGGACGTGGTTCGGGATATGAAGATCGTCGTCATCGGAGGCAGCGGCCTCATCGGCTCCAAGCTGGTGAAGAGGCTCGGCGACCAGGGCCACGAGGCGGTGCCGGCATCGCCGAAGACCGGCGTCAACACGTTGACCGGCGAGGGAGTGGCCGATGCGCTCACCGGCGCGGAGGTCGTCGTCGACGTGTCGAACTCACCGTCGTTCGAGGACGCCGCCGTGCTGGAATTCTTCGAGACGTCCACCCGGACGCTCCTCGCCGCCGCCTCGGACGCCGGGGTCCGCCACTACGTGGCGCTCTCCATCGTGGGGTGCGACCGGATCCCGGACAGCGGATACATGCGCGCGAAGGTCGCCCAGGAGAAGCTCATCGTCGCGTCCGGGGTGCCGTACTCGGTGGTGCACGCCACCCAGTTCTTCGAGTTCCTCCAGGGCATCATCGACGCCGCCACGGACGGCGACACCGTGCACCTCGCGCCGGTGCTCATCCAGCCGATGGCCGCGGACGACGTGGCAGCCGCGGTGGCTGAGGTCGTGCTCAGCGCGCCGATGAACGCCGTGGTCGAGGTCGCCGGCCCGGAGCAGTTCCGCCTCGACGAACTGGGCCGATCCCTGCTCGCGGACCAGCAGGACCGTCGTTCGGTGGTGGCCGACCCCGACGCCCGGTACTTCGGCGCCAAGCTGGGCGAACGCTCGCTCGTCCCCGCCGACGGGGCCCGCATCGCCGGCACCAGCCTGGACGACTGGCGTACGCGGGCGAGTCGGGGAAGGTGAGCCGGCCCGTTACCTCGGCGTTGCGGGCGGGTCGGTCCGCCCGTCGAGGCGCTGCACCAACTCCCGTACGACCTCGATGAACGGCTCATCGGACTCGTCCGGCCAGTGCCCGTGGATGGGTGGAGCGACGCTGTCACCGGGTGGCGTCACCACGTCGCGTGGATCCCGCTGTCGGCGATCCACCCTGGCGACCGGGTCGCCGGTGGTGGCCGGTGCGGGGGACGGACGCGGGGAGAAGAGCCAGCCGCCGATGGGGTCGGTGTCGCGCCACAGGTTCACCCAGCGCCAACCCACCCGACGGCCGATCTCGTGCAGTACGGCGTCGTCGACGTAGGCGGGGAAGAGCCGAGCGTAGAGGCGGCGCAGCGGTGACCCGTGGGTGAGCAGGGCGACGCGGTCGCCGACCTGCGGCGGCAACTGGAGCACCGTGGCGGCGAGCAGGACCGAGCCGTGGCTGTGCCCGGTGAGCAGCACGGCGTCGCCACGCTCGACGAGGTACGTGATCCGGCGGGCCAACTCCGGCACGGCCCGCTCGGAGTAGCAGGGCGGCGCGAACGGGTGGGCGGCCCGGGGCCAGAAGGTGCCGAGGTCCCAGAGGACGCCGATGTGTCGACGGAACGGCACAGTCCGGTACGCGAAGATGCCGGCGACGATCAGCCCGAGGATGACCGCCGCGATCACCCAGCTGCCGAACGCGATGCCGAACGTGACCGCCTCCGCCGGCAACCTCGCGTTCCGCTCGATGACGTCGCCGGGGAACTGCCCCAGCAGGCCGACGGTGGTGGTGGCCGTGGCGAGTCCGGCGAGACAGCCGTAGAGCACGGCCAGTGGCACCAGTTTCTCGGCGAAGCGGGCACGGGCAATCGCGTCGCGGACCTGCCGCAGGCGGGGCTCGGCCTCGGCCGGCGGGTTCGGAAAGTCGCGCGCGACGATCGCCGCCGCGGCCCGACGCCGACCTCGGCGGGAGAGCAGGACGACGAGGCCGGCGACGATCACGGTGACCAGCAGCGCGCGGAGGAAGCCGTAGATCGCCCAGGTGTAGGCCCGGGGCGGGCCGGCGGCGATGCCCTCCCCGGTCGGCACGTCGCGGTCCAGGAAGTCCGCCACGCGGTAGACCAGCTCGGCGGAGTACGCCACCGCCATGCTGATCCCGGTGGCCGCGACCACGAGAGCGCCCAGCCCGAACAGCGGGGTGGCGCCCCGCTCTCCGCGTCGGTGGCAGAGCAGCACCACGCCGAGGGCGGCCAGCAGCGTCGTCTGGGCGACGAACAGGCCGGCCAGGGTCGTGTCGTAGCCGGGTAGGCCGTGCCCCTCCGGCCATGGCTGCGAGCTGGTCAGCACGTGCGCCACGACGACCACGGTCAGGATGATGGCCGCCGTCCGGAGCGTGCGGGTCACCCCGTCGAGCCGCTTGTTGCCGGCGTCCCGGTCGATCAGCGGCGGCGTGCAGAGCAGCACCACGCAGCCCGTCAGGATCACCCCCGTGATCGCGGTCAGCGCGATCGTGGCGGCCGAGGCGCTGTTCGCGGCGCGGGCCAGGAGCAGAACGAGGTCAAGCGTCGCGAAGGCGGCAGCGACGTGGATGGCGCGCAACCGGCCCACCAGAGGCTCCGCGTCCCACTGACCGACCGTGCCGAGCCGAGACGTGGAGCTGCCCTGATCGGGTGCGCGAAACGCCTCGAACGTCCGCCCCGGGCGGCAGCTGATCCGCCAGATCAGGCCGGTGGCGGCGGCTGGGACCAGCGCGAGCACCGCCAGCCGCGCACCGACCGGCCGTCCACCCAGCCAGGACAACCAGCTGCGTCCGGCCAGGCAGTCGGGCGAGGCCAGGCACTTCCAGCCCACGAGGTCCAGGGCGACACCGGCGATGGCGAGTACGTACAGCACGGTGAGCGTGAGCGCCAGCACCCGGCACAGGGACTTGACCACCGCCTCGGTGCCAGGATTCGCCGGCCGCATCCAGATCGCCACGTTGGCCAGCATGAAGGGGAGCAGGAAGACCACCGCCAGGGTGCGGGCCACGGTCCCGGAGGGCAGGTCACCCCAGCGGTACGCCTCCAGCGTCACCCCGCGCACCCCGCCGGTGTCCGAGCACCGGCAGCGCGGCCGGTAGAACCCTCCACTGCGATCGCCGGCGACCTGCCCGGTCTGTTGCAGGTCCAGCACCTGTGCGGCGCTCGCGCCGGAGACTCCGTGCACCCGTAGCTCCACGACGTCGCCGGAGTCGTCCGGCCCGCTCAACCGCGCTGATCCATCCGACGTCCCCCCGAGGCGTCTCGCAGCCCTTGCCCCGCGGCCCAGCCCCGCCGTCGAATGCCGGGGCCGACGACTGCGATGACGGCAGAGCGCGGTCTACCCGAACCGAACGGCCTCAATCGCGGTGGGCGGGGACGCTACCGCCCCGGCGGGACCCGACCGGCAGTCGCCGTCGGTTCGCGTGCGTCGGACTGGGTGGATCTCGCCAGCTGTGTGCGGTAGGCGCGGGGCGACAGACCGGTGGCGCGTTTGAAGGCCACGCTGAGGGCGCTCTCCGAGCCGTAGCCGACGGCTTGGGCGATGGTGGCGACGGTGTCGGAACCGCGCCGGATGCGGTCCGCCGCGAGTTCGATCCGCCACCCGGTCAGATATTCCAGGGGACCCACGCCGACAACCTTCTTGAAGCGGGCCGCCAGTGTCGACCGGGAGACGGCGGCCGCCCGGGCGACCTCGTCCACCGTCCACGGATGTGCCGGTCGCGCGTGCATCGCGCGGAGCGCGGGGGCGACCACCGGGTCGGCGAGGCCGGCCAGCCAGCCGGAGGTGAGCCGGGTGTCGCGCGACAGATGCAGCCGCAGGACCCGGATCAGCAGGACGAGCGCCAGGTGCTCGGCGACGAGGTTGGAGCCGAGCCGTGTCTGTCGCAGCTCGGCGTCGATCTCACCGAGGGCCCACTGGATGGTGTCGGCCTCCGGGGTGTCGGCGGGCACGTGGATGACTGGCGGGAGGCTGTCCAGTAGGAGGCCGCGCGCCCGTTCGCCCAGGGAGAACGCGCCGCCGATGAGAAACACGTCGTCGCCGTCGCCGACGTGCGCCACGCCATCGGCGGCGGCGAAGATCGGGTACGCGGGTTCGACCGGCACATCGGGGTCGCTGAAGAGGGTGTACGCCGCTGGGCGGGTCAGCAGAAAGCAGTCCCCCTCGCCGAGATTGATCGGCTCGGCGTGGCCCTCGACCCGCAGCGAGCATCGACCGCGCCGGACGGCGTTGAACTTGGCTCCGGCCGGTGGGTCGAAACCGACGGCCCAGCGCCCGCCCCCGACCAGGCCGGCGGAGACGTGGCTCGTCGCGCCGAGTAAGGCCAGGACGTCCTCCAGCGGATCCATCACCCCACCTCTTCTGGACGCTCACGAAAGTATGAAGGACTTCAGGCTATAGGCAGTCCGAGTCGTGTGTTCGTAGCCTGGACTTCATGACAGCGAAGCCGCGCCTCATCACCCCGTTCAACGCCCGCACCACCGCCGCCGAGATCCTCGATGGTGTCGACCTAACCGGCCGCCGGGTGATCGTCACCGGGGGTGCCTCCGGCATCGGTGTCGAGACGGTGCGCGCGCTGGCCGGGGCCGGCGCCGAGGTCACCATCGCGACCCGGAATCCCCGAGCGGCCGACGGGCTCATCGCGGAGTTCGCCACGGATGCAACCCGAGGCGTGGTCCGGTCGTCCGCCCTCGATCTCGCCGACCTGGCGTCGGTCGACGCCTTCGTCGCGGCCTGGCAGGGCCCGCTCGACGTGCTGGTCGCCAACGCCGGGGTCATGGCGATCCCGTCCCGCCAGCTGACCGCCGAGGGCTGGGAGCTCCAGCTCGCGACGAACCACCTCGGCCACTTCGCGCTGGCCTGTGGGCTGCACGACAACCTGCGGGCCGCCAGGTCGGCTCGGATAGTGGTGGTCAGCTCCGGCGCACACCTGGCCGCACCGTTCGACTTCGACGACCCACAGTTCGAGCGGCGCCCGTACGACCCGTGGTCGGCCTACGGCCAGTCGAAGACCGCGGAGGTCCTGCTCGCGGTCGGCATCACCCGCCGATGGGCGAAGGACGGGATCACCGCGAACGCCCTCAACCCCGGGTACATCTTCACCAACCTTCAGCGGCACATCGACGACGACACCATGCGGGCGATGGGCGCGATGGACGAGGCGGGCAACCTCATCGAGGCGGACTACTACAAGAAGCCCGCCCAGGGCGCGTCGACCACCGTGCTGCTGGCCGGATCGCCCCTGCTCGACGGCGTCAGCGGCCGGTACTTCGACGACAACCAGGAGGCGGAGGTCGTTCCGGGTGGCCCCGATGCGACCGGCGGGGTCGCCGCCCACGCGCTGGACCCGGCCGCTGCCGACCGGCTCTGGGCGTACGCCGAGAAGGCGCTTGCCGCACGCTGAGCGTGGCCGGCCCCGGCTGGCGAGGATTGATCCGGTGGTGGCGGGGTAGGTGCCGCCATGGTCGCTGCCGGTCGGCGCGGAGCGGACGGGGGCCCTTCGACCGTCGTCCGGCTCTTCGACCGCGTACTGGCCACGTTGCGCGAACGGATCCGTCGGGTACGGACCATCGGCGGTCTCGCCCTACAGGCTGGCCTGGCCGCGGCGCTGTCCTGGTTCGTGGCGCACTCGCTGTTGCACGTGTCGCAGCCGGTCTTCGCGCCGATCTCCGCTGTCTCGACTCTCGCCGCGTCCGTCGGTCAGCGGTTGCGTCGCACCATCGAGCTGATCATCGGTGTCACCGTCGGGGTGTTGATCGGCGACCTGCTGCTCCTGGTCATCGGCACCGGGTGGTGGCAGCTCGCCCTGATCGTCGTGTTGGCGATCGTCGTCGCGTTGTTCCTCGCGGGCAGCGCGGCGGTGGTGATCCAGGCCGGTGCCACGGCGGTGCTCATCGCCACGCTCAGCCCGGCCGTCCGTGATCTGGAGATCCCCCGGTTCGTGGACGCGCTCGTCGGGGGAGGGGTGGCACTGCTGGTCACCGCAGTGCTGCTGCCGCTGAACCCGCTGCGGGTGCTCAACCGGGCCGCGCGGCCGGCATTGGATCTTCTCGTGGCCCAGCTCGATGCCACCGCCGAGGCGCTGACCGAGCGCGACGCCGCTGCGGCCCGTACCGCCCGGGGTGAGCTGCGGCAGAGCGCGGGCCGGTTGAAGGCGTTCGTCGAGGCGACCCAGGGCGCCCGGGAGGCGAGCACGCTGTCCCCGGTGTACTGGCATCAGCGGCACGGGCCGGTGGGCCGCTACGCGCAGGCGGCGGAGCCGATCGACCGGGCGATGCGCAACAGCGGCACCCTGATCCGGCGGTCGGTGACGCTGATCGAGGACGACGAACCGGTGCCGGAGGCACTGCCGAGGGCGGTGGCCGATCTCGCCGAGGCCGTCCGCCTGCTCCAGCGCCAGTTCGCCGCCGGCACCGAGCCGGATCGGGCACGGGAGCAGGCGCTGCGGGCGGTCCGGACGGCCGGGGACGCCTACCGGGACGGTGTCGGCTTCTCTGGTGCCGTCGTGGTGGCGCAGGTCCGCACCACCGTCAGCGACCTTTTGGTGGCCTCCGGACTGCGCCAGGAGGATGCGAATCACCTGGTCCGGGACGCTTTCGGTGATCTCTGAGAGCCGGTGAGCGGCGGTGGAAACCAGCGTGGTGGCATCAGCTTGAGCCATGACTGTTGCATCCTGAGCCAAAGTGGTGCCATGATGGTGCCATGGAACTGAGGTCGTACGTCGAGAACCTGCGCAACGAGTTCGCCGTAGCTGCGGAGGGCGTGGACCCGCAGGCCCGGGTGCTGGCCGAACGGCTCTTCGCGCAGTTGGAGTCGGCCACCCGTCTCACGCTGCTCGAAGCGCTCTCCGACGCGGCCGACGAGATCACCCGTGAGCTCGCACCGGGTTCGGTGCACGTGCGGTTGCGTGGGCGCGAGCCCGACTTCGTGGTGACGCCGGCCAGCCCGCCGGTCGAGGTGTCGGTCGAGGCCAGCGGCCCGCCGCCGACGCTGTCGACGCCGGTGCCCCCGCCCGAGGGTGACGAGGGCGGCACCTCGCGGATCAATCTCCGGCTCCCCGACCACCTGAAGGCCAGCGTCGAGGAGGCCGCTGGACGCGCCGGGCTCTCGGTCAACGCCTGGCTGGTGCGCGCCGTCGCCGGTGCCGTCGGGGCGGGCGAGACGGAGCGTCGTCCACCCCGCCCGACGGAGCTGCGCTCTGGCCAGCACTTCACCGGCTGGGCCCGCTAGCTCTCCGTACCCCTCTCTTCGCCACGCCGCTGACCAGCGGTGACCTTCGCCGACCACCTTTCGGGAGACCACCATGCCTATTTTCGACACACCAGAGCCGATCTCTGTCCAGCTGGAGCTGCCGGTCGGCGATGCCTGGATCGCCGCGAGCGACCGCACCGACACGGTGGTGACCGTGCGGCCCCGCGACCCGTCGAGCAAGGCCGACGTGGGCGCCGCCGAGCAGACCACCGTCGAGTACGCCGCGGGGAAACTGCTGATCCGGGTGCCGAAGAGCTGGCGCCGCTATGGGTTCGGTCCCGGTCCGTCGGTCGACGTCCTGATCGAGGTGCCGACCGGGTCGCGGCTGCACGCCGAGTCGTCCTGGGCGGCGTTCCGCGGCGAGGGCCGGCTCGGAGAGTGCCTGATCAAGACCGGGAGTGGCATCCGGCTCGACGAGACCGGCCCGCTGGACATCGACAGCAGTCACGGCGACGTCGCCGTGGAGAAGGTCATGGGTTCCGCCCGGGTGAAGGTCTCGTCCGGCAAGGTGCGCCTCGGCGCGGTCGACGGCACCGTAGAGATCAAGAATTCGTCCGGCGACTGCTGGATCGGCCGCAGCGGCGGTGCCGCCCGGATCAACACGGCCTACGGCGACATCACCGTGGACGCGTCGACGGCCTCGGTGACGGCCCGCACCGCCTACGGCAACCTCCGGCTGGGTGAGGTCGTCCGGGGGTCGGTCGACCTGCAGACCTCCTACGGCGCGATCGAGGTAGGCATCCGTCGCGGGACCGCCGCCTGGCTCGACGTCAGTTCCAAGCACGGCCGCGTGCACAACGCGCTGGAGTCGACCGACAGCCCGGCGCAGACCGACGAGACGGCCGAGGTTCGGGCGAACACCGCCTACGGCGACATCACGATCCGCCGCGCCTGACAACCCGCACGACGACCACAAATGAGGAGACCATGATCAGCTCCACGAACCCCGCGATCGTCGCCACCGGCCTGCGGAAGTCCTACGGGGACAAGGTCGTGCTGGACGGCATCGACCTGATGATCACCGAGGGCACGATCTTCGCGTTGCTCGGCCCCAACGGCGCCGGCAAGACCACCACGGTGCAGATCCTCTCCACCCTGATCAACGCCGACGGCGGCAGTGCCCGCGTCTTCGGCAACGACCTGACCCGAGCCCCCGACGCGGTACGCAGACTGATCGGCGTCACCGGCCAGTTCTCCGCCGTCGACAACCTGCTGACCGGCCGGGAGAACCTGAACCTGATGGCCGATCTGTGCCATCTGGACAGGGCGGCCGGCCGACGGCGGATCGCCGAGTTGCTCGACCAGTTCGACCTGACCGAGGCGGCGGGCAAGCCGGTGTCGACGTACTCCGGCGGCATGCGCCGGCGACTCGACCTCGCGATGACCCTGGTCGGCGAGCCCCGCGTCATCTTCCTCGACGAGCCGACCACCGGCCTCGACCCGCGTAGCCGGCGGGCCATGTGGCACATCATCCGCGCGCTCGCCGCCGAGGGCGTCACCATCCTGCTCACCACGCAGTACCTGGAGGAGGCCGACCAACTCGCCGACCGGATCGCCTTCCTCGACCATGGCCGACTGATCGCCGAGGGCACCCCGCGCGAGCTCAAGCGGCTCATCCCGGGCGGCCACGTGGTGCTGCAGTTCGCCGACCAGGAGGGGCTCGACCTGGCGGCCGGGACGTTCGAGGCCGCAACCCGGGACGACGCGGCGCTCACCCTGCAGGTGCCCAGTGACGGCGGGGTCGGGTCGCTGCGGTCCCTGCTCGACCAGCTCGAGCGCGCCTCGATCAGCGTGGCAGGGCTCTCCGTGCACACCCCCGACCTCGACGACGTCTTCCTCACCCTCACCGGTCAGCCCGACACCCGGGCCGGCCGACCCGACCACGAAAGGGCTCCCGCGCGATGAGCACCCTCTCCTTCGCCGTCCGCGACTCGAGCACCATGCTGCGGCGTAACCTCCTGCACATGCGGCGGTACCCGTCGATGACCCTCCTGCTCATCGGCGTCCCCGTCATCGTCCTGCTGCTCTTCGTCTACGTCTTCGGTGGCACGCTCGGCGCCGGCCTCGGGCCGACCGGCGACCGCGCCGACTACGCCAACTACGTCACCCCCGGCATCCTGCTCATCACGGTGGTCAGCGCGGCGCAGGGCACCGCCATCTCGGTCGCGATGGACATGACCGAGGGCATCATCGCCCGGTTTCGGACGATGGCGATCTTCCGACCGTCGGTGCTCACCGGCCACGTGCTGGGCAGCCTCATCCAGACCATGCTCAGCCTCGCGGCCGTCACCGCCGTGGCGCTGCTCGTCGGGTTCCGGCCCACCGCCAACCTGGTCGAGTGGCTCGCTGCGGGCGGCGTCCTGGCCATGATCACCTTTGCGCTCACCTGGCTGTCGGTGGCCCTCGGCCTGGTGAGCGACAGTGTCGAGACGGCGAGCAACCTCCCTATGCCGCTGATCCTCCTGCCGTTCCTCGGCAGCGGCTTCGTCCCCACCGACTCCATGCCGACCCCGGTGCGGTTGTTCGCCGACTACCAGCCCTTCACACCCGTCATGGAGACCCTTCGCGGCCTGCTCCTCGGCACCGGGATCGGCGCCAACGGGATCATCGCGGTCGCCTGGTGCGCCGTCATCAGCGTGGCCTGCTTCCTCTGGGCCAAGGCCCTGTACAACCGCAACCGGGCCGCCTGACCCGACTGGCGGGGCAGTCCGCCCGCGCGACGAAGAGCCCGCGGCTCGGCCCAGACAGGGTCGGGCCGTCGGCTCGTGAGGTGGCCGGCGCACGCTCGCCAAGACGTTGAATGTTATCGATAACACGGCAGTGGCGCCCGGCTGGGCGGCCCGCGCGTCGCCATTCGGGACGCTCGCCGGTGAGCCCGCGCGGTGCCCGGCGGCTGTTGCGCGATCTGCGCGCAGGGGCGGGGCGGCACGGCGATGTTATCGCTGCCATCGCCGCCGAGCGACACGCGGTCGTGATCGGACGGTCGATCCGCGGCGTACGGAGTGCTGGACCTGTCGCGCTGCCTGTGGACGGGTGTCCGGTCGGCAGTCACTCGGCGCGGCAGCCCGCCTCGCGTCGCCTGCCGGCCATGGCTGACGCCGGAATCGAGCGCTTTGCACCGATCCGCTAGGACCCTCCCGAGTCGGTCCGCCTGCGGTGTTCCGTTACGGAGCTGTTGCGCCTAGATGTCTTGACGAGGCTGGATGTGAGCGTTAACACTATCCCCGTTAACGGTGGAGGTGAACATGAACCGTGTGGATGGAGCTGACGACCGGTACGTCGTCGGTGTCGACTACGGCACCCTGTCCGGGCGAGCTCTGGTGGTCCGTGTCGGCGATGGTGCCGAGTTGGGGACCGCGGTGCACGAGTACGGCGATGGCGTGATCAGCACGGCGCTGCCGGGAGGTCGATCGCTACCCCCGGACTGGGCCCTGCAGAACCCGCAGGACTACCGCGACGTGCTGCGGTACGCCGTCCCGGCGGCAGTGGCCGCCGCGGGGGTTGACCCGGCGGCGGTGGTCGGCATCGGCATCGACTTCACCGCCTGCACGGTGCTGCCCACGCTCGCCGACGGCACTCCGTTGTGCGAGACGCCCGAGCTGCGCGACCGACCGCACGCCTGGGTCAAGCTGTGGAAGCACCACGCCGCGCAGCCGCACGCCGACCGGATCAACGCCCTGGCCCACGAGCGGGCCGAGCCGTGGATCGGCCGGTACGGCGGCAAGATCTCTGCCGAGTGGCAGTACGCCAAGGGCCTGCAGATCCTGGAGGAGGACCCGGAGGTCTACGACCGGGCCGAGCGCTTCATCGAGGCGGCCGACTGGATCGTCTGGCAGCTCTGCGGCGCCGAGACCCGCAACGTCTGCACGGCCGGCTACAAGGGCATCCTGCAGGACGGTCACTACCCCTCCGAGGGCTTCCTGGCCGCGCTCAACCCCGACTTCGGCGACTTCGTGTCCAAGCTGGACGGTCCGTTGCTGCCCCTCGGTGCCCGGGCCGGCGCGCTCACCGCCCAGGCCGCCGCGTGGACCGGTTTGCCGGAGGGGATCGCGGTGGCCGTCGGCAACGTCGACGCGCACGTCACCGCGGCGTCCGCGCAGGCGGTGGAGCCCGGTCGACTCGTCGCCATCATGGGCACCTCGACCTGCCACGTCGTCAACGGCGCGCAGGTCGCCGAGGTGGCCGGCATGTGCGGTGTCGTGGATGGCGGCATCAGCCCCGGTGCGTGGGGTTACGAGGCCGGGCAGAGCGGCGTCGGTGACATCTTCGGTTGGTTCGTGAAGCACGCCGCGCCGGCCGGCATCGACTCACACGTTCGCCTCACCGAACTGGCCGCGAGCCAGCCCGTCGGCGGGCACGGCCTGATCGCCCTGGACTGGTGGAACGGCAACCGTTCCCTGCTGGTCAACCACGACCTCAGCGGGATGATCGTTGGAATGACCCTGGCCACCCGGCCGCAGGACATCTACCGGGCACTGCTGGAGTCCACCGCGTACGGCACGCGGATGATCATCGAGGCGTTCGTCGACGCCGGAGTCGCGATCAACGACCTGGTGGTCGCCGGTGGTCTCACCTCCAACGCGCTGCTGATGCAGATCTACGCCGACGTGACCAAGCGACCGCTGAACATCATCGCCTCGGCGCAGGGGCCGGCGCTGGGCTCGGCGATCCACGCCGCTGTCGCCGCCGGCGAGTTCCCCTCGATCCACGAGGCGTCGCAGGCGATGGGCCGGGTGCACGAGGCCGTCTACCGACCGGATCCCGAGCGGGCGCGCGCCTACGACGCCCTGTACGCCGAATACCGGGCGTTGCACGACCACTTCGGGCGTGGCGGCAACGACGTCATGCTCCGCCTGCGAGCGATCCGCAACGCGGCGGCCGAGACCGCCGCGACGCACGAGGCCCCGTTGGAGGTTGTCGCATGAGCGCTGAGTCGCACCGACAGATCCGCGAGCTGCGCGAGACCGTAGCCCGCCTGCACGCCGAGCTGACCCGGTACAACCTGGTCGCCTGGACCTCCGGCAACGTCTCCGCGCGGGTCCCAGGTCAGGACCTCATGGTGATCAAGCCGAGCGGGGTGAGCTACGACGACCTCACCGCGGACACGATGGTGGTGTGTGACCTCGACGGCGTTCTCGTCGAGGGCGACTTCGCCCCGTCCAGCGACACCGCGGCCCACGCCTACGTCTATCGGGCCATGCCCGAGGTCGGTGGGGTCGTGCACACGCACAGCTCATACGCGACCGCCTGGGCCGCGTGTGGGGAGTCCATCCCCTGTCACCTCACCGCGCAGGCCGACGAGTTCGGCGGGGAGATCCCGATCGGCCCGTTCGCCCTGATCGGTGGCGACGACATCGGCAAGGGCATCGTCGCCACGCTCTCCGGGCACCGCTCACCCGCGGTGCTTATGCAGAACCACGGTGTCTTCACCATCGGCCGGGACGCCCGCGCGGCGGTGAAGGCCGCGGTCATGTGTGAGGACGTGGCGCGTACGGCGCACCTGGCCCGCGCGCTCGGGCAGCCGGTGCCGATGGCACAGGCGGACATCGACGCTCTTTATGACCGTTACCAGAACGTCTACGGTCAACAACCAGTCCCACCGGCGGGTTCCTGACCGCTTGCCGGCCATGCCGGAACCCGTCGGTCTGCACCACCGAAGTAGCAGCACGCACCACCCGCGTATGCCGCTTTCTGCACCTCGGCGGTCTGGCGCGGTTACCCACCACACCGAGCCAAGGAGATCTGATGAGAAAGATGCGATCGCACTCCGCTTCGTGGCGCGCTGCCGCGGCCCTCGCCAGCGTGTTGCTCGTCGGTAGCGTGGCGGCCTGCGGTAACAGCGACACCGGCGGCGGCGGCACCAAGGACGACGGCAAGATCACGATGGGCTTCTCCCAGGTCGGTGCGGAGAGCGGGTGGCGTACCGCGAACACCATCTCGATCAAGGAGGCCGCCACGGCCGCCGGGATCGAGCTGAAGTTCGACGACGCGCAGCAGAAGCAGGAAAACCAGATCAAGGCGATCCGTAACTACATCCAGCAGAAGGTCGACGTGATCGCCTTCTCGCCGGTGGTCGAGTCCGGGTGGGACACCGTGCTCAAGGAGGCCAAGGACGCCAAGATCCCGGTCATCCTGACCGACCGCTCGGTCGACTCGGCCGACAAGTCGCTGTACAAGACCTTCCTCGGCTCGGACTTCGTCAAGGAGGGCCGGCTCGCGGGTGAGTGGCTGGTCGAGCAGAAGAAGACCGCCTCGGGGCCGGTGAACATCGTCGAGCTGCAGGGCAGCACCGGCGCGGCGCCGGCGAACGACCGTAAGAAGGGCTTCGGTGAGGCGATCGCCGCCAACCCGAACCTGAAGGTCATCGCCTCGCAGACGGGCGACTTCACCCGGGCCGGCGGTAAGCAGGTCATGGAGCAGTTCCTCAAGGCCAACAAGCAGATCGACGTGCTGTTCGCGCACAACGACGACATGGGCCTGGGTGCTCTCGAGGCGATCACCGCGGCTGGCAAGGTGCCGGGCAAGGACATCACCATCATCACGATCGACGCCGTCAAGGACGGCATGCAGGCGCTCGCCGACGGGAAGTTCAACTTCATCGCGGAGTGCAGCCCGCTGCTCGGCCCGCAGCTGATGGACCTGGCCAAGAAGGTCAAGGCCGGCCAGGAGGTGCCTGCTCGGATCGAGACCGAGGAGACCACCTTCACCCAGGCGCAGGCCAAGGAAGCTCTGCCCAACCGTAAGTACTGATCGACGACGGGGTCGCCGCGCTAGCGTGGCGGCCCCGCCGCGTCGCCTCCATACCCGCAACGGACCGGGCTTGGCCCGCGACCACCCCCGTAGCACGCCCGCCCGAGCGACCCCCAGGGACGACCGGGCGGGCGCTGCGGGCGCGTAGCGGCCTCTCCGTGTCGACAACCCAGAAGAGGTCTGATGGGATGACGGATAGCCGTCCGGTCCTGACGATGACCGGGATCAGCAAGTCCTTCCCCGGGGTGCGCGCACTCCACAACGTCAACTTCCAGCTCTTTCCCGGCGAGGTGCACGCCCTGATGGGCGAGAACGGTGCCGGCAAGTCGACCCTCATCAAGGTGCTGACCGGTGTCTACGACACCGACGAGGGCACGATCACCCTCGACGGCGAGCCTGCCTCCTTCACCGGGCCGATGCAGGCGAACGCCGCCGGGGTGAGCACCGTCTACCAGGAAGTCAACCTCTGCACCAACCTCTCGGTGGCAGAGAACATCTTCATCGGCCGGGAACCTCGGCTCCTCGGCGCCGTCCGCTGGGGTGAGGTCCGCCGCCGCGCCCGCGCCCTGCTGGCCCGCCTCGACCTCGACCTCGACGTCAGCGCGCCGCTCGGCTCGTACTCCCTGGCGATCCAGCAGATGGTCGCCATCGCTCGCGCGATCGACATCAAGGCCCGGGTGCTGATCCTGGACGAGCCGACGTCGAGCCTCGACGCCGGCGAGGTGGCGCAGCTGTTCCGCATCATGCGGCAACTGCGCGACGAGGGCATCGCCATCCTGTTCGTGACCCACTTCCTCGACCAGGTCTACGAGATCGCCGACCGGATCACCGTGCTGCGCAACGGCGGGCTCGTCGGTGAGTACCAGACCGCTGAGCTGCCTCAGCTCTCTCTGGTCGAGAAGATGATCGGCAAGGAGCTCGATGTCCTGGAGGGCATCGAGGAGCACTCCCGACGGGACCTGGCCGCGCTGGAGGAGGGCACCCCCCTGGTGGCGGTGTCGAACTTCGGTCGGGCCGGCGCGGTCGCGCCGTTCAGCCTCACCATCCACGCCGGCGAGGTGGTGGGCCTGGCCGGCCTGCTGGGCTCGGGGCGTACCGAGGTCGCCCGGTTGTTGTTCGGCGCCGACCGGACCGACGGTGGTCAGGTCGCGATCGACGGCACGGCGAGCAGCCTGCGCACCCCCGCCCAGGCCATCGACCACGGCGTGGGTTTCTGTTCGGAGAACCGCCGCGCGGAGGGCATCGTCGCCGACCTGTCGGTCCGCGAGAACATGATCCTGGCCATGCAGGCGGCCCGCGGCTGGCTGCGGCCCATTCCGCGTCGCCGCCAGGACGAGCTGGTCGACAAGTACGTCAAGGCGCTCAACATCCGGCCCGCGAACCCGGAGGTGCCGGTACGCAACCTCTCCGGCGGCAACCAGCAGAAGGTGCTGCTGGCCCGGTGGCTGATCACCGAGCCACGACTGCTGATCCTCGACGAGCCGACCCGGGGCATCGACATCGGCGCGAAGACCGAGATCCAGAAGCTCGTGGCGCAGCTCTCCGACGGGGGCATGGCGGTGCTGTTCATCTCCGCCGAGTTGGAGGAGGTGCTGCGCCTCAGCCACAAGGTGGCCGTGATGCGCGACCGGCAGATGGTCGCGCAGCTCGCCAACGACGACAGCCTCGACGCCGACCGCATCATGCAGACCATCGCCAGCGGATCCCACCGGGAGGAGGCAGACCGATGAACGACACCATGAGCCGTTACCGGACGATGACCGGTCACCGGCTGTTCTGGCCCGCCGCCGTGCTGTTCGTCATGCTCGCCGCGAACACGATCTACCGGCCCGGGTTCCTGTCCATCGAGCTCAAGGACGGGCACCTGTACGGCACGCCGATCGACATCCTGCGGTTGAGCGCGCCGCTGATCCTCGTCGCGCTGGGCATGACCCTGGTCATCTCGACCGGCGGCATCGACCTGTCGGTCGGCTCGCTCTGCGCGATCAGCGGCGCGATCGCCTGCATGTACATCAGCAAGCAGCCCGACCAGAACAGCGTTGGCGTGGTGGTGACCGCTCTCGCGATGGCGATGGGGGTCTCGCTCGTGCTCGGCGCCTGGAACGGGGTGCTGGTGGCCGTGATCGGTATTCAACCGATCATCGCCACCCTGATCCTGATGGTCGCCGGTCGGGGTCTCGCCCAGCTGATCACCGAGGGCCAGATCATCACCATCAACTCCGAGCCGTACCGGGCGATCGGCCTGGGTCATGCGCTGACCCTGCCGCTGGCCATCTTCATCGCGCTCGCCGCGGCCCTGCTCGTCGCCGCGTTCACCCGGCGCACCGCGCTCGGCATGATCATCGAATCGGTGGGTGGCAACGCCACGGCCAGCCGGCTCGCCGGCATCCGGTCCGGCCGGGTCATCTTCCTGGCGTACGTGATCAGCGCCGCGTGCGCCGCGGTCGCCGGCTTCATGATGACGGCCAACGTCTCCAGCGCCGACGGCAACGCCGCCGGTCTCTGGGTGGAGCTGGACGCGATCCTCGCGGTCGTCATCGGCGGTACGTCCCTCGCGGGCGGCCGGTTCTTCCTCAGCGGCACGATCATCGGTGCGCTGATCATCCAGACCCTGACCACCACGGTGTACGCCATGGACATCTCACCGCAGACGTCGTTGCTGTTCAAAGCGGTCGTCGTCATCGCCGTCTGCCTCATCCAGGCACCGGCCTTCCGGGCCCGGTTCAGCCGCCGTAGGCGCCACGCTCCGCCGCCCGCCGCCATTGCCGACAAGCCGAAGGAGCAGGTGCCGGCATGACCACTGGAACGCTTACCGCCGGTCGTGCCCGGTTCCGGCTGCCGAGAAAGCAGATACCGGTCCTGGCGACGCTCGCCCTGCTGCTGGTGATGTACGGCATCGGCGTCTCGCAGTACACCGCGTTCTCCAACGTGCAGGTCATCTTCAACGTCTTCATCGACAACGGCTTCCTGCTCGTCGTCGCGGTGGGGATGACCTTCGTGATCCTCACCGGCGGCATCGACCTGTCGGTCGGGTCGGTCGTCGCCATGACGGCGATGGTGTCGGCCGCGCTGCTCAAAGACGGTATGCCGGCGGCGCTGGTGCTGGTGATCGCCCTGCTCATCGGCCCGACGCTCGGCCTGGTGATGGGCTGCATCATCCACTTCTTCGAGATCCAGCCGTTCATCGTCACGCTCGCCGGGATGTTCTTCGCCCGGGGCATGTGCACGTTCATCTCCGGCGCGTCGATCCCGATCACCGACGGGTTCTGGACCTCGATGTCGCAGGAACGGATCGGCAACCCCCAGGGCAACTTCGTGTCGATCAGCGTGCTGATCGCCTTCGCCGTGGTCGTCGTGGCCGCGTACACGCTGGCCTACACCCGGCTGGGCCGCAACGTGTACGCCATCGGCGGCAACCCGCAGTCGGCGCTGCTGATGGGCCTGCCGGTGGCGCGGACCCGGATCGCCGTCTACACGATCAGTGGTCTGTGCTCGGCCATCGGCGGGATCCTGCTCTCCTTCTACACTCTCTCCGGCGCGCCGCTGATCGCTGTGGGGATGGAGTTGGACGTCATCGCCGCCGTCGTCATCGGTGGCACGGTGCTCACCGGCGGCGCGGGTTACGTCTTCGGCACGGTGCTCGGCGTCCTGGTCCTGGGCGTGATCCAGACCCTCATCACCTTCGACGGGAGCCTCAACTCCTGGTGGACCAAGATCGTGATTGGCGGTCTGCTCTTCGCGTTCATCCTCCTGCAGCGCCTCATCGGAATTCGTTACAAGTGACCGCCCCTCTCGCGGAAGGCAACCCCATGGCACCACACACAGCACCCGAGATCTGGTTCCTCACCGGCAGCCAAGGCATGTACGGCGAGGAGACGCTCCGCCAGGTGGCCGAGCAGTCCCGTCAGATCGCGGCCGCGCTCGACGACTCACCGCAGATTCCCGCCCGCGTGGTCTGGAAGCCCGTCCTGACCAACAGCGGCGAGATCCTGCAGGTCTGCCGGGATGCCGCCGCTCAGGGCGCTATCGGGGTCATCGCCTGGATGCACACGTTCTCGCCGGCCAAGATGTGGATCTCCGGTCTGGACGCGTTGCAGACGCCGCTGCTGCACCTGCACACCCAGGCCAACGTTCTGCTGCCGTGGAACGACATCGACATGGACTTCATGAACCTGAACCAGGCCGCCCACGGCGACCGCGAGTTCGGGTACATCCAGACGCGTCTCGGCGTGGCCCGCAAGACGGTGGCCGGGCACGTCAGCGACCCGCGGGTGACCACTCGGGTCGGGGCGTGGGCGCGTGCCGCGCTGGGCTGGTCGGCGATGCGGTCGCTGCGCCTGGCCCGTTTCGGTGACAACATGCGCGACGTCGCGGTGACCGAGGGCGACAAGGTCGAGGCGGAGCTGCGCTTCGGGGTCTCGGTCAACACCTACGGCGTCAACGACCTGGTCGAGGTGGTCGGCGAGGTCACCGACGCGCAGGTGGACGACCTGGTCAAGGAGTACGAGGACACCTACCGCATCGTCGGCGAGCTGCTGCCCGGGGGTGAGCGGCACGATTCGCTGCGGTACGCCGCACGCCTGGAGCTGGGCATGCGCGCCTTCCTGGACGCGGGCGGGTTCCGGGCCTTCACCACCAACTTCGAGGACCTCGGCGGGCTGCGCCAGCTGCCGGGCATCGCCGTGCAGCGGCTGATGGCGGACGGCTACGGCTTCGGCGGCGAGGGCGACTGGAAGACCTCGGTCCTGGTCCGCACCCTCAAGGCCATGTCGGTGGGCGTGAGCGGCGGCACGTCGTTCATGGAGGACTACACCTACGACCTCACCCCGGGCAACGAGCTGGTGCTCGGCGCCCACATGCTGGAGGTCTGCCCGACCATCGCCTCCGACGTGCCCAACGTGGAGATCCACCCGCTGAGCATCGGTGGGCGGGAGGACCCGATCCGGCTGGTGTTCGACGCCGCGCCCGGTCCGGCGGTGGTGCTCGGGCTGGCCGACATGGGGGAGCGCTTCCGGCTCGTGGCCAACGAGATCGACGTGGTGTCCCCGCCGCAACCGCTGCGCCGGCTGCCGGTCGCCCGTGCCGTCTGGCGTCCGCGTCCCGACCTGCCGGTCTCGGCCGAGGCGTGGATCACCGCCGGGGCTCCGCACCACACGGTGCTGTCGCAGGCGGTGGGTGTGGAGGAGCTGCACGACCTGGCGGAGATGAGCCGTACCGAGCTGGTCGTCATCGACGCTGACACGCAGCCCCGCCGTTTCGCCGACGAGATCCGCTGGAACCAGGCCTACTACCGGCTGGCTCGCGGCTTCTGATTCGCGCTGCCGGAGCGCCCTGGAAACGGGTGGTCCATCCCTGCCTGCGGGCCGGGGTGGGCCACCCGTTCGCGTGCGCGCCAGCAGGGCCACGAGGCGGTTGTGTTACGCCTTGACTAACAGCATGTTATCGCTCACAGTTTATAACCAAGATGGTCGATGTCGTTGGCTGGTCCGGCCACGCGCGCGTCCTACCCTGCGGTTTCGGCATCTCGTCAGCGCAGCGGTCGGGCGATCGGTGTTAGCGATCACATGGCCGGGCCTGGTCAGCTCGGTGCCCCGCCCGGTGCCGCGGACGCCGGCCCAGACCGCACGGTTCGCGTCAGCAGAGGAGGATCATGCTTTCCATCGGTCGGGTTCCCCGGGGTGCGCCACGACGGCGCGGGTGGCTGTCGAGACTCGCCGTCGCCGCGATGGTGCTGGTGGTCGGTGGCGCGGCTGCGGCGGTGGCCGCGGCGCCCGCGTCAGCGGCAACGGTCGACACCAGCGCCTGGTACGTGTTGGTGAACCGCAACAGTGGCAAGGCATTGGACGTGTACAACCTGGCCACGAACGACGGCGCGCGGATCACCCAGTGGACGCGCAACAACGGCAATCAGCAGCAGTGGCAGTTCGTGGACTCCGGAAGCGGCTACTACCGGCTCAAGTCGAGGTTGTCGGGCAAGGTGCTGGACGTCTCCGGCTTCTCGACCGCCAACGGCGCCAGCATCGTGCAGTGGGCCGACAACAACGGCACCAACCAGCAGTTCCGGTTGGCCGACTCGGACGGCGGTTACGTCCGGCTGATCAACCGCAACAGCAACAAGGTGATGGAGGTGCAGAGCGCCTCGACCGCCGACGGTGGAAACATCGTGCAGTACGACGACTGGAACGGCACCAACCAGCAGTGGCAGCTCGTTCGCGTCGATGGCGGAGGTAACCCCACGACGCCGCCGCCCACCACGCCGCCCCCGTCGAACGGCACGTACTCGAACCCGGTCGTCTGGCAGGACTTCGCCGACGTCGACATCATTCGGGTGGACAACGCCTACTACATGTCGGCGTCCACCATGCACTACTCGCCGGGCGCTCCGGTGCTGCGCTCGTACGACCTGGTCAACTGGGAGTTCGCCGGGCACTCCGTGCCCAAGCTCGACTTCGGGTCGAAGTACGACATGAGCGGTGGCAACGCGTACGTCGACGGGATCTGGGCGTCGACGTTGAACTACCGGCCGAGCAACCGGACGTACTACTGGGCCGGGTGCATCGACTTCGCGCAGACCCACATCTACACCGCGTCCGCCGTCGACGGCGCCTGGAGCAAGCACGCCACCATCCCCAACTGCTACTACGACGCCGGCCTGCTGTTCGACGACAACGACACCCCGTACATCGCGTACGGCAACGGCACCATCAGCGTCGCCCAGCTCTCCGCCGACGGGAAGTCCCAGGTCCGCGCCCAGCAGGTCTACACCACGCCGTCGAGCATCGGAACGCTTGAGGGCGCCCGCTTCTACAAGCGCAATGGCGCCTACTACATCTGGCTCACCCGCCCGGCCAACGGCCAGTACGTGCTGAAGTCGACGAACGGCCCGTTCGGCCCGTACGAGCAGCGTCAGGTGCTACTCAACCTGCCCGGCCCGATCTCCGGCGGCGGTGTGCCGCACCAGGGTGGGCTGGTGCAGACCCAGAACGGCGACTGGTACTACATGTCCTTCGTCGACGCGTACCCCGGTGGTCGGATGCCGGCGATGGCGCCGATCACCTGGACCGGCGACGGCTGGCCGGTGCTGCAGACGGTCAACGGCACGTGGGGCTCCTCGTACCCGAAGCCGAACCTGCCCGCGCCGCCCCGGGCGGTCAAGCCGCTCACCGGCACCGACACGTTCGCCGGCACCACCCTCGGCCCGCAGTGGGAGTGGAACCACAACCCGGACAACAGCAAGTGGTCGGTCAACAACGGGCTGAACCTGCAGGCCGCCACCGTCACCGGCGACCTGTACAAGGCGCGCAACACGCTGACCCACCGCATCCAGGGCCCCACCTCGACCGCGACAATCGAGTTGGACTACTCCACGATGCGCGACGGTGACCGCACCGGCCTGGCGGTGCTGCGCAACTCGTCGGCCTGGATCGGAGTGCGACGGGACAACGGATCCACGCGGCTGGTCATGCAGAACGGCCTGACGATGGACGGCAGCTGGAACACCACAAGCACCGGCAGCGAGGTGGCGAGCACCGCCGTCTCCGGTGGCCGGATCTGGTTGCGTGCCAACGCAGACATCAGACCCGGATCCGGCCGGCAGGCCCGATTCTCGTACAGCACCGACGGGGTCAACTTCACCTCGTTCGGCAATGCCCTGACGCTGGCGAACAACTGGCAGTTCTTCATGGGCTACCGATTCGCCATCTTCAACCACGCGACACAGGCGCTCGGTGGCGCGGTCACCGTGCGGCGGTTCGATCTGACCACGCCGTGACACCAGTCACACCACGATCGGTCTGACCGGTGGCGCCGGCAACGCGTGTCCGCCGGCACGCCGAGTCCGCGCCACCGCGTCAGGTCCTCACCGGCCTGCTCCACGCTCTGTTCAGGAGCGCAGGGCAGGCCGGTGTGGCACGGCGGGCCGGGACCGACACCGGATGGACTGCGTACTCCTGGTGGGCGGCGCGCTGTGCGGCTCCGACGCGTCGCGCAGTCCCCGCACAGCCATGCCGTGTCCGAGGCCGTTGCTGGCGTAGACTGTCGGCGATCCAGCGCTGGTCACCTGGGATTCAGCACCGGCGTGGTGACTGAGCGAGGGGGATCGGGCCGGTCCGCTCCAGTCGACGTCGACAGGCTGCGGGCCGGCGATGTAGCGGGGGGAGTGAAATGGCCGTCCACGGTCCCGCGATGACGGACGTTGCTCGTCTCGCCGGTGTCTCCCATCAGACGGTGTCGCGGGTGCTCAACGGGCACCCCAACGTCCGTGAGCAGACCCGGCTTCGGGTGCGGGCGGCGATCGCCGAACTCGGCTACCGCCCCAATGGCGCGGCACGCGCCCTGGTGACCGGTCGATCACAGGTCATCGGCGTGGTCGCGCAGAACACGACGCTCTACGGCCCGGCCTCGTTGCTGGCCGCGTTGGAGCAGACCGCCGCCGAAGAGGGCTTCGCGGTGAGTGTCGGCAGCGTACGCAACCTGGACCACCGTTCCATCTCGGCGGCCGTGGAGCGGCACCTGTCGCACCGGGTCGCCGGCATCGTGGTCATCGCCCCGGTCGAGTCGGCCGGTGAGGCGCTGGAACGCCTACCCAAGGATGTCCCGCTGGTCACGGTCGACGGTGACCCGAGCCGGCCGGTGCCGCTGGTGACGGTGGACCAGGTGGCGGGCGCCCGGGCGGCGACGCAACACCTGCTCGATGCCGGGCACCGCACGGTCTGGCACGTCTCCGGGCCATCGGACTGGTTCGACAGCGTCGGTCGGATCGACGGTTGGCGGCAGGCGCTGCTGGCCGCTGGGCTGGATCCGCCTCCGCTGATGCCGGGGGACTGGTCTGCGGCGTCCGGTTACCGGTGTGGGCAGATGTTGGCGCGGATGCCGGAGGTAACGGCCGTCTTCACCGCCAACGACCATCTGGCGCTGGGCGTGCTGCGAGCGTTGCACGAGTTTGGCCGGCGGGTGCCGGACGAGATCAGCGTGGTCGGCTTCGACGACGTGCCGGAGGCGGCGTACTTCATTCCGCCGCTGACCACCGTCCGACCGGACTTCGACGCGGTGGCGCGGGCGAGCCTGCAGATGCTGCTGTCCCAGATCGAGTCGGGCACCGGCGGGGCGCTGCGGCAGACCGTCGCCCCGACCCTGGTCGCCCGCGAGAGTGTCGCCCCACCGCGTCGCTGACGGCCGGCCCAACCAGAGGGCGTGGGGGGAGGGCCTTAGCCCCGCCGCAGCTCTGCGCCGAGCGGTGTGTGACGCCTCTGGCGGGCGCCAGCCTGCGCTATTTCTCGGCTCCGGTGGTGATAAGACGCTACTCGATGGGCGCTCTGTTGCCCGCTATCGATGCCCAGCAATGTGGATGACGCGAAGGTATTGAACCTCATGAAATGTCGCCGTAACATGATGGGCGTCTCTGTTAACGCTAACAAAAATTGGCGTCCAACTATCGGCGCACCGATCAAAGATCGTATCCAGGGTCGGGCGCCACCGACAAGGAGGCTCGATGAACCGCAGCACCCGAGGTCGACGCTGGGGAAGCGTACTGGCGGCCGGCCTACTGCTCGCCGGCACCCTGGTCGCCCTTCGCGCCCCTGCGGCGCAGGCACTTGACAACGGAGTGGCGCGCACTCCCCCCATGGGTTGGAATTCGTGGAACTCGTTCGGCTGCAACATCAACGAGGCGCTGATCCGGCAGACCGCGGACGCGATCGTCAGCAGCGGAATGCGGGATCTGGGCTACAACTACGTCGTGGTCGACGACTGCTGGTTCAACCCCAACCGGGACAGCTCCGGCAACATCCAGGGCGACCCCAGCCGGTTCCCCAGCGGAATGAAGGCGCTCGGTGACTACCTGCACGCCCGCAACCTTAAGTTCGGCATCTACCAGGTGCCGGTCGACAAGACCTGCGCGCAGTACTTCGGCGCCTACCCTGGCGCCACCGGCAGCCGGGGCCACGAGGTGCAGGACGCGCGCCAGTTCGCCGCCTGGGGCGTCGACTTCCTCAAGTACGACTGGTGCTCGCCGGAGGGCAGCATCAACGACCAGGTGACCACCTTCGCCAAGATGCGTGACGCGCTGGCCGCCACCGGCCGACCGATCGTCTACAGCATCAACCCCAACAGCATCCACGCCAAGACCGGCCCGCAGCGCAACTGGGGCGACGTGGCCAACATGTGGCGAACCACCGAGGACATCACCAACGCGTGGGACACCGGCCAGAGCAACGGCTACCCGATGGGCATCCAGAACATCATCAACGTGACCGTTCCGCTGGCGTCCTACGCGAGGCCGGGTGGGTTCAACGATCCCGACATGATGGAGGTCGGTCGCGGTGGCATGAACGACACGGAGATGCGCAGCCACTTCGCGATGTGGGCGATCATGGCGTCTCCGCTGATCGCCGGCAACGACGTACGGAACATGAACGCCGCGACGCAGACCATCCTCAAGAACGCCAACCTGATCGCGATCAACCAGGACTCGCTCGGGTTGCAGGGTGCGCAGGTGTCCTTCGACGGCACGCGTCGGGTGCTGGCCAAGCGGCTCGCCAACGGCGACGTTGCCGTCGCCCTGTTCAACCAGGGTGGCTCGACGACGACGATCTCGACCACGGCGGCGGCGATCGGCAAGTCCGGCTCGTCGTTCACGCTTGTGGACGCGTGGACCGGTGGCACCAGCTCCAGCAGCGGGACCATCAGCGCCAGCGTCCCCGCGCACGGCACGGTGGTGTACCGGGTCAGCGGTGGCGGCACGACTCCTCCGACGACCCCGCCGCCGACCACGTCGGGCGCCTTCGCCAGCGCCGCCTCCGGCCGCTGCCTGGACGTCCCGAACAGCAACACGGCCAACGGCACCCAGCCGGTCATCTGGGACTGCAACGGCGCCGCCAACCAGAACTGGACCGTCAACGGTCAGACTCTGCAGGCTCTCGGCAAGTGCCTGGACGCTCCCCTCAACGCCACGGCCGGCGCCAAGGTGCAGATCTGGGACTGCAACGGTGGGACCAACCAGCAGTGGACCGTCAACGCCAACGGCACGATCAGTGGCACGCAGTCGGGGCTCTGCCTGGACGTCAACGCCAACGGCACGGCCAACGGCACCACGGTGATCCTCTGGACCTGCACCGCGGCGGCGAACCAGCGGTGGTCGCGGCGGTAGCCGATCGGGTTCGCCGACCGCTCAGGTCACGGCGACCCACCTGATCCGTGGTCGAGCTGGTGCCCGTGGACGACACTCGTCGTCCGCGGGCATCGGTCTGTGCGGGGGCACCGACGCGCGCGCAGAGTCGCCGCGTCGTACCCTTTCGGCGGATCGACCGGATGGCTACGCTCGCCTGGATGCTCCGTTACGAGACCGTGACACCCGTATTTCGGATCAGGTGTTGACGCAGTCTATGTGAGCGCTAACACTACCCGAAAGATGACAGTTGGCCCCGGCAGTCGGCGGGGGAGTCCAGAGAGGAGAAGCCCGTGGGCAGGAAATTCCTGGTTGCTCTCGGCGGCGCGGCACTGGCGCTGAGTTTGGCGGCGTGCAGTGGCGGGGGTGCTGGCAGCGGTGAGAAGACCGGCAGCGAGAAGCCCAGCGAATTGACCATCGGTGTGTCGATGCCGACCCAGACCTCGGAGCGGTGGATCGCCGACGGCAACGCGGTCAAGTCGAAGCTCGAGGCCAAGGGTTACAAGGTCGACCTCCAGTACGCGGGCGACGACATCCCCACGCAGTCGCAGCAGGTCGACCAGATGATCACCCAGGGCGCGGATGTCCTGGTCCTCGCGGCGATCGACGGCACCGCGCTCAGCAGCCAGCTGCAGGCTGCCGCAGCCGCCAAGATCCCGGTCATCTCCTACGACCGGCTGATCCGTGGCAGCAAGGACGTCGACTTCTACGTCAGCTTCGACAACTACAAGGTTGGCGTCGCCCAGGGCACCGCGCTGCTCGTCGGCCTCGGCCTGCTGAACAAGGACGGCTCGAAGGGCACGGCCAAGGGGCCGCTGAACGTCGAGCTGTTCGCGGGGTCGCTGGATGACAACAACACCCAGTACTTCTTCAGCGGCGCGATGGACACGCTGAAGCCGTTCATCGAGAACGGCACGCTTGTCGTCAAGTCCAAGCAGACCACCCCCGAGCAGGTAGCCACCCTGCGGTGGCAGCAGGAGACCGCGCAGAAGCGGATGGAGAACCTGCTCACCTCCAGCTACAACGACGGCTCGAAGGTCGACGGGGTGCTCTCGCCGTACGACGGCATCTCCCGCGGCATCATCACCGCCCTGCAGAACGCCGGCTACGGCAAGGGCGCGAAGAAGCTCCCGGTGGTGACCGGCCAGGACGCGGAGATCGCCTCGATCAAGCTGATCAACGACGGCGTGCAGAGCTCCACGGTCTTCAAGGACACCCGACTGCTGGCCGAGCAGGCCGTCAACGCCGCCGAGGCGTTCCTGCAGAAGAAGCAGCCGCAGGCCAACGACACCCAGACCTACAACAACGGTGTCAAGGTCGTCCCGGCGTACCTGCTGCCGATCGCGACCGTCTACAAGGACGACATCAAGGCGACGCTGATCGACTCCGGCTACTGGACGGCGGAAGAGGTCGCCGCCGGTCAGGCCAAGAAGTAAGCCACTCGTCGGGCCCGGCGGTCACCGCCGGGCCCGACGCCTGGGCGCGTTCCACGCCCAGACCTGACGGAGGACAGTGACCATGGACGACACCATCCTCGAGATGCGTCGCATCACCAAGACCTTCCCCGGCGTGACCGCGCTGGAGGACGTCACCCTCGCAGTGCGCCGCGGGGAGATTCACGCCATCTGCGGTGAAAACGGCGCCGGCAAGTCCACCCTGATGAAGGTGCTGTCCGGCGTCTACCCGTCCGGCTCGTACGACGGCGAGATCCTCTTCGACGGCAAGCCGATGCAGTTCCGTGGCATCCGCGACAGCGAGGCCAACGGCATCGTCATCATCCACCAGGAGCTCGCCCTGGTGCCGTACCTGTCGATCGCGGAGAACATCTTCCTCGGCAACGAGCGGCGCGGCCGCAGCGGGCTCATCGACTGGAACCTGGCCAACGCCGAAGCGGGGAAGCTGCTGGCGTCCGTCGGGCTACACGAGAACCCGGTCACCCCGGTCATCCAGCTCGGCGTCGGCAAGCAGCAGCTGGTGGAGATCGCCAAGGCGCTCTCGAAGAAGGTTCGCCTGCTCATCTTGGACGAGCCGACCGCCGCGCTCAACGACATCGACTCGGCGCACCTGCTCGACCTGTTGCGGGCGCTCAAGGAGCAGGGCATCACCTGCATCATGATCTCGCACAAGCTCAACGAGATCACCGCGATCGCCGACTCGACCACGGTCATCCGCGACGGGCGTGCGGTGGAGACCCTCGACATGAGGGCCGACGACGTCAGCCAGCAGCGGATCATCCGGGGCATGGTCGGCCGCGACCTGGACAGCTTCTACCCCGACCGCGAGTCGTCCCCCGGCGACGAGGTCCTGCGCATCGAGGACTGGACGGCGCGGCACCCGGTGCAGGACCGGATGGTCGTCGAGGGCGTCAGCCTGTCCGTCCGCGCCGGTGAGGTCGTCGGCATCGCGGGCCTCATGGGAGCCGGGCGGACCGAGCTGGCCATGAGCGTGTTCGGTCGGTCCTACGGGCGTGACATCCAGGGCCGCCTCTTCGTTCACGGGCGGGAGGTGCAGGCGCGCACCGTCGCGGAGGCGATCGACAACGGCATCGCCTACGTCACCGAGGACCGCAAGCGCTACGGCCTCAACCTCATCGACGACGTGCGGCGCAACGTGTCGGCCGCCGCGTTGGACCGGCTGTCCCGGCTGGGCTGGGTGAACGGCAACGAGGAGATCAAGGTTGCCGAGTCGAGCCGCAAGGAGATGAACATCCGGACGCCCAGCGTCATGGCGGTGGTCGGCAAGCTCTCCGGCGGTAACCAGCAGAAGGTCGTGCTGTCGAAGTGGCTCTTCACCGACCCGGATGTGCTGATCCTCGACGAACCCACCCGGGGGATCGACGTCGGCGCCAAGTACGAGATCTACACGATCATCAACCGGTTGGTGGCCGCCGGTAAGGCGGTGATCGTCATCTCCTCCGAGCTGCCGGAGCTGCTCGGAATGTGCGACCGCATCTACACCCTCGCCGCCGGCCGGATCACCGGCGAGATGCCGGTGGCCGAGGCGACTCAGGAGAGCCTCATGGAGCTGATGACCAAGGACAAGGAGCTCGTCGGATGACCAGCATCAAGACCCCTTCGACGGAGCGCCCGACGCCCCCGGACAGCACACCCGCCGCCGCCCTGCACAGCGGGACGAGCGACCTGCGGGCGCTGGTGTTGAACAACCTGCGGCAGAGTGGGATCTACGTCGCCCTGGTCGTCATCGTCGCGCTCTTCGCGGTCCTGACCGACGGCGTGTTGCTGAGCCCCGGCAACATCACCAACATCGTCCTCCAGTACTCGTACATCCTGGTCCTCGCCATCGGGATGGTCATCCTGATCATCGGTGGTCACATCGACCTGTCGGTCGGATCGGTCGTCGCGCTGACCGGCGCGGTCTCCGCGGTCCTGGTCATCCAGCAGGGGCACCCCTGGTGGGTCGGCATCGTGGCCGCGCTGGTCGTCGGCGTCGCGGTCGGCGCCTGGCACGGGTTCTGGGTGGCGTACGCCGGCATTCCGGCCTTCATTGTGACCCTGGCCGGCATGCTGCTCTTCCGGGGTCTCACCCTGCGGGTGCTCGACAACATCTCGTTGTCGCCGTTCCCGTCCGAGTACCAGCAGGTCGCGGCGGGCTTCCTCAACGGCCTGCTCGGCGGCAACGGCTTTGACGCCTTCACGTTGCTGATCGGTGCCATCGCCGTGGCCGGGTACGCGGTCAGCGGCTTCCGCACTCGCGTGGCGCGCATCCGCTACCAGCAGCCCGTCGAGTCGTTCCCGCTGTTCGTCGCGCGGGTCGTGCTGGTCGGCGCGGTCCTCATGTACTTCGCCTGGCAGTTGGCGCACGCCCGAGGGCTGCCGATCGTGCTGATCATCCTGGCGTTCCTGGTGCTGGTCTACGGCCTGCTCACCCGGCGTACCGTCTTCGGTCGTCAGGTCTACGCGATCGGCGGCAACCTGTCGGCGGCGGCGCTGTCCGGGGTGAAGGTCCGCACCGTCAACTTCTGGATGTTCGTCAACATGGGCTTCCTGGCGGCGGTGGCCGGCGTCATCTACTCGTCGCGGTCGAACGGTGCCCAGCCCGCCGCCGGCAACAT
The DNA here is from genome assembly GCF_000718555.1 of Micromonospora chokoriensis. GTDB lineage: Bacteria > Actinomycetota > Actinomycetes > Mycobacteriales > Micromonosporaceae > Micromonospora > Micromonospora chokoriensis_B. The sequence continues at coordinate 89,823 of NZ_JOAN01000029.1, forward strand.
GTTCGAGCTGGACGCGATCGCCGCGGCCTTCATCGGCGGCGCGGCGGTCACCGGTGGTGTGGGCACCGTGGTGGGCGCGATGGTCGGCGGTCTGATCATGGCGGTGATGAGCAACGGCATGCAGCTGATGGGCATCGACCAGTCGACCCAGTCGGTGGTGAAGGGCCTCGTCCTGCTGGTCGCGGTCGCCTTCGACGTCTACAACAAGCGTCGCGCCGGCACGGCCCGCTGACGCTCGACGTTTAGGCAGCGTGGCCCCTGACCGCAGAGCGGTCAGGGGCCACGCGTCGTTCAGTGGCAGTTGCCGGTGCCGGTGTCTGTGTAGGTCTGGCCGGCTACTGGTACGAACTGCCAGTCGTAGCTGTTGGCGTGCAGGGTGAACTTCAGCAGGCCCCACGCCGAGCTGTTGCGCGCCTCGCTGTTTGGCTGGATGGTGCCGAAGCTGTAGTGACCGGCACCGCCCATGCCGGCGACGAAGCTGCGCATACCCCGACTGGAGTCGGCGCCACCGGCCGGGTTCATCGGGGCGAACCGCTCGTACACGTGGTTGTGGCCCCACACCACGACGTCCGCGTTGTAGTCGTAGAGCGCCTGGTACAGCGGACGCGTCGACGTTGACGGCGCGTGGTTGGAGCTGGACGTGAAGAGCGGGTGGTGCCAGTACGCGAGCGTGCACGGCTTGCTGCTGGCCGCCAGGTCCGCACGCAGCCACTGCTCCTGCGTCGAGCCGGCCGACATGCTGATGTTCGAGTTCAGCGACACGATGTGCCAGTTGCCGAGGTCGAATGAGTAGTAGCCGCGACCGCTCGGGCCGGCCGTCGTACCGAAGTAGTTGTAGTAGCCGGTCGCGCCCGAGGTGTTGTAGTCGTGGTTGCCCGGCGACGGGCGGGTACGGGACTTGTGCCGACCCCAGGTGGGCTCGTAGTAGCTGGCGAACTGCGACGCGGTGCCGCTGTCGTAGACGTTGTCGCCGGTGGTGAAGACCGTCCCCGGGGTGTTGTCGAGCAGCGTCGCGGTGGCGCTGTCGCCGGAGCCCGAGTCGGCGATGTCGCCGGCGCCGACGAACACCGGGTCCCCCGACGGGGGCGGCGTGGTGGTGCCGGTGGTGACCACCAGCTGCGGCGCGTCCGCGCCACTCTCGCGGGTGTCGTAGTAGGCGCCGTCACCGCTGGTCGAGGTGGCACCGAAGCTGTACGTGCCGTTGCCGGTGACCGCGGCCGTGACGTCCAGCTCGTACCAGGTGTTGCCGCTGACCGCGCCGATCGTGCCGAGCGTGGCCCCGTCGATGGTCGGCTGGTTGTTCCAGGTGGTGCCGGTCTCCGACCAGGTCGTGTTGGACATCCGGCGGAACGTGCCGCCGGCGTCGCTGCCGCTGTTGCCGCTGATCGTGCGCAGCCGCAGCTTGGCGCTGGTCACCGTGCCGCTGACACCGCTCACGGTGAAGCGCAGGAACGAGCGCCGCACCGGCGAGTTGTCGACCACGACCTGCGTGGACGTGCCGTAGTTGGTGGCGGCCGTGTCGCTCTGGACGTAGGTGTCGGCGACCGGCGTGAACGTCACGCTCGCCGCCGACGCCGCGCCAGCGCCGGTGACGACGACGGCGGCGGTCGCGGCGACGATCACCGCGACCACCCCCAGCGTCACCGACGGACGGGGGAAACGAATGTCCATCCAGGACTCCTTACCTCGTGGGAAGAGCGCAAGGAACGTAGGAAGGTCGATGAGCCGGCGGGCGTCGGGCGGGTGAACACTGCGTCCCGCCAGACGAACACCTCGGTGTTGGGGGTCCGTTCACCAGCGCCTCGCCCGGATGCCACGCCCGGTCCGTTGTGCCTGCTCCACTGAGTACGGACGATGGCTGACCGTCAGCCGTCGATCCGAGGAGATGCTCGTGTACCTGTCGACCGTCTCCCGGCCGGTCGCCGACTCAGCCGAACCGGGGCCGCGCCGCCGCTTCGCGTTGGTCAGCGGCAACGTCGTCGCGCTCGGCACGGTCAGTCTGATCACCGACGTGTCGGCCGAGATGGTGGCCGCGGTGCTGCCGCTCTACCTGGTGCTGGGCCTGCACCTGAGCCCGGTGGCGTTCGGCGTGCTCGACGGCGTCCACACTGGCGCCACCGCGCTGCTGCGAGTCGTCGGTGGCTTCGCCGCCGACCGGTTCCGGCGGCGCAAACTGATCGCCGGCATCGGGTACACACTCTCGGCGGTCGCGAAGCTCGGCCTGCTGCTCGCCGGCCGCTCGATACCGGCGATCGGTGCCGTCATCGCCGTCGACCGGCTCGGCAAGGGTGTGCGGAGCGCGCCGCGCGACGCGCTGATCACCCTCTCCACCCCACCCGAGGCGCTGGGTCGGGCGTTCGGGGTGCACCGGGCGATGGACAGCGTCGGCGCGTTCCTCGGGCCGCTCGCCGCGTTCGCGGTCCTGCTGGTCGTCGGTCAGTCGTACGACGCGGTCTTCGTCACCAGCTTCTGCATCGCGGCCCTGGCCGTGGTCGTGCTCGTGCTCTTCGTCCGGGAGCGGTCACCCGGCGAGGCGGTGGACCGGCCGGACGACCCGAAGGTCTCCGTCGGCGAGGCGTTCGGCCTGCTGCGCAGCGGGCCCGCCCGGCGGTTGGTGCTGGCCGCCGCGCTGCTCGGGCTGGCCACCATCGGCGACGGCTTCGTCTACCTGCTGCTGCAACGCCGGGTGGACCTCGGTCTGCGCTGGTTCCCGCTGCTCGCGGTGGGGACCAGCCTGGCCTACCTGCTGCTCGCCGCCCCGCTCGGCGTCCTCGCCGACCGGATCGGTCGACTGCCAGTGGTGCTCGGCGGCTACACCGCCCTCGGCGCGACGTACCTGCTGCTGGCCGGCCCGGTCGGCGGGTGGCCGCTGGTCGCCCTGACGCTGACGCTCTACGGCGTCTTCTACGCGGCAACCGACGGCGTGCTCATCGCGCTCGCTGGCCCGGTCCTGCCGGTGCGCCTGCGGACCACCGGAATCGCGTTGGTGCAGACCGGGCAGGCCCTCGCGTACCTCGTCTCCTCCGTCCTGTTCGGTCTCGCCTGGCAGGCGTGGGGGCCGGAGAACGCGATCCGCGCGGCGGCCGTGGCCGTCGCCAGCGTCCTGGTCGGCACGCTGTTCCTGCTGGCCTCCCCGTCCCGACCCACCACCCGGAAGGTGCCCCGATGACTGCGCTGTCGACCCGAGCGAAGCTCGCCGTGGTGGTCGCCTCGGCCGTGCTGTTGGCCGCGGTGGCGACCGGCTACGCCGCCACGGCCGCGCAGGCTCCCCGGACGCCGCCGCCCACCGGCGGCGAGCAGGCGGTCACCCTGACCTCCGGGCCGCGCCTGCTGGCGATCACCGACCGGCACGTCTCCACCGTCGCCACGACCGACCCCGCCGGGCCGCGCACGGTCGCCGAGCTGGAATGCCTGCGGGTGTACGCGGCGGCCGGCACCGGGGTCTGTCTGAAGCCGGAGACCGCCTGGTCGTACCAGGTTGTCGTGCTCGACGCGGCGCTGCGCCAGACCCGGGCGGTCAGCGTGCCGGGTCTGCCGAACCGGGCCCGGGTCTCGGCCTCCGGCCGGATGGTCTCCTGGACGACGTTCGTCGGTGGCGACTCGTACACGTCCAGTGGCTTCTCGACCCGTACCGGGATCCTCGACACCCGCACCGGCGCCACGGTGGCGTCGCTCGAAGAGTTCGCGATCACGAAGGACGGCCGCGGCCACCGCAACCCGGACGTCAACTACTGGGGCGTCACCTTCACCGCTGACGACAACCGCTTCTACGCGACCATGTCGACCGGGGGGAAGAGGTACCTCGTCCGGGGCGACCTCGCGGCCCGGACGGTCGAGACGCTGAAGGAGAACGTCGAGTGCCCGTCGCTGTCACCGGACGGAACCCGGCTCGCGTTCAAGGAGGCGCTCGACGCCGACCCGGCGAAGGGCTGGCGATTGTCGGTCCTCGACCTGGTGACCATGCGGGTCACCGCGACCGCCGAGACCCGCAGCGTCGACGACCAGGCCGCGTGGCTGGACAGCGGAAGACTTGCCTACACGCTGCGCAGGGACGACGGCCAGCCCGACGTCTGGAGCGTCCCGGCGGACGGGGCCGGCACGCCGACGCTGGTGATCCCCGGCGCCGAGTCGCCGTCCCCGCTCACCTGACCGTCGGCCCGATTCGCCGGGCCGAGCACTGACCCCGACGCCGCGAGGGGCCACCTCCCGAAGCTGGGAGGTGGCCCCTCGCGGTTGCCGTCGTCAGGCGTCTGCGGCTGCTTCGGCGTTGGCCGGGCCCTCGCCCGACCAGACGGTGTTGATGACGAGGACGGCGAGCAGGCCGATGCCGGCGTAGAGACCCAACACGGTCAGCGCGCCGCCGACCGGCGCGTCCGGGAAGTAGAGGCTGTCGCGGATGGCGGTGACTCCGGCGCCGGTGGGCAACGCCTGACCGAAGGCGCGACCGGCGGCGGGCAGGAACTCCGGCAGGATGCTCGACCCGGAGATGATGACGCCCAGCGCGAAGTAGAGCGTGCCGACGAGAGCGCCGGGTGGCCCGATCAGAGACACGAACGCGGCCGTCGACCCGGTGATGGCCAGCGAGACCAGCAGGAAGCTGAGGAACAGCGACCATTTCGAGCCCGCGGCGGGGACGCCGAACCAGCCGGCGACCATCAGTACGACGGCTGCGGACACGATCGAGTAGAGCACCATCATGGCGACGTGGCTGACGCCGCGCAGCAGCGAACGGCCACCCTTGCTCACCAGCCGCCCGAGGCCGAGCGCGGCCACGGTGGCACCCAGTGCCAGAGCCTGGATGAGCAGGCCGACGGATCCCCCGCCGCTGTCGGACGCGGGCAGTGGGGCGACGTCGGTCGTGATCGTCGGTGCGGTCAACTGGTCGACGACGTCGATGGCGACGGGTTGTCCCGAGGCCTTCGCCGCCTCGACCTTCTGGGCCACCTGGTGGTCGATGACGCTGTCGAAAGTGGTCCGGATGACGTTTGCCGCGGCCGTGCCGGCGGCGCTGGCCACGTACAGGTGTGGTTTCTCGCCGGTGAGGTCCAGGCCGCCGTAGGCGTCCTTGCGGAGGATCCCGGACCGGATCGCGGCCGCGTCGTCGACGAACGTGACCGAGAAGCTGCCGCCCTGCTCGATCTGCTGCCGGAGGGCCTCCTGCTGTTGTGCCGGCGCGACAACCGCGACCGGCAGGTCGTGCGGGGCCGGCGCGTGGCCGATGGCGAGGTAGTAGGCGCTCAACGCGATCTGGACGAGCGCCCCGACCGCGACCAGGAGCATGGTGGCGTGCCGGAAGCGGCGGAAGTGTGGCCGGTAGACGGAGGCCTCTGCCGGGCTAGGGTCTGCTTGCATGATCAACAGCGTTCCCGCTCGGCGCGTCGCTGACAAATCACTCGTCGTCACTGTCGACCGCGCCTTGGCGAAGATCAGCCGAAGAGCAGGTCGAGGTGGGCATCGAGCGCGCCCAGCGCCTGTTCGGCGGTGTACTGCCCGCCCAGCAGGTAGACACCGAGCCCCTCCATCAGCGCCAGCAGACCGGCCGCGGCGGCGGCACCCCGGCCGTCGGGCAGGACGCTGGCGATGAACCCGATGAACTGCGCGGTGTCCTCGTGCAGGCCGGGCGCGGCCGACGGACGCACCGCCGTGTAGGCGAGGAACGCGAGCGCCACCCGGCCGTCGTCGCGGGTGCTGTCGTCCAACGGCAGCAGCGCGGCGAGCATGGTCCGCAGCAGCAGCCGGGGCGGCGGGTTCTCGCCCAGCCGCGCCACCGCCTCGGTGACCCGGATCTGGCTGCGTTCGCGCACCACGCTCAACGCGAACGTCATCATCTCGTCCTTGGTCCGGAAGTAGTGCTGGACCATTCCGGCGGACACGCCGGCCTCGGCCGCCACGTGACGCAGGCTCACGGCCTCCAGGCCCTGGTCCGCGGCGACCCGCATCAGCGCGTCCGCGATGGAGGTGCGGCGCTCCTGGTGATCGACCTTCTTGGGCATGGCCTCGATCGTTTCACAGTGGGTGACCCGGTCACCCCGCCAGCGGCGGCGGGCTACCGGCTGACGGTGTCGGCGGGGGTGCCCCGCGCGCTGCGCAGCAGGCCGTCCGGGTCATCGGCGTACAGTCGCAGCTCGTTCGTCGGCGCGGACCCACCCTTGGGCAGGTCGAAGCTCAGCGGACGGCGCAGCAGGACGTCGATGCTCGTCTGACTGCCGACCGCGATGGACACCACCCGACGATCGCCCTCCTGCTCGACCTGCACCGACCTGCTCGACGGCAGCGAGCGGTAGCGCTTGCGCAGGGCCTCGACGTCCGTCCACGGGATCCAGATGTCGATGCCCGAGCTGAGGCGTACCCGCAGACCACGGTCCCCGACGACGTGGGGATGGATGGTCATGCTGGCGTACAGGCCGATCATCCAGAGCAGACCCCAGATGCCGAGGCCCAGCACGATCCAGCGGGCGGGCCGCCACGGCACCACGTGGGTGACGACGACATCGAAGATCGGGATCTCCACGGCGGAGAGGCCGATGAAGATGCCGAGGATCGGCTTGACGACGCCGAGGTAGCCGAACGGCTCGTCGCCGGGCCCCAGCGGCAGTGGGCGACGCCGCGCCCACACGTACAGGCTGCGCCACATCGCGGCCTCGGCCTCGGCAGCACGACGCAGCAGCGGGCCCACCCGAGCGCGGGTCGACGTCTTCGTGTCGGTCATGGTCGTCCTTCTTGGTCGGGGGCGACGGTCAGTGCAGCGTGATGGTTCCGGCGCCGCCGTCCACCGTGACGAGTTGCCCGGTGGAGATGATCCGGGTGGCGTCCGGCACGCAGATGACTGCGGGAATGCCGTACTCCCGCGCCACCGTCGGGCCGTGCGCCATGACCGCGCCGGTCTCGGTGATCAGTGCCGCCGCGGTGAGGAACAGCGGGGTCCAGCCGGGGTCCGTGGTCGCGGCCACCAGGACGTCGCCGGGCTCGACGTGGGCGGTGCCCGGGTCGTGCACCACCCGGGCGGGGCCGGTCACCCGGCCCGCCGACGCACCCACGCCGGCCATGGTCCCGTCGCCGGCCGGCGCCGCCGGCAGGACGGTCTCGACGTCCGTGCCGTCGGAGAGCAGCGCCACCGGCACCGTCCGACGCCGCAGCTCCCGGCGATGCACCGCCCGTCGGGCGGTGACGGTGCCGCGCAGATCAACACCCTGGTGTACGGCGGTGTGCACCTCGTCGAGGGTCAGGAACATGACGTCGTCGGGCTGCTCCAGCAACCCGGAGCCGTGCAGGTCGGCGCCGATGAGCAGCAGTTGGCGGCGCGTCTCGCGCAGCGGGTACAGCCCGGCGAACTTGCCGGCCTCGCGCAGACCGGCCAACGACCGTGCCCGGCGCAGCAGGAAACCGGCCACCCTGCCCCGCACCGGCCGCCGGCGGCGGGCTCGCGTGGTCAGCTCCCGCAACGCGGTCTCCGCCGCCGACGCGGCCCGCTGGAAGCGCTGGTCCGGGCCCTGCCGCGGATCGGTGACCCGCAGGTAGTTGGCGACCGCGGCGAAGACCGGCGTGGGGTCCTCCGCCCAGCGCGGCACCCCGAGGTCGACCTCGGCGACGCCCCGGTGACCGTAGACGTCCAGGAAGGCCGCCATGCCGATCTCGGGCAGCGTCCCGCGCAGGTGGCGCTCGGCCAACTCGGCCGGCGGGGTGTCGAGGAGGAGTTGACGGTGCTCGCCCGCGCCCTGGGCGAGCCGCCACAGGGCCAGGTCCATCTCGATGGTGACGTTGTGCGGCATGCCGCCCAGCACGGCGTGGATCTCGTCCGGGCCGGCGACGCCCTTGAGTAGGGCTGTCGGCAGCGCGGCGGCGAGCATCCCCGCGACGATCGGCCACATGATCGCGTCGGCGCTGTCGTCGGCCTCCTGCGCCTGCACGAAGCGCAGCCGGTCGGCGGCGGTACGCAGGTCGGCGGGGGCGGCTGACCGTACTCTGATCTGCTCGATCGCCTCGAACATCCGGATCCGCGCGGTCTCGGGACGGGCCAGGGCCCGCAGGATCCCCACCACCGCGCGGCGGGCCGTCCGCAGCGACGCGGCCCCCTGCGCCCCGCCGCGCCTGGTGTCGCCGCTGGCCGGGGCGAACCGGGGGTCCGCCAGCACGTGCTGCATCACCGCCTGGGCGCGTGGCCCGAAATCGACCGCGAGGAGCTTCACCAGGCGCTTGCGCGACGACCGGTCGCGGGCGAGGTCGGTCAGGTCGCCGTAGAGGCGGCCGCCGATGTCGACGATCTCGACCCGTACGCCGAGCGCGGCGAGCATCGCGGCGATCTGCGTCCGCAGGGTGGACATGCCCATCGGGGTGACCGGTTGCAGCATGCCCTGGACGTGCCCGAACTCCAGGTAGACGCGGGGGAGGGGCTTCCCGCTGGGCGGTGGGAGGGGGAACAGACTGGTGATGGGCCGGGACTGCAGGAGCCACAGGCGGTCGTCCGCGTCGATCGCCCACTCGACGTCCTGCGGGCAGCCGAACTGGGCCTGCAACCGCTCGCCGACGGCGCGTAGGCGGGCCAGCTGTGCGGACGTCAGGCATCCGGCGTCGTCGCGTGTGACATCGTCGAGCACGTAGTGGTCGACGGCTGTGGCGTCGTTGAGGACGTAGTGGTCGACTGTCGCGGCGCCGTCCACCACCGTCGTGCCCAGGCCCACAGCGGCGTCGACCGCCATCTCGTCGCGACGCCCGGTCAGCGGGTTCGCGGTGAACAGCACCCCCGCCACGGTGGGGGTGACCATGCGCTGCACGACGACGGCCATCCGCACCGCCTGATGATCGATCTGGCGGGCCTCGCGGTAGGCGGTCGCGCGGTCGCCGTGCAGCGAGTCCCAGCACTTTTCGATGGCGGTGATCAGCTCGGCGGTGCCCGTGACGTTGAGGACGCTGTCCTGCTGCCCGGCGAAGCTCGCGTCCGGCAGGTCCTCGGCGGTGGCGCTGGAGCGCACCGCCACTGGGCCCGCCCCGAGCCGCTCGTACGCGGCGACGACCTCGACCGTGGGGATGACGCCCAGCCGGTGCGCCTCGGTGGTGACGCAGAACCCGTCGGGGACCTGCTCGCCGTGCCGGATCAGCTCGCCCAGCCCGGCCGCCTTGCCACCGACCAGGTCGGTCATGTCGGCGGTCACCTCGGACAACGCGATCACGTGCATGGCAGCCCACTCTCGTTGCAATACAACTGCATTGCATCTGACGGTATCTCGTTTGCGATGCGACTGCAATGTCACCGCTGCGGGGTGCGGCCGGAAGCCGAGGTGTTGTCGGCATCTGCCATGCTCGGGCCGGTGACGACCGGCCGCCCCACCCCCGCCCGCTCCCACCGCCGCCCCCGACGCCGTGCCATCCGCGTCGTCCTCGCGCTCGTCGCGGTGGCGGCCGTTCTCGGCGTGGCATTTGTCGCGGTGCCGATGCTGCGACCGGCCGGGCCGCGCCCGCTCTTCCAGATGCCGGTCTCCTGTGGCGAGACGTGGCAGCTCAGCACCTACCCCGGTCACGACGACTACGACGTCGACTTCTTCCCGATCGAGGGCGAGACGTGGGGGCGGCCAGTGCTCGCGTCGTACGCCGGCACGGTCACCGTGGCGGGCATCAACGGGTCGCTGGGTGGCCGCACCCCGGAGAACCCGGAGGGCCCACGGGGGCGTGGCGGCGGTTACTGGGTGAAGATCGACCACGGCGGCAAGTGGGAGACGCAGTACCTGCACATGCTCGAACCGCCCCTGGTCACGGTCGGTCAGAAGGTCGCCCAGGGTGAGCAGATCGGGCGGCTGGGCAGCACCGGCAACTCCGGCGCGCCGCACCTGCACTACGAGCAGCGGCGTGGCTGGGACAAGGTCGAGACCCACTTCGACGGTGTCCCGTCGGGCATCACCACCGACGAACGCGAGCAGATCCTCCGGCGGGTGAGCAACAACTGCCCGGCCGTCTCCTGAGGACTTCGGTTTGCCCAGCGCGGCTCAGGGCACTGGTTCAGGAGACAGTTCAGACGCAGGGAGGAGTCGGCCATGGTCAAGGGTGACGTCGACACGTACCACGAGGACGGGCAGTGGAAGAACAAGCCGGAGGGCCACGAGCGGGCCTCCAGTACGCATGACGTGAAGGCCGACGCGCAGGCCCAGGGCCGCGAGATGGCGGCCGACCGCGGCGTCGAGCACGTGATCAAGAAGCAGGACGGCACGATCGGGGAGAAGAACACCTACCCCCGCAGTCGTGACCCCCGGGACATCGAGGGCTGAGCGCTTCCAGCCTCCAGCGGACCGACCTCCTCGGCGTGACCGAGGAGGTCGGTCCGCCTTTGCGCGCGGTCCAGCATTGAATGAGCTTTACCCCTGTATGGGAATTATGGGTGTTTTGGGAGGATATATTCCAGATCGGTACTGGAGTGGAAGCTGGGAGTTGGCATGTCGTTCTGGGGCAGGCATCGTCCGGCCAGCATCGCGGCGCTGATGGTGGCGGTGACCGTGGGCGCTCTCGCGGTCGCACCACGTCCGGCGTCGGCGGCCGGGTCCGTCCTGTTCGACCAGCCGTTCCACAACAACACCGCGAACGGCATCGGCGCCGTGGCGGTGCCGGCCGTGCCCGGCCTCCTCGCCACCAACGCCGCCTGCCTGAGCGCGGCGGGCAACTCGACCACCGGCCCGCTGCTCAGTTGCACCACCTCCACCGACCCGCAGGGCTCCGGCAAGCTGCGCCTCACCCCCGCCGCCATCACCCGGCAGGGTGGGGTGTTCGGCGCGGTGAGCGTGCCCACCTCCCAGGGGCTGCACGTCACCTTCAACACCTACCAGTACGGCGGCATCAACCCGGGGGCGGACGGCCTCGCCTTCGTGCTGGCCGCCGTCGACCCGGCCAACCCGAGACCCCCGTCCACCCTCGGCCAGCCGGGCGGCTCGCTGGGCTACTCGGCGGCGTTCAATGGTGGCTCGGTGGGTCTGTCCAACGGCTACCTGGGCATCGGGCTCGATGTCTTCGGCAACTTCAGCAACAGCCTCTACCAGGGCACCGGTTGCACGAATCCGCCTTACATCTCGACCAACAACACACGGGTCCCCGGCCAGGTGGTGATCCGTGGGCCAGGCCGCAACGGGGTCGGCTACTGCGCGATCAACAGCACCGCCACCAACACGTCGTCGGCCGCGCTGGCGTTGCGGGCCGCCACCCGCCCCGCCTCCGTGGTGCCGGTCGAGGTGGTCGCCAACACCACCTCGTCGCCGTTCACCACCGACACCGGAATCACCGTTCCGGCCGGGGAGTACCGGGTCAGGTTCACCCCGGTCGGCGGCGCGGCACGAACCCTGGCCGGCAGCCTCCCGGTGGTGTCGCCCAGCCTGTACCCGTCGCCGACCTGGCTGAGCGCCAACGGCTACCCACGGCAACTCGCCTTCGGCTGGGTGGGCTCGACCGGCTCGGTCACCGACTTCCACGAGGTCGACAACGCCCGCGCGGTCAGCTTCAACCCGGTGCCGGACCTGAACGTGTCCCAGACCAGCGCGGTCGGGTCCACCCCGCAACCCGGTGACCCGGTCACCTACTCGATCACCGCGGGGGTCGACGCCGGGGCCGCCGAGACGTCGCCGATCTCGGTCACCCAGACCGTGCCCGCCGGTGTCGTGCCGCGCGCCGCGTACGGCTCCGGCTGGGTCTGCGCCGCACCGTCCGGGCAGAGCATCACCTGCACCAACAGCAACGGTCCGTTCGCCGGCGGCACCTCGCTGCCGCCGATCACCGTCGTCGCGACAGTCACCGGCACCGGGGTGACGCCGACACTGATCCAGACCACGACGGTGGCGACCTCGTCGTCGATCGACGCGAACCCGGGTTTGTCCACAGCCACCACCCCCGTCGTGCCGGCCACCGCACCCAGCGGCGTCACCGTCACCCCGGCTCTGAGCTCGATCTCCGGGGGGATCGCGGTCACCGTCGGCGGCAACAACCTCACCGGAGCCACAGCGATCACCATCGGTACGGCCGCCGAGCAGCAGGCCGGCACGTCGGTGCTGCTGGTGCCGTGCACCTCCGGCCCGGCCGCCGGCTGCTTCACCGTGAACCCGGACGGCACGCTCGGCATCTCCTCCATGCCGGCCCGGTCCAGCCCGGCGACGGTCACCGTCAGCGTCGTCACCAGAGGCTCCGCCGGGTCGGCGACCTACGTCTACGCGTCCACGCCGGGCACCCCGACCACGCCGACCGCGGTCGCGGGCGTCACAAGCGCCACCGTGAGCTGGACCGCGCCGGCGAACAACGGCAGCCCGATCACCAGCTACCTGATCACCCCGATCCGCGACGGCGTCACCCAACCGACCCTCACCTTCGACGCCTCCACCACCAGCCGCACCCTGACCGGGCTGACCGCCGGGGCCTCGTACACCTTCCGGGTGGCGGCGGTGAACACGTTCGGGACCGGCGCGGCCAGCCCGCCCTCGGCGGCGGTGGTGCCGTACACCCTTCCGGGGGCGCCGACGATCACCTCAGCCACCGCGGGGACCAACGCCGCCGCGGTGAGCTGGACCGCCCCGGCCAACGGGGGTTCGCCGATCACCGGTTACACAGTGACGCCGTATCTCGGTGCCGTGGCACAGACTCCCCAGGTCTTCAGCGGGACCGCCACGACCCAGATCGTCACCGGGCTGACCGCCGGCGCCACCTACACCTTCCGGGTGGCCGCGACGAACGCCGCCGGGACCGGCCCACAGTCGGCGCCCTCCGCATCGGTGACGGTCAACGCCCCACCGACACTTACCTTCGCACCGCCCCCGCCCGGCAAGGCGTACGACCCGTACCAGTACCAGCTGACGGTGACCGGTGGCACGGGTCCGTTCGCCTGGTCGGTCAGCGCCGGGAGCCTGCCCGCCGGGCTGACCCTCGACCCGGTCACCGGTCTACTCTCCGGCACGCCCACGGTGTCCGGGACGTTCCCGTTCACCGTGCGGGTGACCGACTCGTTCAACCAGTCCGCGACCCGACCGGTCGATCTGGTCATCACCCCGCTCGGTGGGCTCTCCATCACCGTCCCGGCGATCTCCGCACTCGGCACGGTCACCTCGGGTACGACCGGCGTCTCGGGCCGACTCGGCCCGGTGACCGTCACCGACGACCGTGGGCCGTTCTCCGGAAACTGGGTCACCGTCGTCTCCAGCACGAGCTTCACCACGGGTTCCGGCACGGGTGGCGAGACCATCCCCAACAGCAACATCACGTACGCCTCCGGGGCGGCCCTCGCCACCACCGGCGTCGGATCCTTCCTCCCGCAGCCCGGGGCGGTGCTGAACACCCCGCGTACGGCCGCCGGGTGGTCCGGCCAGGCCGGTGGCCCGAACTCCGCCACCTGGGACCCCACGCTGGTGGTGACGATTCCGTCCGCAGTGGTGGTCGGTGACTACACGGCGGTCGTGACGCACTCCGTCATCTAACCCACCCCCCACCCCCCCACCC
>NZ_JOAN01000030.1 GCF_000718555.1 Micromonospora chokoriensis
GGGGTGGAGCGGGGGTGGAGCGGGGGTGGAGCGGGAATCGGGACGGGGGTGTGCCTGTTCAGGTAACATGGAGCAGTTGCCGTGGGCGCCGATCTGATCGAAGCTCAGCCTGCGGCGCGCGTGCGGCCCGGTCCGGCTCGGCAATCTGCCGCCGACCGTGTGGCCCGCGTCATACCGAACGCGCCCTGAGGACAGGACGGGCGCACCCACGAGAGGGCACCCCCACATCCACATGAGCGATCTGACTCAAGATTTGATGGACGGCCAGGAGCTGGCCCCCACCGCCCCGGTTCGACCGGAGGCCCCCACGTTCGCCGAACTCGGCGCCCGCGCCGAGACCGTCGAAGCCCTGGCCGCGGCCGGCATCACCCGCGCCTTCGCCATCCAGGAGTACGCGATCCCGATCGCGCTTCGCGGCGTCGACCTGATCGGTCAGGCGCCCACCGGCACCGGCAAGACCCTCGGCTTCGGCGTACCGCTGCTCGACCGGGTCTTCGCCCCGGGTGAGGGCAGCGACGGCGTCCCCCAGGCGCTGGTCGTCGTACCCACCCGTGAGCTGGGCATCCAGGTCGCCAAGGATCTGGCCGCCGCCGGCCGGACGCGCGGTGTCCGGGTGCTGCCGATCTACGGCGGCGTGGCGTACGAGCCGCAGATCGACGCGCTGCGCAAGGGCGTCGAGATCCTGGTCGGCACCCCGGGCCGGCTGATGGATCTGCAGAAGCAGAAGCACCTCCGTCTGGACCGGGTGCACGCGCTCGTCCTCGACGAGGCTGACCGGATGCTCGACCTGGGCTTCCTCGACGACGTCGAGAAGATCCTCGCGATGCTTCCGGAGGACCGGCAGACGATGCTCTTCTCGGCCACCATGCCGGACCCGATCGTCACGCTGTCGCGGCGTTTCCTGCGCCAGCCGATGACCATCCACGCCGGGCACACCGCCGAGACCGGCCCGTCGCCGCAGACCCAGCAGTTGGTCTACCGCACCCACTCGATGAACAAGGTCGAGGTGGTGGCGCGCATCCTCCAGGCGGAGGGACGTGGGCTGACCATGATCTTCACGCGTACCAAGCGGGCCGCCGACCGGGTCGCCGAGGACCTCGACTTCCGCGGGTTCGCGGTCGCCGCGGTGCATGGTGACCTCGGCCAGGGCGCCCGCGAGCGGGCGCTGCGGGCCTTCCGGGCCGGCAAGATCGACATCCTGGTCGCCACCGACGTGGCGGCGCGCGGGTTGGACGTCACCGGCGTCACCCACGTCATCAACTACGACTGCCCGGAAGACCAGGACACCTACACCCACCGGATCGGTCGTACCGGCCGGGCCGGCGCGACGGGTGTCGCGGTGACCTTCGTCGACTGGGACGACATGCCGCGCTGGCGAATCATCGACAAGACCCTCGGTCTGGAGATGCCGGAGCCGCCGGAGACGTACCACACGTCGCCGCACCTCTACACCGATCTGCACATCCCCACCGACATCAGTGGCACGCTGCCCACTGCCGAGCGCACCCGGGCCGGGTTGTCCGCCGAGATCGAAGAGGACCTGGGTGGCACGACCCGCTCCCGCCGGGGCGACAGCGCTGGTCGGGGCCCCCGCCGCGGTGAGAGCCGCAGTGAGGGTCGAGGCGAGCGCCGTGGTCGGGGCGATGGCCGCCGCGACCGCTCCGACGCCGGCACGCCGGCCGTCGCCGAGGCACCTGCGGCCGACGCCGGCGACTCCGCCGACGAAGGCACCCGTACCCCCCGCCGCCGGCGTCGCCGCCGGGCCGGCGAGGTCGTCGCGAGCGAGGCGACCGCGGTGATCTCGGCCGACGCCGGCCCCGCCGAGCCGGCCACCGCGTCGGACGGTGAGGCGTCCAAGCCGCGCCGCCGCCGACGCCGCCGTGGTGGCGGTTCCGGTGCGGGTACGCCGGCCGAAGCGACCGCGGACTGAACACCTGCCACACCTGACATCCCCCGCACCGCCCCGCGCGGTGCGGGGGATGTTCCCTTCTCCCACCCCACCTGCCGAAGATGGAACGATGCCGCAACCACTGGACGCTGCCCTGACCGAGGTTCGGGCGCTACTGCTCGACCCCGCGCTGACCCGGGCGGTCGCCGCCGGACGCCGCCGCGGACGTCGCCCCACCGTGGCCCGAGCCGAGCTGCGGCCGGTGACGCTCAAGGCCGGGCCACGGCTTCAGGTCACCACGTCCGACGGCGTTCGCCCGTACACCCGCAACATCGCCTCCGGCCCCGAAGCCGCTGCGGCGATCGACGAACTGCTCGCCGAGCCGTTCGGCAACTGGCACGTGGAGACGGCCGACGCGACGCTCCAGCTGCGGGTGACCAAATCCGGCGAGGCGCAGGTGCACCGGGCCGCGACGTCCCGTCCGGCGGCGACGCCCACCGGAAATGACCGGACGAAGGAGTACCTGCTCGACCCGGGTGACCCGATCTTCGCCGAGATCGGCGGCTCGGCGGCCAAGCGTCGCCAGGTGGACGCGTTCCTGCGCGCCTTGGCCGCGACCCTGCCCGACGATCTGACCGGTCCGCTGCGGGTGGTCGACCTGGGCTGCGGCAATGCCTACCTGACGTTCGCCGCGTACCGCTATCTGACGAGTCGTGGCCTCGACGTCCAGCTGATCGGCGTGGACGTCCGGGAGGACCAGCGGCGGCGCAACACCGAGCTGGCGCAGCGGCTGGGCTGGGCCGACCAGGTCAGCTTCGTGGCCGGGACGATCGCCGACGCCGTCGTCGACCCGGCTCCCGATCTGGTGCTGGCGCTGCACGCCTGCGACACCGCCACGGACGAGGCGCTGGCCCGCGCGGTGCGCTGGGAGGCCCGCTGGGTGCTGGCCGCGCCGTGCTGCCACCACGATCTGGCGAAGCAGCTCCGGGCCCAGCCCACCCCGGCGCCGTACGAGTTGCTGACCCGGCAGGGGATCCTGCGCGAGCGCTTCGCCGACGTGCTCACCGACGCCGTGCGCGCCGGGCTGCTGCGGGTGCACGGGTACCGAGCCGAGGTGGTGGAGTTCGTGGACTCGCAGCACACGCCACGTAACCTGCTGATCCGCGCACGCCGTACCGGTGCGGACGCGACCGAGCCGCAGCGCGCGGAGTACCGCGAGCTGGTGGACCAGTGGGGGGTCACCCCTCGACTGGAGACGCTGCTGGCCGCCGCCGAGGCGTCCGCCTCCTAGCTCGTGGGTGGCTAGCGCCGACGGTCCCGGCCACCGTTGCGCTCGCCGGTGCTGCGTTCGAGGACCGACACCCGATCAGCACCGGACCGGTTGGCGGCGAACTCGCCGTCGCCCGGGACGGTCGGGAATGGTACGACCTTGCCCGTGCTCTCGGCGTTGCCGGCTGCCGCGAAGGCGTTCCAGGAGATGTCCACCAGCAGTTTCTTGACCTCGGCGTGCCGGATGGCGGCGTTGTGTTGCAACGCCATCCGGGCACCGAGCAGAACGGCGACCAGGGTGGTGGTGATGGTGCCGGTGGCGGCAAGCACCTGGAGACCGGTCGCGGAGTCGGTGCGGAGCACCAGGACCAGCAACCAGATCCAGAACGCGGCAGCGAAGACGCCGGCCTTGGCGACGAAGAAGAGGCTCACCGCACCGGGCTGGTACGGCTGGGGACGGCTCGATTCGGCCATGGTGCTCCTCGGCGATGGTCCGGTCGGACGCGGCAGGCGAAAGACGTCATGTCGGGGACGGGCACCGAGCTTAATGGAAGAACGACGATGATCGCTCGGTGCAATTTTCGTTATGCACGAAGGCTGCCAGAGAAAAAGTCTCGTCCACGGGACAGTTTGTGCGGTCAGTCAATTGTTTCCTGCCCTGGGCGTACTACCCTCGGAAGGCGCATCGTCCCGGTGCTCCGGCAGGAGGGGAAGACACGCAGGGATGGGATCCGCCGACGTATCACCGCAGATGGCCTTCGCCCGCTTCGTCCGGCGTGCCATCGATGACGCTCGCGACGAGCGCGGCTGGACCGTGACCGACCTTGCCTCACACACGGGCGTGGGTCGCTCCACCGTGTTCCGCTGGCTGGCCGGCGATTGGCAGGATTATCCCGAGCTGGCCAAGGTTCGCGGCTTCTGCGCCGCACTGGATCTGCCGGTCGCCGCCGCGTTCCGCGCGCTCGGGCTGCCCGACGCCGGCCCCGCTCCGCGCCGCCGCCACGACGAGGGCCCGGTCGAGGCCGACGTCCGCGCCATCCTGGACCGGCTGGCCGACCCCACGGTCCCCGCCGAGGAGAAACACCACATCCGCGACCTGCTCCGCTACCTAGCCCGCCGCCCCATCCGCCGAGCCGGCTAAACCCACCCCCGCGGGAGAGGGGCAGGGGCGGGGTCAGGGGACGGTTAGGGTGAATTGGGCGGTTTGGACTTTGGCATCTACCTGGAAGTCGAGGTAGAGGCGGTAGCGGCCTGGGCCGGGGGTGGTCAGCCAGAACTTGATCTGACCGTCGACCAGCTCGGTCTCCGGGTGCACGTGCAGGTAGCCGAGGTCGCCCTCGCGCAACGCCACCAGGTGCCCGTACGCCCCGAGGTATCGCTCCAGCGAGGCGGCACCGCCAGCACGCTCGACCCGGAAGGTCAGCGGCACGGTCGCCCCGGCCTGCGGGGTGCCCTGGTAGCCGACGGTGAAGCCTTCCACGGTCGTCGAGGTGGCCGGCCCTGGCAGTGCACCAGGCTGGTAGTCACCGGGCACGACCAGGTCCGTGCCGAGGGTCACCGCGGTCTGCGCGCCATTGTCGGCGACGACGGTGAAATCGGCGTACGCGCGCCAGAGGCCGGGCTGCGCGAGGGTCAACGGCACCGACCAGGTGCCGTCCGCCGCCATGGTCGGGTGCAGGTGCTGGTAACCGGTGAGGTCCCGCCGGACGACGATGAGGTGCATCGGCTTGTCGTGCACGATGGCGAACCGGGTGACCTGCCGGCGCTGCACGTCGCGCACCTGAAACTGGAGCTGACCGGGGCGACCGGCCGTGAACTCGGTGGCCAGTGGCGCCAGAGTGAACCCGGCCGAGCTGACCGCCAGACCGCCCGGCTCGGTGGCCGCGCCCTGGTCGGCGCCCGTGGCGGAGCCGTGGCTGTGCGGCCCTATACCCGGCGGATCGGTGTGGTCGGCTGCCAACGGCGGGCTGCCGGCGGCGGCACCGTTGGCGTTCAGCCGGCCGAGGCCGAAGCCGAGCAGCACCGCCAGCACCAGCCCGCCGACGATCAGCGCCAGCCGGAGGGTGCTCCGGTCCGGCCCGGCGGGGACCTGGTCAGGCACCGCCGACGCCCAGCGCCTGGCCGGCCTGGTCGCCGACGGTCAGGTCCGTGCCGGCGTTGGCGCGGCGGACGGGCTGCTGGTCGGTCATGCCGCCCACGGTACCGCCGCGCCGGGCCGGGTCAGGCCGACGCCCGGGCGGCGTGGCGACTGTCGCATTCGACGCCGCCCGGGAACTGAACGCGCATCGCCCGAGCCAGAGCCAGAGCCGCAGACACTACGACCACCCAGCCCCGCGCAGCCAGAGCCGGGGCCGAGGCCGGTCAGCCGGCCACGGCGAGGGCGAGCGGGAGCACGTCGGTGGCGCCGGCCCGGCGCAGTGCCCGGGCCACCAGCGTCATCGTCCAGCCCGAGTCGATCAGGTCATCGACGAGCAGCACCGGGCCGTCCAGCCCAGCCAGGGCGTCGGCCAGGTCGGCCGGCACGGTGAAGGCGTCGTGCAGCGCGCGTACCCGTTGGGCGCTGTTGCCGCGCGGCCCGGCTGGGCCGCCGGGGCCGGCCGCGGTGACCTCGCCGAGCAGCGGCAGCCGGCCCACGGTGGCGATCCGCTCGGCGAGCGAGCCGAGCAGCCGGGGTCGCCGCCGGGAACCGACCGCGATCACCGCCACCGGCCGGCGGGGCCACGGGTCGTCACCGTGCGCCCACGCCTTCAGCACCTCCACGACCGCGCCAACGACGTCGTCGGGCACCGGCGCGTCCGGCGCGTCCGGGCCGACGAGATCACGCAGCCGCCCGCCCCAGCCCAGGTCGGAGAGGCGCCCGACGGCACGACCCGGCAGCGCCTGCTCCGCGGGGGCGATCCGGCCCTTGAGGGGTACGCCCACCGCGTCGAGCCCGGTCGGCCAGAGCTTCTTGGGCGAGATCTCCACGCCGGGTCGGCCCAGGAAGGTCTGCGCGGCGGAGAGCGCGGCCGTCGACACCTCGGCGGCGAAGAGGGGGTCGGCGCACCGATCGCATCGGCCGCAGTCAGCCGCCTCGGTGTCGTCCAGGCGTTCCCGTAGATACCGCATCCGGCAGTCGGACGTGGTCGCGTACTCCCGCATGGCCTGTTGCTCGACTGTGCGCGCCTCGGCGACGCGGCGCAACCGGGCCTCGTCGTAGACCCAGGGCTCGCCGGTGGCGAGCCAACCACCGCGCACCCGGCGGACCGCGCCGTCCACGTCGAGCACCTTGAGCATCAGCTCCAACCGGGCCCGGCGCAGGTCGACGAGGGGTTCGAGGGCCTGGGTGGAGAGCGGGCGGTCGGTGTGCAGGGCGGCCAGCACGGCCCGGACCTGCTGCTCCGGTGGGAACGCCAGCGAGGCGAAGTAGCGCCAGATCGCGGCGTCCTCGACGCCGGGCAGCAGCAGCACCTCGGCGTGTTCGACGGCGCGGCCGGCGCGGCCGACCTGCTGGTAGTACGCGATCGGCGAGGGCGGTGCGCCGAGGTGGACGACGAAGCCGAGGTCAGGCTTGTCGAAGCCCATGCCGAGGGCGCTGGTGGCGACCAACGCCTTGATCTTGTTGTCGAGCAGGTCCTGCTCGGCGGCCCGCCGGTCGGCGTCGTCGGACTGCCCGCTGTACGAGGCGACCGGGTAGCCCCGGGAGCGCAGGAACTCGGCCGTCTCGCCCGCTGCCGCCACGGTAAGCGTGTAGACGATGCCCGAGCCGGGCAGCTGGTCCAGGTGGTCGGCGAGCCAGGCCAGCCGGTGCGCGGGGCTGGGCAGGTCGAGCACCCCGAGGCGCAGCGACTCGCGGTCCAGGGTGCCGCGCAGGATGAGGGCGTCGCCCAACTGCTCGGCCACGTCCTGGGTGACCCGTGCGTTGGCGGTGGCGGTGGTCGCCAGCACGGGGGTGCGCTCGGGCAGCTCGGCGAGGAATGTCCGCAGCCGGCGGTAGTCGGGCCGGAAGTCGTGCCCCCAGTCCGAGACGCAGTGCGCCTCGTCGACCACCAGCAGGCCGGTGGTGGCGGCCAACTTCGGCAGGACGCCGTCGCGGAAGTCCGGGTTGTTGAGGCGTTCGGGGCTGATCAGCAGCACGTCCACGGCGCCGGTCTGGATCTCGGCGGTGATCTCGTCCCACTCGTCGAGGTTTGCCGAGTTGATCGTGCGGGCCCGAATGCCGGCCCGAGCGGCGGCCTCGACCTGGTTGCGCATCAACGCCAGCAGCGGCGACACGATGACTGTCGGCCCGGCCTGGTGGCCCTGCTCGCGGTCGCGGAGCAGGGCGGTGGCCACGAAGTAGACCGCCGACTTGCCCCAACCGGTCCGCTGCACGCAGAGCACCCGTCGCCGGTCGACGACAAGCGCCTCGATGGCCCGCCACTGGTCCTCGCGCAGCCGGGCGTGGTCACCGGCCAGCCGGCGCAGCACCGCCTCGGCCCGCTCCCGTACCGCTGCCCGCTCTGCTGTCTCCACCCGGCATTTCTACCAGCGCCGTGCGTCATCCCCCTGTTGATCAAGAGGTTTGCATCATCCTCGGGCCGGATCCTGACGCAAACCTCTTGATCAACATGGTCAACGACGGGGGCGGAGGGTGCGGGTTAGGTGGGATAGGCGGGGAGCCAGACCGGCCATGCCGCCGGGGAAGAAGTAGACGGCCAGGATGAAGACCGTGCCCAGGACGAAGAGCGGCTGGCTCAGCGGGCGGCTGAGGACGGCCGGCAGGTTGTCCACCGCGTCGCTCGTGCCGAACGCGGTGAGCCGGTGGTCCAGGTACATGTAGAGGACACCGCCGAGCACCGGCCCCCAGCGGGTGCCCGGCCCGCCGAGCACCACCATGACCAGCAGCGACAGGGTCAGCTCGGAGGACGTGATGTGCGGCGACGCGCCGCCGACGATCAGGACGTAGACCACCCCGCCCGCCGACGCCAGGCCGCCGGCCAGGGTGAACGCCACCAGCTTGTAGCGGTACGGGTCCAGCCCGAGCACGCCGATCCGCCGCTCGTCGTCGCGCAGCCCGGCGAGCACCCGCCCGGTCGGTGACCCGCTCACCCGGTGCACCACGAAGACCACCAGGGTCAGGTACGCGAGCGCCAACCAGTACAGGTTGACCGTGTTGGTCACCCCCACCAGCCCGGCGGGCAGCCCGGACACGTCCAGCGGCAGGCCCTCCTCGCCACCGGTGAGCCCGCCGAAGTCCCGGGCCACCAGGATCGCCCCGACCTGGGCGAAGGCCAACGTGACCATGGCGAACGCGATGCCCACGGTCCGCAACGCCACCGCACCGAGCAGCGCGGCGAGGATCGTGCCGCCGGTCACGGTCAGCAGCGCCGCCTGCCACAGCGGCAGCCCGGCCCGGGTGATCAGGATGTCGGTGCCGTACACGCCGGCGGCGAAGTAGAGCGCGTGCCCGAAGGAGAGCATCCCGGTCCGGCCGAAGAGCAGGTCGTACCCGGCCGCCAGGCCGCCGAAGATCAGGCAGATGGCGAGCAGTTGCAGGGTGCCGGGTGAGTTGACCGGCCCCTCGAAGATCCCCGGCAGGGAGATCGTCGAGTACGGCAGGATCGCCAACACGACAAGCGCGACAAGCGGCAGGAACGGGCGGACCCGGTGCCACCGCCCCCGCTGCGGGGTCAGTTCGTCCGGCACCTGCGCGGGAGGCGCGTCGATCACCGTCATGCCGTTGCCACCTTTCCGGCGATGCCCTGCGGGCGCAGCAGCAGCACCACGGCCAGCAGCCCGACCACGCAGATGTCGCCGAGCCCGGATGTGCCGTAGTAGTTGACGAACTGCTGCACCAGCCCGACCACGACCGCCGCGTACGCGGAGCCGACCACCGAGCCCATCCCGCCGATCACCACCACGATGAACGCGAAGATCAGCAGTGAGCCGCCCTGTCCGGGCGAGACGGTGCCGAAGTAGACCCCGCCGAGCGCGCCGGCGAGCGCGGCAGCCGCCCCGCCGATCGCGAAGACCAGGGTGAACGCCTTGCGCACGTCGATGCCGAGCGCCGTCACCATCTCCCGGTTCTCCACCCCGGCCCGGATCACCAGGCCGTAGCGGGTCCAGCGCAGGAACGCCAGGATCGCGCCGAGCACCAGCACCGCCGCGATGATCAGCAGCAGGCCACCGTTGGGCACCTGCGCGCCGAGGATCCCGGTCACCTCCCGGGTCCAGTCCGGACGCGGGAATGGCCGGGCGTCCGCACCCCAGGTGGCCTGGAGCAGCGCCACCCCGGCCAGCGACAGCCCGACGGTGACCAGCACCTGCTCGATGGTGCGGGAGTACAGCGGGCGGATCAGCACCAGCTCGACCAGGATCGCCACCAGCGTGCCGGCGGCCACCCCGAAGGCGACCGCGAGCACGAAGCCGAACCCGTCGGGGCCGGCACCGGGCAGGTTGCCTGCCGCCCACCAGGTGCCGTACGCGCCGACACCGAGGAACAGCCCGTGCGCGAAGTTGAGCACGTCGGCCAGGCCGAAGACCAGGGACAGGCCGGACGCGACCAGGAAGTACAGCGCCGCCAGGCCGAGCCCGGTCAACGCCAACAGGATCACGGTGCCCATCAGAGCTGGTCCTTCCTCGCGACTGCGGGGCTCGCAAGCTCACTCCTCGCGCTCGGCGAGGCCCCCTCCGCAGAGCCGACCCCGAGCAGCGACTTCGTCAACGCCGTCTCCAACAGCAGCTCATGGGCGTCGCCGGTCCAGGCCACCTTGCCGGCGGCTAGCACGACCGCGTCGCGGGCCAGTCGGCGTACGACCGCCAGGTTCTGCTCGACGAGCAGCACCGGCACCGACTCCGCGACCCGTTCCAACACCTCGGCCACCTCGGTCACCACCTTCGGCGCCAGCCCCTTGGTCGGCTCGTCGACGAGCAGCAGCCGGTTGCCGTTGAGCAACACCCGACCGATCGCGAGCATCTGCTGCTGCCCGCCCGACAGCGAGCCGGCCCGTTGCCGTCCGCGCCGGTCCAGCTCCGGAAAGAGCGCGAAGACCTTGTCGTACGCCGGGCTGCTGCCACGCCGCTCGGCGAGGCGCAGGTTTTCGGCCACGGTGAGGCCGGCGAAGACGCAGCGGTCCTCGGGCACGTAGCCGAGCCCGCCGCGGACCAGCCGGTGCGTCGGCCGGGCCAGCAGGCTCTGCGCGCCCATCCGGATGGTGCCGCGGACCTCCCCGGCAGGCGGGGTGAGGCCGACGATCGCCCGCAGCGTGGTGGTCTTGCCGACGCCGTTGCGACCGAGCAGGACTGTCACGCCGGTCGGGGCGACCGTGAAGGACACCCCCTGGAGGATGTGCAGCCCGGAGATCCGGACCGACAGGTCCTGCACACTGAGAATCGGTTCCAACAGGGCTGGCTCCGTTCGCGACTGCGGGGCTCGCAAACCCGGCTCGCTCCTCGCGCTCACAGCGACTCCCCCAGGTAGGCCTCTTGCACGGTGGGGTTGGCCATCACCGTCTCCGGGGTGTCGCAGGCCAGTAGCGCGCCGTGGTGCATGACGGCGATCCGGTCGGCCAACTCCAGGATGACGTCCATGTGGTGTTCGACCATCAGCACCGCCCGGCCGCTTTCGCCGGTCAACGACTTGATGACGGCGACCAGTTCGGGCACGTCCTCGGCGCTGACCCCGGCCATCGGCTCGTCCAGCAGCATCACCCGCGGTTCACCGGCGAGCAGCAGGGCGATCTCCAGCTTGCGCTTCTCGCCGTGGGCCAGGGTGCCGGCCAGTGCCGTACCCCGGTGAGCGAGGCCGACCCGGTCGAGCGCCGCGTCGGCGGCGGCGGCGACCTCCCGGTCGGCCGCCGCCCGCCGCCACAACGCCATCGAGCCCCCGCGGTGCGCCTGGACGGCGAGCCGGACGTTCTCCCGCACGCTCAGCGAGCCGAAGACCGAGGACGCCTGGAAGGTACGGCCCAGCCCGAGGCGGGCCCGCCGGTGCGGCGGAAGCGCCCCGATGTCCTGCCCGTCCAGGGTGATCCGGCCCTCGGTGGCCCGGCGCAGGCCGGTGATCAGGTTGAACAGTGAGGTCTTGCCGGCGCCGTTCGGCCCGATGACGCCCAGGAACTCCCCGGGCGCCAGGTCGAGGTAGACGCTGTCGACGATGGCGACCTCACCGATCCGCCAGGTCAGACCGCGGGTGGCGAGCATGATCAGCCCTTCATGGCCACGGCCGGCGGCGCGGTCTCGTCACCGGTGAGGCTCTTCTGCGCGGTCGCGGTGAACGCAGTGCCACTGCCGGTCAGCTTGGCCTGGAACATCGGCTGGAGCAGCGCGTGGTCGGCAGCCCGGATGGTCATCTTGCCCTTGACCCCGTCGAAGCTCCAGCCCTCCAGCGCGGTGACCATCTTGTCGACGTCGTCGCCACCCTCCTGCACGGCACGGACCACCATCTGCGCAGCGGCGAAGCCATCCGGGTGGAACAGGTCGATGGTGCTGACCTTGGCCTTCAGCGCCTTGCTGGTCTCGGTGTCGCTGGCACCGTCGAAGTAGTGCGACAGGAAGGAGATCTTCGCGCCGGCAGCGCCGAAGGTCGGCCACGAGGCGCGGATGTCCAGGCCGGTGACGACAGTGGTGGACGAGAGCACGCCCTGCTGGTCGAGGGTCTGCCACATGGCCGGGGCGGTCGTGCCGGCCCACGCGACGAAGAGCAGATCCGGCTTGGCAGCCTTGATCTGGCTGGCGAACGGGGTGAACTCGGTGGCGCTGGCCGGGGCCCGGACACTGCTCACGGTAGCGCCCGCCCCGCCGATGACGGCCTTGACGGCCGCCTCGTTGGCGTCGCCGAACGCGCCGTCCTGGGCGAAGACCACTACCTTCTTGCCGGCCGGGTCGCCGATGAACGACTTGGCGGTCACCACGTCCTGGTAGGACTGCCGGCCGGAGCGGAACGTGTACTTGTTCGCGCCGGTCACCGCGTCGGTGGCGGCCGGGCCGGAGATGAAGAGAACCTTGTTCTGCGCGGCGATCGGCGCGACCTGGAGCGCCACGCCCGAGGCGGTGGAACCGGCGATGATCTTCGTGCCCTTACCGATCAGGTCCTTCGCCGCCGAGACCGCCTTGGCCGGGTCGCCCGCGTCGTCGACCTCGGTCAGCTCGATCTTCCGGTCACCGACCTTGCCGGTGCCCTGGGTGGCGAAGTCCAGCCCCGCCTTGAACCCCTCGATGTACTGCTTTCCGTAGCTGGCCAGGGCTCCCGACTGGGAGTACACCAGGCCGACCTTGACCGGGGCGGCGCTGTCGCCGCCGCCGGTGGCGGTGTCCTGCGGGCTACCACAGGCCGTGGCGGCCAGCGCCGCGGCCATCATCGTGGCGGCGGAGAGGAACACCCGCCGCGTCGTCCGGACCGTCATTGCGACTCCACATGAGGACTCGGAGGGAGAGAACTTCTTCGTGACGGCTCACGCTAGAAGTGACGTCACCCACGAGCTATGTGGCAGAAACACACAAGTAACAGGGGTGGGGTGGTCGGCTCTACCAATCCACGGCAACATCGGTGTGAGGGCCGGGTTCCGGATGGGCACCGTCCCCACCGCTCCGGCAGCCGCTGTGTCGGCACCCACCACCGACGATCACCCGCCAGGGCACCGGTCCGGGGCCGGTGGACAGTCACCGTCGTGGCCGGCGGGCCAGCCCTCGATAGCTGAACGACACCGCCGGGCGGGGGTGTCGGGTCCGGCGACCCGACGGAACACGGGTTCGTTCGGACGCGTCAAGCAGAACGGGGGTGTCCGGACGCACCGGACACCCCCATTCCTGTGGACGGGTCAGAGGCCGGCGCGGGCGGCGACGGCCGTGTCCGGGTGGTCGCTGAAGACACCGTCGAGGCCCAGGCCGAGGAAGAGTTCGTACTCGGCGGTGATGTCGCCGCGCGCGTTCGGGTCGGCCCCGATCCGGAAGTCCACCGGGAGGAACTGGTTCTCGGCACGGAACGTCCAGGAGTGCACGAGCAGGTGCTCCCGGTGCGCGTCGCGCACCACGTTGGTCGGGGCGAGTAGGGCGCCGGCGGCGTCCCGGGGCACGATCAGGTTCTTGTTCGCGCCGATGCCGTCGGCGTACCCGGCGATCCACTTCAGCCCGGCCGGCGTGGCCAGGTCCTGGTAGGTGCGGGCGTCACCGGCGACGGCGAAGTCGTAGGGGCGCCCGGTCGCGTCGAGCAGTTGGATCAGCTTCACGTCGGTCAGCCGGCTCAGGCGGCGCAGGTTGGCCGTCTCGAACGACTGGATGAAGACCGGTGAGTTCTTCCGGTCCAGCTTGTTCTGCCGCAGGACGCGGAGCAGCGGCTCCTCCAGCGGCAGACCGATCGCCGCGAAGTAGCTCGGGTGTTTGGTCTCCGGGTAGATGCCGATGGTGCGGCCCCGTGCCCGCCCCTCGGTCCGGGCCAGGTCGATGACTTCCTGGAGGGTGGGCACCTCGAATCGGCCGTCGAAGGCGGTGTTCGCCACACGCACCTGCGGCAGCCGCTCCTTGGCCCGCAGCGTCTTCAACTCGGCGAGGGTGAAGTCCTCGGTGAACCAACCGGTCACCGCGACCCCGTCGATGGTCTTCGTCGTCTTCCGGGCCGCGAACTGCGGGCGGTTCGACACGTCGGTGGTGCCGGAGATCTCGTTCTCGTGCCGGGCGACCAGCACGCCGTCCGAGGTGGAGACCAGATCCGGCTCGATGTAGTCGGCGCCCAGCCGGATCGCCAACCGGTACGCCTCCAGGGTGTGCTCCGGCCGGTAGCCGCTGGCACCGCGGTGACCGATCACGATTGGTTGGTCGTTTGCCCGGGACCGGTCCGCAGTCGCGTTCGGTTCGGCAGCGGCCATGGTCGGCAGAGCCACGGCTGCGGCGAGCAGAGCGCCGGCCACGCCGAAGGTCGAGAGGGTACGTCGCAACGCCGTCTCCTGTCATCGATGGTCCGCGCAAGCAGACCGCTCGCGATTAGCCAGAAGTTGGTCGATGGCTGGCCGGCAGATGAATCTCCGGAATGCGCGTTCCCACTCCGGGCGAGCTGGCGGCCAGGAAGATTGGCTGGTGCGCCGGTTCTTCCGCAATCCCGTGCGGCTGGTGCCGTTCGCGTTCCTGGTGCCGATCCTGCTCGGCACCGGGTTGCTCATGGCGCGCTGGGCGACCGCCAATCACCAGCGCCCGCCCCTGGTCACGGCGCTCTTCACCGCCACCTCGGCGGTGTCGGTCACCGGCATGGCGATCACCGACACGCCGAACTACTGGTCCGGCTGGGGACTACTGGTGATCACCCTGCTCACCCAGCTCGGCGGTCTCGGCATCCTCACCGTCGCGGCGTTGGTCATCCTGGTGGTCTCCAGGCAGCTCGGGCTGCGCAACCGGTTGCTCGTGCAGGCCGAGACGGCGGAGTTCGGCATCGGTGACGTGGGCCGGTTGCTGCGCCGGATCGCGGTGACCGTCTTCGCCTGCGAGGCGGTGATGACCGTGCTGGTCGCCGGTCGGCTCTGGCTGGCCTACGACTACCCATTCGGGCAGGCCCTCTGGTCGGGCGTCTTCCACGCCGTGCAGGCGTTCAACAACGGTGGTTTCGCGCTCTACACCGACGGCCTGCTGGCGTTCAGCCGTGACCCGTGGGTGTCGCTGCCCCTGGCGATCGGCGCGATCATCGGCGGTCTCGGGTTCCCCGCGCTGTTCGAGGCGGTGCGCGAGTGGCGTCAGCCGACGCGCTGGGCGGTGGCGACGAAGTTGACCATCTGGGGCAGCGCGGTGCTGCTGCTGGTCGGCTTCGCCGGCCTGCTCGCGGCCGAGTGGACCAACGCGGGCACGATCGGCCAGTACGACGTACCCGGCAAGATCCTCGCGTCGTTCACCCAGATCGCGCTGAGCCGCACCGGCGGCTTCAGCGTGCTGGACATCGCCGCCCTCCAGGAGGAGAGCTACCCCCTGCTGATCGTGTTGATGTTCATCGGCGGCGGCAGCGCCAGCACGGCCGGTGGCATCAAGGTCTCCACGTTCTTCCTGCTGGCATTCACCATCTGGGCGGAGTTGCGGGGCGAGCCCGACGTGTCGATCGGGCATCGGCGGGTGGCCACCGCCAGTCAGCGGCAGGCGGTCACCGTGGCTCTGCTCAGCGTCGCGTTGGTGATGGCCGGAACCATGCTGTTGCTGCTGCTCACCGAGGGCGTCCGCTTCGTCGCGGCCCTGTTCGAGATCACCTCCGCGTTCAGCACCACCGGTCTGACCATCGGTCTGGCCGCCGAGTTGCCGGCCGGCGGTCAACTCGCGCTGACCGTGCTGATGTTCATCGGCCGGGTCGGGACGCTCACCCTGGGGTCGGCGATCGCCCTGAACACCAGACGCCGGCTCTACCGCTATCCCCAGGAGCAACCCATTGTCGGCTAGCAGTTGGGAGGGCCGAGGTGTCGGCTAGACGGGCGGACAGCGGCGGCATCGCGGTGATCGGGTTGGGTCGATTCGGTTGCCACCTGGCCGGGTCGCTGACCCGAATGAACCGCGAGGTGTTGGCCATCGACCGCAGCCCGGAGAAGGTGCAGCGCTGGTCGGCGCAGCTCGACCGGGTGGTGCAGGCCGACTCGACCGAGGAGGGGGCGCTGCGGCAGCTGGGCATCGCCAGTTTCGGGCGGGCGGTGGTGGCCATCGGTGCCTCGGTGGAGGCGAGCGTGCTCACCGTGTTGGCGCTGGTCGAGCTGGGTGTGCCGCAGATCTGGGCGCGGGCCACCTCGCAGAAACACGCCAAGATCCTGGCGTCGGTGGGCGCGCACCACGTGATCTTCCCGGAAGCCGAGACCGGGGATCGGGTCGCCCACCTGATCGTCAGCCGACTGCTCGACTTCATCGAGTTCGACGATGACTTCGCCATCGCCACCGTCCGGGTGCCCGAATCCCTGGTCGGGCGCACCCTGCTCGACCTGAGACCGGAAGAGCGCTACGGGGTACGCGTGGTCGGCGCCAAACTGCCGGGCGAACGCTTCCGGTACGCCTCCGACGACATGGCACTTCCTGAGGGCGGGGTGCTCATCGTCGAGGGTGGGATCGATCAGGTGCAGCGGTTCGCGGGACGGCGCTGACCCAGCACCGCCGACGGTGCCCGGTCACCTTCCCGCCTTTGCCGGGCCACCACCAGGAGCCTTCGGCTTCGCGGGAGCCTTGGGAGGCTTCGGGGGCTTGGCCTTCGTCGCGCCGCCGCCGGTGCCACCGCGGACCGTCGCCGCCTTGGGCTGGACCTTCGTCGTGGCGGCCTTGCTCGGCGGAACGGCGGACGGCGCGCTGCCGGCGACCCCGGACACCCGCACGCCGCAGGTCGCCTCGCCGAGGCGGAACTCCACCGGCAGCGGGTTCGCCCCGCTGTACTTCGCCGTGAGGGTGAGCTTCTCGGCTGCACCGGGCGCCAGCGTGGTGCGCTGGGCCGCCGGCCGGACCAGCACCGTGCTCCCCTGCTGGTGCACCGGCGCGGGCTCCGCCTTCGTCACCGTCTGCTGCCCGGGGAAGGTGAAGCTCATCGTCCAGTCCCGCAGCTCACGGCCACCGGTGTTGGTCAGGGTCAACTCGGCGGCGAATTCGGTGCCCGAGTCGGTGCGCAGCGCGTACGTCACCTCGCAGGGCACCGCCGCCGGCAAACCCATCCGGGCCTCGGTCGTCGGCCGATCCCCGCCACTGGCCGGGCTGCGCGAGGTGAACCCCCACATCGCCCCGGTGGCCGCGATCAGCCCGACCGCGGCGACGCCGGCCTCCACCCGCCGACGCCGACTCACCCGCTGCCGCGCCTGCCGGCTCCGCTCGCGGGTCCGCGACAACGGCAACGCGTCGGTCGCCGCCGACCAGGGCAGGATCGTGGTACGCGCAGTGCCGAGCATGGCCGCGTCCAGCGGCCCGGCAGCCGGGGAGACCGGCACCGCCGCGAGCATGCCGGCCGCGTCGGCGAGCGTACGGGTCAGCTCGGCGGTGGCCGGTCGATCGGCGGGCCGCTTGGCCAGGCAGCGCCCGACCAACTCGGCCACCCCGTCGGGCAGGCCCGGGACGCTGGGCATCGGCTCCGGGTCGTTGTACATGTGGGCGCGCAGCATCTGCGTCGTCGTGCTGGCCCGCCACGGCAGCCGACCGGTGAGCATCCGGTAGAGCAGCAGCCCGACGGCGTACACGTCGGTGGCCGGGGAGACCTGGCCGTTGTCCAGCCGCTCCGGGGCGAGGTACGCGGGGGTGCCCAACAGTGCGCCGTCCGGCCCCTTCTCGCTCTCCCCCACGAGCGCGGAGATGCCGAAGTCGACCACCTTGACCCCGGTCGGCGTGAGCATGACGTTGCCCGGGGTGACATCGCGGTGCACCACACCACGGGCGTGCGCGGTGGCCAGCGCCGAGCTGACCTCCGCGCCGATGGTCACCGCCTCCCGCCACGGCAGCCGGCTCTCCTGGCCCAGCCGACTGGCCAGCGAAGCGCCGTCGACCAGCTCCATCACCACGTACGGCACGGTCAGACCGACCTGCTCGGACTCGCCGTAGTCGTACACGTTGGTGATGTTGGGGTGGCAGAGCCGCGCGGCGGCCTGCGCCTCGATCCGGATGCGGTGGCGGAAGGCCCGGTCGCTGGCCAGCCGGGAGGCCAGCACCTTTACCGCGACCTGGCGGCCGAGCACCTCGTCGTAGCCGCGCCAGACCACCGACATTCCGCCCGCGCCGAGCTGCTCGATCAGTCGGTACCGCTCATCGAGGAGCTGCGCGCCGTTTCGGTCCCCACCACCCATGGTGACCGTTGTTGCCCAGGAAAGGTCGCCCTACACCTGGGCAATCGGAATCGGTCAGGATTGTCACCCGTTCAGGCGGTGGCCAGCAGTTGGTCCACCGGGGCGTAGTCGTCGGTCAACACCATGGCCCCGTCGACGAATTCCGTCAGTGCCGCGCCGGAGAGCAGGCTGACCTTCGGGTCCACCTCGATCAGCCGGGTGCGGACGGCCTCCAGCGGCAACGGCGCGTCGGAGCCGACGATGAGGAAGTTGGCGCCCTGCTCCTCGGCGAGCGCCTCCGGTGGCGCGATCAACGCGACGTGCGTGAACTCGGCGGCCACCGTGGCCAGCTCGGCGCGGATGAAGCGCAGCGGCGGGTAGTCGATGACGTTCTGCACGTACACCCCGCCGGGGCGGGTCACCCGCCGGACGTCGGCGGCCATCTCCCGGGTGGCCAGGTGCCAGGGCACCACCAGGTGCCCGAAGGCGTCACCGACCACCAGGTCACGGCTGTCCGTCGGCTCGCCAGCCACAAGCATCCGGGCGTCGCCCACCACGGCCCTCAGCTCCGGCCCCGGGCGTACGCCCAACTCCTGCTCGCCCAGCTCGACCAGCCCGCCGTCGATCTCGAACACCAGGTTTTCGGTGCCCGGTCGGGTGGCGGTCAGGTAGGTCGGCACGGTGAACCCGCCGCCGCCCAGGTGCAGCGCGTCGAGGCGCTGACCGGCCGGCGCGGCGACGTCGGCGACCGCGCCGATCCACTTCGTGTACGCGTACTCCAGGTGCCTCGGGTCGGCGAGGTCCACGTACGAGTGCTGGGCGGAGTTGAGCAGCAGCGTCCGCCCGCTGGGCCGGGACGGGTCCGAGGTGACCCGGGCGCAGTGGTACGCGGTCTCGATGTCGCACGGGTTGGGTGCCACGGTGGTCAGCCCCGCCCCGGCCAGGCCGAGCACGGCCAGCGCGGCCCGGGTCCGGGCCGGACCGGGCAGCTCGGTGGGCTCCTGCCGGCGCAGATACCAGCCCAGGCCGATACCGACCAGCCCGAGCGCGATCGCCAGCGCGAGCAGGATGACTGTGGTACGCAGGGCGGCGACCAGCACGAACCCGGTGAGCAGGGTGGCGGTGATGCCGCCCAGGGTGCCGATCCCGGAGAGTCGGCCGACCACCTGCCCGGTGCGGCGCAGGTCGGCGAGCTGAAGTTTCACGACCAACGGGGTGACCGCGGCCAGCAGCGCGGCCGGCACGAAGACCGCCAACGCGACCAACAGCAGGATGCCGCTGGCCGCGCCACCGCGCAGCACCTCACCGGCGTATCGGACGACGGGCAGGGTGACCGCGGTGGCGATGCCGGCCAGCACCAACGCCGGTGCCAGCAGGCCGCGCGGGTTGCGTCGGTCCGCCAGCCAGCCGCCGGACCACGCCCCGTACGCGATCGCGGCCAACGCGATGCCGATCACCGAGCTGGTCACCTGAAGGGTCACCCCGACGTACGGGCCGACCAGGCGCAGCGCGACGGTCTCCAGCACCAGCACGGCGCCACTGGAGAAGAAGACCAGGAAGGCGGCCAAGCCGTTGGGCAGCGCCCGGCCGGTGACCGGCACGGGCGGCGCCGGGGAGGCCGGCGGGGCCGCTACATCGGACGGTGGGGAGCTCATCGTCGCGATGGTACGCAGCGAAGCTGGTGCTTGGGGTCAGTACATCGAGAGATGAACATGGTTCGTGTGGGACGCGGCGGGGCTGCCGCTACTGCTGTACGAACGCCACCCGGTGCCGGGATGCCAGATCTGCCGGTACCAGATCACGTAGAGCACGCCCAGACGGTCGGCGTTGCGCACGTGCCAGGCGGCCAGGCTGTCCCCGTACGCCTTGTCGCCGCCGGTCGCGTTCTTGTCCTCGAAGCCGTTCGTGGCGGCCGCGAAGTCGCAGGCTCGCCCCTTCGGGTGCTCGCCGCCGCCACCGCTGCGCTTGCAGGAGACGTGGCGCTTGTAGCCGGCCGCCTGGGTCTGCTTGAGCGCGTTGAGGGTGCGCGGGGTGATGCATCCGGAGGTGGTGGGGTCCTTCACCGAGCAGGATTCCGACGGCCAGGAGCCGTCCGAGTTGCGCGGCGCCGGCTTCGCCGAGGTCGAGCTGCCGCCGCTGAAGCCGTTGCTGCCGCCCGAGCTGACCTCGGCGAGCGCCTCCTCGGCTTCCTTCTTCTTCTTCGCCATCACGGCGAGCTGCTTCTGCTGCTCGCGGACCTCGGCGTCGATGGCGACCTTGGCCTGCTGTGCCCCCTGCCGGGCCTCGGTGAGATCACGCAGCCGCTTGCTGTCCCGCTGAGCCATCACGTCGAGGTCGCTCGCGCGTTGCAGGAACGCCTCCGGCGTGCCGCTGTTGAGCAGCATCGACACCGCGCTCAGCCGACCGAAGCGGTACGAGTGTGCGGCCACCTCGCCGACCTGGGCGGTGAGCCCGACCAGCCGACCCTCCAGCGTGGTCAGCTCGCCGGTCAGCGCCGTCTGGCGACGCTTGGAGTTGTCCAGTTTTGCCTTGGCCTCGATGTGCCCCTTGGCGGTCAGCTCCAGCGCGTCCTGCAGCTTCTTGCTGCCGCCCTCGCCGGGCTCCGCGTACGCGGGCACTGCGGCTCCGCCGAGCACCAGCGCGACGGCGGCGAACAGAGCGAACAGAGCGCGGCGACCGAGCCGCGGGCTGAGCCTGGTCCTGGGCACGAAAGCGTCCTTCCGTCGACCGCCGGCCCCGATGAACACTGCACGGCGACGCCGGTCGGCGGCCTGCTGGCGGAGACCGCCGGTCACGATACCGGACTGTGGGCCGGTGACCAGCCCCCTGAGCCCCGGGCTGTCTCGATGTCGACGCAGCGTCCCAACCTGGTTGCGCAGCGCGCGGATCAGGTGCTCAGGAGAGCGTCGCGCACCTCGGCCCAGACCTGCTCGTTGGTCGCGACGAGCAGACCGCGGCCGTCGTCGGCGGGGTGGTAGTCGACGCCGTCGAATCGACGGGCGACGCCCCCGGCAGCCCGGACCAGCAGGGTGCCCGGGGCATGGTCCCAGGGCAGGGTGCGCCAGAAGAGGGCGAACTGCTGCTCGCCGGTGAGGATGTCCAGGTATTCCCGGCCGGCGCAGTGCTGGCCGGGCAGCAGCTCACCGAGCCGTCGACCGCCGGCGCGGACCCGGTCCCGGGTCTCCGGTGGCAGGAACCGGGTCATCGCCGCGCCGCGCAGCTCACCGAGCGGCGGCACCGAGCCGGTGCCGTCCACCGGCCGACCGTTGAGCAGGGTGCCTTCGGCCGCAGAGCCCACGGCGAGAGTGTCGGCGAGCGGGTCGAGGATCCAACCGGCGGTCGGCCGCCCGTCGCTCAGCAGCGACACCATCAGGGCGAACGGCCGGCGACCCGCGGCGAAGTTGGCGGTGCCGTCGACCGGGTCGACCAGCCAGACATCGCCTCCGTCGCGCAGATGCCGGAGCAACCCAGGATCGTCGGCGACGCCCTCCTCGCCGACCACCATCGAGCCCGGCCGCAGCCGGCGCAGCCCCGCCGAGAGCAACTCCTCGGCCCGACGGTCGGCGACGGTGACCACCTCGCCGGGTGCCTTCTCCGACACGTCATCGTCGTCGAGCTTGCGGAACAGTGGCAGCACGACCTGGTCGGCGGCCTCCCAGAGCAGGCCGCCAACGTCGTCGAGCAGGGTGTCAGCCACGCGGCGGCAGCTTGACCACGCTGACGAAGAACTCGTCGATCTGACGGACCACCGAGATGAAGCGCTCGAAGTCCACCGGCTTGGTCACGTAGGCGTTGGCGTGCAGCTGGTAGCTGCGCAGAATGTCCTCGTCGGCCTGCGAGGTGGTGAGCACCACCACCGGGATCCGGCGCAGGTCCTGGTCCTTCTTGATCTCTTCCAGCACCTCCCGGCCGTCGCGCCGGGGCAGGTTGAGGTCGAGCAGGATCAAGTCGGGCGCCACCGCGTCGGCGTACTGGCCCTCCCGCCGCAGGTAGGCGAGCGCCTCGGCCCCGTCGGAGACGACGGTCAGCCGGTTACGCAGCTTGTGTTCCTCGAACGCCTCCTGGGTCATCAGCACGTCACCCGGGTCGTCCTCCACGAGCAGGACCTCGATCGGGCTCTTGCCATCCGCCGGCGCGGTCATCCCACCGTCTCCCTCATGTCACCCGTTCTACCGCCTTCCGGCGTCCCGTCGGCCCGGTCCGGCTGGTCCGACCCGTCGGCCTGCTCCGTGAGCGTTGCCGGAGCCTCGGTCGAGGGCGTCGGGTCGCCCCCGGTGAGAGCGGGCGGCTGCGGCGGCGAATCGGCGGCAGCCGCCGCCGCCTCGACGTCCCCGGGGAGCGCCGGCAGGGTGAACCTGATCGCGGTGCCCTCCGGCACGTCGGTGTCCACCCAGACCTGGCCGCCGTGGTACTCGACGATCTTCTTGACGATCGCCAACCCGATGCCGGTGCCCGGGTACGCGTCCTTCGAGTGCAACCGCTGGAAGATCACAAAGATCTTGTCGGCGAACTCCGGCTCGATCCCGATGCCGTTGTCCTGGCAGCTGATCTCCCACCCGGCGTCCACCAGCCGGGCCGAGACGTGCACCTTCGGCGGTACGTCCGGACGACGGAACTTGATCGAGTTGCTGACCAGGTTGGCCAGCAGGTTGGTGAGCAGCGGTTCCTCACCCGAGATCACCGGCAGCTCGTCCCAGGTCAGCTCGGCGTCGGCGTACTGCAGGGCGGCCTCGGTCTGGCCGGCCACGTCGCCCATCACCTTGTTGAGGTCGACCTCGACGAAGCCGGTGGTGAGCCGCCCGATCCGGGAGAACGCGAGCAGGTCGTTGATCAGGCGCTGCATCCGTTGCGCGCCGTCCACCGCGAAGGCGATGTACTGGTCGGCCCGCTCGTCGAGCTGCCCGGCGTAGCGGCGCTGAAGCAGCTGGCAGAAGCTGGCGACCTTGCGCAACGGCTCCTGCAGATCGTGCGAGGCCACGTACGCGAACTGCTCCAGGTCACGGTTGGACCGGGTCAGCTCCTCGGCCTGCTTCTGGAGCTGGGCGTTGACCCACTCGATGCGTTCGCGGGCGGCCCGGACCTCGGCCAGGTCGGCGGCGATCTTCTGCCGCATCGCGTCCACGTCCTCGCCGAGCCGGATGAACTCCGGTGGGCCGGTGGTCGCGATGCCGTGCTGGTAGTCACCCTCGGCGACCTCGCGGACCTGGTCGGCCAGCCCGACCAGGGGCCGGATGACCATCCGGTCCAGGGAGAGCAGCAGCAACGCCCCGGCGACGACCACCACCAGCGCGGCCACGATGAGGAGGACGACCAGCACGTTGCTGCTGGTCCGCACGTTGGCGGCGGCCTCCTCCCGGGCGACGAGGATCTCCTCCTGGAGGTCGTTCACCGCCGAGCGGAGCTGGTCGAACTGCTGCCGGGCCTGGTCGGTGATCAACGCCTGGCCCGCCTGGGTGCCGCTCTGCTCAGTGGTGGCGATCACCGGCTCGGCCACGGACTGCCGCCACTGCAAAGCGCGTTCCTCGACGATCCGCATCTCCTGGCCGATTTGCGGATAGTCGTCGAGCAGAGTTCGCATCGAGGCGACGACGCGCTCCTCCTGTGTGAGCCCGTCCCGGTACGGACGCAAATCGGCCGGTTTACCGCTCACGGCGTACCCGCGGATCGCTGTCTCCTGGTCGAGCAGCGCGTTGAGCAGCTCCTGCGACTGCACCCGCAGTGGGCCGGTCTGGTTCAGGATGGCGTCGATCTGGGTGCGGTTGCGGGTCGCCATCGCCGCCTCCGCGGTGGCCAGACCGATCAGCAACACACCCACGACGGTGAGCAGGGTGATGACCCGGCGGCGCAGACTCCAACCGCCGACCACCGGCTTCACCGGCCACCACCCCGGCTGACCAGCAGCATCGCCACGTCGTCGGCGAGCGGGCCACCGTTGAGCCGCTCGGCCCGGCCGACCAGCCAGGCCGGCAGCTCGGGCAGCGACACCGAACGGCTGGCCGGCTCGTCCAGCAACCCACCGAGGCCCGGCACGTCGAGCCGTTCGTCGCCGGCACCCACCCGCCCCTCGATCAGGCCGTCGGTGTACATCAGCAGGGACCAGTCATCGGTGTCGAACTCCAGGTCGTAGGCGATCGGCCGGCGAGGTCGTATGCCCAGTAGCAGGCCGCTGGGCGCGGGCACCGGGACGACCCGGCCGCCGGAGAGCAGCAGCGGTGGCGGATGCCCGGCCAGTCGGACGGTGGCCCGGTTGGCGTCCAGGTCAAGTCGGGTGGTGGCCACCGTCGCGAAGATCTCCTGGAGGCGGCGCTCACTCATCAGCACCTGCTCCAGAGCGGGCAGCACCTCGTCGTCGGGCACCTTGGCGAGCACCAGGGCACGCCAGGCGACCCGCAACTCCACCCCGAGCGCGGCCTCGTCCACCCCGTGCCCACAGACGTCGCCGACGATCAGGTCGAGGCGGTCCGGCTGGGTCTGCACCACGTCGAAGAAGTCCCCGCCGATCAACGCGGCGTGCCGGCCGGGACGGTAGAAGGTGTGCACCGCCACCTGGTCGGTCGTCATCAACGGTTGGGGCAGCAGGCCGCGTTCGAGGCGGGCCGACTCGGCCTGGCGCAGCTCGACCTCGCGCAGCCGGCGGGCGTTCTCGTCGGCGCGCTTACGCTCCACGGCGTAGCGCAGCGCCCGGGTCAGCAGCACCCCGTCGACCTGACCCTTGACCAGGTAGTCCTGGGCACCCTCGGCGACCGCCACGATGCCCAGGTGCTCGTCCGTTCGGCCGGTCAGCACGCAGACCGCCGCGCCGCTGGACATCTCCAGCACCTGGCGCAGACCGTCCAACCCCTGTGCGTCGGGCAGGCCCAGGTCGAGCAGGACGCAGTCGACGTTGGTGATTCGCTGCCGCGCCTCCCGAAGGCTGGTGGCGACCGACAACTCGATCATCGAGTTGGTCTCGGCGAGCAGCTCACCGACCAGGAACGCGTCGCCCTCGTCGTCCTCCACCAGCAGCACCCGCAGCCGCTCACCCGGCGGCAGGTTGGCGTGCCGCGCCAGGCCACCGTGCGGGTACGGCACAACTGGGGAACCGGCAGAGCCGGCCCCCCGGTGCGGCCGGGTCACCGCCGCGAGACGCGGGAGTTCGCTGGTGATGTCGGGGCTCCTTCCGAGTGCCCTGCTGATCCTGTATTAGACAACGGTCGCACACAACACGATGCCCGCGGCGCGGGCGGGGATGGGCCGCATCACTGCCCACCGAATGACGAACCGGGTGGCTGGTGGACGCAGGCGTACCGGCCATCCCACCCGGGGCCGCCGACGGGCAGGATGATCCCACCCCAGGCCCCACCACCCCCCGAGGAGTTTCCGTGGGCGCACCCACCACCCCGGCCGCGACGGGCACGCCGCCCCTTCCGATTCCGGCCGTACCCCCGGCCAACCGCGCGCTGACTCGGCCGCGTCGGCGGCTCGTGGCCGCAGCGGCGGCTCTGGTCGCGCTGGCCGCGGTCGGCGCCGGCAGCCTGCTCGACCTGCGCACCCCGGCTCCCAAGCCGACGGACGCACCGGCGGGTGAGTTCAGCGCCGGCCGGGCGTACGAGGACGTCCAGGTGATCGCGGCCCGGTCGCACGTCGCCGGCAGCCCGGCCAACGAGCAGGTCCGCGTGCACCTCGAACAGCAGTTGCGGGGGCTGGGCCTGGAGACCGAGGTGCAGGACACCGTGGCGTCGGAGGCCGGTCAGCTCAGCGGGGCGGCGGGCGGGGCGACCCTGGCCCGGGTCCGCAACGTGGTGGCCCGGCTGCCCGGCACCGACTCGACGGGCCGGGTCTTCCTGGTCGCCCACTACGACTCGGTGCAGACCGGGCCGGGTGGCAACGACGACGCGGCCGGCACGTCGACGATCCTGGAGGTGGCCCGCGCGCTGACCACCGGCCCCCGGCTCCGCAACGACATCGTCTTCGTGTTGACCGACGCCGAGGAGGCATGTCTCTGCGGCGCGTCCGCGTTCGCCGCCAGCCACCCGCTGGCCGCCGACGGCGGTGTGGTGCTCAACCTAGAAGCGCGGGGCTCCACCGGGCCGGTGATCATGTTCGAGACGTCCCGGAACAACGCGAAGCTGGTGGACGTCTTCGGTCGAGCCGCCCCGCACCCGGTCGGCACCTCCTTCGCGGTGGAGATCTACCGCGCGCTGCCCAATGACACCGATTTCACCGCGTTCCTGGATCAGAAGTTCGTCGGGCTGAACTCGGCGTACATCGACGGTGGGGCCATCTATCACACGCCGTTGGACACCCCAGCCGCCATGGACCGGGGCAGCCTCCAGCAGCACGGGGACAACGCGTTGGGCCTGGCCCGGGAGTTCGGCGGCACCGACCTGACCGACCTGCGCTCCGGGCACGACGCCACCTACTTCCCCGTCCCCGGTGGGCTGGTCCGCTACCCGGGCTGGCTAACCCTGCCGCTGGCCCTGCTCGCGGTGGCCGCGGTGGCCGCCCTGGGCTGGCTGACGCGTCGCAGTGGCCGGGCCAGCACCGGCCGGCTGGCCGCCGGCTTCGCGCTGGCCCTGGTGCCGATCATCGTCGCGCCGGTCGCCGCCCAACTGCTCTGGCTGGCGATCACCACGATCCGACCGGGGTACGCGGAGCTGCTCGACCCGTACCGGCCGATCTGGTACCGGTTGGCCGTCCTGGCGCTCGCCACCGCCATCCTGTTCACCTGGTACGCGCTGACCCGCCGCCGGATCGGCCCGGCCGCGCTCGCCGTGGGCGGGCTCGCCTGGCTGGCCCTGCTCGGGGTGCTGCTCGCCGTGGCGGTGCCGGGTGGGGCGTACCTCACCACCCTGCCGGCACTGGCCGGCGCCCTCGGCGGGCTGGTCGCGCTGCGTACCCGACAGACCGGACCGTGGCCGGTGGTGGCGGTGACGGCCGCCGCGGTCGTCGGTGTGGTCATCCTGCTGCCCACCGTGGTGCTGCTCTTTCCCGCGCTGGGGATGGAGAAGGGCGGGGTGGCCGCACTGGTCGCGGTGCTGCTCGGCCTGACCGCCCTGCCAGTGGTCGACCTGCTGCACCCGCAGGCCGGTGGCCAGCGCGGCCTGCTGGCGCTGCGGGCCCGGCGGCTCGGCGTGCTGCCGGCCGGCGCCGCCGCCGTGGCGGCGGTGGTGCTCGCCGGGGTCGGGCTGGGCGTCGACCGGTTCGACGCCGCCCATCCCGCACCCACCCACCTGATGTACGCCCTGGACGCCGGTACCGGCCAGGCCCGTTGGCTGAGCGAGGAGACCGACCCGCAGCCGTGGACGGACGGCTACGTGGACGGGGTGGCCGACGTCGGCGACGACTTCCCCGGACTCGGCGGCGGTGAGCTGCGGGCCGGTCCGGCGCAGTCGGCGAACTTGCCGGCGCCGAGGCTCGACGTGGTGGCCGACGCTACCTCCGGAGGCGAGCGCACGCTGCGGCTGCGGCTCACCCCGCAGCGGACGGCCCGGCTCGCCACCCTGCACGTCGACACGTCGACCGCCACCGTGCTGCGCGCCGAGGCAGCGGGGAGGTCGGTGCCGGTGGAGCCCCGCGCAGGCAAGTGGGGCTTCGGGCTGGTATTCCACGCCCCACCGACGGAGGGCATCGAGGTCACGTTGACCCTGCGTCCCGTCGCCGGGCGGGTGTCGCTGCGGGCGATGGACGCCAGTGACGGGTTGGACGCGCTGCCCGGCTTCCGCCCCCGGCCGCCAGCCGTCGGCGTCGTCGGGTCGCACAGCTCGGAGATGCTTGCGGTCGCCCGTACCTATCCCATCTGACGGGACGCGGTGGTCCGGCGGAGCGATCTGCCCGCCGGACCACCGGAGCCGATCGGTCAGCCCACCGGCTCCGGTTGACCGGCACCGATCCGGTGCCAGCGATTGCCGTCGTGATCGGTAAAGGTGAGGTCCACCAGAACGGTGTCGGCCGTGCGTAGCCGATATTCCGCAGCGACGGTGACGAAGAGGTCGTGCGAGTCGCG
Source organism: Micromonospora chokoriensis (assembly GCF_000718555.1). GTDB lineage: Bacteria > Actinomycetota > Actinomycetes > Mycobacteriales > Micromonosporaceae > Micromonospora > Micromonospora chokoriensis_B. The sequence continues at coordinate 27,845 of NZ_JOAN01000030.1, forward strand.
GCCCGGTATCCGACGCACCTGTTTCGGCGCGGCCAACCCGACCGACGGGCCGTCCGGATCATCGGGCTGGGCGAGCCGAGCCAGCACCACCACGTCCAGCACCGGGGCGTCGCTCTCGTTGGCCACGGCGATCCGCAGCACCGAGGTGCCGCGAATCTCGGCCACCGCCGAGACCAACCGGGCCTGGGTGGCCCGGGCTCGCAGATCGTCGCTGCGGCGAGCACGGATTTCCCGCCGCAATCCGAGATAGACGAAGAGCACACTGGCGATGGAGCCGACCGCGCCAAACCAGTCCGGCACGGTTCCCCAGTCGATCACGTCCTGGATTGGCGACCAGTTCATGCGTCCATCGTGGATGCCTCTGTCGATGCCGCGCACGGCGGATCGGCCGGAATCGACCGCGAATTGGGAATTCCGGCACCGATTACGGTCACCCGGGCGGCCTAAACGGAGAGTGTGCAACCCAGTACGGGGATGGATACGCTTGCGGTTCACATGGCGCGGGTGGCAATCCCTCCGACTGTCCATCAGATGGACAGGATCTTTCGCCACCGGCCCATTGCGAATTCGCCACCGAAGGGGGACCGCATTGACTGCGGACGTTCCACCCGAGGATGCCGGCGTGCCTCGGCCTGCGTACGACCGACCGAGTCGTGTCTCCGTCGATCCACCGCTCGGGCGACTGGACTGCCCGCTGCACGGGCGCGACGACCTGATCGACGAGATCGTGCAGCCGGGGGAGGTCGCCACGGACCGACCTCCGGTGCACATCCTGTGCGGAATGGGCGGCTCCGGCAAGAGCCACGTCGCACTGGAGATCGCCCGCCGTGCCCGAGCTGGCGGCCGGACGGTCTGGTGGGTGCAGGCGGGACGGCTCAACTCCGGAATGCGGGAGGTGGTCAGCCAGCTCGGCGCGTCGGAGACCCAGGTCGACCAGGCCTGGGCCGGGATGATCAGTGCCACCGACCTGGTGTGGCGCTACCTCAACCAGGCCGCGCAGCCCTGGCTGTTGATCTTCGACAGCGCGGACGAACCCGCCACGCTGGGCCCCACCGACGGGGTGCTCGCCGACGGCACCGGTTGGCTGCGCCGCCCGGAGGCCGACGACGGCATGGTCATCGTGACCACCCGGGATGGCAACCGGGCAACCTGGGGCACCTGGTCGACGCTGCACCAGGTACGCCCGCTCGACGCAGACGCCGGCGCCCAGGTGCTGATCGACCGGGCCGGCGCACAGGCCGGTGACCTGGCCGACGCCCGGGAGCTGGCCCGTGAGCTGGGCGGCCTGCCCCTCGCCCTGCGGGCGGCCGGCAACTACCTGCGGTCGGTCAACGCCAGCCCGGTCTGGCGCGGCACCTCGACCATCACCACCTTCGCCGAATACCGCAGCGCCGTGCAGCGTCGGTTCCGCTCACCGCGCGACGCCGCCGACGTCGACCTCGACGAGTCCCTCGGCCTGGAGATCGTCCGCGAGGTCGACGACCTCTCACTGGATCTGCTGGCCCGCCGCCAGCTCCAACAGAGCCGGCCGCTGCTCAACGTGCTGGCCTGCCTGAGCGTCTCCCCGGTGCCCTACGAGGTGGTGCTCAAACCGGCCATCCTGGCCCAGTCGCCACTCTTCAAAGGGCTCACCGCCCGGCAGCGGGTGAAGGTGCTGGAGGGCATCGGCAACCTCGCCCTGGTCGACTTCGACGTCGTGGAGGAGGTCACCGACCCGGCGTTCGCCCACGTGCTGTCGCTGCACCCGCTGGTGCACGCGATGTTCCGCGACCGCGACGAGGTCCGTGAGCAGATCGCCGACTACCACGGGCTGGTCATGAAGCTGCTGCTCGCCGCCACCGAGGGGCAGAGCCCGGACGACTCGGCGGCCTGGGCCAACTGGGATGTGCTGGTGCCGCACCTGGTCGAGGCCGTGCGGGGATACCTCGTGCCGCAGAGACACAAACACGACCCCGAGACGGTACGCCGCGCGCTGGAGCTGGCCCGACTCACCGCCCGCTACCTCATCGCGATCGGTCTACCCGGCTCGGCCTTCGACATCCTGGAGCCGATCGTGCGCGGTTGCGCCGCGTACGACCACGACCTGGACCGGCCACAGGTGCTGGCGCTGCGCCACGAGCTGGGCCGCACCTGGCTGGAACGCAACCAGCCGGAGATGGCCGACCGGGTCCTGCGCGAGGTGATCGCCGACCGCACCAGGGTGCTGGGCAGCGACGACGCCGACACCCTCGCGAGCCGGCACAAGCTCACCAAGGCGATCATGGCCCAGCGGCAGTGGCCGGAGGCCGAGTTGGAGCTGCGGCAGATCGTCGCCGCCGAGGACCAGGTCCGGGGCCCGGAACACTGGGACACCATGATCGTGCGGCACAGCCTCGCGCTGGCCGTGCTCGCCCAGCAACGGGCACCCGAGGCCGAGGAGATGCTGCACGCCATCCTGGAGGTCCGCTACCGGCTGTGGCCGCTCAACCAACCGGAGACCTGGCAGGCCCGGCACACGCTGGCCCGGTGCATGCAGGCGCAGGGCCGGCTCGCCGAGGCGGAAGCCGAACTGCGGGCCACCCTGGCCACCGTGGAACCCCGGCACGGCGATCGCAGCGAGGTGCTCGCCATCCGGTCCACCCTGGCCCTGGTGCTCCTGCTCGAAGAACAGGTCGACGCGGCGATCGAGGTGTACGAGCAGTTGCTCGCCGATCGCCGGCGACTCCTCGGGGACACCCACCTGGACACCCTCCAGGTGGAGCACGCGCTGCGCCGGCTACGCACCGGCGGCTGACCGGTCAGTGCGGTGCGGCCGGCCCAAGGTCGCTCGGGTCGGTGTTGCCGCCGCAGATGATCACTGCCACTCGCTCACCCGGCTGCGGCACGTACGCGCCACCGACAAGCGCGGCCAGCGCCGCGGCGCCACCCAACTCGGCGGCGACCCGCAGCTCCGACCAGAGCAGTCGACGCGCTCGCACCAGGTCCTCGTCACGGACCAGCACGGAGACCACCTCGGTCCGGCGGGCGGTGTCGAAGGCGATCTCGCCAATCCGCCGGGCGCCCAGCGAATCGGTGGCGATGCCGCCCACCTCGATGTCGACCGGCCGGCCCGCCTTGAGGGCCGAGTGCAGGGTGGGGATCTGCTCGGGCTCGACCGCGACGACGCGTACCGAACCTTCGAACCAACTGGCGATGCCGGACACCAACCCGCCGCCACCGACCGCCACCAGCACGGTGTCGATCCCGTCCACCTGCCGCTCCAGCTCCCGGCCGACGGTGCCCTGCCCGGCCACCACCTCCGGCTGGTCGTACGCGTGCACGACCAACGCGCCGGTCTCCGCCGCCCGCTGGGTGCTCGCCGCCAACGCCTCGGCGTAGTGCTGGCCCACCTGGCGCACCTGAGCGCCCAGCCCGGCCAACCGCTGCACCTTCACCGGCGAGGCGGTGACCGGCACGAAGACCTCCGCCGGCACGCCCAGCGACCGGGCCGCGTACGCGACGGCGAGGCCATGGTTGCCACCCGATGCGGCGATCACTCCGGCCGAGGGCAACGACCCCTGGAGCATCCGGTTGAACGCGCCACGCGGCTTGAACGAGCCGGTGTGCTGGTGCAACTCCAACTTGAGGCTGAGCTGACCGGGCACGCCCAGATCGGCACCGTCGACGGCGATGACCGGGGTTTCCCGGACCCGCCCCTCGACGAGAGCCGCAGCCGCCTCGACGTCGTTTCTGTCCACCATGGGGAAACGCCCTTCACTACGACCAGAGGGCCAGTCGACCATCGTCGGTGAGCCCGACGAAACATCCTATGGAGATCCGTCGGCCATCCGACGCGGGACGCACCGTGTGGTAGTGCCGCGGATCAAACAGAAAGCCCTCCCCGAGCGTGGGGCGCAGCGTCAACGACTGCGCGTCGGCGGCCACCGACTCCTGAAAGCCGTACCCACCGGGAATCCGCAGCTCCTCGTCGTTCGGCTGCCAGCGCCGCCGCCACAGCACGGTCTCACCACCGGCCGGCGGCACCCGGATGTAGATGTTGAACGCCAACTGCGCCACCACCTCGCCGTCGAGCAACCGACCCGCGTACTCCCGGACCGCGTCGTCGAAGTGCACCTGGAGCCCCGCGTTGATCTCCCGGACGACGCCGACGTGCATCTCCCGACGCTGCCGCCGCCCGGCAGCGACGTCCGGCCAGGCACCTCGGAACGCGTCCAGGCACAGGTCCCGGGGCGAATCCGGTAGGCCCAGCGTCGACCAGCTCTTCTCGGCCGCGCGGGCGGCGTCCCAGTAGTCCTCGCGGAGTTCACCGGCGGCCCGATGGTCGTTGATGGCCGGGCCGAACTTGGCCACGACGGGAAAGACCCGGCTCTCGTCGTAGCGGTCCATCGGCGCGTTCGCGAGCGCCGCGGTGATCGCCTGACAGCGGGCCGCGGAGAGCAACCCCGGCACCCGGACGGCGGCCAACCGCCCCGCGATGAGCCCGGCGACATCCGCACGGGTGATCGACTCTGCTTCTACGGCAACGAACAAGGGATCGATCCTGCTCGAATGCTGCACGGCGGTCCTCCCGTAACGAAGATCCCTCACCGAACTTGTCACGCCCCCCGATCCGCGCACCGTGCAATGTACAAACCTCCAGCAAGGCGCGGTTCCACAGATCCACGCGGGATGGCGCGGCCGCCGCTACCATCGGCGCAACCGGGGTACGCGACACCGAGCCGTACGGCGGGCGCTTTCCACCGATCGGAGAATGGTGACGTTTCCCGGCGTGACAGATGATGCGACTAGTTCGAACGCTGACAAGGAGTTCGAGATGGCAGGCGCCGGCCCGACCGATCTTGACATGCACGTCGATCGCCTGGAAATGGCGCGTCGAATAGCCCGAGAAATGATCGAGTCGGACCATCAGGCTCTGGAGCTCGCCGTACGGCAGCGCCCGCAGTGCTGGTCCCGCCGCCCCGCCGGCCACGGCGGTCGGCCCGACGCCCTCGCGGGCTGACCCACCAGAGGACCCCGGGCGTCAAGCGCATCACTCGACAGCGTCAGGCCGGCCACGCCTGGACGATGTCGTCAGGTCCCCAGACCAGGTCCACGGCCTCGGCCGGGAGGTCGACTCCGGAGCGGCTGACCACGATCAGGCCGCTGACACCGGGCTGGAAACCAGGGATCAGCGGGGCGTGACGCCGCAGTTCGTCGAGATGGTGCCGGTCGAACGGGCCGTCCTGCCATTCGATGGAACCGGCGAAGGCGATGCGGGAAGCGATCGGAGCCCGATCGGCTCCGACAAGATCGATCTCTGGGTTGCACTGCCGATTCCACCAGCCGCCGACTTCCCACGCGTCGGTCCAGGGCAGGCCGTCGGCGCCTGCGGAGATGGCGAGCGCATCGCGGATGATTTGTGGCAGAGGCGCTGCGCCGGGCGCGTCACGACGCGGGGTTCACCCGACGTCTCGTGCTGGTCTGCTACCTGGCGCGCTGAAGTGGTGTCGACGCTTCGCGCGCGTCGAGGAGTTCCTCCCAGTGTTCCTCTGCCCAGGCGCACATGGTGGCCATTGGTTCGAGCATGCTGCGGCCGAGTGGGGTCAGGTCGTACTCGACGCGGCGTGCTCGATCGAGGTGGGTGATGCGCTGGATCAGGCCGTCTCGTTCGAGTGCCCGCAATGACTTGGTGAGCGCCTTCGCGGTGATGCCACGCAGCGGGATGCGAAGCTCCGAGAATCTTCGGGTCCCGTGTTCCAGGCAGCGGATGATCATGCCGGCCCATTTGTCGCCTACGCGGATCGGTGACAGGTCGGACGGGCAGACCGGGTCGAACATGTCCGGGTCCAATGGCGCGTTCACGGCGTCTACCGTAGTTGGTATCCGATCGGAAACCACGCCGCTGGCTACGGTCACCGTCGGTGGTCGGCGATCCGGGCCGACCGAGAGAGGCGTGGTGTTGCTATGGGCAAGATTGTGGTTTTTGGCGCGGGTGGTCGGGCCGGCCGGGCGGCCGTTGCCGAGGCGCGCCAGCGTGGCCACCAGGTCACCGCCGTGGTGCGTGAACCAGGCAAGCACGGCAGCCTGACGGGCGACGAAGTGCGCGTCGTCGCCGGTGACGTGACCGACACCGCCAGTGTCGCCCAAGCGGCCGAGGGACACGACGCCGCGATCAGCGCGGTCTACGACGCCGCAACCGAGCCCGGCGCGTTCTTCACCGGCGCCGCCCGGGCACTCCTCCACGGACTGCCCCGAGCGGGCGTCGGACGGCTGCTCGTCGTTGGCCTGGCGTCAGTACTGAAGAACGCCTCCGGAACGGTACTGATGGACACGCCCGGCTACCCGCAGGAATACCGATCGTTCTACCTCGCGCACGCGGCCGGAGCGGACGTGCTGCGCACCGCGACCAACGGGCTGGACTGGCTGATCGTCAGCCCTGCCGGTGACTTCGACCACGACGGAGTACGCACCGGACGGTACCGTACCAACACCGCCGATGCGGACAGTCGCATCTCGTACCCCGACTTCGCCGTCGCATTGCTTGACGAGATCGACACGCCCAAACACGACAGGACGCACCTGGGCGTCGAGGCCTGCTGATGACCGAGGAGATTTTCGACAGCCCGAACACCTGGGTGGCCGAGCATATCCGTCGTTTTGTCGAGACCAACGGCAATGCCAGACCAGGCGTGAACGATCTGTTGTTGACCACCCGGGGACGCAGATCGGGAAAGCTGCGTCGCACCGCGCTGGTCTACGCCCGAGACGGTGAACGCTACGTGTTGGCCGCGTCCAACGCCGGAGCCGACCGGCATCCCGCCTGGTACCTCAACCTTGTTGTCGATCCCAACGTCACGGTGCAGATCGGTGCACACGCCTTCATAGCGAAGGCACGAACCGTAACGGCGGAGGAGAAACCCAGACTGTGGGGGTTGATGGTCGCGACGATGCCGGCCTACCAGGGCTACCAGGAGGCGACCAGCAGGGACATTCCGATAGTCATCATCGAACGTGAAGGATGATCGACCTGACACGCGAGCGTCCAGGACGGATTGGTTAAGTTCGGCTGAGCGCGCTGCGCAGCTCGTCACCATGCGTGAGCGGAGGGCCTTCCGGCCGCGACTAAGCCGTCGCAACCGACGGTGGTGCAAAGTCGCGAACGTCAGGACCAGCAAGGTATTGCTGGCGCCGCGGCCAGAAGTTGCGCGGCATTACCTGTGGGCAGAGGGTAAAAACTCGCACACCTTGGCCGGAACGTGTGCGTTTTATTGAACGGGCCGAGGACCATGTTCGTGGCCCTGCCGTAGAACGGGCGGTCGTACTCGGAGAACCGCTGCATCATGTGCAGATCACTGCCGAGCAGCAGCAGTAGCACTGGCTTGTTGGAGATGAGCCGGTCCCAGGCAACCTGAAGGTGCCCGTCGAACGTCGCGTCCTGCTCGGAGATCCAGGGCAGTTCGTCGAGGACAACCACAGTCGGCGTATCGGGCAGGACACCCGCCAGGACCCGCAGCATGTCTCCCCAGCCACCTGCCGGCGACCGCGGATGGCGACAAGATCAGTCTACCTAAAGCCGTGGGCGGCTATGGTCCGCAGGCAGAGGGCGTGACGCTTCTCCTGCCGGCGGCATTGATCCAGTTCGTGAAAGTCCTCGACGGAATCGGATGAGACAGCGGCTCCCGCGCCGATTCGATCGGGGGCTGACCCCACTCGCGCAACAGCGGATACTTCGCTCATGACTCTCGCACCGTCACGCACTCATCTCGTTGACGCGCGCTCATCCTTCTTGGTGCTGGTCGGCTGGTACGTCGCCGTTGTCGTGTCGTTCGGCCTGTTCCTCAGCACGCTTTCCGGGTCGGTCCCGGCTGGCTGCGGCGAGGTATGCGATTCCGAACGGTCGCGGGCGCTGCTCTTCGGGCTCTACACGGCTACGCCCGCGCTGTTCCTCGCGCTGCTGGTCAGCCTGGCAATGCTCGCGGGCCTCGTCGCCCGTACCCGGATCCGCTCGTCGGCCGTGCTGGGCAGCCTGTCCGCGGTGCTTCCGCTGGCCGTGTGCGGACTCCTCATCGCCAGCCTCTGACCGCCGCTGCTCCCATCAGATCAGCCGCTGGACGCGGACCTTCGGACGCTCGTTACGCAGGTGGCCGTGTTTGTGCTGGCGAATCTGCTCGTCCCAGACGTCCTGGTCGTAGTCGGGGTCCGGCGGGATCCACTTGTGGGAGCCGTCGCTGTAGTGGAACTTCTCGTCACCCACACGAAGGATGCTCATCGGGTCCAACCGAGGAAGCGATAGTGCAGATGGCCGGCCGGAACGTGGGCCAGGTCCTGGGCGGCGTCAACCAACTGGGCGGCCAGGTAGAGGGCGAGCGACACCGGCGCCCTGTCGTACTCCGCTTGCAACTCCTGGCGGCGGGTGCGGCAGGGCCAATCAGCACCACAGCCGCCGCAGGTCCAGCCCGGGGTCATCGGGAGGTGGCTCGTCATCGGGCGCCGCCCTGACTCGGCCAGTGACCGCGTATCGCCGCCTGTCGTGGCTTGCTACCGGCCTCGTCGCCCGGGTGGATGCTGCCCATCAGCGCGTCCACGCCACAAAGCGCTCGTACAGCTCAGCCGGCGCCACGTCGGGCAACTCCACGGCGACGATGAATAGCAGGCCGCCAACGTAGGTGGAGAGGCCAATGCGATCAGGTCCGTACGCCTCGGCCAGGCGCACCCGCGCCGGGTGGCACGGCCAAGGCATACCCGCCTCGCACATCAGGCACTGCCACTGCGGCCGACGCGGCAGATGCTCCCCGTCCATCCGGCGATCCAGTGCCGACGCCGACCGCTCAGCCTGGCTCGCTCGTGCCTTTTGCGGCACGTCGGCCGTCACAAAGCCATCTGCCGGCCATCGAGATTTCCGCCCCGCGTGAACTGCCACCACGCCTCCCACCAGTCACCGCGCGTGCTCGTCCGGTACACCCTGCGGCGGTACGCTCACATCGGTCGACGGGTTGCGGGTTGCCAACCCGCTCCGTTAACCCGGCAACTCCGGTGGGAGGCGCGAGACATGCCAACATTCGGCGTCCGAATGCGACAAGCGCGGGAAGCGCATGGCCTCAGCCTGGCCGCGCTCGCCGAGCTGCTGCCCGCCGACAAGGGGCATCTCTCCCGGCTTGAGAACGGCCGTCGCCGCCCCGGCGAGGATCTGGCCCGCCGAATCGACGACGTCCTCGCCGCTCGCGGGGAACTGATCGCTTGCGCCGCCCTGGATGTCGCCGCCGCCACCGACACCCGGCCGTCCGAGACCGTCGAACTGCTACATCGAATGCACGCCAGCGACACCGCCCCCGCAACCATCGAGACGTTGCAGGCGACTATCACCGAGCTGTGCTGCCAATATGGGTGGCGCGACGCTGGGGAACTCCGCGCCGAAGGTCAGGGTTGGCTGCGTGAGGTCGCGCGGCTGCTACAGCGACCGACCGGGCTACGGCAGCACCGCGAACTGTTGGTGTGCGCGGGCTGGCTGGCACTTCTGATTGGTTGTGTCGAGTACGACCTCGGCATGCGCGCCAGCGGTGAAGCCACCCGTATCGCCGCCCGCCAGCTCGGCGACGAAGCCGGTCATGCTGACATCACCGGCTGGGCGTGGGAGATGACGGCCTGGTTCGCACTCACCCAGTCCCGACACGAGGCGGCGCTGACCGCCGCCCGAGCCGGCCAGGAAGTCGCCGGCCGGCAGCGGGTGGGAGTTCAACTGATCGCACAGGAAGCCAAATCGCTGGCACGGCTCGGCGACCTCCACGGCGCGCGGATGGCACTCGATCGAGGTCGGCGGCTACTCGACGAACTCGGTGCGCCTGACCGCCCCGACAACCACTTCGAGGTCGATCCGGGCAAGTGGCTGTTCTACGCGATGGATACCTGCCGGCTCGCTGAACACGACGCTCTCGCCGAGCACTACGCCAACGAAGTTCTGCGTCTCGGCGCTGGCCCTGACGGCATCGAACGCTCACCTATGCGGATGGCCGAAGCCCGACTCACTCTCGCCGCCACAGCCCTGCGCGCGGGCGAGCTGGATCGGGCCATCGAGCAGGGGGTGGCAGCGTTCGCTGCTACTCGCCGGTCCCTGCCGTCGTTGCTGCTGGTCGCTGGCGAGGTTGACGTCGAACTGCACCGTCGCTACCCGCACGAGCATGCCACCGCCGACTTCCGCGACGCGCTGAACGCGGTTCGGTAGCTGCTTGCGGCGATATTTGATCTAGATGGCAGGCAGAGGTAGTACGTCGACGTGACCCTCGGTCAACGCCGCTGACTACAGCTCGCCCCGGGCTTTGCGCGCGACCAGCTCCAACACCGCGATCACCGTGCCGGATCCCACGATCTCACCCTGGGACACAAGGTCCCGCGCTTCCGCCAACGGCATCCAGGCCACCCGCTCGGCCTCGTTGACGTCCACTGGCGAACCGATGTGTACCGCATCGCGCGCAAGGAACAACAGATTCTCCGCGTCCGCAGTCGCCACCCACGGCTGGAACGACAGCATCGGTTCCACCGCACCCGGACGCCATCCGGTCTCCTCTTCAACCTCCCGGACCGCGCATCTCGCCGGCTGCTCACCGTCGTCGACGTAACCCCCAGGCAGCTCCCACACCCACCGGTCGAACACGAACCGGTGCCGCCGCATCAGCAGCAGCCGCTCCTGCTCGTCGAGCACCGCAACCATGGCTGACCGGGGCGCCCGGATCACGTACTGCTCGAAACGGATTCCATCCGGCAGTTCCACCTCGGCGATGCTCAACCGCGCCCGCCGGCTGTCATCCACCACCCGCTCACCGTGAATCGTCCACCGCGTCGACTCGGTAACCTGCTCCTCCGTCACCCGCCCAGTATCGACCACCGGCACGGACGCATCGCCGCACCTCACGACGAAGATCCATCCGACGCTAAACCGAACAGATCCCTCCGAAGCTAGATGGAATCTAACTTCGACGCGATCTACCTAAACCACGGGTCGATGGCCGCATGGGACGGTCGCCGCAGAACAATGGGCGTTGGACGCTACTTCCAGCGGTATTGATCTCGGGCAGGGGCGTAGTCGATCAAACTGGACGACTACGCCTCCGACCTGGGGCCGGAACTGGCATGGATGGCCAACGATGGTCAGTGCTGGTTCCCCTCGCACGGCCTGGAAGCGGCATGATCTTGGGCGGAGCCGCAGGGATAGGCTGAACCGAGACCGAGCGATTGGGAGGTCGCCATGACTGAGCCTGCGCCGCCCCCCGCCTCAAGGATCGATCCCGACCGGCCCCGGCAGTTCGCCCAGAGTGGCCGCGAGGTTGACTTCTTCCTCCCGGTGGTCTGCACCGATCGCGGCCAGCACAAGCGGCGTCTGCTGACGGTCGCGCGCCGCGAGCTCGACGGCAGCGGAGGCATGAGTTCGGCCTTGGAGTGGTTCGCGCCGCCGATGGGAGCCGAGGCGAAGCCGGGAAGCATGATCGGGAAGAACTCCTACATCTTCAGGTGCCCCTCATGCAGTCGAAAGCCACAGATCAACAGCGTGAAGTGGTGGAAGCTGGTCGATGACGCGGTGCGCGCCAAGCTGCCCGAGCTAGATCTGTCCCTGCTACCCTTCTAGTACTGCGCACGAACACGGCAGCCCTGGCGCGAGGACGGGGTTACGTTCAACCAGCAGGTTCACCCCTCGGGGTGCTCGCCGAAAGCCCACTCATCCGGTGGGGCGGTTCATTACGCCCTCCGGAGGTACAAGTGGCCTCGCAAGATGTGGACATCGCCGACGGCACCCCGACGCCGAAGCGTCGACGTCCGAGCGTTCGGCCTCGTCAGTCGCCAAGCAGCACCCAAGACGTCCTCCTGGCCGCCGCAAGGTCCGGATGGGGGCCTACGCTCCGGTACGGTCTTCTGCTTCTCATCCACCGCGGACCACTGCCAGTCATGGGCCTCATCGCTTACCAGGTCGCACGCTCGAAGGGCTGGCTGTAGCACTCAACTTCCGCGTCGCCATCCCGTCGGCCTTCGTCCGCACACCCGTGGAGTGGGTGGGGCCTGCCCGGTCAAGGTGGAGCACCCAGCGGCTGAACGACCTTGACCGGGCAGGCCCCACCTGCTCGGCTCCGCCCGGACGGAGGTTGTCGGGATGGCGCCACCATCCCAGAGCGCCCGAGCGCCCCGCCGGAGGCACTGCCCGTGTCTCGACCAACTGAAGCCCCGGAACTGCCATCGACCATGGCGGCCCGGGGCTTCTTCGTATGTCGCGCCGCCGGCGGGCTATCACCGACGCGCTGGCGGCCGAAGGCCAGAGGCGCGGCGGCGGGCCATCGGCCCGGCCCAGGTTCGGCGGCGCGAGCGGCCTGCGAAGCGGGCCGCCTTGATCTCGTACAGAAACTTCTCACACGGTGACTCCCGCTAGACTCCCGCTAGGCCATGTCCGACCCGGCCAGGTGTCATGCCGCAACGGCACAAGGGGCAGATCGGATCGCGTCGCTGGCGTCCACGCAATTGCTGCACGTCAACATCCTCCGAACGCATCACCTGGAGGCCACTTCGGCCGCCGTACCACACCCAATGGATGCGCCATACCCACCGTTGCTCTATGTTACAGAGCAATCGCCTCCTGTAGTCTGCACCAACAGGATCTCGTATCCGTTCCACCTTGGGAGGGTGACGTGGATGGCAGGCACAGTCGCCTATCAGATCGACGGATGCGTTGTACCTGCCACGGGATTCGAGCTAACCGCCACTGATGTCGAAGAAATCGCGCCGGCGATACGGGCGATTTTGCGAGATGACTCTGGCCTGAGTGAGGCCTTCGAGGCTCTACAGGATCTACCCCGAACAGAATTCGCTGTCACCATGCTACAACGTGTACTAGAGCCACCTAGCAAGTTCGAAGAGTGGCGTGTCGGCGAAGCCCTCGCAGAACATCATTTGTCGATCTCAAGGGATTGCACCTTTCCTTGGGCCGACAGTCGTTCAGCTCGCAACCCAAACAGCATCAGTGGCGGCGTCGATCTGATCGGATTTCACTCCGGCGACCGGGTGCGATTCGTCTTTGCCGAGGTGAAGACTAGCCACCACCAGTCATGGCCTCCGTCGGTCGTTACCAGCCGAAGCGAAGGGCTCCGGGGCCAGCTATCGGGCCTCAATGACAGCGACGATCGTAGTCGTTGGGCGATCAAGTACCTCACCATGAACAGCATCAACAAGCCGTGGTTTAGCATCCACCGGCAGGCAATGCAGACATATCTCGCAGACGTCAAAGACGTGATGCTTTTCGGGGTTTTGGTACACGTTGCCACCGCAAACATGAAGGATCTCGAAGCGTTAACAAATCGCCTTTCAGAGTTGCCTGCCACGAAAACAGCGATAGAATTGATCGGGTTGTACATTGAGGCCGACGTGTTGGCATCGCTGGTGGAAGGGCCGATCGCAGTGGAGACGGCAGCATGAGCATCTCTAGCAGAGGGCTCGAAGCGCTACAAAACCACTGGTCCGTGGCTTCGATAGGCCCTGAGCGAGTAAAAGCAGCGCACGAAGCCGCAGCTCGACTCTATGTACAGCATAACCTCGGCCAGCAGTTGCGACTTCCCGTCGACAACACGGCGGAGGATGGCTATGCTCTCATTCACGATGTTGCCTTCGCCTACGAGATCGCAGCCAGCGAGGGAATTGACGAGCTGGCCAAAGCGACGCCCTCTCGGTCAACCGAGTCAGCCGAGATAGCTGAAGCTGCCGCGTACCGAGCATTCGAATTGCTAAGATCCCTTCCTCTGGAGGACTACTCACTCGAAGCTTTGGTACGGCAAGTACTACAACTGGGTGCCCTAGCTTATTGCTCTGATCGGTGGGCGGAGTACCGCGCGTGGTTGCGGGATCGCGACGTCAAACCGGAATTGTTCGGCGTTGGGCGCACTTGGGACACAAGAGTCCTCAGCAGCCTTGGTCAGGTGTGGGTTCGTCTGTTGCGAAAAGATGGTTGGGGAGATTTAGAGGGAGTAGCCCAGATTGTCGCCCACCTTCGGAGTGACCAGCGGGAGAGCGAGGAGGTTCTTTTCGGCTCGAAGAGCCATCCGGATGAGTTAAAGGCAACGGGCTGGCGCCTAGTAGCCTTATATCACTGGGCGAAGCTTTCGGAACTCGTTGCCGCATACCTCATGCAAGGAACCCCCGCCGACATCGTCACCCACCTTGAATTCCATTTCGATCGCGCCATCTCGGCGGCTCAGCAGTCTGCCGATCCGGCCTTTGTCGTAGTACTGCGTTGGCAGAGGGCTATGGTCCATCGAATGGTTTCCGGGTCCCTTTGGGCGGTTACCAGAATTGGCCCAGAGATCCGAAGCGTCGTTCGGACTGCTACCCGCGAACGATCGATGTTCGAGATGCTTCCGCCGCAGCGAGTCGCGATTCAAGAGCAAGGATTGCTCGATCCCGCAAGCGCAGCCGTTGTAGTCGACCTTCCGACGAGTTCCGGCAAAACCATCCTTGCTGAATTTAAGATCGTTCAAGCAATCAGCCAGTTCAAACAGGATCGAGGCTGGGTTGCTTACATCGCACCGACTAGAGCGCTAGTCTCCCAGATCACCCGGAGGCTGCGAAGGGACCTAAGTCCTAGCGGAGTGCGCGTAGAGGAATTGACTGCGGCGGTCGAGCTGGATGAGATCGAAGCATCCATGCTGGCCGAGGCGGAGGGAACCTTTGATGTCTTGGTGGCCACACCGGAGAAGCTCGCGCTAATTATCAGAACCCGCGCTATAGCCCGGCCTCTCGCGTTACTCGTACTTGACGAGGCCCATAACATTGAGGACGAAGACCGCGGCATCCGTATAGAACTATTGCTTGCAACGGTAAAGCACGACTGTCCCCATGCCAACTTCCTGCTGCTTATGCCGAACGTTCCCAACGGGGATGATCTCGCTCGTTGGCTTTCGCCGCAAACAGGAAAGAGCATCAGTCTCTCGACCACCCCTTGGCAGCCGAACGATCGTCTGATCGGCCTCGTATCCGTGACCGCTCCTCCAAGTGGTCGCGGGAGGCAATGGGGGCTGGAGTTTGAACCTCTAGTCACCATGGCTCCGTCGCTTCGCATCGATGACACTTACCAGCTTGGCGATGGACCCCAGCTCGATTCGACGTACTCGGCTATCAGGACCAACCTAGGGAAGATCGCTGGCGCGGCGTCAGTAACGCTCTCTAATCGCGGGACAGCGATTGTGATCTGCGTTAACATCCCGAGCGTATGGGCGGTTGCTGGTGCCTTGGCTGACGAGTTGCCGGAATCCACGGATCCGGAGATTGAACTCGTGCAGCGCTACCTAGCAACGGAAGTCAGTGAAAACTTCACACTAATAAAATTGCTGTCACATCGAATCGGCGTGCATCACGCCGGGCTTTCCGACGAGACTCGATCTCTGATGGAGTGGCTCGCGGAACAGGGAAAGCTGCGTATCCTTGTCGCCACGACCGGCCTCTCACAAGGTTTGAACTTCCCGGTCTCGTCGATCCTGCTCGCGAGTAGGCACCTGCCGGCTCGGAGGTCTAGCCGACCCATGAGTAGCCGCGAGTTTTGGAATCTTGCCGGACGGGCTGGACGGGTGGACCAGGACAGCATCGGGGTCGTAGGGATTTCCTGCAAACCCGATGACCGCGAGACCCTCAAGAGTTTCGTCTCAGAGAAGACCGGCCGTCTGGTCTCGCGCCTCGTAACGCTTCTTCAGGAATTGGAGGACGCGGGTCAGCTTCTTCAACTTGAGCGTTCGATTTACGGTGACCAGTGGGCGGATTTCCGAACCTACGTCGCACATCTATTCGCGCAGAAGAAGAATCTCGACGCCGTCCTCGCGGAGACGGAGCTGCTGCTTAGAAACACGTTCGGCTACTCTTCACTGGCCGAATCCACTCCTAAGAAACGCGATCAGGGCCTAAAGTTACTAGAAGCGACGAGAGCGTATGCAGCGGATCTCGCAGAACGGGTGGAAACAACCACCCTCGCGGACAGCACGGGATTCACCCCGGAGGGGATCAGGGCGGCTATGCACAGCATGCGTGATATGCCGCACGCGCTAGACGCCGACGACTGGCAACCATCAAGCATTTTCGGGGACGTCTCTTCTAGCTCTCTGCCAGAACTAATGCGGGTAATGCTTCAGCTCCCTCAGATTAGCGCCAGCATCGAGGAGTTAAATGGCGGCGTGGGGCCCGGCCTCGGCGATCGAGCTGCCCGAATCGCAGTGGACTGGGTCGAAGGCGTTTCTATCGAGGATATTGCAATTCGGTATTTCTCGGGCTCGCATACAAGCACGACAGCGGCTATCACGGAGGCGACACGCGCGATCTACCGACACCTCGCCGTTGCGGGCGCCTGGGGGCTTTCCGCGTTGTCTAAGTTGCCGACCAGCGGAATCGATTTCAGCGCACTCCCCGAAGACCAGTTGCGCAGAATCAATCTTCTCGGCGCCATGATTTATCACGGTGTCAATACTGAAGCTGGTGTTGTTATGCGGATGAGTTCCGTGCCACGTAGCGTAGCCAATTCCTTAGGCGTGGAGTTCGCAAGGACGCAGCCACCGGAAGGGATCCGCCCTGCCCCGGCTCGTGAATTTCTGAGGGCTTTGAGTCCCGGTGAGTGGCAACGGCACGTAC
This sequence comes from Micromonospora chokoriensis, assembly GCF_000718555.1. Classification (GTDB taxonomy): domain Bacteria; phylum Actinomycetota; class Actinomycetes; order Mycobacteriales; family Micromonosporaceae; genus Micromonospora; species Micromonospora chokoriensis_B. Next base: position 44,441 of record NZ_JOAN01000030.1, read on the forward strand.
CTGAGGGCGCCCAGGTGAGCGGTGCCGACCTGCGCCAGCTCTGGCAGGTGCTGTCCGGGGAAGCCCTCAGGTCTTCGTCTGAAGAGACGCAGTCCGCTAGGTGACATCCGCGAGGGGGGTAGTCGGCCTCGTCAGGTGCCGGCCGCTTCTGTGGACACCCTGCTAGGAGGCTGACACACGCTGCTCCTTTACATTCGTCCGCTCAGGGCCATCGTCACAGGGAAGGTGGGGAACTAGTCTCGGCTCATGAGGGAAGGGGTCGAACTGGCAGCAGCGGTGGCACATCGTCATCTAGCAGACGAGCTCCCCCGCCGCTGGGACCATGTGCAAGCCGTGGCCACGAAGGCAGCTCGACTCGGGGATGTGCTAGCACTCCCGGAATCCAGCCTGCTGGTCTCTGCGGCGTGGCTGCACGACATTGGGTATGCAGCGTCGATCCGGGACACAGGCTTCCACTCCCTAGACGGGGCAAGGTGGCTCTTGCGGGAAGGGTTCAGCTACCGCCTGGCAAGCCTAGTTGCCCACCACTCTTGTGCAGCCTACGAAGCTGAGGTTCGCGGCCTGGGTATCGAATTGGCCGACGAGTTCGAGCGAGAGGAGTCCCCCGTCTCTGACGCCTTGTGGTTTGCCGACATGACCACTGGGCCTGACGGGCAGGACTTCACGGCGGAAGAACGACTTGCCGAGATTCGCGAACGGTACGGGCCTGATCATCTGGTGACGCGGTTTTGGGACGACGCAGAGCGGCCGCTGCTTGAGGCAGTGAAGAGAACTGAGGCGAGGATGTCTGGCTATCCGATGTAGGGCTCGCGCCGTCGCTCGAAGCCGTGGTCAATGCGAAGGCGCATAGAGGGGTGGATAGTGAGTTCATCCAGCTTCTCTTGACCGATCCATCTGACCGCTGATGACTCGTCGCTAGTCTTCGGCTGCCCATGGAGGTATCGGCTTCGGAAGCATATGGAGAACTGCTGACGAATTTCACCGTCGCTGTACTCCACGACGTGGCTCGGGTTGGTGTATATCCCGATCACACCGGTTACCTCGACGTCGACTCCGGTCTCCTCGCGCGTCTCCCGTACCGCCGTCTCGGCGATGTACTCGCCGAAGTCCTGGGCACCGCCGGGCAACGCCCAGAGGCCGTTGTCGGTGCGCTGGATGAGCAGCACGCGTCCCTGCTCGTCCTGGACGAAGACGGTCACGGCTACGACGATGCTGTTCGGCTTCGGGGCGTTCGGGTTGTTGAAGTGCTCGATCCGGGCCATGCCTCCAGCCTCTCACCGCTGGCGGCTCAGTGCTCGGGCCAGACGGCCCGCTTCTTCCCGAGAACTCGGTTGAAGGCAGTGACCCTGCCGTGGGAGACGCTGACCGGCGAGCCGCGAACCGTCGAGCTGTACCTGACGACACCCGCCGGCCTGGCGCTGTCCCGCTCGATGTTCAATTCCGCCGTCTGGAAGCCCGCGATCCGGGCGACCGGCATCCCCGATGACCGACACAACGGAATGCACGTCCTGCGGCACACCTACGCCTCGGTCCTCCTGGACGCAGGGGAAAGCATCAAGGCTCTGTCGGCCTACCTGGGCCACGCGGACCCGGGCTTCACCCTCCGGACCTACACCCACCTACTGCCGGCCAGCGAGGATCGCACCCGCCGGGCCATCGACAAGGCACTCAGTGAGGACCAGGCCGGCGATGATGTTCCGCCATCCCTTGACGGCCTGGACACGGCATGATCTTGCTTCCGACCCCCTCCGAGCGGACTAAATGCCAGTTCAGAGGGCATGCCACCTCTACTTCCAGCGGAAGTGTACGAAGAGGCGGCCGAAGTTCTTCGAGTCCTTCTCCACCCGGTGGTAGAGCTGCTTGACGTCCTTCTGGTCGAGGAACCGCAGCACTCGCTTCTTGAGCTGGCCGGAGCCCTTGCCGGGGATGATCTCGACGAGGGTGGCCTTCTTCGCCACCGCCTCGTCCATGATCCCGCGCAACGCGCGGTCGATGTCCTGGCCCTTGTTGAAGATCTCGTGCAGGTCCAGCTTGAGCTTCATGCCGCAGCCCCCGGCCGGTCAGGTCCCATGTCCGCCATCCTAGGCACGTCCGGCAGGTCGCCCGACGACGAAGGGGCGGCCCCGAAGGACCGCCCCTGCACGCGTCACCGGGTCAGACTCAGCGCCGGCCGCCCAGGCGGGTCTCCACCCGTTGCAGCGCGGTCCGGTAGTCGTCGTTGGCCGCGTACATCGCGGCGGCGATCCGCAGGTGCCGCAGCGCGTCGGTGTGGCGGTTGAGCCGTTCCAGGGTCCGACCGAGCACGTGGTGCGCGTAGTGGTCGCTCGGGTCCCGTTCGATCAGCTCGCGCAGGTGCTCCTCGGCCCGGTTGAGCTGGGCCGACTGGAAGTACGCCCGGGCCAGCAACTGCCGGACCGCCGCGTTGCCGGGCTCGGCGTCGATGATCGGCTCCAGCAGTCGGGCCGCTCCGCTGGGGTCACCTGTTTCGAAGAACATGGTCGCCCGCCGGTAGTCCGCCAGAAGATCCATCTGCCACCTCCTCGGGTCGCACCGTCACCTGTTCCGACGCTGGCACAACACCGCGCGTTTGGCGACTGTTCCCGGGGGCGAGATCAGACGAGATCCGGTCAGGTACGGGCGTCCCGGCGGCCGGCGGACAGCTCCCAGGCGCGGACACCGCCGACGATTCCGGCGGTGTTCGGCACCACCACCACGTCGTCGCCCATCCGGGCCAACTGCTCGGGTCGGATCAGTCGGGAGTTGCCCCCGCCCAGGTAGAGCCGGTCCCAGCGGAACACCGGACGCAGCCCGTCCACCACCTGCCGGATCCGACGGGACCAGAAGGCGTCCCCGAGCCGCCGCCGTTCCGGTTCACCGACGTACGTGTCGTAGGTGGTGCCCCAGCGCACCGGCGCGTGCGACAGCTCCAGGTGCGGTGCGAGCACCCCGCCGTCGAAGAGCGCGCTGCCCAGCCCCGTCCCCAGGGTCAGCACCAGCTCGCAGCCGGTGCCGGCGACCACCCCGGCACCGTGCACCTCGGCGTCGTTGAGCACCAGCGCCGGCACCCCGAACGCGTCGGCGAGCGCGCCGCGCGCGTCCCAGCCGGACCACTCGGCGAGCAGGTCCGGGTCGACCCTGGTGCGGGGGCCATTGCGGGTCACGTAGTGCGGTGTGGCCACGACCACTCCGTGCCGGATCATCCCGGGTACGCCGACGGTGAGCCGGTCCGCCGTCGGCAGGCGCCCGCCCAGATCCAGCAGGGTCCGGACAAACAACGCGGGCGGCAACGGGTACGGGGTGGGCACCCGCAACGGCCGGGCCCGCATCGTCCCCGCCTCGTCGAGCACGGACGCCTTGATGCCCCCGCCGCCACAGTCGATCGCCAGTGTGGTCACCACGACGTTGAGTCTGCCCGCTGCCGGCCGGTCGTATGCCGGCGGCCGGATAGGCTGCCGTCCTGATGAGCGCCACGATGATCGTCAAGGACCTGGCCGCCGGGCACGGCGACCGCCCGCTCTTCGCCGGATTGGACCTGGTGGTCGCCCCCGGCGACGTGGTCGGGCTGGTCGGGCCGAACGGGGCCGGCAAGTCGACGCTGCTGCGTACCCTCGCCGGGTTGTTACCGGTCGAGGCCGGCAGCGTGCGGCTCAGCCCACCCACCGCGAGCGTCGGGCACCTGCCGCAGGAGCCGGATCGGCGACCGGGCGAGACCGTGCGGGACTTCCTGGCCCGGCGCACCGGGGTGACCGCCGCGCAGGCGGCGTTGGACGCGGCGACCGAGGCGTTGACCGCCGGGGCGGCTGGCGCCGACGACGCGTACGGCGACGCGCTTGAGCGCTGGCTCGCCCTCGGCGGTGCGGACCTGGACGAACGCGCCGAGCAGGTGAGCGCCGACCTGGGGCTGGCGGTCGACCTGGACCACCCGACGACCGGGCTCTCCGGCGGCCAGGCGGCGCGGGCCGGGCTGGCGTCGCTGCTGCTCAGCCGGTACGACGTGTTCCTGCTCGACGAGCCGACAAACGACCTGGACCTGGCCGGGTTGGAGCGGCTGGAGGAGTTCGTCACCGGGCTGCGGGCCGGCACGGTGCTGGTCAGCCACGACCGGGAGTTCCTGACTCGCACGGTGACCCGGGTGCTGGAGCTGGACCTGCCGCAGCAGCAGGTCAATCACTACGGCGGCGGCTACGCGGCCTACCTGGAGGAGCGCGAGGTGGCCCGCCGGCACGCCCGCGCCGACTTCGAGGAGTACGCCGACACGCGGGCGAGCCTGGAGGCGCGGGCGCGCACCCAGCGCTCCTGGATGGAGAAGGGCGTGAAGAACGCCCGCCGCAAGGCCACCGACAACGACAAGATCGGCCGTAAGTTCCGCAGCGAGGCGACCGAGAAGCAGGCCGCCAAGGCCAAGCAGACCGAACGGCTGATCGAACGGCTCGACGTGGTCGAGGAGCCCCGCAAGGAGTGGGAGCTGCGGATGGAGATCGCCGCCGCCCCCCGCGCCGGCGCCGTCGTGGCCACGCTGCGCGGCGCCGTGGTGCGCCGAGGTGGCTTCACCCTCGGCCCGATCGACCTGCAGATCGACTGGGCGGACCGGGTCGCGGTGACCGGGGCGAACGGCTCGGGCAAGTCCACCCTGCTGGCCGCGCTGCTCGGGCGGCTGCCGCTGGACGCCGGCACGGCCTCGCTCGGGCCCGGTGTGGTGGTCGGCGAGGTGGACCAGGCCCGCGGGCTGTTCCTCGGCGACATGCCGCTGATCGACGCGTTCGAGGCGGCCGTACCTCATTTGTCGCCGGCGGACGCGCGGACCCTGCTGGCCAAGTTCGGGCTGCGGGCGGCGCACGTGCCCCGACCGGCGGCCACCCTCTCCCCCGGTGAGCGGACCCGGGCGGCGCTGGCCCTGCTCCAGGGCCGTGGGGTCAACCTGCTGGTGCTGGACGAGCCCACCAACCACCTGGACCTGCCCGCCATCGAACAGCTCGAATCGGCGCTGGCCAGCTACCCCGGAACGCTGCTGCTGGTCACCCATGACCGGCGGATGCTGGCCGCCATCGAGACCAACCGGCGGCTGCGGGTCGACGGCGGGCGGATCGCCGAGGATTGATCCGTGCCCGCAGGCCGGCGCGGGGTGAGAATGACGGCATGCTCAAGTGGGAGTACGCGCTGCTGGTCCGCCGCCGCCAGGCCGCGACCACCGACCTCGGCTGGGAGGTCGTCTTCGTCTGGTACGGCCCGGACGGCTCGATGGTCGACGTGACGCCGTACGGCGACACCTCGCTGGCTCACCTGAACCGTGCCGGCGACCAGGGCTGGGAGTTGGTCGCGATGAGCGAGGACCCGTCCCTGGAGGGCCTGTCCGAGTTGCACCGCTACCACCTCAAGCGGCCGAAGCCCGCCGACCCGCCGCCCCGCCAGCGGATGCGCGGGGGCCGCCGCACCATCTCGGGCTGACCCCCGCTGCGGGTCCCGGGCCGGCCCGGGACCCGCAGTTTCTGTAGAGCGTGATGTCCGTGAGTCATCGTGATGTCTGTGAGTCATCACGCTCATTGCAGCCAGGCCCCGCACACCTGGTCGGCGGGCTGCCCGGGTCACCCCCGAAAAATGGATGAGCGGCGCATACCAGGCGTGATTGCGGGTAACGCGCGGCGGGAGGTGGCCCGAATGGTCGCTTTGGCACAGACTCCGCCCTCGGCCGACCGGCTGCGGGCGATTGACGAATTCCTCGCGCAGGCATGGGCGGACCAGGTCCGGCACGATGATCGATTGCGGGACCTGGCGGTCGAGGTGCGCTTCGACCGGGGGGTGGCCCATCTGAGCGGCAACGTAGCCGACCCCGCCGAGCTGCGGCTCGTCCGAAGCCTGGTGGGGCAGCTGGCCGGCGTGTACGGCGTCTGGTGCCGGGTCGGCATCGGCGGGCGAGCGCCGGTGGTCGTCGACCTCGGTTGCGGGCCGACCAAGCAGTGGTCGGGCAACCTGGGGCTGGACATCTACCCGGCACCCGGCGTGGACGCGGTCGCGGACCTGTCCGGTTCGCTGCCGCTCGCCGACAAGTCGGTGGACGTCCTCTTCGCGGTGCACATCCTGGAGCACCTGATCGACTTCCTGCCGCTTGTCGACGAGTGCCACCGGGTGCTTCGCCCCGGCGGCGTGCTGCACGTGATGAGCCCCTGGTGGGGGCACGTCAACGCGGTGGCCGACCCGACCCACGTCCGGCTGATGGACGTGCAGACGTTCAAGGGGATCTGCCAGCTCCGGCCACCCGGCACGCCGCGGTGGTACCCGCTGCACGCCGGCTGCGACGGTGCCTCGATCTTCGCCGACCTGACCCCCCTGCCGCCGGACGCCGATCCGGCACCGCAGTCCCACCTGGCCCGCTTCTTCGACTGACCCACCCACCACCGGATCAGCTGTCGGCGGTCGGCTCCCGGGGAGCCGGGGCGACGGCGGGTTCGTGTTGGGCCAGCCGGTTGCGGCGGTAGCCGTAGCCGAAGTAGATCAACGCGCCGAGCAGCATCCAGGCCAGGAACCGCAGCCAGGTCTCCACCGACAGGTTGAGCATCAGGTAGAAGCAGGCCAGCGCCGAGACGATCGGCAGCACCGGTGAGAACGGCACCCGGAACGGCCGCTCCAGGTCCGGCCGCTTGCGGCGCAGGATCGGCACGGCCACCGACACGAGCACGAACGCGCAGAGCGCGCCGATGCTGACCAGGTCGGCCAGCGCGGAGAGCGGCAGGAAGCCGGCCAACAGTGCGACCGCCACCGTCATGATCGCCGAGATCCGGTACGGCGTGCCCCAGCGCGGGTGCACCTTCGCGATCGAGGGCGGGATCAACCCGTCCCGGGCGATGGCGAAGCCGATCCGGCCCATCGCCACCAGGTCGACCAGGATGACGCTGGTCAGGCCCGCGACCGCGGCGATGGAGACAAGCACGGCCGCCCAGCCCGCGCCGACCGACTCGAAGGCGGACGCGATCGGAGCGCCCCGGTCGATCTCGGTGTACGGCACCATCCCGACCACCACCAGCGAGACGCCGATGTAGAGCACGGTGGAGATCAGCAGCGTGCCGAGCAGGCCCAGGGTGAGGTCCCGCTTGGGCTTGCGCGTCTCCTCGCCCAGGTTGGCCACGGCCTCGAAGCCGGTGTACGCGAAGAAGACCACGGCGGCGGCGCTGAGCACCCCGACGAAGCCGAAGACCGACGGCTCCAGCCCGAAGAGCGCCTGCGTGACCGGTTGCTTGATGCCGTCGTCACCGCTGCCGGCGGGCTCGGCCGGCGGGATGAACGGGGTGAGGTTGGCGGCCTTGACGAAGAACAGCCCGGCGACCACCACGAAGACGCAGATGGCCACCTTGACCAGCACCAGCAGGTTGGTGATCCGGGCGGATTCCCGGATGCCGACGATCGCCACGATGCCGAGGATCAGCACGATGGCGATGGCACCCACGTTGACCGCGCTGCCCTCCTCGCCGAACCAGCGGGTTGGCAGGTCGAGCAGTTCGGCGAGGTATCCGGACCAGCCTCGGGCCACCACGGCGGCGCCGAGCGCGAACTCCAGCAGCAGGTCCCAGCCGATGATCCAGGCGACGATCTCGCCCATCGTGGCGTACGCGTAGGTGTAGGCGCTGCCGGCGGTCGGCACGCTGGAGGCCAGCTCGGCGTAGCAGAGGGCGGCGAGCAGGGCCACCACGCCGGCGATGGCGAAGGAGATCACCACGCCCGGCCCGGCGCTGTCCCGGGCCTCGATCCCGGTGAGCGTGAAGATGCCGGTGCCGATCACGATGCCGATACCGAAGCCGGTGAGGTCGACCGCGCCGAGCCGTCTCTTCAGCCCGAGTTGGCCGTCGCTGCCGTCCGCCTCACCCTGGGCTATCACGTCCTTGATTGGTTTTGTGCGCAGCACGGACACCCGGTCACCCCTCCCACCGTGCGACCACCTCCGTGGCGGCCGGTAGCCGGCGTTGCTACCCAGTCACGGGAATGGTCAACCGTGAACCCTTGCGGCAATGGCCAGACTGTGAAAATTTCCTACCAGTAACGCGGACATCTGCGGCGAATCTTGCCGAACGGGTGCCGCGTGCAGCATCCGGGAGCCCCAACGAAGGGACACACCGCATGAAAGCCACCCGACTCGGAGCCGCCGGGCTGGTCGCAGCCCTGCTCGGCACGCTCGTCACCGCCACCCCCGCGACCGCCGCACCCCACGCGGTCGGCACCACCACCGCCACCTGCACCACCGACCCGGCCACCCCCAAACGGCAGTTCCGGGCCATGTGGATCTCGTCGGTGGTCAACATCGACTGGCCCAGCAAGGCGTCCCAGACCGACCCGGACCGGATCGCCGCCCAGCAGGCCGAATACCGCGAACTGCTCGACCTCGCCGAGCGGCTGCACCACAACGCGGTAGTGGTGCAGGTCCGGCCCACCGCCGACGCGCTCTGGCCCTCACCGTACGAGCCCTGGTCGGAGTACCTGACCGGCGTACGCGGCCAGGACCCCGGCTGGGATCCACTGGCCTTCCTGGTCGACGAGTCGCACAAGCGCAACCTGGAGTTCCACGCCTGGTTCAACCCGTACCGGGTCTCGATGCCGGCCCCCGGCGGCGCCGGCGCCGACCTCACCCAGCTCGCCCCCGGCCACCCGGCCCAGCAACACCCCGACTGGACCTTCGCCTACCCACCGGCCGGCGTGGCCGGCAGCCGGCTCTACTACAACCCCGGCATCCCCGAGGTCCGCGAGTTCGTCCAGACCGCCATGATGGACGCGGTCCAGCGGTACGACATCGACGGCGTCCACTTCGACGACTACTTCTACCCCTACCCCAGCGGCACTTACCAGGTGCCGGACGACGCGACCTTCGCGGCGCACAACCGGGGCTTCACCGACCGGGCGGACTGGCGGCGGGACAACATCAACCTGCTGATCCAGGAGATGAACGGCAAGATCAAGGCGGCGAAGCCGTGGGTGAAGTTCGGCGTCAGCCCGTTCGGCATCTGGCGCAACAAGAGCGCCGACCCACTCGGCTCGGACACCACCGGCAGCCAGTCGTACGACATCATCTCCGCCGACACCCGCAAGTGGATCAAGCAGGAGTGGATCGACTACGTGGTGCCGCAGCTCTACTGGTACATCGGCCAGTACCCGGCGGCCGACTACGCGCGCCTCGTGCCGTGGTGGGCCGAGACGGTGCGCGGCACCCGTGTGCAGCTCTACATCGGCCAGGCCGACTACAAGAGCGGCGACCCGGCGTACGGGCCGTACTGGCAGAACCCGCGTGAGCTGTCCGACCACCTGACGCTCAACCGGTCGTACCCGCAGGTGCAGGGCAACGTGCACTTCTCCGCGGTGCAGGTGCGCGCCAACCGGCTGGGCGCCACCGACATCTACGCGAGCGAGCACTACTCCCGCCCGGCGCTGGTGCCGGCCATGCCGCACCTACCGGCCCGGCCGCTGCTCTTCCCAGTGGTGAGCAAGGCGACCCGGCAGGCCGACGGGGTTCGGCTCACCTGGCGGCAGCCCGCCGACGGCGTCGGCCCGCTAGGCACCGCCACCTCGTACGCGATCTATCGGCTCGACGGCACCGCGCTGCCCGGCCGCTGCGCCACGGCGGACGCCACCCACCTGGTCGACACCGTCCGGGCCACCCCCGGCGGCACCCAGTCCTGGGTGGACACCTCAGCTCTGCCCGGTCAGGGCTACACCTATCTGCTGACCGCGCTGGACCGATCGGCCAACGAGAGCCCGGTGAGCCCACCGGCCTTCATCAGGCACTAACCCGCTTCTCTGAATGCCCCGGACGCCTCGCGCGTCCGGGGCATTCGTCTGTTTCGACGCATGTCACCAATAGTTGGCGACGTGCATACCGCCCAGTTGATCAGCTGATCGACACTCATCGACATCCGGTAACCCGCCGGTAACTTCCGTCCCACCCGCCCACCCCCGCGGAGGTAAACCGTGCCCCGACGTCTCACCACCCTGCTCGCCTCGGGCGCGTTAGCGCTGCTCGCCACCCTCGCCATCGCCTCCCCCGCCGCCGCCGTCACCCCCGCCCAGAAGCTGTCCGTGCTGTCCAGCTGGACCCAGACCAGCGCGTCCAGCTACAACTCGTGGAACAGCGCCCGGGTCAACCAGGCCCCGTGGGCCGAGTACAACTTCAACTGGTCCACCGACTACTGCTCGTCCAGCCCGGACAACCCGCTCGGGTTCACCTTCAACCTGGGCTGCTACCGGCACGACTTCGGCTACCGCAACTACAAAGCGGTCGGCCAGTTCTCCGCCAACAAGTCCCGCCTGGACAGCGCCTTCTACGAGGACCTGAAGCGCGTCTGCGCCACGTACAACTCGGTAGTCCGACCGGCCTGCTACAGCCTGGCCTGGACCTACTACCAGGCAGTCAGCATCTTCGGTTCGGTAGCAGCCGTCCAACAAGCCGACCTAGACCGCGCCGCCCGCATGAAGGCCCAAGCCGAAGCCCAAGCCGCCCTCAACTAACCCACCTACCCACCCCACCCCCCACCCACCCCACCCCCCCTCTGACCCGCGTTGATCAAGAGGTTTCGGTCATCGGAAGCGCGTTTTCTGACCGAAACCTCTTGATCAACAAGGGCCGGAGGG
>NZ_JOAN01000031.1 GCF_000718555.1 Micromonospora chokoriensis
GGAAACGCCCGGTTACATTCCGAACCCGGAAGCTAAGCCCTCCAGCGCCGATGGTACTGCACTCGTGAGGGTGTGGGAGAGTAGGACGCCGCCGGACAAATTTTCAGAATAGGCCACCCCCACCCGGGGGTGGCCTATTCTGCGTTCCCGTTTGTTCCTGGTTGTAGTGGCCTCACCTGCGGGCTGACACCACCACTACAACCAGGATGTTGCGTGATCTCGCCGGCAGGCGGTCCGGACGGGCCGCTTCGGCGGCGCGGGCGAGCTGAGCCGGGGCCGGATATTCCGTTGAGCGTGATGTCTGTGAGTCATCGTGATGACTCACAGACATCACGCTGATCCCTGCAATAGAGGGCAGGCCGAGACACGCCTTCGGTTGAGACTGCCCCGCCGACGAGGTGAAAGAGCCGGGCGTTCCGGCCAGGCGGTCCGGGCTAGGCGGTGCGCGATCAGTTTCGGGTCTGCATGCCGTCGCGGAGGTTACGCAGCAGACCGCCGGCGTCGTCCGGCGAGCGACCCGGGAACATCGCCATGACCACGCTGCCGTGGTCGGCCCAGCCGCACACCGCGAAGTCACCGCCCTCACCGCTCGTGCTGCCACACTTCAGCACCCCGCCGAGGTCACCCGGGGACGCTTCGCGCAGACCGTTCACCGCGCCGGTCTCGTCCGACATCAGGCGGAAGAGGCTGTCCAGGTCGCGTTCCGGCTGCCAGAGCAGGGTGGTGCCGCCGAAGATGAGGACGGAGCGCTTGTCGTCGGCCGGGTCGCGGTAGACCGTGCCGAAGCTGCGGTCCAGCTCGATGTTCGCGGCCAGGCCGCTGCGCAGGTAGTCGGCTGTGCTCTTCGCCCGTTCGCTGTCGTCCCGGGTCAGACCCGCCACCTGATCGGGCGAGGTCAGCTGGGTGTCCTTCTGCTGTGCCACCTGCCACCCGCCGACACCGAGCACCCCGGCACCGGCGAGGCCGACCACCAGCGCGACCGTCCAACCGATCTTGCGACGGCGGGACCAGCCGCCGGACCGCTCGTCGGGGTCGCCTCCGGAGTCCCGGGTGCTCAGCTGGATCGGCTCTTCGGTCAGCTCCACCGGCTCGCGACCGCCGTCGAGCGACCGCTCGGTGAGATGTGCGTCGGACATAGCCGACACCGTACGCGAACGGCAGGTGGCGCACGTCAGGTCTGCGGAAGCCCTCCGTAGACTTGTCCGGTGACCGAGAGACTGGATGCCCAACGCCCCGACGCCCCGACCCTTGCCGGCCAGTACCAGCCCGGTGAGGTAGAGCAGCGACGGTACGAGCAGTGGGTAGCCGCTGGGCACTTCCGGGCCTCCGCGGACAGCGACAAGCCCCCGTTCACCATCGTCATCCCGCCGCCGAACGTCACCGGCTCGCTGCACATGGGCCACGCGTTCGAGCACACGCTGATGGACGCCCTGACCCGGCGTAAGCGGATGCAGGGTTTCGAGGCGCTGTGGCTGCCTGGCATGGACCACGCCGGCATCGCCACCCAGAACCTGGTCGAGCGTCAGCTCGCCGCCGAGGGTCTTTCCCGGCACGATCTCGGCCGGGAGAAGTTCGTCGAGCGGGTCTGGCAGTGGAAGGCCGAGTCCGGTGGCGCCATCCTGGGCCAGATGCGCCGCCTCGGCGACTCCGTCGACTGGGACCGTGAGCGCTTCACCATGGACGAGGGGCTGACCCGGGCCGTCCAGACGATCTTCAAGAAGCTGTTCGACGACGGCCTCATCTACCGGGCCAACCGGATCATCAACTGGTGTCCGCGCTGCCTCACGGCGCTCTCCGACATCGAGGTCGAGCACACCGACGACGACGGTGAGTTGATCTCGATCCGCTACAGCGACGAGGTCGTGGTGGCCACCACCCGAGCCGAGACGATGCTCGGCGACACCGCTGTGGCGGTGCACCCGGACGACGAGCGTTACCAGCACCTGATCGGCACCGAGGTCGAGCTGCCGTTGACTGGCCGCCGGATCCCGATCGTCGCCGACGCGCACGTCGACCCGTCCTTCGGCACCGGCATGGTCAAGGTGACGCCCGCCCACGACCCGAATGACTTCGAGATCGGCCAGCGGCACGACCTGCCGGCGCTGACCGTGATGGACGAACGCGGTGTGATCACCGTGCCCGGCCCGTTCGAGGGGTTGGACCGGTTCGAGGCCCGGCCCGCGATCGTGGCCGCGCTGCGGGAGCAGGGCCGGATCGTCGCCGAGAAGCGCCCGTACGTGCACGCGGTCGGGCACTGCTCGCGCTGCAAGACCACCGTCGAGCCGCGGCTGTCGCTGCAGTGGTTCGTCAACACCGCACCGCTGGCCCAGGCCGCCGGGGACGCGGTTCGCGACGGTCGGGTCCGCATCGAGCCGGCCGAGTTGTCGAAGCGCTACTTCGCGTGGGTCGACAACATGCACGACTGGTGCATCTCCCGCCAGCTGTGGTGGGGGCACCGCATCCCGGTCTGGTACGGCCCGGCGGGTGAGATCGTCTGCGTCGGCCCCGACGAGGCGCCGCCGACCGGCGAGGGCTGGCACCAGGACGAGGACGTCCTGGACACCTGGTTCTCCAGCGGTCTGTGGCCGTTCTCCACCCTCGGCTGGCCCGAGCAGACCCCGGACCTGGCGAAGTTCTACCCGACCAGCGTCCTGGTCACCGGGTACGACATCCTGTTCTTCTGGGTCGCCCGGATGATGATGTTCGGCCTCTACGCGATGGACGGCCGGCCGCCCTTCGACGTGGTCGCGTTGCACGGCATGGTGCGCGACCAGTTCGGCAAGAAGATGTCGAAGTCGTTCGGCAACGTGGTCGACCCGCTGGACTGGATCGACCGCTACGGCGCCGACGCCACCCGGTTCACCCTGGCGCGGGGCGCGAACCCCGGCCAGGACGTCCCGGTCAGCGAGGAGTGGTGCCAGGGCTCGCGTAACTTCTGCAACAAGCTCTGGAACGCCACCCGGTTCGCCCTGATGAACGGCGCGCACACCACGGGCGACCTGCCGCCCACCGAGCAGCTCTCCACCGTCGACAGGTGGATCCTGTCCCGGCTGGCGCACGTCACCGCCGAGGTCGACGAGCAGTTCGAGGCGTACGAGTTCGCCAAGGTGTGTGACCTGCTGTACCACTTCGCCTGGGACGACGTCTGCGACTGGTACGTCGAGCTGAACAAGCCGGTGCTCGCCGAGGGCGGTGAGCCTGCGGAGGTCAGCCGTCGGGTGCTCGGGCATGTGCTCGATCAGCTGCTGCGGCTGCTGCACCCGGTCATTCCGTTCGTCACCGAGGAGCTGTGGGTGGCGCTGACCGGCGGCGAGACGGTGCAGGGCGCTGCCTGGCCGGTTGCTGACCGGTCGCTTATCGACGACGCCGCCGAGGCCGAGCTGGTCGGTGTGCAGCGGGTGGTCACCGAGATCCGCCGGTTCCGTTCCGACCAGGGGCTGCGCCCGACGCAGCGGGTGGCGGCCCGCCTGGACGGGCTGTCCGGGGCGGGAATCGCCGCCCACGAGCCGCTGATCCGTTCGCTGGTCCGGCTGGACCCGGCCGGGGACGACTTCCAGGCCAGCGCCACGCTGGCCATGCCCGGCGCGGTCGGTGTCGCGTTGGACACCCGGGGGTCGATCGACCTGGCCGCCGAACGGGCCCGGCTCACGAAGGACCGTGCCGCCGCCGAGAAGGAGGTCGCGCAGGCCCGGGCGAAGCTCGACAACCCTGCCTTCATCGGCAAGGCCCCCGAGCCGGTGGTCGCGAAGATCCGCGACCGGCTCGCCACCGCCGAGGCCGACCTGGTCCGGATCGACGCTGCTCTGGAGACACTGTCCTCGTGACCGACCGTACCGAATTCGCCGCCGTCGAGGCGGAGCTGAACGCCCGTGGTTTCACCCGCATGGTCTTCGAGCTGGACCGGATCGAGTCCCTACTCGACCTGCTCGGCAGCCCGCAGCGGGCGTACCCCTCGATCCATCTGACCGGTACCAACGGCAAGACGTCCACCGCGCGGATGATCGACTCGCTGTTGCGGGCGCACGGGCTGCACACCGGGCGCTACACCAGCCCGCACCTGGAGAGCGTCCGGGAGCGGATCAGCCTGGACGGGGAGCCGGTCAGCGAGGAGCGGTTCACTTCGGTGTACCGGGAGATCGCACCGCTGGCCGAGTTGGTCGACGCGCGGTCGGACGAGCCGCTGACGTACTTCGACATGACCACCGCGCTGGCGTTCGCCACGTTCGCCGACGCGCCGGTCGACATCGCGGTGGTCGAGGTCGGCCTCGGCGGTGCCGAGGACGCCACTAACGTCATCCAGGCCGGGGTCTGTGTGATCACCCCGATCGGGCTGGACCACACCGAGTGGCTCGGCGACACGCTGCAGGACATCGCGTTGGCCAAGGCCGGCATCATCCACCCGGGCGCCACCGTGATCGCCGCGGCGCAGGAGGAGGAGGCCGCAGGCCCTCTCCTCGAACGCTGCGCCGAGGTCGGGGCCACCCTCGCCCGGGAGGGCGCCGAGTTCGGCGTGCTGAGTCGGGCGGTCGCGGTCGGCGGTCAGGTGCTCAGCCTGCAGGGCCTGGGTGGCGTGTACGACGACGTGTTCATTCCGCTGCACGGCGCCCACCAGGCGCAGAACGCCGCCGTGGCGCTCGCCGCCGTGGAGGCGTTCCTGGGTGCCGGGGCTCGACGTCAGCTCGACATCGAGGCGGTCCGGGAGGGCTTCGCGTCGGCCAGCTCCCCGGGTCGGCTGGAGCGGGTCCGCAACGCCCCGACTGTTCTGCTGGACGGGGCGCACAACCCGCACGGCATGAAGGCCACCGTCACCGCGCTCCAGGAGGAGTTCGCGTTCAGCAAGTTGGTGGCGGTGGTCGGTGTGCTGGCCGACAAGGACGCGGAGGCCCTGCTGGAGTTGCTGGAGCCGGTGGTCGACCATGTCGTGGTCACCCGCAACAGCTCGCCACGGGCGATGCCGACGGAGGAACTCGCCGCGCTGGCCGCCGAGATCTTCGGCGAGGAGCGGGTGGACTCGGCCGAGGAGATGCCGGACGCCATCGAGCTGGCGGTGGCGCTGGCCGAGGAGGACGTCCCCGGTGAGCTCAGCGGGGTCGGGGTGCTGGTCACCGGCTCAGTGGTGACGGTCGCCGACGCACGCCGGCTGTTGAAGCGATGACCAGCCCGGAGCGGGATCCGCACGCCATCGAGGATCCGACCGGCTCGCCGGTCGAGCAGCCGGTGGGGGAGGAGCCCACGGACGGGCAGCCGCGGCGCTCCGGGTTGCGCAACCCGGAGCGGGCGGTACGCGGCCTCGGTGCTGGCACGCTCAGCCTGGAGGCGCTGGTGCTGCTGCTGGCGATCCAGCCGATCCGGGTGGTCGGCGGTGACCTCGGCGGCGTCGCGATCGGTGCCGTGGTGGCGCTGGCGGTGGCCGCCGTCGTGCTCGCCGGCATGATGCGCCGCCCCTGGGCCTGGAACGCTGGCACCGTGCTTCAGGGCCTGCTGTTGCTGGGTGGTCTGTTGCACTGGTCGCTGCTCGGGCTGGGCATCATCTTCGCCCTGGTCTGGGCGTACGCGTTGCACGTCCGCCGCGTCATCCTCGGCTGACGTCCGAGCCGGTCAGCGGCAGTCAGGCGTCAGCGCGTTCGCGCCACTGGGTGAGCGCTACACCGTGGCCGTCCGGGTCGCGGAAGGCCGCCGCCCACCCCTCCAGCTTGGTGCCCCGGTTGACCACCCGGGGCGCGTACGTGAAGCGGACGCCCGACTCGCGCAACCGCTCGTATGCGGCTTCGATGTCGTTCACCTCAAGGTTGACGTGTACCAACCGGCGGCTGATGGGCGCCGCCCCGGTCACCTCGCGCAGGACGATCCGGGTCGCCCCGGAGGCGAGGACGGCGTTGTGCGCGCCCTGGTCGACCTCGCTGAAGCCGAGCATGTCGCGGTAGAAGCTGAGCGATCGGGGCAGGTCGGTGACGAGCAGGGTGAGGCCCACCCCGCTGATCGGCCCGGCCGGATCCGAGGCCGAGCCGGCGTCGAACCCGAAGATCGCCTGGTTCAGCTCCTCGTCGGTCACGGTCTCGTGTGCCGCCCCGGCCGAAGCGGGATCGTCAAGCGGAAGGTCGAGTGGGTCCAGCGGGTCGGCCGCGCCGCGGCCGGACCGCTGCGCGGGCGGTGGGTCGGCGCGCTGCGCGCTGAGCGGGTCGACGGAGTCGTCGGAGGGGACAGTCTCCGGCAGGTCGAACCGATCGGCGGCGGGCTCGTCGAAGCGTTCCTCGGCGGGCGGACGCGGCGCCGGGGTGGCCCGGCGGGGCAGCCCACCGGCCTGCTGCTCGACGAGGACGCCCTCCAACACCACCGGGCCACCCGGGCTCTGGTGCATCACCACGGGCTCGCGCTCCTCCGGTATGACGCCCGGGTCGTCGCGCCGGAGGTCGTCGCGTACCGGGTCGGTGCGCAGCGGGTCGCCGAGCGGATCCCGGAACGGGTCACCGACCGGGTCGCGGAAGTCGTCCCGGAAGTCGTCGTCCGGCGCGCGGTCGGCCCACGGGGGAGCGTCCTGCTGGATCAGCAGCTCGTCCATCGCCTCCGCGTCGGCGAACTCCGGCGGAAGGTCGGCGACGGCGGCGGCGGTCTCGGCGTGGGTCAGCACCTCGTCCCAGAGGACCTTGACGTGCCGCTGGTCGTCCAACGCGACCCGGATCGGCAGGGTCTGGCCCAGCGACGGCCACTTGGAGACCGGCACCCGCGGCTCGATGATCTTCTTGGATCGCGGCGGCAGACCGGGCGCGTCGATCACCAGCTGCAGTTCGCAGCGGCCGAACGCGTACTGGGTGGGTGGTTCGGAGGCGCTGTGCACGTGCCCGACACCGACCACCCACGTGCGACCACCGCCGCGTACGGTCGCCAGCGCGATCGCCAGCACCAGCAGGGCGACCCCGAGAGCCACGATGGCCCAACTGGTCATGCCCAGCCCGAACAGGACGACGAACGTGGCCACGGTGCCCAGCACCGTGCCGATCAGCTTGCGTACCGGCGCGATGGGTCGGTTCCCGCCATTCGACACAGTGGACCTCCCGAGGGTCAGGCCCAGGCTAGGCCGGATCGGCCACCGGGGGAAAGACCGGCCGCCGCGCCGGCGCCGGGACCGGGTCGCTAGGCTGACCGTACCGATCCCAAGCGTTCAGCGCGTACAGGAGGAACCCAGCGTGTCCAGCAACAGCCCGGATGAGCGCAGCCTCGTTCTGATCAAGCCCGACGCGGTCCGCCGCGGCCTGGTCGGCGAGGTCCTCTCCCGCTTCGAGCGCAAGGGGCTGCGGATCGACGCGATGGCGCACCGGACGATGGACGCCGCGCTCGCCGACGAGCACTACGCCGAGCACGTCGACAAGGCGTTCTACCCGCCGCTGAAGGACTTCATGACCAGCGGCCCGCTGGTCGCCCTGGTGCTCTCCGGCGACCAGGTCATCGACGTGGTCCGCGGGCTCGTCGGCGCGACCGACGGTCGCAAGGCCGCCGCCGGCACCATTCGGGGCGACCTGTCGCTGTCCAACCGGGAGAACCTGGTGCACGCCTCCGACTCGACGGACAGCGCCAAGCGCGAGATCGCGCTCTGGTTCCCCGAGCTGGGCTGACCCACATCGGCCGGGGTCAGCCGATCGCCGGCACCTTCGTCGGGTTGCCGACTACGTAGATCCCGGTGATCCGGCCGTCGGCCGCAGCGATGGTCAGCGTGTACCGACTGCCGTCCGCGCGGGTGATCAGCACCGCAGGTTCGCCGTTGAGCTCGACCGGGTGCACTGTCATCCGGTGGCGCGGGCCGTAGATCCCGGCGTAGAACCGGGCGATCCGGTCCGCGCCGGTTACCGGGTTCAGGGCGGCCCGCACCCGACCGCCCCCGTCGTTCCAGGCGGTGGCGTCGGCGGCCACCAGGTCGGTGAGCGTCCTCAGGTCACCGTCGCGGGCGGCGGCGAGGAATGCGTTCAGCAGCCGCTCCCGCTCCGGGCGACTGGCGGTGAACCGACGCTGCTCCTGCCGTACCCGCGTGGCTGCCCGGTGGTACAGCTGCCGGCAGTCGGCGGCGGACCGGCCCAGGATCTCGGCGATCTCCGCGTACGGCAGGTCGAAGGCCGTGTGCAGGACGTACACCGCCCGCTCCGGTGGGGTGAGTCGTTCCAGGACGTGCAGTAACGCGGTGGAGAGCGAGTCGCGTAGCTCCACCCGGTCCAACGGCCCGAACGGCGAGGGCACGGTCGGCACCGGCTCGGGCAGCCACGTCCCGACGTACGTCTCGCGGGCCGCCTGCCGAGCGCGCAGCCGGTCCAGGGCCAACCGGGTGACCACTCGGGACAGGTACCGGCGCGGCTCGTCGACCCGTGCGCGGTCCACCCCCAGCCAGCGCAGGTACGCCTCCTGGAGCACGTCCTCCGCGTCGTGCCGGCTGCCGAGCAGGCGGTACGCGAGCCCAAGCAGCATCGGCCGGTGCGCTTCGAGCGCACCGGCCGCCTCTGCTGCCTCGGTGGTCACACCTGGGCCGGGGGCTCCAGCCGCATCGTCACCCCGATCCGATTCCACACGTTGATTGTGGCGATCGCGAGGACGAGGTCGGCCAGTTCCTTCTCTGACCAGACCTTCGCGGCGTCGTCCCACACGTCGTCCGGCACCCCGTGCTCACCGAGCCGGGTGACCGCGTCGGTGAGGGCCAGCGCGGTCCGCTCCCGCTCGTCGAAGAAGGGCGCCTCCCGCCAGGTGGCGACCGCGAACAGTCGCCGGCTCGACTCACCGTCGGCGAGCGCGTCGCGGCTGTGCAGGTCCACGCAGTACGCGCACCCGTTGATCATCGACGCCCGCAGCTTCACCAGCTCCAGCACGGTGTGGTCGACGTTCGTCTGAACGTACTTCTCCAACCCCATGACGGCCTTGTACGCCTGTGGTGCGACCTCGGCCGGGTTCATCCGTTGCACGACTACCTCCTGATCGGTCCGACACCGTCACGACGGGTCGGCCGGGGTGGTTCGTGACAACCGTGGCTGTGACCCCGCTCATGTCAGCGAGGGCGGACCAGAATGCAGGGGCGTGGTCAGCCGCGCGCCGCCGGGGCGACGTCCTCCAGCACCTCGCGGGGACGGGGGATCTGGACGTCCTCGGCGACCGGGGCGGGCGGGGTGGGCGTCGTGCCATCGCCGTCGCGCGGGGCCGGCCGGCTCACCCGGGCGGCCAGCCGACGGCCCACCTCGATCATGGGTAGCTCGACCCAGCGGTACATCAGGTCCGCGGCGAGCAGCGCCACCACCGTCGTCGCCACGAAGAAGCCGGTGCTGCGATGCCCGAGCGCGGGCACCAGCCCGCCCGCCACCCGCGACGCGATCGACTGGATCAGATACAACGAGTACGACCGTTCGCCGACGAAGACCAGCGGCCGCAACCCCAGCCCGCGGGCGAGCACGCTGCGGGAGAGCAGGGCCGGCAGGAGCACCGTCGCCGCCAGGGCGTAGCAGCCGATCAACGACTCCTGCCCGAAGCGGGTGGGCCAGAACTGCGCGCACGCCTGGACCACGCCGAACCCCAGGATGACGACGGTGGCGGTCACCGGGTGGGTCAGCGGCCGGACCAGGGCGAAGCCGCGGGGGTGATGCATGACGATCGCGGTCAGGCAGCCGAGCAGGATCGCCACGTAGTGGATCGGCCAACTCAGCCAGGCGATGTCCGGCGGAATCATCGCGATGAAGAGCACGAGCAGGCAGAGCGTGACCATCAGGCGGCGGCGGAAGACGGCGGCGACCGCCACGAAGGCGATGGCCGGCCAGAACAGGTAGAACTTCTGCTCGATGCCGATCGTCCAGGAATGCAGGAACGGTGCGTTCCCCGTCAGGTTCTCGTTGAGGAAGAGCAGGTAGTACTTCATTCTCTGCTCGACCGGCTCGGGGTTGCCGTTGATCCGGGCCAGCCCCCAGTACAGGAAGAGCACCAGCAGGTAGACCGGCATGATCCGGAAGAACCGCCGCAGGTAGAACGCGCGCAGCGAGACCTTGCCGTAGCGGTGCTCCTCGCGCAGCAGCAGCGTCGTGATCAGGAAGCCGGAGAGTACGAAGAACAGGTGTACGCCGCTCCAGCCGCTCAGCCATTTCCAGGACGGGCCGCCGTAGTGGAATGCGATGACGATGACGGCGGCCACGGCCCGCAGCCCGTCCAACGCGGGGAATCGGCGCATGGCCTGAAATTCGTCGTACCGAAGCGAACGCACCGGCGAAGTTTGCGCGAGCGCGTCAGCGTGGTCAAGCCGCGCGGGACGCACTCCGCCATTCCGTCCAGACAACCGACGTTCCTGCTCGTGTCATCCAGACCGCCGCTCGCGGTCACCTCCGCCCGATAGACCCACGGGGTCAACCCATGATCGGGAGGAAGCATGACCGAGCTTGATCGACGTACCCTGCTGCGGGCCGGCCTGGTGGTCGGTGCCGGAGCCGCCGGCGGCGCCCTGCTGGGCGGTGCCGGCGCGAACGCCGCTGCGGCCTGGCGCCCGGCCGCGCGCCCGGTGCTCACCCACGGTGTGCAGAGCGGCGACGTGACCGCGGACTCGGCGCTGGTCTGGACCCGGGCCGACCGGCCGGGCCGGATGCTTGTCGAGGTGAGCCGTCGGCCGGACTTCCGTGGCGCGCGCACGCTGCGCGGCCCGGTGCTCACCCCGAACGGTGACTTCACCGGCAAGGTCCGGCTGCGGGGGCTGCCGGACGCCGAGCGGCTGCACTACCGGGTGCGGGTGGAGAGCCTGGAGCGGCACGGGGTGGTCAGCGAGCCGCTGACCGGAACGCTGACCACCGCACCGGGTCGGCATCGGCGCAGCGACGTGAAGTTCGTCTGGACCGGTGACATCGTCGGGCAGGGCTGGGGAATCGACCCGAACTTCGGTGGCATGTCGATCTTCCGGGCGATGCGGGAGACCCGGCCCGACTTCTACCTGTGCAGTGGCGACACGGTGTACGCCGACGGCCCGTTGGTCGAGTCGGTGACCCTGCCGGACGGGCGGATCTGGCGCAACGTGGTGACGCCGGAGAAGAGCAAGGTGGCCGAGACGCTGACCGAGTACCGGGGGCAGTACGCGTACAACCTGATCGACGAGCACCTGCGGGCGTTCAACGCGGCGGTCCCGCAGATCAACCAGTGGGACGACCACGAGGTGCTCAACAACTGGTACCCGGGGGAGATCCTGGACGACCCGCGCTACACCGAGCGGCGGGTGGACGTGCTCGCCGCCCGCGCGCGGCAGGCGTTCGGCGAGTGGCTGCCGGTGCCGGACGACGGGCCGCTCTACCGCCGGATCTCGCACGGGCCGCTGCTGGACGTGTTCGTGCTCGACATGCGGACCCACAAGGACCCGAACGACGGCAACACGTACGCCGACCCGAAGCGCGGCCTGCTCGGCCGGGAGCAGCGGGAGTGGCTGATCCGGGAGCTGAAGCGGTCCACGGCGACCTGGAAGGTGATCGCCAACGACCTGCCGATCGGCGTGGTGGTGCCGGACGGTCCGGGCGCGCAGGAGGGTGTCGCGCAGGGCGACCCGGGTGCGCCGGCCGGGCGTGAGTTGGAGTTCGCCGAGGTGCTGCGGGCCACCCACCGCGCCGGGGTGACCGGCATGGTCTTCCTCACCGCCGACGTGCACTACAGCGCCGCGCACCACTACGACCCGTCCCGCGCGGCGGTCGGCGACTTCACCCCGTTCTGGGAGTTCGTCTCCGGCCCGGCGCACGCCGGTGCGTTCGGCCCGAACGCGCTGGACGGCACCTTCGGCCCGCAGGCCGCGTTCGTGCACGCCCCGCCGGTGGCGAACACCGGCCCGGCGGGAGGCTTCCAACACTTCGGTGAGGTCAGCATCGATGGCCGGTCGGAAGCCCTAACGGTGCACCTGCGTGACCGCGACGGCGCCTCCCTCTGGACCACCACCCTCCCAGCCCCCTGACCCCCCCGGGGTCCCCTGCGGTTGATCATGAAGTTGTTGCCACGACACGCCGATCCGGTGGGCAACAACTTCATGATCACCGGGGCGGGGGTGGGGTGGGGATTAGTCGGCGGCGGGGTGGTGGGGTGGTCTTGTATCGTTGGGCTTTGTAGGGCGATGATCCGGCTATCACCGGTGAGCCTCCGGAAGAACAGCCGGGCAACCGGCTCAGTAGAACCGGACGGGTGCGGCCCGTCACAGCCGGCAATGAGCGGGCGGTCGATCCTGACCGCCAAGCGGGGTGGTACCGCGGGCCACCTGGGAGCGTCGTCGAGGCGTACCCCGGGAAGGTTCGTCCTCGCAGTCCCACGTTGAGTGACTGCACGAGGAGAGCGACCCCGATGGCCTATCCATTGCACGACCCGACCGCCGCCGGTGTGCCGGCGAGCCCGGACCTGCCCGCGGTCGAGCGCCGGGTGCTGGAGCACTGGACGGCCGACAAGACCTTCGAGGCCAGCATCGAGGCCCGTCCCGCCGGGACCGACGGTAAGAACGAGTACGTCTTCTACGACGGCCCGCCGTTCGCCAACGGCCTGCCGCACTACGGTCACCTCTTCACCGGCTACGTCAAGGACGTGGTGCCGCGCTACCAGACCATGCGCGGCCGGCACGTCGAGCGACGCTTCGGCTGGGACTGCCACGGCCTGCCCGCCGAGGTGGTGGCCGAGAAGCAACTCGGCATCACCAGCAAGGCGGAGATCATCGACCTGGGCGTGGCCCGGTTCAACGAGGCCTGCCGCGACTCGGTGCTGGAGTTCACCCAGGACTGGGAGCGGTACATCAACCGGCAGGCCCGCTGGGTCGACTTCACCAACGACTACAAGACCCTCGACCTGGACTACATGGAAAGCGTCATGTGGGCCTTCAAGACCCTGCACGACAAGGGTCTGATCTACGAGGGCTTCCGGGTGCTGGCGTACTGCTGGCGCTGCGAGACGCCGCTGTCGAACACCGAGACCCGGATGGACGACGTCTACCGGGACCGGCACGACCCCACCCTGTCGGTGTGGTTCGAGCTGACCGCCGACGAGTCCGCCCCGGAGCTGGTGCGCGGGCCGGTCAAGCTGGGCGTCTGGACCACCACGCCGTGGACCCTGCCGTCGAACCTGGCGCTCGCCGTCGGCCCGGACATCGAGTACGCGGTGCTGGAGCGCGACGGCGACCGGTTCGTCGTCGGCGCGGCGCGGCTGGCCGCGTACGCCAAGGAGCTGGAAGGGTACGAGCAGGTCGGCACGGTGTACGGCCGCGACCTGGCCGGGCGTCGCTACACGCCGCTGTTCGACTTCCTCGTCGAGCAGGCCGGGGAGAACGCCTACCAGGTGCTCGGCGCGGAGTTCGTCACCACCGAGGACGGCACCGGGATCGTCCACCTGGCCCCGGCGTTCGGTGAGGACGACCAGAACGTCTGCAACGCCGCCGGCATCCCCACCATCGTCACCGTGGACGACCACACCCGGTTCACCGCGCTGGTCCCGCCGTACCAGGGCGAGCAGGTCTTCGACGTCAACAAGCCGGTGATCCGGGAGCTGAAGGACCGGGGGGTGGTGCTCAAGCAGGACACCTACACCCACTCGTACCCGCACTGCTGGCGCTGCGACACCCCGCTGGTCTACAAGGCCGTGTCGTCGTGGTTCGTCGCGGTGACCCAGTTCCGGGACCGGATGGTCGAGCTGAACCAGGAGATCAACTGGACGCCCGGCCACATCAAGGACGGCTCGTTCGGCAAGTGGCTGGCGAACGCCCGGGACTGGTCGATCAGCCGGAACCGGTTCTGGGGCTCGCCGATCCCGGCCTGGAAGTCCGACGACCCGAACTACCCGCGCCTGGACGTCTACGGCTCGCTGGCCGACATCGAGCGGGACTTCGGCGTACGCCTGACCGACCTGCACCGGCCGGCGGTGGACGACCTGGTCCGCCCCAACCCGGACGACCCGACCGGGCAGTCGATGATGCGTCGGGTGCCGGAGGTGCTGGACTGCTGGTTCGAGTCCGGGTCGATGCCGTTCGCCCAGGTGCACTACCCGTTCGAGAACGCGGACTGGTTCGAGCACCACTACCCGGGTGACTTCATCGTCGAGTACATCGGGCAGACCCGTGGCTGGTTCTACACGATGCACGTGCTGGCCACCGCGCTGTTCGACCGGCCGGCGTTCCGCAACTGCCTGAGCCACGGCATCCTGCTCGGCTCGGACGGGCGCAAGATGTCCAAGAGCCTGCGCAACTACCCGGACGTCTACCACGTCTTCGACGCGTACGGCTCGGACGCGATGCGCTGGATGCTGATGTCCTCGCCGGTGCTGCGCGGCGGCGACATGGCGGTCACCGAGGCGGGCATCCGCGACGCCGTCCGGCAGGTGCTGCTGCCGCTGTGGAACGTGTGGTACTTCTTCACGCTCTATGCCAACGCCGACGGGTACCAGGCGCGGCGGCGCACCGACTCCACCCACCTGCTCGACCGGTACATCCTGGCGAAGACGAACGAGCTGGTGTCGACGGTCGGCGCGCAGATGGACGCGTACGACATCTCCGGTGCCTGCGCCACCGTCCGGTCCTACCTGGACGCGTTGACCAACTGGTATGTGCGCCGGTCCCGGGACCGGTTCTGGTCCGGTGACGCCAACGCCTTCGACACGCTGTCGACGGTGCTGGAGACCCTCTGCCGGGTGGTGGCGCCGCTCGCGCCGCTGACCGCGGAGGAGATCTGGCGTGGCCTGACCGGGGAGCGTTCGGTGCACCTGACCGACTGGCCGGAGGCGAGTGAGTTCCCGGCCGACCACGACCTGGTCGCCGCGATGGACAACGTGCGGGCGGTCGCCTCGGCGGCGCTGTCGCTGCGCAAGGCCAAGGGGCTGCGGGTGCGTCTGCCGCTGTCGAAGCTGACCGTGGCCTCGCCGGCGGCGGAGCAGCTGCGACCGTTCGCCGACCTGGTCACCGACGAGGTCAACGTCAAGACTGTCGAGTTCAGCGCGGAGCTGTCCGCGTACTGCGAGCAGGTGTTGACGGTGGTGCCCCGGGCGCTCGGCCCGCGCGTCGGCAAGCAGGTGCAGCAGGTGATCAAGGCGGTCAAGGCGGGCGAGTGGGAGCTGGTCGACGGCGCCCCGGTGGCCGCCGGCGTCACCCTCGCCGAGGGTGAGTACGAGCTGCGCCTGGTCGCGGCCGACGCCGAGCACTCCGCGCCGCTGCCCGGCGGCGAGGGCGTGGTGGTGCTGGACACCGACGTCACCCCGGAGTTGGCCGCCGAGGGGCTGGCCCGCGACGTGGTGCGGGTGGTCCAGCAGGCCCGCCGGGACGCCGACCTGGACGTCTCGGACCGGATCGTGGTGTCGGTGTCGGCCTCCGACGAGGTGCGCGCCGCGGTGGCCGCGTACGTCGACTTCGTCGCCGGGGAGGTGCTGGCCGACTCGGTGGACTTCGTCGAGGGCCTGGACGGCTTCGCCGGCGAGGTCGGCGAGGGTGAGCGAGTGACGGTCACCGTCCGCCGGTCGTAGCGCGCGGATGCGGACGCCGCCACACCTCAGTCTGCGGGGTGTGGAGGCGTCCGCTACCGTGACACCGCCTGTTCGCACCTGATCTGCCGGAGGACCAGTGCCCCTGCTCTACACCATCGGCAAGCTCACCGTGGCGCCCTCGCTGCGGTTGGCGTTCCGCCCGACCGTGGAGGGTCTGGAACACGTGCCGGAGACCGGCGGCGCGATCTTCGCCGGCAACCACCTCTCGGTGGCCGACGAGCTGTTCCTCGGCACGGTGGTGCCCCGACACCTGGCGTTCTGGGCGAAGTCGGAGTATTTCAAGGGCACCGGTGTGAAGGGCGCCATCTCCAAGTTCGTCCTCACCGGCCTGGGTGCGATCCCGGTCGAGCGGGCCGGTGGTCGGGCCGCGTTGTCCGCGTTCGACGCGGCGATCCCGGCGCTCAAGGGCGGTGACCTGGTGGTGGTCTACCCGGAGGGCACCCGCTCGCCCGACGGCAAGCTCTACCGGGGGCGGACCGGCGCGGCCCGGCTGGCCATCTCCGCGGGTGTGCCGATCATCCCGGTCGGCATGATCGGCACCGACAAGGCGCAGCCGATCGGTGCCCGGGTGCCCCGGCCCGGCGCTGCCAAGGTCACCGTCCGGTTCGGCAAGCCGCTGGACTTCAGCGGCCGGCCGGACGACCGTGCCTCGCTGCGGCAGATGACCGACGAGCTGATGAGCGAGATCCAGAAGCTCACCGGCCAGGAGTACGTGCCCCGCTACGCTCCGCCGCGCGCACACCCAGACCCCACCCGCGACGCCTGACCACCAGACCTAGGTCCAGCCCAAGGCACTAGGCCTTGGGCTGGACGATCTGGGCACGCAGGGTGGCCAGCAGGTCGGCGCTGTCGCCTACGGAGAGTCGGGTGAACACGCCGGTGGCGATGCTGCCGTGGTCGACCGACGTGCAAACCACCACGTCGCTGCCGTCGGCGCTACCCACCGCGCATCGCTCGTGCCGGCCCCGCACCCCGGTGTCCACGCTCTGCGGGGCGTTCAGCGCGTACCGCTCGGTGAGCCGGCTGATCTCGGCTTCCGCGTCCGACTCCGGGCTGAACCGGAAGCCGGTGCCGCCGAAGACCGTCACCCGCTTGCCGCTCGTCGTCGAGTAGACGCCGGCGAACGTCTCCTCGGCCAGCCAGTGCTCCTTGCGCACCTCGCCCTCCAACTGCCGGGCGGTCTCCGCGCTGCGGTCGTCCTGGCGCAGGCTGAGGTCGTCCACCTGGACGGGCAGTGCCGCCCGAGCGGGGTACTGGGCCGAGATCGGGAACCCGTAGTAGGCGGGGCAGCCGCAGCAGCAGGCCAGCGTGAGCAGCAGCAGCCATGGCCAGCGGCGTCGCCGACGGACCGGGACCGGCACGTACCCCTTGGGGGCCTGCCAGCCCGGTGGTGGCGTCGGTGGTGGCGTGGCCGGTCGCCGGCCCCGGCGCTGCTTCGGCGCCTTCGGCGGCGCGGGTGGCGGGGGTGGCGACATCGGCCGGGCCGGCACCATGGGGCCGATGGCCTGCGGCTGTCTCGGGGCAGCCGGCGGCGACACCGGGTACGGCCCGACCGGGGGACCGGGCGGCCCGGACCACGGCCGGGTGTCCGGCGGTGCCGGATACGTGGCCGTCGGCGGCAGCGGGGGCAGCTCGGCGGAGGGCAGGTCCCAGCCGCCGGTGTCCACGCCGGCCCACGGGTCGACCGGCGTCTGATGCTCCGGCGGGCTGACGGGGACGGGTGGGACAGGGGTCGGCTCGGCGGACTCGCCCCAGGCGGGCCGGCGCGGCAGCGGCGGCGGCACCGAGGCCGAGCCGCTCCACCTGGGCGCCGGGACCTCCGCGGTGGCGGCGGGTTCCGGCTGGTCCGGCGGTTCCGACTGGTTCGAGGGGTCCGGCTGGTCCGAGGGTACGGGTGGGGAGGTCGGCTCGTCGGCGACCGCCGGGTCCCGCTCCGGCTCCGCACCCGGGGTGCTCCCGTCGGCCGGCCGTGCTCCCGGCTGGGGCTCCGGCATCGCGGCAATCTCCTCTCGCGCCGATCCGAGGTTAGTACCGCGCCGCCACCACCGCCGATCGGGCGTGCGCGCGATCACCGCCGGGCAGCGCGTACCCTTGGGCATCATGAGTGCCTCGTCCACGACGCCGCGTGCGGCCGCGACCAATTCGGTCTGGTCCCAGCTTGAGCCGCTGCTGCCCCAGATCTCCAAGCCCATCCAGTACGTCGGGGGCGAGCTGGGTGCGGTGACCAAGGAGTGGGACACGGCGGCCGTGCGGTGGGCGCTGATGTATCCGGACGCCTACGAGGTGGGCCTGCCCAACCAGGGCGTGCAGATCCTCTACGAGGTGCTCAACGAGCTGCCCGACACCCTCGCGGAGCGGACGTACGCGGTCTGGCCGGACCTGGAGACGCTGATGCGCACGCACGGCGTGCCGCAGTTCACCGTCGACGCGCACCGGTCGGTGCGCAGCTTCGACGTGTTCGGCATCTCCTTCTCCACCGAGCTGGGCTACACCAACATGCTCACCGCGATCGACCTGGCCGGCATCCCGATGCTGGCCGCCGACCGCACCGACGCCGACCCGGTGATCGTGGCCGGCGGGCACGCCGCGTTCAACCCGGAGCCGATCGCCGACTTCATCGACGCCGCGGTGCTCGGTGACGGCGAGGAGGCGGTCCTGGAGATCACCGCGATCGTCCGGGAGTGGAAGGCCGAGGGCTCGCCGGGGGGCCGCGACGAGCTGCTGCTGCGGCTGGCCCGCACCGAGAGCGTCTACGTGCCGCGCTTCTACGACGTCGACTACCTGCCGGACGGCCGGATCCAGCGGGTCGTGCCGAACCGGGCGGACGTGCCGTTCCGGGTGCACAAGCGCACGACGATGGACCTGGACGCCTGGCCCTACCCGAAGAAGCCCCTCGTTCCGCTGGCCGAGACGGTGCACGAGCGGTACGCGGTGGAGATCTTCCGGGGCTGCACCCGAGGCTGCCGGTTCTGCCAGGCCGGGATGATCACCCGGCCGGTGCGGGAGCGGTCGATCACCACGGTCGGGCAGATGGTCCGCGAGGGCCTGGAGTTCTCCGGCTTCAACGAGGTGGGCCTGCTGTCGCTCTCCTCGGCGGACCACTCCGAGATCGGCGACATGTGCTCGGGCCTCGCCCAGCAGTACGAGGGCACGAACGTCTCGCTGTCGCTGCCGTCGACCCGGGTGGACGCCTTCAACATCGACCTCGCGCAGGAGCTGTCCCGCAACGGGCGGCGTACCGGCCTGACCTTCGCCCCGGAGGGCGGGTCGGAGCGGATCCGCAAGGTCATCAACAAGATGGTGTCGAAGGAAGACCTGATCCGTACGGTCGTCACCGCGTACACCAACGGCTGGCGGCAGGTGAAGCTCTACTTCATGTGCGGCCTGCCCACCGAGACCGACGAGGACGTCCTCGAGATCGCCGAGATGGCCCACGAGGTGATCAGGGCTGGTCGGGCCGCCACCGGCTCCAAGGACATCCGCTGCACGGTCTCGATCGGCGGGTTCGTGCCGAAGCCGCACACCCCGTTCCAGTGGGCCGCGATGGACCGTCCGGAGGTCATCGACCACCGGCTCAAGATCCTCAAGCAGGCCATCAACTCGGACCGCTCGCTGGGTCGGGCCATCGGCTACCGCTACCACGACGGCGAGCCGTCGCTCATCGAAGGGCTGCTGTCCCGGGGCGACCGCCGGGTCGGCTCGGTGATCCGCAAGGTCTGGGAGAACGGCGGCCGGTTCGACGGGTGGAGCGAGCACTTCTCGTACCAGCGCTGGGTGGACGCCGCGGCCGAGACGCTGCCCGCGTTCGGGGTGGACCTCGACTGGTACACCACCCGTCAGCGCGACGAGCTGGAGGTCCTTCCCTGGGACCACCTCGACTCGGGCCTCGACAAGGACTGGCTCTGGCAGGACTGGCAGGACTCGTTCAGCGAGTTCGAGCAGGACGACTGCCGGTGGACGCCCTGCTTCGACTGCGGTGTCTGCCCCTCGATGGACACCGAGATCCAGATCGGCCCCACCGGTAAGAAGCTGCTGCCGCTCACCCCGTTGGGCGGCAACGGCATGAAGGTTCAGGCGGGTCACTCGCACGCCTGACCGAGCCCGCCTTGGGGCAGCGCCGGTCGGCGGTGCCCCACCACCCTCCACATCCGACCGGTCGTCAAACGGGCCCGCATTCCGCGGGCCCGTTTGCGCTGTCTGGACTCCGCCACGCGCCAGCGTCGCCGCAGTGACCTCCCTGGATCGACAGTGATCTGTACCGGCTGCTGGTGGCTGGGGCTGCCCCGGCTGGGTCACACTCGATACGCTGCGTCTGACATGGACCGACCTCGGAGGGTCGGGGACGGGGGAGGAAGCGCATGGGCAGCATCCCGCCGCCGAACATCGGCGATCTGCACGTCAGCGTCGAGGATCTGGACGCTGCGGCGGCGTACGTCGAGCGGCTGAAGCAGTACGTCGAGGACACCCTCAGCTACGAGATGGAACGCATCAAGGAGCGGATGAAGGGCGACAGCAACAACGCCCAGACCGTTCCGAACGGCACCCCCTTCGGTGCCTACGAGGACGCCCGCATGCAGTGGCGGGCCCTTGAGACGTCCACGGGCAACATGGAGGCGCACCTCACGATGATCTCCCAGAAGCTCGCCGCGCTGAAGGAGGGCACCGAGGAGATCGCCAAGGCGTTCCGCGACACCGAGGCGCGTAACGCCGCCAACGGCAAGGAGATCGAGCGACTGCTGGAGTCTGCGGCGCCGCCGCCCACTGCCAGCGGCGCGCCCACCTACCCGTACACGGCCTGAGGGGGACGTCATGGCTGGAGGAACTTGGGAGCGGTGCGTCCGCGAGGTGACGCTCTCCGCGGACCCGGAGACGGTCGGCTCGGTCGGGGTGGGCTGGAGCAACCTCTCCAGCGGCCTGCAACAACTGCGCGACGCGCTCGTCGGCCGATCGTTCGTCGGCCCGATCGCGACCGGCCAGGAACGCCCGCACGTCGGCGGCCTGCCCGGGATGCTCGCCGGTTGGAAGGGCAGCGGTGGTGACGCCTACCGCGAGCACCTGGGCAAGATCGGCAAGCAGATCGAGGATCTGATCACCGACGCGACAAACGTCAGTGGCGCGTTGACGCGGATCGAGGGCGACATCCGCAAGTCGGTCTCCACGATCCCGATCCCGCTGATGGACGACTTCGGCATCAACGAGTGGAGCCTGCCCAACGGCACCGAGCTCGACGATGCCCGCGACGGGGAGAGCTCCTCGGGGTTCCTCGCCGCGCTGCGCAAGGACTACCAGAACAACCCCGCCTCGTACGCCGACGGCGCGTTCCGCGACAAGGCCGACGACCTCGAAGCGACGATGAAGGTCGACGGCCAGGCCGGCGACCAGAAGCGGGGCGGCTGGTGGGACACCAAGGCCCACCTGGACAACTGGTACCGGGACAACCAGCAGGCGGCGACCACGGCGATGGCGCCGCTACCCAAGGCGGTCTACACCGAGCGTCCCAAGCTCACCGTGAACGGGCCGGACGGGAGGCTCATCGAGGATGAAATCCGTCGCGACACCCGGGTCCCGCCGACCGGGCGGCCCGACATCGGTGGTGGCGAGTTCGGCGGGAAGCCCGACATCGGTGGTGGCGGCCCCACGATCGGTAGTAGGCCACCGGGCATCGGCGACGTGGGCGGTCCGACGTCGAGCGTCGACCCGTTCTCCCCGACCACGTCCGGTGGGCTCGGCGATGGCTCGCCCACCGGCCAGCTCACGACCCCACCGACCGGCTCCGGTTACCCGGGCTACGGCGACGATGACTACACCAGCGGTCTGGCTGGCGCCACTCCGAGCGGCGTCGGCGGCCTGGGCGGTGGCATCGGCGGCGGTGGGGTCGGCAGCGCCGGTCTCGGTGGTGCCGGCGGTGGTTTCGGCGGCGGGGCCGGCGTGGGTTCGGCCGGCGGGATCGGCGCCGGCGGTGGCCTGGGCGGCGGCGCCGGGATCGGCGTGGGCGGCATCCCCGGCATGGTGGGCGGCGGCAACGGCAAGGTGCCACCGATGACGAGCGCGGCGAACGCGCTGCGCGCCGCCGCAGGCGCGGGCGGCGCCGGGATGGCGGGTGGCGCGCGTGGCGGTGCCGGCGTCGGCGGGGCTGGAATGATGGGCGGCGGCATGATGGGCGGCGCGGGCGGCGCCGGGCACGGTGGCGGCACCGGCTCCGAGCACTCGTCGTGGTTGACTGAGGACGACGATCCGTGGGGCCCTGGTGACGGCGCGTCCCCGGGCATCCTTCGATGAGGACGGACGGATGAGGGTGAACGTCGGAAGCCTCCGGCCGGTAGTCGCCTGCCTGCTGGCGGGGTTCCTGGTGGTGGGGGCCGCCCAACCGGCGGCCGCCGCGCCACGGCGGGCCGAGCAGTGGTATCTGGACGAGCTCCGGATCGACCAGGTGCAGAAGATCTCGACCGGGCGCGGCGTGGTCGTGGCCGTGATCGACACCGGCGTCGAGGCCACCCACCCCGACCTGCGCGGTCAGGTGCTGCCCGGTGGTCGCAGCTACGGCGCCTCCGGAGACGGCCGAGCCGACGAGAACGGGCACGGCACGCACATGGCCGGCATCATCGCGGCGAAGAGCGGTGGCCGCGACGGGGTGGACGGCATCGCCCCCGGTGTGAAGATCTTGCCCATCAAGATGCGCAAGGACGACGGGTTCTTCCGCAGCGAGGGGATTGCCCGGGCCATCCGGATGGCCGTCGACGGCGGTGCCAAGGTCATCAACATGTCCTTCGGTGGCGCTGGCTTCGCCAACGCCGTGGAAGAGAGCGTAATCAAGTACGCGTTGGACCGTGACGTCGTCCTGGTGGCTTCCGCAGGAAACACCGCCCAGGGCCGTACCTCCGTGGGAAGCCCGGCCAACACTCCCGGTGTGATCGCGGTGACCGGGACGACCAAGGGTGGCAAGTTCTGGTCCGGCTCCGTCCAGGGGCCGGAGGCGGTGGTCGCCGCTCCGGGCGACAGCGTCTACAACGTCACCAACGAGGCGGGCTACGGCTGGGGCGATGGAACCTCCGACTCCGCTGCGATCGTCTCCGCTCTGGCCGCGTTGATCCGAGCCAAGTACCCGGACCTCAACGCTCCGAGCGTGATCAACCGGATCATCCGGACCGCGCGGGACGCCGGCCCCTCCGGGCGGGATCCGCAGTACGGCTTCGGGGTGATCGACCCGATGAAGGCGCTGACCGCGAACGTGCCGCCGGTCTCCGCCAACCCGCTGCTCGACCCGGCCGCGGCGGTCGACCCGAGTCCGGTCCGCACCGGGGGTGCGGACGAGGAGTTCGACGTCACCCAGCACGGCGATCGCGGTGGCCCCACCGACCAGCAGGTCATGGTGGTGGGCATCGGCATCGCCGTGGTGCTGGTGTTGCTGCTGGGGCTGGCGGTCTTCCTGATCTGGAACCGCCGTCGGTACCGGCGGGAGGCGGCCCGAGCCGCCGACATCCCGGACGAGGTGCTCGACCGGGCGGCCCAGGGCGGGTACCCGCCTCCGGAGGCGGGTTACGCCCCGCAGCCCGGCTATCCGCCGCCCGGGTACGCCCCTCCCTCGGGCTACGCCCCGCCGCCCGGTTACGGCCCACCCTCGGGTTACGCCCCGCCCCCTGGTTACGGGCCGCCCGGCGGAGCGCCGCCGCCCCCGCCGAGCGAGCGGTAACCGGTCCCGATCGTGATGGCCGGCTGGTGACCTACGCGTCACCGGCCGGCCATCGGCTTTCCTGACGGGCGGGTCGCGACCCGATTGACCGATTTGCACCCGTCTGCCGGGGCGATTCGCCCGCCCCGGCTGCGTACCGTCACGAGCCCTGCGCCAGGATGGGCGGACACGCAGGTACACCCGAGGAGCCCACGATCGCCAAAAAGCCTCAACCCGAGGGCGGCCAGGCGCCGGTCGTCCAGCGCGTCCGCATCCGGTACGCCAAGCGCGGGCCGCTGCGGTTCACCTCGCACCGGGACTTCGCCCGGGCGTTCGAGCGCGCGCTACGCCGGGCCGCCGTGCCGGTCGCCTTCTCCCAGGGTTTCCACCCGCACCCCAAGATCTCCTACGCCAGCGCCGCGCCCACCGGGGTGGCGAGCGAGGCGGAGTACCTGGAGATCGCTCTCCAGGCGACGGTCGACCCGGAGCAGCTGCGCGTCGCGTTGGACGCCGCGCTCTCGCCGGGGCTGGACATCCTGGACGCCGTGATCGCCGAGGGGGGCAACCTGCCGGACCGAATCGAGGCGTCGCACTGGCACATCGAGTTGCCTGAGGTCGACACAGCGGTGTTGCGCGCCGCGGTGGACGCGTTCGTGGCGGCCGAGGAGGTGCTGGTCGAGCGGATGACCAAGCAGGGGCGACGTACTTTCGATGCCCGCGCCGCCGTGATATCGATCGATGTCCAACTGCCTGCGCCGACGCCTTCCGGGGCACCGGCCGTACCGTGTGCGATACTCGAACTGGTCGTGCGGCAGGTCACCCCGTCCGTACGGCCCGATGACGTCCTTTCCGGCCTCCGCGTGGTGGCCGACCTGGAGCCGCCGGTTTCGCCGAGGGTGACCCGGCTGGCTCAGGGCACGTTGACCGCGCAGGGTGTGATCGTGGATCCGTTGGATGCGGACCGCGACGGGGCAGCCATCGTTGGGCACTGACCGACGGTCCGTGCTCTGGCAGGCAGACTTCGGCGGTCGCGCACCACGCGCGCCCGGCGGAAACACTTTTGCGGCGACCCTGCGTGGCAGCGCTCACCCGCGCCCGGGGTAGCCAGAACTGGAGAACGTCCATGCTCGAGAACGAGCCCGAGGGCGGCGAACGGACCGGTTCACAGCCGGCCAGCGAGACCGCCGACCAGAGCAGCACGGCCGACGGCGCCGCCGTCGCGCCGCCCCCCACCACCGCTGTCGGTTCGGCCTCGGTGGAACCTGCCGGCGCCCAGAGCGCTGCCGGCGGGGAGGCCGCCGAGCCGGCCGCGCCGGTGCGGCGCACCCGGACGACCCGACGCCGGGCCGCTCCGCTCAACCAGCCGGAGCAGACCGACGCTCCGATCGAGGCTTCCACCGGTGGGGTCGGCAGCGCCGAGTCGCCGCAGGCGGAGGTCTTCGCACCGATCTCCGGCGACCTGGACGTCGCCCCGAAGACCCCCCGGCGTCGCCGCAAGGCCACCGCCGTCGAGACGACCGCCGAGGAGCCGCTGGTCGCGGCCTCCGCAGAGGCGGCGTCGGCCGAGGTGGTTCCGCCGGTCAAGGTGACCCGGACCCGGCGCAGGAAGGCCACCCCGGCAGCCGTCGAGGAGCCGCCCGCCGTCGAGGAGCCGGTCTCCGACGAGGTGCCCGCGGTCGAGGAGCCGGTCGCCGTCGAGGAGCCGGCGGAGTCTGACCTGCGCGAGGCCGAGGCCGAGCTGAATGACACCGGGGCCACCTCGAGCGTGACCCGTGTCGGGCTGCCCTGGAGCACGCAGGAGCCCTCCGGCGACGTGTCGCCAGGTGCGGCCGTGTCCGGTGTGGCGGATGAGCCGAACGAGCCGGCCGAGATCGAGCCGGAGCAGCCGCGTACCCGGCGTCGCCGGGCCGCGCTCTCCGCCCCCACCGTGCTGTTCATGGCACCTCAGCCGGACGCCGTGCCGGTGACCCGGCCGGTGGAGCCCACTCCGGTGGCCGAGGAGCCGGCCGTCGAGGAGGCCGCTGAGCCGTCCCGCCGCCGTCGACGTGGTCGCCGCGAGGCCGAGCCGGTGGAGCCGATCGAGGCGATCGAGGCCGAGGAAGAGCCGACCGAGGAGGCCGACGAGGCCGCCGAGGCGGATGAGGACGACGAGGACAGCGCCGCCGCGCGCCGCCGCCGTCGGCGTGGTCGCCGAGGTCGGGGTCGGGGCAAGGGCGGGGCCGACGACGCCGAGGACGAGGAGTCCGAGGAGGCGGCGCAGGCCGACGAGGAAGAGACCGCCGAAGCTGAGGCAGAGGGCGACGAGGACGAGGAGTCCGAGGGTGGGGACGGCCTGACCCGTCGTCGCCGCCGCCGTCGCCGCCGTGGCGCCGGTGACACCGAAGGCGCGGCCGACGACGGTGTGCCGACCGTGGTGAAGATCCGTGAGCCGCGCCGGACCGTCGACGAGGTGCAGGGTGTGTCCGGCTCGACCCGGCTGGAGGCCAAGCGCCAGCGCCGCCGCGATGGTCGGGAGCAGCGGCGTACCCGCCCGCCGATCCTCAGTGAGTCGGAGTTCCTGGCTCGGCGCGAGGCCGTCGACCGGGTGATGGCGGTGCGCCAGCGCGGTGACCGTACCCAGATCGCCGTCCTGGAGGACGGGGTGCTGGTCGAGCACTACGTCACCCGCAACTCCTCCGGCACGATGGCCGGCAACGTGTACCTGGGCAAGGTGCAGAACGTGCTGCCGAGCATGGAGGCGGCGTTCGTCGACGTCGGCCGGGGCCGCAACGCGGTGCTGTACGCCGGTGAGGTCAACTGGGACATGTCCGGCCTGGAAGGGCGGGCCCGCTCGATCGAGCAGGCACTGCGCTCCGGTGACTCGGTGCTGGTCCAGGTCACCAAGGACCCGATCGGGCACAAGGGCGCCCGACTGACCAGTCACATCGCGCTCTCCGGACGGCACCTGGTCTACGTGCCCAACGGCAACGCCTCCGGGATCAGCCGCAAGCTGCCGGACAACGAGCGCAAGCGGCTGCGCGACGTGCTCAAGAAGCTGGTGCCGGACGGCGCGGGCGTGATCGTCCGGACGGCTGCCGAGGGCGCCACCGAGGACGAGCTGGCCCGCGACGTCAAGCGGCTGCAGGCGCAGTGGGAGGACATCCAGGCCAAGGCCGCCGAGGGCGGCGCGCCGGCGCTGCTCTACGGGGAGCCCGACCTGGTCATCCGGGTGGTCCGGGACCTGTTCAACGAAGACTTCCGCGAGCTGGTGATCGAGGGCGAGCAGTCGTACGACATCGTCGAGTCGTACCTGTCGCACGTCTCGCCGGATCTGGTCGACCGGGTGCGCCGGCACGTCGGCACGAGCGACGTCTTCGCCGAGTACCGGATCGACGAGCAGATCATCAAGGGCCTGGACCGCAAGGTCTTCCTGCCCTCCGGTGGCTCGCTGGTGATCGACCGCACCGAGGCGATGACTGTCGTCGACGTCAACACCGGCAAGTACACCGGCTCCGGGGGCAACCTGGAGGAGACCGTCACCCGCAACAACCTGGAGGCGGCGGAGGAGATCGTCCGTCAGCTCCGGTTGCGCGACATCGGCGGCATTGTGGTGATCGACTTCATCGACATGGTGTTGGAGTCGAACCGTGAGCTGGTGCTGCGCCGACTCACCGAGTGCCTTGGCCGGGACCGCACCAAGCACCAGGTCACCGAGATCACCTCGCTCGGCCTGGTGCAGATGACCCGTAAGCGGATCGGCGCGGGCCTGCTGGAGGCGTTCAGCGAGACCTGCGAGTGCTGCAAGGGCCGGGGCGTCATCATGCACACCGAGCCGGTGCCGGAGAAGCCACGCCCCGCCGGTGCGGCGGAGAAGGTCAAGGCGGTCGCCTCGTCTGTTGCCGCCGCTCCGGCCGCCGAGCAGGGCACCGCGTCGTCCCGCCGCCGGGCGCGTAAGAGCGCCCCGGCCGAGCGGACCGTGGTCGAGGTCGTCGACACCGCCACCGACTCCAGCGCCGAGCCGGACGCCGACTACCAGGACACCATGGGCTACGA
Organism: Micromonospora chokoriensis; assembly: GCF_000718555.1. GTDB lineage: Bacteria > Actinomycetota > Actinomycetes > Mycobacteriales > Micromonosporaceae > Micromonospora > Micromonospora chokoriensis_B. The sequence goes on from NZ_JOAN01000031.1 coordinate 27,182, forward strand.
CCTGTCCCGCTACGAGTCGGACACCGCCGCCGCGCCGGCGATCTCCGATGCTCAGCAGGGCGAGTCGGCCCGGCTGGCCGCGGCGGACGACCCGGACGCGCTCGGCGACGGTGAGGGCGACGAGGAGACCACCGAGGGCGGCGGCGGCCGCCGCCGATCGCGCCGGGGTGGCACCCGTCGGCGGACCCGCCCCTGACCGCCTGACCGGCCATGTGTTTGGCGAGGTCCCTTCCCCGGCAATGTGACGGGGGAGGGACCTCGTCGTTGTGGCCACCCGGTCCAGGAACGGTCGTCCCGGGTCAGGAGAAGAAGATGCGCCGTCTGTTCGCCGTCACCGCGCTGGTCACCGTGCTCTCCAGCGTGGCCGGCTGTTCCACCGATCGGCCCATTGGCGGGGCCACCGAGGGCTCTGGCTCGGCGGGCGGTGGCGCTTCCCCCGGGCCGACCGGCCTGTTGACAAGCGGTGGTGTGGCGGGCGGCAACACCACCCAGGTGTGTCGCGCCGCGCAGGAGGCCAGCGCCACCGCCGTCCGGACGTACGTGGCGGAGTTGGGCCAGATGATCGCGGCGGTGGGTGCCGGGGACAGCCGCCCGGCCGAGGCCGCCCGGGGGCGGGCTGAGGTGGCGCTGATCGACTGGCGGACCGCGCTGCGGGAGCAGTCGGAGCGGACCGCCGATCCGCAGCTCAAGACCCTGCTCACCGATATCGGCACCGAGGTCTCCGCACTCGGAGCGGATGTCGAGTCGATCGACGAGACCGAACTCGACCGGCTCCAGCAGCGCCTCGACCAGCTCTGCGCCCGCTGACCAGGGCGGGCCGGTTTGGGATCCGGGCCGGCAATGGCGTACTCTTGCCTGCGGCGCACTTTTGGTGTGCCGAGTTCCCGTGTGCCCGCGCCGCCGTGCACTGCTACCCGGCGAGCCGCCGCGGGGACAACCGCCAGCAGCCTCAACGACAGGGAGTCCGCCTCCGATGTACGCGATCGTCAAGACCGGCGGCAAGCAGTACAAGGTCGCCGAGGGCGACGTGATCGAGGTCGAGAAGCTCACCGGTGCCCCCGGTGACGCGGTGAAGCTCACCGCGGTGCTCCTCGTCGACGGTGACGACCTGGTGACCGACGCGGCAAAGCTTGCCGAGGTCGCGGTGTCCGGCGAAATCGCCGCGCACACCAAGGGCCCGAAGATCCGGATCCACAAGTTCAAGAACAAGACTGGCTACCACAAGCGCCAGGGTCACCGCCAGCCGTTGACCCAGGTCAAGGTGACCGGCATCTCCAGCGGGAAGTAGGTCGTCCTCTCATGGCTCACAAAAAGGGTGCGTCCAGCTCGCGTAACGGTCGTGATTCTGCGGCCCAGCGACTCGGCGTGAAGCGCTTCGGTGGTCAGGTCGTCAGCGCCGGTGAGATCATCATCCGGCAGCGTGGCACCAAGTTCCACCCCGGTGACCTGGTCGGCCGTGGCGGCGACGACACGCTGTTCGCGCTGTCCGCCGGTTCGGTCCTGTTCGGCACCAAGCGCGGTCGCAAGACCGTCAGCATCGTTCCGCAACAGTAGTTCTCGGGCTAAGCGGGCCGCGGACCTCCGGGTCCCGGCCCGCTTAGCTTTTTTCGAAGTGCGGGGTCGGACCTCGCTGGAAGGATTGACGCCGTGGCAACGTTCGTTGACCGGGTCGTGCTGCACCTGCAGTCCGGCGATGGCGGGCATGGTTGTGCCTCGATCCACCGCGAGAAGTTCAAGCCCTTCGGCGGGCCGGACGGCGGCAACGGTGGGCACGGCGGCAGTGTGTCGCTGGTGGTCGACCCGCAGGTCACCACGCTGCTCGACTTCCACTTCCACCCGCACGTCAAGGCCGACAGCGGCAAGGGCGGCGCCGGGTCGAACCGGGACGGGGCCAACGGCCAGAACCTGCTACTCAAGGTGCCCAACGGCACCGTGGTGCAGACCACCGACGGCACCGTGCTGGCCGACATGGTCGGTGCCGGCACCACCTTCGAGGTCGCCCGCGGCGGGCGTGGCGGGCGTGGCAACGCGTCCCTGGCCAATGCCAAGCGCAAGGCACCCGGCTTCGCCGAGCTGGGGGAGCCCGGCGACCAACTGGACATCGTGCTGGAGCTGAAGAGCGTCGCCGATGTGGGCCTGGTGGGCTTTCCGTCGGCCGGCAAGTCGTCGCTGATCTCGGTGATCTCCGCCGCGAAGCCGAAGATCGCGGACTACCCGTTCACCACGCTGGTGCCCAACCTCGGCGTGGTCCGGATGGACAACCACACCTTCACCGTCGCCGACGTGCCGGGCCTGATCCCCGGCGCGGCCACCGGCAAGGGGCTGGGCCTGGAGTTCCTGCGGCACATCGAGCGCTGCTCCGTGCTGGTGCACGTCATCGACTCCGCGACCCTGGAGCCCGGCCGTGACCCGGTGGCCGACATCGACGCCATCGAGGCCGAGCTGAGCCAGTACGGCGGCCTGACCGACCGTCCACGGCTGGTCGCCGTCAACAAGGTCGACGTGCCGGACGGCCGGGACCTCGCCGAGATCGTGCGCCCCGACCTGGAGGAGCGCGGCTACCGGGTCTTCGAGGTCTCCGCGGCCACCCGGGAAGGGCTCAAGGAGCTGACCTACGCGATGGCCGAGTTGGTCGACGCGGAGCGTAAGGCCGCCCCGCCCGCCGAGCCGACCCGGATCGTGATCCGCCCGATGGCCGTGGACGACGACGGTTTCACCATCACGGCCGAGACGGACGGCTCGTTCACCGTTCGCGGTATCCGGCCGGAGCGCTGGGTCAAGCAGACCAACTTCGACAACGACGAGGCGGTCGGCTACCTGGCCGACCGGCTGGCCCGACTCGGGGTGGAGGCCAAGCTGGCCAAGGCCGGCGCGCAGCCCGGTGACCTGGTTCGGATCGGTGCCCGCGAGTTCGACTGGCAGCCGACACTCTTCGCCGGCGTGGAGTTCGTCCCCGGCAACCGGGGCACCGACGTCCGCCTGGAGGAGAAGTCGAACCGGGCCTCCGCCGCGGATCGGCTGGCGGCCCGGAAGGCTCGCCGGGTGCGGTCGGCGGACCACCTGGGTGCGGACGCGTCCGACGACCTCGACGACGACATCGACGACGAAGATGACGCCGAGTAGTTCGTTGCGCTCCGTGATCGGGTTGAATTCCGGAAACCTTCGCGAAATCCACGCCTCCTAGCGTGGGGTGATGTTGATCGAAGCCCGGCCTGCCATCGATCCGGAGATTGCCGCCATGGTCATCGCGCAGCAGCGTGAGCTGCGCGAGGCCGACGGTGGGTTGGATGGGCAGGTCTACGTCCCCCATGACGACGTGCGCTACCTGGCGGTGGTGGTCAACGGTCGGGCGGTCGCCTGCGGTGGGCTCCAGGCCATCGATGCCGAGACTGGCGAGGTCAAGCGGATGTACGTCCGGCCCGCGTACCGGGGGCGGGGCATCGCCCGTCAGTTGCTCGCCGCGCTGGAGGAGTGCGCGTTCCGGCAGGGGCAGTCGGTGGTCTGCCTGGAGACGGGCACCTACCTGCCGGCCGCGATCGCGTTGTACACCTCGTGTGGCTACGAGCGGATCCCGGTCTACGGCGAGTACGTGGGTAACCCGTACAGCGTCTGTTTCGCCAAGCGGCTGCCGGTCGCGGCCTGACGGCCGGCGTCGCCGCTGCCGCGCCACCGTGTAGCGGGTGACCAAGAAACCCAGGTCAGTGCCGGTCGGCCGGGCTGTCCAGGCGTCCGCCGGTGCCCGCCTGGCTCGACAGCAGCAGCCCGAGCGCGATCATCCCGAAGCCGAGCGCGAGGTGCAGCCAGTTGTCGGCGTCGTTGACCGGCAGGATGTTCGCCCCGCCCTCCGGGCTCAACCCCTCGATCACCAGGCCGTAGATCCAGAGCGCGAGGTAGATCGCGCCGCCGGCGGCCAGGAACACGCGGGCGCCGGAGACCCTGCGGGCCAGCACCAGACCGGCCAGCCCGAAGAGCAGGTGCACCGCGTTGTGCAGGATCGACACCTGGAACAGCCCGAGCAGGTGGGCGCCCGAGTGGTGCCCGCCGAACCTCAGCTCGCCGTAGTCGGTGGTGATGCCGGGAATGAAGCCGAGCACGCCGATCAGCAGGAAGACCCCGGCCACGACCAGCGCGGCCACCTGTACCCGGGGTCGGTGGCCGGCCGCTCGGCCGCCCCGTGCGTCTCGTGCCATCGCTGCCCCCTTCGTGGATCTGCCAGCCTTCGCGAACCTCACTGTCCGCAGCGGCGACGTGACGCAGCCCGACGATCCTCCATTTTGAAGACCATCCGGCCGGCGGCGCAGAGAAATACACGAAGAGGTATGGATGCCGAAACGCAGGGTAGGTGAATGGTCAGCGGCTGCGGAAACGCGACCGCATCCCCCCGACACAACCGCGACGATTTTCTGAGCGGAAGGGAAATCATGACCTACGATCTTTCACCGACGCCTTCCACGTACGGGCAGCAGTCGACAAACGGCGGTGGCGTCCGCGACCAGGCCCGCCAGGTCGGCTCGGAGGCCGCACAGGCTGGCGGCGCGGTCGCCCAGACCGCCAAGGAACAGGGCACCGAGGTCGGCCGCGAGGCGGCCCGGCAGGCCCGCAACCTGTACGGCGAGGCGCGCAGCCAGCTGGCCAGCCAGACTGGTGAGCAGCAGCGCCGGGCGGCCGGCGGGCTGCGTTCGCTGGCCGACGAGATGCGCTCGATGGCCGAGCAGGGTGGCCAGGCCGGCCCGGTGACCGAGCTGGCCCGCCAGGCCGCCGACCGGGTGCACGGCGTCGCCGGTTGGCTTGAGGCGCGCGAGCCCGGTGACCTGCTCACCGAGGTACGCGACTACGCCCGCCGCAGTCCGGGCACCTTCCTGGTCGGCGCGGCGGTCCTCGGCGTGCTGGCCGGCCGGCTGACCCGTGGCATCTCCGCCGCTGGTGACGGCTCCGGCAACGGTTCCTCGACCTATCGGGGCGCCGGGGCGTACGACCCGGAGCAGACCGCCGTGATCCCGACGCCGCCGCCGGCGCCCCGCGCGGTGCCGGACGCCGTCCCGCCGGGCGGCTACCTCGACCCGACCCCCGGCACGCACACACCGCCGACCTCCGGCGGTTACGCCGATCCGGCACCCGGCGGTCACGCCGAGCCCAGCCGGGGCGACTACACCGAGCCCAGCCGGGGCGACTACGCCGAGCACTCCGGCACCGGTCAGCCGCTGCCGCCGGTGACCCAGACCGACCCGCTGCCGGGCGTGCCGTCCAGCGGCAGCCCTCGCCCGTGAGCCGCCGAGTCATCCGAAGGGAGGCGAAGGCATGAGCATGCCGACGCAGGGGTCCGGCCTGGACTCCGGTTACCACCCCGACGCGGGTGCCCCGCACAGCGCGGCCGAGGTGAAGGGCAGCTCGCTGGGTGACCTGATGCGGCAGGTCACCACCGACCTGTCGACGCTGATGCGGCAGGAGGTCGAGCTGGCCAAGGCCGAGATCCGCCAGGAGGGCAAGAAGGCCGGCAAGGCGGCGGGCCTCTTCGGCGGTGCCGGCTTCGGCGGCTACATGGTCGCGCTCTTCGTGTCCATCGCCGTGTGGCAGTTCCTGGACAACGTCATGGACTCCGGCCTGGCCGCGCTGATCGTGGCCATCATCTGGGCCGCGATCGCCGCAGCCTTCTATTCCATGGCCAAGAAGAACGCCCAGCAGGTACGTGGGCTGAAGCAGACCAACGACAGCGTGCAGCGGATTCCCGACGCGCTCAAACCGCACCCGGAGGGAGTCACCCGATGAGCACCGATCCCGATCAGATCCGCCGGGAGATCGAAGCGACCCGTAACAGCCTCAGCTCCGACGTGGACGCGCTGGCGTACAAGGTCAGCCCCAGCCGCATCGTGGACGACCGCAAGCAGCGGGCCCGTTCCGCTCTGCAGAATGTGAGGAACAAGGTCATGGGAACCGCATCTGACCTCGGCCACGGCACTGGCCAGGCCGCCCACTCGGTGGGCGACCGTGCCTCGTCGGCGGCCTCCAGCGTCAGCGACGCGGCGCACTCGGCGGCGACCACGGTCAGCGACGCCGCGCACAGTGCGCCGCGGGTGATCCGGCAGAAGTCCCAGGGCAACCCTCTCGCCGCCGGCCTCATCGCGTTCGGGGTCGGCTGGCTGGCCTCGTCGCTGATCCCGGCCTCCCGCCGCGAGCAGCAGGCGGCTACCCAGGTGAAGGCCAAGGTCAGCGAGCACAGCGGGGCGGTGAAGGAGAAGCTGGGCGAGGTGGCGAGCGAGCTGCGCGAGCCGGCCCAGCGCGCCGCCGAGTCGGTGAAGGCCACCGCTCAGGACGCCGTGCACGCGGTCCGGGACGACACGAAGTCCGCCGCGCACGACGTCAAGGACCAGGCCCAGCAGGCAAGGCACCAGGTCAACTCCTAACCGCACCCGACCACCCCAACAGCAATGACAGCTCGCGGCCACCACCCGGTGCCCGCGAGCTGTCGCATTCCCCCGCCGATCTTGCACTTATGGTTGGGTTTTTGTCCCCTCTGGGGTGTTCTGTCCCAACACAAAGTGCAAGATCGCGCGGGTCTGCGGGGTGTGGGTCGCGGCTCGGCGGATTCGGGTGTCTCTGTAGCGGACGCCGCCGAGGACGAGGCGCTGGCCGAGCGCCAGCCAGCTGCACGCGCCACGTTCCAGCAGCCAGAGCGGGGCGGCCAGCGTGGCGCTCGGCGGAAAGACCCTCCCGCCGCCGGCACGGCGGCGACCGGCCTCGGCCAGGGCGACGACTCCGGCCGCCGCGCCGAGCAGCAGCCCGGGCCGGCGGGCCGCGAGCGCCGCCGCCAGCCCCGGCAGGACCGCGAGCGCGGTCAGCAGGCGAGCCGGCTGGGCCAGATCGTCGTACGCCTGGCGGACTCGTTGACCACGAAAGTGCGCGGCAGGCGGGGGCAGCCGGCGGACGTACAGCCAGCCCGGCTTGGCCTCGACACCGCCGTACCCGCGCACGGTGCGGATCAGCTCCAGGTTCTCGAAGAGCACATCCGGGTCGTACCCGCCCATGGCGAGGAAGGTGCTGCGCCGCACGGCGAGGGTGCCCGGGTAATCATCCCCGAGCGCCCGGTTGAGCAGCGTACGGCCGGTGTCCCACCAGGCGTGCCAGGGCAGCGGGTCGAAGTAGTTCTGCGGTCGTACGAGATCGACCCGGGCCAGCAGTCGGTGCATGGCGGTCAGCGCGACTTCGTCGTACCGGACGTCGTCGTCGGCGATCAGCACCTGCTCGTGGCCGGCCGCGCGGACGCCGGTGCGTACGCCGAGCACCTTGCCGTTGAGGCCGCGCTCGGCGGGGTCGGGTGGGAGGTGCCGGACCAACCCTCGCCAGGCCTCGGCGTGCCGAGCGAAGCGGTCCGGAGGTGAGCCGTCGACCACGAGCACGTCGACCCGGTCGGCCAGCCAGCGCAGATAGTCGGTCAGCTCGGTCAGGCCCAGGTCGGTGTGCCAGTGCAGCGGCAACACGTACGTCATCGGCAGGCGGGACGGTGCAGCGTCGACCCGCCGTGCCGCCCGCAGGACGTCGCCGCCGTACCGCTCGCCGCGCTCGCCGGTGGACCGGTAGCTGGCGCGGAGCAGCGCGAGGGTGCTGTCCGGGCTGCGGTCGGCCGGCATCCTCGCCATCGAGTGCTCCTCACGCGCGGGGCGGGCCGGTCGCCGCCGGCCGGCTGCGTCTACCCCCGTGGCCGCCGCTGAATCCCCCGCGCCGGCTGGCCCCTCCCAGGGGCGGCGGAACCTGGTTTGCTGCTGGTGGGACAACCACGGGGAGGGCGGATGCGCGACAACAGATCGCCGCACTGGCGGCAGCGGCGAGCGGCCGGGGCACTGGGTGGAGGCCGCGACGGGCGGTCCCTGATCGGGCCGCCACGGCGGCCCACCCGTCCACACCGGTTCTTCACCGTGCACCTGGGCTTCACCGCGCCGGGCACGGCCGAGGCGCGCGAGCTGGCCGTGGCGTACGCGGAGGCGCTGAGCCTGCTCCGCTCGGAGGTGGCGCTCGGGGCGGCGGCCCTGTCCCCGGCGGACGCCTGGCAGCGGGCCGAGCGGCTGTTCTGCGGTGCGCTCGGCCCGGACGGGGAGCGTTGCGTCGACGTGGCCGACCATCCCGGCTTTCACCATGCCCCGGGGCCCGGTGGCCTCGGCTGGGGCAACGGCGACGGCCCCGGCGATGGCTGACCACCGGCCGGAGTTGGTCGAGCCGGGAGCGCGTCGGCGACCCCGCCCCCGTGGCTGTGCCGGCACCCTGACCACGGGCACCGGCACGGCCATCCACCACCGACGAGTCGGCGGGCACGATCAGTCCAGGTCGAACTCGCCGTCCTGCGCGCCGGCCACGAACGCGTCCCACTCGGCCTGGGTGAAGACCAACACCGGCCCTTCCGGCTCGGCCGAGTTGCGCATCCCGATCAGGTCGTCGACGAAGGCGACCTCAACGGCACTGTCGGAGGTGTCCCCTTCGGCCCGCTGCCAGACCGCCCGAGAGAGGTCGAAGTCGCCCTTGGGGTGTTGCGCCATGGTTCTTTCCTCCAGTGCCGAGGGTCATGTGGTGACCGGGTGCCGATCCCCATCGGGCAGGATAAGCGGATGCCGAGCCTGACCCGTGTAGAGGCGACCGCGCGTGGCGCGGCGATTACTGTCGAGTCTTATCAGGTGGACCTCGACCTGACCGGTGACGCCGAGCTGTTCCGCTCCCGCGTCGAGATCCGGTTCCGAGCCACCGCCGGCGCCGCGACCTTCGCCGAGGTCAAGCCCGCCAAACTGCTCGGTGTACGCCTCAACGACCGCGATCTCGACCCCGACCTGCTCACCGACAACCGGCTGCCGCTCGACGACCTCGCCGGGGAGAACACGCTAATCGTCGAGGCGGAGATGGCGTACTCCAGGACGGGGGAGGGGATGCACCGCTTCGTCGACCCGGCCGACGGCGAGACCTACCTCTACGCCGAGTCCTTCCTCGACAACGTGCAGCGCATCTTCGCCGCCTTCGACCAACCCGACCTCAAGGCCCCGTTCACCCTCTCGGTCACGGCCCCACCGGAGTGGATCGTCGCCGGCAACGCCGAGGTGACGGCCAACCCGGCCCCCGGGCGCTGGGAGTTCGCACCGAGCGCACCCCTGGCCACGTACTTCTTCTCGCTGATCGCTGGGCCGTACCACGTCCGGCGGGCCGAGCACGACGGTGTGCCGCTGGGCATCTACTGCCGCCGGTCGCTCGCCGAGCACCTGGACGCCGACGCCGAGGAGATCTTCACCATCACCCGGCAGTGCCTGGACCGGTTCCACCAGCTCTTCACCGAGCGCTATCCGTTCGGCAAGTACGACCAGGCGTTCGTGCCCGAGTTCAACGGCGGCGCGATGGAAAATCCCGGCCTGGTCACCTTCCGCGACGACTACGTGTTCCGATCGGCGGTCACCGACACCCAGCGCGAGCAGCGGGCCGGCACCATCGCCCACGAGATGGCCCACATGTGGTTCGGCGACCTGGTCACCATGCGCTGGTGGGACGACCTGTGGCTGAACGAGTCCTTCGCCGAATATCTGGGCACCCGGGTCAGCGCCGAGGCGACCCGCTTCGACCAGGCGTGGACGACCTTCGCCATGCGCCGCAAGGCCTGGGGGTACGCCGCCGACCAGCGTCCCTCCACTCACCCGATCGCCCCGCAGGAGGTGGCCGACGCCGAGCAGGGCCTGCTCAACTTCGACGGCATCTCGTACGCCAAGGGGGCCAGCGTGCTGCGGCAGCTGGTCGCGTGGCTCGGCGACGAGGCGTTCCTCGCCGGTCTGAACGCGCACTTCGCCGCGCACCGTTTCGGCAACGCCACCCTCGCCGACCTACTGGCCAGCCTCTCCACCAGCAGCGGACGGGACCTCTCCGAATGGGCCGAGCTGTGGCTGCGCCGGCCGCAGGTCAACACGTTGCGTGCCGAGGTCACCGTGGACGCCGACGGCCGCTACCACGAGGTGGCCGTGGTGCAGACCGCGCCGGAGTCTCACCCGGTGCTGCGCCCGCACCGGATCGGCGTGGGCCGCTACTCGGCGGACGGCACCGTGCGGCGCGACGAGGTGGACATCGACCCGCGCGCCGACGGAGGCCGGACCGTGCTCGGCGCGCTGACCGGCGAGCCGGCGGCCCGGCTGCTGCTGCTCAACGACGGTGACCTCACCTTCGCGAAGGTGCGACTCGATCCGGCGTCGGCGGACGCCGTCGCGCTGGTGCTGCCCGGTCTGACCGATCCGCTGGCGCGGGCGGTGCTCTGGAGTGAGGCGCTCGACGCGGCGACCGACGGGGAGCGGCCGGTAACCGGCCTGGTCGACCTGATGGTCGCCGCGCTGCCCGCCGAGACCGAGGTGATCATCGCGGAGGACGTGCTCACCCTCAGCCGGTCACTTGTCGACCGCTACCTCGACCCGCTGACCCGGTCTGCGGCGCTGGCCCGGATCGCCGGGGCGTGCCGACAACTGCTCGACGGGGCGCCGGCCGGGGAGTCGTTGCAGCTCGCCGCCGCACGGGGCTGGATCACCGCGACCACCGACGCGGACCTGCTCGTCGGCTGGCTTGCCGGCCGGGACGTGCCGGTCGGTCTGCAGGTCGACGCGGAGCTGCGCTGGGCGGTGCTGCGCCGACTTGTGGTGCTGGGTGCCGCCGGCGAGGCGGAGATCGCCATCGAGGCCGCCGCCGACAACAGCTCCACCGGCGCGGAACGGGCCGCGCGCTGCCGGGCCGCCCTGCCCGACCCGGCAGCGAAGCAGGCAGCCTGGGAGATCATCGTGCAGGACGCCGAGCTGTCGAGTCGGCTGCTGGAGGCGACCGCCGAGGGGTTCTGGCAACCCGAACAGGCCGAGCTGACCAGCGCGTACGTCGATCGGTACTTCGCGGAGATGCCGGCCGCCGCGCAACGGCGTACCCCGTGGACGGCCGATCGGGTGGCGGCCCTGGCGTTCCCTCGCTACGCCGTGGCGCAGCCGACCCGAGAGGCGGCCGCGGCGCTGTTGGCCCGCGATGACCTGACGCCCGGCCTGCGCCGGGTGGTGACCGACGCCGACGACGACCTGCGTCGCGCGCTTCTCGCCCGGACGGCGGTGGCCGCCGCCTCGGCCTGAACGCTGGCTGGCGCGGGGCGGCCAACCTGCCGCCCCGCGCCCACAGCTCAGCGCAGGGCGGGCTCCGCCGTGACCGGCGCGTCCCAGTCGATGACGTAGCGCTGCTCGTCGGCGACGGTCTTCTCCGGGTCCAGCACCGTGCGCGCCATCAGCGGCATCAGCAACGGCATCAATGTCCGGGCGACCGCCCCGGGGGCCTTCGCATGGTTGATCCGGGCCGCGCGGGCGGCGACCTTCTCCACGCGGGTACGACGCAGCCGCACGTACGCGGAGAACGCCGCCTCGACGTCCGGCAGGTCACGCAGGCAGCGGGCGAGCTGCACCGCGCTCTCGATCGCCAGTGAGGCGCCCTGCCCCGAACTGTTCGACGGCGCGTGCGCCGCGTCGCCGACCAACACCATGCGACCTCGGTGCCAGTGCGGTACGGGCGGCATGATCTGCAACGACCCGACCACCTGGAGTTCGTCGGCGCTGCTGGTCGCGATCAACTCCCGGCCCGGGTCGTCGTCGCCGTACGTGGTGCGCAGCGTGTCCAGCCACTGCTCCGCCGGCACCGCGCGGGCCTCGACGAGGCTCATCGGCCGCTGCTGCGGCAGGTTGGCCCCCCACCGGGTGCCGCCGCCGGGCTCCGGCCAGTACAGGTAGTAGCCGCGTCGCCCGAACGCGAACGTCATCGTGCCCGGCTCGGCGTCCACCTCGTGCCGGGCGACTGCCTCGAAGCCGAGCAGCCCGGTGAACCGGGGGCCGGGCGCGGCCGGGTCGATGAGGCCCCGGACCGTGGAGCGGATGCCGTCCGCGCCGACGAGGATGTCGGCGGTCGCGGTGCTGCCGTCCTCGAAGTGGGCGGTCACGCCGTCGCCGGTCTGCGCGGCGTCGAGCAGTCGCTTGCCGTACGCGAACAGCACGCCCTCGGCGGTCGCCTGGTCGTGCAGCACCCGGTACAGCTCGGCGCGATGCACCACGCGCAGCGGCGGCACCCCGGCCAGCGTGGGCATGCTGATGCGGCGACGGCCGATGGCCAGGGCGCTGCGTTCGATCGGAGTCGCGATCGCCGTCACCGCCTCGTGGACGTCGACCGTGCGCAGCGCCGCCACGCCGTTGGGCGCGAGGGCGAGGGTGCCGCCGATGCCGTTGGCCGTCGTGGGGTACGCCTCGTAGACGGTTGCGGTGATGCCGGCGCGGCGCAGCGCGAGCGCTGTCACCGGCCCGGCGATGCCGCCGCCGATGACGATCGCGGTTCGTACCGTGGTCATGCTCTCTCCCTGGGTGTGGTCGTTGGTGCGCTGCCGCGTTGGCGCGCGGACGCACGGACCTGGGAGGGAGCCCGGTTATCCTCGTGGTTGCCGCTTCGGGCCGGGTGCCTTCCCAGGCGTCGGTTCGGGGTAAGGGCCCCGGCGAGGTGTTGGCGCACCTTGTCGGGGCCGATCTTCATTCGATGGTGTCCACGCTCCGGCTGTCTCCGGCCTTCTCGGTCAGCTCGGTCGGCATCTCGCCGGTCTCGTGGTAGGCCCGCCAGGTGTCCAGCCCGGGGTAGCTCCCCGAGGTCAGCTCCGCGAGCAGCGCCCGCAGCCAGGCTGCCTCCGCGTTGCGCATGGCGAGGTCGTACTCCGACTCCACCAGGAACAGCCGCGGAATCTCCCGCAGGTGCGCGTCGAGCGTCTCGCGGTCCTGGCGGATCGCGTCCTGCAGCAGGTCGAGCCGTTGCCGCAGCAGGTCGGTGGCCTCGTCGGGATGCAGTGCCGCGAGCACGGACAGCCCGGCCCGGAAGCGGGGATGCTCCGGCATCGGGGTGGCGACCAGCTCGCGGGCCCAGTCGACCAGCTCCGCCCGCCCCGCGTCGGTGATGCGGTAGACGGTGCGTTCCGGGCGTCGGCCCTCGCGCCTGCTCTCCACCGCCTCGATCAAGTGGTGTTTGTCCAGGTTGCCGATCACCGTGTAGAAGGACCCCCACTTGAACTCCATGTCCTGGTCCTTGCCCCAGGCGCGCAGTGTGGTGGCGATCTCGTACGGGTGCATCGGCCGCTGGGCCAGAGCGGACAGCACGGCCAGCGCCAGCAGGTTGCCGACCTTGCGCCGCTTCGGCACGGTGAATCCCTTCGCTCGTCGACGGTTACTCGTAGACGAATATACGCCCACGGTCAGCCTGGCTGCCACCCCTGCCTACGGCGGCTTGCTAGGCCGGGATGGTCGGAAATGACGCTCGGCCTACGATCATTGGGTGGAGGAAGATATCCGGCGGATCGGGATCATGGGTGGCACCTTCGACCCGATTCACCACGGGCACCTCGTCGCGGCCAGCGAGGTGGCGGACCGGTTCGGCCTGGACGAGGTGGTCTTCGTCCCCACCGGGCAGCCGTGGCAGAAGGCCGACGAGCCGGTCAGCCCCGCCGAGGACCGGTACCTGATGACCGTGATCGCCACCGCCTCCAACCCTCGCTTTCAGGTCAGCCGGGTCGATATCGACCGCAGTGGGCCGACCTACACGGTCGACACCCTTCGTGACCTTCAGGCCGAGTACGGCCCAAAGGTGCAGCTGTTCTTCATCACCGGCGCGGACGCTCTGCAACGCATCCTGTCCTGGAAGGACCTGGAAGAGATCTTCGAGCTGGCCCACTTCGTCGGCGTGACCCGGCCCGGCTTCCCGCTGACCGACAAGCACCTCCCGGCGGACACGGTCAGCCTGATCCAGGTGCCCGCGATGTCCATTTCGTCGACCGACTGTCGTGCTCGGGTCGCCCGAGGCGAGCCGGTCTGGTATCTGGTGCCCGACGGTGTGGTGCAGTACATCGCCAAGCGGAGCCTCTATCAGCGCTGAGCGCACCCGGTATGCCCTGGTTCATGCCTTTAACCGACCAGAACTGACCGATCGGGGTGCGGCCGGGTATGAGACGCTTGGAGGATCGCACGCTTGATCGAAGGAGAACGGTGACAGTTTCCGAACGCGCTCACGAGCTGGCTATCGCGGCCGCCCAGGCCGCCGCCGACAAGAAGGCGCAGGACATCGCGATCATCGACGTCGGCGACCAGCTCGCCATCACCGACGCGTTCGTGCTCGCCGCGGCACCCAGCGAGCGTCAGGTGCAGGCCATCGTCGACGCCATCGAGGAGACCCTGCTGGAGCTGCCGGAGAAGGCCAAGCCGATCCGGCGCGAGGGCGAGCGCGGTGGCCGCTGGGTGCTGCTCGACTACGTCGACATCGTGGTGCACGTCCAGCACACCGAGGAGCGCGAGTTCTACGGGCTCGACCGCCTCTGGAAGGACTGCCCCACCATTCCGTTCGTCGATCGCGACCTGGTCGAGGCCGACGCCAGCGGGTCCGCCGCCGCCGAATGACCCGGCTGATCGTCTGGCGGCACGGCAACACCGACTGGAACGCCGCCAACCGCGTTCAGGGGCAGACCGACGTACCCCTCAACGAGCTTGGCCGTGACCAGGCCCGCGCCGCCGCCCCGCTGCTCGCGGGGCTGCGGCCCGACGCCATCGTGGCCAGCGACCTCAGTCGTGCCGCCGACACCGCCGCCGCGCTCGCCGCGCTGACGGGTCTACCGGTACGCACCGACCCCCGGCTGCGCGAGCGGCACTTCGGCCAGTGGCAGGGTCTGCACCTCACCGAGGTCGCCGAACGCTTCCCCGAGGAGTACGCGCGCTGGCGGGCCGGCGACCCGGACCCGGGCGCGGATCTGGAGCCTCTGCACGACCTCGGCGAGCGGGTTGGCCTCGCGCTGCGGGAGGCGGCCGAGGCGGCACCGGGCGGCACCGTGGTGATCGCCACCCACGGTGGCGGCTCCCGGCAGGGCATGGGTCATCTGCTCGGCTGGGACACTGCCGTGCTGCGCTCCATCGGCTCGTTGGCCAACTGCCACTGGAGTGAGCTACGGCACGACGACCGCGCGCCGGCCATCGGGCGTCCGCAGGACGTCCGGGGTTGGCAGTTGCGGGCGCACAACGTCGGCCTGATCACCGCTCCGGTCGCCGCCGACGCGGTCTGAGCCCTCGCGCCTCGTCGTTCGCGGCCTCGATCGGCTAGCGTGCCGGGCATGCCCGTCGCGGTTGTCATCGACTCCACCGCCTACCTTCCGCCCGAGCTGGTGCAGGCGCACCGGCTGACCGTCGTGCCGTTGACCGTTGTGCTCAACGGCGCGGAAGGGCTGGAGGGGGTGGAGACCCAGCCGGCCGACGCGACCCTGGCGTTGAGCGCCCGCCGGGTCACGGCGACCACCTCCCGCCCGGCACCCGAGCAGTTCGCCCGGACGTACCGGCAACTGCTCGACGCCGGCGCCGACGGGATCGTCTCGGTGCACCTCTCCGCGGCGCTCTCCGGCACGGTGGACGCCGCCCGGCTGGCCGCCGCCGACCTGGGCGGCCGAGTGGAGGTCGTGGACAGCCGCTCGGCGGGCATGGGGCTGGGCTTTCCGGCCATCGCCGCCGCCACCGCCGCTGAGGCCGGCGCAGACCTTGCCGGGGTACGCGACGCGGCGCTCGCCGCCATCGCCCGCACCACCGTCTGGTTCTACGTCGACACGCTGGAGTTCCTCCGCCGAGGCGGCCGGATCAACGCGGCCGAGGCGCTGGTCGGCACCGCACTATCCGTCAAGCCGATCATGCACATGCCGGACGGGGCGATCGTGCTGCGCGAGAAGGTCCGTACCGCCAGCCGAGGCGTGGCCCGGCTGGTGGACCTGGCCGCCGAGGCGGCCGGCGACGACGACGTGGATCTCGGGGTACACCACCTGGCCGCGCCGCAACGGGCCGAGGCGTTGCGCGCCGCGCTGACCGAGCGGTTCGGCGACCGGCTGCACGACACGTACGTCTCCGAGGCGGGTGCTGTCGTCGCCGCGCACGCCGGGCCGGGCCTGGCCTGCGTGGTCGTCCACCGCCGATCGGAGAGCTGAGCGGCGCCCACGCCGTGCGTCCGGGCGCTCGGGCTTCCTAGCTGTCGGCGACGAAGACCCCTTGCCCCTGCTGGCCGTAGACCAGGTCCCGCTCGTGAAGTTCTTTGACGGCTCGATAGGCCGTGGAGCGTGCCACGTTGTAAAGCTCGCCGATCTCGGACACCGACGGCAATTGTTGGCCAGGCGAGTATTCGCCCGAGCGGATCTTCTGCTCGATGTCATCCGCCACGCGGCGGTAGTGCGGTGGTCTCGTCGGCATGAGCGGCTCTCCTGGACTTCAGCGGAGATCATGTTTCCAGCCCAGACGTGATCGAGACAAGGTGACAACGCAGCAAAGTGGAGATAGTGAGAACTTGACTACACTGAGACAGTAGATACAGTGAGACAGTGGTCGGGTGCTCCTGGACTTCAGCACTCCTGAGGTATCCGGTCTGCCCGCCCTGAGGGAGCGCGCCGCAAGGGTTCGGCCTCTCAGGGCGGGCCACTTCGGGTCGCGCGGAAGGTGCCAGCCATGCCAATCGATGAACCGGTGTCCACGGCGACCGAACTGTTCATGGCCAAGCGGGTGCTGGATGCTCACTGGACTCGGGCGCTCGACCGGCCGTGGCGGGCGGGCGGGTGCCTGGAGTGCCGAGGTCGCAACGACTGCCGGCAACTTGACTGGGCGTTGGCGCTAACGGCGGAAGTCGCCTCGGTCATGTTCCAGAAACCGTGAATGATCCCGCCCGCGCCGCCGTGTTAGCCTCCGTGCGCGCCCCAGATGGGCCTACCCCCCGGAGGTTCTGGCTACTTCAGCCACCACGCCGAGATCGACGCGATGCGCGCGTCTCTCGGGCGGGATCCGGGGCGGTAATGCCTTCGGGGTTGTTGTCATCTGCGTGGCTGGGTGAACGCTGCGGGCCTCCGGTCGGGTCAACGGATCGACCGGAAAGAAGACGGTACGCATGACTGTCACGTTCAACCACACCATCATCGCCGCGAAGGACAAGAGCGCGTCGGCCGCGTTCTATCGGGAGCTGTTCGAGCTGCCGGAGGCGCCGTCGTGGGGGCCGTTCATCAACGTCCAGCTGGACGAGGGTGTGCTGCTCCAGTTCGCCGAGCCGCCGGTGGACATCCAGATGCAGCACTACGCGTTCCTCGTCGACGACGAGATGTTCCCGCGTTGTCTGGCGTTCGTCGAGGAACGGGGCATCACGTACTGGGCCGACCCGCAGCTGGAGCGCGAGGGGGAGACCAACACCGAGCACGGTGGACGGGGCTTCTACTTCTTTGACCCGGCGGGCCACGCCATCGAGATCATCACCCGACCGTACCTGTAGCGGGCCCGGCGGCCGGTCGGGCGTTGCCCCACCGGCCGTCAGCCTCGCTGCGGAGCCTCGTGGGCGGTGGAATCCGCGCTCTAGCCCGGGTGGACGGGATTAGTCAGGTGGAACCCCGGCGCCGCGAAGTTGGCCCCATGCTCGCGATCGGACAGCACGAACGTTCCGCCCCGCTGCTCTGGCTGCCAACCGTTCTGCAGGCCGCAGATGATGACCTCCCGCACGTCTGCGGGTGTGGGGTAGCCGTCGTCGACAACATACGGCCCGGGGGCCGACAGCAGATCCGCTTCGAGTTTCTGGCCGTTCTTGCCAGCGGCACCCCAGGCGCGAACGTAGACGGCCCGGTGGTGGAAACCGTTGACCTGCACGCTGTGCAGCGCCGCGCGCCACGTATAGGTGTGCCCGTCGACGTGTATCTGCCGTAGTCGAGCCCCCACCTAAGCCACCTCCGTGGTCGAACCTTTCAAGATCGACGAGGGGTACTCTACTGCGCACGCCTCGATGGACCGGCAGGAATTTTGGGCAGCAGAACTGCTCTGCTGCCATGAGGCCTCGCTGACTGCTGGCAGTAGACCTGACGTACCCATAGCAGATCGCGGCATGATCAGGGCGTTGTCCACAGTGCCGCTGGTTGTCCACAGGGCGACTTCGTCACCCCCACCGTTCCCGGCCGCCGCCATAGCGTCGCGGTGTGTCGCACGACGAGGAGACAGAGGTACGCCAGCGTCTGCGCCGGCTGACGGAAACGGTTGTTCCGCCGTCACCCCGGCCCGAGGCGCTGGTTGCGGGCGTACCCCCGGTTGGTGTGCTGCCCGCCGCGCCGGTCGCGGAGCCGGCGTCGGGCGGCCTCGCGACCCCGCCGGAGGCGCGGTTGCCCGGCCCGGGGGCGTTCGACCCTGGGCGGCGGGGTGTGCGGGCGTTGGCGGTGGTCGCCGTGGTGGTGGTGTTGGTCGCGGCCGGTTGGGCCTGGCAGGCCCGGCCGCGTTCGGAGCCGGTCGCCCCGCTGGTCGCCGAGACCGTTTCGGCCGCGCCGGCGGGTGACCCCGGCGCGTCCGGCTCCGGGGAGCTGGTGGTGGCCATCGCGGGCAAGGTCCGAAAACCCGGTTTGGTACGCCTGCCGGCCGGGTCCCGTCTCGCCGACGCGGTGCAGGCGGCCGGCGGCGCGCTGCCCGGGGTCGACGTGGCGTTGCTCAATCCCGCCCGCAAGGTCACCGACGGCGAGCTGATCGTGGTCGGGGTGACGCCACCGCCGGTGCCGGGCGGCGCGGCCGGGCCTGCGGCGGGCGGTGCGGCGCCCGCCGCCGGCCCGTTGAATCTCAACACCGCGACACTGGCGCAGCTCGACGCGCTGCCCGGGGTGGGGCCGGTGCTCGCCCAACGGATCCTCACCCACCGGGATCAGCACGGCGGGTTCAAGTCCGTCGGCGACCTGCGCCAGGTCGACGGGATCGGCGATGCCCGTTACGAGCAGCTCAAGGATCTGGTGACGGTGTGAGCGACTACGCCGTCACCGCTGGCCCAGCACCGGCTGACCGGGCTCAGTCCGAGCCGCCGGATCTGCGACTGGCTGGGCTCGCCGTGGCAGCCTGGCTCACCGCGCTCGCCGGGCTGCACCTCGGCAGCCGATCCGTCCTGCTGGTGACCGGTGTGGCGGCCGGTCTGACGGCGGTTGGCGCTGTGCACCTGTTCGGTCGCCTCGGCCGCCCCCGAGCCGTGGTGCGGCGCTACGGGTGGGTCGCCGTGGCGGTCGGTCTCGGGGTGCTCTGCGGTGGTGCGGCCACTGCGGCCCGGCTCGCCGTTCGCGACGCGCCGCCGATCCGTGCCCTGGCCGAGCAGCGTGCCCCGGTCACCGTCGACCTGGTCGTCCGGGACGATCCGCGCCCAATCCGGAGCGCCGGGCGTCCGGGCATGCTGCTGGTGTCGACCGAGCTGGTCCGGCTCACCGGCCCGGATGGTCGACGAATCCACGCGTCGGTGCGGATGCTCGTTCTGGCGACCGACCCGGCCTGGCGGGGCCTGCTGCCCGGGCAGCGCCTCAGCGCCGACGGCCGGCTCGGCGTTCCGCGTGGCGGCGACCTCACCGCAGCGGTGCTCAGCACCAACGGCCCACCCGTGCGGCACGGCGTCTCGTCCTGGGTGCAGCGCGCCGCCGGGACGCTGCGTGCCGGCCTGCAACGCGCCTGCGCGCCGCTGCCCGACGACCCAGGCGGGCTGCTGCCCGGTCTGGTGGTGGGCGACACCAGTCGGCTGCCGCCCGCCGTCGAGGAGGACTTCCAGGCCACCGGCATGACTCATCTCAACGCGGTTTCCGGGAGCAACGTCGCGATCGTGGTGGGTGCGGTGTTGTTGCTGGCCCGGTGGTCACGGGCCGGCCCGTGGCTCGCCGCCGGTCTGTGCGGGGTGGCGCTGGTGGGGTTCGTCATTCTGGTCCGCCCGTCGCCGAGCGTCGTACGGGCCGCCACGATGGGAGCGATCGGGCTCGCGGCGCTCGCCGCCGGTCGTCCTCGGGCCGCGCTGCCCGCGTTGGCCGCTGCCGTGACCGTGCTGGTGCTCGTCGACCCGGAGCTGGCCGGCGATCCCGGGTTCGCGCTCTCCGTGCTGGCCACCGGTGGTCTGCTGTTGCTCGCGCCGCGCTGGCGGGACGGTTTGCGCCGACGGGGTGTCCCGCCTGGGCTGGCCGAGGCGTTGGCCGTGCCGGCGGCCGCTCAACTTGCCTGCGGCCCGGTCGTCGCCGGGATCTCCGGCACAGTGAGCCTGGTGGCGGTGCCGGCCAACCTGCTGGCGGTGCCAGCGATCGCGCCAGCAACCGTGCTGGGCGTGCTGGCGGCCGTGGTGTCCCCGATCTGGCCGGCCGGTGCCGAGTTCGCCGCATGGCTGGCGAGCTGGCCGGCCTGGTGGCTGGTGGTCGTCGCGCGGCAGGGCGCTCGGCTGCCGTCCGGCAACCTGCCCTGGCCGAGCGGGGTGTTGGGGGCGCTGCTGCTCGCCGGGCTGACCGTTGCGCTGTTGATCGCGGTGCGCCGGCCACTCGTACGCCGGCTGGTGGCAGTTGTCGGCGTCGCTGCCGTGCTGGGTGCGCTGCCGGTGCGGCTGGTCGCTGCCGGTTGGCCGCCCGCCGGTTGGGTGGTGGTGGCCTGTGCGGTGGGCCAGGGTGATGCCCTGGTGCTCCCGGTCGCCCCCGGTCGGGCGGTGGTGGTGGACGCTGGGCCGGAGCCGGGTGCGGTGGACGGTTGCCTGCGTCGGCTCGGCGTACGCGAAGTGCCCCTATTGGTGATCAGCCACTTTCACGCGGACCACGTGGGCGGGGTAGCCGGGGTGTTCCGGGGGAGGCGGGTGGGTGCCGTGCTGATTCCGTCGTCGACTGACCCGGAGAGCGGCCGGGACCTGGTCTGGGCGGCGGCCACCGGCGGGCGAGCCGCGCTGCTGACCACCGTGGCCGGCGCTCGCCATCCCGTGGGCGGGGTCGACCTGCTGGTGATCGGCCCGCCGTACCCGCTGGCCGGGACCAGGTCCGACCCGAACAACAACTCGCTTGTGCTGCGTGCCACGGTGGCCGGGGTGCGGATCCTGCTGCCTGGCGACGCGGAGACCGAGGAGCAGCACGCGATGGTGGCGCGGGCGGCACCCGGCCAGTTACGGGCGGACGTGTTGAAGATCGCCCACCACGGTTCGGCGTATCAAGACCCGAGTTTTCTCGACGCGGTGCGGCCGGCGGTGGCGCTCGTGCCGGTGGGCGCGGGCAACACCTACGGGCACCCGAGTCCAGGGCTGCTGGCCCGACTGAGCAGGGCCGGCACCCGAGTGCTGCGTACCGACACGGACGGCGACGTGGCGGCGATCCGAACGGTCGACGGGTTGGCGGTAGCCCGACGAGGTGTGCCCGCCGGCCGGCAGCCCTGACCCTCGGGCGGACAGCCCGAAGCTGCGTCTTCTCCGCGATCTTGCACTTACTGTCGCGGCATAGGGTGCATTCGGGGCATAGCGGCAACCGAAACTGCAAGATCGGCGCGGGTCGGGGGGATTGCGAACGCAGTGGTGCGGATTAGGAAGCGCGGGTGACTTGCGGATTAGATGGATAATTGAGGTGTATGTCTGGATTTGCACTGAGTGCGGGCTGCGCCGACCAAGTAGCGAATGAGCAGGCACGATCCCGCCGCAGGCCGTGCGAATATGGGCGGCGTGACCCCCGCCAGCCTCGCCCCCATTCTGCTCGTCCTCGGTGACGAGGAACTGCTCGCCACGCGCGCGGTCACCGAAGCTGTCGCGAAGGCCCGCAGCATCGAGCCCGAGGTGGACGTCCGCGAATACCAGGCCAGTCAGCTCACCGTCGGCGAGATCGCCGAGATGCTCAGCCCCTCGCTGTTCGGCGGGCGGCGGTTGCTGATCCTGCGTTCCGGCCAGGACGCCCGCAAGGACCTGGTGGCCGCACTGCTGGCGTATGCGAAGAATCCCGACCCGGACGTCCAACTGCTGGTGCTGCACCTGGGCGGCGCAAAGGGCAAGGCGTTCGCCGACGGCCTGCGGGCGGCCGGCGCGACAGTGGTCCCGGCCGCCAAGCTCAAGGGGCACCGCGACCGGGTGGCCTTCGTCCGCGACGAGATCCGCCGGGCTGGCGGAAAATGCACCGACGACGCTGCCGAGGCGCTCATCGCGGCGGTCGGCAACGACCTGCGCGAGCTGGCTGCCGCCTGCTCCCAACTGGTCGCCGACACCGACGGGCGGATCAGCGCCGACACGGTCTCTCGTTACTACCGGGGCCGGGTTGAGGTGACCGGCTTCACGGTGGCGGACGCCACCATGGTCGGCGACGTGCCGGCTGCGCTTGAGGCACTGCGCTGGGCCCTGCACGTCGGGGTCGACCCGGTGCCCATCGCCGACGCGCTGGCCGACGGGGTGCGGACGGTGGCCCGGGTGGCCTCGGCCGGGCGGGGCAGCCCGTACCAGCTCGCCAGCAGCCTCGGAATGCCCGCCTGGAAGATCGAGCGGGCGCAGCGGCAGGGGCGGGGTTGGACGCCGGAGGGTCTGGTCCGGGCCATGCAGGTCGCCGCCGAGTGCAACGCGGCCGTCAAGGGCGGCTCCGACGACCGGGCGTACGCCCTGGAGCGTGCGGTCTTCTCGGTCGCGGCGGCCCGGCAGGGCAGCACCAGGTGACGGGAGCGAACCGCCCAGCGTGGGCCGCCGCCATCGGAGTGGACGAGGAGCGTTACCGGCCGCTCTACGCCCGACTTCTCGGCCTGCGGTTCGTCAACCCAGGCGGCGTGCTGTGCTTCCTCTTCTTCGAGGGCGCCATCGCGCTGGCGGTGCTGCTCGCCCTGGCCGAGCTGGTCAGCTGGTGGGCGGTGCTGGTGCTGCCGATTGTGGTGGCGGCGATGGTCAAGCTCAACGACATGGTGGCCGCGGTCGTGGTCCGGTCCGCCGCGCTCGTGCCCGAGCAGGAGCGGGATCGGTTTCGCCGGCAGATGGAACCGGTGGTCGGCCGAGCCCGGGTGGAGTGGGTCTCGCACAGCGTTTCCGGCGTCGTGATCACCGCCGACCCGGTGCCGCCTCCCCGGCGTGCCAACCCGTCCGACTGAGCGCCGACCCGGACGAGGCCGCGTACAGATCGGCCGGCCTCAGGACACACGGAAGCCCCGGGCCTAGGCCCGGGGCTTTCCGAATCAGTCTGACGGTGAAATCGTCAGGCGGAGAGCGACACCACGCGCTTTGCGATCGCGGACTTGCGGTTCGCGGCCTGGTTGGAGTGGATCACGCCCTTGCTGACGGCCTTGTCCAGCTTGCGAGAGGCGTCCAGCATGAGCGCGGTCGCCTTCTCGACGTCACCGGCCTCGGCAGCCTCGTGGAACTTCCGGACGGCGGTCTTCAGCGACGACTTGACCGACTTGTTGCGCAGCCGGGCCTTCTCGTTCTGCCGGTTGCGCTTGATCTGGGACTTGATGTTCGCCACGCGACAGCCTCGTCTTGATAGCTCGGGTTGGTCAGCTTATTGCGCGGGATGACGAACACGTGTCATCGCTGCGCGAAGAGCCAGGTTACCAGGTCGCCCGGGACGAGCCAAAACGGCTCGGCCTTCGCGCGACGGAACCGGCCCGTCGGGCACCAGTTTACGCCCTCAGACGTCACGCCCGGCCACCGCAAGCCAGCCCGGTCACTGCCAGCCCTGGCGGTGGGCCAGCCAGTCGAGTGCCTGCTCGCCACTCCAGCGCTGGTGGGCGGGCAGGTGCGGCGAGGCCGTCGGCGGTGCCGCCGCCGCGCCGGTGAGGTAGTAGCCGGCCAGCGCGGCCAGGGTCGCGTCCAGCGCGTCCGGGGGAGCACCGACGGTGGCCGGGTGCGCGGCGAAGAGCCGGTCCCCGTCCAGTCCACTGGCGTACGCGGTGAGCAGCAGGCCGGCCAGGTCGAACCAGGCCGGCCCGGTGCAGACCCAGGTCCAGTCGCAGAACCAGGCTCGGCCGTCCGCGCCGATCAGCACGTTGTCGACCCGCAGGTCGCCGTGGATCAGGCCGGTCGTGCCGGCGGCGTACCGGGGGAGGAGGGACTCCAACTCCACCAGCTCGGGTAGTCGGCCTCGCATCGGGGCGGGCAGCGGCGGGGTCGGTTCGCGGCCGGCGGCGACCTCCTCCCACCAGAGGATGTCCGACCGGGCCAGGTCGGCCAGGTGCGGCAGGCCGAGCGCGGTCAGCTCGGCCGGCGGATCGGCCAGGGCGGTGGCGACCTGCGCGTACCCGGCGAGGGTGGCGTCCAACTCGGCGGGCACCCAGGGCAGGCGTGGGGTGTGCCCGTCGACGGCGTCGGTGCACAGCACGAACCAGCCGGCCGCGGAGAGGGTCCATCGCGGGCGGGGCGCCGGCAGGTCCGCCGGCAGCCGATCGAGGATCGCGGCCTCTCGGGCGTACCAGTCGACCAGATGCGGTTGCTCGGCGGCGGGTGCCGCCTTGACGAAGGCCCGACCACCGTCGGCGGTGTCGAGCACGGCGGCGAACCCCCGGGTGAAGCCCGCGTCCGCGACCCGGGCGGTGACCACCGCGGCGCCGAGCCGTTCGGCGACCGCGGACCGCAGCGCCGCCGGCAACGCCGGCCAGGACGGACGCAGCGCGCTCGCGTGGTACGGCACCGGCGGCAGCGGGGGAGGCGACATCCCACCATGCTGCCCCGGGGTACGTGCGCGACGCACGGCGACACTGCCAGACTGCCAAGCCATGAGGACCGAGGACTTCTGGCAGCTGATCGACGAGGCTCGGGCCGGTGGCGGGGGTGAGCCCGGCCCGGTCGCCGCGCGAGCCGTCGCGCTGCTCGCCGCGCGCGATCCGGAGGACATCATCGGGTACGCGCGGCACCAGACGCGGGTGCTGGCCGCCTCGCACAAGGCGGATCTGTGGGGTGCGGCGTACCTGATCAACGGCGGTGCCTCGGCCGACGGCTTCGAGCACTTCCGGGGCTGGCTGATGACCCAGGGTCGGGCCGTCTTCGCCCGCGCGGTCACCGAACCGGACTCGCTGGCCGAACTGCCCCAGGTGCGGGCGGCCTCACTGAGCGGCGAGGAGTTCTCCGCCGAGCAGATGCTCTCGGTGCCCTGGGACGCGTACCGCAAGGCCACCGCGGCCGAACTGCCGGCGGACCGCGACCCGGTGCGGACGCCGGACCTCAACGACTTCTGGGACTTCGACGACGAGGACGAGGCGCGGCGGCGGCTGCCCCGACTGGCCGCGCTCTTCGTCGAGCCGCCGATGGAGTGAGGGGTCCTCGGACCGATCCATCGCCCGCGCAGTGGGCGCACCCCGGCGGCGTGGGAACATAGAGGGGGTCGGCGGCGCGCCGGCCTGTTCACGTCAGCCGACCAGAACGGACCGCTGTGCCACCGAAGCTCGATCCCGGCGCGAACGCCCCTGGTGCCACCGACCCCGGTCGCATCCGGAACTTCGGCATCATCGCCCACATCGACCACGGGAAGTCGACCCTGGCCGACCGGATGTTGCAGCTCACCGGCGTGGTCGACCCCCGGCAGATGCGCGCGCAGTACCTGGACCGGATGGACATCGAGCGCGAGCGCGGCATCACCATCAAGAGCCAGGCCGTCCGCATGCCGTGGACCATCCGCGAGGGTGAGCGGGCCGGTGAGCACGCCGTGCTCAACATGATCGACACCCCGGGGCACGTCGACTTCACCTACGAGGTGTCCCGGTCGCTGGCCGCCTGTGAGGGCGCCGTGCTGCTTGTCGACGCCGCGCAGGGCATCGAGGCGCAGACCCTGGCCAACCTCTACCTGGCGCTCGAGAACGACCTGCGCATCATCCCGGTGCTCAACAAGATCGACCTGCCGGCCGCGCAGCCGGAGAAGTACGCCGAGGAGTTGGCGCACCTCATCGGCGGCGACCCCGCCGACTGCATCCGGGTCTCCGGCAAGACCGGCGAGGGCGTCCCGTACCTGCTCGACGAGATCGTCCGGCAGTTCATCCCGCCGGTCGGCGACGCCGAGGCACCCGCCCGCGCGATGATCTTCGATTCGGTGTACGACGTCTACCGCGGCGTCGTCACGTACGTCCGGGTCATCGACGGCCGGATCAGCGCCCGCGACCGGATCAAGATGATGTCCACCGGCGCGGTGCACGAGCTGTTGGAGATCGGCGTCATCTCACCCGAGATGGTCAAGGCCGAGGCGCTCGGCGTCGGCGAGGTCGGCTACCTGATCACCGGCGTGAAGGACGTCCGGCAGTCCCGGGTCGGTGACACTGTCACCATCAACAGCCGTCCGGCGGCCGAGGCGTTGGGTGGCTACAAGGACCCGAAGCCGATGGTCTACTCCGGCCTCTACCCGATCGACGGGTCCGACTACCCGAACCTGCGCGAGGCGTTGGACAAGCTCAAGCTCAACGACGCCGCCCTGGACTACGAGCCGGAGACCTCCGGCGCGCTCGGCTTCGGCTTCCGCTGCGGCTTCCTCGGCCTGCTCCACCTGGAGATCATCCGGGAGCGGCTGGAGCGCGAGTACAACCTCGACCTGATCTCCACCGCACCCAACGTCGTCTACCGGGCGATCACTGACGACGGCGAGGAGATCGTCGTCACCAACCCGAGCGAGTACCCCACCGGCAAGATCGCCGAGGTGTACGAGCCGGTGGTCCGGGCCACCGTGTTGACGCCCAACGACTACGTGGGCGCGATCATGGAGCTCTGCCAGGGCCGGCGCGGCACCCTGCTCGGCATGGACTACCTCTCCGCCGACCGGGTGGAGCTGCGCTACACGCTGCCCCTCGCGGAGATCATCTACGACTTCTTCGACCAGCTGAAGAGCCGTACCAAGGGCTACGCCTCGCTGGACTACGAGCCCTCCGGCGAGCAGGCGTCCGACCTGGTCAAGGTGGACATCCTGCTGCACGGCGAAGCGGTGGACGCGTTCAGCGCCATCGTGCACAAGGACAAGGCGTACAACTACGGCGTCACCATCGCCGCCAAGCTGCGCACTCTCATTCCGCGCCAGCAGTTCGAGGTGCCGATCCAGGCGGCCATCGGCAGCCGGGTCATCGCCCGGGAGACCATCCGGGCGATCCGCAAGGACGTTCTCGCCAAGTGCTACGGCGGCGACATCAGCCGTAAGCGCAAGCTGCTGGAGAAGCAGAAGGAAGGCAAGAAGCGGATGAAGATGGTCGGCCGGGTCGAGGTGCCGCAGGAGGCCTTCATCGCCGCCCTCTCCTCCGACTCCGGCGACGGCAAGGCCGCCGGGAAGAAGTAGCCCCCGTCGCGTTCGGCTCTGTCGCGTTCGGCTCTGTCGGGCGCGACCAGGATCCGCGCAGTTTCGGGGAAAGTGTTGCCTGGAGCCACATTGAGGCAGCAGTTTCCCTGAAGTTGCGCGGATCTTGCCGTATGTCTGGCCGGTGTTCCCGGCCCGCCTTGCGTGTCCCTGGCCCGCCCCGTTCGGGCTCCTGGCCCGTCGTACCTGCTGTCCGTGGTGCCCGCTGCCCGTCGTGGTTGCCGGCTCGGTGCTGGTTCGTGCTGGCGCAACCGTGTGGTGCGGGAAATTTTTCTGGCGCTGTGGTGGGGGTGGGCCGCGCGATGAAATGGGCTTCTACCTGTGTGGACGCACTCTCGTGCCAACCGACGCACCCCCTGACGCATTGACATCTGACGCTGTCCGTTGAAGTGAGTCGGTTTGGGCTTTCGACGGGTCGGGCACTTAGCCGTCACGACAGGAAGCACACATCGTGTGTCAGACATTCTTTTGAAGGAGGGCGACCGTGGAGTTCACCGTGTGGGGCATCATCACTGCGATCGTTGTTGGTCTCATCGTCGGCGCGCTCGGCCGCCTGGTCGTCCCGGGCCGGCAGAACATGCCGATCTGGCGGCATCGACTGGGGCGAGCTGCTGGTGCAGGTCGTGCTGGCTGCGATCGCGGTCGCGCTGGTGGCCGGTGTGGGTGGCCGCCGCCGCGTGACTCGGTAACACCACAGCATCACCCGTACCACCGTGACACCTTCGATGGGCGCCCGGCCGACAGGTCGGGCGCCCATCGGCGTTCTGCCCGCCGCAGCGGCCATGCCGCGCACGCCCGACGTCCCCGGGGACTCGCCCGACGTGCCCGCCCCGCGCCGCGCCGCGCCGTCCGGCCTCCGAGCCTTGCACCGCAAGATCGCGCAACATCCTGGATTTAGTGGCTTCCGCGGAGCTTCGTGGCCACTACTTCCTGTTCGAGCGTGACCTTGACGGCTGCGGGCGCTCAGAATCCTGCTCTGGCTGCTCTGGGGCCGGGTGGCTCTGCGGCCCGGCACGGTGGTGGAACGTGCCTTGGCAGGCTCAGTCGTGATCGTTTGATGGGTGAAGTCGGTTTGGATTTTTGTTGGGGCGGGCACTTAACGGTCACGACAGGAAGCACACATCGTGTGTCAGACATTCTTGAAGGAGGGTGGCCGTGGAGCTCACCGTGTGGGGCATCATCACTGCGATCGTTGTTGGTCTCATCGTCGGCGCGCTCGGCCGCCTGGTCGTCCCGGGCCGGCAGAACATGCCGATCTGGCGGGCCATCGGCATCGCGACCGAGACGAGCGGTATCGACTGGGCCGAGCTGCTGGTGCAGGTAGTGGTGGCCGCGATCGCGGTCGCGCTGGTGGCCGGTGTGGGTGGCCGCCGCCGCGTCACCCGATAACGACCCGGCATCATCTCGCGGCACAGCACTACTGGTAGGACAGCACGACTGGAGAGGGCGCCCGGCCGAGAGCCGGGCGCTCTTTCGTGCTGAAGTGCCCGACTTTGGGCCGATGCTAGGGCGCCTGTTCGTCGGGTCTCTGCGGTACGGTCGCCACGCTTCGGCCAATCCCGCCCACTGTCGTAAAAGAATTCTTCGTATTAAGGTGCGGCGGAGAAGGTTAGTTCCAAGCGGCGCGAGGGGAGAAGTGGCTTGAACAGGTGGAAGCGGCTGGCCCCGGTCACCGCCATGGTGGCCTCGGCCGCGATGGTGCTGACCGGTTGTGGGGGCTCCGGTGAGGACGCGGCCGACGACAGCAAGCTCACGGTCTGGATGATGGGTGAGGGTGGTCAGGCGCAGAACTCCTTCCTCGACGGTGTCGAGGCTGAGTTCCGCCAGAAGCACCCCGACACCGACGTGGTCGTGCAGTACATCCCTTGGCTTGAGGCGCCCAAGAAGTTCCAGGCCGCGCTCGCCGGCGGTGAGGGACCGGACATCACCGAGCTGGGCAACACCGAGACTCAGGGTTGGGCTGCTCAGGAGGCGCTCGCCGACGTGAGCTCTCGGATGGGCGGCTGGGCCGACAGCAAGGACCTGCTGCCCGACCTGGTGCGCAACGCGCAGCTCGATGGCAAGCAGTACGGCGTGCCCTGGTACGCGGGTGTGCGCGCGATCTACTACCGCACGGACTGGTTCGCCGAGGCCGGCGTGCAGCCCCCGAAGACCTGGGATGAGCTGGTCACCGTCGCCAAGGCCGTGCAGGCGAAGAAGAAGGGCACCTACGGCATCGCCCTTCCTGGCAACTCCGAGCTGCCCTTCTACTCCTTCCTCTGGGGCGCGGGCGGCGAGATCGCCAGCAACCAGGGCGGCACCTGGAAGTCCGGCTACAACACGCCGGAGGCGCAGCGGGCCGTCAAGTACTGGACCGACCTGGTGACCGTGCACAAGGTGGCCCCGCCGGCGGCCGCGGGTTGGAACGAGATCGACGCGCGTACCCAGTTCGCCACCGGCAAGGCCGCGATGGCCTTCGCCGGTAGCTGGCAGCAGGGTGCCATCAAGAAGGACAACCCCGAGATCGAGAAGGTCTGGGGTACGTTCCCGATCCCCGGCCCGGACGGCAAGGCGGCGCCCGGTTTCGCCGGCGGCTCGGACGTGGCGATCTGGAAGGACAGCGAGCGGCAGGACCTGGCCTGGGACTACCTGACCGTGCTGCTGAACAAGAAGAACTCGCAGAGCTTCGCGAGCAGCCTCGGCTTCTTCCCGGTCTACCAGGATCTGGTCGCTGGCGACGCGTACGCCAACGACAAGGTGATGGCGGCGTTCGCCACCACCATGCAGAACACCAAGCTCACGCCGCTCACCCCGAAGTGGGTGGAGGTCAGCCGGACGAAGACGGTGACCCAGGCGATGAACAGCTCGGTCATGAAGGGTCAGAAGACGGTCGAGAAGGCTACCGCCGACGCGGCCGGTGAGATGGAAAGCATCCTCAACGCCAAGTGACCACGCTGACCGAGGTGCCGGAGACGTCCGCCGCGCGGGAGACCCCCGCGCGGCGGCGTCGCCGAGTGGACCGCCTCCCTTACCTGTTGCTCCTGCCCGCCCTGGCGATCATCGGGGTGCTGCTGCTCTGGCCGCTCGGCCAGGTGGTGGTGATGTCCTTCTACCGGCTGAACAGCGTTCGGCAACTGCGCGGCGACCGGGAGTGGCCGTGGGTGGGGCTCGGCAACTACGCCGACATCCTCTCCGATCCGTTCTTCCTGACCGTGCTGCGCAACACGGTGCTGTTCGCCGCGGCCAACGTGCTGCTCACGATGGTGCTCGGCACCCTGGTGGGGCTGCTGCTCAACCGGCTCGGTCGCAAGATGGCGACGTTCGTGGCCAGCTGCGTGATGCTCGCCTGGGCGACGCCGGCGCTGACCGGCACGATCGTCTGGAAGTGGATCTTCGACGACACGAGCGGCCTGGTCACCTGGCTGTTCAACGCGCTGCCGGACGGGCTTTCCAACAGCCTGTTCGGGCGTAGCGACTGGACCGGCTACGGCTGGTTCAACTCGCCGCTGCTCTTCTTCGCCATCCTCACCCTGGTGGTGGTCTGGCACTCGTTCCCGTTCATCGCGGTGAGCGTGCTGGCTGGGCTCAAGAGCGTGCCGAGTGAGCTGCACGAGGCGGCCCGGGTGGACGGCGCCAGCCCGTGGCGGGTCTTCTGGAAGATCACCTTCCCGTTGCTGCGCCCGGTCTTCGGGATCCTGATCGTGCTCTCCACGATCTGGGACTTCAAGGTCTTCACCCAGCAGTTCGTGCTGGCCGGCGGCACCCAGGACCGGCCGACGTTCATGCTCGCCATCTACTCGTACGCCGAAGCCTTCTCTCCACCGCCGAAGTACGGACTCGGCGCGGCCATCGCGGTGATCCTCACCCTGATCCTGTTGGTGGTCACCGGCTTCTACGTACGGATGGTGCTCAAGCAGGAGGACGAGTCGTGAAGAAGGTCGCCCTCAACGGCGCCGGGGTGTTGGTCGCGCTCTTCGCGGCGTTCCCCGTCTACTGGATGATCTCCACCTCGCTGAAGCCGAGCAACGAGATCTTCTCGGCCACCCCGCAGCCGGTGCCGACCCACCCGACGTTGGCGCACTACCGGGAGATCCTGACCGGCAACCTGATTCCGGGCGTCAGCTTCCTCGACTTCTTCCTCAACAGCGCGCTGGTCGCCGTCTCCACAGTGGTGCTCAGCGGTCTGGTCGCGTTGCTCGCCGCGACCGCGGTGGCCCGGTTCCGGTTCCGGCTGCGGACCAGCTTCCTGATCATGCTGCTGGTGGTGCAGATGATTCCGCTGGAGGCGCTGGTCATCCCGCTGTTCCTGATGATCCAGCGGCTGGGCCTCTACAACACCCTGCCCAGCCTGATCCTCACGTACCTCGGTTTCTCGCTGCCGTTCGCGGTCTGGATGCTGCGCGGCTTCGTCGCCGCGGTGCCCAAGGAGTTGGAGGAGGCGGCGGCGATCGACGGGGCAAGCCGGGCCCAGACCTTCCGCCGGGTCCTCTTCCCGCTTGTCGCGCCCGGTCTGGTGGCCACCAGCATCTTCTCCTTCATCACCGCGTGGAACGAGCTGATCTTCGCGTTGACGTTCATCAACGACCAGGGGAGCTACACGCTGCCGGTGGCGATGACCTTCTTCTTCGGTCGGGACGACACCAACTGGGGGCCGGTGATGGCCGCGTCCACGTTGTTCACCCTGCCGGTCATCATCTTCTTCCTGCTGGTGCAGCGTCGGATGGTCTCCGGTCTGGTGGCCGGCGCCGTCAAGGGCTGACCCGCCCCGTAACTAGGCTGACGGGTATGACGGGCAGGGTGGCAGCCGTGAACCTCGGCATCGTGACCGAGGCGGAGTGGGCCGGCGACGCGAGCGGTCGCAGCGGCATCGACAAGCGACCGGTCGACGGGCCGGTGCCGCTGCTCACCGGCGGCCTCGCGGGCGACTTCATCGGCGACGGGGCCCGCCACGGTGGTCCTGACCAGGCGGTCTACGCGTACGCGGAGGAGGACGCCGCCTGGTGGTCCGCCGAGTTCGGCCGGTCCATCCGCTTGGGCGGCTTCGGTGAGAACCTGACCACCTATGCGGTCGACGTGACGGGTGCGGTGATCGGCGAGCAGTGGCAGGTCGGTTCCGCCCTGCTCCAGGTCACCAAGCCGCGGACGCCCTGCGCCACCTTCGCCGGGTTCTGGGGCGTACCGGATCTGATCCGACGCTTCACCGTCCGTGCCGCGCCGGGGGCGTACCTGCGGGTGCTGCGCGAGGGCGAGGTCGGCGCGGGCGACCCGGTCGAGGTGGTGGACCGGCCTGCGCACGGGGTGACCATCGGCGAGGTGTTCCGGGCGACCAGCCTGGAGCCGGAGTTGTTGCCCCGGCTGCTCGACGCGGAGGACCTGCCCGAGCCGATCCGGGAGAAGGCCCGCCGACGGCTCGGACGCTGACGGTCATCGGCGCGGCGTTCAGCGCATCAGGATGTCCTCGATGTGGGCGGTGGTGCCACCCCAGGCGGCAAGCGTGAGCTTCCCGCAGCCGGCGCTCTCCGTCTCGGCGAACTCGCCGGCCGGGATCCCGTCCACCTTCACGGAGTAGGTCGAGCCCCGCGCCGAGACCACCACGTGGCGGGTCTGCCGCAGGTCGGCGACCGGATAGGAGCCGCCGCCGACCCCACCGACGCCGGGTGTCGGCAGGGACGAGAACTTGGCGATGAAGGTGCCGTCGGAGTCCAGGTAGAGGATGATCGCGTCGCCGGTCGCCTGGTCGTTGTCGAGACCGCCGCGGGGGAGCACGGCCAGCCCGTAGTAGTCGACCGTGCCAGCGCCGAGCCGAACGTCGAACTCGACAGTGCCGTCGCACATCATGTGGTCCTTGAGGTATGCGCCCCACTGGCTCTCGATACTGTCCGGTGTGTCGATCCGCAACGCTGTTCCGTTGGCGACGAGGCTGAATGGCCCGTGCGTTCCGCCGAAGCGCTGGAAGCTGCTCGCGGCGACATACGGCGACCGTGGCGGCTCGTTCTTGCCGGTGGCTCCCGGTCGACCGGCGGCAGATCTCGTGGCGGGGCCCGGAGTCGTCTTCGGGCTGGTCGACTGCCGGGCGGACGCGGTCGGCGTGGGCGTGGCGCTCGCGGAGGCCTGCACCGGCACTGTGGGGGCCTGCGCCGGCACGGTCGTGGTGTCGGCCTGGGGCGGAGCGGATTGCCCGGCCGGCAGGCGGCCCTCCAGGAACGTGAAGATCGACGCTCCCACGAGGAGTACCGCGAAGATGCCGACTATCCATCGGTCGGTCAGCTTCTGCGGTGGTTTGATCCAGTTGCCGACGACACCGAGTGAGACTCCGAGAAGGAGCAGCGCCAGGGCGATGCCGTCGGTCATGCGGCACAGGGTACGGCCTGACCGGCGCGGTGCCGTTCAACTGTCGGCTAGCTGAAACTCCTGTCCGTCGCGCCGACGGGAACGGCCCCCGGCCATGCCGAAGGGCGATGACCGGGGGCCGTTCTCACGAGCGGAAGATCAGCGGAGCCAGGGGACGCTGCGGTCGAGCAGGCCGCGCTCCTTGAGCTCCTTGCGCAGCGGGATCTCGTCGTCGACGTACCCGTCCCAGTTGATGCCCCAGTAGTTGGCGGTGTGGGTGCCCTCACCGATCAGCTGGCGCTGCACCGGGGTGCGGTTGCGGTACCACTCGCCGTCCAGGTCGGGGTGCAGCTCGTCGAGCGGACGGATCCACCGGTAGGTGTAGCCGACGAAGAGCATCTTGCGGGTGATGGTCGACAGGTTCGTCGACCGCGAGTGCCACTGCCGGCGGTCGAAGATGAAGGCGTCGCCCGGGTTGGCGGTGATCTCCACCGTGCCCTCCGGGTCCGGGTTGTGCACGTTCAGGTCGTCCGGCCGGGGCAGCGAGTTCAGCAGGTGGCTGCCCGGGATGACCTTGGTGGCGCCGCGGCCGGTCTCGGAGAGGTCCGACAGCACGTACGCGACCTTCAGCGAGAACATCGGCCGGGGCAGGTTCGGGTCCATCGTCTCCGGGTCGGAGTTCTGCCGGTACCCGTCCTGGTGCCAGCCCCAGTACGGCTTCTCCGGCTCGGCGGCCGGTGGGGTGACGTCCAGGTGGTTGTGGTGGGTGTAGATGTTCCAGCCGGCCAGCCCCCACATGTACGGGAAGGCGATCGGGTGGGTCAGCAGCTCGCCGAAGAGCTCGTCGCGCTCCAGGAAGCCCAGCAGGTGCAGGGTGCCGTCCTTCTTTGTGGTGCCCTTCGCCTGCTCTTCCGCGTAGACGCGGTCGACCGCCGCCTCCAGCGCCGCCCGGTGGTCCTCCGTCAGGACGTTGCGCAGCAGGAGGAAGCCCTGCTCGTGAAACTCCTTGCGGTCAGTGTCGCTGATCGGTTCGTAACCGGTCCGGTCGCCGTAATCGAACACCGCGTCGCACCCCTCCCCAGAAGGTGAATCCTTTTTGGCACAGGCCGCCGAGCGTAACGCGCTGTAGCGGGTGCCGAGGGGGCGTCTTGTTGGGGGC
This sequence comes from Micromonospora chokoriensis, assembly GCF_000718555.1. Classification (GTDB taxonomy): domain Bacteria; phylum Actinomycetota; class Actinomycetes; order Mycobacteriales; family Micromonosporaceae; genus Micromonospora; species Micromonospora chokoriensis_B. The sequence continues at coordinate 61,711 of NZ_JOAN01000031.1, forward strand.
AGGGTTGATTCGGGACTCTCGGCCGCGAAGCGGATGCGCGGAGTAGGAATCCTTAACCAATCACGTCTAATGTCCGCTTTGACTGTTTGTGCATTATCCGGATTCCTGTAATCCGGAGGTGCCCTCAACCCTCGCTGAAGACCTCGGCGACCACCCGCGATGCCGGATCTCCACCGACCTGGCTCCATTCGCCGTTCTTCGCGGTCCACTCCAGGGCGCCGAAGCGCACCCGCTTGACCCCGTGGTCCTGGGCGTGCGACACCAGCCAGTGCGCGTACCGCCAGCCGTCACGCTGGTCACTCGGTGTAACCGCCAGCCCGGTCGGGTCGGTCGGGTCGGTGCCCTTCAACCCCCAGTCCAGCACCAGGTTGCGGGTCAGCTGCGCGGCCGCCGCCGCGCCATGCATCGCCGGGGTACGCCCCACCGTGCAGGTGACCGCGCCGCTGGCGTCGCCGAGCAGGGCCCGGCTGAGCACCTCGGAGTCGTCGGCCCACTTCTGGTACGCCTCGGGGAACGCCGAGCGCTGCACCCGCTGGGCGGCATCGGTGACGCGCATCTCTTCCCAGCCGCGCACCTTCTTGAGGGCGGCGTAGAACCGGTTGGCCGCGTAACGCGGGTCGCGGATCTGCGTCGGGGTGCCCCAGCCCTGGCTCGGTCGCTGCTGGAACAGGCCGACCGAGTCGCGGTCGCCGGCGGCGAGGTTGCGCAGCCCGGACTCCTGGTACGCGGTGGCGAGCGCGACCACGACCGCCCGCTCGGGCATGCCGCGCTTCGCGCCGATCGCCGCGATGGTTGCCGCGTTGGCCATCTGGTCGGCGTCCAGCGCGACCCGTCCGTCGGCCTGCACGGTGCACTTGCGTGCCGTCAGCGGGAACTTGAGGTTGTCGCCGACCTGTCGTACGACGAGCCAGATCGCGATCACGGCGACGAGGATGAGGACCACTCCACCCGCCACGGTTGCCCGAGTTCGCACCCACACCCCCAGATCGACAGTCTGACAAGCGTACGTCCCCGCACGCCCCGCACGGGTCGTCCGAGCGGTTCGGGCCCAGCTTGGCCGACTCCGGGCCGGTTGGCGGTCGGCTACCGGTTGGCGACGTTCCCGCTCCGGTCGCAATCTCACCTGCCGGTCGTCCGGTCGTCCGCCCTGGTTGAGGGCTGTCGTATGCATCACGGGTCGCCGACGTGGGAAGCAATTCGCTGGTCAGGGACTTGACGGTGTTGACACGTCAATCCGACAAGTAGGGAGAAGTTCCATGGGAACCCTGGACGGCAAGGTCGTACTCATCACCGGCACCGGCGGTGGTCTGGGCCGCGTCGCGGCACTGACCTTCGCACGCGAGGGTGCGAAGGTCGTCGGGGTCGACCTCCAGGTCGCCGGTAACGACGAGACGGTCGAACTCGTCCGTCGCGCCGGCGGCGAGATGACCGGCATCGCCCCGGTCGACCTCACCGACCCCGAGCAGGTGCGCACGCTCGTCGACGACGCTGCCGCCGCCTACGGTGGGCTCGACGTGGTCTACAACAACGCGGCCGCGCTCCGCTTCGGCCCGATGCCCGATTTCTCCGTGCAGGACTGGCGCTACACCATCACCGGAGAACTCGACATTCCGTACTTCGTGTCGAAGTTCGCCTGGCCGCACCTGGTCCGGCGCGGAGGCGGCGTCATCATCAACGCCGCCTCCATGGCCGGGATGATCGGTGGCCACGTCCCGCCGATGGTCGGTCACACCGCAGCTAACGCCGGCATCATCGGCATGACGCGTCAGCTCGCGCTGGAAGGAGCGCCGCACGGGATCCGCGCGGTGGCGGTCAGCCCCGGCCCCACGCTCACCCCGGCCAGCGAACGCGACCTCGGTGACAACCAGGAGGCGCGCGACGCCATCACCAGCAAGACGCTGCTCAAGCGCTTCGCTCGCCCCGAGGAGGTCGTCGAGCTGGTGGTCTTCCTCGCGTCCGACCGGGCGTCGTACATCACCGGGGCCAACTATCCGGTCGACGGCGGCGCGACGGCGTGGTGACCGACCTCGGGGCGTCGCCGCTTAGCGGCGGCGCCCCGACGCTCAGCCGTCGAGAGCGGCCACCCATCGAGTCAATCGCTTCTCCCGGAACGCGGTGACCCCCTCGCGTCCCTCGTCGGACAGGAAGTAGCCGGTCGAGACGGCGGACAGCCGGGCCAGGTCGCCGCGCAACTCGGCGGCGCCCGGTCGGCGCAGCAACTCCTTCACGCCGGCCAGTGCCCCGGGCGCCCCGCGCACCAGCGAGTCGCAGTAGCCCCGTACCGCGTCGTCCAACCCGTCCGCAGGGACCGAGGCCGTGACCAGGCCGACCTCGGCGGCCCGGCGGCCGTCGAAGGTGTCCCCGGTCAGATACAGCTCGGCGGCGGCGCGGGGGTGCAGCCGGGGCAGCACGGTCGCCGAGATCACCGCCGGGATCACCCCGATGCGGACCTCGGTGAACGCGAACGTCGCCTCGTCGGCGCAGACCGCCAGGTCGGCGGCGGCGATCAGGCCCAGCCCACCGGCCCGTGCCGGCCCGGCGACCCGAGCCAGCACCGGCTTCGGGCACTCCCAGAGCGCCGCGAGCACGTCGCCCAGCATGCCGGCCGGCACCGTCCCGCTGGCGTACGCCGCGGCGGTCTCCTTCAGGTCCGCGCCCGAGCAGAAGACCGGGCCGCTGTGGTCGAGCACGATCACGCGGACCGTGTCGTCGGCGACCGCGTCCGCCAGCCCGGCCAGCAGTTGGGTCATCAGGCCGGTGGAGAGCGCGTTGCGGTTGTGCGGGCTGTCCAGGGTGAGGGTGGTCACCCCACGGGCCGTGGCGACCCGCACGAGGACGTCGGGAGTGGTCATGCCGGGCACACTAGTGGCCATGCCCGGCGTCCTTCCAGATGGTGAGACCGTCCCCGTCGACGGATCGTTGCCCGCCACCGCCACCACAGCGGTCGGCGCGCGTGGCTTCGGCGTGTACGTGCACGTGCCGTTCTGCGCCAGTCGCTGCGGTTACTGCGACTTCAACACCTACACGGCCGCCGAGCTGGGCGGTGGCGCGAGCCGCGAGGGGTACGCCGACACCGTCCTGGCCGAGCTGACGCTCGCCGCCCGGGTGCTCGGCGACAACCCGCCACCCCGGGTCGACACGGTCTTCGTCGGCGGCGGCACGCCCACCCTGCTCCCCGCCGACGACCTGGCCCGCATCCTCGACGGCATCGACCGCACCTGGGGGCTGGCCGCCGACGCCGAGGTGACCACCGAGGCCAACCCCGAGTCGGTCACCCCGGAATCGTTGAAGCGGCTGCGGGCCGCCGGCTACACCCGGATCTCGCTGGGCATGCAGTCCGCCTCCCCGGGGGTGCTGGCGATCCTGGACCGTAAGCACAGCGCCGGCCGGGCCACCGCCGCCGCCCTGGAGGCGCGCGACGCCGGGTTCGAGCACGTCAACCTGGACCTGATCTACGGCACCCCGGGAGAGCGGGCCGAGGACTTCGCCGCCTCGCTGGAGCAGGTCGTCGCCGCCGGGGTGGACCACGTCAGCGCGTACGCCCTGATCGTCGAGGACGGCACCCGGCTCGCCGCCCGGATGCGGCGCGGCGAACTGGCGTACCCCAGTGACGACGTGGCCGCGGACCGCTACCTGGCCGCGGAGGCCGCGCTCGACGCGGCCGGGCTCTCCTGGTACGAGGTCTCCAACTGGGCCCGCACCGAGGAGGCCCGCTGCCGGCACAACCTGCTCTACTGGACCGGCGCGGACTGGTGGGGGCTGGGCCCGGGGGCGCACAGCCACGTCGGCGGGGTGCGCTGGTGGAACGTCAAACACCCCTCGGCGTACGCCCAACGGTTGGCTGCCGGCGCGTCTCCCGGCCTGGCCCGGGAGGTGCTCACGGCCGACGAGGCGCACATGGAGGACGTGATGCTCCGGCTGCGGCTGGCCAGTGGCCTGCCGCTGGCGGTGCTCGACGCCACCGGGCGGGCCGGGGCCGAGCGGGCGCTGGCTGGCGGCCTGCTCGACGCCGCGGCGTACGCGGCCGGCCGGGCGGTGCTCACCCTGCGCGGCCGGTTGCTCGCCGACGCGGTCGTCCGTGACCTGCTCCCCTGACCGAGCCCACCACCCCTCGTGAACGGCAGCAGTGCGCCGGACCGGCCGGGGGAGCGGCCGGCCCGGGTCACTTGATGAAGTTGGCCGACATCGGGTAGCGGTACGGGTTGCCCTCGTTGGCCTTCACGCCGGCGATGATCCCGAACAGGATCTGGATCACCACGACGGCGATGCTGGGCAGGAAGAGCAGGCACCAGCTCACGAAGAGCAGCACGAACGCGATGACCGACCAGAGGATCTGGAAGTTCAGGGCGGCGAGCGCGTGCGCCCGGACGGTCGGCGACTGTTGGCCGCGGGCCAGGTAGGCGATGAGCGGGGCGACGAAGCCCAGCGGACCAAAGCTGATCAGCGCGCCGAGGGCGCCGCCGAAGTGCGCGACAAGCGCCCAGGTCTTGTCCTCGTTGTTGGCGTAGCCGCCGCCGGGGCCGCCGTAGGCCCCACCGGTCGGATATCCGCCAGCCGGCGGGTAGCCCCCGGGCGGCGGATAGCCACCTGCCGGAGGGTAGCCACCTGACGGCGGTTGGTCACCGGTGGGCGGCGGATAGCCACCGGGCGGGGGATAGCCGCCCGGGCCTGGTGCCCCGGACAGTGGTGCGGTGGGCGGCTCGGCCGACGGGAACGGGCCCGGGGAGGTCGGCTCCGGCGGGTAGTTGCCGGTGTCACCGGAACCGGGAGGGCGGGGAGGTTCAGTCATGGATGTCACGGTAGGTGCCCACGGCAACGCCGCACCAGAGCGACACCGCCCGGCAGTGCGGGCCGATCGGCCCAGCGGGGTGGTGTGGGCCGCACCGACAGGTGGTCGTTGATCATCGCGTGGGCGGGTACGCCGACGTAGACTGGCACTCGTTACAGTCGAGTGCCAGGACGGCTGGGCCGGCCCAAGACGCCGGCGGCCGACGTGCGACAGGAGGTGCGGAGGATGGGTCTCGACGACCGGAAACTCGCCGTGCTCCGCGCCATCGTCGAGGACTACGTCTCCACCCAGGAGCCGGTCGGCAGTAAGGCGCTTGTCGAGCGGCACCAGCTCGGGGTCTCCCCGGCCACGGTCCGCAACGACATGGCCGTGCTGGAGGAGGAGGGCTACATCCGGCAGCCGCACACAAGTGCCGGCCGGGTGCCCACCGACCGCGGCTACCGCCTCTTCGTCGACAGGTTGTCCCGGGTCAAGCCGCTCAGCCCGGCCGAGCGCCGGGCCATCGAGCGCTTCCTGGTCGGTGCGGTCGACCTCGACGACGTGGTGCACCGCACGGTGCGGCTGCTCGCCCAGCTCACCCGGCAGGTCGCCGTCGTGCAGTACCCGAGCCTGGCCCGCTCCTCGGTGCGCCACCTGGAGCTGGTGCCGATCTCCACGACCCGGTTGATGCTTGTCATGATCGCCGACACCGGGCGGGTGGAGCAGCGACTCGTGGAGTTGCCCGGGCCGGTGCTCGCCGACGACGTCACCGACCTCCGTCGACTGATCAACGAGAAGCTCGCCGGCGCCCGGCTGTCCGAGACGCCACCGCTGGTGCAGGCGCTTGTCGAGGAAGCACCGACCGACCTGCGCCCGACCATGACCACGCTCGCCACCGTCCTGCTGGAAACGCTTGTCGAGCGGCACGAGGAACGGATCGCGCTCGCCGGCACCGCGAACCTCACCCGGGGCGGTCTGCTCGACTTCCAGGGCTCCCTGCGGCCGATCCTTGAAGCTCTGGAGGAGGAGGTCGTGCTGCTCAAGCTCATCGGTGAGACTGAGCCGAGCACGACCCGGGTGTTGATCGGCGACGAGAACGAGTTCGACAACCTGCGCGCCGCCTCCGTGGTCAGCACCGGGTACGGCCCGGGCGCCACCATCCTGGGCGGTATGGGGGTGCTGGGCCCCACCCGGATGGACTACCCCGGCAACATCGCCACAGTGCGCGCCGTGGCACGCTACGTGGGCGAGTTGCTGGCCCAGAACTGATTGGTCAGGGCCGATGCGGCCGGCTGCGGCCGCCGACCGGCGCAACGCGAGACGAACATGAGGACACGGAACGCAGTGGCCAGGGACTACTACGGCATTCTCGGTGTGAGCCGGGAAGCCTCCGATGACGAGATCAAGCGCGCCTACCGCAAGCTGGCACGCCAGTTCCACCCGGACGTCAATCCGGACCCGGAGGCTCAGGAGAAGTTCAAGGACATCAACGCCGCGTACGAGGTCCTCTCGGACGACCGGAAGCGGCAGATCGTCGACCTGGGCGGCGACCCGCTCGCCCCGGGTGGTGGCGGCGCTGGCGGCCCGGGAGGCCCCGGAGGTGCCGGCCCGTTCGTCGGTTTCCAGGACATCATGGACGCGTTCTTCGGCGGTGCGGGCGGCAACGCCCGTGGCCCGCGTCCGCGTACCCGGCCGGGTGCCGACGCGATCCTGCGCCTCGAGCTCGACCTGCACGAGACGGCGTTCGGCGTCGAGGCCCCGATCACCGTCGACACCGCCGTGCTCTGCACCACCTGCTCCGGCGCCGGAACCGCCGCCGGCACGCACCTGGCGACCTGCGAGGCGTGCGCCGGTCGGGGCGAGGTGCAGTCGGTGCAGCGCACCTTCCTCGGCCAGGTGGTCTCCGCCCGGCCGTGCACCGTGTGCCAGGGCTACGGCACCACCATCCCGCACCCCTGCCCGACCTGCGCCGGCGACGGCCGGGTGCGCACCCGCCGCTCGCTGACTGTCAAGATCCCGGCCGGCGTCGAGGACGGCATGCGGATCCGGCTGGCCCAGCAGGGCGAGGTGGGCCCCGGTGGGGGCACCGCCGGTGACCTCTACGTGGAGATCCACGAGCGCCCGCACGACGTGTACTCCCGTAAGGGCGACGACCTGCACTGCCGCGTCACCGTGCCGATGACGGCGGCGGCGCTGGGCACCCGGCTGACCATCAAGACGCTGGACAGCGAGGAGACCGTCGACGTCAAGGCCGGCACCCAGCCAGCCAGCACGCTGCGCCTGCGCGCCAGGGGTGTGCCGCACCTGCGCGGCACCGGCCGAGGTGACCTCTACGTGCACCTGGACGTGCGGACGCCGACCAAGCTCGACCCGGACCAGGAGAAGATGCTGCGCGATTTCGCCAAGACCCGTGGCGAGGAGGTCGCCGAGCTGTCCAAGCAGGGCGGCTTCTTCTCCCGGATGCGCGACGCGTTCAACGGGCACGCCTGAGTGTCCGCGCCGCTCTTCCTGGTCGAGGCGCTGCCCACCGGCGACGCGCTGACCCTGGACGGCCCGGAGGGCCACCACGCCGCCACCGTGCAACGGCTGCGGGCCGGCGAGGAGTTGCTGCTCGCCGACGGCCGGGGTGGCACGGCCGCCGCCGTGGTCACCGCCGTCGGCCGGGGCAGCTTGGACGTCACAATCACCTCCCGGGGGTACGCGGACGCGCCGGTCCCCCGGCTGGTGACCGTGCAGGGCATCGCCAAGGGTGACCGGGGCGAGCTGGCCGTGCAGGCGATGACCGAGGTCGGGGTCGACGAGATCGTGCCCTGGGCGGCGTCGCGCTCGGTGACCCAGTGGCGTGGCGACCGGGGCGTACGCGCTCGGGAGAAGTGGGTGGCGACCGCCCGGGAGGCGGCCAAGCAGGCCCGCCGCCCGTGGCTGCCGGTGGTGGCCGGTGCGCCGGACGAGTCCACCGCGACGGTGGCTCGCCGGATCGCCGGTGCCGCCGCCGGGTTCGTGCTGCACGAGGAGGCCGAGGAGCGGCTCACCACCGCAGACCTGCCGTCGGTCGGCGAGATCGTCCTGGTGGTCGGCCCGGAGGGTGGCATCGCCCCGGCCGAGCTGACCGCCTTCGCCGAGGCCGGCGGGCGACCCGTACGCCTCGGGCCGGCCGTGCTGCGCACCTCCACCGCCGGGGTCGCGGCCCTCAGCGTGCTAGCCACCCGCCTAGGCCGCTGGTAACCCCGCGCCGCTTCGCGTCGCGCCGCGCATCCTCAGCGAGATCTTGGAAGGATAAGGCCCTTCCCGGGGCGCTTTCCTTCCAAGATCTTGTCGGAACGGAGTCTCAGCTGCGCAGGTAGGAGGCGCCGTTGAGGTCGACGATGGTGCCGGAGGCCCACTCGGCCTGCGGCGAGGCCAGCCAGTGCACGGCGGCGGCGATCTCCTCGGGTTTGCCCACCCGGTCGAACGGGCTCTGCGCCCGGATGGCCGCACCCTGCTCACCGCGCAGGTGCTCGGTGGTCATGTCGGTCGCCACGAAGCCCGGCGCGACGGTGGCGACAGTGATGCCGTACGGCGCGAGCGCCACGGCGAGGGACTGGCCCAGTGCGTTCAGCCCCGCCTTGCTGGCGCCGTACGCCGGCTGGTCCGGCTCGCCGCGGAACGCGCCCCGGGACGAGACGTTGACGATCCGGCCGCCGCGTTCACGCATGTGCTGGGCGGCGCACCAGGTGACGTTGCCGGCCCCGGTCAGGTTGGTCTCCAGCACCTGCCGCCAGCGCTTCTGCCACTGCTCGTAGGAGGCGCCGAAGATCGGGTGCGGGTCGTCCCGGTCGCCGTACATCCCGGCGTTGTTGACCAGCACGTCCAGCCCGCCGAGCAGTTCGGCGGCCCGGTCGACCATGACCCGGACCGCGTCCGGATCGGTGAGGTCGGCGCGGACCACCACGTGCCCGGCGCCGGGCAACTGCGCGCGCAGCTCCTCGGCCGCGTCGGCGGAGTCGCGGTGGTGGATCGCCACCCGGTCGCCGCCCGCCGCGAACGCTTCCGCCACCGCGCGGCCGATCCCGCGCGAGGCCCCGGTCACGAGTACCGCCCGATCCGTCATGCCGGCCATCCTGCCTCAGCCGTACCTTGGCTCTTTACACTGCCCCGATGGGATCCGACTGCCTGTTCTGCCGCATCGTCGCCGGGGAGATCCCGGCCACTGTGGTCCGGGAGACCGACACCACGCTCGCCTTCCGCGACATCGGCCCGAAGGCGCCGGTGCACGTCCTGGTCATTCCGAAGGAGCACTACGCCGACGTCGCCACGCTGGCTGAGGGTGACCCGGCGCTGGCCGCAGACGTGCTGGCGACGGCCGCCGCCGTGGCCGAGGACGAGGGCCTGCTGGGCGACGGTTTCCGGCTGATGTTCAACACCGGCGCGTACGGCGGGCAGGAGGTGTTCCACGTGCACGCGCACCTGCTCGGTGGCGCGCCGCTCGGCCCGATGCTCGCCCGGAACCTGGCGTGAGCGAGCGCAGCGAGCGAACCAGCAGGCTCAGTAGCGTGGCGCCTCGCACCGTCGCGCAGCGCAGCGGAGCGACGGCGTGAGCCAGCCCGACAGCCGCGCCGACGAGCACCTGGGCCGGTTGGTCCGGCGGGTGCAGGCCGAAGCCCGGGTGCCGGCGGTGTCGGCGGCGCTGCACCGGGCCGACCGACAGTTGTGGAGCTGCACGGTCGGCGAGACCGGCACCGACAGCCCGCTTGGGTCGAGCACCCAGTTCCGGATCGGCTCGGTCACCAAGACGTTCACCGCGGTGCTGATCCTGCAGTGCCGCGACGACGGGCTACTGGACCTGGACGACCCGGTGGGCCGGCACCTGGACCTCCCGGCGCACGGCGAGCTGACCGTGCGCCGGCTGCTGTCGCACACCGCTGGTCTGCAACGCGAGCCGTTCGGCGACATCTGGGACAGCCTGCGCGCACCGGACGCCGACCAGTTGGTCGCGGAGCTGGACCGGGCCGAGCGGGTGCTGCCCACCGGCCGTCGGTTCCACTACTCCAACCTGGGCATGGCCGTACTCGGCCAACTCGTCGCCCGACTGCGGGGCGAGAGCTGGGCGCAGGCGCTCACCGAGCGGATCCTGACGCCGCTGGGGCTGACCGACACCACAGTGACCCCACGGCCGACGGCGGCCACCGGCTTCCTGGTCGACGCGTACTCCGACGAGGCGCACCCGGAACCACCTACCGACTTCGGCGCGGTCGGCCCGGTCGCCCAGCTCTGGGGCACCGCCACCGACATGGCCCGCTGGGCGGCGTTCCTGGCTGACCCGGCGGCGCTGGACCCGACCGGCGCGGTGCTCGCCCCGGCCACCCTGGACGAGATGCGCTGGCCGCTGACCACGACCGACGAGACGCTCTGGGGCGTGGGCTTCGGGCTCGGGCTGATCCTCGTCCCGCAGGGGGAGCGGGTGCTGCACGTCGGGCACGACGGGGCGATGCCCGGGTTCCTCGCCGGGGTGTACGGCCGCCGGGGCGGCGACGGCACGGCCGGCGCGATGGGCGCCGCGGTGCTCGGCTCGTCCGGCACGGCGACCGAACTGCTCGACCTGCCGCACCGGCTGCTCGCCGCAGCGGTCGAACACGACCCGGCCGAGATCGAGCCCTGGCGGCCCGGCGCACCCGCTCCGGCGGCCCTGCGGGCCGTGCTCGGCCGCTGGTGGGGTGAGGGTTCCGAGTACGTCTTCTCCTGGCACGACGGCGCCCTGCGGGCGCGTGGGGTCGGGGACCCGGCGGGACGTCCCCCGGCGATCTTCACCCCGCTGGCGGACCAGCCGGACGTGTTCCGCACGGTCTCCGGTCGGGAAGTCGGTGAGCTGCTGCGGCTGACCCGGGACGAGGCCGGCGTGGTGGTCCGGATGCACTGGGCGACGTACCGATTCACCCGCCACCAGGAGACCTTCGACAGGTACGACTTCCGGGCCGGGAGTTGATCGCGGCCAGCGGAAATGGGCGCGATGCGGCCCGCGTTGAACCGATACGATGGGTGTAACGTCCGCACGCCAGGCCAGCAGGCCGGCGCCGAGATCGAGAGCAGGTGGCGCAGGGCCCTACGGCCCGACCTATGACCGGCACCCCACCTCCCGGCCCGCCCCGGGTGCAGACCAAGATCACCGTGCCCGACCCGAAGATCATGGTCAATCTGCTCGGCGCAGGCGACGAGATCCTCCGACTCGTCGAACGCTCGGTCAACAGTGACGTGCACGTCCGCGGCAACGAGATCACCATCACCGGTGACCCCGCGGACAACGCCCTCGCCGAGCGGGTCTTCAGCGAGCTCCTCGAACTCATCGAGAAAGGCGAGACCCTGACCACTGACGCCGTAAGGCGTACCGTCGGCATGCTCGAGCAGGGCAGCGCCGAGCGGCCCGCCGAGGTCCTGACACTCAACATCCTGTCCCGGCGCGGGCGCACCATCCGCCCCAAGACGCTCGGGCAGAAGAAGTACGTCGACGCGATCGACTCGCACACCATCGTCTTCGGCATCGGCCCGGCCGGCACCGGAAAGACCTACCTGGCGATGGCGAAGGCCGTCCAGGCGTTGCAGGCCAAGCAGGTCAACCGGATCATCCTCACCCGGCCGGCGGTAGAGGCGGGCGAGCGGCTGGGCTTCCTGCCCGGCACGCTCAACGACAAGATCGACCCGTACCTGCGCCCGCTCTACGACGCGCTGCACGAGATGCTCGACCCGGAGACGATCCCGAAGCTGATGGCCCAGGGGACGATCGAGGTCGCCCCGCTGGCCTACATGCGAGGCCGTACGCTCTCCGACGCGTTCATCATCCTGGACGAGGCGCAGAACACGACGCCCGAGCAGATGAAGATGTTCCTCACCCGACTCGGCTTCAACTCCAAGATCGTCGTGACCGGTGACATCACCCAGGTGGACCTTCCCGGCGGGACGAGTAGCGGCCTGCGGGTGGTTCGGGAGATCCTGGAAAACGTCGAGGACGTGCACTTCTCCCAGTTGTCCAGCTCCGACGTGGTCCGCCACCGGCTGGTCGGGGAGATCGTCGACGCGTACGCCCGCTGGGACGCCGAGCGGGAAAATCAGCAGGCGCAGGGCGTTCACGCCGTGCCTGGGCGACCTGCCCAGGGCGGTCGGGCCGGCCGCCGCCGCTAAAGCAGAGGAAAGCAGTTGTCCATCGAGATCGCCAACGAGTCCGGTGTCGACGTCGACACTGACGCCGTGCTCGCCGTCGCCCGCCACGCCCTCGACGAGATGGGGGTCAACCCCCTCGCCGAGCTGTCCGTGCTGCTTGTCGACATCGACTACATGACCGAGCTGAACCACCGCTGGATGGGTGGCGACGGCCCGACCGACGTGCTCGCCTTCCCCATGGACGAGGGCAGCGTCGACCACGGCCCAGGCGAGTCCGCACCGGCCGGCGGCGAGCCCGCCCTGCTCGGCGACATCGTGCTCTGCCCCGAGGTGGCGGCCAAGCAGGCGGCGACCGCCGGGCACGCACCCGCCGACGAGCTGCACCTGCTCACCGTGCACGGGGTGCTGCACCTGCTCGGGTACGACCACGCCGAGCCGGAGGAAGAGCGGGAGATGTTCGCACTCCAGGCTCGACTTCTGGCGAGCTGGCGGTCGACCCGCACCCAGTGATGTCCACACCTCCGTTACTGGCGGCCGGCGCCACCGCCGGCCTTCCCGACTTCCAGCTGATCGTCTTCGCGGCCGGCCTGGTGGTGTTGGCTGGCCTGATCGCGATGACCGAGGCGGCGCTCGCCGCGGTCTCACCGGCCCGAGCCGCCGAGCTGGCCCGCGACGGCGTGCGCGGCGCCCGCACCCTCCAGGTCGTGGCCGGCGACGTCGTCCGGCACCTCAACCTGCTCCTGCTGTTGCGGCTGCTCGCCGAGCTGACCGCCACCACGCTTGTGGCGCTCGTGGCGGTGGACAGCTTCGGCGCCGGCTGGCGGGCCGCGCTGGTGACCGCTGGCGCGATGACAGTGGTCAGCTTCGTGATGGTGGGCGTCGCTCCGCGCACCATCGGCCGCCAGCACGCGTACGCCGTGGGTCGTGCGGTGGCGCCGCTGGTCCGATGGCTGGGCCGGGCGCTCAACCCGCTCGCGTCGCTGCTGATCCTGATCGGCAACGCGGTCACCCCGGGGCGTGGCTTCCGGGAGGGGCCGTTCGCCACCCAGGTGGAGTTGCGTGAGCTGGTCGACCTGGCCGAGCAGCGCGGCGTGGTCGAGCACGGCGAGCGCCAGATGATCCATTCCGTCTTCGCGCTCGGCGACACCATCGCCCGTGAGGTGATGGTGCCGCGGACGGAGATGGTGTGGATCGAGGAGGGCAAGACCCTCGCCCAGGCGCTGGCGCTCTTCCTGCGCTCCGGCTTCTCCCGCATCCCGGTGATCGGCGAGAGCGTCGACGACGTACTGGGCGTGCTCTACCTCAAGGACCTGATCCGCCGCTCCCGCGGCGGAGACCCGGAGGCTGAGCAGTTGCCGGTGGCCGAGCTGATGCGCCCGGCGACCTTCGTGCCGGAATCCAAGCCGGTCGACGACCTGCTGTCGGAGATGCAGGCGGCCCGCAACCACCTGGTCATCGTGGTCGACGAGTACGGCGGCACCGGCGGTCTGGTCACCATCGAGGACATCCTGGAGGAAATCGTCGGTGAGATCACCGACGAGTACGATGTCGAACGCCCGCCCGTCGAACGTCTGGCGGACTCCTCGGTGCGGGTGACCGCTCGCCTGCCGGTGGAGAATCTGGGCGAGATGTTCGACACCGACCTGCCCACCGACGAGGTGGAGACGGTCGGCGGCCTGCTCGCCCAGTCACTGGGACGGGTGCCGATCCCGGGTGCCGAGGCCGAGGTCGCCGGTCTCCGCCTGGTCGCCGAGGGCACCACCGGCCGGCGCAACCGGATCGACACCGTCCTGGTCAGCCGGGTGGAGCCAGGTCATGAGCAGGACACCGCGGGGCGTGGAGAGCACGCTGGCCCCGGGGACGACACGGACAACTATCGAGACGACGAGAGGCAACCCGCCGATGCCTGACACACCCGCCGCGCCTGCCGCTCGGCCCGCCCCCATCGCGTCGGGCGCGCTGAGCGCCGAGGACGGCAAGCTCGTCGTCCTGGCCCGGGGCGCCCGCGCACGGGTTGGCGCCGTGGAGGGCGCCGCAGTCCGCGATCAGGACGGCCGGACGTACGCGGCGGCCAGTGTCGCGCTGCCGTCGCTGACGCTCACCGCGTTGCAGTTGGCGGTCGCTTCGGCCGTCGCGGCCGGGGCGAGCCGGCTGGAGGCTGCGGCGGTGGTGACCGAGGCGTCGACGCTGGACGGCGCCGGGCACGCGGCCGTGCGAGACCTCGCGGCGGACGCACCGGTGCACGTGGCCGCTCCGGACGGCACGGTCCTCGGCACGGTGACCCAGTGAGCCCGGTGCAGGACCCGGAGGCGCGACCGTACCGGGCCGGGTTCGGCTGCTTCGTCGGTCGGCCCAACGCCGGCAAGTCGACGCTTACCAACGCCATCGTCGGCACCAAGATCGCCATCACGTCGAACAAGCCGCAGACCACCCGGCACGTCATCCGGGCGGTGCTGCACCGACCGGAGTCGCAGCTGGTCCTCGTCGACACGCCGGGCCTGCACCGCCCCCGTACGCTGCTCGGCGAACGCCTCAACGACCTGGTCCGGTCCACCTGGACCGAGGTCGACGTGATCGGCCTGTGCATCCCGGCCGACGAGCCGGTCGGGCGCGGCGACCGGTTCATCACCGGCGAGCTGGCCGAGTTGAAGGCGACAGTGCTGGCGGTGGTCACCAAGACCGACCTGGTGGACAAGCGTCGCCTGGCGGAGCAGTTGCTCGCGGTCAGCAAGATGGGGGAGTTCGCCGAGATCGTGCCGGTGAGCGCGGTGTCCGGGCACCAGGTGGACACGCTTGTCGACGTGATGACCAGCTACCTGCCGCCGTCACCGCAGCTCTACCCGGACGACATGCTCACCGACGATCCCGAGCAGGTGCTGGTCGCGGAGCTGATCCGGGAGGCCGCCCTGGAGGGGGTTCGCGACGAGCTGCCGCACTCCATCGCCGTGGTGGTGGAGGAGATGATCCCCGAGGGTCAGGTCATGAAGATCTACGCCGACCTGTACGTGGAGCGGCCCAGCCAGAAGGCCATCGTGCTCGGGCACAAGGCGAGCCGGCTCAAGGAGGTCGGCACCAACGCCCGTAAGCAGATCGAGGAGCTGCTCGGCGGCCGGGTCTATCTCGACCTGCACGTGCGGGTCGCGAAGGATTGGCAGCGCGACCCGAGGCAGCTGCGCAAGCTGGGCTTCTGACCCACCTCGTCGGAGGCGCCCGACCGGCGGCATGATCGCCTTCGGTCGGGCCGGGGGAGATGTTCACGTTCGGTTGGGGCCGCGGCCGTTTGGTGCGGATGCCGCGCAGGGTAGGGAAGTAATGCCCCGCGTCCCCGACCCAGATGCAGGCTGATGCGCAACAGGTATCTCGATCTCCTCCGTTTCCTGGCCATCGTCCGAGTGGTGGTCTACCACGTCACCGGATGGGCGACCCTCACCCTCGTCTTCCCCGCCATGTCGGTGATGTTCGCGCTGGCAGGCTCGCTGATGGCCGCGTCGCTGACCCGCTCCGGCCCGGCGGCGGTGGGGCGTCGGCTGCGTCGACTGCTGCCGTCACTGTGGGTGCTCGCGGTGGTCTTCGTGCCGGCCATGCTGCTCACCGGGCTGGCGGTGAGCCCCCGGGTGCTGCTGTGGCTGTTCCCGATCGCCGATCCGCCGGCCAACAACTGGGGCGCCCTTGCGCTGAGCGTCATCTGGTACCTGCGCGACTACCTGTGGTTCGTACTCGCCTCGCCGGTCGCGTTCTGGCTGTTCCGGCGTGCCCCGCTGCCGACCCTGCTCGCCCCGTACCTCCTGCTGGTCGCGATCGAGGTGGGGATCTACCCGGCGCCGCCGATGCTGCGCGAGTTCGGTCTCTACTTCGGCGCGTGGCTACTCGGCTTCGCCCACCACGCCGGGATGCTGCGTCGGCTCGCCGGCCGGGTGCTGTACCCGTTGGCGCTCGTCCTCGCCGTGGGCGGCGGCGCCTGGATCATCGGGCACCCCGGCCCACGCGGGTACGACCTGAACGACAACCCACTGGGAAACGCCCTCTGGTCGGCCGCGTTCATCCTGATCGTGCTGGGCCGGGCGCCGGCCGGGGTGGCCTGGCTGAGCCGAAGCTGGCTGGCCGACCGGGCGGTGACCGTGGTCAACCGGCGAGCACTCACCATCTACCTCTGGCACATGCCGTTCGTGGTGGCGCTCACTCCGCTGGTCGACGTGGTGGGCTGGTCCCACCAGAACCCGGTGGGGTTGGCCATCCGGGTGCTGCTGGTCTTCGCGCTGGTCGGGCTGGTCACCCTGGCCGTCGGCTGGGTCGAGGACGTCGCCGCCCGCCGCCGCCCGGAGCTGATCCCCGGTGGGCAGGTGCCGGCCGCCGAGCCGGCGGTCCAGCCGGACGCCGATGCGGTGGACGGCGCCGAGGCGACGGGGGTGACCGTCGGACTGCCGGCGCAGCGGGTGGCCGGGTCGGCGAGCAATGTCGAGGTCAACGCTCGCTGATCGTGACGTTGCCGCTGCTGGCCGAGCCGTCGAGCACCAGGGTCGCCGTCGGGTTGTCGGCGACGGTCACGGTCTTGTCGCCGGAGTCGGCGTTGGACCGGACCCGGTAGCTGCCCTCCGGCACCAGCAGCGTGACGTCACCGCTGGAGGCGTGGACCCGGGCCGACGCGGGCTGGTCCAGCTCGACGTTGACGTTGCCGGAGCTGGCCTCGGCGTCGACCGTGCCGCTGAGCCGGCGTGCGGTGATGTCTCCGGACGAGGCGCGCAGCCGTACCCCCGCGGTGGCCTCGCTCACCTCGATGTTGCCGGAGCGGGTCTCCACCGCGAGCGCGCCCGACGCGCCGGAGATCCGCACGTCGCCCGAGCCCACCTGGAGCTGCACCGGGCCGACCCGGCTCAGCTCGACGTCGCCGGAGCCGGTGTCACCCTGCACCGTCACACCCTCCGGCACCGTCACCTCGTAGGAGATGCTGCACCGATTGCCGCAGTCGGTGTCCAGCACCAGCTCGCTACCCTTGATCTCGTACCGGACGTTGTCCGGTTCGCCGCCCTGGTAGCGCACCACCCGCTTGATCCGCACCTCGGACGCCGGGCCGGTGCCACGGAGCACCACGTCGCCCGACCCACCCGAGACCCGGACCGTGGTGATCCGGACCGCCTCGGTG
The DNA here is from genome assembly GCF_000718555.1 of Micromonospora chokoriensis. Classification (GTDB taxonomy): domain Bacteria; phylum Actinomycetota; class Actinomycetes; order Mycobacteriales; family Micromonosporaceae; genus Micromonospora; species Micromonospora chokoriensis_B. The sequence continues at coordinate 78,750 of NZ_JOAN01000031.1, forward strand.
TTGTCGTAGTCGAGCCGACGAAACGACAGGTTGTCGCACCCGGCGAGCACGATGAGGGTCGTCGCGAGCCCCAGCGCGACGGGGGCGCCGACGCGACGAGGGCGCGGGATGGTGATGCGGTGCAGTGCCATGACCGGCACGCTACGGCCGAGCACGAGGCGGGCGCATCGGGGTTCATCCGAGCATCCACCCCGAACCAACCCTGATTTCGCACCCCGAGGAGAATGGCCCGATGGCCGGGTATCGCCGACAGCTCTACCGCGACGACGCGGTGGTGCTGCGCGTGCAGAAGCTCGGCGAATCCGACCGGATCATCACCCTGCTCACCCGCCGGCACGGCCGGCTGCGGGCGGTGGCCCGCGGGATCCGCCGCACCACAAGCAAGTTCGGTGCCCGGCTGGAGCCGTTCGGCCACGTCGACCTCCAGCTCGCCGGCGACCCAAAGGGCAACCACGGCAGCTCACTGCACACCGTCAGCCAGGTCGAGGGCATCGACCTGTACGGCAAGCGGTTCCTCGGCGACTATCCGCGCTACACGGCGGCCAGCGCGATCGCCGAGACCGCCGAGCGGCTGACCCCGGTGGAGCGGGAGCCGTCACTGCGGCTGTTCCAGCTCACCGTCGGCGCGTTGAAGGCGCTGTCCCGGGGCGAGCACGCCACCACGCTGGTGCTCGACGCGTACCTGTTGCGCGGGATGTCCCTCGCCGGCTGGGCACCGGCGCTGGTCGCCTGTGCGGTCTGCGGCACGCCCGGGCGGCACCGGGCGTTCTCCGTGCCAGCTGGCGGCGTGGTCTGTCCGGATTGTCGGCCACCGGGGGCGGCGCATCCCGCGCCGGCCACCATCGACCTGATGTCCGCGCTGACCACCGGCGACTGGGTGATCGCCGACGGCACCGACGCCGCAGTGCGTCGGGAGTGCAGTGGGCTGGTCGCGGCTCACCTCCAGTGGCACCTGGAGCGCGCGCTACGCTCGCTGCCGCTGGTCGACCGGGGTTCCTCGGCGACCGGCGCGGCCTCGCCGCCGGGAGGCGTCGGGGCCGTGGTGCTCCGGCCACGCGGCGACGTCGAGGCCGGGGCGGACGGCGCGAACAGGGAGTGACCGAGTGATCCGATCGAAGAAGGCTGGCCGGCGCGAGCCGACGCCACCGGTGCCGCACCCGTCCGGGGCCCGACCGCCGGCGCTGCCCGCCGAGGCCGTGCCGAGGCACGTGGCGGTGGTGATGGACGGCAACGGCCGCTGGGCCAAGGACCGCGGGCTGCCCCGCACCAAGGGGCACGAGGCGGGGGAGCACAGCCTCTTCGACACCATCGAGGGCGCCATCGAGATGGGCATCCCCTACCTGTCGGCGTACGCGTTCTCCACCGAGAACTGGCGACGCTCGCCCGACGAGGTCCGGTTCCTGATGGGGTTCAACCGGGACGTGATCCGTCGTCGCCGCGACCAGTTGGTCGACCTCGGCGTACGGGTGGTGTGGTCGGGTCGGCCCGGCCGGTTGTGGAAGAGCGTCATCTCCGAGTTGCAGACCGCCGAGGAGATGTCCCGCGACAACTCGACGCTGACCCTGCAGTTCTGCGTCAACTACGGCGGGCAGGCCGAGATCGGTGACGCCGCCGCCGCGATCGCGCGGGACGTGGCGGCCGGCCGGCTGGATCCGGCAAAGGTCACCGAGAAGACCGTGGCGAAGTACCTCTACCACCCGGAGATCCCGGAGGTGGACCTGTTCCTGCGACCCTCCGGGGAGGAGCGGATCTCCAACTTCCTGCTCTGGCAGACCGCGTACGCCGAGTTGGTCTTCCTGGACACGCTCTGGCCCGACTTCGACCGCCGCCACCTCTGGTACGCGTGCGAGTTGTACGCCCAGCGGGACCGACGCTTCGGCGGCGCGCTGCCCAACCCGGTCGCCCCGGTTATCTGAGCCGACGCGCTTACCCGCACGTCACTCTGGGTATCAGAGACGTCAGAAGTCACTGACGGAGGTGAACCCACATGATCCAGAAGCGCATTGCCCAGTGGGCGGTGATGGCGGTCGCGGTGCCGTTGGCCGCAGCCGGTGCCCGCCGGCTCAGTCACACCCTGGAGGCCCGGCGTGGTCCCTCCGGGGCGACCCGGTTGCTGACCAAGGGTGCGGATCTGATCCGCCCGCAGAAGGCCAAGCGCCGCCGCTTCTTCTGACCCACCCCGATTTCTCGGCGCCGTCCGCACCCCGTGTGCGGGCGGCGCCTTGCTCTGTTTCGGGGTGCGGTGAAAGGGGGGCGGGTAGGGTCCGGAGGTGGTGGGACGACGGCGGTTGGGGTGGATATGCGGGATCTCCGATTCAAAATGATCATGGCGTTGAACGCCGCCGATCTGGGTGACCCGATCTGCGAGCAGGTGGCTGAGATCTGTGCCGAGATCGCCGAGCAGCACTGCGCCGAGTTCGGTCACGCGCCGCAGCTGCGGACCGGTGAGATCGCCGAACTGGCCACCGGCGAGCCGGCCCTGACCTGGGCGCCATCGACCCCCGACGCCGGGCAGCGTGCCTGGTGACCATGCCTGCGCCCGCGGTCGACATCCGCCGGGCCGAGGATCGCTTCGCCACCCGGATCTCCTGGCTGGATTCCCAGCACTCCTTCTCGTTCTCCCGGCACTACGACCCGGCCAACACCCACCACGGCCTGCTGCTTGTCAACAACGACGACGTGGTCCGGCCGGGGGCCGGGTTCGAGACCCACCCGCACCAGGACATGGAGATCGTGACCTGGGTGCTGCGCGGTTCCCTGGTGCACCAGGACTCCACCGGGCACTCCGGGGTGATCTACCCGGGTCTGGCCCAGCGGATGAGCGCCGGCACCGGCATCCTGCACTCGGAGAAGAACGACGCCTGGCGGCTCGACAACCAGGAGCCGCACAGCGACCCGGTGCACTTCGTGCAGATGTGGGTGCTCCCCGACGAGCAGGGCGTCGACCCCGGCTACGAGCAGCTGGAGATCGAGGACGAGCTGTTACGCGGTGGTCTGGTGCCGATCGCCTCCGGGATGGACCGCTACGACGGTGCGTCCGCGATCCGGATCCGCAACCGGTACGCGACCCTGCACGCCGCCCGTCTCGCCCCCGGCGACGAGGTCACCATCCCCGACGCGCCCTACGTACATCTCTACGTGCCCAACGGCACGGTGACCCTGGAGGGCAGCGGCCCGCTCGGCAGCGGCGACGCGGCCCGGCTCACCATGACCGGCGGCCGGCGGGTCACCGCCGACGAACCGGCCGAGATCCTCGTCTGGGAGATGCACGCAACGGTCGCCTGACCGCGTTACCCGCGCATGATCTCGCCCGGACATGGATGTAGTGGCCTCCCCGCCGGGGGAGACCACTACATCGAGGATCGAGCACGATCACGGTGGCGCGGAGACGCCGCCCCGGCTACGCCGGGGACTCGGCGCGATCCCCCGCCCAGGTGGTGTGGAACGCGCCGTCGCGGTCCACCCGCTGGTAGGTGTGCGCGCCGAAGTTGTCCCGCAGACCCTGGATCAGCGCGGCGGGCAGCCGCTCCGCGCGCAACGCGTCGAAATACGCCAGCGACGACGAGAACGCGGGCGTCGGCACGCCGGCCCGGGTCGCGTCAGCCACCACTCGCCGCCAGCTCGGCACGCCAGCGCTGACCGCCTCGGCGAAGTACGGCGCCACCAGCAGCGTCGGCAGGTCGGGCTGCTCGTCGTACGCCTCGCGGATGCGGTTGAGGAAGCGGGCCCGGATGATGCAGCCGCCCCGCCAGATCGTCGCGGTGCCACCGAGGTCGATGTCCCAGTTGTACTCCTGGCTGCCGGCGCGAATGTGGTCGAAGCCCTGCGCGTACGCGACGATCTTGGAAGCGAGCAGCGCCCGGCGGACGTCCTCGACGAACGCGTCCCGGTCGGCGACCTGCCACTTCTCACCCGCGTCTCCGAACGCCCGGCGGGCTGCCTCGCGCTGGTCGACGTGCCCGGAGAGCGAACGGGCGAAGGTCGCCTCGGCGATCCCGGTGATCGGGATGCCCAGGTCCAGCGCGCTCTGCACGGTCCAGCGACCGGTGCCCTTCTGCTCGGCCCGGTCCTGCACGATGTCCACGAACGGTCGGCCGGTCGCCGCGTCGGTGTGCGCGAGCACGTCGGCGGTGATCTCGATGAGGAACGACTCCAGCTCGCCGTTGTTCCAGTCGCGGAAGATTTCCGCGATCTCGGCCGGCGAGGCGTCCAGACCAGCGCGGAGCAGGTCGTACGCCTCGGCGATCAGCTGCATGTCGGCGTACTCGATGCCGTTGTGCACCATCTTGACGAAGTGCCCGGCGCCGTCCGGCCCGACGTGCATGCAGCACGGCACGCCGTCCACCTGAGCGGCGATCTTCTCGAACATCGGCCCGAGCTTGGCGTACGACTCGGCGGAGCCACCCGGCATGATGCTCGGCCCGCGCAGCGCGCCCTCCTCACCGCCGGAGACGCCGGTGCCGCTGAAGTGCAGCCCCTGCGCGCGCAGCGCCTCCTCCCGGCGGCGGGTGTCGGCGAAGTGCGCGTTGCCGCAGTCGACGATGATGTCGCCCTCGTCGAGCAGCGGCACCAACTCGTCGATCACCGCGTCGGTGGGCGCGCCGGCCTTGACCATGACGATGACCGCGCGGGGTCGTTCCAGTGACGCCACGAAATCGGCCATCGTCTCGCCGGGAACGAACGTGCCCTCGTCGCCGTGCTCGGCCACCAGGCTGCGGGTGCGCTCCGGCGAGCGGTTGTGCACTGCCACCGTGAAGCCGTTGCGGGCCAGGTTGCGGGCCACGTTGCGACCCATCACCGCCAGCCCGGTCACACCGATTTGTGCCCTCGCCTGCTCAGCCATCCGTGCCGCCACCTCTCGTCACACCACTATCAGCGTTTGGAAACTTACCGTGATGTGGGCCGATGTGGACCAGTGACCGACGTCCTGTTACTGCACGTAATGTGGACATTGCCGCTGGCGGCTCGGACCCTCGGCAGTGGTCGGTGCGCCCCGCACAGGGAAACATGTCGTCATCCCGCGCCGCGCGCGTCAGCCTTCGGCGAGACGGGCTTCGATTCGGGCGATCTTCCCGGTCAGCGCGTCGGTGACCCCGGGCCGGACGTCGGCCTTGAGCACCACACTCACCCGGGGCGCCTGCGCGGCGACCACGTCGACCGCCCGCTTCACCACCGCCATCACCTCGTCCCATTCGCCCTCGACGGTGGTGAACATGGCATCGGTCCGGTTGGGTAGGCCGGACTCCCGGACCACCCGCACCGCCTCGGCGACCAGGTCACCCACGGAATCGCCACCGCCGAGCGGGGTGATCGAGAACGCGATCAGCATGTGCCGATCGTGCCAGTAAAACGGGTGCGCGTCTCCTCGGGCGGTGGTTAGGCTGCGGGCATGCGTAACTGACGCCCCATCTTCCGAGCCGGCCCGCCGTCCCGCGTCGCGGTCCGTGCGCTCCCGGGCGTCCCGCATCCCCTCCCGCCGTTTGGCGGCGTTGGCCCTGCCCGATCCCCGGTGAGCAGTCCCTTCCCCACTCGATCGCCGCGCAACGGCGGTCACCAGCCGTCCGACCGACCGCCGCAGCGCGGGACCGGCCGTGCCGGTCGGCACTGAAGGAGGCCCGGATGCCTGCCAGGCGTAACCCGAAGAAGACCCGTACCCAGCGAACGACGCCGCTCGGCGTCGACCCGGCGGCCGGCCATGGCCCGCTTCCACCCGCCCTCCCGGCCCTCGATCTCGCGGCCGAACCGGCCCTGCCGGCGGTGCTGATCGAACCGGCCCTGCCGGCGGTGCTGATCGAACCGGCGGTGCTGGTCGAGCCGGCCCTGCTGGCGACTGTTCCGGACGAGGTGGCGCTGCCGGTCGACGTGCCGGCAGCGGTCGACGTGCCGGCGGTTGTCGACGCGCCCACGGTGGGAAATCTGCCGACGCCAGCCGCGCGACCGAAGGCACCGACGGCCGGGCCACCGCAGGGTGGCGGCAACCGCTCTGGCGGCGGCCGCAGCCAGCAAACCGGCCAGGCCCGCCGCTACGCCTTCCGCCGTAGCTGACCGAACCACCCATCCACTCCACCCCCTGCCCTGACCCTCCCGGCCCCGCCGATCTTGCATTTTCTGTCCTCGCATCACCGGCATATCGGGATGAACCAACGACAGAAACCGCAAGATCGGCGGGGGTGGTCGTGGGCGCTGATGTTGTGCGGATCCGGGCGGCGGGCGGTGGCTTAGTGGATTAGCGGGCGGAAGGTGCCGAGGAGGACGCTTGTGGTCAGGGCGGCTCCGGCCAGGACGACTGCCCCGGCGATGAGGAGGGCGTCGGCGCGGGTGAAGTGCTGCCGGCGGGCGACGGTACGGGGTGTGCCAGCGTCGAAGCCGCGGGCGTCCATCGCCACCGCCAGCCGGGTGCCTCGACGGATCGCCCCGACCAGCAGCGCGAACGCGGTGGAGGCGAACAGCCGCAGCTTCGCCACCGGATTGCGTCCCGCGTCGACGCCGCGTGCGCGCCGAGCCATGCTGATCATCTGCCACTCCTGACCGAGTAGCGGCACCAGCCGGAACGCGGCCAGCGCCCCGATGGCGAACCGGGCCGGCGCCTTCACGTTCTGGATCAACGCGTCGGCCAGATCGGTGGGGTCGGTGGTCGCGAAAACGATCACACCGGGCAGCGCCACCGCGAACACCCGCAGCACCAGGCCGAGCGCGGTGAGCAGCACGCCGGTGCTCACCAGCACCGGCCCAGCGTCCAGTAGGACCCGGCCGGACCGGTCGGCCGCGAACAGCACCAGGGTGACCAGGATGCCGGCGGCACTGAGCAGCAGTGGCCAGGCCCGCCGGGCCAGCACCCGGTAGCGGATGCCGAACAGCGGCAGCAGCGCGAGTTCGAGGGCGATGGCGATCGCCGGGGCCACCGGGTCCAGGGTCGCCAGCAGGGTGAACGAGAAGACCAGGGCGGCGGCGACCTTCGCCACCGGATTGCGGCGGGCCAACGGCGCGTCGGGCGCGGCGACCGGCTCGATGCTGATCATCGCTCGTCGTCCGGGGCCGGTCGCAGGGTGACGGTGCGGTCGGCGAGCGCGGCGACGAAGTCCGCGTCGTGGGTGACCGCGACCACGCCGTGCCCGGCGTCGCGCAGGTCGGCGAAGAGGTCGACCAACTCCCGCCAGGTCCGCCGGTCCTGGCCGAAGGTGGGTTCGTCGCAGATCAGCAGGCGTGGCGCGGTGGCCAGGGCCGTCGCCACGCTCAGCCGCCGCGCCTCACCACCCGAGAGGGTGTACGGGTTGGCAGCGGCGAGCCGAGCCAGCCGCAGCCGATCCAGCAGCCCGGCCACGGTCTCCTTGACGACCGCCTCGGGTTGACCGGTGCGGCGCGGGCCGAGCGCCAACTCGTCGAAGACCGTGCTGGTGACGAACTGGTGCTCCGGATCCTGGAAGACCGACCCGATCCGCCGGGCCAGTGCGGGGGCCCGCCAGCGGTGTGGGGGAGTGCGGTGGTCCGCGCCTGCCAACTCGGCGGACGCGGTGACCCGCCCGGTGCCGGGCCGGAGCAGGCCGCCGAGCAGCAGCGCCAGGGTGGACTTGCCGGCACCGTTCGGTCCGCGTACGGCGAGTGCCTCACCGGCGCGTACCGCCAGGTCGGTGGAGCCCAGCCGGGGCGGCAGGCCGAGCCGGTCGGCGGTGAGCAACAGCTCCCCGGGGCCGGTGGTGGCCGGGCGGGGGGCGATGGGGTGACCGGGCACCCAGACCCCCTCGGCGGCCAGGGTGGCGCCGTGCGCGGCGAAGACCGCCTCGGGGGTGCCGTCCGCGCGGACGCCGCCCCCCGGTTCCAGGACGACCACCCGGTCGACGAGCGGCAACGCCTCGGCGACCCGGTGCTCGACCAGGATCAGCGTGGTGTCGGCGTCCAGTGCGCTGGCCACCGCCTGCCGGACCAGGTCGGCCCCGGCCGGGTCGAGGTTGGCGGTCGGCTCGTCGAGCAGCAGCAGGGCGGGGCGGAGGGCCAGCGCGCCGGCCAGAGCGAGGCGTTGCTGCTCGCCGCCGGAGAGAGCTGCGGTGTTGCGGTCGGAGGAGTACGGGAAGCCGACCCGGTGCAGCGCCTCGTCCACCCGGGGCCAGATCTCGTCGGCCGGCACGCCGCGGTTCTCCAGCCCGAACGCGACGTCGTCGCCGCAGCGGGCCATCACGAGCTGGGTCTCCGGGTCCTGGAAGACGATGCCGACTCGTTCCCGCCCCTTGCGTGGGTCGAGCCCGTCGATCTCGACGGTGCCCTCCTGCTCGCCGGAGTCCTCGGGGAGCAGCCCGGCCAGCGCGCTGAGCAGGGTGCTCTTGCCGGCCCCGGAGGGCCCGAGCAGCAGAACCCGCTCCCCAGCCTCAACCCGCAGATCAACCCCGCGCACCGCCCAGGCCCGCCGCCCAGCGTGCCGCCACCCGAACCCCCGCAGCAAAACCCCGCCCACCGAACCCCCTTCCGGGTCGCGCTCGCTTGCGTTGATCAAGAGGTTTGCGTCAGAAAATCGCCGTCCGTTGACGCAAACCTCTTGATCAACGCGATGAGGTGGGGGGCGTCAGATCAGGGCTCGGTCTCGGCCTACCGGGAAGCGGTCCAGGACGCCGGTGTTGGCCAGGGCCTTGGTCAGCAGCCAGCCACCAGCGCCGGCGATCACGGTGGAGCTGACGACGGTGATGACGAGCATGGGCAGCCGGAAGCTGAGCAGCTCCAGTTCGCTGTAGTACCGGACCTGGTCGAAGATCGCGGCGGCCAGGCCAGCCAGCGTGCCAGAGAGGAGAGCCGCAGGAAGGCGGAACGACCGGTAGCGGAAGGCTGCGAACCCCAGCTCGGCACCGACTCCCTGGAAGGCGCCCTGCATAACGGCGACCAGCCCCCATTGGCTGCCCAGGAGTACGGACACGAGAGCGGCGAGGAACTCGCAGTAGAAGGCCGCGCCGGGCCTTCTGATCACCAGGCCGCCCAGCACGCCGGGCAGCAGCCAGACGCCGTATAGGAGAGCCTGAGCCGGCGGGAAGAAGGTAAAGGCCCCCTCTGTCGCAGACCACAACAGGCCCCAAGCCCAGAAGATGATGCCGAAGGCGACCCCGAGCACCGACGTTATGACGATGTCGATGGTGCGCCAACGGTTGGTGGTGTTGTCCATGCATTGCTCCCAGTTCAAGGAAGAGAACCAGGAGAAGACGCACGCCGCGTCCGGTGGCGCCGGACTGCGGCGCGGCTGGAGGTCGACCGAACTCCCTGCGCTGGCATTACCCAGATCAGGTTCGAGGGTCTGCGGGCGTACCCGCACTCTCAGCGCTGTGCGCTCCCCTGTCGGATATGAAGTTGTCTCGTGAAGGCTAGCACGCGTGACCGGCTGCGACTCAAGTGGTCGTCGGCGCGCAGTTTTGAAATGCAGTAAGGGGTCCCAATGAAGCGTGGGACCCCTTACGAACTGCCGAATGAAGGCAGGTTTCTAACCGATCGTGCAGAGAACCTTTCCTGAACTTACCGAACAGTTAACGTTGAGTCCACTGCTGAACTTGACCCACTTGAAAGCGGGGACACTGTAGGTGCGTCCACCGGTCCGGTTTTCCTTGACGGTGTAAGCCGATTCGACCATGAAGCCGTCCGTGTCAAAATTTGCTCCGCGAATTTGGTCGTCGGACTGGCCTGACGGCAGCCACCAGGTAGTGCATGCATAGGTGGTGCTCGCGCCCGCTGCGGTCCAGGTGGGGCAACTGGTAGACCCGCCACCGAGATCGGCGATCTTTACCGTGTAGCTCGAAGGGAGCTGATTGGTCACGTCCCCGTCGGTTACGCCGAGAGGGCTTACGTCCGCTCCTGCTCCGTTCGGAATCGCGGGATCGGTCGGGAGCGCCGCAGCCGATGCCTGGCCTGGAATGGCTAGGGCGGCTGCCGCGAGGGCGGCGAACGCCATGATTGCGGATTTACGTCGAGACATTTATCCCCCGTAAGGCTGGGGCCAGCGATATCGCTCTGGCCGTCGATGCGAGTGAATGCTGCCATACGGCTTGTGGCTTTGCAACGCTTGCGTTTGATCTGCTGAGGTGCTGTGGTTGCTAGCAACAAGATAGGTGGAGTTGCGGACACGTAAGGTGTCCCCTTGTTGGCTGGTTCGGCTTGAAGACTTGGTCGTCCGGTCGCTGGGCCAGACACACGTGGTAGTGGGCCATGTCACCCGCACCTGCCTAATGAGGGGACCAATTGCTGCCGCAGACGGCTCTGCGATTCGTGGGTACGCTTGGCGATCATGCGGGTTGACGCGCGAGGCTTCACGTTCGAGGTGACCGTTGGCGGTCCGCCGCACGGCGTACCCGTCCTGCTACTGCACGGTTTCCCCCAGCACAGCGGCGAGTGGGACGACGTGGTGCCGACGCTGCACACGGCCGGGCTGCGCACGTACGCGCTGGACCAGCGCGGTTACTCACCCGGCGCGCGGCCCACGGCGGTGGCCGACTACCGGATCCCCGAGCTGGTCACCGACGTGGTGGCGGTGCTCGACGCGCTCGGGCTGGACGCTGTCCACCTGGTCGGCCACGACTGGGGCGCCGTCGTGGCCTGGGCGGTCGCCGCGCGGTACCCCGAGCGGGTCCGCACGCTGACCGCGGTGTCCGTACCGCATCCGGCGGCCATGGCGCACGCCTTGACGACCGACGGCCAACAGAAGGCCCGCTCGTCGTACATCGCGCTGTTCCGCAAGCCGGACAAGGCGGAGAAGGTGCTGCTGGCGTGGCACGCCACCGCGCTGCGCAAGCTGCTCGGCGGGGTGGGCGACTCGTCCCGGGTGAGCCGGTACGCCGACCCGATGCGCGAGCCGGGGGCGCTCACCGCCGCGCTGAACTGGTACCGGGCGATGACCCGCGCCGACCTGGCCGGCGTCGGCCCGGTCGCGGTGCCCACCACGTACGTCTGGAGTGACCGGGACGTCGCCATCGGGCGGACCGCCGCCGAGGCGTGCGCGGCGAACGTCACCGGGGAGTACCGCTTCGTGCAGCTGACCGGGGTGAGTCACTGGATCCCGGACGCGGCGCCAGCCCCGCTCGCCGAGGCGATCCTGGCGCGAGCCGGCGGAACGGCCCGAGCCGGCGGAGCGGCTTGAGCCGTGCTGCTCAATGAGGGAGAGTCATCGTGACGGCGGACGCCAGCGGGCCAGGCACCCGGCGTTCGATCGCCGCGCAGCTACGCGTGCTGGGCGTACGCCCCGGCGCGACGCTGCTGGTGCACGCCGCGCTGCGTCCGCTGGGCTTCGTGGCCGGCGGGCCGCACGCGGTGGCGCTCGCCCTGCGCGACGCGCTCGGCCCGGACGGCACGATCGTCGTGCCCACCCACACGCCCGACAACAGCGATCCCGCGCAGTGGCGCAACCCGCCGGTGCCGGCGGACTGGTGGCCGCTGATCCGCTCGGAGATGCCGGGCTTCGACCCGGCGGTCACGGCGAGCCGGTTCATGGGTGCGCTCGCCGAGACGGTCCGCGGCTGGCCGGGTGCCCTGCGCAGCTCCCATCCCCACGTGTCGTTCGCCGCGCTCGGGCCAGCCGCCGAGCAGGTGGTGGCCGGGCACACGCTTGTCGACTCTCTCGGCGAGGGTTCCCCGCTGGCCCGGCTCTACGACCTGGACGCCGACGTGTTGCTGCTCGGCGTGGACCACTCGGTGAGCACCTCGATGCACCTGGCCGAGTACCGCTGCCCCGGCTCGCCCCGCGAGCGGCTCGGTGCTGCGGTGCGTACCGCCGACGGTGGTCGGGAATGGGTGTGGTGGCAGGACGTACGGCTCGACGCGGACGACTTCGCCGCGTTGGGCGTGGACCTGGAGGCCACCGGGGCGGTACGTACCGCCCCGGTGGGCGCCGGGACCGGCAGGTTGATGCGCCAGCGGGCGGCGGTCGACTTCGCGGTTCGTTGGCTGGCCCGCAATAGGACGACGGAGGACGTATGACGGTGAGTGCCGAGGACTACCTGGCCGTGGTGACCGAGACGATCGGCCGGGTGGCCGCAAGTCAGCGGGAGGGGGTGGGGCGAGCGGCCGACCTGATCGCCGAGGCCGTTCGCGCTGACGGCGTGGTGCACGCGTTCGGTACCGGGCACTCGGAGGCGCTCGCGATGGAGATCGCCGGCCGGGCCGGAGGTCTGGTGCCGACCAACCGGATCGCGCTACGCGACCTGGTGCTGATCGGCGGCGAGCCGGCCGAGCGGCTCGGCCCGCTGCTGGAACGGGATCCGGCCGTCGCGCACCGCCTCTACGAGTTGGCCCCGGTGCGCCCTGCCGACGTCTTCGTGCTCGCTTCGAACTCCGGGGTCAACGGCGCGATGGTGGAGTTCGCCACGCTGGTCAAGGAGCGCGGTCACGGGCTGGTGGCGATCACCTCGGCACGGCACTCCGGCCAGATGGCCTCCCGGCACCCGTCCGGGCGCAAGCTGAGCGACCTCGCCGACGTGGTGCTCGACAACGGCGCGCCGTACGGTGACGCGACGCTGCCCCTGCCCGGCGGCGGCGCGGTCGGCGCGGTCTCCTCGATCACCGCGGCGCTGCTGGCGCAGCAGGTGACTGTGGAGGTGGTGGCGCGGTTACTGGCGGCGGGGGAGCGGCCACCGGTCTACCTGTCGGCGAACATCCCGGACGGCGACGCGCACAACAACGAGCTGGAGGCCCGGTACGCGGGCCGCATCCGACGCGGGTCCTGACATCGCGGCAAGATGAACGGCAGATGTCGTGAACTTGTTTCGCGCTCGGCCGGGTGGGGCATTGGCGTTGCTGCCGGCGGCCGGGACCGCCGGCAGTAGCGTCTCACCGGAGGTAGCGCGTGTCCAAGGAGACCGAGAAGCAGCGTTGGCAGCGCAACTTCGCCGACCTGTTGCAGGAGTTGCGGGTCGCGCAGACCGGCGTGCAGATCCTCTTCGCCTTCCTGCTCACCCTGCCGTTCAGTAACGGGTTCACCCAGACCAGCGAGTTTCAGCGCGACGTCTACATCGTGGCGTTGCTCGCGGCGGCCGCCGCCACCGCACTGATCATTTCGCCGGTGGCGTTCCACCGGGCGCTGTTCAGGCAGGGGCGCAAGCCGGAGTTGGTCCGCTTCGCGCACCGGATGGCCACCGGCGGCCTCGCCTTCATGCTGATCGCGATGGTCAGCGCGGTGCTGCTGATCACCGACTTCGTGCTGGACCGGCCGATCGCCTTCGTGCTCAGCGCGCTGGCCGGAATCTGGTTCCTCACGTTCTGGGTGGTCCTGCCGTTCGTCCGGCGCAACTGGGGTGAGGACGACATCGACGACGACGACGATGATCCGGACACGCTCAGTGGCCGCTGACCACGCCGATCTTCACGCAGCGCTACCGCTGGGTAACAACCGGGGGTAGCGTGGCGGTAGTCGCGCACGTCGACGCAGCCGCACCGAACTTCGAGGGGGCAGCCGTGACCACGACGCAGAACGGCCGACCGGCACCGGACGGCCCCGACTCCGAAACCACCGCCGGTGCGGCCGCGCCGCTGCCCGCCGAAGCGGGGCAGGTCTCCGAGAAGGAGGCCCGGCAGGTCGCCGAGGCCGCCCGCGAGTCCACCTGGGACCGGCCCAGCTTCGGCAAGGAGCTGTTCCTCGGCCGGTTCCGGCTCGACCTGATCGACCCGTGGCCCCGCTCCGATCCGGACGACGTGGCCCGCGCGGAGGAGTTCCTTGGTCGGTTCCGCGCCTTCCTGACCTCCGAGGTGGACGGCGCGGCCATCGAACGCGACGCGTCCATTCCCGACGCGGTCTTCCACGGTCTGGCCGACCTTGGCGCGTTCGGCATGAAGATCGACCGGAAGTACGGCGGGCTCGGCCTGAGCAACCTGCACTACTGCCGGGCGCTCATGCTGGCCGGCTCGGTCAGCCCGGCCATCGGCGCGCTGCTCTCGGCACACCAGTCGATCGGCGTGCCGCAGCCGTTGAAGATGTTCGGCACCGCCGAGCAGAAGCAGCGCTTCCTGCCCCGACTCGCCGCTGGCGAGGTGTCCGCGTTCCTGCTCACCGAGCCCGACGTCGGCTCCGACCCGGCCCGGTTGGCGACCATCGCCGAGCCGACCGAGGACGGCACCGGTTACCGGCTCAACGGGGTGAAGCTCTGGGCCACCAACGGCATCGTGGCCACCCTGCTGGTGGTGATGGCCCGGGTGCCGGCCACCGAGGGGCGCCGAGGGGGAATCACCGCCTTCGTGGTGGACGGCGACAGCGCGGGCGTCACCGTCGAGCGGCGCAACGAGTTCGTCGGCCTACGCGGCCTGGAGAACAGCCTCACCCGGTTCCACGACGTGTTCGTGCCCGCCGAGAACGTCATCGGCGGCGAGGGTAAGGGGCTGAAGATCGCCCTGACCACGCTGAACACCGGCCGGCTCTCGCTGCCGGCAATGTGCGTGGGCGCCGGCAAGTGGGCGTTGAACGTGGCCCGGGGCTGGGCCGCCGACCGGGTCCAGTGGGGTCGACCGGTGGGCGAGCACGAGGCGGTGGCGCAGAAGCTCTCCTTCATCGCCGCCACCACGTACGGCATGGAGACCATGCTCGACCTCTGCTGCCTGCTCGCCGACGACGACCACAACGACATCCGGATCGAAGCGGCGCTGGTCAAGCTGTACGCCAGCGAGATGGCCTGGAAGATCGCCGACGAGCTGATCCAGATCCGGGGCGGACGCGGCTACGAGACAGCCGACTCACTGGCCGCCCGCGGCGAACGCCCGGCCGCCGTCGAACAGATGCTGCGTGACCTGCGGATCAACCGGATCTTCGAGGGCTCGACCGAGATCATGCACCTGCTGATCGCGCGGGAGGCGGTCGACGCCCACCTGTCGGTCGCCGGCGACATCATCGACCCGGACGCGGGGCTGGGCCGCAAGGCACGAGCCGGCGCGCGAGCGGGTGCCTTCTACGCGAAGTGGCTGCCCACCCTGGCTGTGGGTCGGGGGCAGAGCCCTTCGGCGTACGCCGAGTTCGGCCCGCTCGCCGCGCACCTGCGGCAGGTGGAACGCTCGTCGCGCAAGCTGGCCCGGTCGACGTTCTACGCGATGTCCCGCTGGCAGGGAAAGATGGAGCGTAAGCAGGCGTTCCTTGGCCGTGTGGTGGACATCGGCGCGGAGTTGTTCGCGATGTCTGCGGTCTGCGTCCGGGCCTCTGCCGAACGGGACAGCCGCCCGGAAAACGTCGAGCTGGCCGACCTGTTCTGCCGGCAGGCGCGGGTGCGGGTGGATGCCCTGTTCGCCGCACTCTGGGACAACACCGACTCGGTCGACACCGCCGCCGCGAAGCGGATCCTCGCCGGCCGCTACGCGGGCTTGGAGGAGGGCGTGATCACCCCGTCCGACGAGCTGCCCTGGGTGGCCCGCTGGTCGCCCGGCCCGTCCACCGCCGAGGACGTGCGCCGCCGCATCCCCCCAAAGCCGTAGCCCTGCGCGCAGCGCCGCGTGGGCCAGCGGGTGCCCGGCCCGCCGCCCCGTGGGCCACGGTCGCGCCGGTCAGCGGGCGACCGCCCAGGCGAGCACTCCGGCCAGGATCAGACCGTTGAGCCCGGCCAGGGCCAGGTACGCCGCGGGTGGGATCTTCTTGCCCCGGCGTACGAAGGAGACCAGGACGGCGGCGTAGCTGAGCAGCAGAACGGCGATGACGACGAGGAAGTAGAACACCCGACGACCTTAGCGACACCGTCGCCGGGCTGGACCTGCGGCTGGTGGGTGGCGCGCGGCGATCTCCAGAGAGCGGCGATCAAGGGTGCAGTCGGCACCAACCTCAGCGGCCCCGGCCGCGTAGGCCGAGTTGGCGCAGCTCCAACGCGGCCAGGGCGTCAACGGTGGCGTCGTCGCCGCGCCGCCACGCCTCGGCCACGTCCGGGCCGATCCGGGTCAGCTGGCCCAGTGGTTGGGTGGCCAGCGCGCGCAGGGCGAGCAGGTCCCGACCGGCCGGCCCCACGGCCAGCTTCGCCGCCGACCCGGCCCGGCGCATCCAGCGGACCCGCAGCGGCAGCCAACCGAAGAGCACGATGCCGAGCGGGAAGATCAGCACGGCGATGGCCAGGGCGAGGGCCAACTGGTCGACCAGGTGCTGCTGGTCGCGGCCGGCGTCGGCGAGCGACCGGGCGGCGTCGGCGGCGCGCTGGAACGGCGCGGTCAGCTCGTCGCCGACCAGTGGCACTCGGCGAACCTTGCCGCCGGCGTCGGCGAGGTTGTCGGCGAGGCCACTGCCGGCGCCCTCCAGCTTCTGCCCCGGTACGGCGAGCTTCTGCACCAGGTCGTGCAGCCACAGCGCGCCGCGGATCGCCGCGTACACCCAGGCGACGACGAGGAGGTCGGTGAGCAACTGACGGACGAAGGTCGGAAACCGATCGGCATAGATTTTCACGCCGGACAGCGTGCCACGAACGAACCCGGCCCGGCACCCGGCGAAGGTGGGTTCCGGCACGGCGGGCGTGCGACGCCGTCACCTAGATTGGATCTTTGACGGGTTGGTGAGCGCTCCGGAGGGGCAATGTCTCGGGTCGTGGTTCGTGCCGTTGCCGCATCATGGCCGGCGCCGGTGGTCGTCGAGGTAGCTGATTTCGGGGCCGACCCCACCGGCCGGGCCGACTCCGCGCCAGCGGTCACTGCGGCCCTGCGGCACGCTCGGACCCTCGACCGTCCAGTCCGGATCGTCTTCTCGACGGGCACCTACCAGCTGTACCCGGAGCAGGCCGAGACGCGCGAGCTGTACGTGTCCAACACCGTCGGCGCCGACGAGCGGTACCGCGACAAGAGGATCGGGCTACTCGTCGAGGACATGCGTGACGTCACGATCGACGGTCGCGGCGCGAAGCTCGTCTACCACGGCCTGCAGACGGCGTTCGCGGTGATCCGCTCGACCAACGTGACGTTCCAGGGCTTCTCGTTCGACTACGCCGCGCCGAAGGTCATCGATGCCATGGTCGTCGCTGCGGGCGTGACCGACGGACACGCCTACCGCATCCTGACGATCCCCGCCGGAAGTCCGTACCGGGTGAACGGGACGCACATCACCTGGCTCGGCGAGACCAGCCCGGTCACCGGGCAGCCGTACTGGTCAGGCGTCGACGGGCTCGAGTACACGCAGATCCACGACCCGGCGGCGCAGCGGACCTGGCGCGGCGACAACCCACTGTTCACCGGCGTCGCCAGCGTCACCGACCTCGGCAACCGCCAGATCCGGATCGACTACACGAGCGCCACGGCGCCGGCGGACGCCGGGCTCGTCTATCAGATGCGCCTGATCGAGCGGGAGGAGCCGGGCGCGTTCATCTGGGAGTCGAAGAACGTCACGATGCGCTCGATGAACGCCCACTACCTGCAAACCTTCGGCATCGTGGGCCAGTTCAGCGAGGACATCACCATCGACGAGGTGAACTTCGCGCCGGACCCGCGCTCGGGCCGGACGACGGCCTCCTTCGCCGACTTCGTCCAGATGTCTGGCATCAAGGGCACGGTCACGATCACCCGAAGCGTCTTCGACGGCCCGCATGACGACCCGATCAACATTCACGGCACCTATCTCGAGGTCATCGGTAGGCCGGGGCCGGACACCCTCACCCTCGCCTACCGGCACCCGCAGACCGCCGGCTTCCCGCAGTTCTACCCCGGCGACGAGGTGGAATTGGTCGACAAACTCACCATGGCCCCGCTCGCCGGCGACCCCTTGGTGGTCACCGCGGTCGACGGGCCGAGCGGGATGGACCACACCAAGCCGCTGACGTCCATGACCGTCACCTTCGATCGGCCGCTCCCCAGCGGCGTCGAGGTAGGCGGCACGGTCGCGGAGAACATCACCTACACACCGTCCGTCGTCATCTCCGACAACGTCTTCCGCAACGTACCGACCCGCGGTGTGCTGGTCACCACCCGCAAGCCGGTGCTGATCACCGGCAACCGGTTCGAGGCGATGTCCATGTCCAGCATCTACATCTCCTCCGACGCGTACCAGTGGTACGAGTCCGGGCCGGTCGCCGACGTCACGATCCGAGAGAACTCGTTCACCAGGCCCGCCGGTCCGGTCATCTTCATCGAACCGACCAACCGCCTCATCGACCAGGCGAAACCGGTGCATCACAACATCTCGGTCCAGCAGAACACGTTCGACATCGACGACGTCCCCGTCGTCGACGCCAAGAGCGTCGGTGGGCTCGACTTCACCGCAAACACCGTCCGGCGGCGGGACGGGGCGAGTCATCCGGCCTACACGTCACCGCTGTTCGTGTTCCACGGCAGCGCGGACATCCGGGTCGCGGGCAATCGCTATGACAAGGGGTTGAACACCACAGTCGCGCAGGACCCCCACGAGGCGGTGGGCAGGTCGGAGTCTTGACCCGCCGGTCAGCGCACGCAGGCCGGGCAGGTGCCGAAGATCTCCAGGGTGTGGCTGACGTCGGCGTAGCCGTGTTGCGCGGCGACCCGGTCGGCCCAGCTCTCCACGGCCGGGCCGGCCACCTCGACCGTACGACCACAGGCCCGGCAGACCAGATGGTGGTGGTGCCCCTCGCTGCACCGGCGGTAGAGGTGCTCGCCGCCGGGTGGACGCATCACGTCGATCTCACCCGCGTCGGCCAACCCCTGCAGGGTGCGGTAGACGGTGGTCAGGCCGACCCGCTCGCCGCGCTGGCGCAGCATCGCGTGCAGGTCCTGAGCGCTGTGGAAGCCCTCCATCTCGCCCAGCAGCGCGCTGACCGCCGAACGTTGCCGGGTGTTGCGCACCGCGGCGCTGCTCTCGCTCATGATCCCTCCCCGGCGTGGCTGACCGCGTCCGACACGATGTGCGCGACGTGCTCGTCGACCAGGCTGTAGGCGATTTCCCGGCCTCGGCGGGAGCCGCGCACCACGCCCGCTCCGCGTAGCACCCGCAGGTGCTGGGAGACCAGTGGTTGCGCCGCTCCGAGCTTCTCCACCAGCTCGTGCACGCACCGCTCACCGCCGGCCAGCTCACTGACGATGGCCAACCGGATCGGCGCGGACAGGGCACGGAGCAACTCGCTGGCCCCGTCGAAACCGTCGTAGCCCGTCGCGCTGGTCATCCTGTAACGGTAACCAATACCACCGACGTGCCGCTGATCAGCATCAGCTCAGCACGACCTCGTGCGGTTCCGGTGTCGGCGCGGCGGTCGGCGTCGTCCGGCGGCGCAGCGTCCGCCAGACACCGCCGGCCACGGCCACCACCAGGAACGAGGCGATCGCCACCAGCACCACCGAGGCGCCCGGCGCGGTGTCCGCCGTGGCCGCCACCCACACACCCGTGCCGGCGGCGAAGAGCCCGAGCGCCATCGCGGCGGCCATCGTGCTGCGGAAGCCCCGGGTGACCTGCTGGGCGGTGGCGACCGGCACCACCATCAGCGCACTGATCAGCAGCACGCCGACGGCCCGCATGGCGATGGTCACGGTGACCGCGGTGGCGACCGCGATCAGCAGGTTCAGCGTGCGCACCGGGAGGCCGGAGACCCGGGCGTACTCCTCGTCGTGGCTGACCGCGAAGAGCGCCGGCCGCAACGCGATCATCGTGACCAGGATCGCCGCGCCGAGCACCGCGATCGTGGTCAGGTCGGCGGGCGAGATGGTGGTCAGCGACCCGAACAGGTAGGCGTTGAGGTTCGCGCTCGTCGCGTCGGAGAGACCGACCAGCAGCACACCACCCGCGATGCCGCCGTAGAAGAGCAGGGCCAGGGCCAAATCACCTGAGGTACGCCCGCGAGCGCGGACGATCTCGATGGCCACCGCGCCGATGGTGGCGGCGATCACCGCGACCAGCACCGGTGAGCGGTTGAGCAGCAGCCCGGCCCCGACGCCGGTCAGCGCCACGTGCCCGACACCGTCGCCGATCAGCGCCAGCCGGCGTTGCACCAGGTAGATGCCGAGCGCCGGGGCGGCCAGGCCGATCACCAGCGCGCCGATCAGGGCACGCTGCATGTAGGGGTACTGGAAGAGTTCCATGTGTCAGTTGCTCCACAGCCCGGCGGGCTCGTCGTAGCAGTGCGGGTGCACGTGGTCGTGGTCGGGCTCCGCGTGATGGCCGGCCGGGTCCGGCACCGCCCCGTCGTGGGCGATGCGACCCTCGTGGACGACCACGGCCCGGCTGATCACCGGTCGCAGCGGGCCCAACTCGTGGGCGACGAGCAGCACCGTCCCGCCGTCGGCGACGAAGTCGCGCAGCGCGCCGGCGAACGCCTCCTGGCTGGCCGCGTCCACCCCGGCGGTGGGCTCGTCGAGAACCAGCAGCTCCGGCTGCCCGGCCAGGGCACGGGCGATCAGGGTGCGCTGCTGCTGGCCGCCGGAGAGCGTGGACACCGGGTCACCGGCGCGGTCGGCGAGCCCGACGGCGAGCAGTGCGGCGTCGACGGCGGCCCGGTCGGCTCGACCTGGCGGACGCAGCACCCCCCGACGGGCCAGCCGGCCGGAGGCCACCACCTCGCGGACGGTGGCCGGTACGCCGCCGCCGGCGCCGAGGCGCTGCGGGACGTACCCGATGCGGGCCCACTGCCGGAAGCGGCGCAACGGCCGGTCGAAGAGGGTGACCGAGCCGGCGCTGATCGGCACCAGCCCGAGCACGGCGCGGATCAGGGTGGACTTGCCGGAGCCGTTGGCGCCGAGAATCGCGACCACCTCGCCGGCGGTCACGGTGAGCGAGATGTCCCGGAGCACGGGGCGGCCGTCGTAGCCGACCACCCCGTGCTCGACGGTGATGACAGGCGTGGTCACGAGCAGCTCAACGCCGTCTGCAGGGTCTGCAGGTTGGTACGCATCACCGAAAGGTAGTCCCCGTTGCTGTCTGCGGCGAGCCCTTCGATCGGGTCGAGCACGGCGGTCTTCGCGCCGACCTGACCGGCGATGGTCTCGGCGACCTTCGGGCTGACCAGCGTCTCGAAGAAGATCGTGGTGGCCTGGTGCTCCTTCGCCTCCTCGATCACGTGCGCGAGGCGCTGCGGCGAGGGCTCGACGTCGGGGCTCAGCCCGGTGATGCCGACCTGGTCGAGCTGGTACCGGTCGGCGAGGTAGCCGAACGCGGCGTGGCTGGTCACGATCTCCCGCCGCTGGCAGGTCGCCAGGCCGTGCTTGAACTCACCGTCCAGGGTCGTCAGGTCGGCGCGCAGGGCTGCGGCACGAGCGGTGTAGTCGGCGGCGTGGCCCGGGTCGGCCTTGCCGAGCCGCTGGGCGAGTTGGTCGCCGATGCCGGCCAGCCGGGTCGGGTCGAGCCAGACGTGCGGGTCCTTCCCGCCGCTCTCCTCGGTGTGCCCCTCCTCGCCCTCGTGGTCGTGCCCGCCAGCGGACGCGTCCAACAGCGGCTGCACGCTTGTCACGTCGAACGCCCGGTCGCCGCCGTTCTGGGCGACGGCGTCGTCCACCGCCGGCTGGAACCCCTTGAGGTAGACGATCAGCTCCGCGTCGCTGACCTCGCCGACCTGGCTCGGGTTGAGCTCCAGGTCGTGCGGCTCGGCACCGGGCTTGGCCAGGTTGGTCACCCGGACCGCGTCGCCGCCGATCCGCTCGGCCAGGAACTGGAGGGGGTAGAACGCGGCCACCACGTCGACTCGTTTGGGGTCGGCGCCGGCGCCACCGGTGGAGCAGCCGGCTGCGGCGCCGAGGGTGAGGAGGGCGGTCGCGGCGGCCAGGACACGGAACGTGGCGCGGTTGGTCATGCCGTCAACTGTCCGTGGCAACGATAATGATTGTCAAAAACGCATGATTGCATGTCAGAGGAGCTTCGCGAGACCCACCGTCACCAACAGGGTGAGCATCACGAGCCGAATCAGCCGGGTCTGCGGCGCCTGAACCGCCCAGGTCGTCGCCATCAGGGCGATCAGGACCCCGGCGAGCGCGAGCGTCAGCAGCCCGCCGATCACCCCGGGCGTGAAGAACGCCACCAGCACCACCACCAGGGTGAGCAGGAACACCGACGTCGGGTTCGCCCCGGCCAGCCGGGCGAGCAGAGGGCGCTGCGTACGCTGCATCCCACAGACTCTACGAGGAGGCACCCCCGTTGCTGGTGACCAACCGGTTCGTGGTCGACGTCGATGCCGCCGACGGCTTCACCGAACGGGCGCACGCCGCCCTCACCGCACTGGCCGCCCGCCCCGGCTACCTGCGCGGTCAACTGGTCCGGGCGCTCGACGACCCCCGGTACTGGTCGCTGGTCACCGAATGGGAGTCGGTCGGCACCTACCGGCGGGCGCTGGGCGCCTTCGAGGTCAAGGTCAGCGCCGTACCGCTGCTCGCCGAGTCGGTCGACGAGCCCTCCGCGTACGAGGCGCTGGCCAGCGCCGCCCCCGGCGGGGCCGTGGTCGTCGCCGAGAGTGATCGGGCTGCGGGTCCTTACCGCTGAGCCGTTGGACACTACGCTGGCTCCTATGACCGCACCCGCCCCGCCGCCCGGTCCCGGGGTGGCGCCGCCGTTCGCCGCGCCTCCCACCGAGGGCCGCCGGACCCGGCTCTGGATCGGCCTCGGCGTCGGCGCGCTCGCCGTGGCGCTCTGCTGTGGTGGGGGCGGCACCGCCGTCGTCGGCCTGGCCGTCAGCGGGGTCCAGGCGATCCGGGAGCAGGCCCGCACCGTGACCGGCGACTACTACCAGGCGCTTGTCGAGCGGAACTACGGGCGGGCGTACGAACAGCTCTGTGACGACGCGCAGCGGCGCGAGTCCCGGCCCGAGTTCGAGCGGCGCGCTGCCGCCGAACCGCAGGTCGCCGCGTTCCGGGTGGGTGAGGTGGACACCACCTACCTGACCGTGCCGGTCGACGTGACGCTCGCCGGCGGCGACCGGGAGCGGCAGCAGGTGCGTCTCGGCCAGGACGGGCAGACCGGCGGCGTGGAGGTCTGCGGGGTCAGCTGACCCGCCCCCGGTATTCTGCTGGGCTCGGGGCGACGGTCGTCGTACCGTTGTCCCGAACCGACCGTTCCATCCACATCTCGCCCCCGCCGACCGCCAGCCGGCGTAGGAGGAAACATGCCAGCCGACCGTATCGACGCCGTCGTCAGCCTCGCCAAGCGCCGAGGCTTCGTCTTCCCCTCCAGTGAGATCTACGGGGGCACCCGATCGGCGTGGGACTACGGCCCGCTCGGCGTGGAGCTCAAGGAGAACGTCCGCCGGCAGTGGTGGAAGACCATGGTCCAGCAGCGCGACGACGTCGTCGGCCTGGACTCCGCGGTGATCCTGGCCCGCAAGGTGTGGGAGGCGTCCGGCCACATCGCCGAGTTCGTCGACCCGCTCACCGAGTGCCAGTCCTGCCACAAGCGGTTCCGCGCGGACCACCTGGAAGAGGCGTACGCCGAGAAGCACGGCAAGCCGCTGACCTCACTCGCGGAGCTGAACTGCCCCAACTGCGGCAACAAGGGCACCTTCACCGAGCCGAAGATGTTCAACGGCCTGATGAAGACCTACCTCGGCCCGGTGGAGAGCGAAGAAGGGCTGCACTACCTGCGCCCGGAGACCGCTCAGGGCATCTTCGTCAACTACAAGAACGTCGAGACGGTCGCCCGCAAGAAGCCGCCGTTCGGCATCGCGCAGACCGGCAAGTCGTTCCGTAACGAGATCACCCCGGGCAACTTCATCTTCCGGACCCGCGAGTTCGAGCAGATGGAGATGGAGTTCTTCGTCGAGCCGGGCACCGACGAAGAGTGGCACGAGTACTGGCTCCAGGAGCGCTGGAACTGGTACCTCGACCTCGGCCTCTCGGCGGACAATCTGCGCCTCTACGAGCACCCCAAGGAGAAGCTCTCGCACTACTCCAAGCGGACGGTGGACATCGAGTACCGCTTCAAGTTCGGTGGCACCGAGTTCGCCGAGCTGGAGGGTGTCGCCAACCGCACCGACTTCGACCTCTCCACGCACAGCAAGCACTCCGGCGTCGACCTGTCGTACTTCGACCAGAGCAAGAGTGAGCGCTGGATGCCGTACGTCATCGAGCCGGCCGCGGGTCTGACCCGCGCGGTGCTCGCCTTCCTGCTGGAGGCGTACGACGAGGACGAGGCGCCGAACACCAAGGGTGGCGTGGACAAGCGCACCGTGATGCGGTTCGACCCGCGGCTCGCCCCGGTCAAGGTGGCGGTGCTGCCGCTGTCGCGCAACGAGGCGCTGTCGCCCAAGGCCAAGGACCTCGCGACGCTGCTGCGCAAGCGCTGGGTGGTGGAGTTCGACGACTCGCAGGCGATCGGCCGCCGCTACCGCCGGCAGGACGAGATCGGCACCCCGTTCTGCGTGACCGTCGACTTCGACACCCTGGACGACAACGCCGTTACGGTGCGCAACCGGGACACCATGGCCCAGGAGCGGGTTTCCCTGGACCAGGTCGAGCGCTACCTGATCGAGCGTCTCCCCGGCTGCTGAGGTTCCACGCACGGGGCCTCGGCCGACGCGATAAGCGCCGGTCGGGGCCCCGTACACTTGTCCGGTGACTGTCTCGACCATGCCCGCGCTGCGCCCGCTGACTCTCGGGCCGTATCAGGTGTGGCCGCCGGTGGTGCTCGCGCCGATGGCCGGGATCACCAACGTCGGGTTCCGTCGGCTCTGCCGGGAGCAGGGCGGCGGCATCTACGTCTGCGAGATGATCACCACGCGGGCTCTGGTCGAGCGGAACCCGAAGACGCTGCGCATGATCACGTTCGGCGACGACGAGAAGCCGCGCAGCCTCCAGCTCTACGGCACCGATCCGGAGATCACCGCCGCCGCCGTGCGGATCGTCGTCGAACGCAACCTGGCCGACCACATCGACCTCAACTTCGGCTGCCCCGTACCCAAGGTCACCCGGCGTGGCGGTGGCGCGGCGCTGCCGTGGCGGCGCCGACTCTTCGCGCGGCTGGTGCAGGCCGCGGTCGCTGCCGCGTCGCCGGCGGGGGTGCCGGTCACGGTCAAGATGCGCAAGGGCATCGACGACGACCACCTGACGTACGTCGAAGCCGGGCTCGCCGCCCAGGAGGCCGGCGTGGCTGCGGTGGCCCTGCACGGGCGGACGGCCGCGCAGCGCTACTCGGGCACCGCCGACTGGGACGCGATCGCCACGTTGAAGCAGGCCCTCGACGTGCCGGTGCTCGGCAACGGCGACATCTGGGAAGCCGACGACGCGCTGCGGATGGTGGCCCACACCGGCGTCGACGGCGTGGTCATCGGGCGTGGCTGTCTGGGCCGGCCGTGGCTCTTCGCCGACCTGGAGGCCGCCTTCAACGGTCGGTCGGAGCGGCGGCTGCCCGCCCTCGGTGAGGTGGCGGTGACCATGCGCCGGCACGCCGAGCTGCTGGTCGACCAGTTCACCGCCGGCGCCCGCAACCCGGCCCGGGGCGAACGGGACGGCTGCACCGACTTCCGCAAGCACGTCGCCTGGTACCTCAAGGGCTTCCCCGTCGGCGGCGAACTGCGCCGCTCGCTGGCGATGATCGAAAGCTTGGCCCAGCTCGACGACCTGCTCGGCAAGCTCGACCCGACGGAGCCGTTCCCGGTGGCTGCGCTGGGTCAGCCGCGCGGCCGTACCAACTCGCCGGGCAAGGTCTCCCTGCCGGACGGCTGGCTGGCCAGCCGAGACGACGACACCGTCCCCGAGGGCGCCGAGATGGACGACTCCGGCGGCTGAGCCTGGCTGCCTCGCTTTGGCTGGTCGAGTCTTTGGTCGATCGAGCGGGACACCCCCGCAACGTCCCTTTAAGCGCGGGCTCGGCGCAGGGGCTTGGGTATGCGGAAGGGCCGGGCCCCGTGGTGGGGTCCGGCCCTTCGATTGCGTGTGGGTCAGCTGGTGGAGTAGCCGCGGGTGGCGATCCAGTCGGCGAGGTGCTCGAC
>NZ_JOAN01000032.1 GCF_000718555.1 Micromonospora chokoriensis
TTCATGGGGTAGCTCCTTCGGGGGTAGAACACCCACACCACATCGGGGGAACAGTGGTGCGGATGTCGAGCACCTCGTCGGGCGCTGCAACAACACAAGGAAAAAGTCTTAGGGGTGGCGGCCTGCGAGCGGGGGGCTCGTGGCGCCGGGTCCAGATGTAACGACCGGGGCGCCGAGGTCATTCCGGGGATCGGCCCGGCATCCTCATCAAGGCGGTAGCCGGTCGGTCGTGGGGAGTGCAACGACCGGGGGGCCGGGGTCATTCCGGGGAGGCCCGATCCGTCAGCACCCACATCACGGCGGTGCCGGTCGGTCGTTCGGGGACTGTAACGACCGGGCGGGGGTGGGCATTCCAACCCGCGGGGCCTGCATCCCAACCCCCGAGGGGCGGGTGGTCGGCCGTGGTGCTGCGATCGTCAGGATGTGTAACGACCCCGGCCCGGCCATGATTCCAGCCCACGGGTGCGACCCGTCACAGCATAAAGTCGCCCATAGCACGCGTAAGCATCTGATCTGCGCAGGGCTGCAAACACCCCAAAACAGGTAAACCTCGCAGGGTTGGGCCCTCGTTGGCCTTCCTTGCGTTCACCGGGCCTTGATCCACTCGGGCTCATTGAAGTCGGGGTGTCTGGGTGGGTGGGATGCCCCGACTTCAAGGAAGTCGAGTCGATCATGAAGGCCGAGCGGGGCCTTGAGCATGCGAAACCGCGCCTCCGGGGCCGAGGCGCGGTTTCGGTGATGATGGGGGATGTGTCGGGTCAGGCGACGTTGCGTTGAGCCGGGACGGTCGACTTGTGCGGGCGGCCCAGGCGAGCCTCCAACCGTGCGACGTCGACCCGGGCGTGCCGGCGGTCTGCCAAGTCCTCCCAGCCGACGGCGAGCAGTCGCAGGCGCTCCGACTCGCTGAAGCCGCCCCACACGCCGTACGGCTCGCGCACCGATAGTGCGTGTGCGGCGCACTCGGCGCGAACCGGGCAGGCGCGGCAGACCGACTTGGCGGCGGACTCGCGACGCAGTCGGGAGGAGCCACGCTCGCCATCGGGGTGGAAGAACTGGGCGCTGTCGCGTCCTCGGCAGGAACCGAGTCGCTGCCAGTCCCACAGATCGACGATGGGTCCGGGCAGTCTACGTACGTTCGACATCAGCACCCCTCCTCCCGCGCGGCTCCGCGAGAATCCTTGTGGCCGGCATCCGGGCGGCGGGCCGCGCAGGCGCACCGTTCCCGGCCTGGATCTCCCGGTACCCGGGCTGTCGTCAGCTCACACGTCTGTGATCGAAAACGTCCGGGAAATTGCGGCTTTTGCCCCATCTGTCGGAAAAGTTCGAAGGATTGCCGGGAACCCCCTCCCCAGCCGACCGCGTCATGGTCTGCTCGTGGGCGGAGAGGAGACCACAGTGCGTACCGTTCTTGTGTGCGTTCGGACACCACTCGCGGCCCAGCACCTAGCTTCTGCTGCCGCGCGACTGGGGTTGTCCGCGATCGTTCGTACCGCCGTCTCTGATCCTGAGGTGATGCTGCGGCTGGCCGAGCGACCGGCCGACGTGGTGTTGGCCGACACGGCCCTCACCCGACCGGACAGCGCCGGCTTCGTCCGCCGGGTGTTGGCGCGGGCGCCGCAGGCGGCGGTGTTGTTGCTCGGCACCGAGGAGTCCGAGGCTGCGGCGGCCACCATCAGCGCCGGCGCCCGGGGTCTCATCCAGAATGTCGACCATGACCTGACCAGCGCGGTGGCGAAGGCTCTACTGCTGCTCACCGCGCCTGGTCGAGCCAACCGGCAGCGGATCACCGATCCGGCCCGCGACGCGGCGGCGGTGGGCGGCTCCGGTCGCTCCGGGCCGTCTCCGCGCGGTGCCGGCGAGCCCGGTTGGGCGGCTACGCCCGGCGACGGGTCGGCGGGTGTGGCGTCGGTGCCGGTGCAGCGGGGTGACGACGAGGCGGAGGCGACCGGTGAGTCGGGGGCGGCGCAGACCGACCAGGCCCGCCCCGCCCCGAACGCCCGCCCCAGCCGGGCGTCGATCGGGCTCACCGAGCGTGAGCTTCAGGTGCTGCTCGGCATGGCCGAGGGTAAGAGCAACGCGGAGATCGGCCGGGAGTTGTTCGTCTCGGAGGACACCGTCAAGACGCACGCCCGCCGGTTGTTCCGCAAGCTTGGCGCTCGGGACCGGGCGCACGCGGTGGCGGCCGGGTTCCGGGCCGGTCTGGTCGCCTGACGTACGCGCCGCGCGGCAGCCCAGTACGCGCCGCGCGGCAGAGCATCACGTGGTGGCGGTCGGGGCGCCCGGCTCGTCGTCGGTGCCTTCGGACAGGGTGTCGTGCACCCCGTCGGCGTACCCCCGGGCGTAGTCCCAGGTCACGTAGTGGTCCGGGTCGGGGTCGTACGCGGGCTCGTGCACCCGGGGGCGACCCGAGTTGAGCAGGTGCCGCAGGTTGCCGCGGAGCAGGTCCCAGTCGAAGTAGTGCGGCTCGCGGCAGTCCTCGCATTCGATCACCAGCCCGCGGACCCCGATGGGGGCCAGCAGAGCCTGGTAGATCTCCAGGTCGGCGAGGTCTTCCAGCACATCCTGCCGCTCGACGTCGGTCAGCGGATCCGGCGTCGCGTCGTCGCCCGGGTCATCCAGACCCGCGGTCGGATCGGCCGGGTCGCCATTGAACGGGTCGATGGGCTCGTCGTGCACCCCCTCACCGTAGACCCAACGCGGCGGGAACGTCCGCCCCCCGGCCTCCGGGCCGGGCCGGCCTGCCACGGACGGGTCGCCCAGCTCACTGGGTACGATGAGGCGACGTGCCGGCATCGTGGCGCGCTCCGGTGCCCGCCCGCGCCACCTCGCTGAAGCCCATCCGAGCAGCTCAGGGGAGCAATCGTGGAAAATTCGCCCAGCACCGATCTTCCGGCCGGCGTGGAGCACGCCGACCTGGGCGGCCACCTGCCCGAGCTGCCGGCCGGCTCCGCGCGGGTGGTTCCGCTCGGGCTCACCTTCGACGACGTGCTGCTCCAGCCGGGCGAGTCGGACGTGGTGCCCAGCCGGGTCAACACCCGGACCAGGCTCACTCGCAACGTCGAGTTGTCCATTCCGCTGCTGTCCAGCGCGATGGACACGGTGACCGAGGCCCGGATGGCGATCGCCATGGCCCGCCAGGGCGGCATCGGCGTGTTGCACCGCAACCTCTCCATGGAGGACCAGGCGCTCCAGGTCGATCTGGTGAAGCGTTCCGAGTCCGGCATGATCACCAACCCGGTGACCGCCAGCCCGGACGACACGCTGCGCGAGGTCGACGAGCTGTGCGGGCGGTACCGCATCTCCGGCGTTCCCGTGGTGGACGGCGACGGCCAGTTGGTCGGCATCGTCACCAACCGCGACATGCGTTTCGTCACCGAGCCGGACACCCCGGTCCGCGAGATCATGACCCGCACCCCCCTGATCACCGCCCGGGTCGGGGTGAGCAAGGACGACGCCCTGGCGCTGCTGCGTCAGCACAAGGTCGAGAAGCTGCCGATCGTCGACGACTCGGGCCGGCTGCGTGGCCTGATCACCGTCAAGGACTTCACCAAGAGCGAGCAGTACCCGGAAGCCAGCAAGGACGACGCGGGCCGGCTCCGGGTCGCGGCCGCCATCGGTGTGGGCGAGGACTCCTACAAGCGGGCCCGTGCCCTGGTCGACGCGGGCGTCGATGTGCTGATCGTGGACACCGCGCACGGTCACCAGCGGGCGGTGCTGGACATGGTCCGCCGGCTCAAGGCCGACGTGACGGTCGACATCATGGGCGGCAACGTGGCCACGTACGCCGGCGCGAAGGCGCTGGTCGAGGCCGGCGCCGACGGTGTCAAGGTGGGCGTGGGTCCGGGCGCGATCTGCACCACCCGGATCGTCGCCGGGGTCGGCGTGCCGCAGGTGACCGCGATCATGGAGGCGGCTCGGGCCGCCCGTCCGGTCGGCGTGCCGGTGATCGCCGACGGCGGCATCCAATATTCCGGTGACATCGCCAAGGCCCTGGTGGCCGGCGCTGACACCGTGATGCTCGGCAGCCTGCTGGCCGGCTGCGAGGAGAGCCCCGGCGAGCTGATCTTCGTCAACGGCAAGCAGTTCAAGACCTACCGCGGGATGGGGTCGCTCGGCGCGATGCAGTCCCGAGGCCAGGCCAAGTCGTACAGCAAGGACCGCTACTTCCAGCAGGACGTGCTCAGCGACGACAAGCTGGTCCCGGAGGGCGTGGAGGGCCAGGTGCCCTACCGGGGGCCGCTGTCCCGGGTCGCCCACCAGCTGGTCGGCGGTCTGCGGCTGGCCATGGGGTACGCCGGTGCGGAGAACATCCCCGATCTGCACCGTCGGGGCCAGCTCATCCGGATCACCGCGGCTGGCCTGAAGGAGAGCCACCCGCACGACATCCAGATGACCGTCGAGGCACCCAACTACCACACCCGCTGACCCACCACCCCCAACCACCTGGAGTCCCCCATGCGTGACGTGGTCGAGATCGGGCTGGGCAAGACCGCGCAGCGCGGCTACCACCTGGACGACATCGCCATCGTGCCGAGCCGCCGCACCCGGGACGTCGATGACGTCTCGACGTCCTGGCAGCTCGACGCGTACCCGTTCGGCATTCCGTGCGTCGGCCACCCCTCCGACGCCACCATGAGCCCGGCCTCGGCGGTGCGGCTGGGTCAGCTCGGCGGCCTCGGCGTGCTCAACGTCGAGGGGCTCTGGACCCGCTACGAGAACCCGACGAAGGTGCTGGACGAGCTGGCCGGCCTCGACGAGGAGGCGCGCGCCACCAAGCGGCTCCAAGAGGTGTACGCCGAGCCGATCCGTCCGGACCTGATCGCGGAGCGGGTTCGCGAGCTGCGTGCCGGTGGCGGCACGGTGGCGGTGCGGGTCTCTCCGCAGCACACGCTCGCGCTGGCGCCGGTGATCCTGGACGCCGGGGTGGACATCCTGGTCATCCAGGGCACCATCGTCTCGGCCGAGCACGTGTCGACCACCGATGAGCCGCTGAACCTCAAGGAGTTCATCGCCGACCTCGACCTACCGGTGATCGTCGGCGGCTGCACGGACTACAAGACGGCGCTGCACCTGATGCGTACCGGCGCGGCCGGCGTGATCGTGGGCATCGGTGGCGACGAGTGGTCGACCACCGAGTCGGTGTTGGGCATCCGGGTGCCGATGGCCACCGCGATCGCCGACGCCGCCGCAGCCCGCCGCGACTACCTCGACGAGACCGGCGGCCGGTACGTGCACCTGATCGCCGACGGTGACATCCAGACCTCGGGTGACATCGCCAAGGCGCTCGGCTGCGGAGCGGACGCGGTGATGCTCGGTGAGCCGCTGTCGCTCTGCGACGAGGCGCCTGCCCGTGGTGCCTGGTGGCACTCGGCGGCGAGCCACCCGTCGCTGCCCCGGGGCAGCTTCGAGGTCTCCGGTGAGCCGCTCGGCTCGATGGAGCAGTTGCTCTTCGGGCCGGCGGACGAGGCCGACGGTCAGCTCAACCTGTTCGGTGGGCTGCGTCGGGCGATGGCCAAGTGTGGTTACCGCGACCTGAAGGAGTTCCAGAAGGTCGGCCTGGTCCTCGACCGCTGACCTCTTGCACAGACGGCCGAAGGCCGGCCCCGCTCGGCGGGGCCGGCCTTCGTCGCGTTCAGCCGAGCGTCATTTCTCGACGTAGATGGTCAGGTCGGACATGTTGCGGTAGCTGGTCGCCGCGAAGTCGAGCGACTGGCCCCGGTTGTCGGCGCCGCCGGGGGCGGTGTCCATCTCCCAGTTGGCGTGGTGGAAGTTGCGCTCGCCGATGGTCTGGAAGAACTGCTGGAAGTTGATGTCGCCGTCGCCCAGCGGGGTCATCTGGTAACCGTTGGGGACGCTGCTGTCCCGGTCGCCGTCCTTGGCGTGGAAGAGCGGGAACCGGGTGGTCCGGTCGGCCACGGTGAGGATCGGGTCGAACAGGTCGGTCACCTCCTGCCCGGCCGGGTTGACGTACTTCTGGTGCTTGTAGCGGGCCACGTAGGCCCAGTAGATGTCCAGCTCGAAGAAGACGTACCGCGGGTCGGTGATCTCGAAGAAGTACTCCAGCCGGCGGATGCCGGAGGACCGGGTCTGCCGGCCCTGCGCGTCGCGCGGGCCCCGGTCGATCAGGAAGTTGTACGCGGCGTCGTGGTTGTGTGTGTAGAGCCGCATGCCCCGGGCCTTGGCCTGACGGCCCAGCTCGTTCCAGATGTCCGCAGCGGCGTCCCACTCGGCCTTGTACGCGCTGCTGGTCGGGTCGCTGCCGGTGCCGATGTTCTTCATGCCGAGTTCCTCGGCGATGTCGAGCTGCTGCTGGAAGGTGGCCGGCTGGATCGTGGCGTGGGTGCCGTTGGCCACCAGACCGTTGTCGTCGAGGATCTTGCGGATCTCGGCGGGGGTGATCTGCCGACCGAGGATCTCCGTGCTCTGGGTGTAGCCGGCGAACTCGATCTCCTTGTAGCCGATCTCGGCGAGTCGAGCGAGGACGCGCTCGAAGCCGTACGGCACCCCGCTGTCGTCCGGCGCGGCGGTGATCCGGTCGCGGACGCTGTAGAGGATGATGCCGCGGTTGCGGGCCGGGATCAGCGGCTCGACCCGCAGCTTGCTCGCGGCGCCGGGGTCGGCGAGCGCGGGCGTGCCGGTGGCGAGGACGGGCAGGCCGGCCGCGCCGATCGCGGCGGCGGCGCTGGCGGAGGCGGCGAGCAGGGATCGGCGGCTGAGCCGGCCGGTGGGGGAGGCGTCGGGGGCGGTGTGGTCTGGCATGGTTCCACCTTTCGCGACGGTGGTCGGAGACAGACACTAACGTCGGTCTAAGTCGAAAGAAAGTGGAGATCGACGGCTGCTTTTGCTGGTTTCGACGAAAGTGACTGATGGTCATCGATATAGGTCGCGCGGCCGGCAAGGCTGACTACGCTCGTCCTGACCGGAACGTCGCGGGAGGAGTGGGCATGGTCCCGACCGGGCGGAGACTGACCGTCGCCACCGCGCTGATCTGCGTCCTCGGGCTGGTCGCGGCCGGTTGTACGGGCGACGACAACGACGGCTTCCGGCCCGGCGCGGCGGACGTCGGTGACCCGTACGTGCCAGGGCGCGGCAACGGCGGCTACGACGTGACGCACTACGGCCTCGACGTCCGCTACGACCCGTCGACCGATCGGCTGACCGGGCGAGCCGTCATCACGGCCACCGCCACGCAGGACCTGTCCCGGTTCAATCTGGACCTGGTCGGCCTGGAGGTCCGCGCGGTCGAGGTGGGTGACGCGGCGGCCGACCACCGGCGCGGCGACGGCGAGTTGGTGGTCACACCCCGCGACGGCCTGCCGCGCGGCCGGCCGTTCACCGTGACCGTCGACTACGGGGGCGTGCCCACGGCCGTCGCCGATGGGTCGTTGGGCAGCGGTGGTTTCCTGCACACCGCCGATGGCGCGGTCGCGCTCGGCCAGCCCGATTCGGCCGCCACCTGGTTCCCGGTCAACGACCACCCGTCCGACAAGGCAACCTACGACCTGGTGGTGACCGTTCCGGACGGCCTGGCCGCACTGAGCAACGGCGTACCCGGGCCGAAGAGCAGCGCCGACGGCTGGACCACCTGGCGCTGGTCGGAGCGCACTCCGATGGCCAGTTACCTGAGCACGCTCGTGATCGGTGACTACCGGGTGGTGACCGGCACGCACGCCGGCCGACCGATGGTCACGGCGGTGGCGGCGAGCCTGCCGGCGAACGGTGGCGCGGCCACCTCGCTGGCCCGTACCGGCGCGATCGTCGACTTCCTGGCCAGCCGCTTCGGCCCGTACCCGTTCGACTCGTACGGGGGGATCGTGATCGCCGACGACCGGATCTCCTATGCGCTGGAGACCCAGTCCCGCCCGGTCTACGGGCCCGGTTTCTTCGCCGACGACCGACCCGACCCGAGCGTCGTCGCGCACGAGTTGGCGCACCAGTGGTTCGGCAACAGCGTCTCGCTGAGCAGGTGGAGCGACATCTGGCTGAACGAGGGCTTCGCCAGCTACGCCGAGTGGCTGTGGGAGGAGCACGACGGCGGCCGGAGCGCCCAGCGCAACTTCGAGATCCAGTACGCGGCGACGGACTGGGCGCAGCCGTCGGTCGAGCCGGGCCGGGAGCAGATGTTCGGCTCGGCCGTCTACAAGCGCGGGGCGCTCGCCGTGCACGCGTTGCGCCGGACCGTCGGTGACGAGCTGTTCTTCCGCATTCTGCGCACCTGGACGACCGAGCGGGCGGCGGGCAACGCGACGACCACGGACCTCGTGGTGCTGGCCGAGCGGGTGGCGGGGCGACAACTGCGACCGTTCTTCGACGCCTGGTTGGTGGGCGGCTCGGCCCCCACCCTGCCCTGACGCAGCCGCGCCAGCCGGTCGATATGCTGCCGCCTGCGAACGGCGGGTAACCGTCCGTTCGTGCGGAGCGGCGCAGGCCGCGACCGGCCACCGTGCGGGAAGGGTGTGGGATGCGGGGGACGCGGCACAGACTGCGAATGGGCGCTGGTCTGCTGGTGACCGGTGCGCTCGCACTGTCCGGATGCGACTCGGCCGCCCCGGAGGCAGCGCCTTCACCGAGCGCGTCCCCCACGCCGTCGCGGGCGTTCACCGCGGGCGCCGACGGGGTCGGCGACCCCTACTTCCCGACCTACGGCAACGGCGGCTACGACGTCGGGCAGTACACGGTGAAGGTGCGCTACGACCCGGCCAAGGACGAGCTGACCGGTACGACCACAGTGCGTGCCACCGCGACAGCCGACCTGTCGACGTTCAACCTCGACCTGGCCGGCCTGACCGTCAGCGCGGTCACCGTGGACGGCGCACCGGCAACCCACAGCCGCAAACGCAACGAGCTGGTCATCAAGCCGGCCTCCGGCCTGATCAACGGCAACGGGTTCGTCGCCGAGATCACCTACGCCGGTAAGCCGAAGCCGCTGAAGAACGAGACGCTCGGTGAAGGTGGCTTCGTGCACACCACCGACGGTGCCATCGCGCTGGGCCAGCCCGAGTCGGCCAGCACCTGGTTCCCGGTCAACGACCACCCGTCGGACAAGGCGACCTACGACTTCGAGGTCACCGTTCCGGACGGCCTGACCGCGATCAGCAACGGCGTTCCCGGCGGGAAGGCCAGCACGGGCGGCTGGACCACCTGGAAGTGGTCGGAGAAGTCGCCGATGGCCAGCTATCTGAGCACGCTGGTGATCGGCAAGTTCCGGATCACCACTGCCACGCACAAGGGCCGCCCGGTCTACAACGCCGTCACCACCACTGTGGCCAAGGGGAACGCGGACGCGTCCATCGCGCAGACCGTCAAGGTCGCCGACTACCTGGAGAGCGTGTTCGGGCCGTATCCGTTCGCCGCGTACGGCGGTGTGGTGATCTCCGACAGTCGGATCTCCTACGCGCTGGAGACGCAGAGCCGGCCGGTCTACGCGGCGAGCTTCTTCCGGCAGGGCGTGGACACCGAGGTCGTCGCCCACGAGCTGGCCCACCAGTGGTTCGGCGACAGCGTGGCGTTGGCCAAGTGGGAGGACATCTGGCTCAACGAGGGCTTCGCGACGTACGCGGAGTGGCTCTGGGCCGAGCACACCAAGGCGTACACCGCGAAGGCGGCGTTCGACATCCGGTACGCCCAGGTGCCCGCGCAGGTGTGGAAGACGCCGCCGGGCAAGCCGGGGGCCGAGCAGTTGTTCAGCGAGTCGGTCTACCAGCGCGGCGGCATGACCCTGCACGCCCTGCGGGTGGCCGTCGGTGACAAGGCGTTCTTCGAGATCGTCAAGACCTGGGCGGCGGAGAAGCGCGACAGCACCGCCACCACGGCCGAGTTCGTGGCCCTCGCCGAGCGCGTCTCCGGCAAGCAGCTCGACGCGCTCTTCGACGCCTGGCTCTACGGCACCAAGAAGCCCGCCGCACCGAAGCGGCTCTGAGCCGCGGTCAGTTCTTGACCACCAGGCTGGGGTGGGCAGCCAGGTACGCGTCGGCACGGCCGGCGCGGAGTTCGGTGAGGAACTTGCGACCCTCGGCGCTGAGCTGCTCGCCCTGGTAGGCGCTGCCCTTGCCGACACCTGAACCGGGCAGCCCGACCAGCGTGAAACGGTTCTCCGGCAGCCCACTCAGGGCGTACGCGATGTCGACGATCCGGCGTCCGCCCACGTAGACCAACGTGTCGCCAAGCGCGGAGACCACCTGGTCGACGCGCTCGGGTTGCTTGGCCAGGCCCTCGTCGAGGATCTTGCGGGTCATCGCCCGGATCAGCTGCTGCTGGTGACGCTGCCGCGCGTAGTCGCCGCCGGTGATGTAGCGCTGCCGCGCGTAGTCAAGCGCCTGCCAGCCGTTGAGGTGCTGGGTGCCCTTCTCGTAGACCTGCTGCGGCCCGGTGTACCCGCCCGGCGCGCTCTCCCGGTACTTGCCGTCCGGCCGGCGGTGCAGCGACTCGACCCGCTGGTCGACGTAGATGTCCACCCCGCCGAGGGCATTGACCAACCTGTCGAACCCGTTGAACGTGAGTACCGCGCCAGCGTCGATGCGCAGCCCGGTGTAGCCACTGACCGTGCTGCGCAGCAGCTCGTACCCCTGGGCTGTGCTCGGCTGTTTGGGTTTGCCCGGCACCCGGCTGCCGAAGCTCATCGCGTGCGTGAGCTTGGTCTTGCCGCCCTTGTAGCCGGCCTTCGGGAAGGCCGGGATGTCCACCAGCAGGTCACGGGGGAGCGAGAAGAGGTATGCCTGACCCAACCCCTTGGGCACGTGCAGCACCAGCACGGCGTCCGCGTGCGGCTCCCAGCCGGGCACGCTGACCCGGGTGTCCACACCGACCAGCAGGAGGTTGAGCGGGCCGGTGATGTCCGCCCCCGGCGGCGGACCGCTGGGGCTCGGGGTCGGCGTGCCGACCGGCGACGGGGTCGGTGAGCCGGCCACCGGGGTGCCGCCCGGCTTGCTGTCGCCGGTCAACCGGGTGATCACCACCGCGCCGGCCGCGATCAGCGCGACGGCGGCGAGGGCCGTCAACCCCAGCAGCAGCCACCGTCGGCGCGGTGCCATCGACCCGAGAACCATCCTGGATTCCTTCCACCCGTCTGGTGAACAACGCTCCGACGGGTGCTCCGGGTTCTGGCCGGGAGGCGCCGGGTCGGTCGGCCGGAGCATGATCGCGCGAAAAGTGCCGCTGGCGCGAGCGCTACTCGCGAGTAATGATGCCTCCATGCGGTACGACGTGGTCGTCATCGGGTCCGGCTTCGGTGGCAGCGTCACCGCGCTGCGCCTGGCCGAGAAGGGTTACTCGGTCGCGGTGCTGGAAGCTGGCCGCCGCTTCGCCGACGACGAGTTCCCGCAGACGTCCTGGCGGGCCCGCCGGTTCCTCTGGGCACCGAAGCTGGGCTGCTACGGCATCCAACGGCTCACCCTGCTCCGCCCGGCCGACCGGCGGTCCGGCGGCGGGGTGCTGGTGCTCTCCGGCGCCGGGGTGGGCGGCGGTTCGCTGGTCTACGCGAACACCCTCTACGAACCGCTGCCGGCCTTCTACACCGACCCGCAGTGGCGGGACATCACCGACTGGCGCGACGAGTTGGCCCGCCACTACGACCAGGCGAAACGGATGCTCGGCGTCACCACGTACCCCGTGCACACCGGCGCGGACCGCGGCATGCGCGCAGTGGCCGAGCGGATGGGGGTGGGGCACACCTTCCACGCCACGCCGGTGGGCGTGCACATCGGCCGGCCCGGCCAGCGGGTCGCCGACCCGTACTTCGGTGGCGCCGGCCCGGAACGCACCGGCTGCCTGCACTGCGGCTCCTGCATGACCGGCTGCCGGCACGGCGCGAAGAACACACTTGTCAAGAACTACCTCTGGCTCGCGGAACGGCTCGGGGTCACGGTCTGTGCGCTGACCACCGTGACCGCCGTCCGGCCCGCCGACGGCGGCGGGTACGAGGTGCACGCCGCGCGCACCGGCGCCTGGCTGCGCAAGGGCCGGCAGGTCGTCCACGCCGACCAGGTGGTCTTCGCCGCCGGGGCGCTGGGCACCCAGCGGCTGCTGCACGCGATGCGGGCCGACACCGCGCTACCCGGGCTCTCGCCCCGCCTCGGTGAGCTGACCCGGACCAACTCGGAGGCGATCCTCGGTGCCTCGGTGCCACGCCGACGAGCCCGCTCCGAGC
This sequence comes from Micromonospora chokoriensis, assembly GCF_000718555.1. GTDB lineage: Bacteria > Actinomycetota > Actinomycetes > Mycobacteriales > Micromonosporaceae > Micromonospora > Micromonospora chokoriensis_B. Next base: position 12,146 of record NZ_JOAN01000032.1, read on the forward strand.
GGTTGGACTACACCGAGGGGGTGGCCATCACCAGCTCGTTCCACCCCGACCCGCAGACCCACGTCGAGCCGGTCCGCTACGGGCGGGGCTCCAACGCGATGGGGCTGCTCCAGTCGCTGCTTGTCGACGGCGGCCCGCACCGGGTACGGCGCTGGCTGGGCAGCATCGTGCGACAGCCCCGGTTGGCCGCCCGGATGCTGTCGGTGCGCGGCTGGTCGGAGCGGACGGTGATCGCCCTGGTCATGCAGTCCGCGGACAACTCGCTGACCACCCGTTGGCGACGTGGCCCGTTCGGCCGCCGGCTGGTCACCGGCCCGGGCCACGGCACGCCCAGCCCGACCTGGATCCCGGCCGGCAACACCGCTGCCCGCCTGCTCGCCGAGGAGATCGGCGGCACCCCGGGCGGCTCGCTCACCGAGCCGTTCGACATCCCGATGACCGCGCACATCCTGGGCGGGGCGGTCATCGGAGCTACCCCGGCCGACGGGGTGATCGACCCCTGGCACCGGGTGTACGGGCACGCCGGGCTGCACGTGGTCGACGGCGCTGCGGTCTCAGCCAACCTCGGCGTGAACCCGTCATTGACGATCACCGCGCAGGCGGAACGAGCGATGTCGTTCTGGCCCAACCGGGGCGAGCCGGACCCCCGTCCGGCGCTCGGCTCCCCGTACCGTCGGCTCGCAGCCGTGCCCCCGCACCACCCGGCGGTCCCGGCGGACGCCCCGGGCGCGCTGCGTTACTGAACCCCGCCGCCGTCAACGGCGAGCCGGTGCCGGTGGCGGCCGTGACTGTCGGTAGGCTTCGTGCACATGAGCCTGCCTCGCCCTGTCCTCGTGGTGGACTTCGGAGCCCAGTACGCCCAGCTCATCGCCCGCAGGGTCCGTGAGGCGAAGGTCTACTCCGAGATCGTGCCGCACTCGATGCCGATCGCCGAGATGCTGGCGAAGAACCCCGCCGCGATCATCCTCTCCGGTGGCCCGGCCAGCGTCTACGCCCCGGACGCGCCGCAGATCGACGCGGGCGTCTTCAGCGCCGACGTGCCAGTATTCGGCATCTGCTACGGCTTCCAGGCGATGGCCCAGGCGCTCGGCGGCACGGTCACCAAGACCGGCAACCGGGAGTACGGCGGCACGCCCCTGCGCCCCCGCCTCCTCGACCCCGGTGTGCTGCTCCGTGACCTGCCGGCGGACCTGCCGGTATGGATGAGCCACGGCGACTGTGTCACCGAGGCGCCCGAGGGCTTCACGGTGACCGCCGAGTCGGCGGGAGCGCCGGTGGCCGCATTCGAGGACCTGGCCGGGCGTCGGGCCGGCGTGCAGTTCCACCCGGAGGTCGGGCACACCGCGCACGGTCAGGAGATGCTGACCCGCTTCCTCTACGAGATCGCCGGCATCGAGCCGACCTGGACGCCCGAGAACATCATTGACGAGCAGGTCGCCCTGATCCGCGACCAGATCGGCGACAAGGAGGTCATCTGCGGCCTCTCCGGCGGGGTGGACTCGGCCGTCGCCGCGGCGCTCGTGCACAAGGCGGTCGGTGACCAGCTCACCTGCGTCTTCGTCGATCACGGCCTGCTGCGCGCTGGTGAGGCCGAGCAGGTGGAGAAGGACTACGTAGCCGCCACCGGCATCAAGCTGAAGGTGGTCGACGCCGCCGACCGGTTCCTCGGCGCGCTCGCCGGGGTCACCGACCCGGAGCAGAAGCGCAAGATCATTGGCCGGGAGTTCATCCGGGTCTTCGAGGCCGCGGCCCGCGAGGTCGCCGCACACGGCGACGTCGAGTTCCTCGTCCAGGGCACCCTCTACCCCGACGTGGTGGAATCCGGCGGCGGCACCGGCACCGCCAACATCAAGAGCCACCACAACGTCGGCGGCCTCCCGGAAGACCTGAAGTTCGCGCTCGTCGAGCCGCTGCGCACCCTCTTCAAGGACGAGGTCCGAGCGCTCGGCCTGCAACTGGGCCTGCCCGAGGAGATGATCTGGCGGCACCCGTTCCCCGGCCCCGGCCTCGCCATCCGGATCATCGGCGCGGTCGACCAGGAGCGCCTCGACCTGCTCCGCCAGGCCGACCTGATCGCCCGCGAGGAGTTGACCCGCGCCGGCCTCGACCGGGGCGTCTGGCAGTTCCCGGTGGTGCTCCTCGCCGACGTGCGCAGCGTCGGTGTGCAGGGAGACGGGCGCAGCTACGGGCACCCCGTGGTGCTGCGCCCGGTCTCCAGCGAAGACGCGATGACCGCCGACTGGTCCCGACTGCCCTACGACGTGGTGGCCCGGATCTCCACCCGGATCACCAACGAGGTCGCCGAGGTGAACCGGGTGGTCCTGGACGTCACCAGCAAGCCGCCGGGCACCATCGAGTGGGAGTGAGCGCCGCTCAGCCGGCCGGCGGCGTACTGAGCGGGGTCGTCGGCGGGTAGGGCTGCGTCGGGGCGTACCCCGGCTGTGGCCCGCCCGGCGCGGGCCCGGCGGTGGGCGGCGGGCCGTGCTGCGGCGCGACGCCCGCGGCGTGCGGCCAGGCCGGCGCGCCGGTCGGCTCCTCCGGCATCAGGAACCACATGATCGGGTACGCGAACAGCGCGAGCCCGCCGGTGAGCAGGCCGGTGACCGCGAAGGCCACCCGGACCAGGGTGGGGTCGACGGCGAAGTAGCGGCCGACGCCGCTGGCAACCCCCGCGACCATGCGGTCGGTGGTGGGTCGCCGAAGCTGCTTGTACGGGGCGTGGGGAGCGGTGGTCGATGTCATGCCTCCACGGTCCGCGCTGGTGCCCGGCCCGCCCTCGGTGACCGCCCGGATCCTTACCCTGACCAATCCCTGACCGGGGTCAGACAGTCAGGAATCCGACTCTTTTCCGTCCCGGTAACCCGGCCCGGGGAGAATTTGCTTCCGTGACCACCTTGCTGAAGCCGCTCCGCAGGATCGCGGCATACGGAGTTTGTGCTGATTCAAGCGGCCGAATCCTGCTGGTCCGCGCCTCGGAGCGCTCCGGCACCCCCGGCGCGTGGTCGTTGCCCGGTGGGGCGGTCGACCACGGCGAGGACCCCAACCACACGGTCGTCCGCGAGACCGCCGCCGAGACCGGCCTCTCGGTCGCCGTCTCCGGCCTCGCCGACGTGCTCGCCGACATGCGGGCACTCCCGGATCGCGGCATCACCATCCACACCGACCGCCTGATCTACCGGGTGGCGGTGCGGGGCGGCACCCTCGCCGACCGGGTCGGCGAGCGCCCCACCGACCTGGCCCGGTGGTACACCCTCGACGAGGCGCGCGAGCTGCCGCTGCGCTCGTTCACCGCACGTGCCCTCGGGCTGCCCGCCTCCTCGGCCGACGTGGTGCCCGACGAGGCACCCGAGTTCCCCTCCTTCTACGCCGTGCCCGGCCCCGACGGGCTGCACCGGGCCCAGCGCTTCGCCGCGTACGCGGTCTGCACCGACCCCGCCGGCCGGGTGCTGCTCACCCGCATCTCCGACGGCTACCCCGGCGCCGGCTGCTGGCACCTGCCCGGCGGCGGCACCGACTACGGCGAGCAGCCCGGCGCGGCACTCATCCGCGAGTTGGTCGAGGAGACCGGCCAGGCCGGCCGCCTTGTCGAGCTGCTCGGCGTCGCCAGCCACCGCGACGCCGCCTCCCTCGGCCCCGAGGGTTACCCGATCGACTGGCACGGCGTACGCGCCTTCTACCGGGTGGTCGTCGACCAGCCCAACCCACTGACCGTTGCCGACGTGGGCGGCTCCACCTGCGAGGCCCGCTGGTTCGCCCGTGAGGAGTTGGGCGCTCTCCCCAGCGACCGCCTCACCGAGGTGACCGCCGAAGCAGTCCAAGCAGCCCAACTCACCTGACCGTGCCTCACCTGACCGTGCCTCGCGGCCCGTGCCTCGCGTCCCGCGTCCTACGCCAAGATCGTGCTCGATCCTTGACGTCAACACCGTTGCGTTAGGGCGCAGGGCGGGTCCGGCAAGCACTGCCGAGACGTATTGCGCCAAGGGGGTCGCGTCGATCTTTCAGTTTCAGTGGTCGACATGGAGTGGGATGCCCCTTATGTCGGTACAGAAAGTGCAAGATCGCGGAGCAGGGCAGTCCAATCCCGTCGATCAAGGAGTTGAACGGCCACTCCGTCTGACGCAACGGTGTTGACCAGGATTTAGTGGCCTCTGCTCTGTGATCCACTCGGATTCCTTGGATTCGCGGTATCCCGGACGGTGGGATGCCGCGCCTTCCGTGAACCCGAGTGGATCACTGTTCGTCTCGACCGCCCGCGACGCGGATGCACTTCACAATGAGGGCTGATCGAGTGGGGTGGACGCGCAGGCGACCGGGCACAACTGACTTTAATGGGCTAAAACGGTCTTAGTCGAAGGTCGGTCACTTTGGGCGCGGGGCGCCTCGGCTCGGCAGCTCTGCGGGTTTCCCGTACGCCGCTTCGCGTTGATCATGAAGTTATTGTCAGGTCGCGCGAGATGGACGGCGGTAACTTCATGATCAACGGGTCTGGGTCGAACGGGGAGTGAGCAAGGGTGCAGCTTGCGCGGCTGGTCGGGGCTTATGGGCTTCTGTGGGATTCGGACCGGGTCTTGGTGGTTCAGGACGGGGCGGAGGGGGAGTTTCCTGGCGTTTGGCGCTTGCCGGGCGGTGCCGTCGCGCACGCTGAGCACCCGGAGCGCGCCGTGGTCCGCGAGGTCGCCGCGCAGACCGGGCTGACTGTGGCGGTGAGTCGACTGTGCGGGGTGGTCGCGGACGTGGTCACCGATCCGGAGGACAACGTCGCACTGCACACCGACCGGCTGTTGTTCGAGCTCAGCATGCCCGAGAGCGCACTCTCCGAGAGCGCACTGTCCGAGGGTGGGCGGGCCGAGGGTGGGCTGCGGGGCTGCGGACGTGGTCTGGTTGCTCGGGCTTGCTGGCTTTCGCTGGCGGAGGTGGCGCAGTTGTCGCTGACTCCGTTCACCGCCGAGGTGCTCGGCTTGCCGGTCACTTCGCTGCCGCCCGGAACGCGCCGGCCGCGTGGCCCGGTTCCGCCGCCGCACCCCGACCGCCGGCTGCGTTTCGGGGCGTACGGGCTGGTCACCGACCCTGCCGGGCGGATCCTGCTCACCCAGATCGCGGAGGGTTATCCGGGGGCTGGCCTGTGGCATCTGCCCGGCGGTGGCACCGATCACGGCGAGCAGCCGGCCACCGGGCTGCTCCGGGAGTTGATCGAGGAGGGCGGTCAGGTGGGCCGGGTCGTGGAGCTTCTTGGTGTCAACAACCTGCACAATCCCGCCGCACTCGGCCCGGAGGGGCGTCCGCTGGACTGGCATGGCGTACGGGTGATCTATCGGGTGCTGGTGGACGTACCTACTGACGCGGTGGTCACCGAATCCGCCGGAGGTTCGACGGTACGGGCTGGGTGGTTCACCCGCGCTGAGGTCGTTGACCTGCCGTTGAGCGACATCGCGGCCTTGGCAATAGGACAGAGTGGCCGATAGCGCCCCGCTCGGTGAGCCGAGATGGGGACCCTCCGGTACAGTCAATGGCGGGAATGGTGGAGGAAACGGGCGATGGGGCCCGGGATGGGAACAAACGAGCGGTTCGAGCGGTTTAAGCCAGATATAAGTACCGCCGGCAGCTATCGCCAAGCCATGTTCCCCTATGCGATGGTGTACTCCGCAAAACGGCTGCCGGGCCATGCAAGGTCCGGCACGAGACAGCCGGACACCCGCCAGACGGCGGCCAGCAGATCCGGTGATGGAGGAAACGTGCCGAGAGCCCCATGGCGCCGGCGTCGTACTACTGACAGTCCGCGCCCCGCAGGGCGTCGCTGGGCGGGCCGGTTGCGCCGCAGCAGCACGTTCGCCCGCCAGGTGCTGTTGGTCCGGGTCGGTCGCCGCGACGGCGACCTGCACACGACCGACCTGGCCCCGACCGAGCACCGGTACGCCGACCGGCAGCGCCGTCGCTACGGCCTGGACCGGCTCAGCCGGCCGACACTGGGAGTGGACCCGACACTGAGTGTGGACCGAGCGGATATCGAAGCAGTCATGCCGGTCAGCCCGGCGATGCCGCCGATGGCGCAGCCCGACGAGGCCCGGTCGATCCCGCTGCTCCCCGGCGAGCGCACCATCGCGCGCCGGATGAAGTTCGGCCTGGTCAACGCCTGCACGCTGGCTAGCCTGATGCTCGGCATGCTGGCCATCTTCCTGGCCATGCAGGGCGAGGTGCGCGTCGCCGCGTTCTGCCTGATCGCCTGCGTCGGCTTCGACGGTCTGGACGGCGCGCTGGCCCGACGGCTCGGCGTGGCCAGCCCGTTCGGCGCGCAGATGGACTCGCTGGCCGACATGTGCTCGTTCGGTCTCGCCGCGCCGGTCGTGGTCTATGCCTCGCTCGCCGGTTCCGTCTCCACGGCTGCGGCGGCGGTGGCGTGCGCGCTGGTCGCGGCGTGTGCCGCGATTCGACTGGCCCGCTTCAACGTCTCGCCGAAGGACGGCCGATTCTTCTGCGGGGTGCCCACCACCATGGCGGCCGCGGTGCTCGCCGTGACCGTGGCGATCGGCCTGCCGGTGCCCGGCGCCGTGCTGGTCGCCGGGGTGGCGCTGCTGGCCTTCGCAATGGTGTCGAGCTTCCCGTACGCCAAGCTCGCCCGTCTGGTGAAGCTGCCGGCGTGGCTCTGGTTGGCCCCGGTGATCGGCGCGCTGGTCGACATCCGGCTGACGTTCGCCCTGATCGTGGTGGGCTACCTGGTCAGCGGGCCGGTTCTCTGGCTGCGGCAACGTCGTACCGCCTGAGCTGAGCAGACAGAACGGGGCGCCGCGGACAGCGGCGCCCCGTTCGTCGTTTACGGGTCAGCGCCAGCGGGCGATGACCGTGGACCCACCGACCACCTTGTCGCCCGGCCCGACCAGCGGGTCCGCGGCCTCGGCTGGCAGGTAGACGTCGGTCCGGGAGCCGAACCGGATCAGACCGAAACGCTCGCCCTTGGCCAGCAGCGCGCCGATCGGCGCGCGCTGCACGATCCGGCGGGCGATCAGCCCGGTGCGCTGCGCGACCACCACCGTGCCGCGGGTGGTGTCCAGCACGGTGTACGCCGCGACGTTGTGTTCGGCGTCCGGCTTCATCGCGTTGACGAAGCCACCGTCGGCGACGAAGTAGTCGACCACCTTGCCGGCGACCGGTGCGCGGTTGACGTGCACGTCCAGCACCGACAGGAACACCGCGATCCGCAGCCACTCGCCGTCGCCGAAGCGTTCGTCGTGCAGCCGCTGCACCGACAGGACCTTCCCGTCCGCGCTGGCGACCACGGCGCTCGGGTCCTCCGGTACGTCCCGCTCGGGGTCCCGGAAGAACGCGGCGACCGGCCCGGCGGCCAGTGCCGGCAGCAGCCACAGCTTGGACGACGGACGCGCCACCCGGGCCAATGCCGCGAGGCCCAGCGCGATGCCCGCAGCCGCCACGCCGTTGGAGTCGATGTGCATACCCCGGGTCAGCGGCACACTCGACGGCCGGTACGCGGGGGCCAGGGTCTCGGCCGTGGCGGGGCTGGCCGGGGTGAACCGCAGTCGGTAGACGCGCACCGGCGGCGAGTTGCGCAGCACCAGGTCGGAGCCGACGCCGTAGAGGGCGTCCTGGCGGGCCAGCTCGGCGTCGGCGCCGTCGGTCCGGCCGGGCGTGGCGACGGTCGCCACGCTCAGCACCGCGCCGTCGGACAGGTACTTGGCCAAACCCTCGATGCCGCTGCGGGTCGCCTCGGCGGTGCCGGTGAACACCTCGCCAGCGACGACGACCCCGGCGACTTCGGCTTCGGCCAGCGAGTCGACGACGCTCACCCGGTCGGCGACCCAGCGGCCCTGGGCGGTGACGTGCTCGCGCAGCGCCGCAGCGCCGAACGGCTCGGCGGGGACCACGGTGAGCCGGTCACCGGGGAGCAGCGCCTCGACCGCAGCGGCCAGCACCGCGGAGTCGGGGCTCACCCCGACCAGCAGGGCGGCCTTGGCGTCGTTGATTCGGGCCAGCTCGGCGACGAGGGTACGGGCGGCTCGCTCGCCGATGCGGACCGGACCGGACCGACCGGTGGTACGCACGGCGGGGGACTGGGTCATGTCGGGCGGGCTCCTGACGGGGGTAGAGACGGGAATCGCGGCGGGACCGCCATGGGCGGGACGGGCCGGCCGGCAGAGGCGAGATCTCCACCGGCCAGCATATGCGTCCCTCCGCGCCGGCCGCACCGCCGTGGCGATGCGGTGGACCGACGCTGCCAGGCACCCGAGGTCAGACTTCCCGGCGCTGACCCTCCCGCCCGTCGCCCGGCTGATCGCCGGATTGGCCGGCGACCGGCTCGGTCTGCGGCTCCGACGCCGGCTCGGTCTGCGGCTCGGACGGCGGATGTGCCAGCCAGGCGGGGTGGATCACGTCGGTGGTCGGCGCGTCCTCGGCTCGCACGTCGCTGGTCGGTGCCTCCGGTGTCGGGCCTGTCGAGGGAGTGTCCCAGGTGGACCGTTCGGCTTCCCACACCGGCAGCGCCGCGCCGGAGGTCGACGTGGCGGCACCAGAGACGGGCGCGCTGGAGACCGACGCACCGGAGACGGGCGCCACAGTCTCGGCGGCAGGGGCGTCGACGGTCGCCTCCGGCTGGCTCGGCCGACCCGAGCGCAGCGCGCCGACCAGCCCGAAGACCCCGATCAGGATGAGTGCGCTGGCCAGGAACCAGCCGACCGGCGGCAGCGCGAGCCCGAGCAGTTGGGCGAGTAGCCACCAGGCGGAGAGCGCCAGGAACACGAGCCCGAAGGCGAACGACACCAGATCCGTGCGGTGAGCCTTCACCGGGTCACCTCCAGGTTGCCAGCATTGACGTGGATGTAGAGGCGCAGCGTCCCGCCGCCGGGCCCGTCCGCGCCGACGTCGGTGGATTCCCGCAGGCGACCGTCGAGCCCGCCGGAGTGGTTGCCGAAGATGGTGGCGTCCCCCGCGTTGACGTCGGCCACGGTGGTGACGTCCACGTTCGGTGGCACGACAACTGTCGCCTGGCCGAAGTTGATGGCCACGGTCACCTGGCTGTCCCGTTTCGCGAAGTCGATGCCGCGCAGGTCGAGCACGGCGTCACCGAAGCTGTTCTCGTACCGGTCGGCCAGGTCGCGGTAGTCGGTGGGCGCCCAGGTCACCGCGCCGTCGACCCCTCGGATCCGGTCGTAGGACTCGGCGACCGTCGCCGTGCCGAGCGCCGCCGCGGTCACCAGACCGAGCGCGATGAGCCAGCGGGCCCGGCCGAACCACGTGCCGACCAGCAGCCCTAGCGCGATCGTGGCCAACGCGGCCGCGAAGTAGGCCGAGGCGCTGATGGCGAAGACGTCCAGCAGGTCGAGCAGGGCGACCAGACCGAGGACGAGGAAGATCAGCGAGAAGGTCACCGCGCCGAGCGGCGAGCGCTCCTTGGGGCGCTTCGGCGGCTTCGGTGGCTTGGGCGGACGAGGCACGGCGGGGGTCGGTGAGGCGTACGGGCCATGCGGCGCGAACGGGGGGCGGTAACCGGACGGCGGCGGGGCGGTCGGATAGCCGGTTGGGGCAGCGGGTGCGCTGCTCACCGGTGCCGACGGCCAGCCGGCGCTGGGCATGCCGGTGCTCGGCCAGCCCGTGGCGGGTGCCGGCCAGCCAGCCTGGGTGCCCGTCGCGCCGGCTGGCTGACCGGAGACCGGGCCAACCCCGGACACCGGCTGCGTCGCGGTGGACGGCGGTACGTCGTACGCCGGGAAGGTGACGGTGGGCGCTGCCCCTGGCGTCGCGGTGGCGTACCCCGGATTGGTGCTGAACATCGGCGGCGTCACCACCGGGCCGGTCGACGGCGCCGCGCCGTAGGACGGTGCGGGCCAGGCCACCGGCGGGACGACCGGGCCGGCCGGACCGCCGGACGGCGTGGTGGGTGGCGGACCGCCCGGGGTGCCGGGCCGTGGATTGCGGCCGTCCCGGTTGAGTAGCAGCGCGCCGGCGACCAGGATGGCCGCGCCGAGCAGCACCGCGCGGAAGGCATCGGTGACGATGTACGCGAAGCTGGCTGCCACCAGGATGCCCAGGACGATCACTGTCACCGGCGACATGCTCGAGCGACCACGCCCGAGCATGGACTCGATCGGGGACGCGGTGTCGCCCTCGTTCGGGATGATCAGCCAGGCCGCGACGTACACCAGGATGCCGATGCCCCCGAAGAACCCGAGCACCGCGAGCAACACCCGCCAGAGCACCGGATCGGTGTTTGTGGCACGCCCGATCGCCGCGCAGACGCCGGCCAGATACCGCCCCTCGCGCGGTCGGACCAGCCCGTACCGTGAGGTGAAGCCGGTGCCGCCCAGCGGCGGCGGCGCGGACGGACCGGGGCCACCCGGGCCGTAGCCGGTGCCCGCCGCGAACCCTGGGCCCGGGCCGTAGCCCGCCGTGGGCGGCCCGTAGCCGGCGGCCGGATCACCGGGTGCGGCGTCGGCGGTCGCGTCGGTGCCGGCGTGCGGCCCGAACGTACTGGGCTCGGTCCATTCGGTGGGCGTCGTGGCGGGCGGCGGCGGTGCTGAACCGCCCGGCTGTGCCGACCCCGGTCGGGGCGGCGGGGCAGCTTCTTCGGTCATGCTTCGATCCTGCTGCCCGGCGCACCCGTTCGACCTCAGGACCCGACCCTGACCCCACCCTGAGATCCGGCGGCCGGAATGTCGGGGGCGTCCCCGTGGTCACGGACGCCGCAGCGTGTGACGATCGAGTCACCGACCTCGACCTCTCCGCCACCGTGACCAGGGAGCCTCCGATCAGCAGCACCGTGACCCCGCCCCCGCGCCTCTACCGCGCACCCGAGCACCGGATGGCCGCTGGCGTCGCCGCCGGTATCGCCGACCATCTCGGCATCTCGGTGCTGCGGGTACGCGTCGCGTTCATGGTCCTGCTCGGGTTGAGTGGGCTCGGTTTGTTGCTCTACGCGGCCTTCTGGGCGGTGGTGCCGCTGCGTCCCGGTGACACTGCGGTGCCGCCCCGACGGGACGTCGCCCAACTCCTGCCGTTCGTGGGGATCGGGCTCGGTGTCCTGCTGATCCAGGTGATGGTCTTCGATTCGGTCGGCGCGGCGGGCACCGCCGGTTGGTTGGTGGCCATCATCGCGGTCGGCGCCGGGGTCATCTGGCACCAGTCCGCCCCTGAGCGGCGGCGGCAGTGGGGCGAGACGATGCCGGTGCCCTGGCTCGGCGCGGTCGTCGAGGAGAGCGACCGGCGGGCGTTCGTGCTCCGGTTCATCGGCGGGGGAGTGCTGGTCGCGGTCGGCATCATCGGCGTCGCGGCCGTCTACTCGCCGGCACAGAACTTCGACGCGGTGATCAACGGCGTGATCTTCGCGCTGGTCGGGCTGGCGGGTGTCGGAGTGGTCGCGGCGCCGGTGCTGTGGCGGACGTACAGTCAGCTCCGCTCGGAGCGTGAGGGGCGCATCCGCGAGCAGGAGCGGGCCGAGTTGGCAGCGATGGTGCACGACCAGGTGCTGCACACGTTGGCGCTGATCCAGCGCAACGCCGGCGACGTCAAGACGGTGCAGCGGCTGGCCCGAGGGCAGGAGCGTTCCCTGCGTAACTGGCTCTACAAGCCGACCGCCTCGCCGAATGAGCGCTTCGCCGCCGCCTTGGAGCAGGCCGCGGCCGAGGTCGAGGACACCTTCGCGATTAGCGTGGAGACGGTGGTGGTGGGGGACCGGGAGACCGACGAGAAGGTCGGGGCGCTGGTCGCGGCCGCGCGCGAGGCGCTGGTGAACGCGGCCCGGCATGCTGGCGTGCAGACCGTGTCGCTCTACGCCGAGGTGGAGCCCGATCAGGTCAGCGTCTTCGTCCGGGACCGGGGCAAGGGCTTCGATCCGGATACGGTGGAGGACCACCGGCACGGCGTTAGCGGCTCGATCATCGGGCGGATGAAGCGGCACGGCGGACGGGCCGAAATCCGGTCCGGCCCGGGGGAGGGGACCGAGGTCCGGTTGATCCTGCCGATCTCCCGGGACTCGTCCGCAGCGGAGAGGAACAGATGATCATGGCCGAGCAGTCGACCGAGCACCTCGACCCGGCGGATGCCCGCCCCGAGCGGCTGCGGGTGTTCCTGGTGGACGACCACGCCATGTTCCGGGCCGGGGTGCGCGCGGAGTTGGGCGCCCACGTCGAGGTGGTGGGTGAGGCGAGCACGGTGGCCGAGGCGGTCACCCGGATCGCAGCCGTCGGCCCGGACGTGGTGCTGCTCGACGTGCACATGCCCGACGGCGGTGGTCGCGCGGTGCTGGAGGCGATGCGGCGTACGCACCCGCAGGTCAAGTTCCTCGCGTTGAGCGTCTCCGACGCGGCGGAGGACGTGATCGGGCTGATCCGTGCCGGTGCCCGGGGTTACGTCACCAAGACCATCTCCCCGGACGAGCTGGCCGCGGCGATCCGTCGCGTCGCGGACGGGGACGCGGTGTTCAGCCCACGGCTGGCCGGCTTCGTGCTGGATGCCTTCGCGGCCCGGCCGGACGCGCCGGTGGCCGATCCGGAGTTGGACCAGCTCACCAACCGGGAGCGGGAGGTACTGCGGCTGCTGGCCCGGGGGTACGCGTACAAGGAGATCGCCAAGGAGCTGTTCATCTCCATCAAGACGGTGGAGACACACGTGTCGAACGTGCTGCGCAAGCTTCAGATGTCCAACCGCTACGAGCTTTCCCGATGGGCGGCGGATCGCCGGCTCGTGTGACCGTCTGTCGCCATCGACGGGGAGCAGAGAAACGCCCTGCACGCCCTAGTCCACCCAGCCGATGATCGTGCCCGTGCAGCCGTAGTCACCCTCGTCCGGACGGGTCGAAACGTAAGTGGTGACCGACGTCGCATCGCCCCGGTGTGACCCCGGGGCTTGAGCGCGGGCCGAGGCCGGTTCTCGGGTGGCGCAACGTGTTTCCTGCTCAGTGCCGCCAACAGCGACCGTTTTGTGATCATTTTTCAAGTATCGGCAACGTGGCGGGCAACTAACGGCTTGATAACGGCACCTTCACGGAAGCGGCAAGTGGGTGTCACAGTGGCAGCACCTCACCATCGGTGTGTGGCACTCCGTACGCCCCACGACCACGATCCTGCCGATCACGGCGGTCCGTGGCTGTGTTGCTTGCGTCGTGTCACGCCTCGTTGGCGGGGAGCCCGGCGGATCGGAACATCAGGGGTGTCCCCAACTTCCCTGTGGTCCCGGCGACCCGCGCCTCGGGGTGGTCGGGCGGTGTCACCCCCAAACGTGCGTGAAACCCACGACGGAACCTGGTTAGAAAGAGGAGGCCCCTCGTAATGAGAGTCTCGAAGCGGGCGACGAGCGCCATCGCGCTCAGCGCGGCTGCCGCGCTTGTCGCGACCGGTTGCTCCAGCGGCGGCAGCGGCGAGAACGCCGACAGCGCCGACGGTGCGATCGTTGTTCACGGTGTCCAGCCGGAGAACCCCCTGGTCCCGTCGAACACCACGGAGACCGGCGGCGGCAAGATCGTCGACTGGCTGTGGACCGGCCTGGTCGAGTACCCGAACGACGGTGGGGCCCCGCGCAACGCGCTCGCGGAGTCCATCAACACCACCGACTCCAAGGTCTTCACGATCAAGATCAAGAGCGGTACCAAGTTCCACGACGGTACCGAGGTGAAGGCGAAGAACTTCGTCGACGCTTGGAACTGGGCTGCCTACTCGCCGAACGGCGCGCAGAACGGCACCTTCTTCGCGGACATCGAGGGCTTCGACAAGACCTACACGACGGACCCGGATGGCCCGGACAAGCCGCAGAAGGCCCCGGCCCCGACGGCGGACAAGCTGTCTGGTCTGAAGGTCATCGACGATCAGACCTTCGAGGTCACGTTGGCCGCCCCGACTGCGGTCTTCCCGACCAAGCTCGGCTACAGCGCGTTCATGCCGCTGCCGGACGTCTTCTTCACCATGAAGCCGGAAGAGTTCGGCCGCAAGCCGATCGCCAACGGCCCGGTGAAGTTCGTGTCCTGGGAGGACAACGCCCTCATCAAGCTGACGCGCTTCGACGACTACAACCTTCGCGACAAGATGAAGGTCAAGGACGTCGACGTCAAGCTCTACCAGGACGACAACGCGGCCTACGCCGACCTGCTGGCGAACAACCTCGACTTCATGGAGGTTGTCCCCACCTCGGCGCTCGCCGGCGACAAGTGGAAGACCGACCTCGGTGACCGGGGCCGCTCGACCGTCACCCCGACGACCGCGTTCATCGCGTTCCCGATCTACGACAAGCGCTTCGCCAACGCGAAGCTGCGTCGTGCCGTGTCGCTGTCGGTGAACCGGCAGGAGATCTCGGAGAAGATCTTCTTCGGTACCCGCAAGCCGGCCGACAGCTGGGCGAACCCGCTGACCCCGGGCGCCAAGCCGGGTAACTGCACCGCCTGCAAGTTCGACCCGACCACGGCCAAGCAGCTGCTTGCCGAGGCCGGCGGCTTCACCGGCGAGATGGTCTTCTACTACAACTCGGACTCCGCCCACAAGGACTGGATGGACGCCGTCGCGCAGCAGATCAAGACCAACCTGGGCATCAACGCTCGGGCTGAGGGTGTGCCGACCTTCGCGGTGTTCCGCCAGAACGTCAACGCCCACAAGATGACCGGCCCGTACCGTGCTGCCTGGCAGCAGGACTACCCGGACGTCGAGAACTGGGTCAACCCGCTGTTCGTCACGAACGGCTCCTCGAACGACGGCCTCTACAGCAACCCCGAGGTCGACGCCCTGGCCAAGCAGGCCAGCGCCGCGCCGAGCCTGGAGGCCTCGCACGAGGCGTTCGCCAAGGCCGTCGAGAAGGTCGACCAGGACGTCCCGAGCATCCCGGTCTACTTCTACGGTCAGCAGTCCGGCCACTCGGAGAAGATCAAGAAGCTCGAGCTGAACAACGTCGGCGAGATCGACATCACCTCGGTCGAGCTCTGATCCGTACGGTCTGACCCCGGGTCGGGCTCGCCACATCCGGTGAGCCCGACCCGGGGCCGTTCCGCGATTGGGTGTTACAACACTCCACTCGCACGTTGTCACCACCGTGTCGGCCGTCCGACGCGCCCCCTGTCTGGAGGACCACCCCATGGGCCGTTATCTGTTGAGACGGCTGCTCCAACTCGTGCCGGTCTTCATCGGTACGACGTTCCTGATCTACTGGCTCGTCTGGGCCGTTCCGGGCGACCCGTTCGCTGGCAAGTGCGGCGAGCGTCGCTGCCCGGACCAGTACATCGCCTTCATGACCGAGAAGTACCACCTCGACCAGAACGTCTTCGTGCAGTACTTCACCTACATGAAGAACCTGCTCCAGGGCGATTTCGGTCAGACCTTCTCGCAGCGTGAGATCAGTGACATCATCCTGACCTCGTACCCGAACACCCTGAAGCTGGCCGTCGTGGCGCTCGCCATCGAGGCAGTGATCGGCCTCGGCGCCGGCGTGCTGACGGGTCTGCGGCGCAACGGTTTCCTGGACAACCTGGTCCTGGTCTCTACCCTCTTCCTCATCGCGCTGCCGGTCTTCGTGGTCGGCTTTGTGCTGCAGTGGCTGCTGGGCGTGCAGTGGGGCATCATCAAGCCGACCGTCTCCTCCGAGATGCGGTGGTCCGAGCTGATCGTGCCGGGCTTCGTGCTCGGCAGCGCCTCCGTGGCGTACATCGCTCGAGTAGCGCGAACGAGCATCGCGGAGAACCGTCGCGCGGACTACGTGCGCACCGCTATCGCCAAGGGCCTGCCGATGCGCCGGGTGGTGGGCGTGCACCTGCTGCGCAACTCGCTCATCCCGGTGGTGACCCTGCTCGGCACCGACCTCGGTGCCCTGATGGGTGGCGCGATCGTCACCGAGGGAATCTTCAGCATCAACGGAATCGGCCGCCAGGTCTTCCGAGCGATCATCACCAAGGAGAGCGCCACGGTCGTAGGGATCGTGGTGGTCCTGGTGCTGGTCTATCTCCTGATGAACCTGCTGGTTGACCTGCTCTACGCCGCCCTGGACCCGAGGATCCGTTATGAGTGACCCGAGTACCGCATCGATCGTCAGCACCCCCGGCGCGCACCCGACCGACTCCGCCGCCCCCGCCACCGCGGGCCAGCCGCAGAGCAACGAGAAGCCGCGCGGCCTGCTCGCTGACGCCTGGCGGGACCTGCGGCGCAAGCCGCTGTTCTGGATCTCGGCCACGCTGATCGTGCTCTTCCTGCTGATGGCGGCCTTCCCGGCGCTGTTCGCTCCAGGCGGCGACCCGGAGACCGGCGCGCTCTCCCGCAGCCTCAACAAGCCGTCCGCCGAAGGCTGGTTCGGCTACGACGTGCAGGGCCGTGACGTCTACGCGCGGGTCATCTACGGCGCGCGTGCGTCCATTCAGGTCGCCGTGCTCTCCGTGCTGGGCACCCTGCTCATCGGCGGAACCATGGGCATCATCTCCGGCTACCGCGGTGGTTGGGTGGACGCGCTACTGAGCCGGATCGCCGATGTCTTCTTCGGTCTGCCCTTCGTGCTCGGCGCGATCGTCATCCTGACCACCTTCAACGGGTCGGGCTCCGGCAACAGCAAGAACAAGATCATGGGCTTGGTGACCGCGTCCCTGATCGTGCTGAGCTGGCCGGTCGTGATGCGACTGATGCGCTCCTCGGTGCTATCCACCAAGGAGGCCGACTACATCGTGGCGGCCCGCGCGCTGGGTGCCGGCACCGGCCGGATCATCCTCAAGCACCTGCTGCCGAACTGCCTGGCCCCGCTGCTGGTCTACGGCACGATCATGGTCGGCTCGTTCATCGGTGCCGAGGCCACCCTGTCGTTCCTGGGCGTCGGTCTGAAGTCGCCGGTGGTGTCCTGGGGCATCATGATCAGTGATGGGCAGCAGTTCGTCCGGGTCGCGCCGGGGCTGGTGTTCTTCCCCGCCGCGTTCCTCGTCACCGCAGTGCTGAGCTTCGTGATGCTCGGTGAGGCGGTCCGCGAGGCCCTCGATCCGAAACTCCGCTAGGGGATATCCAGTGTCCGACATTCTCGTGTCCGAGCAGTCCGCGTCGGGCCCCGGCGGGTCCGGGCGTCCCTCCGGCCGGCTGCTCGAGGTCGACGACCTGCGGGTGGAGTTCCGCACCCGGGACGGCGTCGCAAAGGTCATCAACGGGGTCACGTACCACGTCGACGCGGGGGAGACCCTCGCCGTGCTCGGCGAGTCCGGCTCCGGTAAGAGCGTCACCGCGCAGACCATCATGGGCATCCTCGACACGCCGCCCGGCTTCGTGACCGGTGGGCAGGTCCGCTTCCACGGCAAGGACATGCTCCGCATGTCCGACGAGGAGCGCCGCCGCATCCGCGGCGAGGGCATCGCGATGATCTTCCAGGACGCGCTCTCCGCACTGAACCCCGTCTTCACCGTCGGGTTCCAGATCGCCGAGCAGTTCCGGGTCCGGCGGGGCATGGGCCGCGCCGAGGCCAAGAAGCGCGCGATCGACATGCTCGACCAGGTCAAGATCCCGAACGCCAAGGGCCGGTTCAACAACTACCCGCACCAGTTCTCCGGCGGTATGCGGCAGCGCGCGATGATCGCGATGTCGCTGGCGCTCGACCCGGAGGTGCTGATCGCGGACGAGCCGACCACTGCCCTCGACGTGACCGTGCAGGCCCAGATCATGGACCTGCTGGCCGAGCTTCAGCGTGAGCGGCAGATGGGCATGATCCTGATCACCCACGACCTCGGTGTCGTCGCCGACGTCGCGGACCGGATCGCGGTCATGTACGCGGGCCGGATCGTCGAGGAAGCCGACGTGTACGACCTGTACGCCAAGCCGGCGCACCCGTACACGATGGGTCTGATCGAGTCGATTCCGCGCCTGGACGAGAAGGGGCAGCAGCTCCGGACGATCAAGGGCCTCCCGCCGAACCTGATGAACATCCCGCCGGGCTGCCCGTTCAACCCGCGCTGCCCCATGGCTCAGCCGGTGTGTCGGGAGACGATCCCGCCGCTGCTGCAGGTGGGCAATGCCCGGGCCAGCGCCTGCCACTTCGCCGAGGAGCTGGTGAACCGTGTCTGAGAACATCCTCGAGGTCCGTGACCTGGTCAAGCACTACCCCGTCACGCAGGGTGTGGTGTTCAAGAAGACCGTCGGTCAGGTCAAGGCGGTCGACGGGGTCTCGTTCGGTCTGCGCGCCGGTGAGACGCTCGGCGTGGTCGGCGAGTCCGGCTGCGGCAAGTCGACCCTCGCCCGGGTTCTGATGAACCTGGAGAAGCCGACCGAAGGCAGCGTGGTCTACAAGGGCCAGGACATCTCCACGCTGTCGGGTGGGGCGCTGCGGCGCCTTCGTCGGCAGATCCAGCTGGTCATGCAGGACCCGTACACCTCGCTGAACCCGCGGATGACCGTCGGCGACCTGCTCGGTGAGCCGTTCGAGATCCACCCGGAGGTGGCGCCGAAGGGCAGCCGTCGGGCCAAGGTCAGGGAGCTGCTCGACCTGGTCGGGCTCAACCCGGAGCACATCAACAGGTACCCGCACCAGTTCTCCGGCGGTCAGCGTCAGCGCATCGGCATCGCCCGCGCGCTCGCGCTGGAGCAGTTGCAGGGCGAGTTCGGGCTCTCGTACGTCTTCATCGCGCACGACCTGTCGGTGGTCCGCCACCTCTCGGACCGGGTCGCGGTGATGTACCTCGGCAAGATCGTGGAGATCGGCACCGAGGACGAGATCTACGAGCGGCCGACCCACCCGTACACCCAGGCTCTGCTCTCCGCAGTGCCGGTGCCGGACCCGACGCAGCGCAACAACAAGACGATCATCCGGCTCACGGGTGACGTCCCGTCGCCGATCAGCCCCCCCTCGGGCTGCCGGTTCCGGACCCGCTGCTGGAAGGCGCAGGATGTCTGCGCCGAGCAGGTCCCGCTGCTGGAGATCCGGCAGGGCTCGGACCACCCGAGCGCCTGCCACTTCGCGGAGAAGCGCGAGATCGTCGCCACCCACGAGGTGTGAGTCACCGAGACCGCCTGCCGACGTCACCACGACGACGGCAGGCGGTTTCGTCTGTCCGTGACCTAGCTCGGGCGGGCTGCGCACCGCAGCGCAGGCGGCGTCAGTGGGCCAGGTGCCGCACTGCGAGCCGGTGCGGCTCACCGAACGGGCCGGTATGGCTCACAGCGGGCCGCGGCCCGCGCGGAGCAGCAGCAGGGCCAACTGGGTGCCGTCGGCGCCGAGCGCGACCCGGAACCGCTCCAGGATCTCCCGTTCCCGGGAGAGCACCAGGCGAGTGCCACCGGACGCCATCCGGGTCACCCCGACCTCCTGGGACAACGCGGCCCGCTCCTGCCAGAGCGTGATCAACGCATTGTCGATCTCGTTGATCCGCTGTCTGATCTGCACGATCCGCGCGGCGGCGGCCGGCTCCTCGGTGCCGGTCTGTTGCTCGGCTGGCTCGGCGTCTCCGCCCGGCGGCGGCGTGGCCACCGCTGGCTCCGCCCCCTGCGCTGCGGGCCGCCCAGCCTCCGGTCGGATCGGGCCGCCGCTCTGCTCCATCACGTCTGCCATCATCGGGTACCTCTCGCGCTGTGGTGCCCGGTGCCCGGAACCTGGGACGGAAAAAGCCCCGGGCTCCAGGAGCCCGGGGCTTTCGTAGGTCTGAATCGATCAGGCGCGACCTACGGCAGCCGGACTCCCGGTGCCGTAGTAAAAGTAGTAACGCGCAGCGATCACGCCGTCGAGTATGCCCACGTCACTGCCGGGTGCGCAAGCATTCCGCATTGCCGAGGGCGCCTTTGTCACCGATGGGCGTTCCGGGTGGTGGTGCGCGCCGTCGGGGAGTGTCTGACCGGCGGCATAGACTTGTCGGGCGATGCATCCTCTCTTCGACATCCCCGCGTCCCCGCCTGCGCCGGAGTCCGCGCCGGCCCGCCCGCACCGCCCCGGGGCGGCTGCCCCGCGCCTCGGCCCGCAGCAGCTGCTCGACGGGCTGAACGGGCCGCAGGGCGACGCCGTCAGCCATGCCGGCTCACCGCTGCTGATCGTGGCCGGCGCCGGGTCCGGCAAGACCCGGGTGCTCACACACCGGATCGCCTACCTGCTCGCCGCACGGGACGTGCACCCCGGTGAGATCATCGCGATCACCTTCACCAACAAGGCCGCCGGCGAGATGAAGGAGCGCGTCGCCGCGCTGGTCGGCCCCCGGGCCCGCCTGATGTGGGTGTCGACGTTCCACTCGGCCTGCGTCCGGATCCTGCGTGCCGAGCACGAGCACGCCGGCCTCAAGTCGACGTTCTCGATCTACGACGCGGACGACTCCCGCCGGCTCATGCAGCTGGTGACCCGCGAGCTGGATCTCGACCCGAAGCGCTACCCGGCGCGCGGGCTGGCGGCCCAGGTCTCCAACCTCAAGAACGAGCTGGTCGACCCGGAGCAGTTCGCGGCGCGGGCCACCGGGCCCAATGAGCGGGCGCTGGCCGAGGCGTACACGCTCTACCAGCGCCGGCTGCGTGAGGCGCACGCACTGGACTTCGACGACCTGATCATGACCACGGTGCACCTGCTCCAGTCCCACCCGCACGTCGCGGAGAGCTACCGCCGGCGGTTCCGGCACGTGCTGGTGGACGAATACCAGGACACCAACCACGCCCAGTACGTCCTGATCAAGGAGCTGGTCTCCGGCACCGACGGGCTGGCGCCTGCCGAGCTGTGCGTCGTCGGCGACGCCGACCAGTCGATCTACGCGTTCCGGGGTGCGACGATCCGCAACATCCTGGAGTTCGAACGGGACTTCACCGACGCGCGGACGATCCTGCTGGAGCAGAACTACCGCTCCACCCAGACCATCCTCAACGCGGCCAACGCGGTGATCGACCGCAACACCTCCCGCAAGCCCAAGCGGCTGTGGAGCGAGGCTGGCGCCGGCGAGCAGATCGTCGGCTACGTGGCCGACACCGAGCACGCCGAAGCCGACTGGGTCGCCCGGGAGATCGACCGGCTGGTCGACGCCGACGAAACCCGCCCCGGCGACGTCGCGGTCTTCTACCGCACCAACGCCCAGTCCCGCGTCTTCGAGGAGGTGTTCATCCGTGTCGGCCTGCCCTACAAGGTGGTCGGCGGGGTGCGCTTCTACGAGCGCAAGGAGGTTCGCGACGCCCTGGCGTACCTGCGTTCGGTGGTCAACGACGACGACACGGTGAGCCTTCGGCGGGTGCTCAACACCCCGCGCCGGGGGATCGGCGACCGCGCGGAGGCATGTGTCGAGGCGCTCTCCAGCCGCGACCGGATCTCGTTCGGCGCGGCGCTGCGCCGGGCCCGGGAGGCGCCGGGCATCTCCAGCCGGGCGGCCAACGGCATCGCCGACTTCGTGGCGTTGCTCGACAGCGCCCGGGAGCTGGCCGAGACCGGCACCCCGGAGGAGGTGCTGGAGGCGCTGCTGACCCGCTCCGGCTACCTCACCGAGCTGGAGGAGAGCCTGGACCCGCAGGACGCCGGCCGAGTGGACAACCTCCAGGAACTGGTCAGCGTCGCCCGGGAGTACACCGAGCGGATCGAGGCACTGGGCGAGGAGGGCGAGCGGGCCACCCTGGCCGGTTTCCTGGAGCAGGTGGCGCTGGTCGCCGACGCGGACCAGATCCCCTCCGACGACCCCGACCACCAAGGCGTGGTCACCCTGATGACCCTGCACACCGCCAAGGGGCTGGAATTCCCGGTGGTCTTCCTGACCGGGCTGGAGGACGGCGTCTTTCCACACCTGCGCTCGCTGGGCGACACCCGCGAGTTGGAGGAGGAGCGCCGACTGGCGTACGTCGGCATCACCCGCGCTCGACAGCGGCTCTACCTCTCCCGGGCGGTGACCCGCTCGGCCTGGGGGCAGCCGTCCTACAACCCGCCGTCGCGCTTCCTGGAGGAGCTACCGACCGAGTTGGTGCACTGGGAGCGCACCGAAGGGTCGTACACCTCGTGGGCTGGCGGGGGAGGCGGCGTCGGCGGTCGTGCGGACCGCGCGCCCGGCGGTCGTGGCAACTTCACCGGCGGCACGCCGAAGGCGGCGCAACTGGCCCAGCGGCTCGGCGTGGACGCCAGCCGGCTGACCACGGCCAGCGAGCTGCCGCAGGGGCCGAAGGTGTCTGCGGGCGACCGGGTGAATCATCAGCGGTACGGGCTGGGTCGGGTGCTCGCCGTCGAGGGGCACGGCCCGGGGGCTCGCGCGCAGATCGACTTCGGCGACCAGACCATGTGGCTGGTGCTCCGGCACGCCCCGGTCGACAAGCTCTGACCCCGCAAAGATCACGCTAGATCAACGAAAGAGTGGCCTCCGGCAGCGCCGAGGCCACTCTTTCGTTGATGTTGTCCGCGGACCGCGCGGGGATCGTGAATCAGCAGCCCAGGTCGACGCCGTGGGCCCGCATGAACGGGGCCGGGTCGATCTGGTTCCACATGCCCTGGTGCACCTCGAAGTGCAGGTGTGGGCCGGTGACGTCGCCGGTCGCGCCTTCGTAGCCGATGACCTGGCCGGCCTTGACCTTCTGGCCGACCGTGACCGCGATGCGGCTCTGGTGGGCGTAGTGGGTCAGGTATCCGTTCCCGTGGTCGATGAAGACGGAGTTGCCGTACCCGTCGGAGGCGTCGCCGGCCTGGGTCACCGTGCCGGCGGCCGCGGCGTGGATCGGCGTGCCGGAGGGCAGCGCCAGATCGATACCGGCGTGCAGAGTGCCCCAGCGCTGCCCGTAGCAGGAGGTGACGGCCGCGCCGGGCATCGGGTCGACCCAGGCGGGCGTGGGCTTGGTGGTCTTCTTCGGCTTTGGCTTGACCTTCGCGGCGGCCGTCTTCGTGGGGGTCGGGCTGGCGCTGACCGCAGTTGGGCTCGGCGTCGGGCTGACCGACGGGGTGACCGGTGTGCTCGACTCGCGGACCGAGCGGTCGGCCCGGTTCGCGGCCTCGGCCCGCGCCTGCGCGTCGAGGGAGACGGTTGCGGGTGCCGGGCGGTCACTGCCACTGGTGGCGACGGCGACACCACCGAGGCCGAGGGCTACCAGGGCGGCAGCGCTGAGCACGATGAGGCGGTTGCGCCGGGCGGTGCGCTGTGGCCGCTGGGGCAGGGCGGTGTCGGGGGTGTTCTCGTTCTGGACGGGGCTGTCTTCCTGCACGGCGGACCTTCACAGTCGAGGGGCACTTGACCTCGAAATACTGGTGTCGGGCCGAGGTGGGGCAGGCGCGGGGATCGACCGGCCGGTCGGAGAGCGGAGGCTCGGCTGTCCGGATATGACCCGTTGTGAAGAACTACATCCGGAAAAGTGATCATGTTGCCTGGTGGTGCTGGCCACAATCATTGTTGTGCTCCAGGTCACATTCGCCGGAACTGCCGCACAGAAAACCGCCCGGATCGACAGATCCGGGCGGTCAACGGTCGTTACGTACCGCGAGGAGGCGGCTACCTAGTTGTAGAGTGCCTCGACTTGCAGCTTGATGTCCACTCCGCGGTCCTGAAGGAACGGCACCGGGTCGACCGGCTGCCCCTTGACATGGATCTCCAGGTGCAGGTGGGTGCCGTACGCGTGGCCGGTCTGGCCCACGAGGCCGAGTTGGTCGCCCGCCTTGATCTGCTGGCCTTCCTTCACGCTGACCGCGGAGGAGTGGCCGTAGATGGCCTCGCTGCCGTCGGCGTGCTGAACGATCACGGCGTTGCCGTAGCCGCCGAACCAGCCGGCCTTGGTGACCAGCCCGTCGTGGATCGCCACGTAGGGCGTGCCCTCGCCGGCGACCAGGTCCACTCCGGTGTGCAGCTTGCCCCAGCGCACCCCGTAGGGGGAGTTGAAGTCGTAACCCTGCAGCGGCAGCAGCCAGACCTCGGGCTCGGCGCTGTCCTTGGGGCGGCTGTCCCGGGAGGCGCGGTCGGCGTTGTCGGCCCGGGCCGCGGCGTCCTGGCTGGTGACCGACGCCTGCTTGAGCTCGTCGAGGACCGTCGGGCTGACGTCCTTGGCGTCCGGCAGGGCGCTTGCGCCGAGGGCCACGATGCCGGCCCCGACGAACGCGGTGGTGACGACAGCGGCGTAACGGCTGCGGGGTGGGGTGGGTACGCGGCGACGGCCGCGATATCGATCGGGCTCAGACGACAGGCGCTGGCGCACGCACACCCTCCGTTGTCGGGGTTCCGAAGCGGCCGGTGGGCGTCGCTGAAGCTCCAGGAAACGCTCGCTGACCGCGTCGTCACCCGTCCATGGACCTGATGACAACCGTGGACACGTTAGCCAACCACCAGGCGAGTCACAAGCTAGACCGGAAAATTGGCGTGTCGATCTGTCCGTTTGCGTCCGTGATTGTCATGCATCGCGACACCAAACGGTGCCCCCGTTGCTGCCCGTTCGTCGCCGAGCGTGACCGGTCCGGCGGAGTCGTCCGACTTGACTCCGGGCGGTGCCGGGATGGCCCTGACGTCGGGCGTCGGGTGCCGGTCAGCGGGCTTCACCAGGTTGCCGGGTGGACGCGCCGGGTAACGGCCGGTGACAGAGCCCGGATTTCCCGGGCCAGGCCCGCCGGGTTACCGTTCGTTCAGGTGAAGGCCGTGGGTCCGGTGAAAGGTGTGCGCTGATGAGCTCTCGTATTCGGGTCGTCGTCGCCAAGCCTGGCCTGGACGGCCATGACCGTGGCGCGAAGGTCGTGGCGCGCGCCCTGCGCGATGCCGGCATGGAGGTCGTCTACACCGGCCTGCACCAGACCCCCGAGCAGATCGTGGAGACCGCCATCCAGGAGGACGCCGACGCGGTCGGCCTGTCCGTCCTCTCCGGCGCGCACATGACGCTGTTCCGGCGGGTGCTGGAGTTGCTCGGTGAGCGGGACGCCCGCGACATCGTCGTGTTCGGCGGCGGCATCATTCCGAACGGCGACATTCCCGAGTTGGAGAAGCTGGGCGTCGCGAAGATCTTCACGCCGGGCGCCACCACTCAGGCGATCGTGGAGTGGGTCCGACAGAACGTGGCCCAGCCGGTGTCCTGAGGGCGCCGGTCTGCTGCGGCAACCGGATTTGGGCACGGGGGAGGGGCCGGACGCACCCCTCACACGTCCGGCCCCTCTATGCACGATGCCCCGCCGCCACCCCTCGACCGACAGGGCATCGGCCGTCTCCCGTCATCACGCTTTGCAGCGCTCCGACATCTGACTCAACGACGCCCCCGCGGCCGGGTTACGCAGGTCGGACAACATCGCCCGGATGGTGGATGCCACCCGAGGCGTGGCCGGAAACCGGCCACGCCCGATGTCCGGTTGTGCATTACCGCACACCGTGCACCCGCTCGGTTGCCGGCGGTGCCGACCTCGCTAGGCTGCGGCCAATGGCCTGTTTCAACTGATGACAGGCGTCAAACTGTTTTCTTGAACGCTGGTGGCGGCGCGACGGCGCGCCGCGGAGACGGGACGGGACGCGCAATCGTGGACCTGTACGAGTACCAGGGGCGGGACCTGTTCGAGCGGCACGGCTTGCCCGTGCTGGCCGGCGGAGTCGCCACTACCCCGGAAGAGGCCCGCGCGATCGCCGAACGCCTCGGCGGTCGTGTGGTCGTCAAGGCGCAGGTGAAGGTCGGCGGCCGAGGTAAGGCCGGCGGCGTCAAGCTGGCCGAGGGCCCGGATGAGGCGGTGGCTCGGGCCACGGACATCCTCGGCATGGACATCAAGGGTCACACCGTCCACAAGGTCATGATCACCGTGACCGCAGACGTGGCTGAGGAGTACTACTTCTCGTACCTGCTGGACCGGGCGAACCGCACCTTCCTCTGCATCGCCAGCGTCGCCGGCGGCATGGACATCGAGCAGGTCGCCGCCGACACCCCCGACAAGGTCGTGAAGGCCCCGATCGACGCCGTGAAGGGCGTGGACGAGGCGAAGGCCCGCGAGATCGTGACCGCTGCCGGCTTCCCGGCCGAGGTCGCCGACCAGGTGGTCGAGATCGCGGTCGGCCTGTGGCAGGCGTTCGTCGCCGAGGACGCCACCCTGGTCGAGGTCAACCCGCTGGCCAAGAACGGCGACGGCCGGATGCTGCTGCTCGACGCCAAGATCAGCCTGGACGAGAACGCGGCGTTCCGGCACCCGGACCACGAGGCCCTGGTCGACCAGGCCGCCGTGGACCCGCTGGAGCAGGCCGCCAAGGCCAAGGACCTCAACTACGTCAAGCTCGACGGCGAGGTCGGCATCATCGGCAACGGCGCGGGTCTGGTCATGTCGACCCTCGACGTGGTCGCGTACGCCGGTGAGCGGCACGGCAACGTCAAGCCGGCCAACTTCCTCGACATCGGCGGTGGCGCGAGCGCCGCGGTGATGGCGAACGGGCTGGAGATCGTGCTCTCCGACCCGGCCGTGAAGAGCGTCTTCGTCAACGTCTTCGGCGGCATCACCGCCTGCGACGAGGTCGCCAACGGCATCATCCAGGCGCTGGCCCTGCTGGAGCAGCGCGGCGAGCAGGTCACCAAGCCGCTCGTCGTCCGTCTCGACGGCAACAACGCCGAGGCTGGCCGGGCGATCCTGGACAGCGCGAACAACCCGCTCGTGCAGCGGGTGGACACCATGGACGGTGCGGCCGAGCGGGCCGCCGAGCTGGCAGCTGCGGGGGTCTGATCATGGCTATCTGGCTGACCAAGGACTCGAAGGTCATCGTCCAGGGGATGACCGGTTCCGAGGGTTCCAAGCACACCCGGCGGATGCTCGCCGCCGGCACCAACGTGGTGGGCGGCGTCAACCCGCGCAAGGCGGGCCAGAAGGTCGACTTCGACGGCACCGAGCTGCCGGTCTTCGCGTCCGTCGCGGACGCGATGGCCGAGACCGGGGCCGACGTCACCGTCATCTTCGTGCCGCCGCAGTTCACCAAGGCCGCCGTGGTCGAGGCGATCGACGCCGCGATCGGCCTGGCCGTGGTGATCACCGAGGGCGTCCCGGTGCACGACACCGCGTCCTTCTGGGCGTACAACGTGGCGCAGGGCGAGCGGACCCGGATCGTCGGGCCGAACTGCCCGGGCATCGCCTCGCCGGGCGCGTCCAACGCCGGCATCATCCCGGCCGACATCACCGGCTCCGGCCGGATCGGCCTGGTCAGCAAGAGTGGCACGCTGACCTACCAGATGATGTACGAGTTGCGCGACATCGGCTTCTCCACCTGCGTCGGCATCGGCGGTGACCCGATCATCGGGACCACCCACATCGACGCCCTGGCGGCGTTCGAGGCCGACCCGGAGACCGACGCCATCGTGATGATCGGTGAGATCGGCGGCGACGCCGAGGAGCGGGCCGCCGAGTTCATCAAGGCCAACGTCACCAAGCCGGTGGTCGGCTACATCGCCGGCTTCACCGCTCCCCCCGGCAAGACCATGGGTCACGCCGGGGCGATCATCTCCGGCTCGGCCGGCACCGCCGAGGCGAAGCAGGCGGCGCTGGAGGCGGTCGGCGTCAAGGTCGGCAAGACGCCGACCGAGACCGCGAAGCTGATGCGGGAGATCATGTCCGGCAGCTGAGCCGGCTAGGCAACACCGAAGGGGGTCGACCGGAACCGGTCGACCCCCTTTCGGCGTACGCGCGCTCTCCGCTGGTCAGTCGTTGTTCCAGAACGGGTAGTTTCCGGTCGCGCGCAGGATCGCCCCGCCGATGATGTTGATCACGCCGAAGACGATGGCGAGGTAACCGAGCAGCGGCGACTGCCCGTACCGTCGGGCGTCGCGGATGGACAGGTACCCGAAGACGATGCCGAAGATGCCACAGCAGATCAGCCCCAGCACGATGCCCAGCACGCCCCAGAGGGTGGTCCGGTCGCGTCCCCGGGCCGGTGGTGGTGGGGGAGGCGGGTATGGCGTCGTCACGGCTACCTCCGAGCGGTCGTGGGCGACGTGCCGGCCCGGATCGCGACCGGCAGGCCCGTTCCGGGTGGCGGCGGTTGCGCCCCCTCTGGCCCGAGGCTAGACCGGACCGGGCGGCCCGGACGTCGGTTCGCTGAACTCGCCGTCCTTAGGAGGGGTTAACGGACTGCCAGGGCCCGCACGACGTGCCAGAGTAGAGCGGATGTCCCCCGTCACCCCTGACCGTCCCAGCCGTCCCGGCGGTGTGAGCGCCGACGACCGGCCGGTCGACCGTGCCGCGTCGGCCCGGCGGGTGCCCGCTCCCCGCGCGGGTGGGTCGCCGCGCGGGCGTGCGCCGTTGCCGGTCGCCGCCGGGGTGGCCGCCGGTTGGGCGGCCCTCACCTCCTACCTGCCGGTCGCCATCGTGCTCGGCCTGGTCCAGCTCGGCACTGACTCCACCACCCTGACCGGCACCCTGCGCACCGCGCTGGCCGGCTGGCTGCTCGGGCACGGCGTGCCGCTGCACACCGATTCCGGTCCGCTCGGGCTCGCCCCGCTCGCGCTGAGCGTGCTCGCGCTCTGGCGGCTGACCCGCGCCGGCGTGCATGTCAGTCGTGCGATCGGCGCCCGCGACACCCGCTCCCCGCGTCGGGCGCTGCTCGCCGCAGGCGCGGTCGGCTTCGCGTACGCGCTGCTCGGTGCGCTCGCGGCGGTGCTGGTCGACACCGGGGGGTTGGATGTGTCCCCGATCCGGGTGGGTGTCACGTTCGCGGTGATCGGCACACTCGCCGCGCTGGTCGGCGCGGTCCGGATCACCGCCGTTACCCGGTTGGTCGTCGCGCG
This sequence comes from Micromonospora chokoriensis, assembly GCF_000718555.1. GTDB lineage: Bacteria > Actinomycetota > Actinomycetes > Mycobacteriales > Micromonosporaceae > Micromonospora > Micromonospora chokoriensis_B. The sequence goes on from NZ_JOAN01000032.1 coordinate 40,714, forward strand.
GATGCCGGGCCCGGTGCGCGACGGCATTCGCACCGGTCTGGTGGCCGGGCTGCTGCTGCTCGGCGCAGGCGCGGGTGCGGCCGGCCTGGCGGTGGCCACCGGCGGCGGCGACGCGGCCGACATGATCGGGGCGTACCGGACCGGGGTCGCCGGGCAGGCCGGCATCACCCTGGTCAGCGTCGCGTACGCGCCGAACGCGGCGATCTGGTCGACCAGTTACCTGCTCGGGCCGGGCTTCGCCGTCGGCACCGACACCGCGGTCCGCACAAGTGAGGTGTCGGTCGGCGCGCTGCCGGCCGTGCCACTGCTCGCCGGCCTGCCAAGCGGCCCGGTGGACGGCTTCGGCGCACTGCTGCTCGCGGTGCCGGTGCTGGCCGGGATGGTCGCCGGCTGGCTGCTCGCCCGCCGGCTGGCCCGACTCGCCGGGCCGGAGCGGGCAGCGCAGCGCTGGGCCCAGTTGCTGGCGCCGGCGGCGCTGGCCGGGCCGGTGGCCGGGGTGCTGCTCGGCGTCGCCGCCGCGGTCTCCGGTGGGCCGCTCGGTGCCGGCCGACTGGCCCAGGTCGGGCCGGTGGGCTGGCAGGTCGGGGCGGTGGCGGTCGGGGTCATCGCGGCCGGCGCACTGCTCGGCGCTGCCGCCACCCGAGCGCTGACCCGTGCACCCGCGCAGTAGACGAGCGCGGGGCGCCCCGGGTGACCCCGGAGCGCCCCGTCGGATCCGAGCCCGTCAGGGCTGGGTGGGCAGGTTGACCTGCGCCACGACGCTCAGGATGAACAGCACGATGCCCAGCCCGACACCGACCGCGCCGCAGATCAGACCGGCCTTGGCCTGGCCGGCGTTGTTGGCCTGGCCCTGGGCCACCTTCTGCTTGGCGAGGTAACCGGTCACGATGCCCGCGATGCCGACCGGAATGCCCAGGTAGACGCAGCAGACCAGCGGGATCGACGCGATACCGAGGATCATCGACACGAGGCCGAGGGTGTTGTTCTGCCCCTGCGCCTGCGGGTACCCGGCGTTCGGGTACGTCGGGCTGGCGCCGTACGGGGGCTGCTGCTGGCCGTACGGGTCCTGGTACGGCGGCTGCTGGCCGTACGGCTGCCCCGAGGTGGGCTGCTGACCGTACGGGGCCTGCGGCGCGGCGTACGGGTCGTGCGGCTGGCCCGGGGTGGGCTGGCCGTATGGGGCGGCGGGCGGCTGGGGAGCGGTCGGGTCCTGGTTGGGCTGCTGGCCGTACGGGTCCTGACCGGGGTTACCGGGCTGCATTCTGAAAGCTCCTTGGACTGGTTCCGTCAGTGGTGCTCTTTATTTCCATCCATGATCGCGGTCAGTCCTCCCAATGCCCAGTACAGCAACAGGACGACATGTCTCCCAAAACACGGGAAAAGACCCTTCTTGGCGGCTTCCGTATGCCGGATCAGGGGCGGTGTGGGGCCGGCGCGGCGTTCGGCCCCGAGTGAGCGGCAGCGTACCGGGTGGAGGCACGTCGGCACCGTCGAAGATCAGCGCACCGCCCGGCCGGAGGGCGTCCCTGACCTGCCCGATAGGGTGGCCCGGTGACCGAGCCCGCGTCTGTCGCCCGCATCGTCGTCCTCATCTCCGGCTCCGGGAGCAACCTTCAATCGCTGCTGGAGGCCGCCGCCGACCCCGCGTACGGCGCACAGGTCGTCGCGGTCGGCGCGGACCGCGACGGCATCGCGGGCCTGGACCGGGCGGACGCGGCGGGGGTGCCGACCTTCGTCGAGCGGGTCCGCGACCACGACACCCGGGAGGACTGGGATCGCGCGCTCACCGCGCACGTCGCGAAGCACCAACCCGACCTGGTCATCTCCGCCGGTTTCCTCAAGCTGGTCGGTCCGCACTTCCTCGCCGCCTTCGGCGACCGCTACCTGAACACCCACAACACGCTGCTGCCGGCGTTCCCCGGCATCCACGGCCCGCGTGACGCCCTCGCCTACGGCGTGAAGCTCACCGGAGCCACCCTCTTCTTCGTCGACGCCGGCATGGACACCGGGCCGATCGTCGCGCAGGTCGCGGTGCCGGTGCTCGACGGCGACGACGTGGACACGCTCACCGAGCGCATCAAGGAAGCCGAGCGACGCCAGCTCGTCGAGCAGGTGGGTCGCCTGGTCCGCCAAGGCTGGACCATCACCGGAAGGAAGGTCACGGTTCCGTGAGTCCCACCCAGGACGGGCGCCGCCCGATCAAGCGGGCGCTGGTCAGCGTCTACGACAAGACCGGGCTGGTCGAGCTGGCTCAGGCCCTGCACGCGGCCGGTGTGGAGATCGTCTCCACCGGCAGCACGGCGGGCACCATCGCCGCCGCCGGGGTGCCGGTGACGCCGGTGGAGACGGTGACCGGTTTCCCCGAGGTGCTCGACGGCCGGGTGAAGACCCTGCACCCGAAGGTGCACGCGGGTCTCCTCGCGGACCTGCGTAAGGACACCCACGTCGCACAGCTCGACGAGCTGGGCGTGGCGGCGTTCGACCTGCTGGTCTCCAACCTCTACCCCTTCCAGGCGACCGTCGCCTCCGGCGCGGGCGTCGAGGAGTGCGTGGAGCAGATCGACATCGGTGGCCCGGCCATGGTGCGGGCCGCTGCCAAGAACCACGCCTCGGTCGCTGTGCTCACCGACCCGGCCGGCTACCCGGCGCTGCTCGGCGCGCTCAGCGAGGGTGGCTTCACCCTGGCCCAGCGCCGCGCGCTGGCCGCGCGGGCGTTCGCCGACATCGCCGAGTACGACGTGGCGGTGGCGCAGTGGTGCGCCCAGGAGCTTGCTCCGGCCGACGACTCGTGGCCGCAGTTCGCGGGGCTGGCGCTGCGCAAGTCGACCGCGCTGCGTTATGGCGAGAACCCGCACCAGCCGGCCGCGCTCTACACCGACCCGGACGCCCCGGCGGGGCTGGCCCAGGCCGAGCAGCTGCACGGCAAGGAGATGTCCTACAACAACTACGTCGACGCGGATGCCGCCTGGCGGGCCGCGAACGACTTCGCCGACCAGCCAGCGGTGGCGATCATCAAGCACGCCAACCCGTGTGGCATCGCGGTTGGCGCGGACGTGGCCGAGGCGCACCGCCTGGCGCACGCCTGCGACCCGGTGTCGGCGTTCGGCGGCGTCATCGCGGTCAACCGGCCGGTCTCGGTCGAGCTGGCCCGGCAGGTCGCCGAGATCTTCACCGAGGTGGTGGTCGCCCCCGGCTTCGACGAGGGTGCGGTCGAGGTGTTGCAGGCCAAGAAGAACATCCGGCTGCTGCGGGCACCGGCCTGGACGCCGGCGCTTGTGGAGTTGCGGCAGGTGACCGGTGGCGTGCTGGCCCAGGTCGCCGACCGGGTGAACGCCCCCGGCGACGACCCGGCGAACTGGCAGTTGGTCACTGGCGAGGCCGCCGACGAGGAGTTGCTGCGGGACCTCGCGTTCGCCTGGCGGGCGGTGCGCGCGGTGAAGAGCAACGCGATCCTGCTCGCCAAGGACGGTGCCACCGTCGGGGTCGGCATGGGTCAGGTCAACCGGGTCGACTCGGCGCAGCTCGCGGTCTCCCGCGCCGGTGCCGACCGGGCCCGCGGCTCGGTCGCCGCGTCGGACGCGTTCTTCCCGTTCGCCGACGGCCCGCAGATCCTCATCGACGCCGGCGTCCGCGCCATCGTGCAGCCCGGCGGCTCGATCCGCGACGAAGAGGTAATCGAAGCGGCCAAGAAGGCCAACGTAACGATGTACCTAACCGGCACCCGCCACTTCTTCCACTAACCAGGCCCGCGCACGACCGCCCCGTTGATCATGAAGTTATCGCCCGTCTGAGGGCAACAACTTCATGATCAACGGGGCGGGTCGCGTTGGTCAGGGGTGCGTTGGTCAGGCTGCGGTGGTTGGGCGGAGTTCGGCGAAGTGGCAGGCGGAGGGGTGGGGGTCCGCCGCTCTCGGGACCGTTCGGGGGTCCTCGGTGGCGCAGATGTCCTGGGCCTTCCAGCAGCGGGTCCGGAAGTGGCACCCGCTCGGCGGGTCGGCCGGGCTGGGCACGTCGCCGACCAGCCGGATCATGTTGCGCTGGTCGCGGGCCTCCGGGTCGGGCACCGGCACGGCAGAGAGCAGAGCCTGGGTGTACGGGTGGGTGGCCCGCTCGTAGATCTCGTCCTCGGTGCCGATCTCGACGATCCGCCCGAGGTACATCACCGCGACCCGGTCGGCGATGTGCCGCACCACGGACAGGTCGTGCGCGATGAAGATGTACGAGAGCCCCAGCTCGCCCTGTAGCTGCTTGAGCAGGTTGATCACCTGGGCCTGGATGGAGACGTCAAGCGCCGACACCGGCTCGTCACAGACGATCACCTCGGGCTTCAGCGCGAGCGCGCGGGCGATGCCGATGCGCTGACGCTGACCGCCGGAGAACTGGTGCGGGTACCTGTTGATGTGCTCCGGGTTGAGCCCGACCAGGTCGCTCGCCGATGATGTCGCCGACAGTCATCCGCGGGTTCAGCGAGGTGTACGGGTCCTGCATCACCATCTGCATGTTGCGGCGCAGCCGGCGCAGCTCGCCCCCGGAGGCCTTGAGTAGGTCCCTGCCCTCCAGGGTGGCCCGCCCGGAGGTGGGCGTCTCCAGCCGCATCAGCAGCCGGGCGAGGGTCGACTTGCCGCAGCCGGACTCGCCGACCACGCCGAGCGTCTCGCCCCGACGCAGCTCGAAGCTCACCCCGTCGACGGCCTTCACCGCCCCGATCTGCCGCTGGAACAGCACGCCCTGCGTGATCGGGAAGTGCTTCACCAGGTTTTCGACGGAGAGGATGGTCTCGCCGCGGACCTTGGCGGGCTTAGCGGGCGACGCTGTCATCACGGACCTCCTGCGCGAAGTGGCAAGCGCTGGTTCGGCCGTCGCCGAGGACCAGGTCGTGCGGCACCTCGTCCACGCAGACCTGCTGGACGTACGGGCACCGGGGGTGGAACGGGCAGCCGGACGGGATGCGCATCAGGTTCGGCGGCAACCCCTTGATCGTCGACAGCTCCTGGCCGCGGACGTCCAGGCGCGGGATCGACTCCAACAACCCCTTGGTGTACGGGTGGGCGGGCGCCTTGTAGAGCGAGCGGACGTCGGCGTGCTCGACGATCCGGCCGGCGTACATCACCGCGATCCGGTCCGCGACACCGGCGACCACACCCAGGTCGTGGGTGATCAGGATCATCGCCATGTTGAGTTCCCGGCGCAGGTCGGCCAGCAGGTCCATGATCTGGGCCTGCACGGTCACGTCGAGTGCCGTGGTGGGCTCGTCGGCGATCAGCACCTTCGGATCCAGCGCCAACGCCATGGCGATCATGACGCGCTGCCGCATACCGCCGGAGAACTGGTGCGGGTAGTCGCCGATCCGCTTCGCGGCACCTGGGATCTTGACCAGATCCATCAGTTCGATGGCCCGGCTGCGGGCGTCGGCTCGGGACAGACCGGCGCGCTGGCGCAGTGTCTCGCCGATCTGCCAACCGACCGGGAAGACCGGGTTGAGGGCGGAGAGCGCGTCCTGGAAGATCATCGCGATCTCCTTGCCGCGTACCTGCCGGCGCTGCTCCTCGGAGCGGGTGAGCAGGTCCTGACCCTGGTAGAGGATCTGGCCGGAGCGGATGAACGCGGGCGGGCTGTCCAGGATGCCCATGATCGCCTGGGCGGTGACCGACTTGCCCGAGCCAGATTCGCCGAGCACGGCAAGCGTCTCGCCGGCGTCCAGGTGGTACGACACGCCGTTGATCACCCGAGCGACACCCTCGTTGGTGCGGAACTCGACGTGCAGGTCCCGCAACTCCAGCAGGTGGCCGCCCTCAGGTGTGGCGGAGGCGGGCGTGGGTTGGACGGTCATGGCTGTGCCTGCCTTTCGCTCGCGACTGCGGGGCTCGCTGCGCTCACTCCTCGCGTTCGCATGTCTCACCGCAGCTTCGGGTCGAAGGCGTCACGGATCGCGTCGCCGAGCATGATGAACGCCAGCACGGTCAGCGCCAGGAAGGCCGACGGGACGATCAACGGGGTGGCCGCCTCCCGCATGTGGATCCGGCCGGTGTCGATGTCCTGGCCCCACGAGATGGTCTCCTGGCTCAGGCCGATGCCCAGGAAGGAGAGCGTGGCCTCGGCGGCGATGAACGAGCCGAGCGCGATGGTCAGCACGACGATGGCCGGGGCCAGCGAGTTCGGCAGGATGTGCCGCCACATGATCCGGCCGTTGCCGGCGCCGAGCATCCGGGCCGCCGCGACGTAGTCCTGCTCCTTGGCGGTGATCACCGAGGAACGGACAACGCGTGCGGCGGTGGTCCAGCCGAGGAGGGCCAGCACGAAGACGACCGCGCCGAGCCGGGTCCACTGGCCGTCACCGGACACCCGCTTGAGCAGCACGATGGCGGCCAGCAGCAGCGGGATGCCGAGCACGATGTCGATCACCCGGGAGAGCACCGCGTCGACCCAGCGGCCGAAGTAACCGGCCAGCATGCCGATCACCAGCGCGATGATTCCGGTGCCGAGCGCGGCGAGCGCGCCGACCAGCAGCGAGGCCCGGGTGCCGTAGACCGCCCGGGAGTACGTGTCGCAGCCCTGGAAGTTGTACCCGAAGATGGCTCCGCCGGACGGCCCGGCGTGCTGCCGGGAGAGCAGGCAGTCCTTCGGGTCGTTGGCCGTGAACACTCCGGGGAGCAGCGCCATCAGGGTGAAGATGACGACCAGCGCCAGCGAGATCCAGAAGATCGGGTTGCGGCGTAGGTCGCGCCAGGCGTCTCCGGCCAGGCTGCGGGGCTTCTGCGGTGCGCCGACCTGGTTGGGTGCGCCGGGCTCGCCCGCTGGGCCACGCCGCGCGGCCTGGTTCTCGCTGGCCGCCACAGTTTCAAAATCACTCATGCCTGCACCTCGCTGCGCTCGGCGCCGGCCTGAGAGCCCAAGCACGCTGCGCTGATGATTCGTTCGCTGCGCTCACTCATAGCGGATCCTCGGGTCGAGTACGGCGTACAGGACGTCCACCACCAGGTTCGAGACCAGGTAGACCACGACGAGCACGCTGACGATGCCCACCACCAGGGGGCCGTCCTCGGTGCGAATGCCGCGGAAGAGGTTGAAGCCCACGCCGGGGATGTTGAAGACACCCTCGGTGATGATCGCGCCGCTCATCAGGTTGCCCAGTTCCACACCGAGGAAGGTGACCACCGGGATCAGCGAGTTGCGCAGCACGTGGACGACGACGATGCGGCGCTTGACCAGGCCCTTGGACCGGGCGGTCCGGACGTAGTCCGCGCGGAGGTTCTCCGCCACCGAGGCCCGGGTGAGTCGCAGGGCGGTGGCCAGCGACAGCGAGCCGAGCACGATGCCCGGCAGCAGCAGCGCGTAGAACGTCGGGTCGGAGCCGGCGGTGGGCGGGAAGATCGCCCACTTGACGCCCAGGAAGTACTGCGCCAGCGGCGCCAGCACGATTGTCGGGATGCCCAGCACCAGCAGGGTCAGCACCAGCGTCGAGTTGTCGAAGATGCTGGCCCGACGGATACCGGCGAGCACCCCGGCGGTGACCCCGAAGATGATCGCCACAGCGAGCGCGATGAGCGCGAGCTGCACGGTGACCGGCCAGGCCTGTTCGAGGATCTCACCGATGCTTCGGCCGGTGAGTGACTCGCCCAGGTTGCCCTGGAGCAGGTTCTTCACGTAGTCGAAGTAGCGGTAGAAGAAGCCGCCCACGCCGGTGGCGTCCAGGTGGTACTTCTCGGTCAGGTAGGCCCGTTGGGCAGGCGTCACCGGCCGTTCACCGGCGAGCGCCTGGATCGGGTCGCCCTGCCCGGCGAATGTCAGCGCGTAGACGATCAGGGTGGTCCCGAAGAACGCCAGGACCATCTGCAGTAGGCGCCGCAAGATGTAGCGGAACATGCTTAGCAGTCTCTCCGGAAATGTGCGAAAGGGTCGCAAGACCGGCGTCTCTGGTCGTACCCGAAATATCCGAGACGTGCCGTCTGGCCCGGGGGAGCCGGCACCACCGACGCCGGGTCCGCTGCTGCGGCCCGGCCCCGGTGGTGCGGTTTGGGCCACCCGGGCTTCGTCGCCCGGGTGGCCCGCACCATGGTCAGCTCAGCTGGCTGCTTCGATCTTGACGAGGTTGACCCGCTGGAACAGGTCCATCTCGACGTTCTTGACCTTGGACGAGTGGCCGAACACGTTCTGGCCGAAGCGCAGCGGGATCACCGGCATGTCCTTGGCCAGGATGTCCTCCGCCTGCTGGTACTTGGCGATCGCCTCGTCCTGCGTCTTGGCGGCGGAACCCTCCTTGACCAGCTTGTCGAACTCCGGGTTGCTGTAGCCGTAGTAGTTCGACGAGCCGTTGGTGCTGTACAGCGGGCCGAGGTAGTCCTCCATGGTCGGGTAGTCCATGACCCAACCCATCCGGAAGGCACCGACCGGCGTCTTGTTCTCGACCTTGGTGAGCAGGTCGGCGAACTTCGGCTCGGCGACGCCGACGGCGTCGACACCCAGGTTGGCCTTGAGCTGGTTGACCGTCGCGTCGACCCAGTCCTTGTGACCGCCGTCGCCGTTGTACGAGATGACGATCTTCGCGGGACCACCGGCGGCCTGGTAGAGCTTCTTGGCCTCGGTCGGGTTGAACTCGCCCGCCTTGCCGGTGGTGTCGTCCCGGTAACCCGGCAGGATTGGCGAGACGAAGGAGCGTGCCGGCTGCTGCGAGCCCTTGAAGACCGACTTGGTGATCTCGTCACGGTCGATCGCCATCGAGATGGCCTTACGCACGTCCGGGTTGCTGTAGTCCTTGTCGTACGTCGGGAACGCCAGGAACTGGAACGACGACATCGGGCTGGTCTGGTACCGGTCGCCCAGGTCGCTCTGCGCGGTGCTCATGCTCTCGGTCGGGATCGTGGGCAGCACGTCCAGGTTGTCCGCCTGAACGTCCGCGTACGCCGCGCTCAGCTGCTGGTAGATCCGGAACTCGATGTTCTTGACCTTGGGCTTCTCACCCGGGTACGCGTCGTAGCGCTCGACGTCGATCTTGCTGTCGTGCTGCCAGGTGCCCTTCATCTTGAAGGGGCCCTGCCCGATCGGCGCCTGCTCGTAGCCGTCCTTGAGCACGCCCGGAGCCGAGAACGCGGCGTCCGGCAGTGGGAAGAACGCGTTGTAGCCGAGCGTGGTCTTGAAGTCGATGTACGGCGCGGAGAGCGTCACGGTGAAGGTGGAGTCGTCGACCTTCTTCAGGCCGGACAGCTCCTTGGCCTTCGGCGCCTTGCCCTGCAGGTCCGCGTACCCTTCGATCTTGTCGAAGAAGGGGTTCGTGTCCTGGCCGTTGGGGGCGTACGCGCCGTAGTTCCACGCGTTGATGTAGTTCTGGGACGTGACCTTCTCACCGTTGTGGAAGGTGAAGCCGTCCTTGAGCTTGATCGTCCAGACCTTGTTGTCGGACGAGGTGATCGACTGAGCGGCGACCTCGTACGGCTTGTTCTGGGCGTCGTAGTCGACGAGTGGGCTGAACAGGCCGGCGAGCACCTGCGACCCGGACGTCTCGGTGGTGTTGGTGGGAACCAGGTGCTTCGGCTCGGCGATCTGAATGCTGACCGCTGAGCTGCCGTTGCCGCCGGATCCACCATCTCCGCCGCTGCCGCAGGCCGCGAGGCCCAGCGTCACCGCGAGCGGGAGGGCGGTCCAGGCGGCGAGTCTACGAACTCGCATTGAGCCTCCTCATCTCCTCACGCTGCGCAGTCATGCCCGACGCTGGGTTTACGCTGCGCAACAAGCGGCAACGGTAGGTCAGCGGCGGGCCATCGACAACGATGCGGTGGCAGGTCAATAACGGTCCGGGGTTGCCGCCCTTGCCGGGACCGGGCAGATCTGCTAGGGAAAACCAGGTTTAGCGGCTTTCGCCTGCGGATATTCGGTCGGCCAACGAGATGGTTGGATCCGCTTGGGTTCGGCCGGTGCTCGCTGGGGCGGGGATCCGGTCTCTGCGGTGCTGGCCTGACCTGTCTGGTTCGACCGTGATCGAATCCACAAATTGTGACTGAGAGTGACTAGCGACACGTTACGCACGGTCACTCCTTCGATGGTCGGCCCAGGTGGATCTGGCGGCCCTGGCGGTCGACCCATCAGGGCGGCGGCGGGTCGCCCGGGCGAGGTCGTCTGAACCGCGGGTGGCGGCCGTGAGACGATCTGGTCGTGACGGCGACGCTTCTGGACGGCAAGGCAACCGCAGCGGAGATCAAGGACGAGCTGCGCATACGGGTGAAGGCGCTCGCGGAACGCGGCATCATCCCCGGGCTCGGCACGGTGCTGGTCGGGGCAGACCCGGGCAGCCAGGCGTACGTCAACGGCAAGCACCGCGACTGCGCCGAGGTGGGCATCGCCTCGATCCGCCGCGAACTGCCGGCCGACGCCACCCAGCAGCAGGTCGACGACGTGATCGCCGAGCTGAACGCCGACCCGGCGTGCCACGGCTACATCGTCCAGCTGCCGCTGCCGGCCCACCTCGACACCCAGCGGGTGCTGGAGTTGATCGACCCGGACAAGGACGCCGACGGTCTGCACCCGGTCAACCTGGGTCGACTCGTCCTCGGCTACGACGGCCCGCTGCCCTGCACCCCGCGCGGCATCGTCGAGCTGCTCCGCCGGCACGACGTGGCGCTGCGCGGCGCCACCGTCGCGGTGGTCGGCCGGGGCAACACCGTCGGTCGGCCGCTCGGGCTGCTGCTCACCCGGCGCAGCGAGAACGCAACGGTCACCCTGTGCCACACCGGCACCCTCGACATCGCCTCGCACACCCGGGCCGCCGACATCGTCATCGTCGCGGCCGGGGTGCCGGGTCTGCTCACCGCCGACATGATCAAGCCCGGCGCGGTCGTGGTCGACGTCGGCATCACGCGCGTGATCGGCGCGGACGGCAAGGGCCGCTACACCGGTGATGTGGATCCGGAGGTGGCCGAGACGGCCGGCGCGCTGGTCCCCATGCCTGGCGGCGTGGGCCCAATGACCCGGGCCATGCTGCTCACCAACGTCGTGGAGCGCGCCGAGCGAGGCTGACCCGCACGTCGGCAGCGCCGAACCAGGGCGGCGGTGACGTTCGCCCCATACCGGCGATGGCCGCCGCCCCTGGCCCGATCGGTGCCAGGATGACTGATACGGTCCGGAAAACCGACTGGTATCAGGGAGTGGGACGACCATGGGTAAGAAGGTCACTGTCGTCGGGGCTGGCTTCTACGGCTCCACCACCGCACAGCGCCTGGCCGAGTACGACGTCTTCGACACCGTAGTGATCACCGACATCGTGGAGGGCAAGCCCGCGGGCCTCGCACTCGACCTCAACCAGTCCCGGGCCATCGAGGGCTTCGAGACCAAGGTGGTCGGCGTGACGACCGGCGCCAACGGCGAGGGCTACGAGGCCATCGAGGGCTCCGACGTCGTCGTGATCACCGCTGGCCTGCCGCGGAAGCCCGGCATGAGCCGGATGGACCTGCTGGAGACCAACGCCAAGATCGTCCGCCAGGTCGCTGAGAACGTCGCAAAGTACGCCCCGAACGCCGTCGTCATCGTGGTCTCCAACCCGCTGGACGAGATGACCGCGCTGGCCCAGCTCGCCACCCAGTTCCCGAAGAACCGGGTGCTCGGCCAGGCCGGCATGCTCGACACCGCCCGGTTCAGCAACTTCGTCGCCGAGGCGCTCAACGTGCCGGTGGCGTCGGTACGCACGCTGACCCTCGGCTCGCACGGCGACACCATGGTCCCGGTGCCGTCGAAGAGCACCGTCAACGGCAAGCCGCTGCGTGAGGCGATGCCGGCCGAGCAGATCGAGGAGCTGGTCGTCAAGACCCGCAACGGTGGCGCCGAGGTGGTCGCGCTGCTCAAGACCGGTTCGGCGTACTACGCTCCGTCCGCCGCTGCCGCCCGGATGGCGAAGGCCGTCGCGGAGGACTCCGGCGAGGTCATGCCGGTCTGCGCCTGGGTCGACGGCGAGTACGGCATCTCCGGCGTCTACCTGGGTGTCGAGGCCGCGATCGGCGCCGAGGGCGTCAAGCGGGTCGTCGAGACCGACCTGGACGCCGACGAGCGCGCCAGCCTCCTGGAGGCCGCCGAAGCCGTCCGCGCCAAGCAGGGCGACATCTCCAGCATGTAGTTCCCCGAACCACCGCTTTACGAAGGGCGCGCCGGCTTCCGCCGGCGCGCCCTTCGCGTCCGTGCCCCGGCCCGCCCCCGGTGATCATGAAGTTATTGCCCGGCTAAGCGGCGTGTCGGCGCAATAACTTCATGATCACCCCGCGCGGGGTGGGGTGGGGTGGGGGTGAAGGGGGCGCCTAGGTGGGGGGTGGCTAGCAGGGTGGGGGAGTGGGTGCGGAGGGCGGCCAGTCGGGATCGGCGGGCCTGTTCCGGGTCCACCTCGTGGGCGTACGCCAGGTCGGGGTCGACGAGTTGCACCATGTGCACCAGCAGGTCGCCGGTGAGCAGCATCCGGTCATCGGCCGAGGTCACCAGCACCGACTGGTGACCGGGGGTGTGGCCGGGAGTGGACAGCAGACGTACCGCTGGGGTGAGGGTGGCCTCGCCGTCGACCACCCGGAGTTGGCCCGCGGCGCGCAAGGGTGCGATCAGGCCGGCCGGCAGCCCCGGGTTGATCGTCTCCGCCGCGTCGAGTTCGGCGCGCTGCACCAGGTAGCTCGCGTTCGGGAAGTACGGCCGCCCTGGCGTGCCGGTGACCGCCCAGCCGATGTGGTCGCTGTGCAGGTGGGTCAGGACGACAGTGTCGACGTCGGCCGGGTCGATCCCGGCGGCCGCCAGCTCGGCGGGCATCCGGCCGGGCACCGGCGCCCAGCTGGCGGCGGGTGCGTCGGTCGGGCCGATCCCGGCGTCGACAAGCGTGACCGGCCCGTCGTCGGCGCGGATCGCGAAGCTGCGGAATGGCAGCCACCACTGCCCGTCGACGGTCACCGAGGCGGGGTCGAGTCGGTCTGCCTCCCGCCAGTGGGCCGCCGTGGCGTGCGGAAACGCCTCCGCGCGGGGCTGGAAGAAGGCACCCTCCCCGTCGGTCAGGGCCGTCACCGTGATACACCCGAGAGTGCGGCTCAGTGGCATCGGGCGATGATGCCAGGGAACTCCTGTGCCGCGCAGCCCGGTTTCCGCCGGCCGGTCGAGGCCGGCTGGGGGCTGCCGGCCCAATTGCAGTACGCTCGTACTGCTTGAGCACGTGTCCCCCGAGAGGAGCGCCGGCCGATGGCGAAGATCAAGGTAAACAACCCGGTCGTAGAACTCGACGGCGACGAGATGACCCGGATCATCTGGAAGCAGATCCGGGAGCAGCTGATCCTGCCCTACCTCGACGTCGACCTGCACTACTACGACCTGTCGATCCAGCACCGTGACGAGACCAACGACCAGGTCACGATCGACGCCGCCAACGCCATCAAGGAGCACGGCGTCGGCGTCAAGTGCGCGACCATCACCCCGGACGAGGCCCGGGTCGAGGAGTTCGGCCTGAAGAAGATGTGGCGGTCGCCCAACGGCACCATCCGCAACATCCTCGGCGGCGTCGTCTTCCGTGAGCCGATCATCATGTCCAACGTGCCGCGGCTGGTCCCCGGCTGGACCAAGCCGATCATCATCGGCCGGCACGCCCACGGTGACCAGTACAAGGCCACCGACTTCGTCGTCCCCGGCCCGGGCACGGTGACCATCACCTACACCCCCGCCGACGGCGGCGCGCCGATGGAGATGGAGGTCGCCAACTTCTCCGGCGGCGGCATCGCCATGGGCATGTACAACTACGACGAGTCGATCCGGGACTTCGCCCGGGCGTCGTTCCGGTACGGCCTGGACCGCAACTACCCGGTCTACCTGTCCACCAAGAACACCATCCTCAAGGCGTACGACGGCCGGTTCAAGGACATCTTCGCTGAGGTGTTCGAGGCCGAGTTCAAGGCCGAGTTCGCCGCTGCCGGCATCACCTACGAGCACCGGCTGATCGACGACATGGTCGCCGCCGCGCTCAAGTGGGAGGGCGGCTACGTCTGGGCCTGCAAGAACTACGACGGTGACGTGCAGTCCGACACCGTCGCGCAGGGCTTCGGCTCGCTGGGTCTGATGACCTCCGTGCTGCTCTCCCCGGACGGTCGGACCGTCGAGGCCGAGGCCGCGCACGGCACGGTCACCCGGCACTACCGGCAGTACCAGAAGGGCGAGAAGACCTCGACCAACCCGATCGCGTCGATCTACGCCTGGACCCGTGGCCTGGCCCACCGGGGCAAGCTGGACGGCACCCCGGCGGTCACCGAGTTCGCCAACACCCTGGAGCAGGTCATCGTCGACACCGTCGAAGGCGGCCAGATGACCAAGGACCTCTCGCTGCTCATCTCGCGCGACGCTCCGTGGCTGACCACCGACGAGTTCATGAACGCGCTCGACGAGAACCTGGCCCGCAAGATCGGCGCCTGATCCAGGCGTACCGCGTCATCGAAGCCCGCCGGCACCCTGCCGGCGGGCGTCGGCGTGTCCGGCGCTGACGCGCCGACCGGCGTCACTGCGGTCGGCGCGCCTCGTTGACCAGGATGGACGAGATGCCAGTCGAGTCCAGGAAGGTTGACCTCGGTCGACCCGCGGCACCCGTGCGCCGATCAGCCAGCCTTCCCGGCTGTGCCGTGCACAGCCAGCCGTCCCTTCCCTGCGGGGGGCCCTGTCCCGGGCCCCCCGCGCCCTGTTTCCCGCCACTCACCGCACAGCGGGAGTGCAGCGCGGCTCAGGCGGCGCGCAGCAGGTCGGCGGCGCGCTCCGGGGAGATGTCGTTGATGAAGACGCCCATCGCGGACTCGGAGCCCGCCAGGTACTTCAGCTTGTCGGTGGCCCGCCGGATGCTGAACAGCTGTAGGTGCAGGTGGCCCAGCTCGCGATCGATCCGCACGGGCGCCTGGTGCCAGGCCGAGATATACGGCATCGGCATGTCGAACAGGCCGTCGAAGCGGCGCAGCAGGTCCAGGTAGAGCGGCCCGAACGCGTCCCGCTCGCTGTCGCTGAGCGCCGGGATGTCCGGCACGACGCGGTGCGGCGCGAGGTGCACCTCGAACGGCCAGCGCGCGGCCGCCGGGACGAACGCCGTCCAGTGTTCGTTCTCGGCGACCACCCGGTCGCCGGTGGCGCGCTCGGCGGCCAGCACGTCCGCGTACAGGTTGCCCCCGCCGGTCCGCTCGGCGTGCCGGCGTGCCGCGGCCAGCAGCGCGCGGGTGCGCGGCGTCACGAAGGGGTACGCGTAGATCTGCCCGTGCGGGTGGTGCAGCGTCACGCCGATCTCGACGCCCCGGTTCTCGAAGCAGAAGACCTGCTCGACGCCGGGCAGCTCGCCGAGCACCTCGGTGCGGTCGGCGAGCGCGTCCAGCACGGTACGGACCCGGCGCGGCGGCAGGCTGGCGAAGGAGGCGTTGTGGTCGGACGTGAAGCAGACCACCTCGCACCGACCGAGGCCGGGCCGAACCGGTGTGAACGGGGTGATCTCCCCGGGCTCCTCGGCCACCCGGCCGCTCAGCGACGGGAAACGGTTCTCGAAGACCACCACGTCGTAGTCGGGTGCGGGGATCTCGGTCAGCCGGTCGCCCGCCGACGGGTCGAGGGGGCACTCGTTCGCCGGCGGGAGGAAGATGCGGGTCTGCCGGTGGGCGGCGATCGCCACCCACTCGTCGCTAAGTGGGTCGTAACGCAGCTGCGACGCGGGTGGAGACGGCGGCAGGTCCCGGCGGTCCGGTTGGTCCCGGACGGCGTCGTCGCGCTCGTCGAAGTAGATCAGCTCCCGGCCGTCGGCCAGGTCGATCGCGGTGCGCTTCACGGCGCCGTCCCCTCAGTCGTCGGCGTGCGCGTCACGCGGCCCGCCCCTGTCGCGTTCACCATGATCAGTTCGCCCACCTGTTCGCCGAGTATCTGTTGCGCGGGCGGGGGCAGCCGGTCGTCGCTGACCAGTACGTGGGCTGCCGCCAGCTCGACGATCGAGGAGATCCCCACGGTGCCCCACTTGGTGTGGTCGGCGAGCACCACCAGTTGGTCCGCCGCCGCCACGAGGGCCCGGTCGGTCTCCGCCTCCATGAGGTTCGGGGTGGTGAAGCCGGCCCGTTCGGTGATGCCGTGCACGCCCAGGAAGAGCAGGTCCAGGTGCAGTGACCGGATGGCCCCGACCGCGAGTGGGCCGACCAGCGCGTCCGACGGTGTGCGTACGCCGCCGGTGAGCACCACCGTCTGGTCCGGGCGGCCCCCGGCGTGCAGGATCTCGGCGACCGGCAGCGAGTTGGTCACCACGGTCAGGTCGGGCACGTCCACCAGCCGGCGGGCCAGCTCGGCCGTGGTGGTGCCGGCGGAGAGCGCGACCGCGGCTCCCGGTCGGACCAGCTGAGCCGCCCGGTCGGCGATGGCGGCCTTCTCCGGCAGTTGGCGGACGGACTTGGCGTCGAAGCCCGGCTCGTCGGTGGAACTCGGCCCGGTCTTGGTGGCGCCACCGTGCACCTTGGCCAGCAGGCCGCGCTCGTGCAGAGCCTCCAGGTCGCGCCGGATGGTCATGTCGGAGACGGCGAACTCGCCTGCCAACTCGCTGACCCGGACGCCGCCGGTCGTGCGGACCCGCTCCAGGATGGCCGCCTGCCGCTGCTGAGCGAGCATCCGCCGTGCCTCCCGGGGGTCCACATACCCTCACGCAGTCAAACGTGTTCCAACAAAGATGAACACTAGCGCGTAGTGGTCAGCGGTGGAAGAAAAGGGGTACGGCAACGCTCAGGCAGACGCGATCTTCAGCTCCACCCAGCCGGTCTCGGTCAGATGGTGCAGCACGGCCTGCACCGCGTCCGCCACGCTCAGGTCGGTGGTGTCGAGCACCAGATCGGCGTCGGTCGGCTCCTCGTACGGGTCGTCGATGCCGGTCATCCCGGTGATCAGGCCGGCTCGTGCCCGCGCGTACAGGCCCTTGCGGTCCCGCCGCTCGCACACCTCCAGCGGAGTGGCCACATGCACCAGCACGAAACCCGCCCCGGCGGCGAGGGCCATCTCCCGGGCGGTGGCGCGGGCCGCCGCGTACGGGGCGATCGGGCAGCAGACGCCCACCCCGCGGTGCCGGGCGACCTCGGCAGCCACCCAGCCGATCCGCCGCACGTTGAGATCGCGGTCGGCCTTGCTGAAGCTCAGCCCGGCGGAGAGTTCCCGGCGCACCACGTCCCCGTCGAGCAGGGTGACCGTGCGGTCGCCGCTCTCCCGTAACGCGTCGGCCAACCCTCGGGCGATAGTCGACTTGCCGGAGCCGGAGAGGCCGGTCAGGAACACCACCAGCCCTCGGTGCCGGCGCGGCGGCCGGGCCCGGGCCAACTCCCGGGCCACGTCGGGCGGGGTGTGCCACTCCGGCAACGGGAAACCCCGGTCGAGCAGGTCGTCGATCTCCGGCTGGGTCAGCGCGAGCCGGCGGTTGCGCGGTGGGATGTCCTCCCGCCAGCGCCACTGCCCGTCCCGGTTGTCGTACGCGAGTTCGCGCGGCACCAGCACCCGCAGCCCGGCGCCGGAGAGCATCTCCCCGGTGGAGAGCAGGTGGGTGACCCCGTACGCGGCGGAGACCCGGGCACGCAGCAACGCGTCGCTGATCTCCTCGCGTCGGTGCGACAGCGGCACCGCGACCAGGGTGGCAGGCGGCATCCGGTCCCGGGCCGCGAAGATCGTGCGGACCAGCGCCTCCGGCGGGAGCCCGTCGGTGCCGCCCTCACCGACCGGGATCATCACGAGCAGATGGGCGGCCAGGGTGCGGGCGGCGTGCGCGATCTGGGCGAGCTGCGGTCGATGCAGCGGCCGGTCGGCGATCACCCCGAGCACCCGGCCCGGGGGCAGCAGCGCGCGGACCTCTTCCGGGCTGCGGCGCAGCCGCTGGAACGGACCGTGCCCACCGTCGCCCAGTCGCCGGACCTGGCCGCCCAACCCCGCCACGCCCTCGCGTACCGGCCAGACGTCGGCCACGTCGAGCGCGGCCGTCGGGGCGCCCTCGCCGTCGGTCAACACCAGCGCCCGGCGGGCCGGGTCGCGTGGATCGAAGCCCTGGGCCAGCGTGGCCGGCACCTGGAGGGTGACCGCGACCTGCCACGGCGCGCCGTCGGCCAGCCGGCCGCGCCGGCTGACCGAGACCAGGTCGGCGCGGGTCATGAAGCCGGTAAGCGGGGCGTACGCGCCAGTCAGCAGCAGCTCCAGATCCGCGAGCTCACCGGGACGTGGCGTGTACGCCGGTGCGTCTCGCAGCACCTCGTCGGGCAGCACCCAGCCGTTGCTCATCCACACCCCCTACTCGCTGACCGGCACACAGTTTCGCAGCCGACTGCCGATCGGTCGAGAGCGCCACTCCACGACCCGTGCGGACGGATCAGCGCTTGATCCGCCGGCCGACCGCCGACCGCACCCAGTTCCACGGTTTCCGCTCGTCGCGGATCCGAGGTCGCGAGCCGTCGGCCCGGCAGATGAACACCAGCGGTAGCCGCGCGTCCTCGGTCCAGCCCACGTTTGTGATCCGGGCCTTGAGCATCCAGCTGCCCCTGGTCCGGCCGCCGTTGAGAGCGGCGAAGTCGATCGTTGCGGTGGCCCGGTGCACCAGGTGGACGGTGTCCGCTCCGGTCGTACCGGTGATCCGCTCGGTCTGGAAGGTCATCGGAAGAAAGATCTCGGCGCCGGTCTCCCGGTGGCGGGCCACCAGGTCCAGGCGGGCCTTGCGCACCTGAGCGGTGGCGTCGAGCACCTCGGGGGCGATCTCGTCCATCGGGAGCACCAGCACGTCGCGGCCATCGTCGGCGCGGAAGCCGACCGGCTGTTTCTTCGAGCGCAGCTCGGCGGCGAGGGTCACTGTGACAGCGTGGTCGGCATGATGGAGTTCGTCGATCGTGCCGTGCGCGGCGATGCCCGCCTCCCAACGGGCCAGCTTGCGTAGGTCCGCGACGCGGCCCCGCTCCGCCAGGTAGGCCATGGCCCGCAGCAGGGGCGGCAACCCGGCGGCGACGCCAGGGGCGAAGCGGTCCTGGATGATCTTCTGGATCTCCAGCGCGACCTGCTCCAGCCACGCCTCGGGGGCCTCCAGCAGTCGCTTGCCGCGCAGTCGGCTGAGCATCTCGTTGCGCAGCCAGCGCCGGTGCAGCCGGTCCCGCAGCGGGCCGGGCTCGGTGTGCGCGTCGACGATGTCCAACGCGTCCCGCACGGCCCCGTAGTAGCTCGACGGCTCCAGCTGGCCCGCCGTGACGTTGCGCGAGTCGGTCCGCTGGACGTGGTGGTAGCAGGTGTAGTCGGACAGCACCGAGGTGTGTCGGGACAGGAAGTAGGCCCGCGTGACCATCGCGTGGTCCTCCAGCCGACGCTTGCCGCCCTCCGGAAACCGCAGATCGTGCTCGTTGAGAAACGCGCGCCGGAACAGCTTGTGGCAGGTCAGGCTGTCGATCAGCGGCGCGTTCGCCAGGGTGGCGTCGAAGCGGTTCTTCCGGAACAGCTCCCGCGGCACCGGGCGTCCGTACCCGGCCATCTTCCCGACGACGATGTCCGCGTCGTTCGCCTTCGCGCAGGCGTGGAGCCGCTCAAGCGCCTCGTCGGCGAACCAGTCGTCGTCGTCGGCGAAGAAGACGTACTCGCCACGAGCGTGGTCGACGCCGAGATTGCGCGGGCGCGACGGCCAGCCGGAGTTCTCGATGTGCAGAACGGTGATGTGCGGGTGCTCGGCGGCCAGCCGGTCCAGGCGCTTGGCGGTGCTGTCGGTCGAGCCGTCGTCGACGAAGATCACTTCGAACTCGGCGGCGGGCAGCGACTGGCGCAGTAGCGACGCGGCGAGCTTCTCGATGTGCGGCCCGCAGTTGTAAGCCGGCACCACAACGCTCACTTTGGGGACGCCCACCTCGGCCATCAAGATCCCTCCCGCGCCGTCGATCGGTCACCCGGCGGGTCGATGCCTGGTGAACGGGAGGTGAATGGTGCCACCTTCGAGGTGTCTTTCCCGAGGCGGGGTCGGGCCGAACGCCGGGACCGGCGCAAACGTCGCGAGCGCCCCGAGGGAGACCTTAGGGGTCCGGTGGGGCAAGGATCAGGGGAGCGCCGGGGGCGTGCCGGTGTCCATGCTGCGCATCGACTCCCTACGCTGGGCGCGTGACACTGATCGCGACCCAGTCGCTCACCAAGACGTACGGAGGTCGGGTCACCGCGTTGGCCGACCTCACCGTCGCCGTCGAGCCCGGGATCATCGGCCTGGTGGGCGCGAACGGCGCCGGAAAATCCACGTTGATCAAGATTCTGCTCGGCCTGATCGCACCGACCAGCGGTCAGGTCTCGGTGCTCGGCATCGACCCGACCGCAGACCCGGCGGCTGTCCGCGCCCGGGTCGGCTACATGCCGGAGCACGACTGCCTCCCGCCCGACCTCTCCGCCGCCGAGCTGGTCACCCACCTCGGCCGGATGAGTGGCCTGCCCCGCACCGCGGCTCGCGAGCGGGCCTCGGAGGCGCTGCGGCACGTGGGGCTCTATGAGGAGCGCTATCGCCCGGTCGGTGGCTACTCGACCGGCATGAAGCAGCGCGTCAAGCTGGCCCAGGCGCTGGTGCACGACCCCGACCTGCTGCTGCTGGACGAGCCGACCAACGGCTTGGACCCGGCCGGCCGCGACGCCATGCTGGCCCTGGTGCACCGGATCGGCACCGAGTTCGGCATCTCCGTGCTGGTCTGCTCGCACCTGCTCGGCGAGGTGGAGCGGATCTGCGACACGCTGATCGCCATCGACGGCGGCAAACTGCTGCGCGCCGACCACATCTCCGCGATGACCTCGGCCACCGACGTGCTCGCCGTCGAGGTCAGCGAGGGCACCGAGGAGCTCGCCGCTCGGCTCGCCGAGCTCAAACTGCCGGTGGCGCGGGACGGGCGACTGCTCCTCGTGCCACTCGCCGACGACCGCACCTACGACCTGATCCTCGGCGCGGTCGCCGAACTGGACCTGCCACTGCACCGACTGGACCAGCGCCGGCACCGGGTGGCCGAACTCTTCGCGACGAGGGAGCTCTCCCATGCCTGAGCCGACCGCAGCCGCCGTGCGCCCCGCGCCGACAGGCGTCATCCACGACATCGGCTACCAGCGCTACCAGGGCCCGAGGCTGGGCCGCCGCCAGGTCTTCGGCGCCCTCTACCTGCACGGGCTGCGCACCGCGTTCGGGTTCGGGCGCAGCGCCAAGGCCAAGATCTTCCCGTGGCTGGTGGTCGGCATCGTCTCGCTGGTCGCGGTGGCCCTGGCCGCGGTACGCAGCCAGATCGGCGAGCCGGTCGCCACGTACGCCCAGTTCGCCGACGCGATGAGCTGGCTTGTCATCTTCTTCGTCGCGGTCGTCGCCCCGGAGCTGGTCTCCCGGGACCTGCGCAGCGGTGTGCTGCCGCTGTACTTCTCCCGGCCGCTGCCGCGCGCCGACTACGCGCTGGCCAAGCTGCTGGCGCTGGTCACCGCCCTCTGGCTGCTGCTCGGTGGGCCGCAGTTGCTGATGTTCCTGGGTGCCGCGTTCACCACCAAGCAGGGCATGCGCGGGGTGTGGAACGAGCTGCTCGACCTGCTGCCCGGGCTGCTCTACGCCGGGCTGTGGGCGGTGGTCTTCGCCTCGGTCGGGCTGCTGGTCGCCTCGCTGACCGGCAAGCGCGCCTTCGCCGCCGGTGGGGTGGTGGCGGTCTTCCTGATGACCACCCCGATCGTCGGGGTGCTGAGCATCCTGCCGTCGCGCGCCGCCAACGAGCTGGCCGGGCTCGCCTCGCCCTCCACGCTGGTGCAGGGGGTGGGCATCTGGTCGCTGGGTGACCTGCTGGTCGAGGGCGATCCGGGCGAGATGATGATCGGCGGGTTCGGCCCGGTCTACGCCCTGGCCGCGGTGCTGTTGGTCGCCGGCGCGACCGCCCTCCTGCTGGCCCGCTACCGGAAGGTCGCCTCCTGATGAGCACGCTGAGCCTGACCGGGGTGTCCCGGTGGTACGGCAACGTGGTCGCGGTCAACGACATCAGCATGGCCCTGGGGCCGGGCGTGACCGGGCTGCTCGGCCCGAACGGTGCCGGCAAGACCACCCTGCTGCACATGATGGCCGGGTTCCTCGCCCCGTCGCGCGGCACGGTCACCCTCGACGACGAGCCGACCTGGCGCAACCCGGACGTCTACCGGCGACTGGGGCTGGTCAGCGAACGGGAGGCGGTGCAGGGCTTCCTGACCGCGTACGAGTTCGTGCTGGCCAGCGCGAAGCTGCACCGGCTGGCCGACCCGGCGGCAGCGGCCCGGCGGGCGATCGACCTGGTGGAGCTGGAGTCGGCGCAGGACCGCCGGATCGGCACGTACTCCAAGGGCATGCGGCAGCGGGCCCGGGTTGCCGCCGCGTTGGTGCACGACCCGCAGGTGCTGTTGCTCGACGAGCCGTTCAACGGGATGGACCCGCGCCAGCGGCTGCACATGATGCAGCTGCTGCACAGCCTGGGCGACGCCGGCCGGACCATCCTGTTCAGCTCGCACATCCTGGAGGAGGTCGAGCAGGTCTCCGGGACGGTGCAGGTGATGGTGGCCGGGCGGTTGGCGGCCTCCGGCGACTTCCGGACCATCCGCCGGTTGATGACCAATCGCCCGCACGTGTTCGCGGTGCGCTCCACCGACGACCGGGCGCTGGCCGTCGCGCTGATCGCCGAGCCGTCGGTCAGTGGGGTCGAGTTGGACCCCACGGGCCTGACCGTGCGGGCCGGTGACTACGGCGCCTTCACCCGGGCGCTACCCCGGATCGCGCTCAAGCAAGGCATCCGGGTGCGCCAACTGGTGCCGTCCGACGAGTCTCTGGAGAGCGTCTTCTCCTACCTGGTGGAGGCATGATGTCGACAATTACCTGGATCACCGCACGCGGGCTGTTCGGCCGGCGTCGGTTCCTGCTGCTGCTTCCGTTGCCGTTGGTGCTGCTCGGGCTGGCCGTGCTCTGCCGGTCGCTGGGGGTGGACCCGGGCGAGTGGGGGCCGCCGGTGCTGGTCGGTCTCGGGCTGGCCGTGGTGCTGCCGGTGGTCGCGCTGATCGTCGGCACGGGCGTGTTGGGCGCCGAGATCGACGACGGCACTGTCGTGCACATCCTGACCAAGCCGCTGCCGCGCTGGCAGATCGTGCTGCCGAAGCTCGCGGTGGCCGCCGGGGTCAGCGCGGCCACCGTCGCGCTGCCGCTCTACGTCGCGGGCGTGCTCGCCGATTCGGTACGCCTCGGTCTGGCGCTGGCGGTCGCGGCGGCGCTCGGCGCGCTGGCGTACTCCGCATTGTTCCTCGCGCTCAGCCTGGTCACCAGGCGGCCGGTGCTGCTCGGCCTGGTCTACGTGCTGATCTGGGAGGGGCTGCTGGGCAACTTCGTCAGCGGCACCAAGGTCCTCTCCATCCAGCAGTACGTGATCGCCCTCGCCGACCGGATCGCCCCCACCGGGCTGCTGGAGACCACCGTGTCGGTGCCGGTGGCGTCGGTGATGACCGCTCTGGTCAGCGTCGGCTTCACCGTGCTGGCAATCGACCGTCTGCGCTCGTTCAGCGTGGCTGGCGAGACGAGCTGACGGCGGTGCGAGGCGCTGTTCCGGCCAGCCCCCGCGCGGCGGTAGGGCTGGCCGGATGGACCGGTCGGGCCACCTCAGGCCAGGCTGATGGGCGTGAGCGTCGAAGCGGAGCAGACGTCGTTGGCTGAGCCGTACTCGCGCAGCAGCCGGCCGTGGCTGACCAGCCTGGCGGTCGCCGGGCTGGCCTGCGCCACGGTCGCCACAGCGGCACAGGGCACCGGCCAGTTCCACTGGTGGGCCGTGTTCATCCTGATCCCAGCCGCGTTGATCGCGGCCAGCGGCGGGCCGTTGCTGGCCCGAGGTGGTGGTCGGGCCTTCGCCGGGTACATGCTCGCCTGCGTCGGCACGATTGTCTTCGCGGTGGGCGCGTTGTTGATGTTCGGCGTGATGGGGCGGGGCTGGCCGCTCATGGTGGTGCTGCCCTGCCTGGCGGTGGCCGGCACCTACGGTTGGCGGGCGGCCCACCCGCTGGTCCGGGGCCTGCACCGGGCGGTGGCCCTGCTCGCGTTGACCGGCGCGCTGCTCGGCCTGACCCTGCAACTGATCCGGCTGGATCTGATCCACCTCGAGACCGGTTGGTGGGGTGCGTTCCTGATGCTGGCCGGGGCCATCGTGCTCGGCAACGCGGGCGAGCTGACCCGGCACCGGATGCCGTACCGCCTGCAGGCGATCACCCTGCTGGTGGGGCCCGCCGTCATCGCGTTCCTGCTCGGGCTGCGCTTCCTGCGCGGCTGGTGACGGTTGCGTCCGCCGCCGCCCCGGGGGGTGGGCGGCGGCGGACGCAACCGTTGCGGCGGCGGACGTGGGTCAGAAGGCGCAGGCGATCACGAGTTCCGGGGTGCGGTCCGGGAGCAGGTCGAGTTTGCCGATCCGGCCGGCCGCCCGGAGGTCGTCGGCGACCAGGGTGAGCTGCTCCAGGAGCGCCGCCGGGCCGAGCGCCTCTGCCAACGGCACCTCCGCCTTCATCGACAGCTTCCGCTCGGATTTGGCCCGCCGCACCTGGCTCAACGCGTCACCGGCGAGCCGCAGCAGCGCCGGCTCACCCGACCCCTCGATGGTCCGGGCCACCTCGTAGGTGGTGGGCCACGGGGCACGGTGCACCGAGCCGTACCGCCACCACGACCAGATCTCCTCGGTCACGTACGGCAGCACCGGGGCGAACAACCGCAGCTGCACCGACAGCGCCGAGGCCAGTGCCGCCCGCGCCGAGTCGGCCGCCGCGCCGGTGCCGTAGGCCCGTTCCTTGACCAGCTCGATGTAGTCGTCGCAGAACCGCCAGAAGAACGACTCGGTCGCCTGCAGCGCCGCCGTGTGGTCGTACGCGTCGAAGGCGGTGCTCGCGGCGGTGACCACGGTAGCCAGTTCGGCGAGCATGGCCCGGTCCAGGGCGGCGGTCGCCGGAGCGCGCAGCGCGTCCGCCGCACCCAACCCCAGCGCGAACTTGGACGCGTTGAGCAGTTTGGTGGCCAGTCGCCGGCCGACCTTGATCTGCGCCGGGTCGAAGGCCAGGTCCATGCCGGGCTTGCCACTGGCAGCCCAGTAGCGCACCGCGTCCGAACCGTGCTGCTCCAACAGGGCCAGCGGGGTGACCACGTTCCCCTTGGACTTCGCCATCTTCTTGTGGTCCGGGTCGAGGATCCAGCCGGAGAGCACGGTGTCGCGCCAGGGCAGCACCCCGTGCTCGAAGTGCGAACGGACCACGCTGTCGAAGAGCCAGGTCCGGATGATCTCCTGCCCCTGTGGGCGGAGGTCCATCGGGAAGATCCGGGCGAACAGGTCCGGGTCGGTCTCCCAGCCGCCGACGATCTGCGGGGTCAACGACGAGGTGGCCCAGGTGTCCAGCACATCCTCCTCGCCGATGAAGCCGCCCGGTTGGCCGCGCTGCGACTCGTCGTAACCGGGCGCGGGATCGCTCGATGGATCGACCGGCAGCGCGGACTCGTCTGGCGTGAGAGGGTGGGACCAGTCCGGCTCGCCAGCGTTGTCGAGCCGGTACCAGACCGGCACCGGCACCCCGAAGAAGCGTTGGCGGCTGACCAGCCAATCCCCGGTCAGGCCGCCCACCCAGTGGTCGTAGCGGTGCTTCATGTGCGCCGGCACCCAGCGCAGCTCCGCACCCCGGGCCAGCAGCGTCGCCCGCAGCGTGTCGTCCCGGCCGCCGTTACGCAGATACCACTGCCGGGTCGAGACGATCTCCAGTGGTCGGTCGCCGCGCTCGTAGAACTTGACCGGGTGGGTGATCGGGCGGGGCTCACCGATCAGGTCACCCGCGTCGGCCAGCATGCCGACGATCTCCCGGCGCGCGCCGTTGACGGTCTGCCCGGCCAGCGCCGCGTACGGCTGCGCCGGCACCCCGGCCGGCGGCTCGGGGAGCAGTCGGCCGTCCCGGCCCATCACCACCCGGGTGGCCAGCCCCAGCTCACGCCACCAGGTCACGTCGGTCAGGTCACCGAACGTGCAGACCATCGCGACGCCGGTGCCCTTGCCCGGGTCGGCGAGCGGGTGGGCGTACACCGGCACCTCGACGCCGAACAACGGGCTGCGCGCCGTGCCGCCCACCAGGTCGGCGTAGCGCTCGTCGTCGGGGTGGCAGACCAGCGCCACGCAGGCCGGCAACAGCTCGGGTCGGGTGGTGTCGATGAGCACCTCACGCCCGTCGGAGGCGACGAACCGCAGCCGGTGGTAGGCGCCAGGGCGCTCCCGGTCCTCCAACTCGGCCTGGGCGACCGCCGTGGCGAACCCGACATCCCACAGGGTCGGCGCCTCCGACTGGTACGCCTCACCGCGGCGCAGGTTGCGCACGAACGCTCGCTGGCTGGTGGCCCGGGCGACCCGGCCGATCGTCGTGTACGTCAGGGACCAGTCCACCGAGAGCCCGAGCCGCCGCCACAGCGCCTCGAAGACCTGCTCGTCGGTGACCGTGAGCCGTTCGCACAGCTCGATGAAGTTGCGGCGGGAGATCGGGGTGGGGTCGCGGCGGGCCGCGTCGTCGACCGGGGCCGCCGGTGGCCGCCACACCGGGTCGTACGGCAGCGTCGGATCGCAGCGCACCCCGTACACGTTCTGCACCCGACGCTCGGTGGGCAGGCCGTTGTCGTCCCAGCCCATCGGGTAGAAGACGGCTTTGCCGCGCATCCGCTGGTAGCGCGCGACGGTGTCGGTGTGGGTGTACGAGAAGACGTGCCCCATGTGCAACTCGCCCGATACGGTCGGCGGCGGGGTGTCGATCGCGTACACGTCCTTGCGCTGCTTCGAGCGGTCGAACGCGTACGTGCCCTCCTCCTGCCAGCGGCGTGCCCAGCTCTCCTCGAGCCCGTCCAGCCTCGGACGCTCGGGAACGCCGGCACGGGCCGTCCTCGCCGTATCGGTCATCCAGCGATCGTAGGCACCACCAGGGGGTCGGGCCACGCAGTTACGGATAGCTGGTTCAGATCAGCGAGTCGCGCCACTGGCGATGCAGGGCCGCGTACCGGCCGTCGGCCTTGGCCAGCACGGCGGGTGGGCCATCCTCGACGACTCTGCCGCCGTCGAGGACGAGCACCCGGTCGGCGGTCTCCACGGTGGAGAGTCGATGGGCGATCACCAGGGCGGTGCGGTCGCGCAGGATGGTGCCGAGCGCCCGCTGCACCAACCGTTCCGTCGGCACGTCCAGCGACGACGTCGCCTCGTCCAGGATGAGCACGGTCGGGTCGGCCAGGAACGCGCGGGCGAACGCGACAAGTTGCCGCTGCCCGGCGGAGAGTCGGCCACCGCGGCGGTGCACCTGGGTGGCGTACCCCTCGGGTAGTGCGGCGATGAAGTCGTGCGCGCCGATCGCCCGCGCGGCGGCCTGCACGGCGGCGTCGTCGGCCCCCGGGCGACCGAACCGGATGTTCTCCGCGACGGTGCCACTGAACAGGTGGTTCTCCTGGGTCACCAGCACCACCGCGCGGCGCAGGTCGGCGTCGCGCACATCGCGCAGGTCGACCCCGTCCAACCGGACCGTGCCGGCGTGGGGGTCGTGGAACCGGGCGACCAGCTTGGCGATCGTCGACTTGCCGGCACCGGTCGGCCCGATCAGCGCCACGGTCTGCCCGGCCGGCACGGTCAGCTCCAGCCCGCCGAGGATCGGGGTGTCGGCCCGGTAGCCGAAGCTGACCGCGCGGAAGACCAACTCACCACGGCCGGGCCCGGTCGGCAGCGGGGTGGGCCGGGCCGGTTCGGCGACGGCCGGTCGTTCGTCGAGCACCCCGGCCAGCTTCTCCAGGGCGGCGGTTGCCGACTGCAACGAGTTGTAGAACTGGCTCAGCTCCTGCATCGGCTCGAAGAAGCGGCGCAGGTAGAGCAGGAACGCGGCGAGCACGCCGACCTCGGTCTGCCCGCCGAGCACCCGCCAACCGCCGTAGCAGAGCACCACCGCCACGGTGACGTTGCCGATCAGCTTGATCGCGGGCGAGTACGTGGCGATCAGCCGGAACGCGTGCAGGCTGGTGCGTCGGTAGTCGTCGCCGAGCGCCACGAAGATCCGTTGGTTGCGCGGCTCCCGGCGGAACGCCTGCACCGCCCGGATGCCCCGCATCGACTCGACGAAGTGCACGATGACCAGCGCGACCGCGTCCCGGGTCCGTCGGTACGCGCTCGCCGACGACCGGGCGAACCAGCGGGAGAGCCAGAACAGGAACGGGAAGGCGAACAGCGTCACGGCGGCCAGCGGCAGGTCCAGCCAGAGCAGGATGGCGGCCACCGACAGGATCGACAGCCCGGCCAGCACCAGGCTGTCGATCCCACCGTCGACCAGCTCGGCGATCGAGTCGAGGTCGCTGGTGAGCCGGGAGACCATCCGACCGGACGTGTACCGCTCGTGGAAGCCCACCGACAGCCGTAGGAAGTGCCCGAACACCCGCTGCCGCAGGTCGAGCAGGACGGCCTGGCCGATCCGGGCGGAGAGGGTGAGGAAGCCGCGACGGGCCGCGTACTCGGTCGCTGAGGCCACCGCGAACGCACCGGCGACGGTGATCAGCGGGCCGGGGTCGCCGGCGCGCAACGGCGGGATGGCCCGGTCGATGCCGATCATGACCAGGTACGGGCCGGCCATCGCGGCGGCGTTCTGGGCCAGCAGCAGGCCGACCGCCGCGGCGAGTCGCCCCCGGTGCGGGCGGAGCAGGCCGGCCAGCAGGGTGCGGCTGAGCCGGCGCAGCCGGGCCACCGCCTCGGGGCTGGTGTCCTCGGCTCGACTGCGGTCGGCCTCCGGGTCGGTGGCGGTGCCGCGCCAGCGGGTGAGTTCCGGCTCCTCCTCGGGCGGTGGGTCGGCCTGCTTCGGCACGTTCACGATCGCACCAACCCCCGTCCGTCCGAAGGGGACGAGCTCGGCCCATCGGCTCCGGCTGGTGGTGGCTGCCCGGCGGGCGGCTCGGCGGCGAGCAGCGCCCGGTACGCCGGGACGGTGGCCAGCAGGTCGGAGTGCCGGCCGATCGCGGTGATCCGCCCGTCCTCGAGCAGGGCGACCCGGTCGGCCAGCGCGATCGTCGACGGCCGATGCACCACCAGCAGCGCGGTGCTGTCGCGCAGGACCCGCCGCAGCGCCGCTTCGACCAGGGCCTCGGTGTGCACGTCGAGAGCGGACAGCGGGTCGTCCAGCACCAGCACCGCCGGTCGGCCGAGCACGGCCCGCGCCAACGCGAGCCGTTGCCGTTGCCCACCGGAGAGGGACAGCCCCTGCTCACCCACCCGGGTGGCCAACCCCCACGGCAGGTCGTACGCGAAGTCGGCCTGGGCCAGCGCGAGGGCCGCGCGGACCTCGTCGTCACCGGCGTCCGGGCGACCCAGGGTGAGGTTCTCCCGCACCGACATGGAGAAGAGCGTGGGCTCCTCGAATGCCACCCCGACCAGCCGGCGCAGCGAGGCCAGCCGCAGCTCGCGCAGGTCGTGCCCGTCCAGGGTGATCCGGCCGCCGGTCACCTCGTGCAGCCGGGGCACCAGGGAGAGCAGGGTGCTCTTGCCGGAGCCGGTGGCACCGACCACGGCCAGCGTCTCGCCCGGTTCGATGCTCAGGTCGATCTCGCACAACACGGGCGTGGCGGCACCCGGGTAGCTGAACGCGACCCGCTCGAAGCGCAGCCGACCGTGCACCGCGTCGCGGGGCAGCGCGACTGCGCCGGGGGAATCCACGATCTGAGGTGGGGTGTCCAGCACCTCCTGGATCCGGTCGGCGGCGGTGGCGGCCTCCTGGCCGTTGGCGATGATCCACCCCAGCGACTGCACCGGCCAGATGAGCATCAGTTGGAGGCTGACGAAAGCGACCAGCTCGCCGATGGTGAGCGCACCCTTTGCGGCGGCGGCCGCTCCGGCCACCAGCACCACGCCCAGCGTCACGTTGGGCACCAGATCGAGCAGCGCCGCGGTATTGGCCAGCAGCCGCCCCTTGCCGACGCCCGTGTCGTGCAGCCGCCGGGCCGCACCGGTGAAGCGGGCGGCCAGTTCGGGCCCCCGTCCGTACGCCTTCATGGTGCGCAGGCCCTGGGCGGTCTCCTCGACAAGCGTCGCCACGTCGCCCTGCTGGTCCTGCATGCGGCGGGACGCGGCGTGGTAGTGCCGCCCGAACCGTCGACTGATCAGCAGCAGCGGCACCGCGCTCGCCGCGACCAGCACCCCGAGCACCGGGTGCAGGTTGATCAACAGCGCGACCACGACCACGTACGTGGTCAGGTTGAGCACCAGGAAGAACACGCCGAAGGAGAGGAACCGGCGGATCACCGACAGGTCGCTGGTGATCCGGGAGAGCAGTTGGCCGGACTGCCAACGGTCGTGGAAGCTCGTCGGCAGCCGTTGCAGGTGGGCGTAGACGTCGGCGCGCAGCGCCGCCTCCATGCCCACCGCCGAGGACGACTGCACCCACCGCCGGATGAAGATGAGCACCGCCTCGACGACGCCGAGCAGCAGCGCCAGGCCGCCGAGCTGGAGCAGCCCGGCCGGTTCGTGCCGGGCCACCGGCCCGTCCACGACCCGCTGCACGACAAGCGGTACGGCGATCCCGGCTGCGGTGCCGGCGAGCCCCGCGAGGAGCAGCCAGGCGAACTCGGCGGCGTACGGGCGCAGGTAGGGGCGAAGCCGCCATAGGTTGTGCACGGGGTGGGTGCCCGCGGCGGCCCGGGCGGCCGGGTCGCCGTCGCTCTCCACAGGCACTACCAGACGGTAGCGTCAATGCCTGTCGGTTCTTCTGTCAGCTTGTTGTCAAGCGCCACTCATGACCGAGAAGCCACTTCTTCACGTCCAGCCCCCAGCGGTAGCCGCCGAGCGTGCCGTCGGTGCGAAGAACCCGGTGACAGGGCACGAACAGAGCTGCCGCGTTCCGGGCGCAGGCGGCTGCGGCGGCCCGCACCGCCGGTGGTCGACCGGCCAGCGCGGCGTACCCGGTGTAGGTGACCGGGGTGCCCGGCGGCACCTCGCGCAGCACCTGCCAGGCGTGCGCCATGAACTCTCCGCCGGTGTGCTGGCGGACCGGCACCGCGTCGATGGCGGCGAGGTCACCGTCCAGGTAGGAGCGGACCGCCGCGCTGACCGGGCCGAGGTCGGCCCGCTCCCGCAGCGGTGCCCGCAGGGTCGGGTGGACCAGGGGCAGCAGCGTCGCCGGGTCCGGGGTGAAACCGGCGGCCCGAACGTCACCGTCGGGGCCGGCGAGGATGCTCAGCGGGCCGGTCGGTGTGCTCAGTACGGTGCTGTCGATGCTCATGCCGCTCTCCAGAGTCTGATCGTGGCGTAGGACCGCCAGGGACGCCAACGCTCGGCGTACCCGTCGAGGGTTGTCGGGGTGTCGGGCAGGCCGAGCGCGGCGGCGCCGCGTCGGACCGCGAGGTCGGAGCTGAGTAGGACGTCCGGGTCACCGAAGGCCCGCATGGCCAGGTAGTTGGCGGTCCACGGACCGATGCCAGGCAGCGTGAGCAACCGCCGAACGGCGTCCTCCCGATCCACCCCAGGAGCAAGGTCCACCGTCCCGTCGCTAACGGCCCGAGCCAGCCCTCGCAGCGCCTCCCGCCGCCCCACCGGCATCCCAAACCCCGAATCCGGCACCCCCAAAAGCTCCTCCGCGCTCAAGAACCCCCGCAGCCCACCCGGCCCCGGCTCGCCTCGTTGATCATGAGGTTGACCTGGAGTTGGATCTCCAGTGGCCTCGCTAACCTCATGATCAACCTGGTCGGAGGGGTGGGAGAGGAGGCGGATGAGGGTGGTTCTTGCGGAGGTGACCGAGACCTGTTGGCCGATGATGGCGCGGACGGCCTGCTCGAAGCCGTCAACGGCGCGAGGGACGCGGATTCCTGGTTCAGCGGTGATCGTCGGGGCCAGGGCTGGGTCGGCGGCCAGCGTGGCGTCGATGGCTGCCGGGTCCGCGTCCAGGTCCAGCAACCGGCGGCAGCGGGCCACCGCCGGCGCCAGGTCGCGCAGGTCAGCGAGGCGCAGCGTCGCCGCCACGTGCCCGGCCGCCGGGGTCAGCGCCACCTGGCCGGTGCCGT
Source organism: Micromonospora chokoriensis (assembly GCF_000718555.1). Lineage (GTDB taxonomy): Bacteria > Actinomycetota > Actinomycetes > Mycobacteriales > Micromonosporaceae > Micromonospora > Micromonospora chokoriensis_B. Next base: position 72,722 of record NZ_JOAN01000032.1, read on the forward strand.
GCGGCAACCGCAGACCCCGGTGGTACGTCCCATCGCGGACCTCCTCCACGCCCGGCAACGCCCGCACCGCGAAGAAGTCCAGCAACGCCTGAGCGTGCAGCGGCGGGCGGTACGCCAGCCGGAGCGTGATGCTCCCTGCCCCGGCCGGCGCCTGCTGGCGGCCACGGGCGGTGCGCAGGTCCGACGGGGCGCTCGCGTACACCTCGCGGAGCGTGTCGTTGAACTGCCGCACGCTGCCGAAGCCCGCGGCGAACGCGATCTCGGCCATGCCGAGGTCGGTCGTCTCGATCAGGATCCGGGCGGTCTGGGCCCGCTGGGCCCGGGCCAGCGCGAGCGGCCCGGCGCCCATCTCGGCGCTCAGCATCCGGTGCAGGTGCCGCTCGGTGTAGCCCAGGCGGGAGGCGAGCCCCGGTACGCCGTCCCGGTCGACCACCCCGTCGGCGATCAGCCGCATCGCCCGACCGACCACGTCTGCGCGAACGTCCCAGAGCGGGGAGCCGGGAGCGGCGTCCGGCCGGCAGCGGCGGCAGGCGCGCAGCCCGGCACCCTGTGCGGCGGCGGCGGACGGGAAGAACCGGACGTTCTGCCGCTTGGGCGTGATCGCCGGGCAGGAGGGCCGGCAGTAGATGCCGGTGGACGTCACACCGGTGTAGAACCAGCCGTCGAACCGCTGGTCACGGCTGTCCACAGCCCGGTAACACCGCTCGAAGTCCATCTCCATGGCACCGATGATGCCCTCCTCGACCGGCCGGTCGCTGGCGGGAATCGGACCTGGCCGTGCCGGTGCGGACAGGCCCGGTCAGCGGGGGCGTCGACGGCGCCGGTGCGGCTGACCAGATCCGGTGGGCTGGGCGGATCGGTCCGGCTGCCCGGCCCCGGTGGGTAGGCGCGTTCGGCTCGGTTGGGCGGCGCGGCTCGGCTGGGCGGCACGGTGCGGCTGGCCGGTCAGCAGGGGCGATCGGAACACGCCGTCCGGGTCGTACCGCTTCCACAGCCGCCGGACCCGGGCCCCGGTCTCGCCCGGGTAGATCCGGGCGAAGGCGGCCGGGTCCGGCCGGCTCTCGAAATTGACGTACGCGCCGTCGGCGCGCGCTCCGACGGCCCGCCAGGCGGCGTTCAACGCGGCGTCGGCCTGCGGTGGAAACACCGAGGCCACGATCAGCGTGTCCTGGTGACGATGCCGGTACGCGGTCGCGTCGGCGGCGACGTCGTTGACGGCCCCGCCCAGCGAGCGGAGCTGGATCACCGCCCGCCCCGGCCCGGTCACCGCTCGCGTCACGGCCCGCGCTCCGGCGTCGTCCAACGCGGTGAACAGGCCGTTCGTGGTCGTGCCACGTTGCTGCCCGACGTTGGGGTTGAGGTGCGCGGTCGGCACCAGCGTCGGGTAGGGCAGCAGGTCGGTCCGGTGTTCGAGCACCTTGCCGATGGCGAGCAGCGGCTCCACCGCAGGTCGGGCCCGGCGCAGGCTCTCGGCGGCGACCACGGCGGTGATGGACATCAGGACCGATCGACCCTCGGCGTACACCACGGCGGCCGCGGACAGCTCCCGTGGCGCCTGCGCGAGGTAGCTCGTCCACTCCCGGACGGTGCGGCCGTCCGGGTGCGCCTCGACGACCAGTTGGGCGACACCGACGTTGCGCTGCTCGGCCGCCTCGATCTCGAAGGCCACCACGATCCCCGCGCCGGCCCCGGCACCACGGACCAGCCAGAACAGCTCGGGCTCGTGCTCGGCGTCGGCGCGTACCAGCGTTCCGTCCGCGAGCACCACCTCGACCGCGCGAACGCGGTCGATGGTGAGGCCGTGTGCGCGGACCAGCCAGCCGACACCACCGCCGGTGGCCAGGCCGCCGACGCCGACACCGCCGTAGTCGCCCGAGCTGATCACCAGGCCGTACGGGGCCAGCGCCTTCGCGACGTTCGCCCAGCGGGCCCCAGCCTCGACCCGGACCAGCCCGGCCCGCTCGTCGATCACCTGCACCCGGTTGAGCATGGACAGGTCGATGACCACCCCGCCGTTGTTCGACGAGGCTCCGGAGAGGCCGTGCCCGCCGCTGCGGACCGCGATGGGCAGCCGCTGCTCCCGCGCGTAGCGGAGCGCGTCGACCACCTGAGCGGCGGTCTTCGGCAGCAGGACGGCGGCCGGCGACGCCGACGTGGTGTACGTCGAGCGCAGTTGCGCGTACCGGCGGTCGCCGGGCGTGACGATCTGCCCGGTCAGCGAGCGAGGTCCCCGCCCCAGGGTGGTGCTCATCGTGCCCCGTCTCCTCTCTCTGCCCCCGCAACCCTCCCACCCCAACCGCCCCCGCCCCCACGGTGATCAAGAGGTTTGCGTCACGACACGCCGTTCCCCGTGACGCGAACCTCTTGATCACCAGGGGAAAGGAGCCCGGGTGGGGGTTTTCCGCCCGGAAGTGTCGGTCGTGACGGGTAGCGTCCGGCCACCAACTCAAGAAGGGGTGCGGCGATGACGAGCGTGGCGGGTTGGGCGGCGGCGTCGACACAGGGCTCGTTTCCGCCGCTGCCTCGCGCGGTGGCGCAGTCCTTCTTCCGCCGGATGCGAGCCGTGGCGCCGGCCGCTGTCGGCGCCATCGAACGGGACCGGGCCGCCGACGCCGAGCGTCCCTTCGCCGACACCGCCTGCGGCCGGCTGGCCCGTTCGCTCGACGACGCTGGTCTGCGCGCGCTCGGCATGTGGACGCATCACTGGTGCATGCGCTTCTACGACGACGACACGAGGGTCGGCCGGCGGCTGATCCGGGAGATCGCCGCACGCCCGGGGCTGGGCTGGACGGCCGACGAGGTGCGGTGGATGCTGCGCGAGTCGGTCTCCGCCGGCCCCGCCGCCGCGGACCGGTTCACCCTGCCCCGCGCCGCGGCGGCTCACCTGCCGCCGGCCGATCGGCCGCTCGACGAGCTGCCCCCCGAGATCGTGGTGCCCCGCCAGCGCCGGCCCGACTGAGCCCTCCCGGGGCTGCGCCGACGCCGCGCGTCCGCGTGGCCCGATGATCGTCCGCCGGCCGACTGCGGCAGGATGGACGCCGCACCGCCCCGACGGAAGGACGCCCGATGCCCGCCAGCGAACCAACCATCGTCGCCACCAGCATGGGTTTCTTCCGGGGCGACCGCGGGCCCTACGACCTGCGCCCCAGCCCGGTCTTCGAGCTGGCCACCGAGCTGGCCGAGGCCGGTGGGCAGCCGCGGGTCTGCTACCTCGGCCAGGCCGTCGGTGACCAGCCCACCTCGCTGACCGCCGTCTACGGCGCGTTCGCCGACACCCGGTTCCGGCTGTCGCACCTCGCCCTGTTCCCGATGCCGAACGTCGAGGACGTCCGCGCCCACCTGCTCGCCCAGGACGTGATCTGGGTCGGCGGCGGCAGCGTGGCCAACCTGGTCGCCGTGTGGCGGGTGCACGGGCTCGACGAGATCCTGCACGAGTGCTGGCAGGCCGGCGTGGTGCTGGCCGGTGTCTCCGCCGGCTCGATCTGCTGGCACGTCGGCGGTGCCACCGACAGCTTCGGCCCCCGGCTGCGCGGCTTCACCGAGGGCCTGGCCTGGCTGCCGTACGGCAACGGGGTGCACTACGACAGCGAGGGTCAGCGCCGCCCGCTCATGCACGAGCTGGTGGGCAACGGCACGCTCCCCACCAGCCACTGCACCGACGACGGGGTCGGCCTCGTCTACCGGGGCACCCGGCTGGTCGAGGCGATTGCGGACCGCGAGGGCGTCTCGGCGTACGAGGTCAGCCGTGGCGCGGACGGCAGCGTCCGGGAGGCGATCATCGCCCCCCGCCTGCTCGGCTGAGCGTCACGTTTCCTCGGCCGCCTTCCAACGGCGGAGCACCGCGTCGAAGACCTGGGCCAGCTCGGCGGCGTCCTCCCCGGCGTGGTGGGTGTGCGGCACGTCGTGCAGGCCCAGCTCGTGCTTGATCTTGCCCTTGCGGGTCTGGACCCACTCGCTGCCGGTCAACCCCATCCAGTAGCTGCGCAGGTCGACGCCGGAGCCGGTCGCACCGAACGGGCTGTGCCCGACGAAGCGGACGAAGTACCAGTGCACAAACATGCCGTCCCAGACGGCCGGGGCGGCGAGGAAGACCGGGCGGCCGATCCGGCGCAGCCCGTTGACCCAGGCCGCTGCGGCGGACATCGCCTCCTGCGCGGTGGGCGCCTCCCGCAGCAGGCGGTCCCGGTCCAGGCCGGAGACGGCCAGCGCCGCCGGCACGAACTCGTCGGAGATGGGACGCAGCTCGGTGTAGAAGGTCAGTTCCGGGTGGCCGGTCACGGCCATACCCAGCGAGATCATGCTGTACGGCCCGGGGATCGGCCCGTCCGCCTCCACATCGACGGCGATATACAGCTCAGGCAACGTCGAGGTCATGTCACCTCCAGTCGAAGTCATCTCACCTCCGGCAGCGGAACACCGAGACGGGAGGGTAGCAACGCTCGGCGGGCCCACGCGGCCCCGACGATCGACCGCCTGCCCAGGGCCGAATCGGAGCCGCCTGGACCGGCCCGGTCGGCACCCGCGTAAGCTGGCTGGTCGTGAGTCTCTCCATCGGCATCGTCGGCCTGCCCAACGTCGGCAAGAGCACGCTTTTCAACGCGTTGACCAAGAACGACGTGCTGGCGGCGAACTACCCGTTCGCCACCATCGAGCCAAACGTCGGCGTGGTCGGGCTCCCTGACGAGCGGCTGGGCAAGCTGGCCGAGATCTTCTCCTCGCAGAAGGTCCTGCCGGCCCCGGTGTCGTTCGTCGACATCGCCGGCCTGGTTCGCGGCGCGTCCAAGGGGCAGGGCCGGGGCAACGCCTTCCTGGCCAACATCCGGGACGCCTCGGCGATCTGCCAGGTCGTCCGGGCCTTCTCCGACCCGAACGTGGTGCACGTCGACGGCAAGATCTCCCCGGCCGACGACATCGAGACGATCAACACCGAGCTGATCCTCGCCGACCTGCAGACCCTGGACAAGGCGCTGCCCCGGTTGGAGAAGGAGGCCAAGCTCCGCAAGGACCGGGCCGCCGCGGTCGCCGCCGCGAAGGCCGCGATCGAGGTGCTCGACGGTGGCACCACCCTCTACTCCGGGGCCGCCGCCGCCAAGATCGAGCTGGAGCACCTACGCGAGCTGCACCTGCTCACCACCAAGCCCTTCCTGTACGTCTTCAACGTCGACGAGGCCGAACTGGCCAACGAGTCGTTCCTCGACGAGCTGCGCGCCCTGGTCGCCCCCGCCGAGGCCGTCTTCATGGACGCCAAGATCGAATCTGAGCTGGTGGACCTGCCCGAGGAGGAGGCCCGCGAGCTGCTGGAGTCGATCGGGCAGAACGAGCCCGGCCTCAACCAGCTCGTCCGGGTCGGCTTCCGCACGCTCGGCCTCCAGACGTACCTCACGGCCGGCCCCAAGGAAGCGCGCGCCTGGACCGTCCCGGTCGGCGCCACCGCTCCGGAGGCCGCGGGTGTCATCCACAGCGACTTCCAGCGCGGCTTCATCAAGGCCGAGGTGGTCTCCTACCACGACCTGGTCGAGCACGGTTCGATGGCGTCGGCCAAGGCGGCGGGCAAGGTCCGCATCGAGGGCAAGGAGTACGTCATGCAGGACGGCGACGTGGTGGAGTTCCGCTTCAACGTCTGATTCAGGTCCAACGTCCGCTGCCCAGGCGCCTTGTCATCTCCTGCTCGGCTTGCGCTTCGTTGCGGCCCTGGCGTTCGTGAACTGTCGGCGGCGGTGGTCTCGTTGTTGTTGCCGCCAATCCTCTAGTCGCCTGTCGCGTCGCCGGTCGCATCGCCGCCCCAGGAAGAGCGTGAGCGTGGCGGCCACCATCAATCCGGACAGGACGAACCCCGCCGCTCCGATCACGCCTTGGATTCGGCCCCGATGCCCGCTCAACGTTCCGAACTCAGCCACGAAGTCATCGGGGTCGTCGGGGTTCACCCAGATCCGCACGGCGGTGCCGGCCGGCAGGCAGACCTCCCAGCAGCCCACCTCGGCCTGACGCTGGGCCCCGGCGAACTCGTAGCGTAGGTGCATCGTGTTGCTGTTGCGCCGCTTGTGCACGAGTTCGCTGATGACTGCCTGGGCCGGCACGCCATCGACCTTCAGCCGATCTGCCCAAGCGTCGTTGTCGTGGAAGGTCTTGAACGGCAGCCACAACATGGCCACCCCGACCAGGAAGCCGAGCAGGTAGACGGGGTAGCCCACGCGCAACCAGCTCCGCAAGATCTTCACAGTGGCTATGGTCGCAGTCGATGTCGACAAGCGGCAGTAGGTTGGCCGCATGACGGAAGAGCTGCTCCGCTCGTCGTTCGGCGCGGCGGCGACCGCGTACGCCGAGCATCGCCCGGACTACGCGCAGGCCGCCGTACGGTGGGCGCTTGAGCGTGCGCCCGGCCTGCGCGTGCTCGACCTGGGTGCCGGCACCGGCAAGCTGTCCGCCACGCTGATCGCGGTGGGCGCGCACGTCGTGGCGGTCGAACCCGACCCGGCGATGCTCACCGAGCTACGGCGTGCGCTGCCGGCGGTCCGTGCCCTGTCGGGTAGCGCGGAGGCGATCCCGTTGCCGGACGCGTCCGTCGATGCCGTGCTCGCCGGCAACGCCCTGCACTGGTTCGACATGGCCGTCGCGGGGCCAGAGATCGCCCGAGTCCTCACGCCCGGCGGCGTCCTGGCCGGTCTGTGGAACGTCCTGGACGACCGGATCGACTGGGTCGCCGGGCTCGAACGGGTCAGCGGGAGCGCGGCCATCGGCCCGCGGGACACGTTGAGCGGTTGGCGCGCGGCGACGGCAGACCTGCTCGCTCCGCGTACCGGCACGGTCGCCGGGTTCGGGTCGGCGGAGCAGGCCGAGTTCCCGCACGGGCAGCGCCGTACCGCCGACTCCCTCGTCGCGACGCTTTCGACGCGGGCCGGGATGCTGGTCATGCCGGAACACGAGCGAGACGCCACGCTCGGCCGAATCCGCTCCTTCCTCGCGACCAGCCCCGAAACGGCGTGCGGTGAGTTCACCCTGCCGATGCTGACCGGTGTGCTGCGCGCCAAACGGGGGTGACCGTCAGCGACCTGCGCCGGAAAGGTGCTCGCGCTTGCCATGGATCGGTGCTGGTGGGCGGCTAACCGGACGGTTCTCCAAGCGCCCGGTTCAGGGCGGTGCCGAGTAACACCAGCAATGCGTCACGTACCGAGGTCCGCTCGCGCGCGTCGAACCGCACCACTGGTATTTGATCGCTGATAGCGAGGGCCCAACGGATCTCCGTCAGCTCGTGCGTCAGTTGGCCGTGAAAGGCGTTGACGCCGACGATGAAGGGCAGACCGGTGTGCTCGAAGTAGTCGATTGCGGGGTAGCAGTCGTCGAGCCGGTTACTGTCGACCACGACGAGGGCACCGAGTGCGCCGTGGGCCAGGTCGTCCCACATGAAGCCGAACCGCGACTGCCCCGGCGTACCAAAAAGGTAGAGCTTGAGGCTCTGGTCGATGGTGACGCAGCCGAAGTCCATGGCCACCGTGGTCGTGGTCTTCTGCGATTCGACGCCGAGGTTGTCGATGCCGAGCGCCGCCTCGGTCATCTCTGCCTCGGTGGTCAGCGGCGCGATGTCGGAGATGGCGCCGACGGTGGTGGTCTTACCGACGCCGAAGCCTCCTGCGACGACGATCTTCACAGGCAGCGGTACGGATGGCCTGCTACGGATCGGGTCAGGTGATTGCGCTAAGTCCATCGATCACTCTCTGAATCACATCGGGGGTGGAGGGGTCGGCGCTGTTGCGGACGTGTACGTCCAGGTAGCCGGCGGCTCGTAGGTCGCCGACCAGGACCTTGGTCACGCCGAGTTGCAGTCGGAGTTGGGCGGCGATCTCCGCTACGGAGAACGGCTCGGCGCAGAGCAGGACGATGTTGCGCATCTCGGAAGGCAGGCGCGACAGCTCGGGTGAGTCCCAGCGCTGGCCCGAATACCTCGCCGTCACCTGGGTCTCCAGGCGGATGGTGGGGTCGGTTCCCGTTACTCGTCCCGAGGTCAGTACGAAGGGACGCGGAACGCGGGTGATGGCAGGGTCGGCCGTTACCGCTGCGGTCGGCGCTGGTCCACCGAACCGCTCGACCGGCACGAGGGCCCGCAGGTAGGGACGGATCCGGCCGTCCGGCACCGGTGGCCCCCCGTCAGGTTCCTTCCATTGCATGACGTCGCTGTTGGCTCAGCCCTGAACCGAGTTCTTCAGTTCAACGATGAGTTGCGGGGTGAGCGCGCTGCCAGCCCTGGTGGAGAAGAGGGTCATCTCGTACGCGACCGTGCCAAGGTTCGCCGAAGGTTCGGCCACCACACCGAGCACCGAACCGCTGCTGATCGCGGTGATCAACAGGTAGCCGTCGGTCATGTCGATGATGATCCGATTGAGCATCCCCAGGCGGTACCAGTTCGCAGCGCCAGCGGCCATGCTGGTCATCCCAGACACCACCGCGGCCAGCCGTTCTGCGTTCGGCCGGTCGTTGTTGGCCGACACCGCCATCAGCAGGCCGTCCGAGGAGACGGCGATCGCCTCCCGTACTCCGGCAGTGTTGGTGGTGAACGCGTCGAGCAACCAGTTGAAGGTCTTCGCCTCAGGGCTGAGGCCGGGGAAGTCCCGGTTCGTGGTGTGCGGGACGTTGTCATGGAGGAGTGGGCTGGTCATCGTGGTGCACCTTCTTCACGGGGGTAGCTCGGGTTTACCTCACTCAGGGCGCGCTGGATGCCCGCCTCGAACTGGTTGAGCTGACGGCGAACCTCATCGGGATCCGCAGGCGCTGGTGTGCTGCTGTGGTAGCTCGGAACCGGATCGGCGTCGCGCAGGCTGGCGCCGGGTACCCGTCGGCTGAGTTCGGGTACGGCCGCCACCGATCGGACCGCCGAGCTATCCACCACGGGGTTTGCGGGCACCGCGCCGGAAAGTGCGACGGAGCGGCTCGGAGTCGCCACCGCAGCCGGGTTGCCGAGCGGGGCGAACGCGTTCCACTTGACGCCGGTATAGAGCGCTTGCCTCGCCCGGTCGAGTAGCGCCGGATCCAGCCCGGTGGGCGGTTGGCGGACCGAATCGCCCGGTGCCGAGCCGGTGCTGGTAGTTGCCGCGACGCCAGGCTTGCCCGAGCTGGTCGCTCCGGCCGGGGTGGCGACCAGGAGGCGCGAGTCGATCTCGATGTCGGCGGTGACGCCTCCACCCGGGGTCGAGGTGAGGCCGACCCGCCAGTTGTGACGCCGGGCCAACCGACCCACGACGAAGAGCCCCAACAGTTCGGTCGGTACGAGGTCGAGGCGCTCGCGTCGGGTCAGGCGGACGTTCTCCTCGGCGAGCCGATCCGTGGACATGCCGATACCGTGGTCGACCAGCGAGATGCGTACCCCGTGGGGGAGCGTCTGGGACACGACCGTGACCCGGGTGTGCGGCGGTGAGAACGTGGTGCCGTTCTCCATCAGCTCGGCGAGCGTGAGCGTGAGATCGCCGATCGCGGCCGGTACGACCGAGATGTCGTCGGTGACCTCCACATCGACTCGGCTGTAGTCCTCGATTTCGCCGAGCGCGAGTCGGACCACATTGCCGAGCGGCAGCGGAGCCATGTGGCCCTCGGAGTTGTTCCAGCCCGACAGGACCACCAGGCTGTTCGCGTTGCGGCGCAGCCGGCTGGAGACGTGGTCCAGCCGGTAGAGGTGCTGCAAGCGGTCCGCGTCGGTCTCCTGCTGCTCCAGCCGGTCGATCAGGGTGAGCTGACGACCGACGAGGTTCTGCGTGCGCCGGCCGATGTGCCCGAACATCTGCGCCACGTTGCGTCTGCTCGTTGCCTGCCGCTCCACCAACCGTGCCGCGGTATGTTGCACCCGGTCGAAGGCCCGCGCCAGGTCCCCGATCTCGTCCTTGCCGCTGACGTCGATCGGGTCGAGCCGGACCGGAGACGGTGACTCCGCCTCGTCGTCGACGATGCGGACCAGCTCCGCCTCCGAGAGACGGGCGAGTCGCTCGGCGGAGCTGGTCAGCCAGGTCAGCGGGCGTGCCACGAAGCGGGCTACCGCGACGCTGAGGGCCACCACGAACAGGAGCGCGAGCAGCACCAGCCCGCCAACCGTGTACGCGGTGGTGAGCGCCCGGCGTTGCTGGTTGGTGACGTCGGTGATGATGTCGGCGACGAGCTTCTTCTTGACGAACTCGCCGAGTCGGCCCAGCGATGAGACGGCCGGGAAGATGGTGGCGACCGGGACTCGTGCGACGGCGGACCTTGGGTCGGCCGCCCCCAGAGCTAGGAAGTCCTGCCCGGTTCGGGCGATCACCCCAGTGTTGATCAGCCGGTGGAGTGCGCTCTGCTCCTCGCTGGCGAAGGCGTGGAACCGGTCGAGCTCCACCTGAAGCGATGCCAGCGTGGCGATGTAGCGGGCGCTTGTGGATTGGCTCGGCTTCGCGGCGGCGAGCAGCAGGAGCGTCCCGGCGACATTGATCTGCTCGTCGGTACGCAGCAGCGCGTCGAGAGCGACCAACTGGCGACCCGCGGCGGTGGCGGTGTCCGCGTCGGAGAGCAACGGGGGCGCGTCGATGAGCGGTCCGATCACGCTCGTGAAGCCCGCCAACGCCGCTTCGGTGCTGGCCTGGTGCGACAGGATGGCAGCCCGGGTGTCGGTGATCTTGCGAACGCCGTCCAGCGCGGCGACGATCGGGCTGGGCAGATCGATATCGGTATTCGCCCGCAGGTCCTCGACCTTGTCGTCCACCGTCGTCGACTGCCGCACCACCGCGACGCGGTCAGCCACGCCGAGCAGGTAGCCGACGGAGAGTAGCCGCTCCTCCTGTAGCTCCTGAACGACCGTGCCGACCAGTGCCGCGGTGCGTGCGGCGACGGCGGCCCGGTCCGCTCGTGCTGCGGCGTCTGCCCGCTCGGCGACTACTGGCACGGCCAACGCGGCCATGCTGAACAGCGGGACGACCAGCAGGACGGCGAGCTTTCCCCGGATCCGGAGTCTATCGAGCAGCATGTGTCCGGCTCCAGCGCGTCGGGGTGCTCTCCTCGTCGAGGGTGGAGTACTGCGGGTAGCCGGTCGACGGTGTGCCCGGCCGGAGCGCCAGCGACGACGACATCGGGCTGGGGTCCGCTCCGGCGGCGCGCCGTCTCCGGCGCGCCCTGCCAGGAAGGGCGACCCAGACCGCGATGACCGCGAGGGCGACTGCGGGAGCTGCGATGCCCACGACGCGTCGCCGCTCGGCGTCCAGGTCATCGACCCGGACGGAGAGCCGTGCGTCCAACTCGCTGAGGATGGCCGCGTTGAGTTTGACTGCGGCGGCCTCGGCGGTGGAGCGGGCCGCATTGATCCGGGCAACGTCGACGACGAGGCGTGTCGCGGCGTTGGCGTCCCCGCTCACGTCAGCTCTGCCTGAGTTGGTGCGATCGCCGGTGGAGTTCGGCTTGGTGGTGGTGGCATTCGGCTTCGCCGTCGTCGCGAAAGCGACGGTGCCCAACGTCTCCATCGCCCGCTGGAAGGCGTCGATCTCGCCGAGCGCTCCGCTGCTCAGGTTGATGTTCTCGGTCTCCGCCGCGAGCAGGTCTTCCATCAGGTCATCGGTCGAGGAGAGCGCCGTCGCGCGGGACGCGCTGAGGTCGGCGATCGTTTGCTCGTGGTTCGCTGTGCTCTGGGTCGAGGCGATCGTCGCGAGGTCGCTGAATCGCCCGATCTGCATCAGCGCCTCGGGCAACTCTTCGGCTGCGGCGTCCTGTAGATAGTAGGTGTCGGCGACGGAGTCTCGGGTCAGCCCGGACGCTTCGCGTACCTTGCGGTAGAGCTGCAGGAGCAGGTCGCCGGCCTCGCTGTAGGTGGCCATGGTGCTGGCGGCCCCGCCGGGGGCGCGACCGGGCAGCGCGTCGATCTTCGCGCGGAGCCCGGCCCAACGCTCGCGAGCCAGCAGGTTGCCGCCGAGCCGGGTGTCGACCACGGCCATTTCGGCTACCGCCTGCTTGAGCGGCTCAGCCGAGGCGGGCCGGCCGGCCACGGCTGCGGACTGGGCATCCATCAGCGCGACGGCGACGTTGCCCAGTGGCCGGAGATACTGGGCCCCATCGCGTTCACGCTGCACGGCGGCGCGGTCTGCGCTGGTCGGGTAGGTCTCCGAAAAGAGTGCCGCGACCGGTGCCAGCAGCAATACCGCGATCAGTGGAGGCAGGACGATTCTGAGCGCGTCCGCCCAGCTGCGGGACCGCCGCGCGGGCAACTCCATGTTTCGTTCCTCCGGGAGGGCCATAGGGCGACTAGCCCCAGGGTGGGTCATGTAGGCGGTCGGATTGACGAAGCGCTGCGCCGAGCAGTCCGCGCCGTGCGGCTAGTTGCCTCGCCGTTGGCCGATTGCGTCTTGCCGTCCGCGCTCACGACGTGCCGAAAGTGTCGCGGCGGCTAACAGGGCGAGTCCTGCAGGTGGTTAGCAGCCAAGGACTTGCAGCTGTCTGCCAAGGTCACGCTCGATCCTGGATGAAGTGGCCTCGCCGACGGTGGAACACCACTCGATCCATGTCTTAGCGCGGTCATGCCGCGGAGCAGCAGCTCGTGTGCAACAAAAGGTTGCGCTTCGGGCGGCCGGTGCCGTAGGTTTAGTGCAACCAAAGGTTGCGAAAGGTGTGAGCATGGAACAGGGAACGATCGAACGCGACATCCACGTCAACGCGTCCCCCGAGGTCGTCTTCGAGGTGGTGAGCCAGCCCGAGCACATGCGGGAGTGGTGGCCCGACGACGCACGGTTCGAGTCGGTCGCGGGCGCACCCGGCGAGCTGGTGTGGCGCAACGCCGACACCGGCGAGACGAAGACCGTCGCCCTCGCTGTCGTCGAGGTCGACCCGCCGCGGCGGTTCTCCTTCCGGTGGTGCTTCACCGAGCCGGACCGCAGCGGGCAGGCGCTGCTCGTCACCTTCGACCTGATCCCCGACGGCACGGGGACGCAGATTCGGATGACCGAGACCGGGTTCCGCGAACTGGGCTGGGAGATCGCCGTCCTAGAGGCGCAGTACCAGGACCACGAGAACGGTTGGGACCACTACATGCCCAGGCTGAGCGCGTACGTCGCGCGGCTGGTCGCCACCCGATGAGCACGGCGGTCGACGACGAGCTGTGGTCGGCGATCGGCGACCCCATTCGGCGTACGATGATCGATCTTTTGCTCTCCGACGGGCCGGGCACCGCGACGTCGCTGAGCAGGCGCCTGCCCGTCACCCGGCAGGCCGTCTCGAAGCACCTGGCCGTCCTGGACCGGGTCGGGCTGATTCACGCCGAGTCGGCCGGTCGCGAGCGCCATTACCAGGTCGACGAGGCACAGCTCGCCCGCGCGGTCGCCCAGTTGTCGGCGGTGGGCTCGACCTGGGACGCCCGACTCCGCCGGATCAAGCGCATCGCCGAGGCAATCGAACGCAGCCGCATCACCAAGGAAGGAGAGTGACAATGGTCGACATCATGCATCAGGTCGGCGTGGTCGCTCCGCTCGCCGACGTCTGCCAAGCGGTGGCAACTCCCGAAGGCGTCGCCGGCTGATGGTCGGTCGACACGGCCGGCAAGAGCGAGGTCGGTAGGCAGTTGGCCGTCCGGTTCGGTGACGACGGTGGGTTCGACCTGGAGATCGATCAGCTACTTCAGGAGCGAGTCGAAGGTCGACCAGAACCTGTCCGGGTTGTAGCCGCGCTTGCGCAGCGGGCCGTCGAGGAACGTTCGCGAGTCGGTGACGAAGACCGGCTGGGCGACCAGATCCTCGTAGAGTTGCACCGTCTTGGCCCGGCCACCGAGTCGCTCGGCCGCGACGAAGAACATTCCGCTGATCTGGTAGTTGAACGACGACTGGTCGCTGTTGGCGGCGTAGAAGTTGTCGTTGGCCGGCAGCGCCCCGGCGGGCTTGAACTGCGCCCAGTTGCGGCCGACGAAGGCGCTGCGTTCCTTGAGGTTCTTGTGGGCGATGATCTCGACCCACTCGGCGAAGCCCTCGGCCACCCAGGTGGGTGAGTTGAGAATGCTCCGCGGTGACGTCTCCAGGAAGGCGACCCTGGGCATCAGGTAGGGAGCGATGGCATGAGCCATCTCATGCGCCATGATTCGATCGGCTGCCTCGGGCGTCTTCAGCCGGTCCATGTCCAGGACGATCCGCGAGCCTGCCATCGATCGTTCCGGAGGGCCGTCCAGCTTCGGAGGGATGACGACAGGGCTGCCCTTCTCGTCGACGATCTCCGGGTTGTAGACGTAGCCGCTGGCATTCCGCAGGTCGCCGCTGGCGCCGAACCACTGGAGCTTCTGTTCGGTGGTAGCCAGCAGCACCAGGAAACCCTTGGGAGCCTTGCGCTGACCCCAGATGCCGCGAACGAGCGCGTTTGCCCGCGCGGCGCTGGCGGTGAAGCTCGCCGGGTCCCACTTGCTGTCCTCGGGCGCGAGGATGGTGACCGACCCGGCGTACGCCGCGCGTAGCGGAACGTTGTCCCACGGCGCGTTCTTGACCGGGTTGCCGTAGGTCGTTGCGCCTGCATCTATCGGCTTCGCCGACGCGATCGAAAGCTTTCCGTTGGACTGAAGGAAGACGTAGTCGTAGTCCTGCAGGGTGAACTCAAGATCTGCCTCGTAGCGCACCGCTGCGTGGACCCGGGTCTTGTGCAGGGTGGCGCCCTTGGGGAAGTCGGCCCCGGCGGGTTCGCCAATATCGCCGACGGATTCGACGTTCAGCACGAACTGCTGCGGGCGCATCGCCCGGAGGTTGCGGAATCTCATCCGCTCGGCCGTGACTGACTCGGTCTGCGACGGATCGAGCGGTGACAGCCACGCCTGTTCGTTGCCGTCCATCATCGCTTTTGACCGGTCTGCTGCGATTTGCTGTGACTGTTTCTGCAACTCGGCATGGTCCAATTCGCCGCTGGAGGACCGGCCGCCGCCGGGTGGCGAATTCGTTGGCACACATGCGGTGGCAGCAAGCGCCGCCAACACCAGGATGACCGATTTGCGAACCCACATGTGCGTCTCCCCCCAGACGTGCGAATTTCGGCATTCTACGGAAACGCAGAGCCCACAAGGGAACCCGAACGACGCGGATGAAGACCGACTCCGGATCCTTTGACCGGGGGAGCGTCACGGGCTCGGGTGGTCGTCTTCGCTGCGAGGGCGGTCAGGGCGCTCGCTTCCGCTGACGGAGATCGACCCAGGCCCCCTCGCTGACAGCTGCGCTCAGGAGATGTGGTGCAGGATCACGTTGTGCACGTGGTGACTCTTCTGCGCGCCACGGAACTCCACCTCGTAGGTGTGCGTGCCAACGTGGATGGCGATGGCGCCGGTGGAGAAGAACGAACCACCCCACGACTTGTTGCTGACCACGCTCACGCTGGTGATCTTCGAGTACGGGATGCTGGTGATCGCGAACCGCTTCCCGACGAAGGACCGGTCCTGGATGATCACGCGGCGGTCGGTCAGCCCGATGAACCCGGTGCCGGTGCCGACGGCGTCGTAGACGGCGATGATCTGCTCGCCTTCGAGGAGGCCACTCTCGATCTGCTGGACCTGCTCTTTGCGGTCGTACGCGATGTTCGCCATGAAATCCAGGCTAGAAAACCGGTGCCAGCGCGCCCACCCGGGCGACGACCACGAACTCGCCGTCGCCGTGGCCGACGGGCTCGCCGTGCCAGCCCCCGTAGACGCGGTCCACGATGAAGCCCGCCCTGGTCAGGGAGGTACGCAGCTCGGCCTCGGTGCGGAAACGCAGGGTGGCCGTGCTGAGGATCTCTTCGCCGTCGTCGAAGTGGTAGTGGTGGGTGAAGTCGATCACTCCGTCGCGTACCCCGGTGACCTCGGTCCACGCGCGGACCTCGCCGCCGTCGGGCAGCATGACCAGCCGGGGCGAATCCACCGGGTTCCACCGCTCCCAGCGACGGTCCGCCGGGTCGCGGGCGTCGAACACCAGCCGGCCGCCGGGCACGAGCGCCCGAGCCAGGTCGGCGAGGGTACGCGCCCACTGCTCATCATCGACGAAGAACTGCGCGACGTGGCTGGTCAGCACCGCCACGTCGAACGCCCCGTCCGGCAGCAGCGCCGAGGTGCCCTGCAGCCAGGTCACCCGCTCGCCGCCCGGCTTGGCGCGGGCGGCGATCAGGGACGCGCCGGCCGGGTCCACGCCGGTGACGGTGTGGCCGGCGGTGGCGAGGGCGACGGTCAGCCGACCGGTGCCGCAGCCGAGATCGAGCACCCGGGCGGCCGGGGTCTCGTCGACCACCGCCTGGAAGAAGTCGTCGTCCGGCCCCCACCGGCACTCCGCGTCGTACACCTGGACCAGCCGGTGGTGGCGAAACTCTGCGTGTCTCATCGGGGTGGGCGTCAGGACTCGGTGACCGCCCGGTACGCGTCCTCGATGCGGGCGGCCAACAGGACCTCGCCCTCGGTCAGCGGCCCACCGCTGCCGTGCCCGACCCGGATCTGGGTGCTGTCGGCCCGGCGGCTGATCTCGGGCCGCAGATGCAGCGCATCCGCGACGACCTTGACCCGTTCAGTTAGTGCGGCGTGTTGGGTATCGTCGATCACGAGCGTCCGTCGGATCTGCTCGCCTTCGCGCGTCCAACCAGATAGCAAGGTCAACGCGTCGGAAAGGTAGTCGTGCTTGGCCCTGCTGTTGAACAGCACGCGCATCACCGCACCCCCCAAGCGCCGTTGCCGGCTTGTGGCCAAATCGTCGCCATCCCGTGTCTTGTCGGTGTCCCCTAGTCTCTCGCTGCGCGCAGGGGGGTGTCCACGCCCACACTTCCGTGTCTTACTGGCCTAGCGGACGGCTACGGTACCCAAACCGCCGATTGATCTGGCACCCTGGACGCCCGTGCGGACCGAACGGGCGAATGATGGCGGGCAGGCCGAACGACGGGACCTGAAGGTGATCGTCGGCGCGGCGATCATCCGGGATGGGCGGGTGCTCGCCTGTGCGCGTTCCGCCCCACCAGAGGTAGCGGGCATGTGGGAGTTTCCGGGCGGAAAGGTCGAGCCGGGGGAGTCCGAGACCGACGCGCTGATCCGGGAGTGCGCCGAGGAGTTGGCCGTACGCGTCGAGATCGGCGACCGGGTCGGCCGCAACGTGCGGATGGCCCACGGCCGGTCGGTGCTGAAGGTGTACGCGGCCCGCCTGCTCGGCGACGCCCAGCCGCAGGCGCTGGAGCACGAGGCGCTCCGCTGGCTTGCCGCCGACGAGTTGGACTCGGTCACCTGGCTCCCCGCCGACGCCCCCATCGTGGCAGCCCTCCGCCCCCTCCTCCCCAAAACCCCCTAGCCCCC
>NZ_JOAN01000033.1 GCF_000718555.1 Micromonospora chokoriensis
CGGCGAAGACGCCACCGGCGAACGCGAGACCAGCAACGGACAGAACGCTCTTACGAATGATCGTGTTCATGGGGTAGCTCCTTCGGGGGTAGAACACCCGACCGCGAAGAGGGGGACAGCGGCAGGGTGTCGAGCACCTCGTCGGGCGCTGCAACAACACAAGAAAAAGTCTTAGGGGTGGCGGCCTGCGAGCGGGGGGCTCGTGGCGCCAGGGTCGGCGACCGCCAAGCGGAGGGCTCGTGGCACCGGGTCCAGATGTAACGACCGGGCCGCGGTCGGCATTCCAACCCGCGGGGCCCGCATCCCCACCCCCGATGAGGGGCGGGTGGTCGGGCGGTGGTGCTGCGATCGTCAGGATGTGTAACGACCCCGCCCCAGCCACGATTCCGCCCCACGGGTGCGACCGGTCACAGCCCACAAACCCCACCACCGGACAAAACTCCCCACGCCGCCCACACGCGCGACCCCGGACCGCCCCCACCCCGACACGAACCACTCAGGTTCACGCAAACCGCGGCATCCCAGACTCCCGGACACCGCAACTCCCACAAACCCGGGTTGGCCACAATGGCCGGACCACAGGAGCGGGCGCAATCCGGACAAATGTTGCGCCCGGGATGAAGGGCGTAGCGGGTCGAGGCGTACTGCGGGTCGGGTTGCTGCGCGACGGCAGCCTGGTCGGCGTGGAGGCTCTGGTCCGCGAGTGTGCGCAGGTCCGGCAACCGGGCGAAGGGCGCTGGGGTCATCCTCAGCGACACCGGCTCCGGTGGGAGTTACCCTGACACCATGCAGGCCGTCTCCCCCACCGCGACCGGCGTGGCTTTCCTGGCCCGTCCGGGTCGCCCTGCTGTGGTGGCGCGGACGCTCGCCGAGCTGGCCGGCCCCACCCGAGGTGTGGTGGAGCTGCCGGTACGACTGATGTGGAACGCCGAGCGCACGTTCGACCTCGGCGACCCCGACCAGTTGCTTTGGATGTACGAGAACGTGCTGCGCGAGACCACCCGCTCTGAGGATCTGCGCGCTCTGATCAACGGGCGGACACTGCGTCGGGTGTGGCGACTGCTCAACCTGCCTCGGGGCGTACGCCAGGCGTGGGAGAGCCGGCACCGCGGCCTGCGCGCCGCGTGATCAAGCCGCATCTGCACGAGTTCTACCGGGAGGTGGCCCGGGTAGCGCTGGCCGCCGCCGGGCCGTACCGATTCGTTCTGGGTGGCGGGGTCGCATGGGCGGCGCACGGGCTGGTCGCCCGACCGACGGAGGACGTCGACCTCTTCGCGGACGTGGAGGGCGCCGCGGCGGCGGCGTCCGCCGGGGTGCGGGTGGCCCTGGAGCGGGCCGGATTCGTCGTCAGCGACGCCGACCCGGACAGTGAGCTGGCCGAGCTGTTCGACGGGTACGAGCAGGACATGAAGGACTTCGTGGTGAGCCGCGACGGGCGGCAGATCCGGCTCAGCCTGGCCCGGTTGGACCGCCAGCAGAGCCCGGTGGTGATGGACCTCGGCCCGGTGATGGACGTCCGCGACCTGGTGGCCAACAAGATCGCGGCATTGGTCAACCGGCGGGAGGTTCGCGACTTCATCGACGTGGCGGCGGCCCTCGACCACTACGACGTGACCGAGCTGTTGGTGCTGGCACGGCAGGTCGACCCCGCGCTGGATCCGGACGACGTGCGCGCTGCCGGCCGTTACCTGGACCGGCTCTCCGACCAGCGCTTCGGCCGTTACGGCCTGGGCGCCGCCGACGTCGCCGAGGTCCGGCGCCGCTTCGCCGCCTGGCCGCGCTGACCGGAAAGCCCGCACGACCCGGCCGCACGCACAAACCGCACGACCAGGCCGCACGATCCGGCCGCCCGGACGAACAGGCGGATCACTTGGTCGGTCGACCGCCCGTGACCCCCAGGATCTCGCCCGTGACGTAGCTGGACTCCTGCGAGGCGAAGAAGACGTACGCGGGAGCCAACTCCGCGGGCTGACCCGGGCGCCCCTGCGGGGTGTCGGTGCCGAACTGCTTCACCTTCTCCGCCGGCATGGTGGCCGGGATCAGCGGCGTCCACACCGGGCCCGGCGCGACGGCGTTGACCCGGATGCCCTGCTCGGCCAGGTCGGCGGCGAGGGCCTTGGTGAAGTTGGCGATCCCCGCCTTGGTGGTGGCGTAATCCAACAGCTGCGGCGACGGGTCGAACGCCTGGATCGACGACGTGTTGATGATCGTCGAGCCCTCTGCCAGATGGGGTACGGCAGCCTTGCAGAGCCAGAACATCGCGTACACGTTGGTCTTGAACACCCGGTCGAGCTGCTCGGTGCTGATCCCGAGGATGCCCTTGTCCTGCGACATCTGGTACGCCGCGTTGTTGACCAGGATGTCGATGCCGCCCAGGTCCCGTACGGTCCGATCGACAAGCTCCTGGCAGTGCGCCTCGTCGGTGATGTCGCCGCGCACCGCGACGCCCCGCCGTCCGGCGGCCTCGATGAGCTGGATGGTCTCCCGGGCGTCGGCGTCCTCCTCCTCGCTGAGGTACGAGATGACGACGTCCGCGCCCTCCCGGGCGAAGGCGATCGCGACCGCCCGGCCGATCCCCGAGTCGCCGCCGGTGATCAGCGCCCGCTTGCCGTCGAGCTTGCCGCTGCCCCGGTACGACTCCTCCCCGTGGTCCGGCCTCGGGCTCATCTCCCCGGTCGAGCCGGGCGCTGACTGCTGCTGTGCGGGCTGACCGGACTGCTGGCCGTACTGGCTGGTGGGGTCCTGCTGGGTGTGCTGGTCCTCGCTCACCGATCTCTCCTCGCGCCGCGCGGGAAGCGGGGGCTGTCCCGCGACAAATCGTCCCTGACCGCCCTACCCCGCGCCGGCCAGCGGAAACCGCTGCAACGATCGGGGCTGGCGTGGCGGCGGCGTCGATCGGTGGTTATGGTGCGCAAGGCGCTCACGAGGCGCGTCCACCCCCATGGAAAGGCACGTCATGACCTCTCCCTCCGGCCCGTCGCGCCGTCAGGTGCTCGCCGCCGCAGCGGCTGCGGCGACCGCCCCGCTGGTCGCCGCCGCGCCCGCGCAGGCGGCCGGCGCGGCCCCGCCGCGCACCTGGGACCTCACCCTCCTGGGCACGTCGGACACGCACGGCAACGTCTACAACTGGGATTACTACCGCGACGCCGAGTACGACGACAGCAAGCAGAACGACATCGGCGTCGCGAAGCTGGCGACCCTGATCAACCAGATCCGTCGGGAGCGGCGCGGCAAGGCCACGCTGGTGCTCGACGCCGGCGACACGATCCAGGGCACGCCGCTGGCCACGTACTACGCCAAGCAGGAGCCGATCACCGCCACCGGGGCGAAGCACCCGATGGCACGGGCGATGAACGTCATCGACTACGACGCCGTGACGCTGGGCAACCACGAGTTCAACTACGGTCTGCCGTTGCTGGACCTGTGGATCCGGCAGCTCGGGTTCCCGGCGCTCGCCGCGAACGCCGTCAACGCCAAGACCGGCAAGCCGGCCTTCCTGCCGTACGTCATCAAGAAGGTCTCCCTCGGTTTCGCCGCGCCGACCCTGCGGGTCGGCATCCTGGGCCTGACCAACCCCGGGGTGGCCATCTGGGACAAGGGCAACGTCGAGGGCAAGCTGCGCTTCGACGACATGATCGCGACGGCGGCGAAGTGGGTGCCGATCATGCGAGCCCGCGGCGCGGACCTCGTGTTGATCTCCGCGCACGGCGGTGACAGCGGCACCTCCAGCTACGGCCCGGAGCTGCCGAACGAGAATCCGGTGGCGCTGATCGCCCAGCAGGTGCCGGGGATCGACGCGATCCTCTTCGGGCACGCGCACAACGAGGTGGTCGAGCGGTTCGTCACCAACGAGCGCACCGGCGCGCAGGTGCTGCTCTCCGAGCCGTCGAAGTGGGGCCAGCGGCTCACCCGGATGGACTTCACCCTGACCCGTGAGCGTGGCCGGTGGACGATCACCAAGAAGGCCGCCACCATGCTGAACACCAACACGGTGGTCGAGGACCCGAAGGTGCTCGCCGCGGTACGGACCCAACACCAGAAGACCGTGGCGTACGTCAACCAGGTCGTCGCGAAGTCCACGGTGGAGTTGTCTGCGGCCCAGTCGCGGTACCGGGACACGCCGATCCTGGACTTCATCAACCACGTGCAGACCGAGGTCGTCGGCGCGGCCCTGGCCGGCGGCGCGTACGCGGACCTGCCGGTGCTGTCGATCGCGGCGCCGTTCAGCCGCACCGCCGTCTTCCCCGCCGGTGACGTGAAGATCCGCGATGTGGCCGGCCTGTACGTATACGACAACACCCTTGAGGCGGTCGTGCTCAGTGGCGCCGAGGTGCGCGCGTACCTGGAGTACTCGGCGAAGTACTTCCGGACCCTGGCGCCGGGGGCACCGGTCGACCCGGAGCAGATCAGTGACCCGGCCGTGCCGGACTACAACTACGACGTCTTCTCCGGCCTGGACTACGACATCGACATCTCCAAGCCGGTCGGGCAGCGGATCACCCGCCTGGTGCTGGCCGGCACCGACACCCCGGTGGCCGACAACGCCCAGTTCGTGGTGGCGGTGAACAACTACCGGCGCAGCGGCGGCGGCAACTTCCCCGGCATCGTGAAGACCCAGGTCTACAACGCGCAGCAGGAGATCCGTCAGCTGCTCATCGACTGGGCGCAGGCCCGGGGCACGATCGACCCGGCCGACTTCTTCCAGCCCAACTGGCGTCTCGTACGCGAGGGCGTGCCGGTCTTCTGATCGCACATCGCCGACGGGCCGTGGGTGGCGACACCTGCGGCCCGTCGTGCGTACTCAGCCCTGCACGTTCCAGCGAATCGGGTCCTCGGACTCTTCCGGCCGGTCGCGTCCGGGATCGGTCTCGGTCAGGGCCACCCGCTCGTCGGGGCGGACGGCGGGCGGCAACTCCCCGAACCGCGCGTGGCGCAGAAACGCGTACTCGTCGTCGGTGAACGGCTGCTCAGTCATCAGCGCCTCCTCCTGCTCCGCTGCGATTGTCCGGCGACTGGGCCTCTCGGCACCAGTAGCCGCGCGCACACCCTGTAAGGCGTCCTAGGATCCTGGGTGAGCGGCGTTGGGCTGGCGCGACCGATGCGGCAACCAGTCGAGCACCGCGAGGGCGGCTCGGATGGGGCGGCGGCGCAGCATCTCGTCGAAGCTCGACCGCCCCTGGCAGAACCGCACGAACATCCGCCAGCCGGGCCGGGTCGCCAACAGGGCGTGGAACACGTCCGGGCGCCGGGTGAACACATCGAGCAGCCGGAACCCCGCCCGCATCTCCGGCAGCAGCCGCTCGGCGACCGCCCGCTCGTACCCGGCCAGATCACCGCCCGCGACCGCCGCGCCGGCCAACTCGCCGGAGCGTAACGCGAAGCTGATGCCCTCCCGGCTCCACGGCTCCAGCAGCCCTGCCGCATCCCCCACGACCAGCACCCGGCCGTTGCGCAACGGCGAATCCTCCGCGCGGCAACGGGTCAGGTGACCGGAGTCGTGCTCCGCCGGCAACCCGGTCAGCCCCAACCGGTCGACGAACCGCCGCAGGTAGTCGCGGGTCCCCTCCCCCGCGCCCCGACCAGCGATCACGCCGACCGTCAGCCGGTCACCCTTCGGAAAGACCCAGGCGTACGACCCCGGCATGTCGCCCCAGTCCAGCAGCAGCCGACCCCGCCACCGCTCCTGCTCGGCGGGCGGCACCGCGATCTCCAGCTCCAGACCCAGATCCACCTGCCGGTACCGGACCCCGACGTGCCGGGCGGTCACCCCGGACGAGCCGTCCGCCCCGATCACGGCACGAGCCGCGATCGTCGTACCGTCGGCCAGCCGCAGGCGTACCCCCTCGGGGTCCTGCTCGATCGCGCGGACCGCGACCCGCTCCCGCATCTGCGCCCCGGCGGCGACCGCCGCCGCGCGCAGCCGGTCGTCGAACTCCTCGCGGCGCACCATCGTCACCACCGGGCTGTCGTTGCGGCGGGTGAACTCCCGGCGGCCGTCGCGGGTGAACGTCACGCGGTCCACCCGGTCGTGTGCGGGCACCTCGATCCGACCCTGAACGGCAGCCAGGGAGGTGCCGATCAGGCCACCGCCGCAGGTCTTGTACCGCGGATGCACGGCTCGTTCGACAACAAGGGTGGAGACGCCCGCACGGGCAGCGGCATGTGCCGCGGAGAGCCCGGCGGGGCCAGCGCCGACAACGACGAGATCCCAAATGATCACGGAAGCAGCCTAGGGCACGGCCCCGGCGCGACCACCGGACCCGCCGGCCGCCGCGACCGCCCGATCGGGTGTGCATCTTCGGTCAGCAAGGGGGTAACCAGCGCACGGCAACCGCCACCGCGATGGCGGACGAGCGAAGGAGGAACCATGCAGCAGGTGCAACTGTCGGAGGCCGAGCAACGGGTGTACCAGGCGGTCACCACCCTTGAGGCACGCGGGCAGGTGCCCTACCCGGACCTGATCGCCGAAGAGTCCGGCCTGACCGAGGAGCAGGTGGGCAGCCCCTTGCACCTGCTCACCGAGAAGGGCCTGCTGCACCGCGAGGACTCGCCGATGGCCGGCCTCGACTTCGGTCCCCGGTTCTGCGCCCGCCAGATGGCGTGACCCGCGGAACCACCCGGCACGGTTCGCCCCCCGGAGACTTGGGTAGCGGTCAGCGATGCGCGACCGACAGTCGACGGGGGGCACGATGAGCGCGGCGCAGACGCCGCAGCCGGTGAGCGCGGCCGAGAACCGACGACGCTGGCAGGCCGTCGGCGTGGGACTCGTCGCCGCCTTCATGACGCTGCTCGACGTGAGCATCGTCAACGTCGCGGTGCCGTCCATCGACCGGGCGTTGCACGCGTCGTCGAGCGACCTGCAGTGGATCCTCTCGGGGTACGCCCTCACCTTCGGCCTGGCACTGGTGCCCGCCGGCCGTTTCGGCGACGCCCGGGGTCGGCGCAACGCGTTCGTCTTCGGCATCGCGCTGTTCACCATCACCAGCGCGCTCGCCGGCCTGGCCACCTCCCCGACCTGGCTGGTCATCACCCGACTGCTGCAGGGCGCTGCCGCCGGCATCGTCAACCCGCAGGTCATCGGGCTGATCCAACAACTCTTCCGCGGGCCCGAACGGGCCCGCCCGTTCGGGCTGCTCGGTGCCACCATCGGAATCTCCACCGCCGTCGGACCGCTGCTCGGCGGGCTACTCATCGCCATCGGCGGCGAGGAACACGGCTGGCGGTGGGTCTTCTTCGTCAACGTGCCGGTCGGCATCCTCGCGGTGATTCTCGGCTGGCGGCTGCTGCCCGGCCGCCCCGCCGGCCAGCGCGGCTGGCATCGCCTCGACCCCGTCGGCGTCCTGCTGCTCGGTATCGGGGTGGTCCTAATCCTGCTGCCACTGGTGCAGGAGCAGCAGTGGCGAACCCCCTGGAAGTGGGCGCTCATCCCGGTCGGCCTGGCGGTGCTGGTCGTCTTCGGGCTCTGGGAGCGGCGGTACGCACGCCACCACCAACCCCTGTTCGACCTTCGACTGTTCAGCCGCCAGTCGTACACCCTGGGCTCGATCCTGGCGCTTGTCTACTTCGGCGGCTTCACCGCGATCTTCTTCATCTTCACCCTGTTTCTCCAGATGGGCCTCGGCTACAGCGCGCTCGTCGCCGGCCTGGCCATCACCCCCTTCGCCCTGGGCTCGGCCGCCGCCGCCGTGCTCGGTGGCCGCATCGTCAACCGCTTCGGCCGACCACTTGTCGCCATCGGTCTGCTCACCGTGGTCGTCGGGCTGGCCGCGACGGTCGTCGCGCTGCACCTCGCACCGGACGCCCCAGCGCCCTGGGTCACCGCCGGGCCCCTCCTCGTAGCCGGCATCGGCAGCGGGCTGGTGATCGCCCCCAACCAGACGATCACCCTCTCCCAGGTGCCGGTAGAGCAGGCTGGCAGCGGCGCGGGCATGCTCCAGACCGGTCAGCGCATCGGCGCCGCCGCCGGCATCGCCGCCGTCGGCTCGATGTTCTTCTCCACGCTGGCCGACAGCCGCGGTAACTGGACCTCCGCCTTCGAACGGTCCCTCATGCTGGCCACCAGCATCATCGTGCTCGCGCTTGTCGCCGCGCTGATCGACATCCGCCGCACCCACAACCACAACCACTGACCGGGGTACGCCGCTGGCCGGCACCCCGTGTTGCGGGTGCCGGCCAGCGGTTGGTGTCCTGCGGTGGTGCGGTGGTGCTGTGTGGTGATGCTGTCGTGGGGGTCAGCTGTTCCAGTACTGGCCGACGAGGTCGGCGGCCTGCTGCTCCCACTGGGCGTAGGCGTCCGGGTAGGCCGACACCTGGACGGTCTGGGCGGCCTGGGTCAGCGGCATGTCCTGCCAGCCGTCGACCTGCTTGAGGCCCTTGAGGAACGCGGTGGTGGAGTACTCGGGGTTGTCGCGTCGTTGATCTGCTCGTCGTTGAGGGTGATCCGCGACAACGCTCTTACGGATGATCGTGTTCATGGGGTAGCTCCTTCGGGGGTAGAACACCCGACCGCATCAAGGGGGGAACAGCGGCAGGGTGTCGAGCACCTCGTCGGGCGCTGCAACAACACAAGGAAAAAGTCTTAGGGGTGGTGGCGGCCTGCGAGCGGAGGGCTCGTGGCGCCAGGGTCGGCGACCGCCAAGCGGGGGGCTCGTGGCGCCGGGTCCAGATGTAACGACCGGGGGGCCGGGGTCATTCCGGGGATCGGCCCGATCCGTCGGCACCCACATCATGGCGGTGCCCGGCGGTCGTTCGTGGGGACTGTAACGACCGGCGGTGGGCTGGCATTCCAACCCGCGGGGCCCGCACCCCAACCCCAGCTCGGGCGGTGGTGCTGCGATCGTCAGGATGTGTAACGACCCCGCCCCAGCAACGATTCCAGCCCACGGGTGCAGCCCGTCACACCCCACAAACCCCCACCACCGGACACAACCCCCACACCACCCATGCATACCGCCCCGAACCGCGCCCAGCCCGACACGATCCACTCGGCTTCACGGAAACCGCGGCATCCCCGACTCCCGGACACCCCGGTATCAAGGAAACCGAGTCGACCAAGGATCCACCGACCGGAACGGCATAGCCGAATACCGGCATAGCTCATATACCGCCAACTCACCCGGCTGACTGGCGACCGAATCGGCTGGGCGGCCGGTGCCGCCGCGAGCGCGATTCAGGCTGATAGGCGGGAGCGCACCTTCGCGGCGCACGCGTCCAGGGTCGTTTGCGCGTCCAACCCGAGGCTTTCGATAGCCACCAACGCGGTGAAGGCAACGTCGGCCAACTCCGCCGCCACGTCTTCGCGGGTGTGGGTGACACCCTTGCGCGGATTCTGCCCGAGCAGACCGATCCAGGCGGCTGACGCCTCCCCCGCTTCCTCGGTCAGCTTGAGGATGCGGCAGGTCAGCTCGGTCTGCCCAGTGCCGTTCGCCGCGTCCAGCCAGCTACGCGACGCCCGGGCCGCCTTCCAGATCGACTCGTCCACGGCGACCAGTCAACCCGATCGACCCACCGGCTCACTCGACCGGGTACTACATACGGCCGGACCTGATCGGCTGGACAGTCTCACCTGACCGGCCGATCAGCGCGGCCATTGACAGTGGTCGAAGGCGGTTCTAGGTTCAGGGCGCTACCGGCCGGTAGGCAACCGTCCCGCTGGTCGCCCCCGGGCGACATCCGTCCGATGGGGAGCATCGATGCTGTCCACACCCGTTCGTGCCGCCCGCCGGTTGCTCGCCGCCACTGTCACACTGACCCTGGCGCTCGGGCTGGCTGGTGCCCCACCGGCCAGCGCCACCGGTCGCGACGCGAGGGGCGGCGAGCCGCTGCCCGGCTACACAATCGAAAATCCGCCATTGGCCCCGCTGGTCGTGGGCGGCAGACCGACGACGGTGCGCCAGGGCGTGCACCGCCACGCCGCGTACATCATCGAGGTCCCCGCCCGGTGGAACGGCGACCTCGTGTTGTGGGCGCACGGCTACCGCGGCCAGGGCACGGTGCTCTCGCCGGAACCGCCGGGTTTCGGGCTGCGCCAGCGTCTCCTGGAGCAGGGGTACGCCTGGGCGTCCTCGTCGTACGACCGCAACGGCTTCGACATCCGCTCCGGGGTGCTCGGTACGAAGGATCTCGCCGACCACTTCGGGCGGACGGTTCGTCGGCCGCACCACACCTACGTCGCCGGGGTGTCGATGGGCGGGTACGTCATCGGGCGCTCGTTGGAGCAGTTCCCTGGCTACTACGACGGGGCGCTGCCGATGTGCGGGGTGCTCGGTGATCAGGCGCTGCTCGACTTCTACCTGGACTACAACCTGGTCGCGCAGACGCTCGCCGGGGTGCCGGCCTATCCCACACCGGCTGACTACCTGACCAACGCGGTGCCTCGAATCCAGGTGGCGCTCGGCCTGGCCGGGCTGACCCCCACCGGGCCGGACACCACCACCGACCGGGGCAAGCAGTTGCGGGCGATCACGGTGAACCGATCCGGCGGGCCACGCCCGGGGGCGGACGCGGCGTTCGCGAGCTGGAAGGACTTCCTCTTCTCCATCACGGTGACCAGTGGTGGGGACTCTCCCGCGCAGCGGCCCGGCCAGCTCTCCACCAACCTGCTCACCCGCTACACCCCGAACAGCCCGGTCAACGTCAACGCCACCGTGCAGCGGGTCGCCCCGGAGAACGTCGTGCAGCGGCTCTTGCCGACGCTGACCGAGGTGCCGCGAATCGCCGGCCGTCCGAGCGCTCCGGTGCTCAGCCTGCACGGCCTCGGTGACCTGTTCGTGCCGTTCAGCATGGAGCAGGCGTACGCCACCGACGTGGCTCGGCACGGTCGCGGCAGGATGGTGGTCCAGCGGGCGATCCGGAGCACGCAGCACTGCGAGTTCACCCCGGTGGAGGCCGGCGCCGCGTGGGACGACCTGGTGTCCTGGGTACGCACCGGCAAGCGCCCGGCCGGCGACACCGTGACCGACCCGGCGGTGGTGGCCCAACCCGACTACGGCTGCCGGTTCAGCGACCGGGACGCGTACGCCGTCGGGGTCGGCACCCGCCGCCTCTACCCGGCCTGCTGAGCCGGCCGGCTCCCGTCGAGGGGAGCCGGCCGGCTTCGTGTGCGGGTGTCACCAGAGCTGCTGGACGATGTCCGCCGCCTGCTCCTCCCACTGTGCGTACGCGTACGGGTAGGCGGAGACCTGCACGGTCTGCGCGGCGGTGGTTAGCGGCAGGTCCTGCCAGCCGCCAATGTTCTTGAGTGCGGTGAAGAACGCCGTGGCGGCGTACTCCGGGTCGGTGACCTGGTCGGGTGTACCCCAACCAGACGACGGACGCTGCTGGAACAGGCCCTGCGAGTCGTGGTCGTTGTACGCGCCGAGGTGGCCGAGGTTGTACAGCTTCGACTCCTGCAGCGAGGTGGCCACGCCGATCACCGCGCCCCGGTCACCGACGCCGCTCTTCTTGGCGGCGTGGACGATGGCCCGGGCGTTGGCCAGTTGGGCGTCGTCGAGCGGAATGCGCGACTGCGCGCCCTCGATGCCGTGCGGGATCAGCTGGTCGCGGCTCGGCTTGCCCGCCGGCGGCTTGCCGGTGGCGGAGCCGGTGGTCAGACCCGACTCGACGGGTTGCTCATCCTGGTGTGCCGAGGTGGCGGCCTTGCCGGTGGCGAGGTCGATGGCGGCGACGGCGCCCTGGTGGGGTCCGGAGGTGACCGGGGCGGCGGCTGCGGTCGGCGCGAGCGCCAGACCACCGAGGGCTGCCACACCCGCCACGCTCAGCGCGGTCTTGCGGTACGAGTCCTTAGCGATGGCGGGGAGCCATCGAGTGAAGTCGGCCTTCACGATGGTTGCCCTTTCGATCGTGCGGAGCGCTCCGGAGTGAACACTCCTCGGGAGATGACCGCGGAAAGGGGTTTGGGCTCCGGCGGTACGGGGGACACAACCGGGTTCAGCTGTCGGGCATTCCGGAAATGCCCGAAGGTCGGCCCGTTGCGGCCCCGCTCACGGCACAGAATCGGACATGGCGCCTCTGCCCACCTCAAGCCGGACACCCGTGCCGGAGGGTGTCTTCGGACCCCGAGGCCAATGCCCGAACGCCAGCCTTTGCTCTGCTTACCTATATGCACCGGCCACGTTCCGTGACCATGGTGAGGGACCTCCGTGGCTGACGGAAAGTGCCCATTCGCAGCTCACGGGACGTGGTGCACATAGGTAAGCAGAGCAAAGGGCCCAGGCAAGGTGATGGGAGGCAGGCAGCTAGCGGTTTGTCGCTACCCTGCGTAGGCGTCCAGGCCAGCACGGTGGGTGAGTTCGCCGTGCGGCTCGCCGTACCGGACGAGAACGTGCCAGAGCTGTTTGAGGTGTTGAAGGGTCTCGCCGACCGGGCCCCGGTCCGCCCACCGCTCCGGCTCGGTCACCACCGACACCGCGCCCCGGCCGATCAGCGCCGCATCCACCGGTGCGCCCGGTCGGGCGAACTCCCGGTGCAGTCGTGCCGCCAGCACCGGGATCGCCGGCCCCGAAACTCGGCGTCGACCCGGTCAACGGCCAGTGCGAAGCCTGGGTGCCACTCCAGCGGGAAACCGTGCCGCTGGGCAATCGATTCCAACGTCGCCCCGGTCGGGGTGCCGGCGAACCCCGTCCTCGGACAGGGCGGCAGCCACAGCCAGTGACCGCACGTGGGCCAGAGCCGCCGTTTGCGCCGGGGTGAGAGTGGCGGCCCGAAAGCTGCCCGACTCAGTTGTCGCCGACACGTCCGAACTCCGCATCCCGCGTCTCGACAGCCTTGTCCGGCGTGCGGAGTTCCTGGAAGACGGTGATGTGCAGGTCGGCGGGGGCGTCGAGGCGGGAGTTGAGCGACTGCCACGGCGTACGCGTCGGCGGCGCGACCTCGCTCGCTCCGGCAGCCACCAGTCGGGCGGTCGTCGCCACCGTGTCGTCCACCTCGAAGGCCACCCGGATGCGCGGCGCGACCTGCCGACCCACCTCGACCTCGTCGATCAGGCGTTTCTGCGCGGGGTTGGCGATCTCCAGGGTGGCGCGGCCGGCGTCCAGGATCACCACCTGTGCGTCCCCCTCGCCACTGAACGCCTCCTGCTCCGGCAGGCCCAGCGCGTCGCGGAAGAACGCGACAGCGGCCTCGTAGTCGGCGGCCTCCACCACGAGGCGCAGCTGGCGGACGACGGGGGCGGGCGAGTCGGCGGCCATGCGCGGATCATAGCGTCGCGGCGGGGCGACGAAGGCGCGCCGACGGCGTGGCTTGGACGTCAAGCCGGTGCTGGGCGCGGCCGACGAACGCTGAGCTCGTCGACCGCGCACCGACACGTCAGCAGGCCGACGCGCCAGCCCGACCAAGACGCGGGGGTCAGTGGCCGCGCGCTAGCCACTCCTGCAGGTGCGGGGCCTCCGCGCCGATCGTCGTGTCGTCGCCGTGGCCGGTGTGCACGACCGTCTCCGCCGGAAGGGTGAGCAGGCGGGTGCGGATCGACCGGACGATGGTCTCGAAGTCGCTGTACGAGCGGCCCGTTGCGCCCGGACCGCCGGCGAAGAGCGTGTCGCCGGTGAACACCACGCCCAGCTCCGGGGCGTGCAGGCTGCACGCCCCGGGGCTGTGCCCGGGGGTGTGCAGCACCTGCAGCGTGGTGCCGCCCACCTCGATGCTCTGCCCGTCGTACAGCTCGCCGTGCGGCGGCAGGTGCGGATGGACCATGTCCCACAGGACCCGGTCGGCGGTGTGCAGCAGCACCGGAGCGCCGGTGGCCTCGGCCAGCTCGGGTGCCACCCGGATGTGATCGTCGTGGGCGTGGGTGGCCAGGATCGCCCGGACCTGCCGATCGCCCACCAGCGCGAGGATCGCGGCCACGTCGTGCGGCGCGTCCAGGATGACGCACTCGCGGTCGTCACCGACCACCCAGACGTTGTTGTCCACGTCGAACGTCTGCCCGTCCAGGGAGAACGTGCCCGAGGTGACCGCCCGGTCGATGCGGGCGGTCATCAGAACACCACCACCGAGCGGAGCACGTCGCCGTGGTGCATCCGGTCGAAGGCGTTCTCGACCTGGTCGAGCGCGATCTCCTCGGTGACGAAGGCGTCCAGGTCGAGCCGGCCCTGCAGGTACAGCTCGGTGAGCATCGGGAAGTCCCGGCTGGGCAGACAGTCGCCGTACCAACTGGACTTGAGGGCGCCACCGCGCCCGAAGACGTCCAGCAGCGGCAGCTCGACCTGCATCTGCGGGGTCGGTACGCCCACCAGAACCACAGTGCCGGCCAGGTCCCGGGCGTAGAACGCCTGCTTCCACGTCTCCGGTCGGCCCACCGCGTCGATCACCACGTCGGCGCCGAAGCCACCAGTGGCGGCGCGGATCGCCTCGACCGGGTCGACCTCGGAGGCGTTCACGGTGTGGGTGGCCCCGAACTTGCGGGCCCAGTC
The DNA here is from genome assembly GCF_000718555.1 of Micromonospora chokoriensis. Classification (GTDB taxonomy): domain Bacteria; phylum Actinomycetota; class Actinomycetes; order Mycobacteriales; family Micromonosporaceae; genus Micromonospora; species Micromonospora chokoriensis_B. Next base: position 14,409 of record NZ_JOAN01000033.1, read on the forward strand.
GAGCTTGCGGCTGTCGGTGTCCACCGCGACGATCGTCGTGGCACCGGCGAGGACCGCACCGGCGACCGCTGCGTCCCCGACACCGCCGCAGCCGATCACCGCGACCGAGTCGCCCCGGGTGACGTTGCCGGTGTTCATCGCCGCGCCCAGCCCGGCCATCACGCCGCAGCCGAGCAGGCCCACGGCGGCGGGTCGGGCCGCCGGATCCACCTTGGTGCACTGCCCGGCGTGCACGAGGGTCTTCTCGGCGAACGCGCCGATGCCCAACGCCGGGGCGAGTTCGGTGCCGTCGGTGAGGGTCATCCGCTGGGTGGCGTTGTGGGTGTTGAAGCAGTACCAGGGGCGTCCCCGGCGGCAGGCGCGGCAGACCCCGCAGACCGCCCGCCAGTTGAGCACCACGAAGTCGCCCGGGGCGACGTCGGTGACGCCCTCGCCGACCTGCTCGACGATGCCCGCCGCCTCGTGACCGAGCAGGAACGGGTACTCGTCGTTGATGCCACCCTCGCGGTAGTGCAGGTCGGTGTGGCAGACGCCGCAGGACTGGATCCGGACGATCGCCTCACCGGGGCCGGGGTCGGGCACCACGATGGTGGTCACCTCGACCGGCGCGCCCTTACTGCGGGAGATGACTCCCCGGACTTCCTGGCTCACTTCGCCTCCTGCTGGTGGTCTGCGGCAGGGCCGGGCGCCGGGTGGGCGGTTGTGCCACGGGCTCGGCGTTGGGCCCCCGGCGAACCTACCGCGACCAGCACAGCCTGCCCAGCCGGCCCGGCGGGTTATCGCGGGCGGTCCGGGGTACGCGGGCCGCATTCGACCACGGCCAACGGGAGTGACCATGAAATTCGCGCACCTGCCGCTCCGGCTCAGCATCGGCGCGTACATCCTGAATTCGGGTCTGGGCAAGCGCAACCTGGAGGGCGCCGCGGCGGAGGGCATGCACGGTATGGCGGTCGCCGCCATGCCCCAGCTCGCGCAGTTCGAGCCGGCGCGCTTCGCCAAGCTGCTGTCGTACTCGGAAATCGCCCTGGGGGCCGCCCTGATCGCGCCGTTCGTCCCGGCGCCCCTGGTCGGGCTCGGTCTGACCGCGTTCGGCGCGGGCCTGGTGCAGCTCTACCTGAAGACACCGGGGTTGCGCGAGCCCGGCAGCATCCGCCCTACGCAGGAGGGCACCGGGATCGCCAAGGACGTCTGGCTGGTCGGCGCGGGGCTGACCCTGGTGCTGGAGGGGCTGACCCACGGGCGTCGCCGGCGCTGACCCGGCGGGCGGTGGGTGAGGAGCTGCGGTGACCCAACCTCGGTCGGTACGGCCGTTCTACCGGCCGATGCGGCCACGTCGCCGCGACGAGCCGCACCGCTCGGCCACCCCGCTGGAGCTCTTCTTCGACCTCTGTTTCGTGGTCGCCGTGGCGCAGGCCGCCACCAGCCTGCACCACTACCTCGCCGAGGACCACCTCGCCCACGCGGTCACCGGCTACCTGATGGTGTTCTTCGCGATCTGGTGGTCGTGGATGAACTTCACCTGGTTCGCCTCGGCCTACGACACCGACGACGACGTCTACCGGATCACCACCCTGGTGCAGATCGCCGGGGCGTTGATCCTGGCGGCCGGGGTGCCGGACGCATTCGCCAACGGCGACTTCACCGTGATCACCTACGGGTACGTGGTGATGCGGCTGGCCGCCGTCGTGCACTGGAGCCGAGCGGCGGCCGGCGACCCGGCGCACCGGCCGGCGGCGCGCCGCTACGCGCTCGGCGTGACGGTCGTGCAGCTCGGCTGGCTGCTCCGGTTGCTACTGCCCGACGAGTGGGGCATCGCGTCGTTCGTGGTGCTCGCGGTGGCCGACCTGCTGGTGCCGGCGCTGGCCGAACGCCCCGGAATGACCCCGTGGCACCCCGCCCACATCACCGAACGGTACGGGCTGTTCACCCTGATCGTGCTCGGTGAGGCGGTGGGGGCCGTCTCGTTGGCGATCCAGGACGGGCTCGACGCCGGGGAACACGACCTCTGGTCACTCGCGGCGGCCGGCGCGGTCATCGTGTTCTCGCTCTGGTGGCTCTACTTCGACCGACCGAACGAGGCGCCCGACCGGCTGCCGTACTCCCTGATCTGGGGTTACGGCCACTACCTGGTCTTCGCGGCGATCGCCGCAGTCGGCGCGGGCCTGGGCGTGGCGGTGGATTACGAGCGGCACCTCGCGCACATCTCGGGAAGGACCGCCGGGTACGCGGTAGCCGTTCCGCTCGCCGTCTACCTGCTCACGATCTGGGGGCTGCACGTACGCCGGCAGCAGCACGGCGGGGTGGTCGTCGCCTACCCGGTCGTCGCGCTGCTGGCACTGCTCACGCCGCTCGGCCCGGCCCCGGTGTACGTGCTCGCGGCGCTGCTTGTCGCGCTCGTGGCGCTGACCGTGCTGCTACGCCGCCGCGACCCGGGCCTGAGCGCGACGGTGGCCGACCCCGCCTGACCGCGGTCACGCCACCTCGCGGGCCGGGTCGACGAGGGCGTCGGCGGGTCGTGGCGCGGGGACACCGGGGGCCAGCGGCGTCGGCCGGGCCACGCCGCGGTTCAGGCCGGTGACCAGGAGCCGGTTGTACGAGGCCGGCATGACCCGGGCCAGCAGGTCGGGCAGCTTCGCCGACCAGCCGATCAACACCCGGCCCCGCCGCCGCTCGACACCGCGCAGGATCACCTCGGCGGCCCGCTCCGGCGCGATGGTCAGCAGCTTCTCGAACTGCGCCCGGCCGGCCGCGTACTCCTCGGGGGCGACGCCGCTGCCGATCCGGGCGTTCTCGGTGATCCGGGTGCGGATCCCGCCGGGGTGCACCGAGGTCACCCCGATGCCGTCGTCGACCAGCTCGTGGCGCAGCGCCTCGGTGAAGCCGCGCACGGCGAACTTGCTCGCCGCGTACGCGGTCTGCCCGGCCGGCGCGATCAGCCCGAACAGGCTGGAGATGTTGACCAGGTGCGCGCCCGGTTCGGCCCGGAGGGTGGGCAGCAGCGCGTGGGTCAGCTGCACCACGGCCCGGAAGTTGACGTCGATCACCCAGCTGAACTCGTCGAATGTCACCTGGTCGAACCGGCCGCCGAGACCGACGCCGGCGTTGTTCACCAGCAGGCGTACGCGTGGGTGCCGCTGGCTGATCTCCGCGGCCACCTGGGCGGTGGCGGTGCCGTCGGCGAGGTCCACGAGGTACGTGCAGAGCTGACGATCCGGATGGTCGGCGCGGATCGCCGCGACGACCGCGTCCAGCCGCTCGGCGTCCCGGTCCAACAGGACCAGGTCGCTGCCGCGTCGGGCCAGCGCTTGGGCCAGCGCCGCGCCGATGCCGCTGGCCGCCCCGGTGACCACTGCCGTCGCGTCGGCGAAGTCGAACCTCTGCACGATCCTGCTCCTCTGCTGACGGTTACCGACGCTCAGACGCGACGGAACGCTCGATGTTGTCGGGCGTGCTCACCCCGGCGGCGCGCGAGAACCGCACACCCTCGTCGGTGAGCCGGCCGTGCCGCATCAGCAACACGTCGCGGACGTAGTTCTGGTGCAGTCGCCACGGCGCGGCCGCGCCCTGCTTGGGTAGCGTGTCGACGGCGCGCAGCACGTAGCCGGAGCGCAGGTCGATCAGCGGCACCCGCTCGGCGTCGGGCGGTGGGAGTGGGGTGACGACCTGCTGGCCGGTGCGGTCCAGGTGCCGCAGCAGGCGGCAGACGTAGCCGGCGACCAGGTCGGCCTTGAGCGTCCACGAGGCGTTGGTGTAGCCGAGGGTCAACGCGAAGTTCGGCACACCGGAGAGCATCATGCCCTTGTAGGCGACGGTGCTCGCGACGTCGACGTCGGTGCCGTCCACGCGCAGCGTCAGGCCACCGAGGGCGAGCAGGTTGAGCCCGGTCGCGGTGACCACGATGTCGGCGGGCAACTCCGCGCCGGAGCTCAGCCGGACACCGTGCGCGGTGAAGGTGTCGATGGTGTCGGTGACCACCGACGCGGTGCCGTCGCGCACGGCCGTGAACAGGTCGCCGTCGGGCGCCACGCAGAGCCGCTGGTCCCAGGGGTCGTAGCGGGGCGAGAAGTGCCTGTCGACGTCGTACCCCACCGGGAGCCGGCCCCGCGCGGCCCGGCGCAGCACCCGCTTCACCAGGCCGGGCGCACGCCGGCTGAGCTGGAAGTTGACGGTGGACACCAGCACGTTCTTCCAGCGCACCACCGGGTACGCGGCCTTCGCCGGCAACCAGCGTCGCAACGCGTCAGCCAGCCGGTCGCGGGCGGGCAGCGCCAGAATGTACGTCGGTGAGCGCTGGAGCATGGTCACGTGCGCGGCCCGCCGCGCCATCGCCGGGACCAGGGTGACCGCGGTGGCACCGCTGCCGATCACCACCACCCGCTTGCCGGAGTGGTCGAGGTCGTCGGGCCAGTGCTGCGGGTGCACCAACCGCCCGGCGTACGCGTCGACACCGGGCAGGGGTGGGGTGTAGCCCTCGTCGTAGCGGTAGTAGCCGGCGCAGGCGAAGAGGAACGAGCAGGTCAGCACCACGGTTTCGGCGGTGTCGGTGCGCTGGGCGTGCACCGTCCAGCGGGCGGTGGCGCTGTCCCACTCGGCGCGCAGCACCCGGTGCCGGAAGCGGATGTGCCGCGGCACGTCGTATTCCCGGGCGGTCTCCCGCACGTACTCCCGGATGGTCGTGCCGTCGGCGATGGCCTTCGGGGCGGTCCACGGCTTGAACGCGTAGCCGAGGGTGAACATGTCCGAGTCGGAGCGGATGCCCGGGTAGCGGAACAGGTCCCAGGTGCCGCCGATGGCGTCGCGTGCCTCCAGCACCGCGTACGTCTTGTCGGGGCAGTCCCGGCGCAGGTGGCAGGCGGCCCCGATGCCGGACAGGCCAGCGCCGATGATCAGCACGTCGACGTGGTCGGAGGCCATCGCGTTTCTCCATCCGGGGCGGTGGACGGACATTAACACCGCACCCGGATGGCCGGAAACTAGTCGGACGCCCGGGTGGAGGTCATGATCCAGTTGGTTTCCCAGGTCTGCTCGCCGTCGACGGAGAACGCCTGCTCCCAGCGGGCCGTGGTCGCGCTGATGTCCGACCAGATGAACCGGCACCGCACCGGCCGCCCCTCGTGCTGGTCGTCGGCGTAGAAGCGGCCGACGCCGTCGACGAATCGGCCCACCATCGGCGGCTGCCCCAGCACCCCGTCGACGCTGCTCATCCAGTAGATCGACCACTCCTCACGCGCCGGGTCGAAGATCCTGACCGTGGCACCCGCGGAACCCTTGGTCGGGAAGGTGATCTCGTCGAAGTTGCCGCCCCCACCGAAGAAGCTGTGCGCGACCGACACCCCCGGAAACTCCTCCCACTCGTCGGAGCCCACCAGCCGCTCACGCAACCGCCGGTTCACCACGTTCCAGGTGCCCACATAGAAGTCGAAGTCGCCCATCAGTGGCCCACCGACCCTTCCGCTCGCGTGTCGTCGAGATATCCAGCCAGGTCGGGTTTGTCCGGCGCAAGCATGTGGTGGACCCAGGCGGCCCGCTCGTGCTCCAGCACCGCCAACTCCCACACGCAGCCCACGGCGGGTCGACGTACCTCGACGAAGTGGGTCGGGTCGTCGTCCGGGCAGTTCAGCGCCGGTTGTCCGGCCGCAGCGACACGGACCTCCACCGCGTTGTCCCACACCCAGGTGTACGCCAGCAGGTAGGCGCCGGTGTCCGCGCCCCGGTGCAGCACCACCCACCCGGCGGCCGGGGTGCCGTCGTCGACGATGTCGACCAGCAGCATCGGCAGGTGGTCGTACGCGGCCTTCTCCACCTCCGGTTCGAGCGGCCGATCCGGCTGGTCTATGTGGTAGCGCTTGAGTTGCCGTCCGTCCACGGTGACCGGTCCGGGCGTTCGTAGTTCCTTGTCGTGAAATGCCATAACGGGACGGTAGGACGGGTCCCCTGACAACTAGTGTCAGTGAAGTGCGGGCCTCTCGACTTCTTTCCCTCCTCCTGTTGCTCCAGCAGCACGGCCGGCTGACAGCCACCCAGCTCGCCGAGCGGCTGACCGTCTCCCCTCGCACGATCTACCGGGACGTGGAGTCGCTGCACGCCGCCGGCATCCCGCTCTACGGCGAGGCCGGGCACGCCGGCGGCTACCAGCTCGTCGACGGCTGGCGAACCCGACTGACCGGGCTGACCGCCGAGGAGGCCGACCGGCTGTTCCTCGCCGGGCTGCCCGGCCCCGCCGACGAGCTGGGCTACGGCGATGTGGTGGCCGCGCTGCAACTCAAGCTGCACGCCGCGCTCCCCGCGCCGCTGCGCGACCGGGCGACCCAGCTCCAGCAGCGCTTCCACCTGGACACTCCCGGTTGGTACGCCGACGGCGACGCCTCCCCCGAGCTGGCCCGCACGGCCGAGGCGGTCTGGCGGCAGCACCGCGTCGAGGTGCGCTACCGGGGCTGGAACGGTGAGGTGACCCGGGTCCTGGAGCCGTACGGCCTGGTACTCAAGGGTGGCCGCTGGTATGTGGTGGCCGACCAGCCCGGCCGAGGCGCGCCGGCGACCTACCGGGTCAACCAGATCCTCGCGCTTACCCCGCTGGCCCAGGAGTTCGACCGACCCGCCGACTTCGACCTGCCGGCCTGGTGGCGGGCGCACGTGGTGGGGTTCCGGGCCCGGTTGCACCGAGACGAGGCCACCGTCCGGCTCTCCCCCGCCGGTCGGGAGCGGCTGCGCGAGATCGGCAGCGATCCGGTGGTGACCGCGATGGACGCCAGCGCCGGTCAACCGGACGCGCGGGGCTGGGTGACCGCGGTGCTGCCGATCGAGTCGCTCACCCACGCCCACGGCGAGCTACTGCGCCTCGGTGCCGACGTCGAGGTGCTGACCCCGGTGGCGCTGCGCGAACGGCTGGCCGCCACGGCGGTCGGGCTCGCCGCGCTCTACGCCCCCGCCTGAGCAGCGTCAACTTCTCCACAGTGGATGCGCTGGGGGCATCGATTGTCGGCACGGTGTGCCACCCTGGGACGGTCATCAGCGGTCACCGGAGGTGAGGGTCACGTTACGGCTACGCGCACTGGTCGCCGTTCCCGGCACCGGGCCGGTGACCCTCGACGTTCCTGCCGGCACGCTCGCCGCCCTGGTGGCGCCGCCCCGGTTCGGCACCGCGGTCGCCCGGGTGCTGGCCGGGCTCGCCGCTCCGGTGACCGGTCGCATCCTGGTCGGCGACCGCGACGTCACCGGCCTGCCGCCGCCGCGCCGACAGATCGGCTACGTGCCCGCCGGTGGGGCGCTGCTGCCGCAGCTCACCGTGCGGCGCAACATCGAGTACGGCCAACGCAAACGCGAACGGGTGCACGAGGTCGCCAACGACTGGACGGCCACGGTGGTCGACCGGCTCGAGTTGGCGCTGTCCCTCGCCCTGCTGCCGCACCAGATCTCCGCCGCCCAACGGTTCCGGGTGGCGCTCGCCCGTGCGGCGGCCTGCCTGCCCGAGGTGCTCGTGGTCGACCTGCCGGCCGGCTCGGCGGGCGACAGCCGCCTCGGTGACCTGATGCCTCGGCTCTCCCCACCGGACGCCCCCGGGGTGGCGGTGCTGGTCTGCACCGCCGACCCGGCCACCCTGGCCGAGATTCCGGTGCGGCACGAGCTGGTCACCGAGCCGAGCGAGGTGACCCGATGAGGCCGACCACCCGAGCGAGTCGTCGTACGCTGCTGCGGGCCGCCGCCGCGGGCGCCACCGCCCTGGCTGCCGGCTGTTCCGGTGGAACCCGGTCGGTGCAGGTGGCGGTGGTCTGGAGCAGCAGCGAGCTGGACCGGTTCCGGGAGGTCGTCGCCGGTTACCCCGCCCCGGTGCAGGTGGTCAGCGCCGGCAACGACATCGACGCGTTCCTGCGGGCCCGGCACCTCGCCGGCACCAGCCCGGACGTGGCGATCCTGCCGCGCCCCGGCCTGGTCACCGAGTACGCCCAGCGCGGGTGGCTGAGCCCGGTGCGCGGGTCCACCGAGTACGCGGTGCCCGCCGGGCTGGGCGAGCTGCTGACGGCCGAGGGCCAGCGCTACGGCGTCTGGGTCAAGGCGGCACACAAGTCGCTGGTCTGGCATTTGCCCTCCACGCTGCCCGTGCCGCCGGCCGACTGGGACGCGCTGGTCCGGCGGACACGGGAGCTCGGCGCGCTCGCCCGGCGCGAGGGCGGCCCGGCGCCCCTGGCGATCGGCGCCGCAGATGGGTGGGTGCTCACCGACTGGTTCGAGAACGTCCTGGCCGACGTGGCACCGGAGGGCTACAACACCCTCGCCTGGCCGGACGCCGACTGGCAGGGCGGGCCGGTGCGCGAGGCTCTCGACCGGCTCGCCGGGCTCTGGAGCATCGACGGGGCGTTCGTCGGCGGGGGCCGTCGTGCCCTGCTCACCCAGTACGAGGAGTCGGTGATCCAGGTGGTGCACACCCGGCGGGCGGTGATGCTCGTCGGGGCCGACTTCACCGCCGACGTCATCGGCCCGTTCCAGCGCGGCCCGGAGGCCCCGGTCACGTTCCGGTTCCCCGGGGCCCAGCCGGGCGGCGGCCCGCTGATCGTCGGCGGGGACGCGGCCGTGGCGTTCGCCGACGCCCGGGGCGGGGTCGAGCTGGTCGAGTGGCTCACCCGGGCCGACTCGTTCCAGCCGTGGCTGCGCGCCGGCGGTTACCTCTCGCCCAACACCAACGTCTCGATCGGCAGCTACCGGGACCGGGTCGGCCAGCGGCTCGCCGTGGAGATGCGCGCACCCGGCACCCTGCGTTTCGATCTCTCCGATCAGTTGCCCGGCGCGTTCACCGGCTCGGACGGGGTCGGCATCTGGCGGATCATGCAGGGCTTCTTCGCCGACGTCACCGACGGGGTCCGCGCCAGCGAGGCGATCCGTCGGGCCACTGGCCTGCTCGCCGCGGCGGCTCGCAGCGCGGAGGGCGGCCGATGAGCCAGGTGCGGGTCCTCGGCGAGCTGGCGGTCCTCGACGACGTCGGGCCAGCCCGCCGGGGTCGGGCGTATCCGGCAGCGGGGGCGACGTCGGCGCTGCTGTTGCCGGCCGCGGTGCTGCTCGGCGGATTGGTGCTGTGGCCGGTGCTGCGGACCATGCACGCCAGCGTCACCACCGACGGTCGCTGGGTCGGCGCGGCGCACTTTCGGACCGCGCTCGCCGCCCCGGGCACCGGCGCGGTGGTCGGCCGGACGGTCCTCTGGGCGCTGTTGGTGCCGGCGGTGGTGACGGCGCTGGGCTACCTGCTCGCTGCCGCGTCGCGCCGATCCCAGGAGGGCGGCCTGGTCCGGTTGATCCTCCTGGTGCCGGTCGCGTTGCCGCTTGTCGTCACCGGCGTCACCTTCCGGCTGATGTACGACCCGGACCCGAGCCGGGGGCTGGCCACCCTGGTCGCGACCCGGCTGATCGGCCGTTCGGTTGACGACGCACCGCAGTTGCTCGGGCCGGGGATGGTCACCGTCGCGTTGATGTCGGCGTTCGTCTGGGCCTGGGTGGGGTTGGCGGTGCTGGTGTTCCGGTCCGCGCTGGACGCGGTGCCGCCGAGTCTCGCCGACGCGGTCCGCGCCTACGGCGGTGGGCGTCGCCATGTGCTGTGGGACGCGCAGTGGCGGCCGCTTCTGCTGCGCACGACCGCGGTGGTCTTCGCGCTGGTGGCGGTCGGCACCAGCCGCACCTTCGACCTCATCCTGGTGATGACTCCCGGCTCGGTCCGCGACGAGGCCTCCGTGCTGGCGCTGCGGATCTGGCAGACGTCCGGGGGCACCACCACCGGCGACGGGGCCGCGCTCGGCGTGGTGTGGTTGGTGGCGGTCGTCGGCGGGATCATGGTGGCCGCGCTCTTCGTCCGCCAGGCCTGGCCCCCGCCGCGCATCGAGGCGGCACCGGAGCCCGGCCCGGTGACTCCTCCCCGGCGGGTGATTCGGCTGCTCGCGGCGGGTGCCGCGATCGCCTGGCTAGTGCCGCTGGCGGTGCTGGTCGCCACGTCGGCGCACGGCAGGGTGGACGCCGCCGCGCGGGGTTGGTGGTCGACGCCGCCGAACGGCGAGTCCTATCGCAACCTGGTCACCGGCACGGAGCTGTGGCGCACGCTGGGCTTCACGCTGCTGCTGGCCACCGCGGTGACCGCCACGGTGCTGGTGGTGGCGCTGCTGGCCGCGTACCCATTGGCCTGGTTGACCGGGCCGGCCGCGCAGGCCACCGGGCTGCTGCTGCTGGCGGCCAGCGTGGTGCCGATCCAGGTGATCGCCGGACCGGTCAACGAGGTGCTGGGCCTGGTGCTCTCCTCCGGCACGGCGCAGGGCCTGGCCCTGGTGCACATCGCGCTGGGTGTGCCGTTCGCGGTGCTGGTGCTGCGCAACGCGTTCGCCGACCTGCCGGTCGAGCAGGTCCGCGACGCCCGGCTGGGCGGCCGCCGGTGGTGGCACACCCTGCGCCGGTTGGCCCGGCACAACCGGTCGGCGGTGGTGGCGGTCTCCGTGCTGGAGTTCGTCCAGGTCTGGAACGACCTGGTGGTGGGTCGGTTGTTCAGCGCGTCGGGGGCGTCGCCGCTCGGGCCGTTCCTGGCCGAGCAGACCCGCAGCTTCGTGAGCAACAGTGGCGCGCTGGCCGCCAGCTCGGTGCTCGCCTCGGTGCTGCCGGTGGTGCTCGTGGTCCTCTCCCGGCGGCACCTGGTCGCCGGGCTCGTCTCCGGGGGTGTCCGGTGACCGGGCCGGGTGGTGCCCGCGGTGGCTCGCGCTGGCCGGCGCTGATCGCGATCGGCGGCGTGGTCGGCAGCGTCCTCGCCAACGTGGCCAGCAACCTGGCCGGCAACCTGCTCTCCGAGCTGGCGGCCAGCGTGCTCGGGCCGGTGACCATCGTCCTGGCCGGCGGCGGCGTCGTCGGTTACGTGGTGTACGAGGTGCGTCGCCGCCGGGCCGGCCGGGAGGTCGGCCCCGAGCCGACGGATGTGCTCACCACACCGGCCACCGGGGCGCCCACCCTGCCGTACACGGCCGAGTTCACCGGTCGCGGCGAGCACGTCGACGCGGTGGTCGGCCTGCTCGCGCGCGAGCACGCGGTGGCGGTCCTGGGTCGACGCGCGGTGGGCACCTCCGCGTGCGCGGTACAGGCCGCCAACCAGTGCCGGGAAGGCTTCCCGGACGGGCAGTACTACCTCGACCTGCGGCGGCGGGGCCGACCCCGCTCGGCCCGGCAGGTGCTCACCGCGCTGGCCCGGATCCTGGGCACCGCCGCGCCGACCTCCGGCCGGCCGGACGCGCTCGCCGCCGCCGCCGACGCGCTGCGCGGCCAGCTCGACGGTCGCAAGATCCTGCTGGTGCTGGACAACGTCGACCGCCCGGACCAGGTCCGGCCACTGTTGCCGCCCACCGCGCGCACCTGCCGCCTGCTGCTCGCCGGCGGTCCGGCGCTCGTCGGTCTGGAGGGTGTGGTCGCGCACTGGATCGCCGAACCGGGCACGTCCGAGGCGGTGGAGCTGTTCGCGACGGCGGGCGGGGCCGCGCCGGCCGCCCGGGTCCGTCGCGCCGACCCGCGCACCGACCCGGCGGTACGCGACATCGTCGACCTGTGCGGACGGCAGCCGCGCACCGTCCGCGCGCTCGGTTACCGCACGGCACAGCACGGCTGGCGGCACTCCGACGTGCTGGACGCGCTGCGTCGCGCGGTGCAGACGCCACCGCACCAGCGGCTCGCCGTGTCGCCGGCGGCCCGTCTGGTCACCGAGCGGGACATCGCGTACCGGGTGTTGCCCCGTGAGGCCCGCCGGTTGTACCGACTGATGTCGCTGGTCCCCGCCCCGGTGGACCGGCCGACCATCGCCGCGCTGGCCGGGCGGCACCCCGAGCTGGTGACCGTGCTGCTCGACCGGCTGGCCGCCGCGGCGTTCGTGGTCGGCGCGCCTGGCGACCGGTACGAGATCCGCCCCCTGCTGGCCGGCAGCGCCCGACTGCACCTGCGCGACGCCGACCCGGCCCGGGCCCGGGTCGCCGCGCAGGCCCGGCTGACCCGACACCTGGCCCGCCGGGCCGAACGGCACGCGGCCAACCTGGCGGTGCTCGGCTCCCCACCGGACCGGGAGTGGTCGCTGCCGCTCGACGACGACCCGTACGGCTGGTTCGACCTGCACCAGGAGTTGCTGCTGGCGGTGGTGCGGGTGCCGGCCGGCGCGAAGGAGACCCTGCCCCGCCGGGTACGCCGGTGGTGGTTCCGGCTGGCCGTGGCGCTCTGCGGGTGGCTGGCGTACGCCGAACGGCTCGACGAGTGGGAGCAGGTCTGCCGCACCGTGCTGGCCACCCCGACCGCCGACGACCGCCCGGAGATCGCCGGGTGGGCGCACAACGAGCTGGGCGTGCTGCGCCGCCGTCGGCACGACCCGCAGGGGGCGGCGGCGGCGCTCACCCTCGCGGTCAACGAACGGGGGCGGCGGGGCAACGCCCAGGCGCGGATGAACCTCGGCCTGGCCCTGCTCGACCTGGGGCAGCTCGACGACGCGGTGGAGCACCTGGAGATGTCGCGCCGACACCGTTCCGGGGCCGACCGCGCCGGGCATGCCCTCACCGACCTGGGCCTGGGCGCGGCGCAGCTGGCCCGGGGTGAACCGGACACCGCGCACCACCACCTGGTGCGGGCGGCCAACACGTTCCGGTCGGTGGGTGACGCACGAGGGTACGCGGCGGCGCTGACCAACCTGGTGCTGGTGCACGCGGCGCTCGGCGAGCATCTGGACGCCGCGCAGGCGTGGCGGGCCGCACTGCGCGAGTACGAGTCGGTAAACGACCCGACCAGCCGGGCGACGGCGCTGCTCAACGCCGGGGCGACGCTGCTGAGCAGCACCACGGGGCAGGCGCGGACGGCGTACGAGCTGCTGGCCGAGAGCCGGCGGCTGCGCGAGGAGACGCGGCCGACCGCCGGGTTGGCGCGCACCCTGCTCTACCTGGGTGACGCCTGCGCGGCGCTGGGCGACCGGGCCGACGCGCGGCGGCACTGGGTGGACGCGGCGGCGGTGGCCGAGGAGGTCGCCGACGCCCAGGGGTTGGCCGCCGCCGACACCCGACTGGAGGACGACGCCGAGCGCCGCGTGACGTAGGTCGCTCAGGTTGGCCGGTGGCACGGCTCTGGGAGACTCTGTGATCGTGGACGCGCTCTCGGTACGGGGACTCAGCCGCAACTTCGGCAACTTGGTCGTGCTCGACGATGTGAGCTTCACGCTCCCGGCGGGCCGGATCGCTGTGGTGCTGGGGCCCAACGGCAGCGGCAAGACCACCCTGCTGCGCTGTGTCGTGGGCGCCGACCGGCCGGACTCGGGTGAGGTGCTGGTGCAGGGCCGCCGGGCCGACGAGACCGACCCGCAGGTGCGGGCGCTGGTGGCGGCAGCCCTGGACGACATCGACTTCTTCCCCGACCTGTCCGTGGTCGAGCATCTGGAGCTGGTCGCGTACGCCCATGGGGGTGACGCCGAGCCGGTCGAGGAGGTCCTCGCCGAGCTGGGTCTGGAACCGGCCCGCGACCAGCTGCCGGTGACGCTCTCCAGCGGGCAGCGCCGCCGGCTGGCGCTGGCGTCCTGCTTCGTCCGGCCCCGCCGGGTGCTGATCCTGGACGAGCCCGAGCAGCGGCTGGACGTCCGCGGGCGGCAGTGGCTCGCCGACCGCCTGCTGCGGGAACGGGCAGCGGGCACGGCTGTGCTGTTGGCCTCGCACGACCCGGAGCTGATCGACGCGGTGGTCGACGAGCGCATCGAGATCGGCAAGTGACCGCCACGCCGGCCACGATCGCCGACACGCCGGCCGGGGTGCCCACCGCCCGGCAGGTGCGGACGCACCTGCGCAAGGCCCGCAGCCGACACCATGATCATTCCCTCGGCGAGGTGCTGGGCGACGCGTACGTCATGGTCCTGTTCGTGGGCATGTACGGCTGGTTCGCGATCAGCGCCAGCCGTGACCTGCTGGACTCTCCCACGGTGGGGCAGGCCGAGCCGGGGGTGCGGTGGTGGCTGGCGGTCGCCGCGCTGCTGGCCGGCGCGGGGCTCGCCTGGCGTGGCTTGCGCGCGCTCGGCCCGCTGCTGGTCACCCCGGCCACGCAGAGCTGGGCGACGAGCGCGCCGGTCGACCGGCGGGCCTGGCTGGCGCCGCGCTTCGTCCTGTTGCTGGTCGGCGCGGCGGCCGGCACCGCGGCGCTCGGGGTGGCCGTGGCGGCGCTCGGGGGCGTCAGCGACCCGGCCGCCCTGGGCTGGGCTTCGGCGGCCGGCGCGGGGTGGGGTGCGGCCGCGCTGGCGCTCAGCGTCGTCGCCCAGAGCAGCCGGTCGGGTCATCGCTGGCCGTCGCTGGCCGGGGCGGCGCCGATGGCGGCGGCGGCGGTGATCACCGCGCTGGTGGTGCTCGTCGGTCGCCTCGGCGACGGGCTGCCCCGGCCGGCGGCGACGCCGACCGTCGTGTTGTTCGCCGTCGCAGTGCCGCTCGCGGTCGTGGGCACGATCCTCGCGGTCCGCGCGCTGCCCCGGGTCGACCGGGCCACCCTGACCACCGGCGCGCAGTTCGCCAACGCCGCCGCCACGGCCACGATCCTGTTGGATCCGAGCCTGCTCGCCAGCCTGGTGGAGAGCCGCCGCTGGCGGCGGATCGGCCGGGTGTACAGCCGTCGCTTCCGGCCGGGCCCCGGCTGGTGGGCGCTGCTGCAGGCCGACGTACGCCGGCTGCGCCGGCACCCGAGCGCCGTGCTGATCTGGGCAACGCTGATCGGTGTGCAGTACGCTGCCGCGCTCGCCCTGCCCGGGTTGGCCGGGGCCGCGCAGGTGGTGTTCGCGTACCTCGCCGTCGACCGGCTGACCGGCGGTCTGCGCGCGGTCAGCCGCTCACCGGGTCTGCGCCGGGCGCTGGGCGGCAGCGACAACCTGCTGCGCGGGATCCACGTGGTGGTGCCGGCCGTGGGCGCGGGCCTGTGGTGGTTGCTGACCCTGCCGACCGTCGACCCGGGGCCGGCCTGGCTGGCGCCGACGCTGGCGCTCGGGGTGGTGGCCGCCGCGTTCCGGGCCGGCACCCGCCCGCCGATCAACTACGGCGGCGCGACGGTCAACACGCCCTTCGGAATGATCCCGGTCGACCTGCTGCGGCAGGGCTCACGCGGGCCGGCGCTACTCGCCGTGCTGGTCCTCGTCCAGCTGTTCCTGGGCTGAGCTGGCTCATTCGCCCGGTCGGCCCGGGGCCTGATCGCGGCACCACCCGCTGTCGTTTCCGTCCAAGACAGCGCCGCGACCGCGATCTAGCGTGGACCCAGCAGCCGGCTCCGAGCATGAGGAGACAACACAATGCGCGACCTGGTCTACACCGGTTTCATGTCGCTCGACGGCGTCGTGGACTCGCCCGGCGGCGGGCCGGGTGAGGAGCACCGCAGCGGCGGTTGGGTGTTCAAGGACCTCGAGTTCGTCCCAGCGGCCTGGTCGCTGAAAGGCGAGGAGCTGATCGACACGACGGCGCTGATGTTCGGCCGTCGCAGCTACCAGGCGTTCGCGCCGGTCTGGCCCGGTTCGGAGGACCACGCCGGCTACAAGGAGCTGCCCAAGTACGTGGTGTCGAGCACGCTGTCCGACGACGCGCTCACCGACGGGTGGGGGCCGACGACGATCCTGCGCTCGACCGGGGACGTCGCCGCGCTCAAGCAGGGCAAGGGCGGAGCGATCTTCATCCACGGAAGCGCGGAGCTGGCCCGGCGGCTGTCCGATGAGGGCCTGATCGACAGGTACAACCTGCTCGTCTTCCCCGTGCTGCTCGGTGCCGGCAAGAGCCTGTTCGGCCGGGCCGACCGAGACAAGCACATGCTGACGCTGCGGGAGTCGGAGAGCTACTCGAACGGGATCCTCAAGTTGGTCTACGACGTCAAGCGCTGATCCAGGTCGAGGGCGATGGCCCCGCCGGTGCCCTCGCGCAGCTGCCTGACCGTGCGTCCGACGTAGGAGCGCAGTGCCCGGGCCAGGTGCGGCTCGTCGAAGTAGTCAAGCTTGGCGACCACATCAGCGGCCGGGTCGCCGGTAGCCAGCAGCTCCGCCGCCGTGCGAGCCCGCTCGATCTGCCGCACCGCGCCGCGCGTCAGTCCAGTCGCGGCGCGGAACCGGCGTTCGACGGTCCGCCCCGAGACGGCCGGACGGTGGCCCCGCAGCAGGTCGGCGACGAGCAGGTCACGGACCACGGCCCCGGCCCGGACGAGGCCGTCGACCAGGGCCTCGGCGTCGTCGGGGCCGGGAGTCTCCCAGCGCACGCCGTCCAGCCGGAACGTCCGGCGCGTGGTGTCCGGCAGCTCGATGCCGCCGTTGACCAGCATCGGCGTGGGCACGATCCGCAGCGAGGTGCCGATGGCGAACTCGATGCCGGTAAAGGTCGCGCCCTCCGGCACCGGCGCCGCGCCGGTCCGGGTCTCGGGACCGGTGATGCTCGCGTACGTCCGGCCAGCCTGCTCCCAGAACACCAGGCCCCAGCGCGCCCCGGCCACGGACGTCATCGCGGTGACCTGCTCGCTCGTGCATGTCCAGACGGTGTCGACCCATCGCGAGTCGGACCCGCGCGTCTCGAACCGCAGTCCCACGGGCGAAGGATACGCCGGCGAGCACACCGGACGGTCCTAACCGGAGCCGAGCGCGGCGGCGATTACGGCGACACCGTCGTCGATCTCGGTGGGCGACCGGGCCGCGTAGCCGAGCACGAGCCCCGGCCGGTACGGCCGTTGGCAGTGCCAGGACAGGGGTTGCACCTTCACCCCGCGCGCCATTGTCGCCGCCGCCAACTCGGTGTCGACCACGGCGTCGTCCAGCGTGATCATCAGGTGCAGCCCGGCGGCGGCGCCGTGCACCGTCGCCGATGGCAGCGCACGGGTCAGCGCGGCGATCATCGCGTCCCGCCGACGGATGTGTCGACGGCGCAGCAGCCGCAGGTGCCGCTCGAAGGCGCCGGAGGTCATCAGCTCCGCCAGCACCAGTTGCGGGAGCACGGCGTTGCCCAAATCGGCGTTGCGCTTGGCGGCCACCACCGCCTCGCGCAGTCGCGGGGGCACCAGCAGCCAGCCGACCCGCAGGGCGGGGGCGAGCAGTTTGGAGACGCTGCCGGCGTAGCAGACCTGCTCGGGCAGCAGGCCCCGCAGCGCCGGCACCGGCGGACGGTCGTAGCGGTGCTCGGCGTCGTAGTCGTCCTCGATGATCAGACCGCCGGCCCGCGCCCAGGCGGCGAGGTGGCGGCGGCGGTCGCCGTCGAGCACCACGCCGGTCGGGAACTGGTGCGCGGGGGTGAGCATCACAGCCGGTGCGCCACTGGCGGCCAACTCGTCGACCCGCAGCCCGGCGTCGTCGACCGTGATCGGCGGGGTGTCCATCCGCCAGTTGTTCAGGTGCTGCCGCACGCCGAGCGAGCCCGGGTCCTCCACTGCGACCCGGTCGACACCGGCGGCGGTGAGTGCCTGGGCGAGCAGCCCGAGCGCCTGGGTGACGCCAGCCACGATGATCACCTCGACGGGGTCGACGCTGATCCCGCGATTGCGGGCCAACCAGGCGGCGACGGCCTGTCGCAGCGCGGGCGCACCACACGGGTCGCCGTAGCCGAGATCGGCCGCGGCGAGGCGGCGCAGCACGCCCCGTTCGGCGCGCAGCCAGTCCGCGCGGGGAAAGGCGGTCAGGTCGGGTACGCCGGGCGCCAGGTCGATTGTCGCGTGCGCCGCGCGTACCGCCTCGAAGATGTCGGTGCCCGGTGCCGGCGGGAAGGTCACGACCGGTGCCGGCGCGGCGACCGGGGTGGGTATGGGCGCGGTCGGCGCGGCGACGACCACCGTGCCGGCCCGGCCCCGGCCGGCGACGTGCCCCTCCTCGGTCAGACGCTGGTACGCCTCGGTGACCACGCCCCGGGAGACACCGAGGTCGGCGGCGAGCACCCGGGTGGGAGGCAGTCGGTCACCGACCGGCACCCGCCCCTCGGCGATGGCCTGCCGCAACTGGTCGGTCAGCCAGTCGGCGCGACCGCCCGGTGCGGCGTCGGCGATGGTCAGGTGCAGGAAGTCGGACCCGGCCGTTATGGACCTCTCGGACGGGGTCAGTTTGGCTCTGCCCATCGGTCCATTGTGGCAGCAGAGTGAGCAGCAGCCAGACCTGCCAACCGCACCGGAGGACGATCGTGACCATCCCATTCCTGATCACCACGCTGATCGTGGTGGTCACCCCCGGCACCGGGGTGATCTTCACTCTCTCCGCCGGCCTGTCCCGGGGCGCGCGAGCTGGGGTGCTGGCCGCGCTCGCCTGCACGCTGGGGACGCTGCCGCACCTGCTGGCCGCGATGACCGGGCTGGCCGCGCTGATGCAGACCAGCGCCGCGGCGTTCGAGACCGTCCGCTACCTCGGCGTCGGCTACCTGCTCTACCTGGCCTGGTCAATCGCACGGGATCGGGACGCCTTCGCGGTGACGACCGACGCCCCACCCCGCTCGGCGCTCCGGGTGATCGTCTCGGGGGTGCTGGTGAATCTGCTCAACCCGAAGCCGACGCTGTTCTTCGTCGCGTTCCTGCCGCAGTTCGTGGACACCACGGCACCGGGCTCGACCCGGGCGATGCTCGGCTGCGGTGCGGTGTTCATGCTGCTCACCTTCGTGGTGTTCAGCGGCTACGGCATCTTCGCGGCCCGGGTACGTGACCGGGTGCTGACCCGCCCCCGGGTTGCCGACTGGCTTCGCCGATCCGCCGCCGGCACGTTCGTCGCGCTCGGCGTGACGCTCGCCCTCAGCGCACGATAGAACGCCCGTTCGCGCGCCGGGTCAGGCGGTGTCGCCGGGGACGAGGTGGCGGTAGCCGGGGATCGTCTCGGTGAACCAGCCGGCGACACTGGCCAGGCCACGCTCGTTGAGCTGCGCGTCGTGGATCGGGTACGCCGCCGCCGCGCCCACCGCGCCGGCGAATCGGATCGCCTCGTCGAGGCGCAGCCAGGACCCCTGAGCCGGGACGAGCAGCGTGTGCACCGGCTCGTCCGGCACGTGCAGTGCGTCGCCCGGGTGATAGAGCCCATCGCCGATCAGGTAGCCGAGGTTCGGGCAGTCGGGCTGTCCCTGGTGGATCGCGGCGTGCCGGCCGCCGTGCGCGCTGACCGCGATGCCGGCCGCCGTGAAGCGCTGCCCCGGGCGGACCCGGGTCACCGGCAGCGGGGCGAGGTCCGGCAGTCGGGCGCCCTCCGGGGCGTACACGGGGACACCGAGACCGGCGAGCCGCAACACGTCCACGTGGTCGGTGTGCTCGTGGGTGACCAGGACGGCGTCCGCGCCGACCAGAGCACGCGGCTCGCTCCACGTTCCGGGGTCGACGACAAGCACCCCGCCGTCGTGCTCGACCCGCACGCACGAGTGGGTGAATCGGGTGATCCGCACCCCGCCGACGGTACGCCGCTCGGTCTCAGCCCCGCCGCCCCGCCGACACCCGCACGATGTAGACGAACTGCGCCCCGAACGCCACCACCGCGACCAGCACCCCGGCGAGGACCGTCAGCCCACGCCCAGCCCCCACCGTCGCGGCCACCAAGGCGATGCCGAGCCCGCTCAGTACGGCGTTTACCGCGCCCACCAGCGCGGCCGTGGTCAACAGGAACTCCCACCGCCCCGGCTTGGTGCCGACCAGGTTCCACGCCGTGCCCATGCTGTCGTCGGCCACCACCGCGTCGGCGAAGAAGTCGTGCTCGCCGGCGAACTGATGCTGGTAGTAGGCCCTGATGCGCTGGATCCGACGCAGGTCCAGCGAGTTCTCGACGGTGGTCTCGACAAGCCGCAGGAACGTCAGCACCCCGATGATCACCAGGGTTGGCAGCACCGCCGCGAGGTAGGGCCGGACCACCTTGTCGTTGCTGGCGACGAAGCCGAGGCCGATCAGCGCCGCCGACAGGACGGACAGGAAGATGGTGGCGCGGCCGGTGGCCTCGGCGATGGTGCCAGCCCGCGACGTCTGCAACGCGTAGTGCTCGGTGGTCAGGACGGTGAGCAGCGCCTGCTCGCGTTCACTGTCGTCCATCCCACCACCCTCCGCAGTCGCCCGACTCCGTTACCGTCACCCTAAGAGCGACCGACGGCGAAAGGGGACCGGATGCCCGAGTGGGCTGGTCGGGGCGGGCGGCAACGACGCGCCTTCGTCGTCGGTGGGGCACTGTTCGCGGTCGCCATCATCATGCTGCTGGCCGCCTGGCGCAGCACCGGCTTCCTCAGCGATTTGCTGCTCAACCTCGGGGCCAGCGTGGTGCTAGCGGCCATCTCGTACGTCATCTTCGACCCGCTGTTCGAGGAGGCCCGCAAGGCGCGGGTGCAGGAGCACCTCAGCTTCGACCAGCAGGCGTTCGTGACCCGGCTGCACCGCTCCGGTCGCCGGGTACGCATCCTCGACACCTGGACGATCCTGCTGGAGCAACGGCACCGCGAGGAGACCCTGAGCGCGGTACGCGCGGCGCTCGCCAACGGCGCCCAGGTGCAGTTGCTCCTGCTCGACCCGGACTGCACCGCCGCCCAACAGCGCTCCGAGGAGCTGGAGCGGCAACGGGTGGACGTCCCCCGGCAGATCCGCACCAACCTGCGCCATCTGGCCGCCTTCGCCGACGCGCTCGACTCACGACTGCGGCACCGCCTGCAGGTCCGGCTCTACGACGCGTCCCCGTCGATCCAGCTCTACCAGTGGGACGGGCGGGCGCTGATCTCGTTCTTCCCGATCGGCAAGCTGTCGTTCAACGTGCCGCAGCTCGAGGTGGACATGGACAGCCCGTGGGGCGGGTTCGTGCACGCCCGGTTCGAGGAGCTGTGGGAGCACGAGCAGGCCACCCTCGACCTGGAGCGGTACTGGTCGGTCACGGTCACGCTGCGCCACGACGAGTCGGACGTGGTCGAGGTACGCGTGCCGTACGTGACGGTGGGCGGGCAGCATTACATCGACTGTCGCGGGTTCCGGGTCACCGGGCCGCTGACCGTGCGAGCCGTGCTGCCGCCGCGCGCACCCGGGGCGTCCCCCGGGGTGTTCGCGCTGGCCGAGCCCGTCGACGGGGACCGCACCCCAGCCGCCGTCGTGCAACGGCACTTCGACCAGAAGTACGGCCACGGCGATGGGGAGCGGGACATCCGCCGGCTGGTGCCGCCGCCGGGCGATGCCCGTACGCCGGCACCCCGCCCCGCGACGGCGGACGACACGCACGCACGGTGACCCCCGACCGGCCCGATCGGCGCGGCACAGGAAACAATGGTGGCCCACCCTGATCGCCAGGAGGACCGTCAGCGTGTCACCCAGCACCGCACCGCCGCCCGGGTCGGCGCAGCTACGCGCCGACTGCGGGCGCTGCTTCGGGCTGTGCTGCGTGGTGCCCGCCTTCGCCGCGTCGGCGGATTTTGCCATCGACAAGCCGGCCGGCTCACCCTGCCCCAACCTGCGCGCCGACCACCGCTGCGGCATCCACACCGAGCTGCGACAACGCGGGTTCGCTGGCTGCACGGTGTTCGACTGCTTCGGCGCCGGGCAGCAGGTGGCCCAGGTGACCTTCGGCGGGCGGGACTGGCGGGACGCACCGGAGACGTTGCCGGCGATGGCGGAGGCGTTCGCGGTGCTGCGACCACTGCACGAACTGCTCTGGTACCTCGCCGAGGCGGTGGCGCTGCGCCCGCCCGCCGACCTGCGTGCCGAGCTGGAACGCGCCCGTGCCGAGACGGTGACGCTCACCGAGGGTGATCCGACGCAGCTTCGCGCGGTGGACGTCGCCGCCCACCGAGACCGGGTCAACCCTTTGCTGTCCCGAGCCAGCGACACGGCCCGCGCTCCGCAGGGCGTCGACCGCCGGGGCGCTCACCTGCTCGGGGCGGACCTGCGCCGCGTCGACCTGCGCCGAGCCAACCTGCGCGGGGCGCTGCTCATCGGCGCCGACCTGCGCGGAGCCGACCTGAGCCGCGCCGACGTCACCGGCGCGGACCTGCGCGGGGCCGACCTGCGGGGCACGGACCTGCGCGACGTTCTCTTCCTGCACCAGGCCCAGGTGGACGCCGCCCGAGGTGACACCCACACCGGGCTGCCGCCGACGCTCACCCGACCGGCGCACTGGACGGCGCTGCCGCTCACCCCGGTACGCCAGCCGAACCGGTCCACCTCCCCCACCCGTCGGGGTCGACGCCGCTGACCGCGAGGTTTCGGCCTAGACGACGCCGGGTAGCCAGCGCCGACGCGGATCGGCATCGACGGGGGGCACGGCGTGGGCTACCGAAAACGCGACGGTGAGCTGCCGGGCGACCCGCAGCACAGCGAGGACGAGGCCGGCCAGGTGCCATTGGTGCAGGTCGAGGCGGACACCGAGGTCCCCGCCCCGACGGACACCGACATCCGGCCGGACATCGTGACCGAGGGTGACAACTCGGGCGTCGCCGGTGGTTCGTCGGGCAGCAGCGGCGGCGGGTCCAGCATGCCGGGACACCCTGACGCGACCCGCTGACCCGGGCTCAGCGACTGGTCAGCGCGGCCCGCGCCTCGGTCATGCCCTTGTTGGCGAGCCCGTCGGCGCGCTCGTTCTCCGGGTGGCCGTTGTGCCCCTTGACCCACAGCCAGGTGACCTCGTGCCGTTCGCAGGCCGCCTCCAGCCGCTGCCACAGGTCGGCGTTCTTCACCGGCTGCTTCGCGGCGGTCCGCCAACCGTTGCGCTTCCACGACGCCAGCCAGCTGGTGATGCCGTTGCGCACGTACGTGCTGTCGGTGTGCAGCTCCACGGTGACCGGCCGGTTCAGGCTCTCCAACGCCTGGATGGCCGCCATCAGCTCCATCCGGTTGTTGGTGGTGGGCGTGGCCTCGCCGCCGCACAGCTCCCGCTCGTGATCGCCGTAGCGCAGCAGCGCACCCCAACCGCCCGGCCCGGGGTTGCCACTGCACGCCCCGTCGGTCCAGATCTGCACGCCCCTGCCGGCCGCCGCGTCCACCATGCCCGGCAACCTACCGGGCGCTGACGTGGTCCTCCCCGCTCGGGGGGCCGGCACGCCGCTTCACTCCGCGCCGACGGCGTCGCCCACCACGGCGGGCGGGATGGCCAGCGCGGGCCGGGCGGGGCGCAGCCGGTCGCGGACGCGATGCGCGGCGTCACCGGCGGTCGCGGCGATCATCGGCAGCAGCCGGGTGGAGTTCATGATCGCGACCTCCTCGGCCGGGGTGGTGACCCCGTCGAGGAAGCGCAGCACCCGCTCGGCCGGGTTGCGGTCGAAGAGCCGATCGAAGAAGTCGGGGCCACCCACCCCGCCCCGGTCCAGCGCCCGCAGCGCCACCGCGTCCATCCAGCGATGCCGGCGCGGGTACGCCGCCGCGGGCACCGGCGGTCGGCCGTCCGCGAGGGCCCGGGCCACCTGGTCGGCCTGGCGGTACATGGCGGAGAAGGTGAAACCGGTGGAGGGGCGGGTCGCGCCACCGGCCGTGCCGAGCCGGACCACCCGGGCCGAGGGACGGGCCGGGAACGGCGCGTCGGTCATCGGGATCACCCCGTTCTCCACCTCGCGCACCCGCAGCCCGGCCGGATCCAGCCCGAGCAGATCCCGGTAGCCGGCCAGTGCCGCGTCGTACCCGGCGTCGGTGAGCAGATCCGGCGAGAACTCGGTGTACTCGACAAGGGCGAAGCGGTCACTGACCGGCAGCACGTACCCGAAGGAGACGCCCCGAGGTGGCTGCGGGGTGCGGAAGTCCATCAGCACCGCGCGCGCCGGGTCGAACATCGGCCGGTCGGCCTCCAGCCACCAGCCACGGAAGTGCTGCAACCAGGTGGTCCGCCCCGCTCGTGACGGCGGGCGGGGGCGGGAGTCGAGCACCCAGTCGGCCCGTACGCTGCGCCCGTCGCCGGTGCGCACCAGCACCCGGGTGCCGTCGTCACGCACCACGTCGGCGGGCGCGACGACCCGGGTGGCGTCGAGGCGGCGCTCGGCCTCGGCAGCCCGGTCGTAGACCGGGCCGGAGCGGAGCATGGCGTACCGCAGCGGGGTGAGGTCCAGGACGCGACGCCGCGCCGCCGTCGCCACCTCGACCTGTTGCCAGCTCGCGCTGAGCAGCGGGTCCAGGTCGGTGTCGGGGTGGCCCCAGAACGCCCAGGTGCGGTCCTGGCCGCGTCGGCGCACCGGGTCGACGATGGCGATCCGCCTGTCGCGTACGCCGTGCCGGTCCAGTGCGGCGAGCAGCAACGACGCCGCGCCGCCGCCGCCAAGCAGCGCGAGGTCGACGTCGAGCGGCGCGGATTCGGTCACCCGCACCACGCTGCCACACACTCGTCGCGCCCTTTGTCCCACCCGGTGGCTGGCGGCCGGTTGATAGGCAACCGATCGGTTGCCTATAGTAACCGGCAACCGATAAGTTGCCTGTTTGTGGGAGGGCCGATGGACGACGCGTTTCGGGCGCTGGCCGATCCCAGCCGGCGGCAGCTGCTCGACCGACTCAACGAGCGCAACGGCCAGACCCTGCGGGAGCTCTGTGCTGGGCT
This sequence comes from Micromonospora chokoriensis, assembly GCF_000718555.1. GTDB lineage: Bacteria > Actinomycetota > Actinomycetes > Mycobacteriales > Micromonosporaceae > Micromonospora > Micromonospora chokoriensis_B. The sequence continues at coordinate 38,863 of NZ_JOAN01000033.1, forward strand.
GGGGACGACCCGACAGGCGGTCAGCAAACACCTGTCCGTGCTGGAAGCGGCCCACCTCGTCACGACCAGGTGGCGTGGCCGGGAGAAGTTGCACTTCCTCGACGCCGCGCCGATCAACGCCATCGCCGACCGGTGGCTCAGCCGCTACGACCGTCAGCGCGCTGCCGCCCTCGCCGACCTGACCACCGCATTGGAGCGAGAACCCATGGAGAGCCCAACCTTCGTCTACACGACATACGTCACCACCACCGCGCAGCAACTGTGGGCGGCGCTCACCGAACCGGCGTTCACCCGTCGCTACTGGGGTGGGGTCGCGCTGGTGTCGGACTGGCAGGTCGGGTCACCTGTGCTGTGGCAGGACGCGCCGGGCGACGAGCCCCGCGATCTCGGCCAGCGGGTGCTGGTCGCCGAGCCGTACCGCCGTCTCTCCTACAGCTGGCACGGCTTCCAGCCCGAGCACGCCGCGCACTTCGGTTGGTCCGCCGAGGAGCTGGCGGCCCGGCTCGGCGAGCGCCAGTCGAAGGTGACCTTCGAGATCGAGCCACACGGCACGGCAGCCGTCCGGTTGACCGTCATTCACGAAGACTTCTCCCCGGACAGCGAGATGCACCGGGCGATCAGCGGCCAACTCGACGGCAGTGGCGGCTGGCCGGTGCTGCTGGCCAGCCTCAAGACGCTGGTGGAGACCGGCGAACCCATGCCGGAGCCGACCCAGGCCGGCTGATCCACGCGGGCCAGATTGCACAACTTCAGGGATGTAGTGGCCTCGGGAGCGCTTGAGGCAACTACATCCCTGTTCTTGTGCAGTCTTGGGCGCTCACCCCGCCTTCGGGTGGACACGTGACGGCAACGAAGGTTTCTCATTTTCACCTGATCGAGGACCCAACCCACCTAGTGTTGGGCACACCGGTGCTAGTCACGGAGTTGGCCACCCGAACGACGTCCCACGCAGTCAGCGGACGAAAAGTGAGGGAAGACGCGTATGAAGGTCTCAACAGTACTCTGCTCGGCGGCGCTCGGCGTGGGCCTCGGCACGCTCCTGCTGCCGGGCGCCGCACTGGCCGACACCACGGTGTCACCGGCCACCACCCCGGTCGGTGGAACCGTCGTGCTCACCGCGACGACCTGCAACCCGAAGTCGGGTGACGCCCTCTTCCGGGTCACCGGCCCCAACCGCGACCAGAACGTCCGATCCACCACGGCCGCCGCCGGCGGCGGGCTGAGCGCCGAACTCTTCACCGCCGGCTTCACCCTGGGTACGTACACGGTGGCGACGACCTGCGGCGACGGCAGCTCGGCCGGCACCGCCACGTTCACCGTCACCCCGATCGGCGGCGCGCCGGCCGGCTCCGGGGGCGACAGCCGCGACAACGGCGCTCTCGCCGCCGGCGGCACGCTGCTCGGCACCGCCCTCGCCGGCGCGGTGATCCTGATCCGCCGGCGTCGTCCGGTGTCCACTGTCGCCTGATCGGCGACCGTTCCATCCCTGAGACGGGTGCCCGCGCCGGTGACACCGGTGCGGGCACCCCGACAATTCGGTACGGAGGTGCCCAGGTGTGGTGGCGGCGGACCCTACCGGCCGTGGTCGCCCTGGTCGGCGTGACCGGGCTCGGGCTGATCACCGTCGGCCTCACCGCCGACCCGGCGCGGCCACCACGACCGTCGGCCGACGCTCCGGCACGCACCCACCCCGCACCGGACCTGGCACCGCTGCCACACGCCGCGCCGGTCCGGGTGTGGATCCCCGCCATCGACGTCCGCGCCGACATCGTCCCGGTCGGCGCGGACGCGGCCGGGGTGCTGGAGGTGCCACCACTGGATCGGCCCACCCTCGCCGGCTGGTACCGGCACGGGGTCAGCCCCGGCGAGACCGGCAACGCCGTCCTGGTGGGACACGTCGACTCGCCGTCCGGCCCGGCGGCCTTCTTCGACCTCGGCCGACTCCGCGCCGGGCAGCAGGTGCAGATCACCCGCGCCGACGCACGGGTCGCCACGTTCACCGTGGACGACGTCCGCGCGTACCCCAAGGAGCACTTTCCCAGCACGCTGGTCTACGGCCCAGCGGACGCCGCCGGGCTGCGCCTGATCACCTGCGGCGGTCGGTTCGACACCGGGACCGGCAACTACGTCGACAACGTCGTCGTCTTCGCCACCCGCACCGCCTGAGCCACCCGCACCGCCCGAGTCTCCGCCCCACTGTCGGGGCCCGGACCCTGCTCGGCAGAATGCGGTGACACCATCCCCTGCGGACACCGCGCTCGGGGCGGTGCGCCGGGCGACGGGGAGGCATGCGGTGGATCAACGACCGGTACGGGACCGGGCCGGTCGAGGCGTACGCGCCCTGGCCCGTCGACTGCTCGGCCGGGTCGAGGGTGACTCCCCCAACCCCCGCCGGTCCAACCCGGACGCCGTGGTCGACTGCGCCGTCTACGTCAACGGTCGCCGGGAGCCCGGTCAACGGCACTACGCCGACGCGTACGCCCAGGCGCGGCACCGCCGCGACGCCTTCGTGTGGCTGGGACTGCACGACCCGGGCCCGGCCGTGCTCGCCGCAGTGGGCCAGACCTTCGGCCTCGACGAGCTGACCGTCGAACAGGCGCTCGCCGACGGGCACCGGCCCACCGTGCAGCGCCACGGTTCGGTCATGCTGCTGGTGCTGCGCACCGCCGGGTACGTGGAGCACGACGAGCTGACCGACACCTCCGAGGTGATCGACACCGGGGACGTCATGGTGCTGCTCGGTGACCGGTTCGCCATCACCGTGCGGCACGGCGCCGCCGGGGCGCTGCGCAGTGTCCGCGCCGACATCGAGCGCCGTCCCGCGCTGCTGGCCGCCGGCCCGTGGGCCGTGGCCTACGCGGTCTGTGCCCGCATGGTCGACTCCTACCTGGAGGTGGCCGGGCACGTGGAACGGGATCTGGAGCGGGTCGAGGAGGCGGTGTTCGCCCGCGACCGCTCCGCCGACATCCAGCACATCTACCAGCTCAAACGGGAGGTGGTGGAGTTCAAGCGGGCGGTCCTGCCGTTGCAGGCGCCGATGCGTACGCTGCTCGAACCCGACGGTCCGCCACGCACCCTGCACCGCTGGTTCGTCGACGTGGACGGCCGGCTGGGCCGGGCGGTGGATCGGGTGGCCGCGTACGACGATCTGCTCACCTCGATCGTCCAGTCGCGACTGGCGCAGCTCGCCGTCGAGCAGAACAACGACATGCGCAAGATCGCTGCCTGGGCGGCCATCGCGGCCACCCAGACCGGCATCGCCGGCATCTACGGCATGAACTTCGACCACATGCCCGAGCTGGCCTGGCGCTACGGCTACGCCGGTGCGGTAGCCCTGATGGCGGCAGCCGCACTGTTCCTGTACCGCCTCTTCCGCCGCTCCGGCTGGCTCTAACCCCCGCACCCTACCCCGCCCGGGCCCCGCCTCCTCGACTCGTCGATCTTGCGCTTTGTGTCGCCGATACGCCCCTTTTGTTACTTATGTCGCGACAGGAAGTGCAAGATCGCGCGGGGCGGGGCAGGGGCCGGCCGGCGGTGGGGCAGGATGGCTACGTGGGTAAGGGTGCGGGACGTCGGCGGGGGAACACCACGACGGGACGGGTCTGCCCGTGCGGCTCCGGCCAGGCGTACGCGGACTGCTGCGCACCGGCGCACGGCGGCGACAAGCCGGCGGCGACGGCCGAGGCGTTGATGCGCTCCCGGTTCAGTGCCTTCGCCCTCGGCGACACCGGCTACCTGCTGCGCAGCTGGCACTCCTCGACCCGGCCCGCCTCGCTGGAGCTGGAAGCGGGACAGCGGTGGACCCGACTGGAGATCGTCGAGACCGAGCGGGGTGGTCTGCTCGACACCGCCGGCACGGTGACGTTCCACGCCCACTACCGGGACGCGGGTCGGCCCGGCACGATGACGGAGCACAGCCGGTTCGTCCGCGAGGACGGCCGATGGGTCTACCTCGACGGCGACCAGCCCTGACGGCTCGCCACGTTGACATACTGGTCAGGTCGAACGGAGACCACCGATGACCATGACCTTCATCAATCTGCCGGTGCGCGACCTGAACACCGCCGCCGAGTTCTACCGGGCGATCGGCTTCAGCAGCGACCAGGCCGGGCCGGACGGGGGCAGCATGATGCTCACGATCTCCGACAGCGCCCGGCTGATGCTGCACCTCCGATCGACCTTCGAGGCGTACACCGGGGTTGCCGCCACGGATACGGCGACCAGCCGGGAGGTCATCGTCGGGCTGTCGGCGCCGAGCCGCGAGCAGGTCGACGAGTTGGTCGACCGGGCGGCGGTCGCCGGTGGGGAGTCACTCGGGCCGGGGATGACCAACGGGCCGATGTACATGCGCGGCTTCCGGGACCTCGACGGCCATCAGTGGTCGTTCCTGCACCTGGCCGGTTGAGTGCCGGGCCCGACGGCGGCCACCGTCGGCCGCCGCCGGGCCCTGGTCACTGCGGGCAACGCGTGGAAGCCGCGGCGACGGCGGTAGGCACGGCCGTCCGGCGACGGCGGCGGGTCAGCAGCACCAGCGCCACGACGAGGTACGCCCCGGCGGTCACCGCGAACGCCACCGCGTTGCCGGCCGCCGTGGCGAGCAGGCCATAACCGGCGTACGTCACGATGATCAGCACGTCGGTGGCCATCCCCGCCAGGGACGTGACGGTGGCGCGGCTGCCACCGGTGATCTGGGCCTGGAGCCGCGCGTCGGCCAGCACGGTGGCCAGCTGCGCGGCACCGAACGCCACCGCGAGCAGCACGAACCCCGCCGGGTGCCGGAGTAGGGCACCCCCGGCCAGCGCGACGCCGACCAGACCCAGCAACGCGGCGTAGCCTCGGCCGCCCAGCCGCTCCCCCGCCGGGGCGAGCAGCCCGCCGACGGTCACCCCGGCCCAGAGCAGCAGGAGCAGCAGGGGTACGGCCTGCGGCCCGACGCCGGTGTCCAGGGCGAGCAGCGGGGTGTACTCGTCCAGGGCGCCCCAGTCGGCGGCGACCACGGCGACCAGCAGCACGGCGGCCCGTACCGGCGGACGGGTGCGGACCTGCGACACCCCGGCCCGCAGCGTGTCCCACCACCCCAGGTCGCGCTCGTCGGTCGAGGCCGGGTCACCCTCGTCGGCCGGGGTCGGCTCGCCCGCGCCGGCCGGCGCGCGGTGCTCCGGGAACCGGGTGGCGACGATCGTGGCGAGCAGGCAGGCGAGCACGCTGGCCGCACCGACCGCCGGGTACCCGCCGACGGCGAGCACCGGCCCGGCGAGCACTCCGGAGACCACCACGCCCAACACGCCCGCCGTCCGAGCCCGCCCGAGCACCCGGGCGTACCGGCCGACCGCGCCGAGCCGGTCCAACTCGGTCCAGACCAGCGCCTCCAGGGCACCGGAGACCAGCGCGCCACCGGCGCCCCAGAGCAGGAAACCGACTGCGAACGCCGGGTACGACGGCGCCAGCACCCAGAGCGCGAAGCCGGCGGCGGCCACCAGCGGGGCGAGGCACAGCAGCAGCCGGCGGGACAGCACGTCGGCCCAGGCGCCGGAGGGCACCTCGAACAGGATGCCGGCGGCCGACCAGAGCACGAAGAGCGACGCGATCTGCCCCACCGACAGCCCGGTGTCGGCGAAGAACACCACGTACAGCGGGTAGAGCAGGACGAGGTCACTGAGGAACGCGTACCCGTAGAGGGTCACCGTGAGCCGACGGACCGCCGGGTCGGGCACGCGCGAAGCGATGCAGATCATGGGGCCTTCCCGTGGGAGTGCAGACGGACACCGGACGTTCGGTGCCCCTGGTGGCCCACGGGATCGGCCTACGCCGCCGGATCAATGTCGCCAGGTCATGCCCGCGATGCTAGACAACCCGCACAGCTGCGGCCAGCGTTTTCGGCGTGCCGAGCAGTGCCGGGCGGGTGACGCGAAGCGGGGCGGGATCTGATCGACCCCGCCCCGCCGTACCGCTAGGTGGGTCAGCGCCGGTCGACCGGCGGAATGACCGTGGTGGCCTCGTCGTCGCTGGCGCGCTGCCCGGGCACCGCACGGTCCGTGCCGCCCCCGACCACCTGGGTCGCGTCGGAGTCGACCGGGAAGCGTACGACCTGGGTAGCGTCCGTGTCGGACGGGCGGGTCACCACCTGGGTCGCCTCCGCGTCGGACGGCCGGGTTACCACCTGGGTCGCCTCCGCGTCGCTGGTCGGGGTCGACGCGCGGGCCAGCTCGGCCTCGGTCGACGCGCGGGCCAGCTCGGCCTCGGCATCGCGGCGACCGGCCCGGTACGCCTGGGCGTGCTCGGCGATCAGCTGCGACTCCTGCTCGGCGCGGGTCAGCCACGACTCCCAACGGCTCTGCATCGGGCGGATCAGGCCACCGCCGACACCGACGACGAGGATGCCGCCGATCGTGGCAAGCACGGCGATCAGCACGGGAGTGGTGACCGCGGTGGCCACGCCGATCTGGTTCAGCGCGGCGATGACACCGAGGCCGAGGATGAACACCGAGGCGATGGTGGCCAGCACCCGGCCGTACGACAGGCCGCCGAGCGCGCCGTTGATGATGTCCTTGACCGCGTTGGCGATGGCGGCGGCCACCACGACGATGACGATCGCGACGAAGGCACGGGGCAGCCACGAGATCACCGCGCCGAGCAGGTCGGAGATCGGGTTCGGCCCCCAGATGCCGAAGGCGAGCTGGAGGGTGAACAACAGCAGCCCGTAGTAGACGAGCTTCGCCACGATGTCGCTGGCGTCGTACCGGGAGCGACTCAACGCACGGCGGATGCCGCCGCGTTCGACGGCGCGGTCGAAGCCCACCCGTTCGAGGACCTTCTCCACGACCTTCAGTGCAGCCTTGGCGATCAGCCATCCGACCACCAGGATCGCCAGGAAGGCGACGGCCTTGGGCAGGAAGAGCATCACCGAGCGGAGAGCGTCGCCCACCGCGTCGCTGACATTGTCACTCATCTGGTCATTCCTTAAGGGCAGCCGGGACGGTCAGCCCCGACCTACCCCCACCCGCTCGCCGGGAAACACGCAGCGGGGTCTAGCGCGCGGGCGAGTCTTGGCAATATTCTCCGGAACACGTGCGGCCACTGGCGCTACTTTTCACCCCCCCATCCTCGGCCGCAGGAGGAGATGTTCATGCACGTCGATCATTCCGAAGTGGATCGCCGGACGCTGCTGCGGGCCGGCCTCGGCGCCGCCACGGTCGCCGTCGTCGGGAGCGAACTCGCCTTCCCGCGCGCGGCGCAGGCCGCCCCGGGCACCGACCTGGACTGGATCATCAGCTGTGACGAGTGGGCCGCCCGCCCACCGAAGGACCCGCTGTCGGTCAGCGCCATCGCCACCAACAAGATCATCGTGCACCACATGGCGTTCCCGAACGTCACCGACTACTCCCGCGAGCAGGCGGTCAAGCTGGCCCACGACTGCCAGGACCTGCACATCGACGGCAACGGCTGGTCGGACACCGGCCAGCACTTCACGGTGAGCCGTGGCGGCTACGTGCTGGAGGGCCGCCGGGGCAGCCTGGAACGACTCGAAGCCGGCGACCGACAGATGACCGCGGCGCACTGCCCGGGCGAGAACGGTCGGGCCATCGGCATCGAGAACGAGGGCACCTACGTCACCGAGACGCCGCCGAAGGCGCTGACCGACTCGCTGGTCAAGCTCTGCGTCGCGATCTGCCGACAGTACGGGCTGCACGCGTACGACATCTTCGGTCACTGGGACTTCCGCGAAACCGACTGCCCGGGCGCCGCCTTCTACCGGCAGTTCCCCGAGCTGCGGCGACGGGTGCACGCCGCCCTCGGCACCAAGCTCGGTGACGTGCCGGCACGCCGCTGGCCGGACCTGTGGCGCTTCGTCAACTCCCCCTCCGTCCGGGTGGTGCAGCACCTGCTCGTCCACCGTGGCTATGCGGTGACCGTCAGCGGCACGTTCGACGCCGCGACCGTGGCGGCCGTGCAGGACTGGCAGGCCCGCAACGGCATTCCGGTGGACGTGGACGCCACGCTCACCACGCCAACCTGGGAGACGCTGGCGCCGGAGCTGGACCAGCACGCCGCCGGAGCGCCGGTCACGGCGGTGCAGGAAATCCTCGCCAGGAAGGGGTACGCGGTCACCGTCACCGGGGCGTACGACCACGCCACCCGCACGGCGGTGCAGGACCTTCAGGCGCTGCACGGCCTGCCCCGCAACGGCAAGCTCAGCACCAGCACGTGGTGCACGATCGTCGGCGGGTCGGTCCGCGAGTCGTTCCGGCACCGCTGAGCCACCGGGTGCGGTGCGGGTCCAACCCGCACCGCACCGGGCCTGCCACCAGCGCGAACGCGGGCGCGCCTCGTTGTCCGCCCTCCGCCGGTCTGCGACGATGGCCGCTGACCAGGACCAAGGAGGGCGCTGTGCAGTCGCGACTCAACCCGTACCTGAATTTCCCCGGCACTGCCCGTCAGGCGTTGGAGTTCTACCACCAGGTGTTCGGTGGCGAGCTGATGGTGAACACTTTCGGCGAATTCGGTAACCCGGACCCGGAGCTGTCCGACCAGATCATGCACGGTCAACTTGAGTCGCCGAACGGCTTCACGCTGATGGCCTCGGATCTCCCACCCGGCATGGCGTACCAACCCGGGACCAACATCACGATCAGCCTCAGCGGCGACAACCACGACGAGTTGACCGGTTACTGGAAGCAGCTCTGCGCGGGCGGCTCGGTGACGGTCCCGTTGGAGATGCAGATGTGGGGCGCGGAGTTCGGCCAGTGCGTCGACCAGTACGGCATCGGCTGGCTGGTCAACATCTCCCAGCCCGGGTCCTGACCAGCGGGTCGGCGCGACCGGCCGGTTTGGCCAACGGTGCGGGCGGAAAGAGTTCTGGGCATGACTTGGGCCCGTCGAGCCGTACCCGCGGTCGCCGCCGCCGTAGCGGCGCTCGCCGCGCGGGATCTGATCCAGCGCGACCACGCGCTGCTGCGCAACTTCCCGGTGCTCGGCCGGGCCCGGTACCTGTTGGAGGCGATCGGGCCGGAGCTTCGGCAGTACATCGTGGCCGGCAACGACGAGGAACGGCCGTTCACCCGCGACCAGCGCCGCTGGGTGTACGCGTCGGCCAAACAGGAGAACAACTACTTCGGTTTCGGCACCGACAACGACATCGAGTTCACCCCCGGGTACCCGATCATCAAGCACCGCACGTTCGGCCGTGCCGTGCCGCCGTCGACACCGACCGCCGGGCACGACGTGCGGTTGCCCTGCGCGAAGGTGCTCGGGGCGGCACGCGGACGGGCCCGAGCGTTCCGACCGGAGTCGGTCGTGAACATCTCCGGGATGAGCTTCGGCTCGCTCTCCGGCAACGCCATCACCGCGCTCAACAAGGGGGCGGCGCTCGCCGGCTGCCTACAGAACACCGGCGAGGGCGGCCTGTCGCCATACCACCGCAACGGCGGTGACCTGGTCTTTCAGCTCGGTACGGCGTACTTCGGCTGCCGCGACGAGCACGGCCGGTTCAGCCTCGGCCGGCTGAAGGACCTGGTCGCCAGCGCGCCGGTGCGGGCGTTGGAGATCAAGCTGAGCCAGGGCGCCAAACCGAGCCTCGGCGGTCTGCTGCCCGGGGCGAAGGTCTCCGCAGAGATCGCCGCCGTGCGGGGCATCCCGGCCGGTCAGGACTGCGTCAGCCCGTCCCGGCACGCCGAATTCTCCGACTGCGACAGCCTGCTCGACTGGGTGGAGTTGCTGGCCGCCGAGACGGGCCTGCCGGTCGGCATCAAGTCGGCGGTCGGTGACCTGGGCTTCTGGCAGGAGCTGGTAACCCTGATGCGGGACACCGGCCGGGGCGTGGACTTCGTGACGATCGACGGCGGCGAGGGCGGCACCGGCGCCGCGCCACTGATCTTCACCGACTCCGTGTCGCTCCCGTTCCAGCAGGGCTTCTCGCGGGTCTACAAGATCTTCGCCGAGCACGACCTGCACGAGCAGGTGGTCTTCGTCGGTGCTGGCAAGCTCGGCCTGCCGGACAATGCCATCGTGGCGTTCGCGCTCGGCTGCGACCTGGTCAACGTCGGCCGGGAGGCGATGCTGTCGATCGGCTGCATCCAGGCGCAGAAGTGCCACACCGACACCTGCCCCACCGGCGTCGCCACCCAGAACGCGTGGCTCGCCCGGGGCCTGGACCCGACGTTGAAGTCGGTCCGGGCGGCCAACTACCTGCGGACGCTGCGCCGCGACCTGACCAAGGTCGCCGAAGCCTGCGGCGTCGAACACCCCGGCCTGATCGGCACGGACGCCGTGGAGATCCTGGACGGCCGCACCGGCTCCACCCCACTGCACGAGGTGTACGGCTATCAGCCCAACTGGGGGCTACCCTCGCCCGCCGACCAGGCGGAGATCATCCGGCTGATGGCCCCGGAGGCGCCCCAGGGCGGCAGCGCCCCGCCGTCAGCGACCGCCGTCGGCTGAGGTCACGGCCGCCCCGGTCGCGGATCGCGGATCGCGGATCGCGGATCGCGGATCGCGGATCGCGGATCGCGGATCGCGGATCGCGGATCGCGGATCGCGGATCGCCACGGTCTCCCCACCATGTCCGCGAAGCGCCGCACGCAGGCCACGACGACCGCGCGCCACGACGCCCATCAGGCACAACGGCCACCAGCCACAGCAGCCGCCAGCCACAGCAGCCGCCAGGCCCGTCGCACGTCGGCCGGCCGGCGCGACCGCCGGCTCATCGGGGCGCCAGCGATAAACACGTGGAGCCGGCGACAGACCACATCTATGGTGGCGCGGTGCTGATCAGACGCGAGACACCCGCCGACATCGACGCCATCCGGGCGGTGCACTCCGCCGCCTTCGCCAAGGCCGACAGCGGTGACGGCGTGCCGGTCGAGGCGACCCTTGTCGACGCGCTGCGCGCCGACGAGGGCTGGCTGCCCGCGTACTCCCTGGTGGCGACCGATTCGGACGGCCAGGTGGTGGGGCACGTGGTGGCCACCCGCGGCCGCATCGGCGGTGCGCCCGTGGCCTTGGGCCTGGGTCCGCTCGGCGTGCTGCCCGGGTGGCAGCGGCGCGGCGTCGGCAGCGCGCTGATGCACGCGGTGCTCGGCGCGGCCGATGCGCTCGACGAGCCGCTGGTGGTGCTGCTCGGGCATCCCGACTACTACCCGCGCTTCGGGTTCCGACCCGCCGTCGAGCTGGGCGTCACCCCGCCGCAGCCGTGGGGACCGCAGTACTTCATGGCCCGGCCGCTTGACGCGTGGCGCGAGTCGATCCGGGGCGAGTTCCGCTACGCCCGCCCCTTCGACGACCTGTGATCCCGCCGCGCATCCGCCGGCGGCGCGCTACCGATCTCGACGGATGTGTCGCGGCGCTCGCGGAGGTTCACCTGGTCGACAGGTACCCGCTGAACTGGCCCGACGACCCGCACCGCTGGCTGCGCGAGCCGCACCCCGCGCGGGCCTGGGTGGCGCTCGACGCAACCGCCGCCATCGTCGGGCACGTCGCGGTGCATCGGATCCCCGATCGGGTGGGCGCCCCACTCGGCCGGCCGGCGGCCGAGGTGGCTCGTCTCTTCGTGACGCCGGCCGCCCGAGGGTTGGCGCTCGGCAGCGCGCTGCTGACCCGGGCCCGGCAGTGGGCGAACAAGCGCGGCACCGACCTGGTGTTGGAGGTGGCCGCCGGTGGTGTCGCGGCGGCTGCCCTCTACGAGCGCACCGGCTGGCGGTGCGTCGGCACCAGCACGGCTGGATGGACCGCCCCGGACGGCAGCGCCGTGTCGCTGCGCCACTACCGGCTGCGCCCTGAAGCCGCACCCGCCATCGCCGCAAGGCGACCGGCAAGTCGGGCGGCGGCCTCGCACAGCTCCGGAGGCTCCAGTATCTCGACCTCGTAGTCGAGGCGGGCGAGGTGCGCGGCGAGCCAGTCCAGACTGTCGCCGCCGACGGCCAGCACACACCACCCGTCGCGGTCCTCCTCGACCCGCCCCACCTGGGGCGGGACCACGTCGCGCACCCGGTCGGCTGGGGCGTGCACCCGTGCCCGGGCGAGATACCGGTATGGCGCCCCGGTCACGGCCCGTTGCACGAAGGCGACCGGGTCCGGGTGCTCGCGCGTCCGGAAGCGCCAGGTCGTGGCCACCGCCGCCCGCATCCGGTCCAGGCGGAACGTACGCCAGTCGTCGCGGTCGACGTCCCAGGCCATCAGGTACCAGCGGCGACCCGTCGTGACCATCCGGATCGGCTCGACCGTCCGTGCATCGTCCCCACCGTCACGCGCGGAATAGCGGAACCGGACCCGCACGGCGTCCCGGCAGGCCCGTGCGAGCGTCATCAGCAGCTCGGCGTCGATCTCGGCGACCGGGCCGAGAAGGGTGTCCGTCGCGCCGTGCACCGCCCGCACCTCGGCGCGGAGCCGCGACGGCATCACCTGGTCGAGCTTCGCGAGTGCCCGTAGCGCCGCCTCGCTGGCCCCGGCGACCGTTCCCCCGGCGGCGAGCCGTAGGGAGACCGCCGTGGCGATCGCCTCCTCGTCGTCGAGGAGCAGCGGCGGTAGCCGGGTGCCCGCGCCGAGTTGGTAGCCGCCCCCGACACCCGGCACCGCGTGCACGGGGTAGCCGAGCGTACGCAGACGTTGCACGTCGCGGCGCACGCAACGGCCGGTGACCCCTAGCTCGGTGGCGAGCTCGGCGGCCGTCCAGGACGGTCGCCGTTGCAGCAGCGCCAGCAGGCGCAGCACCCGCTCGGTCGTCGCCTCGACGGTCACCCGTCGATCGTTGCACGAATAGCGGAACAGCCCTGTCCGCTATTAGCGAGAGGCTGGGATCATGACCGATCAGATCAGCAAGCAGGAATCCACCGGGATCCGCGATGTGCAGATCACCTTCGACTGTGCCGACCCGGCAGGGTTGGCGGCGTTCTGGGCCGAGGTGCTCGGCTACCAGGTGCAGGCCCCGCCCGGGGACTTCGAGACGTGGGACCAGGCGCTGGAGGCGATGGGCGTGCCGCCGGAGAACCGTAACGACGCGTCGGCGGTGGTCGACCCCGAGGGTTCGCGACCACGGTTGTTCTTCCAGCGGGTGCCGGAGCACAAGCAGGTGAAGAATCGCGTCCACCTCGACGTACGTGCGGCCCCGGGTCTGGAGGGTGACGAACGGATGGCGGCCCTGGAGGCGGAGGCCGAACGCCTCGTCCCGCATGGCGCCAAGCGACTCAGTCGGCACGAGCCCGCTCCCCCGCTGGGTGCCGGTCATCTCATCATGGCCGACCCGGAGGGCAACGAGTTCTGCCTCGACTGATCGGGCGTTCGCCCAGCTCACTGCCGTGCCGGCCGGGTGCCATGCGAACATGTGTACGTGTCGCCCGGTGCCAGCATCCTGCACGCCGACCTGGACGCGTTCTACGCGTCGGTCGAGCAGCGCGACGACCCGCGCCTGCGGGGGCGGCCGGTGATCGTCGGTGGCGGCGTGGTGCTCGCGGCCAGTTACGAGGCGAAGGCTCGCGGCGTCCGCAGCGCGATGGGCGGCCAATAGGCGCGGCGGCTGTGCCCGGACGCGATAGTCGTGCCTCCCCGGATGTCGGCGTACACGGCGGCGAGCCGCGCGGTCTTCGAGATCTTCCGGCAGACCACGCCGCTGGTCGAGGGGCTCTCCATCGACGAGGCGTTCCTCGACGTGGGTGGTCTGCGGCGGCTGGTCGGGCCACCGGCCGAGATCGCCGAGCGGCTGCGCCGGGAGGTCCGCGACCGGGTCCACCTGCCGATCACGGTGGGCGTGGCCCGCACGAAGTTCCTGGCCAAGGTGGCCAGCGGGGTGGCCAAACCGGATGGCCTGCTGGTGGTCGCACCCGACGGCGAGTTGGCGTTTCTGCATCCACTGCCGGTGGAACGGCTCTGGGGCGTCGGCCCCGTCACGGCCGCCAAGCTGCGGGAACGCCGAATCCGCACGGTCGGGGAGGTGGCCCGGCTCGGCGAGGCGGCGCTGGTGTCGCTGCTCGGGGCGGGCACCGGCCGGCACCTGCACGCCCTGGCGCACAACCGCGACCCCCGGGCGGTGCAGGTGGGGCGTCGGCGCGCTTCGATGGGGGCGCAGCACGCGCTGAGTCGTACCCCGCATGCTCCGACGGAGCTGGACGCCATCCTCGCCGGCCTGGTCGACCGGGTCAGCCGGCGGATGCGGACGGCTGGGCGGTCCGGCCGCACGGTGGTGTTGCGGCTGCGCTTCGGCGACTACACCCGGGCGACCCGCTCGCACACGGTGGGCAAGGCGACGGCGGACACGACGTCGCTGCTCGCTGCCGCGCGTACGCTGCTGCGCGCCGCGCTGCCCGAGATCGATCGCCGTGGTGTCACCCTGATCGGCGTCTCGGTGGGCAACCTCGATGACAACCCGGTCCAGCCGGAGCTGCCTTTCCAGCCGGACCCCGGGTCCGATCTAGACGCCGCGGTGGACGCGGTCCGCGACCGATTCGGATCGGCGGCACTGACCCGTGCGGTGCTTCTCGGCCGGGAGCCGGGCGTGGAGATGCCGCTGCTGCCGGATTGACCGATCTGCGTGCGGCGTCCGGCGGTCGAGTTGCGACCAGGGCCACATCACAGCAGGTCGGCGGTTTAGCCGGCTGCTGACGGGTGACCCTTGAGGGGTACAGCCTGACGAGGGGGGCCCACCATGTCCGACGACAGCAGCAATCGACCGAGCCGCACCGCCGAGCGCCCGCACGACGTGACCGACCCTCTGCTCTGGCAGCTGGCGATCGACGTGCTGAGCGCGCACGAGCCGGACGACGAGGGTCAGTGCCGCAACCTGCAGTGCGCTGGGCGGTCCTGGCCGTGCGCGGCGCGCACCCGCGCCGAGCAGTCACTGCGCCTGGCCCGCAGCACACCGGCCCCGGTCGAGCTGACCATCGACGACAACGACGAGGTCGGCACGGGTTGGTCCGGGGAGGGTGCCGCACCGGCCCCCCGCTGGGGCTGGAACGCCGGCCCGGTGGCGTCGCACCGAGGGTCGAAGGCCGCCTCCGCGGCGTAACCGGGGCCTGCGTACCGCTCGTCATTCGCGCGAACGCTCGGCCGGGTGACCGGCCGAGCGTTCGCGCGTCGAGGCTCAGAGCGGAGCCGCCAGTTACAAGGTGCGCGCCAGCCGGTCGGCGAGCGTGCGGGTGAAGCGGGCCGGGTCGGTCAGCTCGCCGCCCTCGGCGAGCACCGCCAGCCCGTAGAGCAGCTCGGCGGTCTCGGTCAGGGCGGCGGAGTCGCTGCCCTGCTCGTGGGCCTTGCGCAGCCCGGACACCAGCGGGTGACCGGGGTTGATCTCCAGGATCCGCTTGGTCGGGGGGACCTCGTGCCCCATGGCCCGGTACATCTTCTCCAGGGTCGGGGTGAGGTCCTGGGCGTCGCCGACGACGCAGGCCGGTGAGGTGGTCAGCCGGGACGACAGCCGGACCTCCCGGACACTGTCGGTGAGGGTGGTCCCCAGCCAGTCGAGCAGCCCCGCGAACTCCTGTCGTTGCTGCTCTCGCTCGGCCTCGGCTTGCTGCTTCTCCTCGTCGGTGTCCAGGTCGATCTCACCCTTGGCGATCGAGCGCAGCGGCCGACCGTCGTACGTGCCGACCCGCTCGACCCACACCTCGTCGACCTGGTCGGTGAGCAGCAGCACCTCGTGGCCCTTGGCCCGGAACGCCTCCAGGTGCGGAGAGTTCTCGATGGCGGCCCGGGAGTCGCCGGTGGCGTACCAGATGTCGCTCTGGCCGTCCTTCATCCGCGACACGTAGCCGGCCAGGTCGGTGGGCTCGTCCGGGTCGTTCGTGGAGGCCGCCGACAGGATGTCCAGCAGGGTGTCGCGGTTGTCGGTGTCGTCGATCAGCCCTTCCTTGACCACGGCGCCGAACTCGTTCCAGAAGGTGCGGTAGCGCTCGGCGTGGTTGGCCTTGAGGTCCTTGACCGTGGCGAGGATCTTCTTGACCAGGCGGCGGCGGACGATCTGGATCTGCCGGTCCTGCTGGAGGATCTCCCGGGAGATGTTCAGCGACAGGTCGTGCGCGTCGACGACGCCCTTGACGAAGCGCAGGTAGGTCGGGACCAGCGCCTCGCAGTCGTCCATGATGAAGACGCGCTTGACGTAAAGCTGGACGCCTCGGCGGCCCTGCGGGGAGAACAGGTCCAGTGGGGCGTGGCTGGGCAGGAAGAGCAACGCCTCGTACTCGAAGGTGCCCTCGCCCTTCATGTGCACGACCTCGAGCGGGTCGGCCCAGTCGTGGCTGACGTGCTTGTAGAACTCGTTGTACTCGGCGGCGTCGACCTCGTCGCGGGGCCGCGCCCAGAGCGCCTTCATCGAGTTGAGGGTCTGCACCTCGCGGGTGGCGTCCGCGCCGTCGGCGCCGGGGCGCTCGACGCTCATCCGGATCGGCCAGGCGATGAAGTCGGAGTAACGCTTGACGATCTCGCGGATGGTCCACTCGGCGGTGTAGTCGTGCAGGTTGTCCTCGGTGTCGGCCGGCTTGAGGTGCAGGGTGACAGTGGTGCCCTGCGGCGCCTCGTCCACCGCCTCGATCGAGTAGGTGCCCTCGCCGGCGGACTCCCAGCGGGTGCCGCCGGTCTCGCCGGCCTTGCGGGTCAGCAGGGTGACCCGGTCGGCGACCATGAACGCGGCGTAGAAGCCGACGCCGAACTGGCCGATGAGGTCCTGCTTGGCGTGGGCGTCGGCGGATTCGCGCAGCTGGCGCAGCAGCTCGGCGGTGCCCGACTTGGCGATCGTTCCGATCAGCGCGACGACCTCGTCGCGGGTCATCCCGATGCCGTTGTCCCGCACGGTGAGGGTGCGGGCGTCGCGGTCGACCTCCAGGGAAACGTGCAGGTCGTCGGTGTCGGCGACGAGGTCCTTGTCGACGAGCGTGGCGAGCCGCAGCTTGTCCAGTGCGTCGGACGCGTTCGAGATGAGCTCCCGCAGGAAGACGTCCTTGTTCGAATAGATCGAGTGGACCACCAACTGGAGGAGCTGACGCGCCTCGGCCTGGAACTCCAACGTTTCGGCCTGGTTGCTCACACCGTCTCCCATCTCGGCTCGTGCGAACGTTCGCGGAAAGGATACGAGTCGTCACCGGTCGGGTTGTGGCCGCGTCCGGGTCGTATTCCCGATCCGGCCGGCCCGCCTTCGTGAGATAGCTGACTTTGCTGAACAGAAGTCAGGCCGGATAGCGTGACGGCCATGAAGATCGCTGGAAGCACCGCCCTCGTCACCGGCGCCAACCGTGGCTTCGGCCGACACCTGGCCGCCGAACTCCTCGCCCGGGGCGCCACCGTCTACGCGGGCGCCCGCAACCCCGACAGCGTCGACCTGCCCGGCGTGACGCCGGTGCGCCTCGACATCACCGACCCTGCCTCGGTGGCGGCCGCCGCCACGCTGGCCGGCGACGTGAACCTATTGATCAACAACGCGGGCATCGAGACCGGCACCGACCTGCTCGACGGCGACCTGGACCTCGTCCGACTGGAGCTGGAGACACACTACTTCGGCAACCTGTCGATGATCCGGGCGTTCGCGCCGATCATCGCGAGCAACGGCGGTGGGACGATCCTCAACGTGCTCTCCGCGTTGTCCTGGGTGAACTTCCCCGGCGTCGGGGCGTACGGCGCCGCGAAGTCGGCCGAGTGGGCGATGACCAACGCGCTGCGCGTCCAGCTCGCCGAGCGGGGCGTCCGGGTCGCTGGCCTGCACGTCGGCTACATGGACACCGACATGACCGCCGGAGTCGATGCCCCGAAGTCCGATCCGGCGCTGATCGCCCGAATCGGGGTGGACGGCATCGAGTCCGACGCGTACGAGATCGTCACCGACGAGACCAGCCGCCAGGTGCAGGCCGGGCTGGCCGGCGGTGTCGCCGCGCTCTACCCACAGCTCCCCTGACCCACGACGCCACGGGCCGCCGCCGGGGAGCCCCGGCGGCGGCCCGTTTTCCGGGTACGAAGTCACTCCCCTCAGCAACCACCACAGCTGTAGAAGAGGATGTCCCAGTGACTGCCCTCCCTGGTGTAGAGGTTGCCCGAGGGGGCCCGGTACTGGTAACCGAAGCCGGAGATGTAGCCGACGTAGGTGTAGTGCGCCGAGATGTAGTTCTGGATGCAGGTGCTCAGCGAGATGTCGAGCTTGTAGCCGTTCCAGTGGCTGTAGGTGCCCCCGGCGTGCCCGACCTCGGTGCCGGCGGTGATGGTGACCGCGCAGCCGCTGGCCTGGCGGAAGGTGATGATGCCGCTGATGGTGGCCTGCCGGACGTCGGTGAACGAGGTGCAGGTGGCGACGTTGCGGTCGCTGCAGTTGCCGCTGGAGGTCCAGGAGATGCCGGCGGCACTCAGCTGCGAGGTGGCGCTCGAGTGGCTGATGGCGAACGCCGGAGAGGCGAGACCGAACACGGCGCCGACCGTGGCGACGGTGGACACCACCAGGGTGAGCACGCGGCGGCGCAGGGTGGATCGAGTGAATGACATGGCACTCCCGTTCGCATGAGGGGTGGAATTTTGCGAATCAGGGGCCGGCCTTGCAAAATTTCTACCAGAGATCGACGGGTGTGACTAGACGTCGGGCAGAGGAGGCTGTCACCCTCCCGCACTCAGCATCTGTCGATCGTCCCGACCCACCACCGCGTCGACGGTGGGTACCGGCGTCAGCACAGGTGAGTAGAGGTGTCAGGATGGGTAGGTAACGCGGCAGGGGTCGTTTGGCCCGGAACGGGGGCTTGCGATGGGGCCGGATCGAGCGTGACACGACCCAGCACCGACCTGTTCCTCGGCGGCGGTGACACCGGGCGCCTGATGGCAGAGCTGGACTGGGCCCGCACACCACTCGGCCCGGTCAGCGGATGGCCGCAGAGCCTGCGCGCCGCCGTCCGAATGGTGCTCTCCTCCCGCTACCCCATGCTGCTGCTCTGGGGAGACAGCTTCTCCCAGCTCTACAACGACGCGTACTCCGCGCTGATCGGCGACAAGCACCCCACCGCACTCGGCGACGACGTGCGGGTGACCCTGGCCGAGGGCTGGAACGTGCTCGCCCCGCTGATCCAGCAGGCCATGGCGACCGGAGTGGCCAGCTGGGTCCCCGCGCTGCAACTGCTGCTGGAGCGGGCCGGCTACCGCGAGGAGGCGTACTTCAGCGTCTCGCACGCCCCGGCCCGCGACGACGACGGCCGCACGGTCGGGGTGCTGACCGTGTGCAGCGAGGTCACCCAGCAGGTGGTCGGCGAACGCCGGCTCCGTCTCCTGCGCGACCTGTCCGTTCTCGGCGACGGGCGCACCGTCGACGTGGATGCCACCGGCGCTCGGCTGATCGACGTCATCGACGACCATCCCCTGGATGTCCCGTTCGCCGCCATCTACCTGCGTGACGGCACAGCATTGCGACGCATCGCCTGCACCGGCGGCGACCAGGGGCACGCCGGAGCCTTTCCGGACACCGTCGAGCTGACCGACCCGGGCCCGGTCGCGTACGCCTGGGGGCTGCCGGACGCCGCCGAGGGCCACACGACCCAGGTGACCGGCGTCACCGAACGGCTGCCGCTGCCCGCCGGCCCGTGGAACGACCCGGTCCGCACCGCGCTGGCGTTGCCGCTGCCCTCCCGAGACGAGGATCAGCCCCTCGGCGTCCTGCTCGCCGGGGTCAGCCCCAGCCGAGGGCTCGACGAGGCGCACCGATCCTTCAACCAACTCCTCGCCCAGCAGATCTCCGTGGCGTTGCGCAACGCCGAGGAGTACGAGCAGGAGCGTCGCCGGGTCGAGGCGATGGCGGAACTGGACCGGGTGAAGACCGACTTCTTCGCCAACGTCAGCCACGAGTTCCGTACCCCGTTGACCCTCATCCTGGGCCCGCTGACCGACGCCCTCACCGACGCCACATCCCCGTTGGCACCGGTGCAGCGGGAGCGGGTGGAGACCGGCTGGCGTAACGCCACCCGGCTGTTGACCCTGGTCAACAGCCTGCTCACCTTCTCCAGCCTGGAGGCCGGGCGGGCGCGCAGCGACGCGCGCGTGGTCGACCTGGCCGCGCTCACCGCCGAGCTCGCCGGTGTGTTCCGGGCCGCCGTCGAGCGGGCCGGGCTGACCCTTGAGGTGAGTTGCCCGCCGCTGCCCCGGCCGGTCGCGGTCGACCCGGTCAACTGGGAGCGCATCGTCACGAACCTGCTCTCCAACGCCCTGAAGTACACCTTCATCGGCCGCATCCGGGTCGCCCTCGACGCCGACGACGAGGAGGTGCGCCTCACCGTCGCGGACACCGGCATCGGCATCGCCGAACGGGACCTGCCGAAGCTCTTCGAACGCTTCCACCGGGTGCGGGGCGCCCGCTCGCGCAGTCACGAGGGCACGGGCATCGGCCTGGCCCTGGTGCACGAGTTGGCCCGGCTGGAGGGCGGCGATGTCCGCGTGACCAGCCAGGTCGGCGTCGGCAGCAGGTTCACCGTGACGCTGCCCTGGTCGGCGGCGCACCGCACCGCCGTCACCGGGCCGGCGGTGGACGGCCGGGGCGACGCCGCCCGCGCCGCCGTCGAGGAGGCGATGGGCTGGCTCACCGACCCGGGCGACGCGCTGACCGAGCCCGATCGCCCGTCCGGACCGGCCACGGACGAGCTGGCCGGGGTCCGGATCCTGCTCGCCGACGACAACGCCGACATGCGGGCGTACCTCACCCGGCTTCTCACCGGGCAGGGTTGGCGGGTGCGGGCCGTCACCGACGGCCGGCAGGCCCTCGACGCGATCCACCGCGAGCTTCCGGACCTGGTCCTGACCGACGTGATGATGCCGGTGCTGGACGGTTTCGACCTGGTGCGCCGGCTGCGCGCAGACCCGACGACCCGAGCGCTGCCGGTGCTGGTGCTCTCCGCCCGTGCCGGCGGGGAGGCAAGCGTGGAGGGCCTGAGCCTGGGCGCCGACGACTACCTGGTGAAACCGTTCGCCGCGGCCGAGCTGATCGCCCGGATCCGGGCCAGCATCCGTCGAGCCCGCGACCGTACCCATCCGGCGACCGCCGGCGGCGACGCTCACTCGGCCAGCACCGGCGGCGACACCAACTCGGCCGGCACCGGCGGTGACACGGCGACGGTCGCCACCGCAGGGGTGTCGGCGCGATCCGCCCCGCTCGTCGCCGTCGCGCCGGCCCCGGCCGTCGAGCCCGCCCAGGACGCAGCCGTGGTCGCGCAGGCACCGGCCGACCCGGACGGGCTGGGCGACATCCTGGACGCGCGGTGGACGTACCCGTCCGCACCCACCTCGGCCGCCGCGATGCGTCGGGACGTTCGGGGGGCGCTGAGCGACCTCGACGTCGACCCGGACGTCCTGGAGGATCTCCTGCTCGCCGCGTCCGAGGCGGTGAACAATGCCGTCGAGCACGCGCAGCGGCCCAGTCGTCCGGAGGTGACCCTGCGCGTCCAGGTGGGTGGTGGCCTGATCCGGATCTCGGTGCGGGACTACGGCACCTGGCGGGACCGCCGGCCGGCGATGGACCGGGGACGCGGCGCCCTGCTGATGAACGCCTACGGCGACGTGCGGCTGGTCTCCACCGCCGAGGGGACGACGGTGACCATCGAGCGTTGGCTGGTCTGACCGCCCGTCAGGGCGTCAGAGTCGCCGGCCGCTGCCGTCCCGGGCGATGATGCCGTCCAGTCGCTCCCCCGGCGTGAGCTGGCCCGGGTCGAACCAGAAGATCACTACCTGCTTGTCGCTACTCCATCGGGCCAGCCGGGCATCGACCTGCCGACCGTCCACGGTGCCGATGATCCGCGTGGCGGGGCCGACGAAGTAGCCGAAGGTGGGCGCCGGGGCGGCCGAGGAGCTCTCGTCGTAGCCGATCTCGTGGAACCCGGCGCTGCGGTCGCTGCCCTCGACGGTGTTGACCAGCATGTCCGTGGTCAGCGAACCGTCCGGAGCTTGGCGACCGGCGGCCAGTCCGATGGACACGCCGGGCTCGCCGGGCACGGACACGCCGACGAAGTAGTAGACGCGCCGATCGACGCCGTGCCGCACCCCGCTGTCGACCAACTGGCCCAGGGGCTTCGGTGACAGCACGTCGCCGGCCATCGTCGGCGGCGGAGTGAGGTCCAACGACTCCTCCGCCATCGGCGAGACTCCCACCGCCGGTGGAGCGACGGCGGCTGGCGGTGGACGCCCGGTCGGCCCGGACGCGCCGACCGCCACCACCACGACGACGGTGGCCAGCCCGGCCGCGAGCGTCGCCGCCCCGGCTCCGGCGACGCGCCGGCGGGTACGCAACCGCCGTCCCTCACGCAGCACGGTGTCCAGATCGAGCACGGCGTCGGGGCGTTCGGTCGCCCGCATGGCATGGCGGAGCCGTTCCAGCTCGTTCATCGGCGCGCCTCCTCGTCGGCCGAGCGCGGCGCGGCGCTGCGCAGCTTCTCCAGAGCTCGCGAGCTGGTGCTCTTGACCGTGCCGACGGATACGGAGAGTTCCCGGGCCACCTGCGCCTCCGGCAGGTCGAAGTAGTAGCGCAGGACGACGATGGCCCGCTCCCGAGGGCTGAGCGCACGGAGGATGCTGATCAACCAGCGCCGGGTGGCGACGTCGTCGGCCACGTCGGGACGCCGCTGCTCCGGCACCTCGGCGGTCGGGTACTCCCGCATCGGCCGTCGCCACCCGTCCACCAGATGGTTGACCAGGGTCCGGCGGGCGTAACCGTAGGCGTCGTCGTCGTGGATCCGCGACCACGACGCGTAGGTGCGGACCAGAGCGGTCTGCGCGGCGTCCTCGGCCTGGTGGTGATCGCCGGTCATCAGGAACGCGGCGTGCACAAGTCGGGCAGACGCCGCCCGCGCGAACTCGACGAAACCCGCGTCCCCCCGCGCCACCGCGAACCCTCCCCGTGCCACAGAGCTACAGACGGGCGAGCCCGATGAAAGGTTGAGCCCTACGTCACATCAACTTTTCGCGAAGTAAATCCGTCTTCTCTATTGCGACGCCGCCGAGCGACGCGCGAGGGGAGAGACATGTCAACGAAGGTTACCCGCCGATGGCGGTCCGCCTCGATGGCGTCGCTGCTGGTGGCGATGCTCGCCGGATGCGGCCTGCCGACCGCCGGGCAACCCACCGCCGATCCGGTCAAGGCCGGATCGGCGCCCAACCGGTCGACCACCGGCGGCGGTCGACCGACCGGAGTCGGTCATTTCGGACCCAGCCCCACGCCCGCCACCCCAGTCAGCTACCCCGCCACCGGAGGAAACCGCTGGTCGGTCGCGCCTGGCGAGACGAAGCCCGGACGTGCGACCGGCGGCCAGTTGCTGCGCTACCGGGTCGCCGTGGAGCGGGACATCCAGGGCCTGCCTGCGGCTGACATCGCCACAGCGATCACCGCGATCTTGAACGACCCACGCGGGTGGACGGCGGGCGGGGACTGGCGGCTACGCCGGGTGGGGCCCGACGACTCGACCGACTTCACCATCTACCTGGCGACCCCTGGCACCCGCGACACCCTCTGCCAGGACATACCGGAGGGCTACACCTCGTGCCGCAACGGTGACAAGGTGGTGCTCAACGTGGCGCGCTGGGTCAAGGGCGTGCCGGGTTACGGCGCGAGCCTGGCCACCTACCGTCAGTACATGGTCAACCACGAGGTGGGGCACAAGCTCGGGCACGGCCATGAGCGGTGCCCGGGGCAGGGCCGGTCCGCGCCGGTGATGCAGCAGCAGACGCTGGGCCTGCACGGCTGCACCGCGAACGCCTGGCCGTACCCGGATGGCTCGGACCGCTACAGCGGGCCGGTCGGGGCGTACGACGACGAGATCCCGCGGCGCGAGGGCGCCTACCCGGCGCACTGAGGCCGTGCCTCAGGTGCGGCGGTGGCGCTCCTGTTCGAGTCGCTCATCCAGGCGACCCATCTCGTAGATGGCGTTGAGGCTGGTCGGTAGCCGGCTGACATTTTCCGGCGCCGGGCCCGATTCCGGCGGGCCAGGATCCGGAACGGGGTCAGGGTCCGGCGCGGGTACGGGTGCGGGTACAGGTGCGGCGACGGCCGGTGCGGCAGAGGGGGCCGGGGCACGGCGGCGCAGGAGCAGCACTGCCAGCACCGCGAGAACAGCCACGACCAGCAGGTACGGCCCGGGGGGCCAGGCGTCGCGGGCAGGGTTGGCGAGCGGCGGCGGGGTAACCGGCGCGGGGGTGTCGCCGACGCGCAGGGGCACGGCGGCCTCGCGGGTGCCGTTGCCCTCGCCAGCAGTGGGGCGATCAGGGGCGGCGGGTGCGGGAGCACCGGCCGTCGACCCGGCGGGCGCGGGGATCGCGATGGGCTCCACCGGGCTGGGCTGACCGGCGACCGGTGGCCTACTCGGCGTGGACGTCGCGGTGGGGGTGACGCCCGGCGTGGGAGCGACGCTCGGCGAGCTGCCGCCACCGAGCAGGTCGTCGACGATCTGGCCGACGCCACCCAGGAGGTCACCGACCGGATTCGGGGTGGCCGACGGGGACGGCGCGGGCGAAAGGGCAAGGGTCAGCGCGAGGACGACAGCGGCAGGCATGGGTCCACCTTCGATGTGCCGATATGCCACGCACCGTATCGCATGGTGGGATCGCGTGGGTAACACGACCACCCCGGGCGGGGGCGTCTGGCGCCCACCCCCGCCCGCGGTGTCCCTGGTGGTCAGACGGGCAGACCACCGACCTGGGTGGAGATCCAGGACCGGATCGACGGCAGGTCGACGTAGATGGACGGCCCGGTGGCGCAGGTGGAGTTGTTGTTGCCGGCCCGACTCGTCGCGCCGATCAGGTTCCACACTCCGTTGACCCGGCGCACCTGCGGCCCACCCGAGTCCCCGTAGCAGGCGCCGGAGTTGCCGTTGGTGTTGTTGGTGCAGATCTCGTACGGGCCGTTGATGCCGGAGCATCGGCTGTCAGCCACGATCGACGTGTCCAACTCGTTGGCCACCGCCGGGGCCGACCCGCACCCCCGAGGGGCGCAGGTCTGGCCCCAGCCGATGATCCGGGTGGCGGTGCCGACCGCGCCGGAGGCGCTCGGGATCGGCGCCGGCGCGTACGCCACCGAGCTGGCCAGTTGCAGCAGCTTGACGTCGACGCTCGGGTGGTTGACCGCGCGGGACACCCCGACCACCGTGCCACCGCTGGTCCGGTTGATGCTGCCCACCCGCACTGAGGACGGCGTCGAGCAGTGTTTGGCGGTGACGGCCCAGTTGCCCTTGATCAGCGTGCCGGTGCAGCCGGAGACGTACACCATGAAGGGGTAGTTCTCGGTGGCCGGCCGGCCGCCGACCACCGTCGGGCCGAAGTCCGAAGCGCCGTTCCAGGTGTACGTCGTACTGGCCGGCGCGGCCAGGGTGCCGGCGAACAGCGAGTTCACCCGGCTCGCCTCGGCCGCGCTGGGGTTCGCGTTGCGGCAGGAGACCGGGGCGCTGCTGCCGGACATCAGGTCGGAGCAGAGGCCGGTGCGCCGGTCCGGCAGGCCCAGGATGTGGCCGACTTCGTGGGTGGCGATGCGGGTGCGGTCGTAGCCCTGGTTGACGGCCGTGCGGCCCATCCAGATCCGACCCGAGCCGAGGCCCGTCGGTTGCGCGCGGGGCCAGCCGTCGTCGACGTAGATGGTGATGCTGGCCGGCGTGCCGGCCAGGAGGCGGACGTTGCTGACCCGACTGTTCCAGATCTGCGCCGCCTGGTCGAAGTTGGTGCGGAACTCGCCGGTCCGGCTCGCGTCGTAGTAGACGGTCCGGACGGCGGCGGCCGGCGCACCGGTGGTGAGCTGCACCCCGGCCGCCGCCAGGATCGCCGCCAGCATGGCCAGCGCGGCACGTCGCACTTGTCGTCGAAACATCACGCACTCCCCTGCGCTCGTCCGGCGACCACCGGCCGCCGGTCATCGATGTACGTAGATGTTAATGTGACGGCCGTCGATGTTCGGCATAGCGGAAGCGTCATACCGGCCAGCCCGACGGCTGTTACTCAGCGGTTACGCCGCGGCGACGCGTCGGTGCCGAGACAGGACCACGGTGGCGGCAGAGGGTCACCGGCAGTGCCGCCGCGACGTGGCCCCGGTACCGAACGGAGAAACCACGATGAGGATCAGGAGCGCACTGACCGCGTTGGCGGTCGTCCTCGCCGGACTGGTCGCAAGTGCGGGCAGCAGCACTGCGGGCACCGCGACCGGGGCGGCCTACTGCGGGATCACCTGGGGCAGCGCGGAGAAATCGGCCGGCGCGCTGAGCGACGCCCCGCTGACCGACGTACGGACCGGCCGGCACGACTGCTACGACCGGGTGGTGTTCGAGTTCGCCGGCCCGGTGGACGGTTACGCGATCGGCTACGGCGAGACGTGGACCGAGGGCGAAGGCTTGGCGCTGTCGCCGTACACCGCCGGGGGCGCCCTGCTGCGGGTCTCACTGCGGGCCCCGGCGTACGACGACGACCACCTGGGCACCGTGCCCTACGCGGTCGGTGAGCATGTCGCAAACCCGCTGCGCTACCCGACACTGCGTGACGTCGTCTTCGGTGGCAGCTTCGAGGGTTACAGCACCTTTGCGGTCGGCGTACGGGCTCGGCTGCCGTTCCGCGTGCTCGTGCTCGCCGGCCCGGGCACGCACAGTCGGGTCGTGCTCGACGTGGCCCATCAATGGTGACCAGAATCGCGAGCGGGATCAGTAGGGACGGTAGACGAACGTCGCCCAGAAAAGTGGAACGGCGGCCAACGGTGCCACGCACAAGGCACCAATGCGCACCCAGGGCGGCAGGCTGGCCCTGAGGGCCAGGACGATGGCCGTCGCGCCGTAGCCGCCCGCCAGTAACGCGGTCGGGAGCAACGCCAACGGCTCGGGCCCGCAGTCCGCCGGATCCTCAACGAATGGGGGCCGGCAGGGCTCGGACGGGAATATGGCCGTGACAAGCGTGAGGCCCGACAGGCACAGGATCGGCAGCAGCGGGACCGCCAGCAGCACGAGTGCGACGACTACCCCGACGCTGGTGTGGCGCTGCGGTGCCGTCCCGCGCTCGTGCCTGGCGGCACCGCCCCAGCTCCCATGGTCAGCCACCGTCGCCCCCGCGATGCCTGGGTGATCCGTTGTCACGCCGGATCACTCGGATCCAATCTCGACACTCGCATCGTAGTGCAGCCCACACAACACGGAAGGTGAGCAACGACCGACTGCGCGGACGGTGCCGTGAGCGGACGAAGTGTCAGCTGGCCCGGTAGCTGAGGAAGAGGCCCGGGGCCCAGCTGTGGAAGTTGTTGAGCTCGTACCCCGGGCCACTGCAGTCGGGGGTCCGGTAGCCGGGAACGCTTTGGAAGCCGCCGCTCCAGGGGAACGCCCAGGTCGCCTTGGCCGGGAGCGGGTGGCAGACGCCGTCAGGCGTGGCCAGCCTCCCGACCACTTCGGTTGGATAGCTCGAGTAGAAGACCAGGCCCTGGTCGGGGCTCTTGACCGGCTCCCCAGCAGCCGCTGGCGACGCCGGCACCGTCACGGCCAGCGTGGTGATCAGTGCGGCGGCGAGACCCGCGGCGATCCGATCGGCGACTCTGCGCATGACTGTCCTCCCGGGACTAGATTTATCGAGCCGTGTCGATGCTCCGCCCAGAAAGTTTAGGTGTCAAGTAAAAGACATCCCTCAAGGCTCCCTCTTCGCCTCGTCGATCATGAAGTTGTGGTGGGCGACAAAGCGGGTACTGAACGCCAAACCAGGCACCACAACTCCATGATCGACGCGACCAACCGCTAGGCCTCGTCGGGCAGGTGCCAGACCTCCTGCATCGGGGCCCAGAAGTCACCCGATCCACGCTCGGTGAGCGACTCCTGACACGGGTCGGTCAGCTTCCACCACTCCTGCGTCTGCGGGTCGGCGGCAATCAGCCGCTGGTCGGCCTCGTAGTCGTC
Source organism: Micromonospora chokoriensis (assembly GCF_000718555.1). Taxonomy (GTDB): domain Bacteria; phylum Actinomycetota; class Actinomycetes; order Mycobacteriales; family Micromonosporaceae; genus Micromonospora; species Micromonospora chokoriensis_B. The sequence continues at coordinate 66,681 of NZ_JOAN01000033.1, forward strand.
ACCGACGTACTCGTAGTAGCCGAAGAGCAGGTCGTCGTGGAGGAAGATGGTGTAGTTGCGGAAGTTCGCCTTTCGCAGCGTCTCCTCGACGCTCGGCCACACCTCGGCGTGTAGCCGCAGGTAGGTCTCCCGCTGCTCCGGGCGGAGTCGGATCACGCAGCCATGACGTTGCACGTGGTGCCCTTTCGTGTGAGCTGATGCAGGGGTGCCGAAAATCACCTGACCGTAGCGGTTGGACGGTGCCCGGCGGAGGGCCAGCCGGCCGTCGATGCCGACCGTTCTACCAGGACTACGTACGGTGGCAGCGGGTCTACCCTCAGGTGATGGAGGGCCGCGTGCTCGTCGTCGAGGACGACTTCTCGATCCGGGAGGTCACCGCCCTCGGTCTGCGCCGCGCCGGCTTCCGGGTCGACACCGCCATCGACGGGCGACACGCCCTGGCGGCGTTCCGAGCCCACCCGGTCGACCTCATCGTGCTCGACATCATGCTGCCGGGCCTGGACGGTCTGGAGGTCTGCCGGGAGATCCGGCGCACCAGTCAGGTGCCGATCCTGATGCTGACCGCGCGCACCGACACCATCGACGTGGTGGTCGGGCTGGAGTGCGGCGCGGACGACTACCTTCGCAAGCCCTTCGACCTGCCCGAGTTGGTAGCCCGGGTCCGCTCGGTGCTGCGCCGGGCGAGCGTGCCGGCTCCGTCGACAATCATCGAGGTCGGTGGCCTGGAGATCGACCCGGGCGGCTTCGTGGTCCGCCGGCACGGCCGGGAGGTGGCGCTGACCTCGACCGAGTTCCGCCTGTTACTGGAGCTGGCCCGCCGACCCGGCCAGGTCTTCACCCGGGAGTTGCTACTGGACCTGGTCTGGAACCACGACTTCCTCGGCGACTCCCGCCTGGTCGACGTCGCGGTGCAGCGGCTGCGCGCCAAGATCGAGGACGACCCGGCGCAGCCACGGCTGATCCGGACCGTACGCGGCGCCGGCTACAAACTGTCCGCAGGCTGACGGGAGGCGGCGATGGCCGGACGCGCGGTGCTCCCCGGCCGCCTGCGGCGCCGGCTGACGATCGCGTTCGTCCTGGTCGCTGGCGTCTCGGCCGGGCTGCTCGCCGGCGGTACCGGGCTGCTGCTGCGGCAGTCCTGGTGGGACGCGTCGCTGCACGAGGCCGCCGCCGACACCCGCTATCAACTCGTCCTCGCCGGGCAGTTCCTCCCGCTGACCGAGCAGCGCAGCACCGAGCTGCTCACCAGCTTCGAGGCCAGCGGTCGGCACGTGGTGCTCGTCGACGGCCCGACCCGCGCCTCGCACCCCGCGTACGCCCCGGTGCTGGGCACCCGGTTGCGGGCCGTGGTCGCGGACGGGCGGCTCGGCTACCAGCGCTCCGCGCCGACGCAGCGTCCTCGGTTGCTGGTGGTCGGCGGGCGCATTCCCGGCTCGACCGCCGAGCTGTACGTGCTCACCGTGGAGGACGACGTCGCCACCGACCTGGCTCAGCTGCGTACCGCGCTCGTGGCCGGCTGGGTGCTCGTGGTGTTACTCGCCGCCGGGGTGGGTCACGCGCTGGCCCGCCGCACGTTGGAACCGGTCAGCCGGGCCAGCCGGGCCGCCCGAGCCCTCACCGAGGGCCTGCTCGCCACCCGCCTGCCGGTACGCGGGCGAGACGAGTTCAGCGTCTGGGCGGCCACATTCAACGAGATGGCCGAGGCGCTGGAGTCGAAGATCGCGGCGCTGTCGGCCGCGCAGGCCCGTGAGCGGCGGTTCACCGCCGATGTCGCGCACGAGTTGCGTACCCCGGTGACCGCTCTGGTGGCTGCGGCGTCGCTGCTGCGCGAGCACCTCGACCAGCTGCCCGACGACGCTCGGCCGGCCGCCCGGCTGCTGGTCGGCGACGTGGTCCGGCTGCGCCGGCTGGTCGAGGACCTGATGGAGATCTCCCGGTTGGACACCGGGCGGGAGCAGCTGGCCGTCGGGCCGGTCGACGCGGTGGCGCTGCTGCACGGCATCGTCGCGGCGCGTGGCTGGTCGCAGCGGGTACGGGTCAGCGGTGCTCCGGTCGCGTTGCGCACCGACCCGCGTCGGCTGGAGCGCGTGCTGGCCAACCTGGTCGCCAACGCGGTCGAGCACGGCGGTGGGGAGATCACGGCCACCGTGGCGGGCGTAGGCCCGCTTGTCGTCTTCGACGTCACCGACCAGGGGCCGGGCATCCCGGCGGAGCATCTGCCCCGGGTGTTCGACCGGTTCCACCAGGTCGACCCGTCCCGCTCCGCGCCGGGCAGTGGGCTCGGGCTGGCCATCGCGCGGGAGCACGCCGCTCTGCTCGGCGGGGAGCTGAGCGTGCGCAGCGCACCGGGCGACGGCACCCGATTCCGGCTGGCGCTGCCCGCCGACGGTCCCGCCGGACCGCACGGCGACGTGCCGTGCCCGGTCGACCGCGCCGACGCGGGTCCGGCCGGCCGGGCGGGCGGTGCCGGATGAGACGCCGCGGCAGGGTCGGGCTCGGCGTACCGATGCTCGTCGTGACGCTCCTGCTCGGCGGCTGTGGCACTCCCCGCTCCGGCGATCTCGGCCCGGCGCCCGCCGCGCCGCCGACGAGCGCCGCACCCACCGACCGCCCGGATCCCACCCCGACCCCGACCGCCGCGCCGACGCCGCCACCCACCGACCGACCTCCGCGTCCGTCGGCGTCGGCGTCCACCGGTGAGCGCCGGCCGGACACGGTGACCATCGAGCTGTGGTACGTCCGCGCCGGGCTGCTCGTGCCGACCCGACGTACCCGGCCGACCACCGTCGCGACGTCCCAGCTGGCACTCACCGAGCTGGCCGCCGGGCCAGCCCCGGCCGAGGCCGCCGCTGGGATGACCACTCTGCTGCCGGCCGGCGTCGAGGTCACCCGGATCGTCGACGGCGTGGCGACGCTGCGGGTCCCGGCCGCTGACGACCCCGGGCAGCGGCGGCTACGCGAGGCGCAGGTGGTCTGGACGCTCACCCAGTTCCCCACCGTGCGTCAGGTTCGCCTCGACGGCGCAGCCCCGGTCGATCGGGCGGACTACGCGGACCTGCTGCCACCGATCGTGGTCACCGGCCCGATCCCTGGCGAGCGGGTCGCCACCCCACTCGTCGTCACCGGCACCGCCAACGTGTTCGAGGCCACGGTGAGCGTCCGGGTGCTAGACGCCGCCGGCCGGCAGGTGGCCGCCGGTTTCGGCACCGCCAGTTGCGGCAGTGGCTGCCGGGGTGGCTACCGGGTGGTGGTCGGCTGGCGCACGGCCCGCGAGCAGAAGGGCACGATCGAGGTGTACGAGGTCTCCGCCCGCGACGGCACACGGATCAACACGATGGCCGTGCCGGTGGTCCTGACTCCCGGCGGCTGACCACCGCGTTCACCTGCCGGCATCCCTGCGGAAACGCGATCGTTTCGTCGACGCCGTGCGACGCAACTCACGAACACCTGCACGATCCCATTGCCGCGAACTAGTGTCGGTACGACATCGTTTCACGGGGGTCGGGATGCTGGGTGGTCAACAGGTGGGCGCGGGTGCTGGAGTGCCGGCCGCCCGGGCTCCGCGTTGCACCGACAGCGACCTGTTCACCGTGGTCACCGACCTGCTGCGCGAGGTCGGCTACGACCGGATGACCATCGACGCCGTCGCCGCTCGCGCCCACGTCAGCAAGGCCACCATCTACCGGCGCTGGGACGGTAAGGCGGAGTTGGTCGTCGCCGCCCTGCGCGACCGGCACGTGGATGTGCACAACCCGCCCGATACCGGCTCGCTGCGCGGAGACCTGATCGAGTTGCTGCGGGCCACGGCCGCGATCTGCACGGCCGACTGTGACCTGATGCAGGCGTTGACCTTCGCCATGCGGACCAACCCCGAGCTGGAACGCCTGGTACGCCACCAGGTGCTGCCGGCCGGGCGGGTGGCCACCACCGCCATCCTGGTCCGTGCCGCCGCCCGCGGGGAGATTCCGCCGGAGGCCGGCGAGCGGGAGTTGTTCCACGATCTGGCACCCGCGCTCACCATGTCCCGCATCGTCGCGCATGGCCTGCCCGCCGACGACGCGTTCCTCACCCAGGTCGTCGACCAGGTGCTGATCCCGGTGCTCCGCTATCAGCACGACTGCCCATCTCAGGCCTGATCTCACCGACATTCGCAACACGGAAGGCTTCACCATGCCCGGAACCACCTCGACCGCCCCCGGTGCGCCCAGCGCCGGCGCGTCGACAGGCGCACCGCACCCGCGGCGCTGGATCGCGCTGGCGGTCATCGCGGTCTCACAGTTGATGGTCGTCCTGGACGCCACCATCGTGAACATCGCGCTGCCGCACGCCCAGGCCGACCTGGGGATCACCGACGCGAACCGGCAGTGGGTGATCACCGCCTACACGCTGGCCTTCGGTGGTCTGCTGCTGCTCGGCGGTCGCATCGCCGACTACTGGGGGCGCAAGCGCACCTTCCTGGTCGGGATGACCGGTTTCGCGCTCGCCTCCGCCCTGGGCGGTCTGGCCACCACCGGTGAGATGCTCTTCGCCGCCCGCGCGTTGCAGGGCGCCTTCGGCGCGCTGCTCGCCCCGGCCGCGCTGGCGCTGCTCACCGTTCTCTTCACCGAGGCCACCGAGCGGGCCAAGGCCTTCGCGGTGTACGGCGCGATCGCCGGCGGTGGGTCGGCCGTCGGTCTGCTGCTCGGCGGGGTGCTCACCGAGTACGCCGACTGGCGCTGGTGCCTGCTGGTCAACATCCCGGTCGCGGCCGTCGCCATCGCCTTCGCGATCCCGCTGGTGCCGGAGAGCCGGGCGCACGGCAACACCCGTTACGACGTACCGGGTGCGATCGTGGTGACCGCCGGCCTGGTCTCCCTGGTCTACGGCTTCACCAAGGCCGCCGAGGACGGCTGGGATGCCACCGCGACGCTCGGTTTCATCGCCGCGGGTGTGGCGCTGCTCGCCGCCTTCGTGGTGATCGAGCTGCGCTCCAGCCACCCGCTGCTGCCGCTGCGGATCCTCCTTGACCGCAACCGGGGCGGGGCGTTCCTCACCTCGACGCTGATCGGCGCCGGCCTGTTCGGGGCGTTCCTCTTCCTGACCTTCTACTTCCAGGTGGTGCTGGAGTACAAGCCCTTCGAAGCGGGTCTCGCGTCGCTGCCGGTCACCGTCGGTGTGCTGATCGCGGCGGGTGCCGCCAGTCAGCTGATGCCTCGGTTGGGTGCCAAGCCGCTGATGGTCGCCGGCGCGGCGCTCGCCGCCCTGGGCATGCTGGTGCTGACCCAGATCGACGTGGACACCTCGTTCGTCACCCACCTGCTGCCCGCTCAGCTGATCCTGGGCCTGGGCCTGGGCTTCACCTTCGTCCCGTTGTCCAGCCTCGCCCTGGTCGGGGTGCCGGAGCACGACGCCGGCGCGGCCAGCGCGACGCTCAACGCCACCCAGCAGATCGGCGGCTCGCTCGGCACCGCGCTGCTCAACACCTTCTACACCAGCGCGGTCGCCGCCTACCTGGTCGGCCGGGCGCCGACGCCGGTCAATCAGGTGGAGGCGCTGGTGCACGGCTACCGCGTGGCCTTCGGCTGGGGCGCGGCGCTGATCGTGCTCGCCGGAGTGGCCACCCTGGTCCTGGTGAAGGTCCGCAAGGAGGACATCCCGACCGGCAACACCGTGCACATGGGCTGAGCTGACCGACGAGGCCGCCGGCCGGACCGCCCCGACCTGGGGTGGGCCGGCCGGCGGCCTCGTCCGGTAACGTCCCGAGCATCGTCGAGAGTCCGTTTGAGGAGATCCATGTCGACCCCTGCTGACCAGATCATCACCGCTCTGCGCGCGGGCCACGAGGAGCTCGCCGCGCTCGTACGCGACCTCAAGGAAGACGACCTGCTCCGGCCGTCGGGTGCCAGCGAGTGGCAGGTGTCCCAGGTGCTGAGTCACCTGGGCAGCGGCGCCGAGATCACCCAGGCCTCGCTGGACGCCGCCCGCACCGGCGCGCCGGGCCCGGACGGGGACTTCAACCGCAGCGTCTGGGCGCGCTGGGACGCGATGTCCCCGGCCGAGCACGCCGCCGGGTTCCTCGCCGTCAACGAGCGGCTGGTCGAGGCGTACGAGGCGCTGGACGCCGAGACCCGGGCCTCGCTGCGGATCGACCTCGGCTTCCTGCCGGAACCGGTCGACCTGGCCACTGCGGGCCGGTTCCGGCTCAGCGAGTTCGCCCTGCACCAGTGGGACGTCGAGGTGGCGTTCAACCCGTTCGCGGCGGTGACGCCGGGGGCGGTGGCGCTGCTGCTCGACCAGGTCGGCGGCATGCTGGCCTGGACCAGTCGGCCGCAGGAGCTGGCCGGGCGGGAGGCGACGCTGCTGGTCCGGCTGCATGCGCCCGAGCGGGCGTTCGGGCTGCGGCTGGGCGAGAAGGTCGAGGTTGTCGACGCGCCCGAGCAGCCCGACGGCGAGTTGGTCGCCCCGGCCGAGGCGTGGCTGCGGCTGGCGACCGGTCGGCTCGGGTCCGCGTACACCCCGGAGGCGGTGCGGGTGACCGGCCCGGTGACCCTCGACGACCTGCGCCGGGTCTTCGTCGGGTTCTGAGGCGCAACCGCGCGGGCCGGGGGTGACCCGGCCCGCGCGACCTCTCAGCCCTTCACACAGACCACCTGCTTGAGGTGCGCGACCACCTCGACCAGGTCCTCCTGCTGGGCCATCACCTCGGTGATGTCCTTGTACGCGCCGGGGATCTCGTCGACCACCCCGGCGTCCTTGCGGCACTCCACCCCGGCGGTCTGCGCGGCCAGGTCCTCGGTGCTGAACGTCCGCTTGGCCTGCGCCCGCGACATCCGGCGCCCCGCGCCGTGCGAGGCCGAGCAGTACGCGTCCGGGTTGCCCCGACCCCGCACGATGTACGACCCGGTGCCCATCGACCCGGGGATGATGCCCAGGTCACCCCGGCCGGCCCGGATCGCACCCTTGCGGGTGACCAGCACGTCCACCCCGTCGTAGGTCTCCTCGGAGACGTAGTTGTGGTGACATGAGATCGGCTCGTCGTAGCTGACCTGCGGGAAGTGCTCGCGCACCACGCCGCAGAGCAGGGCCAGCATGACGGCCCGGTTGCGCCGGGCGTACTCCTGCGCCCACCACAGGTCCCGCCGGTACGCGTCCATCTCCGGCGTGCCGGCGAGGAACACGGCCAGGTCCCGGTCCGGAAGGTCGACGTTGTGCGGCAGGCCCCGCGCCACCCCGATGTGCCGCTCCGCCAACTCCTTGCCGATGTTGCGGGACCCGGAGTGCAGCATCAGCCAGACCCGGCCCTCGTCGGCGCCACCCTGCTCCAGGCAGACCTCGATGAAGTGGTTACCCCCACCGAGGGTGCCGAGCTGCCGCTGCGCCCGCGTCTCCAGCTGCGCCACCCGCCGGTCCAGGCCGGCGAACCGGCCCCAGAAGTCGTCCCACCCCGCCTGCTCCAGACCACGGACCCGACGCGTGTCGACCGAGTCCTTGCGCTGGGTGAAGCCGACCGGAATGGTGGCCTCGATCGAGGAACGCAGCCCGGCCAGATCGTCCGGCAGGTCGGCGGCGGTCAGCGAGGTGCGTACCGCCGACATCCCGCAGCCGATGTCGACGCCGACCGCGGCCGGCGAGACGGCCTGCCGCATCGCGATCACCGAGCCGACCGTGGCGCCCTTGCCGAAGTGCACGTCGGGCATGACGGCGACACCCTGCACCCAGGGCAGCGCGCCGATGTTGCGCAGCTGCTTGGCGGCCTGCGCTTCGATGGCGTACGGGTCGGTCCAGACCCGGACCGGTGCCCGGGTGCCGGCGAGAGGGGTGAATCCCATCGCGGTCTCCTTCTGTCGTGCGGTGACCGATAGTGATCATATTTCGGCCGCCAGCGGCGGTGCGCGGATACGAAAGGGCCGCCCAATCCCGGTGGGATGGGCGGCCAGCGGACGCGTCAGCGTCGGCGTCAGTCGCGCCACCCCGGCTCGTTGCCCCGCAATGGGCAGTAGGCACGGGTTTTGGCGGTGGTGCGCAGAGGGTTGCCGGCGGGGAGCAGGCACCACAGGGCATCGGTGCGGACGCGTCGCGACATGGTGTACTCCCTCCGGGGTTGATCGGTTGACGTTGCGCTGACGACAGTAGGAGTGCGGCGGCGAGTCCGCAATGGATATTGCCGCCGAGGTGTCGTCACAGCCGAGGCCAGCCCTACGGCTGTGGCACCAGCCGGAAGGACTGCGCCGCCGTGCCGTTGCAGGTGTACTGGACGAGCTGGACGCTGTCCGCCGTCGATGCTCCCGGCACGTCGAGACACTTGCCGCTGGAGCGGTTGACCAGCCGGTAGTAGCCGCCGCCCTCGGATTCGGCCCGCCACTGCTGGTTGTTGCCTCCGCTGTAGGACCAGAGTTGGATCGGCGCGGAGTCAGCGGTCGACCGGTCGGTCACGTCGAGCACCTGGGCGCTGTTGTTGCGGTTGTTGACCCGCAGGTAGCCGCCGCTGGTCGGCACGAACTGGTACTGCTGCGCGGCGCTGCTGTTGCAGGCGTACTGCTGGATGGCCGTGCCGTTCGCGCTGGCGGCGGCCCGGGCGTCCACGCACTTGCCGTTGCCCCGGTTGACCACGGTGTGCCAGGCGGTCGGCGAGATGGTGCCGTCGGTCGGCGGGGGCGTCGTCGGGGGGACGGTGCCGACGCCGGCGAGCCAGTGCAGGCCGTCGATCAGCAGACGGTTCTGCTGGGCGCTGTCGAAGGTGGAGGACAACCCGGTGTTGGTGCTGTAGTTCATCGCGTTGTGGCCGAAGTTGGCGTAGAGCATCTTGTACTGCCGGTTGCTCCAGACGAGCGGGTAGTAGCCGCCGTACCAGGACTGGTTGGGGTCGGTGCCGACCGGGAAGCTGGACGGGTCGACCGAGGCGAGGATGTCGATGTTGGGGTTCTGCCGCAGGTCGTTGCTCCAGGAGTACCACTCGCTGATCGCCGACGGGAAGGTCGCCGGGAGGTTGCGGGTGGCGGCGTGGGTGCGGTTGTCGGCGCGCAGCGTGACCCGGGTGGGTCCCCAGGTGTTGGTTTGGAACGAGCCGGTGCCGAGGAAGGTGTTGTAGTACCAGCTCCAGCTCGACGGGTTGGTGGTGAACGCGCTCACGTGGAAGCCGAACCACCCCCCGCCGTTCTGCATGTACTGCTGGAACGCGGCACGTTGCCCGGCGGGCGGCGCGTCGTCCAGGAACATGATGACCTTGTACTGGGCCAGGTTGCCGGTGTTCAGCAGACTCCAGTTGTTGGTGGCCTCCCAGGAGAAGCCGTATTGGGCGGCGGCCTGCGGGAACCAGGCCCGGGCGTCCTTGACGAAGTCGATGTGCGCGGCGTCCCAGGTGCCGTTGTAGAAGGCCAGGACCTTGAACGTCGGCGCGGCCTGCGCGCCACGCGAGGCGTTGACCGCGAGACCGCCGGCCAACGCGACGACCAGGGCGACGACCAACGACAAGATCCGTCTGGTACGGGAGGAGAGTGCTGTGATCACCTGATCGCCCCTTCGCTGGGGACGCGCGCCGCCGCGTCAACTGAAACAATCTGTTCACAAGGTTTACAGATAGATGAAAGGTTATTCCTCCCGTTCGGTGGCGTCAATCGCAGACCGACCGCCCGGGTGGGATTCCTGCGGCAACGGGTACCCCGGCCGGATGACCAGCCCGGATGCCGTCGACGTCGACCAGCCGCTCGCCGTGGACGTGCCCGCCGCGCCGCACGACGCCAGCGGCGAGTGGGTGCCGACCCGCGACCTGGCCGGCCTCGCGCCGCCGACCCGGCCGGCGCGCCGCTGGACCCCGGGCCGCGTGGTGGTCACCCCGGCCGCGCTAGAGCACCCGCACGGCCAGCGAATCGTCGCGCGGGTCCAGGAACTGGGCATCGAGGTGGAACAGCTGCGCGCCAACCGGCTCACCGGGGTACGCGCTCAGACCGACCGGGAGACCTACGCGCGGGCCAAGGCGACCATGGCGATCGTGGTGAGCCCACCGTCGCGGCGCACCCTGCAACCCATCGCGCCGAGCGCCGACTGGCGGGTCGACCTGGCCGAGGGCTGCCCGGCGCACTGCCAGTACTGCTACCTCGCCGGCTCGCTGTCCGGCCCGCCGGTGACCCGGGTGTACGCGGATCTCGACGACATCCTCGCCGGGCTGAGCGCGTACGCCGGGCGTGGGACGGTGACCAGCCGCAACGCGCGGCGTGCCGACGAGGGCACCACCTTCGAGGCGTCCTGCTACACCGACCCGCTCGCCCTGGAGCACCTGACCGGCAGCTGGCGGCGCGCGGTGCAGCACTTCGCCGACTGGGACGCCCCCGTGCAGCTGCGCTGGACCACCAAGTACGCCGACGTGGACACCTTCGTCGGGCTTCCGCACGCCGGCCGTACCCGGGTCCGGTTCAGCGTCAACTGCGCCCCGGTAAGCGAACGGTTCGAGGGTGGCACCGCCCGGGTGCCGGACCGACTGGCCGCGCTGCGCCGGCTCGCCCTCGACGGCTACCCGGTCGGGCTGACCATCGCGCCGATCATCGCGCTGCCCGACTGGCGGGAACGCTACGGCGAGTTGCTCGACCAGGTCCGCGCGGCGGTCGACGGGGTGCCGGACCTGGACCTGACCGCCGAGCTGATCACCCACCGGTTCACGCCGGGCAGCAAGGAGGTGTTGCTCGGCTGGTACCCGCGCACCCGGCTGGAGATGGACGAGGAGTCCCGCACCCGCAAGCGCGGCAAGTTCGGCGCGGTGAAGTACGTCTACCCGCGCGACACGATGGCCGAGCTGCGCGACTGGTTCACCACCGAGCTGACCGCCCGCGTCCCCGCCTGCCGGATCCTCTACTGGACCTGATCAGCCGACCGAGGAGCGGGCGACCGGGGCGGCGAAGAACGTGTCCGGGTACGGCTCGTCGCGCAGGCTGTAGTGCCACCACTCGCGGTCGTAGTTCACGAACCCGGCGTCGGTCATCAGCCGCTGCAACAGCCGTCGGTTGTCCCGCGCAGTGCCGGTGATGCGCGGGTCGGCGGTGTGCGCGCGGGAGTCGAAGCAGTCGAAGCCCGTACCCATGTCGATGCTGTTGTCGGCGAAGCGCTGCCCGCGCGGCGCGGTGCAGGCGACAAGCGGTTGCCCGGCCCGGTACGGAGGTTGGCTGGCGGCGGGCTCGTCGGTGAGGGTCAGGTCCATGGTGCTGCCGCGGCTGTGCGCGGTGGGCGCCCCGATGTAACCCTCGGCGAAGAGCTGGTCCTTGGCCACGTCCGGGTAGAACTCGGCCTTGGTCTGCTGCTCACCGGGTCGTTTCGCCCACTCGACGAAGTCGTCCACGGCCGGCTGCGGGCGGTAGCAGTCGTACACCTTGAGGCTGTGGCCACCGGCCAGCGCGGCGTCCTGGACGCGGCGCAGCGCCTCGGCCGCCTGCCGGGTGAGCAGGCACAGCGGCTCGCGGTAGCCGGTGATCGGCCGGCCGACGAAGTTGTGCGGCGTGGCGTAGCGGATGTCGGCGTGGATGCGCGGGTCGTGGTCGGTCAACACCACGAACCCCGGCAGCGGGGCTGCGCCGGATTTCGACGGGGTGGGCGTGGGGCTCGCCGACGTCGGCTGCGGCGCGGCCGGCGCGGGACGGGATTCCGGCCGCGAGCAGCCGGCGAGCAGCGCGGCGAGCGCGAGCACGACAGCCAGGCGGTGGCGCACGAGTCCTGTCTATCAGTCCAGTCGGTAGGGGTCTCAGAAAGCCGGCCGTTGGCCACCCGGATTTGACGAAAGTCGAGTCGATCTAGGATCGCCCGCCGAGGCAGTGAGCGAAAGTAGCCGAAAAAGCTCCGGAACTTTTCCGCAACTCCGGCGAAAGTTCAGCCGACCTGGCATGTCGTTAACCCCTACCGGTGAGGCAAGATGACCCGTGGAACGGGCACGCCGTTCCGGGACACACGGTGGACGACGTCTTGTGGTCGTTCCTCCGGCTCGGTGAAGGAGACGCGGGTGGGCGCGGACGACGGACGCAGGGTGACCATCACCGCGATCGCACGGGAGGCCGGGGTGTCGGTGCCGACCGTGTCACGGGTCCTCAACGGTCGCTCCGATGTGGCTCCGGACACCCGCGAACGCGTCGAGGAGTTGCTGCGCCACCACGGCTACCGGCGTCGCACCAGCCGCAGCGTTCGCCGTGCCGGCCTCGTCGACCTGGTCTTCAACGACCTGGACAGCCCCTGGGCTGTGGAGATCATTCGGGGCGTGGAGGACGTCGGGCACGGCGCGGGCGTCGGCACGGTGGTCTCCGCGATACACCGGCAGCCCACCGCGGCCCGGCAGTGGTTGCAGAACCTGCGCACCCGAGCCACCGACGGCGTCATCTTCGTGACCTCGCACCTGAGCCCACCGCTGCACGCGCAACTGCGCCGCCTCAACGTGCCGGTGGTGGTCGTCGACCCGGCCGGCGTGCCAGCCATGGACGTGCCGACGATCGGTGCCACCAACTGGGCCGGCGGGCTCGCCGCGACCGAACATCTGCTCGCGATCGGGCACCGGCGCATCGGCTTCGTGGCTGGGCCGACGCACCTGCTGTGCAGCCGTGCGCGGCTCGACGGTTACCGGGCCGGGCTGGAGGCCGCCGGGGTGCCGGTGGACGACAAGCTGATCTACCCGGGCGATTTCTACCACGCCTCCGGGTTCGCCGGCGGGACCGCGCTGCTCGACCTCGCCGACCCGCCGACCGGCATCTTCGCCGCCAGCGACCAGATGGCCTTCGGCGTCTACGAGGCGATCCGACGTCGAGGGCTGCGCGTCCCGGACGACGTGAGCGTGGTGGGCTTCGACGACCTGCCGGAAGCCCGCTGGGCCTCACCACCGCTGACCACCGTGCGCCAACCGTTGGTCGAGATGGGACGGTTGGCGGCCCGGACCGTGCTGCGCCTGGCCCAGGGCGAGGGCATCGACTCGCCCCGGGTGGAGCTCGCCACCGAGTTGGTCGTGCGCGACAGCACCGCCGCCCCGCCGACCGGCTCGCCCGACCCGGCGTGACGGCCTGAACTGCCCCGGGAACCGGTTGGATCGCTTCCAATCAATTCCCGAAAGTTCCGCCGAGCGCGGTGGACGACCGACGGTCACCCACCGCGCTCGTACAGGTCAGTGGTGGTGGTGCGAGCGGACGGCCTTACGGATGGTCACCGGCAGCGCGGGCGAGCCGTCGACAGGAGCCGGGTCCTCGGCGGTCGGGGCCACTCCCCCGGCGGCGATCCGATCCAGGGTGGCCAGGCCGGGCCCGTCGACCTCGCCAAAGATCGTGTAGTTCGGGCGCAGCGCGGAGTTGGCGTAGACCAGGAAGAACTGGCTGCCATTGGTGTCCGGCCCGGCGTTTGCCATGGCCAGCACGCCCCGGGCGTACACCCGGCGCTCCCCGGTCGGGTCGGTGGGCGCGGGCGGCAGGTTGGTCGGCAGCTCGTCGCGGTAGCGGTACCCCGGGCCGCCCTCGCCCGTGCCGGACGGATCACCACACTGCAGCACGCTCAGCGTGGGGTACGCGGTGAGCCGGTGGCACGGGGTGCGGTCGTAGAAGCGCTTGCCGACCAGGTGCAGGAAGCTCTGCACAGTGCACGGCGCGGCGGCCCGATCCAGGGTCAACCCGATCGGCCCGTGATTGGTCGCCAGGGTCACCCGCACACTGCCCCGGGCCGGGGTGCGACGCGGGTCGGGCGGCAGCGGCACCGGCCGGGCCGCGGGCTCGTCCGGGGTCTCGGTGTACGCGCACGGGCCGTGGGTGGTGCGCGGTGCTCGGGTGGCGGTGTCCGAAACGGTGGACGGCGCGGCGGAATCGCTGCGGGCGTCGGCCGGCGCGGCGACCGCGCTGACGGACGCGCCGACGACAAGCGCCCCGGCGAGCACGGTTACCCCCGCGAGGCGGGTCAGGGCGCGCACCGGCCGGCGGGGTGCCGCCACTGCGGTGCGCGGTTCGAGTTCACTCGACACAGGGATCCTCCTGGACTGGTGGTGCCGCAAAGCCCGGAGTCTATGGAGGACAACGCTCGATGTCGATCCGTCAGGGCAACCGGCGGCGACGCCGCCACAGCAGGCCGCCCAGCAACGCCAGCACCACCGCGCCGCTCGCCGCGGTCACCGACCAGAGCCACCCCGAGCCGGTACGCGCGGGCCCGCTGGCCGCCGCCGGCCTTGGCGCACCGGGTGCCGCCAGCGCGGACGGTGCCGCCGACGGGGTGGCGGTCAGCTCGCCGGGCTCGACCAGCCGACCCACAGCGGCGTCCCGAGGCAGCGTGAAGCCCCAGTCCAGGAGGGCTGCGCCCTGCTCCCAGCCGCGTGCCGGCGCCGAATCGGCACCCAGCAGGGTCACCACCAGCCGCCGACCGCCGCGTTCCGCCGCCCCCACGTAGGTGTGCCGGGCCAGGTCGGTGAACCCGGTCTTGCCGCCGAGCGCACCCGGGTACCGGTAGATGAGCTGGTTGTCGTTCTGGATCTGAAAACCCTTGGTGCGTTGCGCCCGCTGGGCCGGGATCGACGCCTGCTCGGTCAGCGCGTACCGGCGGAAGGCCGGCTCGGCGAAGCAGACCCGGGCGATCAGCGCCAGGTCGTACGCGCTGGTGAACTGCCCCTTGCCGTCCAGCCCGGACGGGGTGACCGCGTGCGTCTGCAGCGCGCCGAGGTGGTGCGCCTGCTCGTTCATGGCGCGTACGCCGGCGGCGGTGTCCGTCCCACTGCCGAGTCGGGCCAGCGCGTTGGCGGCCTCGTTGCCGGAGTTGAGCAGCAACCCGAGCCAGATGGTCTCGATGGTGTACCGGCCGCCCGCGACCAGACCCACGGCCGAGGAGCCGGGTTCGATGAGCATGTCCGCGTCGGTGACGGTGACCGTCTGCTTCGGGTCGAGCTTGGGCAGCATCGTGGCGGTCAGCAGGAGCTTCTGCACGCTCGCCGGTGGGCCGTACTCATGTGGGCCGCAGCCGCCGAGCACCTGGCCGCTGTCGAGGTCGGCGACCAGCCACGAGGTGGCGGTGACCCCCGGTGGCGCGGCGACGCCGGCCGGTACGACCAGGCCGGCCGTGTCCAGCGCCGCGCCGCCGACAACCCGCTGTGCGGGCACGGCGGGCGGGGGCGATGGTCGGGGCGGGCGGGACGTCGCCGGCGTCGGAACCCGGGGGCATCGCACCATCGGCGCGGCGGACGCTCCCGCCGCGCCGACCGGCACGGGAGTGAGCAGAACGGCGGAGGTCGTGGCCGCCAGCAGCACAGCTCTCATGTGCCCGACCCTAGTCAGGCGGATCGCCCGCCGGGACGGGAGCCGGTCAACAAGCGTCACCGCGACCGGCCAGGTAGTCGTGCAGGGCGGCACTGCCCCGCAGCCGGCGCAGGCTGCGCAGGTGCAACTCCTGCTCACGGCGGGCCAGCTCGGCGCGGACCCGCTGCGCGCTGCCGGTGGTGCGCAGCTCGCCCAGCACCGCCGCGATGATCTCGAAGGGGTACGCGCCTCGGCGCAGCAACGCGATCACCTGCGCGGCGCGCAGCTCAGCCTCGTCGTACACCCGGTAGTTGGTGCCCGGGGTGCGACCCGGCCGCAGCAGCTCGCGCTGCTCCCACAGCCGCAGCTGCGAGGTCCGGACCCCGACCAGGGCGGCGACCTCGCCGATGCGGACGCCGTGGCGTGGTGTCGGCCGGGCGTCCGGTGGGCTGGCCAGCACGGTCTCGAAGGCGCCGAGCACCCGGCGGATCTCGGCGCGTTCCCGGTCCAGTTCGGCATGGCCGCCGTCGAGCGCCGCCATCGCCGCCGGCAGGTCACCCCGGTGCACCGCCGCCATGATCTCCCGGGTACGGCTCCAGCCGTGCCCCTCGGCCAACCGCCGCGCCACGGTCAGCGCCCGGGCGTGCTCGGTGGTGAAGATCCGGTAGCCGCTGGCGGTGCGCCGCGTCGGCGGCAGTACCCCCAACTCGACGTAGTTGCGCACCTGCTGCACCGAGATCCCGACGGTGGCCGCCAGGTCCACGGCGCGTAGCCGATCCTGCGAGGCGACGTCCACGCGAGCAACCGTACCGCTTACGACGTGATTTGAGACTTTCCGGGGCGTCCTGCAACAGCCCACGCTCGAATGTCGGCGAAAGTCTCTACGTGGGGATGAATGAGACAATAGAACCCGCAAGTGCTCGGCGGGAGAAACTCCCGCCACGATTCCGTGAAGGGTTCGCATGTCGCAGCCAGCATGGTCCGCCGCCGACAGCCACGACATGATCGAGGTACGCGGAGCGCGGGAGAACAATCTCGCCAGCGTCTCGGTCGACATCCCCAAGCGCCGGTTGACCGTCTTCACCGGCGTCTCCGGGTCGGGCAAGTCGTCGCTGGTCTTCGGCACCATCGCCGCCGAGTCCCAGCGCATGATCAACGAGACCTACAGCGCTTTTCTCCAGTCGTTCATGCCGAATCTCAACCGGCCGGACGTCGACTCGCTGCGCAACCTCAGCGCGGCCATCGTCGTCGACCAGGAACGGATGGGCGTCAACTCCCGCTCCACCGTCGGCACCGCCACCGACGCGTACGCCATGCTGCGGATCCTCTTCAGCCGGCTCGGCCAGCCGGCGGTCGGCGGCGCCGGGGCGTTCAGCTTCAACCTGCCCGAAGGCATGTGTCTCACCTGCGAAGGGCTGGGCCGCGTCTCCGACCTCGACGTCAACGAACTGGTGGACGTCGAGCGGTCCCTCAACGACGGCGCGATCACCGCGCCCAACTTCGCGGTCGACTCCTGGTACTGGCAGACGATCGTCAGCTCCGGCCTGTTCGACCCGGACGTCAAACTCCAGGACTTCACCGCGCAACAGTGGGAGGACCTCCTCCACAAGCCGTCCACGAAGATCAAGGTGGGCAGCAACAACTGGACGTACGAGGGCCTGGTCGTGAAGATCAAGCGGCTCTACCTGGCCAAGGACCGCGAGTCGATGCAGGCCCACACCCGCGCCTTCGTCGACCGGGCGTTCACCTTCACCACCTGCAAGGACTGCGACGGCACCCGACTCAACGCGGCGGCCCTGTCGTCGCGCATCGCCGGGCGCACCATCGCCGACTGCTCGGCGATGCAGATCAGCGACCTGGCGACCTTCGTCCAGAGCATCGACGACCCTCAGGTAGCGCCGCTGGTCGCCAACCTTCGCGAACTGCTGGACTCCCTGGTCGAGATCGGGCTGGGCTACCTCAGCCTGGACCGCGAGTCGGCGACCCTGTCCGGCGGTGAGGCGCAACGGGTGAAGATGGTCCGGCACCTCGGCTCCAGCCTCTCCGACGTCACGTACGTCTTCGACGAACCCACCGTCGGCCTGCACCCGCACGACATCGCCAGGATGAACGACCTGCTGCTGCGGCTGCGCGACAAGGGCAACACCGTGCTCGTGGTGGAACACAAACCGGAGACCATCGCCATCGCCGACCACGTGATCGACCTCGGCCCCGGCGCCGGCACCGACGGTGGGCGGATCTGCTTCACCGGCGACATCCCCGGCCTGCGCCGCTCCGACACGCTCACCGGCCGACACCTCGACCACCGGGTGACCCTGCGCGCCGAGGTACGCCGACCCACCGGGCAACTCGCCATCCGCCAGGCCGACCTGCACAACCTGCGCGACGTGGACGTCGACATCCCGCTCGGGGTGCTCACCGTGGTCACCGGCGTGGCCGGCTCCGGCAAGAGTTCCCTGATCCACGGTTCGCTGCGCGGCCGGTCCGGGGTCGTCATCGTCGACCAGTCCCCGATCCGCGGCTCACGACGCAGCAACCCGGCCACCTACAGCGGGCTGCTCGACCCGATCCGCACCGCCTTCGCCAAGTCCAACGGGGTCAAGGCCGCGCTGTTCAGCGCCAACTCCGAAGGCGCCTGCCCAGCCTGCAAGGGGATCGGGCTCATCTACACCGACCTGGCGATGATGGCCGGCGTGGCGAGTGTCTGCGAACGCTGCGAGGGGCGACGCTTCACCGACGAGGTGCTCACGTACACGCTGCGCGGCAAGAACATCAGCGAGGTGCTCGCCATGTCGGTCACCGAGGCGTACGCGTTCTTCCCTGGTGGTCCGGCGCACGCCATCCTCGGTCGGCTGGTCGACGTCGGGCTGGGTTACCTCAGCCTCGGCCAACCACTGACCACCCTGTCGGGCGGCGAGCGGCAACGACTCAAACTCGCCATCCACCTGGCCGAGAAGACCACCACGTACGTCCTGGACGAGCCGACCACGGGCCTGCACCTGGCCGACGTGGACCAACTGCTGGCCCTGCTCGACCGGATGGTCGACGCCGGCAACACGGTGATCGTCATCGAGCACCACCAGGCGGTCATGGCACACGCCGACTGGCTCATCGACCTGGGGCCGGGCGCCGGGCACGACGGCGGTCGCATCGTCTTCACCGGCACACCGGCCGAGCTGGTCGCCACCGGCGACACCCTCACCGCCGACCACCTCCGCGAGTACGTCAGCGAACCGGCGGTGGTCGGCCTGGGGTGACACCGTTGCGTCGCGGCCCGTCCGGAGCGCTGCGCGGGCGCTTGCCTGCGGGCGGGCGGTCAGGTGATGCGGCGCAGCCAGCGTCGCTGCCAGGGGGTCTCCACTGCCTTCGGGTGGTAGCCGGCCCGAACCCACGGCACCGCTCGCTCGACCGGCAGACCGTCGAGGATCGCCAGCGCGGCGAGGGCCGTTCCGGTACGACCCCGCCCACCCCGACAGGCCACCTCGACGCGTTCACCACCGTGCGCCCGCCGCAACGCCTCCCGCAGGGCGTCGAGGGCTTCGGCGCGGTCGAGCGGCACCCAGAAATCGGGCCACCGGATCCGCCGGTGCGGCCAGGCTGGCTCCGGGCCAGGCGCCAACAGCACGGCGAAGTCGGCGGGCGAGGTCGCGGCAGCGATGCGGCGTCCGCGCACCATCGCCCCACTAGGGAGTACGAGTACGCCCGACTGCTCGGACCACGGCTGCGCGTCAGTCACCCGGACATTGTGCCGCCACCTGCTGGCAGCCGTGCGTAGACAGCGCCGCCCCCGACCTTGTGGGCCGGGGGCGGCGCTGGTGTCGGTGTGCAGGTCGCCTCTCGGCGAGTGGCACGACGCGGCTCCAGCCGAACGGTA
>NZ_JOAN01000034.1 GCF_000718555.1 Micromonospora chokoriensis
CGAGCCTGGCGCCCGTTCTCAGCCCGTTTGTCCGGCCTCCCCCGTGCAGAGAGAAAGTTACGCGGACAGCCCAGCGAAGGCAAATCAGGGTTCATCACTCGTTCCGACGACGATTACGCAACCGCCCCCGGCCTGCCCAAGCCCGCACGGTTCATCTGGCGCCCGGCCCCGTGGGCCAGCTCGAACACCTGGGGGCCATGCCTGCCGGCACCGTCCCCGCCCAGCGCAACGACACCGCAGCCCGCGCGCCTGTAGCCGCCGCACCCGTCGCCACGGCGCCGTTGGCGCGCGTCCCGGTCAACCGCATCAGGCGTACCTCTAGATTCATCCCCCCATTGCCCGCGTACCGCCGCCCACCCGCTCCCCACAGATCCCGGATGTCACCGCCGGCTGCGGTCACCACACCCCTGTTGCCGAGCGTCGTCATCCGGCGACATCGCGCCGCTCACCCACGCTCGCTCGGCACCGCCGAATCCGCAGCGGAATCCGGAAAGCGTTCTACGAACGTGCGGTACACCGGTGTTCCCGGCAGGTTGTCGTGGATGGCGAACACCACGTGGTCGAAGCGATCGACCTCCCGCAGCGCGTAGGCGAAGGCGTTGGCGACCGTAGCGGGATCATTGCGGAACACGCCGCATCCCCACGCGCCCAACACCAACGTCCGATGGCCGTGCGCTGCCGCGACCTCCAGCACCCGGCGAGCACGCTGGGCCAGCACCGCCGGCACGTCCGCGACATGTTCGGGCTGGTTGCGGAGGATCTCGCCCAGGTTCGGCGCCGCAGCGGTCAGGAACGACGTGGTGTACGGCTGGTCGAGCAGATCACCCTTGTCGTCCCGGAACACCGGCACGTACGGGGAGAAGATGACTCGGTCGCTGTACCGCAGGTCCCGCTGTGCGCGGTGGAACGCATAGAACTCCGGGGCGGCAAGGAGACACGGGTACAGCGCCGAGGAACGGGCGATGCTCTCCTCCTGCGCCTTCGCCCCGCCCAAGAACCCACCGCCCGGGTTCTTCGCCGAGGCGAACACCAGACAGGCCGTTCCGGGCGCCAGCCGACGGGCCGCCTGCAACGTCGACTCGTACGTCACCTCCACCCTGCCTCCACCGGGCTCCGCGTTACCCAGCGCGGGCACCTCGTCCGGCAGGTGGAGACGAGTGCTCGCGACTGCAGCCCGTACCAGCTCGCCAATGCCGACCTCGTGACCCGCGCTATTGCGATAGCGACCCGAATCGGCGATTGCGACCGTCTGCCGGGCAATCTCGCGAAGACGGCCGCTCATCCGGCGTACCCGTCTGCGCTACGACCCTCGTTCACCATGACGAGCAAGCTAGGCAGTCCCGCCCCGACGGGCAACCGGGTTAGTGGTCGGCGGTCAGTTGAGAGGGTTGTCGGCAGAGAAGTGCCTGCTGATCCAGGTACTGACAGGACCTCCCAGTGCGGTTCGGGCCGACGTAGCGCCGAGGACGTGGACAGAACCGAGATCCGTGCCGTCCTGACCACCAGGCGGGCCCAAGGTCACCTCTGAGCGGGCCGGACTGCCCGACTACGGCGGCAAGCGGCGGGTGGCCGGGCTACGCCGTGAGGAAGTCGCGCTGCTCGCCGGCGTCTCCGACAGCCCGACGAGGCAGTGCGGGCCTGCCTGTTCGAACTCGCCCGCACCGCGGACACCACACCCGGCGTCGCCCGGACCCGCCGCCCGACCCGCCACGTACGGGGTCAGCTCCCCCGTAGCTGCCGACGCAGATCGGCGTGTCGGGCCGCATCCACGACGATCAGCCCGATGATCAGCGGTATCAGCAGCACGAGCGGGGACGGCGGTGCCAGGGAGGTCGCGAGGGCGGAATGTGCTCCACAGGAATCTCGATTCCGACGTTCTCCCGGGTGATGTCTCCGGATCCGGCCCACCGCGCACCCCGGTGTCGAGCCCGTCGAGCGCGGCGAATCCCCAGCCGGCAGCGACGGCCTGGTCGACGTTCGCTTCACGGCGATAGCCAGGGCGGCATCGATGGAGCAGACAAGCGACCAGGTCCACTGAGCTCCGTGGAGTCGGCAACGGATCATGTGCTACGGTAACCGAGTTGCAGTTTTGATTTCCGTAGACGTCTTCCAGCGCCTGATGGGGTATCTGAAACCCATCCAGGCGCTTTTCGTTTTTCGTGTCGTTTCGACGCGGGTGATCAACGCGGCGGCGTAGGGGTCCGCACAGTGCGGTCTCTAACAGCCTGCGAGGAGCAGACATGACTACAGGTACCGTGAAGTGGTTCAACGCCGACAAGGGCTTCGGCTTCATCAGCCCGGACGACGGCGGCGCCGACGTCTTCGCCCACTTCTCCGCGATCTCGGCGAGCGGCTTCCGCAGCCTCGACGAGAATCAGAAGGTGGAGTTCGACATCACCCAGGGCCAGAAGGGCCCGCAGGCGGAGAACATCCGCCCGCTCTGATCGACACTCTGCGAACGGCGGCCCGACTGATTCAGCGGGCCGCCGTTCGGCGTTTCATACGCCCACCACGGCACCCCGAAATCGTCTGACCGGTAGAAGTCCGGCCATCTCGGTGTAGCGAGTGGGTGGCGCAAACGAGCGCCGCAGCGCCGACACTGCCTGTGCCGAGATGGATCGGCTAGCGCCGGCCTGGTCGCGATAGTCTGGTCCATCCCACGGATGTCGCTGGTGACCACCGCGACGCGGCCGCCGAGGCGAAAGGTGTCCAGGACCGTCGCTACAGGCCCAGGCTGCGCAGGGTTGGCACGGTCTGACCCACCCAGGCGAGGGCGGCGTCTTCGCGGGCGCCCTGGGTGCGTTGTGCGCCGGCCAGGAACCACAGGAAGTAGGTGGTGTAGCCGGGCGCGCTGACCACGGTGTGGTAGCCCTCGGGCATCATCTGCATCACATGGTCGCGGATGGTGACGTTCTCCTCGTACCCGTCGTCGGTGTAGACCCGGCTGATACCGAAGCCGTCCGTCGGGTTGACGCGGTAGTAGTACATCTCCTCGTGTGCGGCCTCCGCGGGCAGGTCGTCGACCCGGTGCCGGTGTGGCGGGTAGGTGCTCCAGTTGCCCGAGGGCGTGTAGGTCTCCCCGACGATGAGCCGGCGGGCGGGCAGGGCCGGTTGGGCGATCTCGGTGAGGATCTGGTGGTAGGTACGGCCGAAGTTGGCGGCTCCCCAGCGGCCGGTCGCGACCTGCTCCGGCAGGATGACATAGGGGTCGGTCGCCAGCTCGCTGGGAGCGCTGGGCAGCGCGATCTCCACGTCGGTGACGGCCTCGACGCTGATCGAGGAGCCGGCCGGGAGGTAGACGGAGTACGGTTTGCCGGAGAACACGTCCGGACGACTGCCGACCTGCGGAAAATGGTGGCCGGCAACGGTGAAGTTGGCCGTGCCGCCGAGGATGACGGCCAGGATCTCCCGGTCACCGGACTCGCCGGTCCAGGACTCGCCGGCCGAGAGCCGCAGCAAGGTGAAGTCCAGCAGCCGGCAGGGATTGACGGGCAGCGTGTTCCGGCCGTCGGCGGCGGGAATGGTGCAGTGGTAGCGGTAGTCCATGGTCACCTTTCGGGATGCGGGGCGGTGCGGGTCGGTCGCGGTGTTTACCAGGGGCTGGTCCAGCCGGGGATCGTGGCGCGGGTGAGGGCTTCCAGGTAGAAGTAGTCGCCCCACAGGGTTCCCTCGTCGACGCCGACGCTCTTGGGTTTGTCGTAGACGCCGTGCAGGATCAGCGCGTTCGAGCCCGGATGGCCGCCGGTGGAGTAGTGGTCGATGAGCGAGCGCAGGATCTCGGCGGCGGCTGTCCGGTACCTGTCGGCACTGGCCGGGTCGGTGAGGTTGTCCGCGAGTTCGCGCAGGCCACAGACGGCGATGGCCGCGGCCGAGCTGTCCCGCTCCTCGCCGCTGCCGTCGCCGAACTCCAGGTCCCAGTACGCGACGTGGTCGGTTGGCAGGTCAGCGAGGAAACGGTCGGCGCAGGTCCTCGCGGCGGCAAGCAGCGCGGGGTCACCGATGTGCCGGTGGTTGAGGCTGAACCCGTAGATGCCCCATGCCTGCCCGCGGGCCCAGCAGGAGTGGTCCGCGTGGCCCTGTTCGGTTTCGCCGCGCAGTGGCACACCGCTGTCCGGGTCCCAGTAGAACGTGTGGAAGGTGGTGCCGTCCGGGCGCAGGATGTGCTGGCGCAGTTGCGCGGTGTGCCGGCGTGCCGCGGCCGCGTAGCGGTCGTCGCCGGTGGTCTGGCTGGCCCAGAAGAGCAGCGGCGTGTTCATGAGGCTGTCGATGATCGTGCGACCGCGTTGGCGTGGGTCGTTCAGATCGCCCCAGGCCTGGATGATTCCGGCGGGTTCGAGGACGCGCGTCATCAGGTGGTCGGCGGCGGCGAGGGCCGCGTCTCGGGCCTGCCTGTCACCGGTACGACGGGCCGGCGTGACGCAGGAGAGGGTGTAGAGGAACCCGAGGTCATGCGTGTCCAGGTCGATGCCGCGGGCCATCCGGGCCGCGAAGCTGTCCACGTGGGACTGTGCGGCCCGCAGGTGGCGGTCGTCGCCGGTCAGGTCGTGGGCCAGCCAGAGCTGGCCGGGCCAGAAGCTGGTGGTCCAGCCGACGTTGGCGCCCTCGGGTTGGCCGGCGCTCGGTGGCCGGAGCGGGTAGCGGTTGGCGTCGGTGGTATCCGCGGGGTACCGGTCGCCGAAGGTGGCGATGTTCGCGTCGACGGTGCGTATCGCGGCGGCCACCGCGGCCGCCGTGGCCTCTGCGTCGGAGCTGGGACGGACGTCGGTCGCCGTCATGGATGCTGTTCTCCCTCGTGGGTCCGGTCCGGTGCCGGGCCGGTGTGTCATCGGGGTCCCGGCTCGGTGGCCGGAACGTGGTGGTCAGGTGAGCTGGGGTGCGGTCGTCGGTGGGTCGAGGGCGGCTCGCAGGGTGAAGCGGCTGTTGGCCCAGACGACGTAGAGCAGCGGCGCGGCAGCGAGGCCGAGCGTGATCGCGGGGCGGGCCGCGAGGATCTGGGCGAGCAGCGCGAGCACGAGCAGAGACACGGCGGTGAGGTACCAGCGGCGCACCGCCAGAAACACGCAGGCGCGGGCCACCTCACGCAACCGCGCGGTGGGTCGATCGGCGAGGGTCACCAACCCGAGCAGCGTGGTCGCGACGGTGAGAACGATCAGGGTCGCCAGCACCGGCAGGGCGAGTGCCCCGACCCGGTGGCCCCACGCGGCGCGGACGTCGACGGCGAGCACGACCAGGACCGCCATGGCTGCCGCCGTCCAGAGCGTCGCCGGCCGGGCGGTGGCCCGCCAGGCACGGCAGTAGGTGCGCAACACGCCGCCGGTGTCGCCGGCGGAGTAGGCGGACATGACCGCGAAGACCGCACAGAGCCCTGGCGCGCAGAGCGGGGCGGTCAGCGCGTACAGCGGCCAGGAGCGCGCCGCGTCGGTGGTGAACGCGAGCGTCACCAGTGGCAGGCAACCGAGCACCAGCAGCAGGTTGCTGACGAGCGCGACGTAGAACCCGTCGAAGACAGCCGTGATGGTGTCGTGGCGCGAACGCATGGCCTCAACCCTTCAGTCCGGTCGAGGCGACGCCCTCGATGAAGTAGCGCTGGCCGAGCAGGAAGATGACCGCGACCGGCAGCACAGACAGCACCGAGCCCGTCATGATCAGCGCGTACTCGGCGTTGTACTGGGAGATGAAGGTGTTCAGCCCCAACTGGATGGTGCGCAGTTCCGGACTGCGCAGGTAGATCAGTGGGCCGAGGTAGTCGTTCCAGGTGGTCGTGAACATCAGCAGGGCCAGGCTGGCAAGCGCTGGCCGGGACAGCGGCAGCATGATCCGTCGGTAGATGCCGTACTCGCTGAGCCCGTCGACCCGCGCTGCTTCGCTGAGCTCCTCGGGGATCGTCTCGTAGAACTGCTTCATCAGGAACACGCCGATCGCGCCGAACGCCTGTATCGCGACGATCGACCACAGCGTGTTCGACAACTGCAACTTCGACATGAGGATGAACTGCGGGATCATGTACGACTGCCAGGGCACCGCGATCGTCCCGACGTACGCCAGGAAGAGCGCGTTGCGGCCGGGAAAGCGGACGCGGGCGAAGCCGTAGGCCGCGAAGCTGCCGGTGAACACCTGCAGGAAGGTGACGATCACCGACAGCAGCAGGGTGTTCCCCAACCACGTCGTCATGTCCGAGCGCTGCCAGATGTCGAGGTAGTTTCGCCACACCACGGGGTCGGGGAGCCAGGTGATCGGGATGGTGAAGACGTCGTTGTTGGTCTTCAACGACGCCACCACCATCCAGAAGAACGGCAGCAGCAGCCCGGCTGCCGCGAGCACGAGAGCGGCGTACCCGACGAGCCGGCCGGCCCGAGACCTGACACGTCGGGCAGAGGTTCCGTGGTTGCCGGGCACGGCGATGGCCGGGACGGGCGTGGAGAGGTCGGTCGCGGTCATCAGCTGTTCCTCCGCTTGTTGACCATGAACTGGATGACCGTGATGCCGAAGCAGATGGCGAACAGGACGATGGAGACCGCCGAGGCGTAGCCGAACTGGTTCTCCTCGAAGCCCTTCTGGTAGATGTACTGCGAGAGCACCAGTGTCGACTGGCCCGGCCCGCCGCCGGTCATCACGAGGATGAGGTCGAAGACCTTGAAACTTTCGATGGTGAGCAGCACGGTGACGAAGAAGGTGGTGTGCCGCAGGCCGGGGAGGGTCACGTGCACGAACCGCTGCCACGGTGCGGCGCCGTCGGTCTCGGCCGCCTCGTAGAGCTGGGCCGGGATGGTCTGCAGGCCGGCCAGGAACAGCAGCATGTAGTAGCCCATGTACCGCCAGGTGCCGACGATGATGACCGCCGGCATCGACCAGGTCGCCGACGCGGTCCAGCCCGGCGGATTGTCCACGCCGACGGCGCCGAGGAGAGCGTTGATCGGGCCGTACTCGGGGCTGAACAGCTGGTTCCAGACGACCGCGATCGCCACGATCGAGGTGATGTAGGGGAAGAAGGCGACGGTACGGAAGAACCGTACGCCGCGCAGTTTGCGGTTGAGCAGCAGCGCCAGCCCGAGTGCTGCCGCGAGGGTCAGCGGGATGTGGAAGACGGCGTAGTAGACGGTGTTGCGCAGTGCGGTCCAGAAGCTCGCGTCGTCCCACATCCGCCGGAAGTTGGCGGTGCCGGTCCAGTCGGCCACCCCGAAGACGTTCCAGTTGGTGAACGCCACGTAGAACAGCACGACGACGGGTAGGAGGGTGAGCACGGCGAAGCCGACGAAGTTGGGGAGGATGAACGACCAGCCGGCGACCGTGTTGCGCGACACCAGCCGCCGGTTCCTGGGTCTCGTGCGCGGCAATGTTGCCATAGGGAGTCTCCGGAAGCGTTCGGCATGGTGGCGGGACCGGCGTGCGGCTCAGGCGCGCCGGTCCCGCCACCAGCTCACTGGTTGAGAACTTCGTTCTTGGCGCGGGCCTGCGCCTTGCTCAGCTCCGCGTCGACGCCCTTGCTGTCGGAGAGGATCGCCGAATGCGTCTCGTTGAGCAGGTTTTGCAGGCCGGCGGTGTGCTTCGACACCGGGTTCTCCGGCTTGATGGTGTGCTTGGCGTAGGCGAACTTCGACAGGTCGTCCTGCGGTACGCCGTCCAGCCCGAACAGGCTCGCGGTGACCGCGTCGCTGACCTGGGCCGGGGTGATGCCGATCCCGGCCAGCGCCTTGCCGGCATCCGGGCCGGCCGCGTACTTGAGGAAGGCCTTGGCCGCGGCGGTCTTGGACTTGCTGATCTTCGGGTTGATCCCCAAGCCGGTTGGGTCGCCGAAGGTGACCGGCGTGGCGGAGGTGCCGGTGGTGGACTTGTCGAACTGCGGCGCCGGTGCGATCCCCCACTGGAACGTGTCGGCGTCACCGCTCTTGCGCTGGTTGAGCAGCGTGGCCACGTACCAGGTGCCCATCAACAGCATCGCCGACTGCTGCTTGCCGAACTGGGCCTGGTAGGTGAGCTTGTTGGTCTTCGCGGTGCCGAAGGTCGGCTGCGCGCCGGCCGCCTGCAGGTCCAGTGACCGCTCGTAGTACGGCTTCAGGTAGCCGAAGTCCCCGGAGAGCAGGTCCGCGTTGGGGGTCTGGGCGAGCGCGAATCCCTGCACTGTCGACTGGAAGGTGTGCTGGTACGCGCCGGTCGCGTTCGAGCCGGCCCCCTTGAGCCCGGTGTGCAGTCGCTTCGCCGCGTCGGTGTAGTCGTCCCAGGTCCAGCTGCCGTCCGGCGGCGTCACCTTCGCCTTCGCGAACAGGTCCTTGTTGTAGAACAACACCCACGAGTCCTGCCGGTAAGGCACGGCGTACGCCTTGCCGTCCACCTGGTACGGCGCCAGCGCCGGGCCCGAGCCGAGACCGGAGGTGGTGTCGGAGACGTCGAGCAGCTGGCCACCGCTCTGGTACGTGTAGAAGTTCTTGAGGTTCTTCATCACGTACACGTCCGGGGCGGTGCCGGCGGCCAGGTCCGTGATCATCTGGGTGTCGTAGTCGTTGCCTGGGGCGTACTCCTTGAGCTCCACCGTCACGTTCGGGTGGGTCGCCTTGAAGCCGTCGGCGAGCGTCTTGAACTCGGGCGTGGACGACAGGCTCCAGCCGGCCAGAGTGATCGTCACCGGGGCGTTGGGGTCGACTGGCTCGTCTCCGCCGCCGCAACCAGCGAGAACAAGCGTCAGGGCCGTCGCGGCGCTGATGACGGCCGGTATCGCACGCTTCATCCCTTTCTCCTTAGGTCAGGGGCCCAGACGGGCCCGCACTGCTACCAGGCCACCCGGGTGGGCCCGGCCTGCTCCGTGTCCAGACGGGTCGACGTGCTGATCCCGTCGGGCCAGTCGACTGCCAGGTGGAGGCCTTCGGCGTCCTCGTCGGCCGCGACCTGGCATGCCCGCCCGGCCGGGGCTGCCGGCACTGCGGACAGCTCGATGACGGCGGTGACCCAGGCGCCCGGCCGAACGGGGTGGTCCAGCCAGGGCACGACCAGCCCGCCGGCCAGCGGCCCGCCGTGCGCAACGGCGGTGGCGCCTGCCGTTCCGCCGCCGTGAACGCTCTCGAGCCTGCTGGTCCGGCCGGCCCCGGTCACGACCGCCACCCGGTCGCCGAAGGTCGCCGTCGCGTCCCCGGGAACGGCCCAGCCGCCGATCCGTAGCCGCAGCGCAGCCGCCTCGACGCCGTCGGCGAGGCCGTCGACGCGGGTCAGACGCAGCTCCCAGGGGCCGCGGACCAGCGAGAACACCGTGAGGTGCCCGGCCGGTCGGGACCGGCCCCGGCGACCGCCGCCGTGATCGCGCTGACCCGGATCCGGGTCAACCCAGTGGACGAGGGCACGTGATCCGGCCACACCCACGCCGTCGGTGTCGGCGTGGACGGTCAGCAGGTACAGGCCGGCGCGGTGGGTGACCCGGCCCGCGTCGTCGACGAGAGTGACGGACTGGTCGAGCGGACTGGCCCAGCCGCTGTCGTCGAGGACCGGGGTGGTGGCGGTGGAGTAGCCCAGTCGGGCATAGAGCGGGGAGTCTGAGACGGTGGCACCCTCGACGGCGTTGTCGGTGCCGTGGTTGACGACGCGGACGATGCCGTCGGCACGGGTGCCGGAGACCAGCCAGCCGGGTGCGCGTATCGCCCGCAGCGTGTCCCGCTCCTGCACCGGCAGCGGCTCCTCGGGAGTCGTCCACACCGGATGGTCGGCGGGTAGCGCGATGCCGAGCAGTCCCTTGCTGGCCCAGTACGGCGAGCCCGGTCCGGAGTACGACTGCGCCAGACGCGGCCACGGCCCGTGCCAGCCGAGGGTGAGCAGGCCGCGTTCGTCAAAGGCGTCGTTGGCGACGAAGTGCCGCACGATGCTGGTGGCCGCGCGGCGCAGCTGGCCGAGGCTGACCGAGGGCACGCCGGCGATGGCGCCGACCCAGAACGGCGCCGCCGCGGCGAAGCGGTAGGTCAGGCTTCGTCCCTGGATCAACGGTGATCCGTCGGCGCCCACGAGCGCTACAGCGTCGCTCAGGAAGCGGTCGAGGCCGGCCAGGTCCCGTTCGCGGCGCTGCTCGGCCAGGTCCGCAGCGCCGGCCATCCGGGCCCACAGCGTCGGGTACAGGTGCAGGGCCCAGCCCACG
This sequence comes from Micromonospora chokoriensis, assembly GCF_000718555.1. Lineage (GTDB taxonomy): Bacteria > Actinomycetota > Actinomycetes > Mycobacteriales > Micromonosporaceae > Micromonospora > Micromonospora chokoriensis_B. The sequence continues at coordinate 10,112 of NZ_JOAN01000034.1, forward strand.
TAGTGGTCGTAGGCGCGGTGCGGCCCGTCGGCCATCCAGCCGTCCCCGCGGGCGAAACCGTCGTGTGTGGCCAGGTCCTCGGCCATCTCGTCGAGCGAGTGCGGCCCGCCCACCGACCGCAGGAACGTCTGTACGACCAGCCGGAACCAGACCCAGTTGATCCTTGGGTACGTGTCGTCGCCGACCGCCGGGCGCAGATAGTCCACTACCCGCTCTCGCACCGCGGACGGCAACCGGTCCCAGATCCACGGGCGGGTCAGGTCCAGAACCAGTGCGATGGAGGCGGCCTCCACCTTCGCCTGGGGGTGCTCGTCCAGGCGCACCCAACGCTCCGGAGACCGCGGGTCGGTGCCGGCGGCGATGCCGCTCGCGTACCGGTCCACGAGCTCGTCCACGCCCACTCCCTGGGCACCCGCGATGCGGAAGCCGGCCAGCAGGAAGGTGCGAGCGAACCCCTCCAGGCCGTCGACGGCACGCCCGTAGCCGCCCTCCGGCCCGGGAAAGGTGACGAGGGCGTGGCCGGGCGACGCGAACGGCCGGGTGGCGGCGAGCATCCGGTCGGCGAGGGCCAACCAGTCATCCCGGTGCCAGGTCGCGGCGGAGGCAACCGGTGCCAGCCGGCCAGCCGGCCCGAACGTCATCCGAGGTCCTGTCGCATCGAGCCGTCTCCGTGGAAGGTGGCGAGCGGGGCGGTGCCCATGAATGTGACGTACAGACATCCGTCGGGTTTCCGAAGTAAAACGCTCACAACAGAGCAAGTCAATGCCGTTCTCAAACCGATGTGGACACAGCCGATCAAGAGCGCGCACAACGCCGCCTTGATGCTCCAACCGCTCTGATACGATCACAATCGTTCATAGCCGCTCGCCGCCGGCAGGCACGGCTCGGCGACGGATGGGGAGATCAGCCGACCCGGCTCGCGATCGACGTCACCGCGCTCGACCCGGCCGGCGAACTCGTCCGTACCCTGCAAGAGCTCTCGCCGCACGAAGCGTTCCCCGGAGGTCCCCCATGACCAAGGACAGTCCTGTCGTCGCCACGGCGGAGGGCTCCCGAGGGCCGCTTCAGGTCGCCCGCCGCCAGCAACTATTGGCGGCCCTGCAACGGGACGGCTCGATGCGCGTCTCTGACCTGTCCCACGTGCTGGGCGCCGCGCCGGTCACCATCCGGCGCGACATCGCGGAGCTGGCCGCCGAGGGGTTGGTTCGCCGCGTCCACGGTGGGGTTGCCCTGATCCTGCCGGACGACGCGCCGGCAGCAGACGAGGCACCTGTCGCCGGCCTGGACCCGCTGGTCGGGCGGGCCCTCGGCATGCTCGTGCCCTCATTGGACTACTACTGGCCGGACGTGGCTCGCGGCGTCGAGGGAGCGGCCCGCGAGCTCGACATGCGCGTGGTTCTGCGCGGCTCCTCCTACGACACCGAGGACGACCAGCCGCAACTGGCCCGCCTCGTGGAGCGGATGGGCGTCGACGCGCTCATCATCGCGCCGAGCATGGACACACCGAGCGCCGAGCGCACCATCGAATGGCTCGACCAGGTCGGCGTCCCGGTCGTCCTGCTGGAACGCACCGCGACGGTGGGCAGCCACCACGCGGTCATGGAGTCGGTGGTCACCGACCACGCGCTCGGTGCGGCCATGGCGGTACGCCACCTCACCTCGCTCGGACACCGCAAGGTCGGCCTGGTGCTCGACGCCAACAGCCCCACCAGCCAGCACGTACGACGCGGCTGGCTCGACGCCACGACCGAGTGCGGCCTCGACTCGGACGCGACGGTCGTGGCCGTGGTGCCCGACGCGCGGTCACCGGAGCGGGACACCGTACTCAACGACGTCCTCGACCGGTGCCGGGCGACCGGGACGACGGCGCTGCTGGTGCACGCCGACGCCGAGGCCATCGCGCTGGTGCAGCACTGCGAGGAGCGGCATCTCTCCGTTCCCGGCGATCTCTCCATCGTGGCGTACGACGACGAGGTCGCCGGGCTCTTCAGCCCGCCGCTGACCGCGGTCCGACCGCCGCGACGCTCGATCGGACGGGCCGCGGTGCGTCTCGTCGCCGACCGGCTCGTCGACCCCGAGCGCCCCACCCACCGGATCGTCATCAGCCCGTCACTGCGGGTCCGGGGATCGACCGCGCCGCCACCCGCGTAGCTGCTCTTCCGTCTGCGAAGTCGGATGGGCGCTGGGCGTGATGGTCGCACGATGACCCGGAGACGTGGTGACGCGCACCCCGACGCAATGTGCTTCGTGCAGGTCACCGAGAGTCCGAACATGGGCGTCGAGGTGTCGACTGGTCGGGCGTGGATTGGGGTTGCGGCCACGTACACCAGTAACCAGGCCCGCAGCTCGGCGTCGTGCCGCTCGGTGGCATCCAGGTCGTCGAGACTGGACGACCAACCCATGCTGTAGGCCACCACCAGCGAAGGCCTCGACACCGACCGACTGTCGTTCACCACCGCAGCCACCATCCACCCGCACAGCGAACAACCGACCTCGTCCCTTGTCGACGACGCCATCACTCTCATCCCGGAACCGGGCCGACGACCTGCGGGAATGCTTAACTTCCTCGCGTTGGGCATAATGGCCGTGCCCCGGCCTCGGGCGAGGACGTGAGAGAGCGAGGAAGTCATGCGATCGCCGACGGTGATCATCGACCTTTCGCCCGTCGTCCGCGACCAGAATCTCAACGACTGGGGTTTAGTCGAGAAGATCGTTCGCGCCTGGCGCGCACAGCGCGACAACAACGCCACCTTCTACGGGGTCGCCGATAACAGTCTGTGGCACTGCCTCGACGAAGTGGGCAAGCGAGCATTGAGCGACTGGAAGAAGCGCAAGATCGCCCGTTCGGTACCGTTCGCCGACCCCGATATCATCGAGTTGGCCGAGCAGCACCCCCACGCGGTCGTCATCACCAGGGACCTCTACCGCGACCTGCGGCGTGATCACCCGTGGCTTCAGGGATCCGACAGATTTTTCAGCCCGGTCTACACGGACGGAAAGGTCAGCTTCGAGCAACTGGTGATGGCGCCGATCGACGAGTCTGAAATGTCCATGCGTGTCGAGGCTGGTGGGCTCAAACCGAGAGGCCTAGCCTCGCCCGAGGCCCGACAGGTGCTGGATAGCGAGTGGGCTTGCGTCAACCCTGGGTGCGTCTGGGGCGGGCTGCCCGTGATCGACAAAGACCCTTACTACCGCGACGGTGTCGTGCGGTGTCCTGACTGCGGCGAGCCGGTCAATCGTGTCGGAGCCATCGGCCACACCCGAGGGGTCGTCGTCTTCCTCGGCACCGAGGAGATTGATCGCTTCGCCGTTGCCGAAGGGCGAACGATTGTCGTCGGGCGCGCGAGAGGTGAGGACCGATATTGCGTACGGGACGTGCTGGAAGCGGCTCAATTCGCCCTCGTGAGCCGCGATCACCTCGCGGTATCCAACGTCAACGGCGATCTCTTCGTCGAGGATCTCGGCTCAAAGAACGGCACCAAGTTGAGTCACGACGGAACGACGACCGCACTTGAGCCAAGCGTGCGGCAGAGAGTCCTTCAGGGCGCCCGAATCAGTCTCGCGAAGGGTGCGCTTCAGATTCGGCGGTCCGGGCGCAAGCGGGTTCGCGCTCGTTGGGATCCTGATCTTGCGACGCCACCATGGGCAAACCCGAACAGAGAACACGCTTAGGGCAAGGAACACTTATGTCTCTACTCGACAGCCTCACACCCGCTGCGGCGAGGACGCTGCCAGTCATCCTGCTGCTCGACACGAGTGGCAGCATGCAGGAGGATAGCAAGATCGATGTTCTCAATGACGCCGTCACCGAGATGATTGACGAACTCGCGGAAGCTGATGCTGGCCATGGCTACATCACTCTCAGCATCGTGACCTTCGGCGGCAGCAGTGCCAAGGTGCTGGTCGAGCACACGCCGGTGGGCGAGGTCGAGTTCAGCTCCCTTACCGCTCGGGGAAAGACACCGCTCGGTGATGGCTTCCGGCTCGCCCGGGCGATTATCGAGGACAGAGACGCTCTGCCTTCGCGGGCCTACCGACCCACCATCGCCCTCGTCTCAGACGGCCTCCCTACTGACAGGAACTGGGAGGAGGAACTCGACGCGCTCCTGGCAAGCGAACGTGGGCAGAAGTGCACCAAGTTCGCGCTGGCGGTCGGAGCCGACGCAGATCGGGACATGCTGGCGCGCTTCAGCGGCAGCCAACCCCACACGACCGACCGCGCTGGCGAGATCCGCAAGTTCCTCCAGTTCGTCACAAACACGGTCACCAATGTCACCCTGACCGCCCTCGACTCGGTGCAGGACGATGCTGACACTGCCGCATCAATCGTGCGGCTCCAGGGCGACGATGCGTTCTGACGCCACGCTTGTTACCGACGACGCCGGGGTCAACTTCACTCTCGGCCCTCTGATCGCCAAAGGTGGGCAGGGGGCGGTCTACCGGGTCGAGGGTTACCCCGAAGTGGCCATCAAGCTGCTCGAACGACCGGAGGACCTCGAACGGATCAAGAGCGTACGCCGGTTGCCGCTCGACGGCCTTCCCGTGGCCGCACCCGTAACACTGATCCAGGGCCGCCGCTCGGGGTACACAATGCGCCTCGCCAGCGACATGCGACCGTTGCGGGAGCCGTACCTGCCAAGCGATTTCGGCCCCCGTGAGACGACCCCGAGGTGGTACTCGGAGACAGGCGGCCTCCGACGCCGGCTAGCGATCGCGGCTAACACCGCAGATGTAATCGCGAAGCTCCACGGACTTGGCCTGACCTACGTCGACCTCAACCCCAACAACGTCATGGTCTCCGTCGACCTCACCCGAGACGTGACGTGGTTGATCGACTGCGACAACCTGACGTCGATGTCCAAGCCGAAGTGGGATGTCCTCGGCTTCCGCGGATATGCCGCACCCGAACGTAAGCGCAAGGCACCACCGTCCACGCTCGCCGACGCCTACATCCTCGGCGTTCACGTGTTCCGCATGCTCGTTCTGCGGCACCCGCTGGAGGGCGCTATGGCTGACGCACTCGATGGCAACGAGGCACGCGAACGGATGGACCGCGGCGACCTGCCCTACGTCGCAGACCGCGACGACGACTCCAACAGGCTGGCGCGCGGAACATTCGGGTGGGGCATCTTCGACCTCGTGCTCAGCAAGCAAGTGCAGAGACTTTGCCGTCAAACATTCTCCGAGGGACGCCTCGACCCCACGAAGCGCCCCGGCTCCGCACGCTGGCGCGAAGTCCTGTTCGCCGCATTGAACAATGTCATCGACTGCCCGGCGCCTTGCGGCTGGTCGTACTTCCGGACTGTCAAGGCCTGTCCGAGTTGCGGGACCCCCAGCGGTGCCGTCGCCCTGCTGTCCGTCTATGGCGGCGACTTCGAGCAGCCGCTCTCCGAACGCGACACCTTCGTCGTTTCACAAAGCATCGACACCGCCGTCCTTCCCCGGCACCTCTGGGGGAGGTTCGACCAGCACGACGCCGTCGTCACCCTTCAGCCGACGAGTCGAGGGCTCGAGATAAAGCCTCAACACGACGTCACGCTCACCGACAAGTCCGGCAAGGTCACCCAGCGGGTGCGCCTCCCCGCTCCCGGACGTGTTGTGCGGCTCAAGCTGGAAGCACCTGGCCGACCAGCGCGGATGCTGGCGCTCCGGACCATGGCTGCGTCGTGAAACTCCTCGGCTTTCCCTGCAGCGCGGATCGCACCATTCGGCTCAGCTCGCGAGAAAGCGTCGGCGGTGCGGCTGGCCAGCGGGTTCGCTTGTCCTTCTCCGGCTCAGGAGTCCTGCTGACAGCAGACGGGACCTCATGGATGTGCGACCCGCCCGAGCCGGACGACCTGGAGTGGCTGCAGACCGTAGCGTCCGCGGGTACCTATGTCGTCGAGCTCCTCCAACCGGGCACCGACGTGGTCCTTCGCGTCCTCACTTTCGACGGCATCCAGCACTGGACCGAGCCACGGGAAATCGGGGTCGACGACCTGATCGTCGAGACTGCTCAGAGGACCAACCGATCGCTGAAACGCTCCACTGACGTCATCGACTGGCTGACGGAGACGATCTGCCTCGCCGGCCCCGAACCGATGGCCGTCGTAGTAGCGTCCTCCGGGACCCACGACGACAAGAACGGAGCGTTCCGGCTCGTCGGCGCCGGGATCGCGATGGATGTCAAACTTCTTGACGAGCGGCTCGTCGCCTCCCGAATCGTTCGCTACCGGCCACGGGCCGAACGTCGGCTCCTGCTGGTGCGGGGAGAGATCCGGTTCAGTGACATCTCGCGCACGGCGCCGCTCTCCTACATGCAGCAGCAGGAGTTGCGCCAGCTCGCCGAAGAGAACAACGCCTATCTGGCGATCTGGGACGAGTACAACCAACTCGAGCTAAACGCGGCTGCGGCCGCCGCGCGGGATATCGGCTGGGCGCCCTATGACCGAGTGTCCCGTCGGGCCGACGGCAGTTGGGAGTTCGAGTTGCGTACGCATCTGCGATCGGATGCCCTACGTGACCGGATTGGTTCGGAGACCGTCGGGCTCGAAGCCGGTGCCAAAGTCGCCTTTGACGAGACCGTGGACACCGGACGCTCATCCACGACCAAAGTGATCATCGGGCTGGGCCGCGTAACCCGACAGGGAACGATCGTCATTACTCCATCCGCAGACGACGGCGACGTCGCGCTTCCCCAGAGCGGGCACGTGGCGGGCGCGTTCACACTCGACAAGGTCCGGATCGACCGCCGGAACAGGGCTCGAGAGGCGATAACCGATGGCACGACCGTGCCGGTGCGGCAGCTGGCGACGATCCTTGGCGACAAGCCTCCCATCCCGGTCGGCCGTCGTCGCCTGCATCCCCCAATGTCCGCACGGGTTCGCGAAGTCCTCGGCGGTCAGCCAACGCCAGCACAGCTACAAGCCATCGACATGGCAATCAACTCGCCGGACGTCGCCCTGATCCAGGGCCCTCCTGGCACGGGCAAGACCCGCGTCATCGCCGCGATCCAAGCGAGACTCGCGGAGATCAACCGCGGCGAGTCCGCCCTAGCTCGTCGCGTCCTGCTCACGAGCTACCAGCACGACGCGGTCGCGAACCTCGTCCAAGCCGCGGACGACGGGACCCTACCTCCCGTAAAACTTGGGCGGCAGGACGGCCGAGAGGACCAATCGCACCTTGCTGCGTGGACACACGACCTCATCAAACGGCTCGAGCGCAGACATGCCACGTCCCACTCCGGCGACATCCTCCGCGCTCAGCGCGAGCTCGCGGACCGGACCGACTACTACCTCAATGTCAATCCGAACGTCACCGAGACTGTCGAACTTCTCGGCTGGATCGAACGACATGTCGACCTCGTGGACGCTGGGATCGCCGTCGATGCCGGCAGAGCGGCACGCCGACTCACCTACGAGCTTGGCGCCGCCGGCGCACGGGTGCACCAGGAGCGGATCCTTGCCCTCGCCAGGAGACTGCGGACCACCGCTGCCGGGTACGAGGATGACGGTGCAGACACTGCTCGTGCCGCCTTCACGACGCAGTCGTTCCACGACACCCTCGACGGCGAGCAACGCAGGAACCTCGAGGCCGCCGCACGCGGGGACCTGAGCATCGACGAAGCGATCAAGTCCATGGCAGCCATCCGCGACAGTGTCATCGACCGCGTGCTGGACAGCCGCGCCAGGGCTGGCTTCGTCTCACGATTCCCCGAGGTGGACGCGATTCTTCAGCGCGCCCGCAACGAAGCACAGCGACAGGTTGACCTGCAAGTCACCTCGGTCGATCGGGTCGTTGCCGGGTTTCGGGACGTCGTCGAACGCCAACCCGCGGCCGTCCATGACTCGATCATGGCCCACACGCGCGCGCTCGCCGCAACCTGCCAGCAGTCCGTCTCCGGCTCGATGCGCGACGTGCAATCAGTCCCCTTCGACACAGTCATCGTCGACGAGGCAGCTCGCGCCAACCCGCTCGATCTGATGATCCCACTCGCTCTGGCCAGTGGCCGTGCGATTCTGGTCGGCGACCATCGTCAGCTGCCTCAACTGCTGGACGAGACGATCGCGCCGAAGATCTCAGCCCGTCACGACTCAGTCGTCGTGAGGAATGTACTGAGCCGGTCGTTGTTCGAGCGCCTATTCACCAAGCTGCAGGATGCAGAACGCCGGGACGGGCAGAAGCGGGTCATAACCCTCGACCGTCAATACCGCATGCACCCAGTGCTCGGCACGTTCATCAACCAGCAGTTCTACGCCCCGTACGGAGAGCACGTCACGAACGGATTCTCCGACGAGGCACGGTTCGCGCACGGGCTCACGAGGTACTCAGGGGCAGCGTGCGGATGGCTCGACGTACCACCGGAGTCAGGCCCCGAGGTCAGGGCTGGGAGCAGCTTCAGCCGGCCTGCCGAGGCGACTGTCATCGTGAACGAGCTCAAGGACGCGCTCGAAGAGAACCACGACCTCACCTTCGGGGTCGTGACGTTCTATAAGGGGCAGGCGGCAGCGATCTGGCGGGAGATGCGCGAAGCCGGACTCGCAGACAGGGACGAGACACTGAACTCCTCGTACCCCGCGCTGTGGTCCTCGCGCGGACTGCCCCGCGTCAGAATCGGGACCGTCGACGCGTTCCAGGGCCGCGAGTTCGATGTCGTGTTCCTCTCCACGACGAGATCCAGGCGATCAGGATCGCGGCAGAGACCGCAATTCGGCTTCCTCGTCCTGCCGAACCGTCTGTGCGTCGCGATGAGCCGCCAGCGCAGGCTTCTCGTCGCTGTCGGCGACTCCAGCATGTACAGCACAGATGAGGCACGCGAGGCTCTACCCGCACTCCACGCGTTCTTCGAGCTGACGGGGGGAGAACATGGCCTCCGCCGACGTCCGTGAACTGCCCGTCTACACCCTGTCGGAGCTCTCTCGTTGGGTCCGCTCGACAAGGCACACAGTCCTCACCCCCGCAGCCCGCTGGCGTGTCGTCGTTGAGCAACTCACACCGATCTCCAGCGATATCCTGCTCGAAACCGTCCTCGAGCTTCGCATGGCAGGTGAGACGTCCAGCGAACGTATCAGCGACCTGTTGCAGATCCCTGTCGACCTCGTCCAGCACCTGCAGGCTCGGATCACGACCGACAAGCTCAAGTATTCGGGCGATGGACAGATTCGCACGGGGAAGTCATCCGTCACCTGGGTCTATCGCGATCTCGCGACTGGGGAACTCTGGCCGGAATCCGCAACTGACGCCCCACAGAAGAATGTGCGTTATGAGCGAACGTTTGCAGGAACACACGAGGCTGGTACCGCTGGCCGCCCAGAGTTGATTCACTGCGTGGTGCTCGACCACGAGGGGACCGAGCCGAGACAGCCAACCAGTATCGAGCTTGCGCGGTTTAGCAGCGCTTCCAGGGACCCCAACCGCCGAACGGTGCTCGTGAGCGACGCGGAGCGATGCCTGGTCATGAGCCCGCTGATGCGTACAAGCTCAGGCCTCGCCGTGATGACGTCGCTCGGTACCCCGCATGTCGGACTCACCCAGGCCCTGGGCAGGTTCTCGGCCCACAACCAGCAGGCGCGGCGCTGGCTCCAGGGCGTCCCGGCGACGGGCCAGCCGGTTCGGCGGCGACGAACACCGCTGGTCGCGGCGATTGATGAGCTTCGTGACTCGCTCACGGAGTGGCGGGACAGTCATCATGATAGGGATCACCTCATCAGCCGAGCAGAGCTTGCGTTGCGCCGGGCCTGCGACCAGCGTTGGTACACGGCGCACCGCGACTCGTTCGAGACCTCGACCGATGAGGCGAATAGGGACCAACTAATCGAGAAACTGGGCCTATCGAGAGAACGCGCGAATACCCTCATGCGCGCCGAAATTGGCAGCGTCGAGGAGGCGGTCCTCAAACTCGTCAGCGACCCAGCCTTCATCGAGATCGACGCAGAGTGGCTCCGCGCGTTAGCGGACGTTACCGCGAAATGGGTGGAGGCGACCCGACACAGCGTGCAGATTTCTCTCGAGCAGCTCGCCCAAGACGTCATCGATCTCTGCGCGCAACTGCAGAACAGCCAGGAGGTAGCCGATGTCGGCCAAACCGAATAAGAACCGCGCAGCCGACGACAAGGCGAAACTCGACGACATCGAGCGCGGCCTCGCCGCCGCCGAGGCGCCACCTGCCGATCTGCTGGCCGAGGCCGAGGCTGAGGGGATCGCCCTGAACGACGAGTCGCTCAACGCGACGCGCCTGCGAAACGTGTGGCTTTCGGTCAGAAACAACGAGGCCGCATGGAAGAAGGCGCGCACCCTCGCAGAGCTGTCCCAGAGGGCAGCCGACGAGTCTCGCGCGGAGCTCGCCAAACGAGAGAAGGCGCTGACCGAGCGCGAAGAACTCGCTGCCGCGATGGACGCCGATCTCGCGCAGAAGGAAGCAGAACTCGAGAGGGCTCGCCTTGCCGCGCGGGAAGGCTTTGCCGACGAGCAGCGCGGCGTGCTTGACAACCTCAGGAGGAAGCACGCGGACCTGCTGGAGCAGATCTCGGCGCTCGAGGAACGGGCTAACACCGAGGCTCAGAAGATTCTCGCGGAAGCGCGGACTCAAGCACGCCAGATTCGGGAGGAGGCGCAGCATGCGTTCCATGATCAGGTCGATGCTCTGTCGAGAGAACGTGCAGGCCTGTACTCCAGAGAGAGCGCGCTCGCCGAGCGCGAGACAAGGCTGAAGGCCGACCTAGAGTTGGCCGAGGCGAAGCAGGCGATGCTGGGGCAGCAGTTCCAGGTCCGACTGGGTATGGAAGTCGCGTCCGTTCAGGAGGAACGCGACAGCGCCCAGGCCCGTTACGAGCTTGAACGTGCGAGACGTGAAGCGCTCGAACGGGAGCGCGCGGAGCTTCGAGCGGTACTCGCCCGCTACGGCGGCGACCCGCGAACCGCCAACGCACGCATCGACGAACTCGTCGAGCATAACCAGAGGCTGCTCGACGAGCTCTCCCGCCGCCCACCAGCCAACGAGATCGACGAAGTGCGCTCGCGCGCCGCCCGCGCCGAGGAAGCGCAGGCGGAGGCGGAAGCGCTCCGGCGCGAACGCGACCAACTCGACCGGCAGCTTCGCTATCAACTCATCAACGTCGGAGAGCTCGAGGTCTTGAGGGATCAGCGCGATGCGCTCACGGCCCAGAACGAGACGCTGCGGCAGTCGATCAAGCAACAGCGCGCGGAGTGGGAGGAACTCCAGTCGAAAGTCGGCGCCAATGACCCGTTCCCGGCGTGCTCGTCGTACGACCGTCACCAGGATCTGCAGGAAGCGCGGTACCTACGCCAACCAGAGTCCCTCGCCGCACTTGCGGACGACCTTCGGCACCAGATGGCACACTCGGCCGACTTCTACTTCACGGAGTCAGACGTCCGCCTGTTCCTCGCCGGTCTTGCCTCGAACAGGCTCCACCTGCTGCAGGGAATCTCCGGAACCGGGAAGACAAGCCTGCCGCGCGAGTTCTTCAAGGCTCTGAGCGGTGGAGACGACGCCGTCGAAATCGTCGAAGTCCAAGCGGGTTGGCGGGACAAGGACGACCTCTTCGGGTACTACAACGCCTTTGAGAAGCGTTTCGCGGAGAGCGAGTTCACCAAGGCGCTCTACCGTGCGCTCCTTCCAGCCAACGCCGACCGCCCTATGGTGATCGTCCTCGACGAGATGAACCTCGCGCATCCCGAGCAGTACTTCGGAACGATGCTCTCGGTCCTGGAGAACTCGATCGGTCAGGCAGGGTACATCGACCTCCTGACCAGCCCTCTGGACAGCCTGCCACGAGAGTTCGACGGCAACCGACTCCCGCTGCCGCCAAACGTCTGGTTCGTTGGGACCGCCAACCACGACGAGACGACCGTGGCGTTCGCCGACAAGACCTACGACCGAGCGCACGTCCAGGAGTTGCCGTCGCGTCACCAGCCTTTCCGGGCCTTGAGCCGACCCGAGACCGACCCTGTTTCCTTCGACGCTCTCATCGACCTGTTCGACGACGCCGCAAACACGCATGAAGACGCGGTGGGCCAGGCGAAGACCCTCTTGGACGACAGCCTCCGAAAGCTCTTCGCCACGTTCGGAGTCGGGTGGGGCAACCGTCTCGTGCGGCAACTCGACCTTTTCCTGCCCGTCGTTGTCGCTGCCGGCGGCACGCCTACCGAAGCACTCGACCACGTGGTGGCCACCAAGCTGGTGCGGAAGCTGGAGGACCGCTTCGGCGTCCAGCCCGACAACCTCGACAGCCTGGCGGATCGCATTGATCAAGCCTGGGGCAGTTTCGACAGAACGAACACTCCGACCAAGACGATCGAGAAGATCAGAAAGGAAGCCGGACGGCTTCGAGTTGGATTCGGCTCATGACAAGAGCTGTCGACCGCGTCTCTGGTGCCCTCAGCCTTCCCGTAGGAGGTTGGACAGGAAGGTGGTATGACGACGGCCACCATGTCCTCGACACCGCATCCGCAGCTGCCGGTGCCCATACCCGGGACGACATCACATCCGACGATCTCGATGCGCTGGCGACGCTGGAGAAGCCGTTGACGGACGCCTGCGCGTCAGGCATGTGGACTCGGTTAGCGTCGTGCCAGTTGCTCGCCAGCCACGACGACGAGACCCTCCAACTGCAGCAACGCGAGCAGGTGCTGAAGCAGCACATCGGCTCGATCGCGCGCGTGTGCAGTCGGTTCATCACACGCCTTGGCGAACGGGTGGAACTCCTGCCTGTCGCACGCGTAAAACGCCCCGCTCGCCGGGCGATAGATCGGCTGGCCGGGCACACCGAGGACTGGGCGGCTCGCACCCTGGCCGGACCGATCCCGCGCCGAGCACTGGCTGTCACACGGATCGAAGACGCCGACCTGTATGAGAACCGAATGGTCGTTGAGTTGATCCACCCGATCCTCGACGGCGACCTCCGCAGCCGGATCAACCTTCTTCGCCGTCTGAAGCAGGACCTCGCAGACCTCGAACGCGCTCGGCACGAAGGTACGCGCCTGCGGCTGGACCGCCTCTACGGGTTCTGGGGCGCCGAGGCGATCAACGCGAGTAACGCCACCGGTCAGGCGACACAGACGTTGCGTGCGCTGGAGGAACTGCTCACCCGAGTCCAGACCCTACGAGGCAGCGAACTCGCGACCCTCCTCCGCGGGCGACGCACTGGGCAGCGCTCGCTCAGGCGGACCAATGTCACGGACAACGACCGGCACTACCACGCGGCGGGGATCGTGTGGCGAGAGTACGAGCGCCCAGAAACCAAACGCGAGTCGACCGACGCCCGCCACAAACGGCTTGGCGCCCGTCACCGCATCTTCGACGACTACGTCATGGGCCTCATCGCCCGTTCGCTCGACAACCTCGCATGCGTTCCCACCCCCGACCAGATACCTCTGCCCGATCAGCCCGCCTCACTCGACGGCCCTTGGGGACCGGTGATCGTTCACCGCGAGCACACCGGCGTGACCATCGTCGAGTCTGCCGGTGTCCGTACGCGGTTCGTTCCGCTGCTCGACCTTCTGTCCCCTGATGCTGATGAGTCTGAGGTTCGCGAGCGCTGGGGGAGTCTGCCAAGCACCAGCGAGGGCCAGACGGTTGTCGTCTACCTCGCGTCATCGGAGCATGTCCGGGGCGTCGTACCTGATCTCTCGCTTCCGGCACTCTCCAGCGGACCCGACGGACAGCACGGGCGCTCGGCGGTCGTCGGCGTCCCCGTCTCTCCCCTCGAGACCACCAGCCTCGAGCGAGTTGCACGAGCGGTCTCGATCGCCGCCCTGGAGCCTGCCCTCGCCGCCTACCCGACCGACATCCGTGTACGTCGCGGAAAGCTGCCCCGCCGGTTGGTCGATCACCTCTGGGGATCCAAGATCGCCCAAGATGGCCTACCACCACTTCTTGATCGCCCGGACGTGGATCACATCAGATTGCGCCGGCCACTCACAGCCATCGAACAGAGCAGGCTGGAGGGTGTTCTCGATGCCCTGCAGCAGCGGACGACAGCCAGGAGGGGTTGGGAACGAGACATCGCGACGGAGATCACGCAGCTTCGTGAAGCTCTTGAGGCAGCGGCGAAGCAGGTGCGGCGCCTTCTGCGCTGCCCTGGCTGCGGCGTAGCTGCTGGTCCGGAGCAAGTAACCCGATCGAGCGACATCCTTTCGATCACCTGTCGAAGCTGCAACTTCAGGTGGGGACACGAGAGGTGTGGCATCTGCCAGGCGCGGATAGCGATCCTTGAACCCACCCACGACCTGCCAAGTCCAGAAGTCAGTGGCATCGGGTGGGTCGAACGCATCTTCGGACGTGACGCACTCGCGTCTCCATGCTGGGCCCGAACCGTTCCAAAGCGGTACGTCTGCCCGTCATGCGGTGCATGCCCGATCAGCGATCATTCAGAAGGTAAGGCGTGTTCCCGATGCCATGGCGCCAAAGGCACCTGAACCCCCAGGACCCCGGCGTTGTTCCGTGTTTGGCTCCGTCCTGAAACGCCATGACTGGGAGTTGCCTAGCGGACGAGCACCGGGAGTCGGCGTTCACGCCGCAGGCACGTGACCGGAGCCCGTATCACTGTTCAGCCCTGAAGATCGCGCCGCTGGTAGCCCATGACACCGGCCACGCACAGGGCGACGCCCAGCGTGGCCATGATCAGCGTGCTGGTCCAGTCAACCGCGGTGAGTGGGACCGGCGCCAGGTGGGCGAACGGAGAGAGTTCGCGAACCCCGGCGGGTGCGCCGACGCTATCGGCGATCACCAGGAGCAGAAACCCGCCGGTCGCGGGCAATGATCCAGCAAAGGCCGCCGCCCGCGGCGCCCAGCCGGCGGCGAGGATGGCCGCGCCGAGACTGAGCAGCACGACCGGCAGCGTGTTCCAGGCCCCACCCAATGCCGCCAGCCAGCTGAGATCACCTCCGGTCGCGGTGATGCCCGCCCAGACGGCGAACCCGGCGACACTCACCAAGGCGATCGCGCCTCCAGCCGTCGCGGCGATCTCAGCGGCGAGCAGCCGGATCCGGGTGACCGGTTGAGCGGTCAGCAGCGTGAGATTGCGGCTGTTCTCAGCGGCGACGAGAGCGGACACGCGGACCGCCGCGAACCCGCCGACAGGCAATGCCAGCAGCGCGAACAGGGTCGCGGCGAACCCCTCGACCGCACCGAGCGCGGTGAACCCGGCTCGCGCCGCCTCCTCGGCGAGGGCCGGATTGTCGGCCAGGAACTCGGTGACCGACACCGTGGTGAAGCCGATGAGCAGGTAGTAGGCGCCGATGCCCACAGCCCAGCCGGTGAGGGGCCGCAGCATGCGCCGCACCGCGAACGCTCCCACGCCGGACAGAAGCATCAGCCGTGGGCGGCGACCAGCAACGACCGCGATCAGGCCGCCACGGACATCACGGCGGCCGGCAGCGACAACCGCGATGACGGCCAGCAGCACGGCCGCGGCCAGCAGAACCAGCAGCGGCAGGATCCGGTTGCGCGCGTACGGTTCGCTGAGAGCAAGCAGCCCAAACGGTGACAGCCAGCGCAACCACCCAAGTCCGGTGAGGCCATCGCCGACCATGCGCATCAGCAGGGCGGTACCGAGCACTGCCACGGCGGTTCCGGTCGCGGCCGCCCGGGTTGGGAACACCTGCGCGGCCAGCCCGGCGACGGCGACGAAGAACAACCCGAGCACACCGACACCGGCGCCGTGCACGGCGGCGCCGGCCGTGTCCGTACCGGCCAGCAGCAACACCACGGCCACGGCGACGCCCGCGGCGGCCGGGACGATCACGACGGCGGCCAGATGGCGGGCCACCACCTCTCGCAGCGGTGCCCGCCCCGCCAGCAGCACGTCCCACCGGCCGGCGTCCTCCTCACCCCGGGTGATGCGGGTGGTGGCCAGGATCGCCCAGGCAGCGAGCAGGACAGCGAGAAAGGTGCCGAGCCGCCACACCGTGAATCCGCCAGCCTGATCGAGCGCGATCGGTTCGCCGAACAGGGTCCGGATGGCGGGGTTGGCGGCGAGCGCGGCAATGCTGCCAGCGGCGGCGGGATCCGCCATGACACTGGTGTACGTGCTCGCGACGAGCGCCGGCAGGGCAGCGACGAGCACCAGCACGATCAGGCCGCTGCGGCGTAGCTGGCGTACTGCCAGCCTGGTAACGGCTCTCCCAGGGCTGGCCGGCACGCTGAATCCGATGGCCGACGGGACGGTCCTGGTGATCATCGGGTGCTCTCGGCGGCGCCGTAGTAGTCGAGGAAGATCTCTTCGAGGTTCGGTTCGCGGATTGCCAACGCGGTGACCTCGGCGGCGGCGAGCGCCCGCAACGCCGGTGCCGGCGGCCCGATGAGCGAGAACCGTAGCCGCCCGGGGCTGACCTGCTCGACCGTCTCGACGCCAGGGACCAGATCAAGACCTGGCGGGGGTACGCCGATGTACGACACGGTCACCTCGGCGCGATGCAGACCCCTCAGCTGTTCGATGGTGGCGATCTCGACGAGTCGGCCGGCCCGCAGGATCGCGACACGGTCACAGATCGCCTCGACCTCGGCCAGTTGGTGCGAGCTGAGGAACACCGTCTGCCCTCGGTCACGAGCTTCGGCGACAGCGAGTCGGAACTCGCGCTCCATCAGCGGATCGAGGCCGCTGGTCGGCTCGTCCAGCACCAGCAACGGCGCCCGGGTCGCGAACGCCGCGACGAGCGCGACCTTCTGCCGGTTCCCCGTCGAGTAGGCACGGGCCGGCTTGCTGGTATCCAGCGTGAATCGTTGCACCAGTTCATCGCGGTACGCCAGATCGACGCCCGGCCCGGTACACGCCTGCAGGTGCAGGATCTCCGCGCCGGTCAACTGCGGCCACAACGCCACATCTGCCGGCACGTACGCCAGCGACCGATGCGCTCGGGCGACATCCGCCGCGTCGCTGTCGAACACCCAGGCACGCCCCGCCGTGGGGCGGACCTGCCCCAGCAGCAGGCGGATGGTGGTGGACTTACCGGCGCCGTTGGGGCCGAGAAACCCGAACACCTCACCAGCCGGCACTTCGAGGCACAGGTCGTCGAGAGCGGTGATCCGGCCGTAGCGCTTGGTCAGATTGATAGCACGCAACGCGAGATCGTTCATGGCGGAAGTCCTCACCAGCCGACACGGATATGACCGCCGACCAGACTTCCCGGCACACCAGATCCCACCGTACTCCCGCATTCACCCGGCAGGAAGCCGTCACGCAGACACTCAGGACCGTGCGGGGCGCTCAACGTTGATCCTGGGACCCGCTGCTTCTCCAACCGCGCAGTCCGCTCGATCGGCCTCACGATCGCCCGGAGGCGGCGACATGCCGACCCCTCTCGCAGCTCGCCATCCCCGCAACACAAGCCCGGGAGCCTGCCGATCCACCGCACGTGCGAAGCTCCAGTCAGGCAAGGGCGGCTGGAGTACTAGATGTCCAGGTTCAGGACCGCGGCGTTGACCGCCAGCACATCACCGCTGAGATCCGGTATCTCGACGACCTCGACACCCGCCTGCCGCAGCAGTTGCACTCCAACGCACCGGACGAAGAGGGGCGGTTCCCGCAGGGCGAGCACCACCCGGGAGATACCCGAGCTGACAATCATTTCGGTGCACGTGACGGGGTAGGACCGCCGGCTGCTGCACGGTTCCATCGAGGTGTACAGCGTGCTGCCCGTGGGCACCGGCCCGATTGGCCCGAGCTTCGTCAGGGCGACCTGCTCTGCATGGGCTGCCGGGGAGTCCTCCCGGGAGTACCCGGTGGCGAGTTCACGGCCGGACGGGTCGACGAGAACCGCGCCCACCGCGTACGCGTTCATGGTCGGGGGGCATCGTCGGGATAGCTCGACTGCCTTTTGTAACCATCGGCGGTCCTGTTCCTGCTGCTTGGACATGCGCTGCCTGTCCTCCCGTGCGGTGGCCGACCGATGATCAGGCGAGATCCAGCCGCTTGATGCGGTACATCGTGCGTTCGAACAACGCGTCCGCGGTAAGGGTCGGGTAACGAGGTGGAGAGGTCTCCCACTCTGGCAGGTGCATCGGGCTGAGGATCGTCCACGGGGTTGGGTGACAGAACTGCACGATGGAAACCGGCCGCCGCTCTGTCCCGCCTCCGCCACGACACGGTGTACCGCCGCTTTGGCGCGAAGCCGCTAGCCTCGGCGACGCCGTGACGCCAGGTCTGCGGCCGCGGCCTGCCAGTTCGGATAGCCGAACGTAAATCCAGCATCAGAGAGCCGCCCCGGGGTGACCCGCCGGCTCTTCAGTAGCAGTTCGGTGTCCGAACGCATCGCGAACGCGCCGACCTCAGCCATCAACCTGGTGGCCGGCAGGCCAACCGGTCGCGGCCACCGGCTGCAGCAGTGGCCTTGCCGCGGCCTCGAGCCGGATGACGCTCGAGCTCGAACGCGGCAACCACGTCGCTGTCCTGCCCGACCTGGCCGCGCTGGCGCAGGCGTACCCCCTGCGGGACTGGCTGCACGGCGAGCTGGCATTCGCGCTGTGCCGCAACGGACGCGTGACCGCCGCGCCCTCGAGGCGCTCGACCGGGCGCACCGGATGCTCGTCGAGCAGTTCGGACTCGGACTCAGCCAAGAACTCCGGCTGTGTGCCAGCAGGTCCCCACCGAGTCGCGGCAGCTCCAGTCGGTCCGCTCGCTCCTCGCCCGACGGGTCCGCGGTGCCCACGCCGACGGCGTTGGCGGCAAGACAGCGCGCGGATGACCTGACGATGCGGCCGCGATGCGGCGACGCCGAAGGATCACCCCGACGACATGCAGCACGGTTGAGGAGGACAGGATGAAGGTAGGGAAGGTCCGGAAGCATCGCCTGGTGCGGACGCTGATCGCCCTAGTGGCGTTCATGGGACTCGGCGTGGTCACCGCGGCAGTACCGGCGTCGTCGGCGCTGGCCGCGTGTTCGGGCGCCAGCTGTCACAACGTCAATCCCAACGGCCAGTGCAGCGGCACCCGGTACGGCTGGACCGGCGGCGGCTACGACAGCGGACTCGGCATCGTCGTCGTGAAGTCGTCCGGCTGCAGAGCGGCCTGGGCACGCCTGCAGAACGACCAGTACCTCCGCTACAACGGTGGGACGTTCACCGTGCGCATCGAGCGCCGGGTGTGGTCGTCCTACGGCTACTGGTACGCCGGCAGCCTCAGCAAGCAGTTCCCCTCCACCAACGGCGGGGTCTGGACCAACATGCTCGAGGATCTCGACTCCTGGGACGAGCACCAGGCATGCTTCAACTTCATGGGCGGCGCCTGGACCTGTACCCCCTGGATCAGCTGATCAGCAGGCGGACGTCAGGGTCCCCCGGCGGCGGCGCGGGGGGCCCTGAGATCCGTCATCCGCCGGCGCGGTAGGAACGGCCACCATCATCGAGGCGTCGCATGCGCGCTGACGTCGCCATGGCCGGGCGCTCCCGACTGACGACCGGGACCTTCGTGGCTGAACTCTTCGGGCCGTGGCCCCTACATCGCCAGGCGGCGCATGCCGCTGATCGGGCTCCTCGACGCCGTAACCGCTTGGGGCACGCGGATCGGCCTGCAGCAGCGAGCGACCGATCTCGATACAGCGATCGACAAGAGCTTCACGATCACCGCGCCGATGGACGAACAGCCGATCCGATAGCGCTGTCATCGGATTCCCGCGCCAGGCCTCGATCAGGTTGGGCTTCCGGCTCGGCTTGCTTCCAGGCCCTCGGCGCGGCGGGTGGGGTTAGCCGCGATGTCATCCCAATCGGGGCCGTGCAGCCAGAGGCTCTGCGCAGCTTCTCTCAGCAGCGCCGGCTCATCGGGACACTGCAGAAGGTCCAGCCGATAGGCCAGGTTCCGTACCCAGACCGGCAAGAGGCCGTCGACCACCTGTGGGCACAGCTCGCGCAGCATGGCGAGGATCGATTCCGCATCAGCGAAGGTGAGTTCCTCGATGAAGTAGCGATCGTCGTGATCAGAGCTGCATCGCGGCGGATCCCGCAGCCGCATTCGGTCGATTGGGGAACCGCTCACGATCGCCGCGCCTAGTCAGCGGCTGATCAGCGTGCTCGATCAACGTGTTGTGCGTTAGGTTACGTCGTTCAGTGTCGAGCGCGCCGTCGTGCTGGTCGTCGTATCGGTGCGGTCGCCTAGCACCCGCTGGCTTGGACCACAGGAGGCGACATGTCCGACGACATCAGGCTCAGCGCGGTCACCCTGGACTGCCCGGACGCCGTCGGCTTGGCGGAGTTCTACGCCAGCATCACCGGCGGAACCCTGACACATGCCGGGGACGGCTGGGCATGCGTGCTGAGCCCGGCCGGGCGGATCAACTTCCAGACTGTGCCCGGATACATCCCACCCACCTGGCCCGACCCCACCTCTTCGATCATGATGCATCTCGACTTCATGGTCGTGGACCGAGACGCCGCCGAGGCCCGCGTGCTTGCTGCCGGAGCAACAAAGTACGACTTCCAGCCCAACAGCGAACAGTGTTACGTCTACGCCGACCCGGCTGGCCACCCGTTCTGCCTGACCACCTGGGAGGCCACGGCTACACCAATTCAGCTCGGCTGATCGAGCCGCGCAGACGAAGGCCACGGTGCTGCTCACAGGCGGAATACCACGCCCCGTACCAGCCCCAAGGTGCCCGCTCATCGACATAAGCGGACGTCATCCGACTGGATAACCGGAAGCACCATGGCTGACATCTTCGGGTCCACCGAGGAGGTCACCACGACGGATACGCTGGTCATGGCGTTGCGGGTGTGATCCGGCTCTGCTGACGGGACCAGCTACCGGTTCAGGATGGCAGGCATGACACCCCGGTCGGCAATGGCACGTCTGCCGATGTGACGCGAGGCGACCCGGTGCCCCTCTTTATGCCTCCAACTACCGCCAGGCCGGGCAAGGCAACGAGAATCAGCGGTGGGCAGCGAACCGTACGCCGCCTACCGCTGACTCCCGAACTAGGTGTTCTGCCCAGAGAGGTTGAGGACGCGGCTGGCGGGTGGGCCGCCGAGTGCGGTGTGATGGCGGTGGTGATTGTAGGCGTGGAACCAGGCGGGTAGGGCCGCTCGTCGGGCGGTTTCAGATCGGTTGGGCTTGGCGTAGGCCCATTCGTCGGTCATGGTCCGGTGGAAACGCTCGACCTTGCCGTTTGTCTGTGGCCGGTAGGGGCGGGTCTTCTTGACGGTGACACCGAGCTGGGTGCAGGTGTCGTGCCAGAGCCGGGACTTGTAGCAGGAGCCGTTGTCGGTGAGGACGCGGCGGACGGTGCTGCCGGACGAGCGGAACCAGGCGTGGGCGCGTTGCCAGAACGCGGCAGCGGTGTCTTGACGTTCGTCAGGAAGGATTTCGGTGTAGGCCAGCCTGGAGTGATCGTCGATCGCGGTGTGCAGGTAGGCGTAGCCGAGCCGGGCGCCGCCGTCGGGGATGTTGCCGAGCTTCTTGATGCCGATGTGGACCAGGTCGCCGGGATGGGGGTGTTCGTAGCGGCGGATCGGTTCTCGGGTAGCCCGGTCGAGATGGGCCAGGCGGGCGACGCCCGCGCGGCGCAGGATCGCGTGGCAGGTTGAGGCGCCGACCCGGGCGGGTCCCCAACGCCGGCTCGTTCGTAGATGCAGCACCTGGCGTTCCACCTGGGGGCGGGTGCGGTTCGGGCTGTGGTGCGGCCGGCTGGAGCGGTCTTTCATTCCCGCAGCGCCTTCGACGCGGTAGCGCTCGGACCAGCGTTTCGCTGTCGTCGGGCTGACCTGCAACCGTTCCGCGGCCCGGCGCAGCGGCCACTCGTCATCGACGACGTAGCGGGCCAGACGCAGTCTGCCGCGTTCGGTCAGGGGTGCACTAGCGTGGGGCACGAGGACCTCCCGGGTGATGCGGAACCTTCGACAAGCTCCACCTCACCCGGAGCTCCTCACCCATTTCAAGATCTACGCCCTGTCACCAACGTCCATGGGCAGAACACCTAGTTGTACAGGCGGGCGAGGGCCGCACCCGGTCGAAATGAGGTGCTTGATGACCCCGAAGCCCGCCAGGCTGCGCGGCATGGACGTTCGTCTTGAGCCTTGGTCGGAATCCGCGCTCGACCTCCTGCGCCGGATCAACACTCCGCAGATGCGTCGACACGTCGGCGGTCCCGAGCCGGAGGAACAACTGCTTGCCCGGCACCGCCGATACCTTGCCATGCCGGCAGCTGGCCGCGGCTGCATGTTCGCCGTACTGCTCGGCGACGAGATGGTCGGCAGCATCGCATACCACCAGCGTGACTGGCAGGGCCAGCAGATCTACGAGACCGGCTGGAACGTCCTAGCGCCCTACCAGGGCCGAGGCATTGCCTCCGCAGCCGGTACCGCCCTAATCACCATCGTCCGCGAGGCTGCCCGCCACCCCGACGCGCCCCACAGCCTGCACGCGTTCCCCTCAATCGAGAACGCCCCCTCCAACGCACTCTGCCACCGCCTTGGCTTCACTCTCCTCGGCCCTTGCAATTTTGAGTACCCGCCGGGCAGCGGCTCCCTTATGCGCAGCAACGACTGGCGCATCGACCTCGCCAACTCCGGCCGGACTGCCGTCACGCCGCAGCGCGACCGCGTGCGACTTCGACACAGTCCCTAGTAGCGCTTTGTTAGGTCGGCGTGTCGTGGGGTCATCGGGGCGGTCTGAGTAGTTCGATGTTGCGGTGACCCCTGACGAGCTTTCGGTTGTGCGG
>NZ_JOAN01000035.1 GCF_000718555.1 Micromonospora chokoriensis
TTACGACCGGTTGGGTGCGGGGATGACTCCGGCGTGCGCGCAGGCGTGCCCGACCGAGTCGATCCAGTACGGGCCCCTCGACGAGCTGCACGAACGGGCTGCCGCCCGGGTCGAGACGCTGCACCATCGGGGGGTCCCAGAGGCGCGCCTCTACGGGCATGACCCGAACGACGGTGTCGGTGGGGACGGGGCGTTCTTCCTGCTGCTCGACGAGCCCGAGGTGTACGGCCTGCCACCGGATCCGGTGGTGACCACCCGGGATCTGCCGGCCATGTGGAAACGCGCCGGCCTCGCCGCCCTGGCCATGGCGGCGGCGACCGTCGCCGCGTTCGTCGGAGGTTCCTCGTGACCCCACCCCGCCCAGTGGGCGACCGGTTCCGTCAATTCCGGGAGCGGCTCGCCGCCGAGGGCGGCGACCGACCACCGGTGAGCGACGACCGCCCCAGTACCGCGAGTGGCGCAGCGGCCACGAGCGGTGGCGACCTTCCGAACGACAGGGGCACCGCCGCCAGTAGCCGCCGGGGCGACCTGACGGTGCGGCGGAGCACCGAAGCCGGTGGCCGGCGGGGCAGGCGGCGCGGCGGTGGCGAGGAAGTGCGGGTGCCGGAGGCCGAGTTCACCTCGTACTACGGTCGGCCCATTCTGAAGGCGCCGGTCTGGAAGTGGGACATCGCCGCGTACCTGTTCACCGGCGGGCTGGCCGCCGGCTCGTCGCTGCTCGCCGCGGGTGGGCAGCTCACCGGGCGGCCCACGCTGCGGCGCGCCGGTCGGGTCACCGCGTTGGCGGCCGTCAGCGCCAGCGCTGTCTTCCTGGTCAAGGACCTGGGCCGGCCGTCGCGGTTCCACCACATGCTCCGGGTCGCCAAACCGACCTCGCCGATGTCGATGGGCACCTGGATCCTCACCGTGTACGGGCCGGCGGCGGGCGTCGCCGCGATCGCCGAGGCCGCGAAGGTGCTGCCCCGCCACGGTCTGCTCGGGCTGGCCCGGAGGGCGTTACCGCCGATCGGGCACGCCGCTGGGCTGCTCGCCGCCGGCACCGCGCCAGCGCTGGCCACGTACACCGGGGTGTTGCTGGCCGACACGGCGGTGCCGTCGTGGCATGAGGCGTACCCCGAGTTGCCGGTGATCTTCGCGGGCAGCGCGCTGGCCAGCGGCGCCGGCGTGGGTCTGCTCGCCGCGCCGCCGGCCCAGGCCGGGCCGGCCCGCCGGATGGCGGTGGCCGGCGCGGCCCTGGAGCTCTACGGCGCGCATCGGGTGGAGACCCGCCTCGGTCTGCTCAGCGAGCCCTACCGGTTGGGCCGGCCGGGTCGGTTGCTGCGTGCCGGGCGGTTGCTGACCGCCGGTGGGGTGGCGGGCGCTCTGCTGGGCCGACGCAGCCGGGTGGTCGGTGCGCTCTCCGGTGCCGCGCTGTTGGCCGCGTCGGTGCTGACCCGGTTCGGCATCTTCTACGGCGGCGTCGCCTCGGCCCGTGATCCCCGGTACACGGTGGTGCCGCAACGCGAACGGGTCGAAGCGCGGCGAAGCGCCATGGATCTTCCATCTGCTCGGGCGGACCTGCCCGCAGTGTGATCGAATGTCCGGTGGAGGCGTTCAGGCGGCTGGTGCCCCTCCCGGTCTTCAAAACCGGAGTGGTCCGGGACCCGGGCCAGGCGGGTTCGATTCCCGTCCGTCTCCGCCACACTGCTTGCAGGAGATGACGTGATGGGCGACGGCTCGGTGGACCCGCGACGCCGGGTGCCCCGCACCGACACGCTGCTCGCCGATCCGCAGCTGGTCGCGGCCACCGCGACCCTCGGCCGGGAGCAGGTCAAGGCGGTTGTCACCCGCGCGCAGGAGCGGGCCCGGCGCGGTGAGATCAACCCCGACGAGGTACGCGACGCCGCAGTCGCCGCGTTGCCCACCCCCGGCCCCCGGGTGGTGCTCAACGCCACCGGCGTCGTGCTGCACACCAACCTGGGTCGGGCGCCGTTGTCACCCGCCGCGGTCGCCGCGGTGGTGGCCGCCGCCGGCCACACCGACGTCGAGTTGGACCTGGTCACCGGCCGGCGGGCCCGTCGCGGTCGAGGCGCGCTCGACGCGCTGGCCGCCGCCGTGCCCGACGCGGGCGCCGTGCACGTCGTCAACAACGGCGCTGCCGCGCTGGTGCTGGCCGCCACCGTGTTGGCCGCCGGTCGGGAGATCGTGGTCAGCCGGGGCGAGCTGGTCGAGATCGGCGACGGTTTCCGCCTACCCGACCTGCTGGAGAGCACCGGGGCTCGGCTGCGGGAGGTGGGCACCACCAACCGCACCACCCTCGCGGACTACGCCGCCGCGCTCGGCCCGCAGACCGGCTTCGTGCTCAAGGTGCACCCGTCGAACTTCCGGGTCACGGGCTTCACCTCCGCCACCGGCGTACGGCAACTGGCCACGCTCGGGGTGCCGGTGGTCGCCGACATCGGCTCCGGCCTGCTCAGCGCGGACCCGCTGCTGCCCGACGAACCGGACGCGGCCAGCACCCTGCGCGCGGGCGCCACCCTGGTCACGGCGAGCGGCGACAAGCTACTCGGTGGTCCGCAGGCGGGGCTGCTGCTGGGCGACGCGGAACTGGTCGACCGGCTGCGTCGCCACCCGCTGGCCCGGGCGTTGCGGGTGGACAAGCTGACCCTGGCGGCGCTCGCCGCCACCCTGCACCAACCCGACACACCAACCCGCTCGGCGCTGCACGCCGACCCGGGTGCCCTGCACCGGCGGGTGGAGCGGCTCCGGGACCGGCTCGGCGCGGACGGCCGCAAGGCGGAGGTGGTGCCGGCCGTCGCCGTGGTCGGCGGGGGCGGGGCCCCCGGCGTGGAGTTGGACTCGTGGGCGCTGAGTCTGCCCGAGCGGTACGCGGCGTCGCTGCGCACCGGAGACCAGCCGGTCCTCGGCCGGGTGGTGCGGGGGCGACTCCTGCTCGACCTGCGTTGTGTGCCCGCCGACGCCGACGACGCCGTCCTGGCGGCCGTGCTGCGCGTACCCGGGGACGACTGAGCGTGTTCGTCGTCGCGACCGCCGGGCACGTCGACCACGGCAAGTCGACACTGGTCCGGGCGCTGACCGGGATGGAACCCGACCGGTGGGCCGAGGAACGCCGCCGGGGGATGACCATCGACCTGGGGTTCGCCTGGACCACGCTGCCGTCCGGCGGCACTGTCGCCTTCGTCGACGTGCCCGGGCACGAGCGGTTCGTGCCGAACATGCTCGCCGGGGTCGGCCCGGTGCCGGCAGCGTTGATCGTGGTGGCCGCCGACGAGGGCTGGATGCCGCAGTCCGCCGAGCACCTGGCCGCACTGGACGCGCTGGGTGTCGCGTACGGCCTGCTGGCGGTGACCCGCGCGGACCTGGCCGATCCGCGGCCGGCGATGGCCCGTGCTCGCGCCGAGATCGCCGCGACCAGCCTCGGCGCGGTGCCGGCGGTGCCGGTCAGTGGCCTCACCGGCGCCGGCCTGCCGCAGCTGCGGGCCGCCCTGGATCGGCTCGCCGCCCGGGTGCCCGCCCCGGTCGTGGACGACCCGGTCCGGCTCTGGGTCGACCGCAGCTTCACTGTGCGGGGCAGTGGCACCGTCGTCACCGGCACTCTCGGCGCGGGCCGGCTGCGGGTGGGCGACGAGTTGGAGCTGGCCGGCACCGACGAACCGGTCCGGGTCCGGGGCCTGCACTGCCTGGGCGAGGCCCGGCCGGAGGCGGCGGCGGTCGCCCGGGTGGCGGTCAACCTGCGCGGTACGCCCCGTGACCGGCTCGGCCGGGGCGACGCGCTGCTCACCCCGGGCCGGTTTCACCACACCGACCTCGTCGACGTTCGGCTCGCTGGCGACCCGGCCGCCGACCTGCCGGCCACCCTCACCCTGCATGTCGGTTCGGCGGCGGTGCCGGTACGGGTGCGTCCGCTCGGCCCGGACACGGTCCGGCTGCGGCTGGCCCGCCCGCTGCCGTTGCTGGTGGGCGACCGGGCGCTGCTGCGGGACCCGGGCCGCCACCACGTCAGCGGCGGGGTGCGGGTGCTGGACGTGGCACCCCCACCGCTCGCCCGACGGGGTGCGGCTGCCGCCCGCGCGCAGGTCCTCGCCGCGCTCGACGGTCGACCGGACCTGGCGGGGGAGCTGCGCCGCCGCCGGCTGATCCGGGCCGGTGCGTTGATTCGGATGGGCGTGCCGGTGCACGACGGGCCGGCGTACGCCGAGCCGGTGGCCGGTGACTGGCTGGCCGACCCCGCGCACTGGCGGCGGCTTCGCGACCAGGTGACCGAGGAGGTCGCCCGGCACGCGCGGGAGCACCCGTTGGAGCCCGGGATGCCGGTGGACGCGTTGCGCCAACGCCTCGCCCTACCCGACCGGGTGCTGGTCGAGGCGCTGGTCCGACCGCCGCTGCGGATCCACGCCGGTAGGGTCGGTGCGGCCGGCGCGGACGCGCTGCCCGAGGCGGTGGCCCGGGCCGTGCAGCGGGTCCGCGTCGAGTACGGCGACCGGCCGTTTCGTGCCCCCGAAGCCGACCGCCTCGTCGACCTCGGTCTGGGCCCCCGGGAGATCGGCGCCGCGGTGCGTGCCGGCGCCCTGCTGCGGTTGGCCGACAACGTGGTGTTGCTGCCCGACGCGCTCGACGACGCGGTGCGGGTGTTGGCCGGGCTGCCGCAGCCGTTCACCCTGTCGGCGGCCCGGCAGGCGTTGGACACCACCCGCCGGGTGGCGGTGCCCCTGCTGGAGTTGCTGGACCGGCGCGGCGCGACCCGACGGCTGCCCGACGACGCCCGGATCGTCGTGTCCTGAGAGCGCAAGCCCTCCGGGGCTGACAGGGTGGCGTCGGGATGCGACGGTGGGCTGATGGTCGAGGTGATGGCGTCCCGGTCGCGGCCGTTGGGCGGCCGGTGGCGGGAGGTCGTCCCGGCGGCGCTGCGCTGGGGACTGCCGCTGCTCTGGGTGCTGTGGGTGCCGCTGGCGTGGTGGGTGGAGCCGCGCGAGTCGACCGAGGCCCAGCTCGACCGCGATCTCGCGACTGGGCAGGTGGTGGCCTTCCAGCGGGCGTCCGGCTGGGCCGACGACGGTGCGTACTGGGGCAGCCGGCCTCGGCCGCAGTATGCGACGAACGGCGGGATGCTCGTCTGGACCGTGTCGAACGGCCAGAGCCGGTACATCTTCGGCGCACAGCCCGCCTCGGAGTCGTACCTCGCCGCGCCAGACCCGTCGGCGGGCGCCGAGCCGAGCTGGCGGGACGCCCAGCTCACCGCTATTTCCGGCGCGGGGCCCGCGGACGGTGGCCTCGCGCACCGGATCGGGAACGTCGCGGCTCTGCTCGCTGGCGTGCTGACCGTGCTCTGGCTGGGCCGGTTGATCGGCGGTGCGCCGCCGCTGGTCGGCACCCGGTGGTTCTGGTTCTGGGTCGGGCTCCTGCCGTTCGGGGTGGGTGTGCTGGCCTGGACCTACCGGGAGCTGTGGAGACCGCCGCCGGTGCCGGTGCTCGGCCGTGGCTCGGGATGGCGTGGTCTCGGCTGGCTGATCCTCGCCGCAGTCGGGATCAGCCTCCTGGTGTCCGTTGCCCGCATCGTGTTCGGAACGACGGTGGTGCCGGGCTGAGCCGCCGGTGCTGGGCCAACCGGCCCCCCGGCCGGCGGTGGTCACCTACGGTGACGCCATGGACCCTTCGGCGGTCTGGCGGGACCGGCAGCACAAGTGGCGGATAGAGGCGTACCGCGCGCCGGACCTGCGTTTCGCCATCTACGCCACCAACGGCCCGACCGAGTCGGTGCCGCTGTGGTTGTTCGGGATGTCGGCGCTGGCCCGCTGGTTGATGACCCACTCCATCTCGCTGGACGACCTGGAGGTCGACTGAGCGGTGGCGCGGGCGCAAACCGAACCCGCGGTGCGCCCCGCTGCGGTTGAGTGACCTGAGGCGGCGGACGGGGGTACGCGATGGGCGGTCAGCTCGGGCAGTTGGCGCTGGTGGCCGTGCTGGTGCTGGTCAACGCCGCGCTCTCCGGCAGTGAGATGGCGTTGGTGACGCTGCGCGAGGGGCAGTTGCGGCGGTTGGGCCGGCGTAGCCGCGCCGGCGACCGGTTGGTGCAGCTGTCGCGTGATCCGAACCGTTACCTGGCGACGATTCAGCTCGGCATCACCCTGGCGGGGTTTCTCGCCTCGGCGGCGGCTGCGGTGTCGTTGGCCTCTCCGCTGGTCGGCCCGTTGGGTTTCCTCGGCGGGGCGGCGCGTCCCGCCGCGGTGCTGCTGGTGACCGTGCTGCTGACGTTCGTCACGCTGGTGTTCGGGGAGTTGGCCCCGAAGCGGCTGGCCATGCAGCGGGCCGAGCGGTGGGCGTTGCTCAGCGCCGCCCCGCTGGATCTGCTGGCCCGGGTGTCCCGGCCGGCGGTGTGGCTGCTCAGCCGGGCCACCGACGCGGTCGTGCGGCTCGCCGGCGGTGACCCGCAGGCCAACCGGGAGGAGATGACCGAGGAGGAGTTGCGGGAGATGCTGGCCAGCCAGCGTGGCCTGTCGGCCCAGCAGCGGGAGATCCTGACCGGCGCGTTCGACATCGCCGGCCGGACGCTGCGGGAGATCCTGGTGGCCCGGCGGGAGGTGACGACGTTGCCGGCCAGTCTGAGCGCCGACGAGGGAGTTCGGCGGCTCGCCGCCGCCGGGCGGTCCCGCGCTCCGGTGACCGGTCCCGGTGGCTTGGACGAGGTGCTCGGCGTGGTGCACATCCGCGACCTGGTGCGGGCCGGGACCGCCCCGGTGGGCGAGCGGGTTCGCGCACCGCTGCTGCTGCCGGTGACCCTGCTGGTCGCCGACGCGATGCGTCAGCTGCGCCAGGAGCATCAGCAACTGGCCCTGGTCGTCGACGAGCACGGGGGCATCGACGGGATGGTGACCATGGAGGATCTGCTGGCCGAGGTCGTCGGCGAGCTGTACGACGAGACCGACCGCGACGTGCGCGGGGTCGTTCGGGAAGCGGACGGGTCCCTGCTGGTGCCCGGTGACTTTCCGCTGCACGACCTGCCCGACCTGGGGGTGCGGTTGAGCTTCCCGTTGTCCCGGGACTACACGACGGTGGCGGGTCTGGTGCTGGCCCGGCTACGGCACCTGCCGGAGGGCCCGGGTGAGACCGTGCGTCTGCCCGGGTTGACCCTGCAGGTGGTGGAGGTCGCCGACCGGGCGGTGCGCCGGGTGCGGCTCTGTGGGTTCGTGGCCGAGCGCTGAGGAGGTCGCCCGGAAGGGTGACAAAATGCCTAAATCGATCCCCGGGCGGACTCGCCCCGCCTACGGTGCCAGACGTGAAGGACCGAGGGTTTCGTACGTTCGTCACGGTGCTGGCCGGCCTCGCGGTGATCTACTTCGGCAGTGCCGGCCGCAGCCCCGAGGAGGGCCGTGGCATCTCCGGCGGGGTGGTGGTCCTCGCGCTGCTCGCCGCGCTGCTGGTCTGGCACCTGACCCGTCCGGGGGACAAGACGGTCAAGTGAGCGCCTCAGCGGGCGGCGACGCGGGTGACCTCACCGGCGGACTCCTCACCCAACGCCACACGCACCAGCGCTGAGGCGAGCCGGCCGAAGTCCGGTTCGTCGACGAGACCGGCGAGGCGGTCCGGAGAGCCCGGCAGACCCAGCCGCTTCGCCCCGGCCAGGGCCCGACGGTCGGCGTACGGGCGCAGATCCGCCCAGACCGACTGCGCCTCGCGCAGGTAGATGTCCGCCCCGGTGGGGCCGATGCCGGGGAACTCGGTGAGCCGTCGCCGCAGCCCGGCGAGGTCGCCTGGAGCCTCCCGGTGCAGTCGCCGCAGGTCTCCGTGCCAGCGATCCAGACAGAGTCGGGCGCCGGTGCCGAGCATGGTGGCGGTCCGCTCGTCGTAGCGGCGGTAGTGGCCCCGGCCCAGCGCGTCGACGCGGTCCTGCCAACTGGCCGCCTCCATCGCCTGCGGCGTGCGGTAGCCCGCGGCGAACAGCTCCCGCGCGGCGTCCACCGCCACGCACGCCCGGATCCGGGTGCTCAACAGGGTGGTCAGCACCAGCAACTGGTACAGCGGCCCGGGCCGGTCGGAGAGCCGGATCCCGGCCTCCTCGGCGTAGGTGCGGCCACGCCGGTCGAGGAGGACCCGCACCACCGTTCGATCATTGCCCACACCGACCGGGTACCCACTTGCGGACCCGCTAGCCGTCGCACCGGTGCCCGTGGCCGGAATGCGACAGGTGCGGGCGGGTATGCCGGCGGTGGAGGCGGTCGATGCCGCCTGCCGAATCGGAGGGAGACACCCCGTGACGAACCCGCAGCAGCCGGAGTTGCGCCGCAACGCACTGGGCGCGACCAGCCAGGACAACAAGGGCCCCGCCCCGGGCGGGCACCCGGCCAACCGTGGCACGTCGCGTGGCGACGAGGGTCGACCGGTGCCCAAGGGGCAGGTGTCGCCCTACGGCCCGGCCGGTGAGCCGGTGGCCGAGGACGACAGCGACACCCGCTGACCAGCTAGCGACTGCGACCTGACGGCCGCCGCAACCTGTTCCAGGTGGCGGCGGCCGTCAGCCCGTACGCGAGGTGCGGAATGATGTCGGAGATCCAGTCCGAGCGTCGCCACGTACGCGGGTCGCTGATCCCGAGCACCGTGATCGACCCGTCGGTCATCGTCATGACACCCGCGCCGAGCAGGCCGGTGGCGATTGGCAGAGGCTGCCGCCGACCACCGGCGTAGAGTGCGAACGCGACGCCCGCGGCGATGCCCAGCCCGTAGCCGATCAACGGCCCGAGGCCCGAGCGGCGGTTCGCCGCCCGGGCCCCGGTGCCCAAGTCCACGTGCGCGATCCCGGCCAGCCGATCGACGGTCTCCTGCGGCACGTCGCTCTCCGGCCGTGCCCGCAGCGCCATGTCGAGGTAGCTGACCACGTTCAGTGCGGTGCTGCCGACGGCGCCCGCGATCGCGCCGTCGGCCACGTCGACCCTCCTCACTTCGGGTCGCCCGGTTCGCGCTCGCCCTTCGGACCGTACGTGCGGTCGCCGCGCACCACGCCACGTTGGCCGCGATCCTCCTGGAGGATCCGGTTGGCGACCTGATTGGCCTTGCCGTCGGGTACCCGGCGTCCGGAGTCGTCGATCGCGTTACGCAACCGCGCCCGCTGCTTGTCGTACGCGTTACTGCCCGGCCGTGGTCCTGGCATCTGCCGCCTCCTTGGTCGGTCTGGGGTATCTGCTGCCATCGGCGTACGGCGGCCGTCTACCCGTCTGGCGACGGGCCAACCCCGGGTCCTACCGGGGCGGGCGGACCACGGCGACCGGGCACTGCGCGTGGTGCAGCATCGACTGGCTCACCGACCCCAGCAGCAACCCGGTCACCTCGCCGTGCCCTCGCCCACCGACGACCGCCAGCTGGGCCGAGCGGGACGCCTCGGCGAGCACACTGCCTGCTCGGCCGCGTACCGCCCGGCAGGTCAACCGCAGACCCCGATGCTGCTCGGTGAGCCCTCTCAGCCACCCGGCGAGCATCCGCTCCTGCTCGCCGTGCAGCTTCGCCTCGTCGTACACCAGGGGTTGCATGTCGCCCGGACCGCTGCTGCCCGGATGCCGGTAGGCGTGCATCGCGACCAGCGGCACACCGCGCGACACGGCGGTCTCGGCGGCGAAGTCGGCCGCCATCCGGGAGGCATCCGAACCGTCCACCGCGACCAGCACCGGCTCGTCGGGGCGTTGCGCGCCGCGCGCCACCAACACCGGGCAATCGGCATACGCGGCGACCTGCACCGCGACCGAGCCGACCACCAGCGCGGAGAAGCCACCCAGCCCGCGGTCGCCGAGCACGATGAGCGCGGCGGTGGGCGACTCGCCCACCAGCACAGCGGCGGCCTCACCGTCGATGATCTCGCCGGAGATCGACAAGCCCGGGCTGGTCGCCTCGGCCTCGGCGACCGCAGCCTGGACCAGCTCCTCGGCCCGGTGACGCAACCCGCCGCCGGGCGGCGCGTCCGGAGCGGGGGAGACCGGCACGTGCAGCAGCGGCCAGATGAAGCCGTGCACGATCCGCAGTGGCCGGTGCCGCCTCGCCGCCTCGGTGGCGGCGAGGCGGACGGCCCGCAGCGCCGGCTCCGAGCCGTCGACGCCGACCACCACCGCCGCGTTGTTCGCCGAGTTCACCGCCCACCTCCGCTCGCGGCCAGTATCGCCGGCCCGCACGCCCCCGCGCCGCGATACCGCGCAGTGCTCCCCGGTCGGTACGCTGGCGACGACCAGCCGGAGAGGGAGCGTCGCCGATGGGTGAACCAGACCAGCCGAGCACCGCTCGCATGATCGACTTCTGGCTGGGCGGGCAGCATCACTTCCCCGTCGACGTGGCCGCCGCGAGCGCGTTCGAGCAGGCGTACGGGCCGTGCGCGCCGGTGTTCCGCGAGCTGCGGGCGTTCCTGGGCCGGGCGGTGCGGGCCATGGCCGCCCACGGCATGGACGGTTTCCTGGTGTTCGGCGCTGGGGTGCCGACGATGGGCAACGTGCACGAGGTCGCCCCCGACGCGACAGTGCTCTACACCGACGTCGACCCGGTCACCATCCGGCTGGGGCAGAGCATCCTGGCCGGCAGCGACCGGGCCGGCTACGGCTTCGGCGACGCGACCGACATCGGCACCGTCGACCCGGCGCAGCTGCACCGTTTCGTGCCGGGGTGGGGTCGGCGGCCGGTCGGGGTGGTCTTCCTCGGGTTGGCCGCGTTCCTCGACGACGACACGCTGACGCGTACTCTCGACGAGCTGTACTCCGCCGCGGCGCCGGGCAGCCTGCTCGCGGTGGACTTCGACACCGAGGAGTTGGCGGGCCACCCGCAGGCGCTGGCGATGATGGGGCCGCAGTTCCGGATGCGCGCACCGGTGGCGTTCGCGCCTCTGCTGGGTCGGTGGACGCCGACGGCGGACGGGATCGTCCCGATCGCCGAGTGGCGGCCCGAGGGCCCGCCGGCGCAGGTGCCCGACGCGTTCCATGGCGTGCTCGCGACCCGCGTGGGTGATTGACCGCGCGGATCAACCATCCGGGGGCGTCCGTATGATGCTTGCCGTATAGCAAGCTTCTGGGGAGGACGACCATGGTTGACGCGCCGGACGTGGTGTCGCGCGCGTTGCGCGAGGCCCCGCCCGACCAGTTGGCAGAGGCGGCGGACCGGGCCATCCGGTCGACGATGGGCGCGCTGCGCACCGATGTCTTCGTCGCCGACTACCGGATCAGCGGGCTCTGGCCGGTGCTGGATCCGGACCTGCCGGCGGCCGGGTTCCTGGCCTGCCACACCATGGCGCAGCGCTGCTTCAGCAGCCAGCTTCCGGTCCGCGACGGCAAGGGTCCCTGCCGGTTCTACCTGCCGTTGACGGTGTGGGGAGAGCGGCTGGGTGTGCTGCTGATCGAGCTGCCGGCCGTACCGAACGCAGCGGTCACCGGTCGCGCGACCGACATTGCCGGCGCCCTGGCGGTGGCGATGCGCGCGGCGGACCGGGAGACCGACCGTTACCGGCGGGCCCGCCGCCGTGAGCGGCTGACGATGGCCGCCGAGATGCAGTGGGACCTGCTGCCCGGTCGCGGTGTGTCGCACCACGCGTTCGATCTGGCAGGTCAACTCGAACCGGCGTACACGGTCGGTGGCGACCACTTCGACTGGTCCCTGGATGGCGACCGCCTCACCGTCACGGCGCTCAACGGCGAGGGCAGCGGTCTGGCCGCGTCCATGTTGACCGCCGTGACGGTCAACGCGATGCGCAACGCGCGTCGCTCCGGTGGCGGCCTGGTGGAGCAGGCCGAGCTGGCCTCGGACACGGTCTTCTACCAACACCGGGGCGCCCGGTACGTGGCCACTCTGCTGTTGGAGGTGGACACTCGCACCGGCCGGGTGCGGGCAGTCGACGCGGGCTCCCCGCATCTGCTGCGGATGCGTGGGTCCGTGGTGGAGCCGTTGAAACTGGACCAGCAGTTGCCGCTGGGCATGTTCGCCGAGACCCGCTACGAGTTGCAGGAGTTGCGACTCGAGCCGGGCGACCGCCTCTTCGTGGTCAGCGACGGGGTGTGGGCGGCCGAGCCGGCGGGCCAGGAGGCGTACGGGCAGCGGGCGATGGTTCGATCCCTGCGCGCCACGCGGCTGCAGCCGCCGGCCGAGGCGGTTGGTACGGTGATGCGCGAACTGCACGCCTACCACGCGGACTCCGATCTGCGCGATGACGCCGTCGTGGTCTGCCTCGACTGGCACGGCCCGCGTACGCAGGGCACGGGGTGAGGTTCGCCGCCGCGATGCCGGGCGGGCACCAGCGCGACGACGGCAGGGGACATCAGGTGGAGCGACCTGCGGATCTCGCCGCGGCGATCGACGCGGCCGCCGAGACGCTGATCGCCGTACTCGACTCGGCCGCGGCGCGGCACCAGGTGCCGCCTACCCAGCTGCGAGTGCTCACGCTGATCAGCGCTCGACCGGAGACCAACGTCAACGGGTTGGCGGAGCTGCTGGAGGTCGTGCCCTCCTCGGCGAGTCGCCTGTGCGACCGGCTGGAGGCGACCGGGCTGTTGCGCCGGGTGCCTGATCCGCGCGACCGGCGTGAGGTGCGACTGGTGCCGACCGCCGCCGCGCTGACCCTGCTGAGGGAGTTGGCCGAGCGGCGGCAGCGCGCGGTGCAGGCCGTACTGGATCGGATGCCGGCGCGGACGCAGCACGATCTGTTGCTGGCGCTTGCCTCGTTCGCTCGGGCGGCGACGTCGGTGCCCGAGCAGCAGACCGATCCCGCCGTCCAGACGGCCTGATCGTCGCACCCTCCTCCACCACTATCCTAGGACGCTCTACGCGTGGTGACCCACGCCACAGGGCGGCACAGCCGCACCGACAGCCGACGACGGCGACCGGCCAGCGAGAGGAAGCCCGATATAGTGGCAGCGCACCTACCCGGCCCGCGATCATCGAGATCGCGGGCCGCATCAGGGGAAGGGGCCCCGCCCGGGGCCGTAGGGAAGCGCCGGCGGTGGCCGGCCCGACAGCGCGTACGACCCGCAGCCGCGCCCGGCGTCGGCCGGGGGCCCGCGTGCCGTGGAGGAGGATCGGTGTCGCGTCGGCCGGCTCGGGCAGAACAACCGCCGGGCATCGGTGACGAGGCTCCCGGCGACCAGGTGCTCACCCTGCCCAACCTGATCAGCTTCGGGCGGTTGCTGGGCGTGCCGCTCTTCCTCTACCTGTTCCTGGTGGCGCGGGCCGACGTGGCGGCGGTCGTCGTACTGGCCATCGGCGGCACCACCGACTGGGTCGACGGCTGGATCGCCCGCCGCCTGCACCAGGTGAGCCGCCTGGGCGAGCTGCTCGACCCGCTCGCCGACCGGCTCTACATCCTCGCCACCCTGGTCGCCTTCACCGCGCGGGAGGTGGTGCCGTGGCAGTTCACCGCGGCGCTACTGGCCCGTGAGTTGCTCCTGCTCGCCTCACTGGCGGTGCTGCGTCGCTACGGGTACGGGCCGCCGCCGGTGCACTACGTGGGTAAGACCGCCACGTTCCTGCTGCTCGCGGCGTTCCCGGTGCTGCTGTTGGCCAGCGCGGCGACCGACGTGGCGACGGCGGCGAGCGCCATCGGTTGGGCGTTGGCCTGGTGGGGGCTGGTGCTCTACTGGGTGGCTGGCGGGATGTACGTCGTACAGGCGGCCCGGCTGGTGCGCGCGGCGCGCGGCCCGGGAGCGGCGGCGTGAGCGCGCCGCAGCTCGGCAAACCCGGCCAGGATCGGGTGTACGCGCCGGACTTCCTCACCGAGCTGTTTCGCAACCCGCTGGATCCGGGGTACGCGGACGCGGCCGCCGCCCGTCGACGGGCGGCGGAGTCCGGTCCGGCGCTGCGGTGGCGGGCCTGGCCGACGCGCTCGGTCAGCCTGGTCGTGGTGGTGATGCTCGGTTTCCTGTTCGCGGTCGCGTACCGGCAGACGATGGCGGACGAGCCGGGGCGCAGCCAGGCCCGCTCGGGTCTGGTGGCGCAGATCAAGGAACGGGAGAGCCAGACGGACCGGTTGTCCACGCGCGCGGACCAACTGCGCGAGGAGGTCAGTCGGCAGCGCGACGCGGCGTTGAGCGGGTCGGCCGCGGCCCGGTTGCGCAACCTGGAGGCGAGCACCGGGCTGGGTCGGGTGCGCGGCGATGGTGTGGTGGTGCGGTTGGCGGACGCGCCGAACAACGCGGACGCGGTGACCGGGGCCGGCGCGGGGCCGCCGCGGGTGCTCTACAGCGACCTGCAGGGGGTGGCGAACGCGTTGTGGAGTGCCGGCGCGGAGGCGATTGCCATCAACGGGCAGCGGTTGACGTCGACGTCGACGATCCGGTCGGCGGGTGAGGCGATGCTTGTGGATTTCCGGCCGGTGACCGGGCCGTACGAGGTGTCGGCGATTGGGCCGGGTTCGATGCGGCGCAAGTTCGAGGACAGCCGTAACGCGGCGCTGATGCGTAAGGTCGCGCAGGGGACCGGGTTGTCGTTCGGTGTGCGGGAGTCGGATGACCTCACCCTGCCGGCGGCGCCGGAGCCGCAGCTACGCTACGCCAAGCCGTCGGTCAGTCCGAGCCCTTCCGCGTCGGGTGTCCGGTCCGGCAGTCCCGGGTCGTCCGGTCCGGCGATGACTGTTAGCCCCTCCGGAGGTGGCCGATGATCGCGGTGTTGGCGTTGCTCGCCGGTGTGGTGCTGGGCGTGTGGCTTGATCCCACGGTGCCGGCGGCGTTGCAGCCGTACCTGCCGATCGCGGTGGTGGCCGCGTTGGACGCGGTGTTCGGTGGGGTGCGGGCCCGGTTGGACCGCATCTTCGACGACAAGCAGTTCGTGGTGTCGTTCATCTCGAATGTGCTGGTCGCTGGTCTGATCGTGTATCTGGGTGACCAGTTGGGGGTGGGTGGGCAGTTGTCCACCGGTGTGGTCGTTGTGCTGGGTGTGCGTATCTTCGGCAATGTGGCGGCGATCCGTCGGCACCTGTTCCGGGCGTAGGTTGGGTTGCGATGAGTGACGAGCAGACCGACACGGGGACGGGGTGGCCGCAGCCGGCGGGTCCGGTGCGGCCGGGTGGGCCGGCGGGTGAGCCGGATCCGCGGCCGGATGCGCCGGATCCGGATGAGTTGAGTCCGTTGGCGCCGCAGGGGCCGGCGGAGCCCGAGCCCGAGCCGTCGGATGATGAGCCGGGCGTGGAGCCGGTCGACGACGGTGCGACGGTGGACCTGAGCGCGGTGTCGCCGGTGGTGGCTGGTCGGTCCCGGTGGAGTACGGCCGGGGTGATGATCGCGGCGTTGCTGGCGTTGTTGGGGTTCACGTTGGTCGTGCAGTTGAAGACGACGTCGACGGACCCGACGTTGGGTGCGACGCGGCAGGAGGACCTGGTCCGGATCCTGTCGGATCTGGATGCGCGGGAGAACCGCCTGCAGCAGGACATCCGGGCTCTGGAGGACAGTCAGCGGCAGTTGCGCTCGGGTGAGCAGGGTCGTCAGGCGGCGTTGGATGAGGCGACGCGGCGGGCGGACGAGCTGGGCATCCTGGCGGGGACGTTGCCGGCGGTGGGTCCGGGGTTGACGGTGCAGTTCGACGCCGGTGTCAAGCCGATCTCGGCGAACCGGGTGTTGGACGCGGTGCAGGAGTTGCGGGGTGCGGGCGCGGAGGCGATGCAGATCTCCGGTGGGGATCGGTCGACGGTGCGGGTCATCGCGTCGACGTATTTCCTCGATGGGGACAACGGGTCGTTGATGGTGGAGGGGCGTCGGATGACGGGGCCGTACACGATCACGGTGATCGGTGATCCGGCGACGATGCGTACGGCGTTGAACATTCCTGGTGGGGTGGTGGCGTCGGTCCGGGGTGACGGCGGTAACGTGACGTTTGGGGAGCGTGAGGTTGCCGAGGTTTCGGCGCTGCACGTGCCGATCAAGTTGGAACACGCCCGTCCGGTCTCCTGACCGGCGCGGGGCGCGCCGGACCCGGGTGGTCCGGGGCACCGATGGATGAAGGACGCGTCTGGTGATTCCCGAGGATCTGCGATACACCGCCGAGCATGAGTGGGTGGCGGGTGACGGCACGGCTTCGGTCCGGGTCGGCATCACGCACTTCGCGCAGGACGCGCTGGGTGACATCGTGTACGTGCAGTTGCCCGAGGCTGGTGCGGTGGTCGCGGCAGGTGACTCGTTGGGTGAGATCGAGTCGACCAAGAGTGTGTCGGAGATCTACGCCCCGGTGGCCGGCACGGTTGCGGCGCGCAACGAGGCGTTGGCTGACACGCCTGAGCTGATCAACACTGATCCGTACGGTGAGGGTTGGTTGGTGGAGATCACGCCGAATGATCCGACGGCGACGGATGGGTTGCTGACGGCGGCCGCGTATCAGAAGATCACCGAAGGCTGAGTGTGCTTGATCCGGTGCGTGGGATGTCTGCGCGCGTCCGGTTGCCCTGCATTTCGGCGCTGGCTAGGCTCGCCCAGTCGACCGAGAACCCAATAGTTGAGCGTTGCGGAATTGCCTTCCCGGGCACGGGGAGCCAGCCGCCGGGTGTTCAAGTGCCCGGCGGCCAGACCCGCCATTACCCGACGCCGACCGAACAGATCCGTGAGGTGGTCCCATGACGCGGCCAGACGACGAGTTCCCCCCACTCGACGTCACTTCGACGCTCAATCTCGGTTCGCTCGACGAAGTGCTGGAGGGGCCGGATACCGATGTGGTGCCGAGCCGGATGTCCGGTTCGTTGCCGCCGGGTATGGCGCTGCTGGTGGTTCGTCGAGGCCCGAATGCGGGTGCCCGGTTCTTGTTGGACCACGATGTGACGACCAGTGGCCGGCACCCGGACAGTGACATCTTCCTGGATGACGTGACGGTGTCGCGTCGGCATGCGGAGTTCCACCGTGATGGTGGCACGTTCACGGTGCGCGACGTGGGTAGCCTCAATGGCACGTACGTCAATCGTGAGCGGGTTGAGGCGGCCACGTTGAGCAATGGTGACGAGGTCCAGATCGGTAAGTTCCGAGTGGTGTTCATCGCCGGTCCGCGCCCGGAGGAGGAGGCCGGCCGGGGGTGAACGAGCCTGCGGCCTCCACGTCACCCGGGGCGGCCCGGTCTCAGCCGCTGATGAGCATCGGCGAGGTGCTTGGGCAGTTGCGGGTGGATTTCCCGGACACCACGATTTCGAAGCTGCGGTTTCTTGAGGCCGAGGGTTTGGTCGAGCCGCAGCGGACGGCGGCGGGTTACCGGAAGTACAGCTGGGACGATGTGGCGCGGTTGCGGTTCGTGTTGACCGCGCAGCGGGACAAGTACCTGCCGTTGCGGGTGATCCGTGAGCAGTTGGCCCAGTGGGATTCGTCTGGTGATGAGCAGCCGGGGCGGTCGCGGCCGGCGTTGGTGGCGGTTGGTCCTGATGGTGCGGTGCCGGGTCGTGAGTTGGCGGAGCCGGCCGAGTCGTCGCAGGTGCGGCTCGGCCGGGTCGATCTGGTGGCGCGTAGTGGGATCGACGAGTCGACGTTGGTGGAGTTGGAGCGGCTCGGTGTGTTGGTGTCGGATCCGCCTGGGTGGTATGACGCGGATGCTTTGATCATCGCGTCGGCGGTGGCGGGGTTGGCGTCGTACGGGTTGGAGCCGCGGCACCTGCGGGGTTATCGGACGGCGGCGGACCGGGAGGTCGGTTTGTTCGCGCAGTTGGTGGCGCCGTTGGCGCGGCAGAGTGATCCGGCGGCGCGGGCGCGGGCGGCGGAGACAGCGCGTGAGTTGGTGGCGTTGTCGGAGCAGTTGCACGCGGCGTTGGTGCGGGTGGGTCTGCGTTCGACGTTGGGTCGGTGAGGGTGCCCGGCGGGTGGCGGCTGAGCGGAAAGATCTCTTCGGGGAAGCGTGCCGTAGGCTTGCCGGGGTAACCCCTTTTCGGCGCGGGCGTGGTGCTGTAGCGCATGGGACGGCCGTGTCGCGGTCCGTGTACCGTGCAGGGAAGGGCGCGGTGCGGCGTAGGTGACAACGACACGGAGGCGGCGGTGCGCGAGCTGAGCGTGGTCGGAGTTCGGGTGGAGCTGCCCAGCAACCAGCCGATCGTCCTGCTCAGGGAGGTCGAGGGGGACCGCTACCTGCCGATCTGGATCGGTGCGGTCGAGGCGACGGCTATCGCTTATGAGCAGCAGGGGGTCAAGCCGGCCCGGCCGTTGACGCATGATCTTCTGCGGGATGTGTTGGCGGCGTTGAAGGCGCCCTTGCAGGCGGTGGAGATCACCGAGCTGAAGGAGAACGTCTTCTACGCGGATCTGTTGATCGGCGACGGAGTGCGGGTGTCGGCGCGGCCGAGCGATTCGATCGCGTTGGCGTTGCGTGTCGGTGCCCCGATTCGTTGTGCTGAGCAGGTCCTCAGCGAGGCGGGGATCGTCATTCCTGATGAGCAGGAGGACGAGGTGGAGAAGTTCCGCGAGTTCCTGGACCAGGTGCGTCCGGAGGATTTCGCGGGCTGAGCGGGCTCGTGGCTCGGTGCCGGGGTGTCACGGTGGGTGATGCTCCGGTGCGGTTGGTGATCTTTCTCGGTGGCTGCGCGGCGTGTCGCGTCGGTTCCTCCGTGGTAACCCATGTGGGTGGCGTTAGGGTTTCCATGTCGAGGGGTGCGCGTCGGAGGAAACGACGCGTCGCCACACTGACGGGGAGGTTGTCCGGATGCACGAGCCGCGGGATTCCGAGCCGGGTGCAGAGTTCGACGAGCCGGGTGCGTCGTCGCCAGGGGTGGCGGCCGAGGGCGATTCGGTTGGCTACCGGGGTGTGACGGCCTGCCACGCGGTGGGCATCAGTTACCGGCAGTTGGATTACTGGGCGCGGACGACGCTTGTGGTGCCGAGCGTTCGTGATGCCTCGGGTTCGGGGACGCAGCGGTTGTATTCGTTCCGGGACCTGGTGGTGTTGAAGGTCGTGAAGCGGTTGTTGGATGCGGGGGTGTCCCTGCAGAACATCCGTAAGGCGATCGAGGCGTTGCGGTCGCGTGGTGTGGAGGATCTGGCGGGGATCACGCTGATCTCTGATGGGACGACGGTGTATGAGTGCCGGTCTCCGGAGGAGGTGGTCGACCTGTTGCAGGGTGGCCAGGGGGTCTTCGGTATCGCGATCGGTGGGGCCTTCAAGGAGATCCAGGGGTCGTTGTCGCATCTGCCGGCGGAGCCGGCGGCGAGCGGCCCGGTGGAGCCGATAGCGGCGTCGGGTTCGGATCCGGTGGGTGACGAGTTGGCTGCGCGGCGGGCGCGGCGGCGGGCCGGCTGAGCGTTCCCGTTCCAGCTTCCGGTTATTTCTGGTTGGTTTTTCTCGCGACCGTCGGTGACGGTGACAAGCGCTGATAGGCCACTCGCGTCCATTGTGGATACTGTCGGTGTCCTTGTGGTGGCCGGCTGTGGAAGTACCTGCGGGTAGTGGTGACGCAGCGTGGCGGCGTGTTGTCGGGAATCCGATATGGGGCAGCTGACCGGAGGCGGTTGACACGCTATGGTCCCTCACGGTTCTGGACCCTTCACCCCCGGAAGGAACGACCGTGACGGTTACGGAAGAGACCGCTCCCGCTACGCACTACGACCGCATTGGCGGTGCCAGTTCGGTCAAGGCGGCCGTTGAGCTGTTCTACGACAAGGTGCTCGCGGATCCGGAGTTGGCGGGCTACTTCGCCGATGTGGACATGGCGGGTCAGCGGCGGCACTTGGCGTTGATGTTGACCGTGGTGCTGGGTGGCCCGAACGAGTACACGGGTCGCGGGTTGGCCGAGGCGCATCAACCGTTAAACATCACGGTGGGGCACTACGCGAAGGTGGGCGAGCATCTGACGGCGACGCTGACCGAGTTGGGTGTGCCGGCCGACATTCTTGCCGACGTGCAGACGGTGCTGGGGCAGGTGCAGGGCCAGGTGGTGGCTTCCGGAGACCGGTCGGGCGTCTGAGCGTGGACGTGGCCCGCCTCAAGCAGAGTTGGTCGGTGGTCGCCGGTCATGGCGATCAGGTGCCGCTCTACTTCTACTCAACGTTGTTCCTCGCTCATCCTGAGACGCGGCAAATGTTCCCCACGAACATGGCCGGGCAGCGGGATCGCCTTGTGACCGCGTTGGGGCACATCGTGTCCAACGTGGACCAGGTGGATCGGCTCGTGGGTTTCCTCCAGGATCTTGGCGCGGATCACCGCAAGTTCGCGGTCCGTGCGGAGCACTACCCGGCGGTCGGTGAGGCGCTGGTGGCGACGTTGCAGCATTTCCTCGCCGAGCAGTGGACCGACGAGTTGGCTGCGGACTGGACGGCAGCGTACGGGTTGGTCGCCCAGGTGATGACGGAGGCCGCGCAGGCCGCTGAGGCGGTGAATCCGCCGTGGTGGG
The DNA here is from genome assembly GCF_000718555.1 of Micromonospora chokoriensis. GTDB lineage: Bacteria > Actinomycetota > Actinomycetes > Mycobacteriales > Micromonosporaceae > Micromonospora > Micromonospora chokoriensis_B. The sequence goes on from NZ_JOAN01000035.1 coordinate 20,285, forward strand.
TGGCGGAGATCGTGGCGCACGAGCGGCGGGCGTTCGACGTGGCGGTGCTGACGGTGCGTCCGCAGTACCTGTTGCCGTTCACCCCGGGTCAGTCGATCGGGGTGTCGCACCCGTCGGTGCGGTCATGGCGGTACTACTCGCCGGCGAACGCGCCGCGCACGGACGGCACGTTGGAGTTGCATGTGCGGGCCGCGCCGGGTGGCGCGGTGTCGTCGCGGCTGGTGTATGGGTCGGCGGTGGGGGATAGGGTCCACCTGGCCGCGCCGGTGGGGGATCGGCTGGGGTTGTGGTCGGCGGGCTCCAGCGACCTGCTGTTGCTGGTGGCGGGCACCGGTTGGGCGCCGGTGAAGGCGTTGGTGGAGCAGGTCGCCGCGGAGGGTTCCCGCCGGCGGGTGGATCTGTATGTGGGGGCCCGTTCCCGCAGCGAGCTCTACGACAGCGACGCGATCGACAAGTTGGCGTCGTCGTATCCATGGTTGACGGTGACGTACGTGGTGGGTGCCGACACGCAGCGGCCGGGGGAGTTCGTGCACGCGGTGGACCGGGCGTTGGCGGACGGTGACTGGCGTTCCCGGCACGTGTTCGTGTGTGGGTCGGACGAGATGGTGTCGCACGCGGTGCAGACGTTGGTTCAGGCGGGTTTCCACGCCGGTCAGGTGCACCACGAGGGCCTGGGTGCGCAGTGGTACGGCCCGTCGTGGCGGACGGCGGTGCAGCCTGCGGGTGACGCCCCAGGAGGTGGGCACAGGTGAGCGCGAGGAGTGAGCTTGCGAGCCCCGCAGTCGCGAACGGAAGGCAGGCCCGGTGAGCGCGAGGAGTGAGCTTGCGAGCCCCGCAGTCACGGAAGGCAGGCCCGGTGAGCGCGAGGAGTGAGCTTGCGAGCCCCGCAGTCGCGAACGGAGGTCTGCTCAGGTGAGTGCGACGCCGATCAGTCGGTATGACGGGGTGCAGGTTTCCGGCGGTGTGCAGGTGCGGATGACCTCCGATCGGGTTCGGCGGTGGGAGTTCGGTGCCGCGTCCTTTACCCGGCGTGGTTACGACAACGCGGATGTGGACCGGTTTCGGATGCAGGTCGCTGACGAGTTGGACTTGTTGGCAACGCAGATCGCGACGTTGCGGGCGGAGAACGAGCGGCTGACCGACCGGGTGGAGTTGCACCGGCACGGGGTGATTCCGAGTACGGGAGCGGCGGGGAAGGTTCCGGCGGCGCGGGAGGTGAATCTGCTGTCGGCGGCGCAGCGGGAGGCGGAGCAGATCATCGCGCAGGCGCATGACTACGCGCGGCGGGTTGCCGAGTATGCCCGGGTGCAGTACGAGAGCTATCTGCACGCCGCTGAGGCGGAGGCGAAGCAGGAGGCGGAGCGCGCGGTGGCGGAGTACCGCAGCGCGGCGGGGCCGAGCTTCGACGACACGGTGGCGACCCGGGAGGCGTTGCGGATCTTCGGTGAGATGATGGTGTCGCACATGCAGGCGGCGGCGCGGCATCTCGACGATGGCAGCGAAGAGTTGGCGCGCACGATGGATCGGATCTCGGCTCAGACGCCGGGGGCGCCGTTCGTGGGTGGTGTGCTGGGGCAGTCGGCGTTGCCGCGGCACCAGCAGAGTTGATCTTCGCGGGTGGGGTTCGCTGACGTAGGCCCCACCCGCTCAGCTGAGTCGTTGCTCGAGGTGGAAGGTGACCTCGGTGCCGGCGGTGCTCTTGCCGATGGCCTTGCAGAGGGCGGCCCGGATGGGCAGCCAGTGAGGGCCGGCGCCAGAGGGCATGAGGGTGGCGCTGAACGGGTGACCGTCGATGGTGCCGGTGACCTTGACGGCGCGTCGGGTGCCGAGCAGGTCCGCCGAGTCGGGCACGGTCACGTAGGTGGCGAACGCGCCGTCTTTCTCGATGGGCGCGGTGAAGCGGTAGTCGAGTGGTTGCGGGTCCATTGTTCTCCCTCAGGTGGCGGCGGCATGGATGGCGTCGGCGATCGGGGTGGGCCCGTCGATGAGTTCCAGCGTCGCGCCGGTGGTGCGGGGTTCGTCGAGCAGCGCGGTAAGGACGTGGGCGACGTCGGTGCGGCTGATCGCGCCGTGCTCGGCGTGTCGGGTGAGAGTGACCCTCCCGGTGGGTGGGTCGTCGGTGAGCCGGCCGGGTCGCAGCACCGTCCAGGCCAGGTCGCGAGCGCGTAGGTCGTCCTCGGCGGCGCGTTTGGCGCGGAGGTACGCCGCCCACACGTCGTCGCCGCCAGGGGCGGGTGGGTCGTCCACGCCCATCGAGGAGACGAGCAGGTAGCGGGCGACGTCGGCGCGGGTGGCGGCGTCGGCGAGCAGCGCGGCGGCGGCCCGGTCGACGGTGTCCTTGCGGGTGGCGCCGCTGCCGGGGCCGGCGCCCGCCGCGAAGATCACCGCGTCGGCGTCGTCGAGGTGCGCCGCCAGCTCGGCGACGCCGGTGTGTTCCAGGTCGCAGACGATGGGGATGGCGCCGACGGCGCGCAGCGCGTCGGCCTGCGCGGGGTTGCGGATGAGGCCGACGGGGGTGTCGCCGCGCTCGGCGAGGTGGCGTTGCAGCAGTAGGGCGATCTTGCCGTGGCCTCCGGCGATGACGACGCGCATGTGACCAACCTACCGGTGGTGTGGGTGGCGCTGGCTTGACCTTGACCTTCGGGTAACCCTGAGCCTGGTGGGTGCCGGTCGCGGTGACCGGCACGAGGAGGATGTCGACGTGGGGCTGATGACCATCGGGGCGTTCGCCCAGGCGGCGAGGCTGACGCCGAAGGCGTTGCGCCTGTATGACCAGGTCGGGTTGCTGGTGCCGGCCGCTGTCGATCCGGAGTCCGGGTACCGGCTCTATGACCCTGCTCAGTTGCCGGTGGCGCGGTTGGTCGCCCAGCTGCGGCGGATCGGCATGCCACTGGCGACGATCCGGGTCGTGTGCGGTTTGGCGCCAGCGGCGGCGGCTGAGGCGGTCGCCGCGTACTGGCGGCAGGTCAGCGCGGATACCGCGGCGCGGGCCCGGCTCGCCACCGTCCTCGTGGACCACCTGTCTGAAGGGGGCGCCCCCATGTCTCACCCTTGTTCCACCGTTGCCGTCCGGTGCGCCGCCGGTGGTGACACCGGGTTGGTGCGCGACAGCAACGAGGACACCGCGTACGCCAGCGAGCGGTTGCTTGCCGTGGCCGACGGTATGCGGGGGCCTGGCGGTGCGGCGGCCAGCGCCGCCGCTGTCGACGCTCTGAAGCCGTTGGCACTCACCGACGTGCCGGCCGTAGACCTGTTGACGATGCTGGCCGGCGCGGTGAGCGACGCCGACCGGGCCGTGCACGGGTTGGCGACCGACACCGACCAGCCGGTGACCACGCTGACCGCGCTGCTGCTCAGTGGTTCCCGCCTGGCGCTGGTGCACATCGGTGACACCCGGGCCTACCTGCTGCGCGGCGGTGAGCTGTCGCTGCTCACCCAGGATCACACCTGGGTGCAGGCCCAGGTTGATCAGGGCCGGCTCGACCGGGACCAGGCCGCGACGCATCCCCAGCGCGCGGTGTTGGTGCGTGCCCTCGGCGGCGGTCGGCAGGTCGAGGCGGATCTGGCGCTGCGCACAGCGTTGCCCGGTGACCGGTATCTGCTGTGCTCCGACGGGTTGTCCGCTGTCGTGGATCGCGGTGATCTGCGCGCGGCGTTGGCCGCGACGGACGATCCCGAGGACACGGTGCGGGCGCTGATCGACCTGGCGCGGGCCGAGGGGGCGCCGGACAACATCGCCTGCGTCGTTGCCGACGTCGTTGCGGCGTAGAAGCCGGCCGAACCCCGGGCCGGGGGTTCGGCGGTGGAGGGTGGGTTGAGGCAGCATGGAGGGGTGATGGAGAGCCTCGACGCGTTGACCTCGCTGGTGGCCGGTGGTGGGGTGGTGGTGCTCAGCGGCGCCGGCCTGTCCACCGAGTCGGGCATTCCGGATTACCGGGGGCCCAGCGGGGTGGCGCGACGGCACACGCCGATGACCTTCCAGGCGTTCACCCGGGATCCTCTCGCCCGGCGGCGCTACTGGGCGCGTAGTCACCTGGGGTGGCGGTTGATCGCGGGCGCGGCGCCCAACGCCGGGCACCGGGCGGTGGCCGGGCTGCAACGCGCCGGTCTGGTCGACGCGGTGATCACCCAGAACGTCGATGGGCTGCACGGTGTGGCCGGCAGCACATCGGTGATCGAGTTGCACGGTCGCCTGGACGAGGTGACCTGCTTGGACTGCGGCAACCTGACCTCCCGCGAGGAGCTGGACCGGCGGTTGCGCGAGGCCAACCCGGATTTCGTGGCCCGCGTCGCCGGGGTCAACCCGGACGGTGATGTGGATCTCCCCGATGAGCAGGTGGCGGCGTTCCGGACGGTGGACTGCGGGATCTGCGGCACCGGGATGTTGAAACCGGACGTGGTGTTCTTCGGTGAGACCGTGCCGCCGCAGCGGGTGGCGCGGTGTTTCGCGGTCGTGGAGCAGGCCCGGTCGTTGCTGGTGCTCGGGTCGTCGTTGACGGTGATGTCGGGGCGCCGTTTCGTGATTCGGGCCGCGAAACGGGGCATCCCGGTCGCGATCGTCAACCAGGGGTCGACCCGTGGTGACGGCCACGCCACCGTGTGCGTCGACGCGCCGTTGGGTGTGGTGTTGCCGCAACTGGCCGCCCGGGTCGGCGCGGACGCGCCGGCCGGGGTGTAACGGGTGCGAAGCCCCGACCAGGGGTAGGACATCTGCTGGAAACACGAACGCTGGTAGCGTTGACCATGCCGGTAACACCCACGTGGGAGAGACCGCCCGACAGCACGCAGGGCGGCGCCGAAGGGGCAAATCCTCCCCGGAACCTCTCAGGCAAAAGGACCTCGTGGGCAGGCACTGTGGAGCGCCACCTGTGGGTGCGACAGAGGGGGAGGCCGACACGTCGACCTCGCCCCGGGAGTGCCCCTATGACCGTAGAGCAGTTCGCCACCCGTCACATCGGTCCCGGCCCCGACGATGAGCGTCGGATGCTGGAGGTCGTCGGCCACGACTCGATCGACGAGCTGATGGACGCCGCGATCCCCGAGGTGATCCGCTGGCACGGCACCCTCGACCTGCCCGACCCGGCCACCGAGGCCGAGACGATCGCCGAGCTGCGGGCCCTCGCGGCGCGCAACACCGTCGCCGTCTCCATGATCGGCCTGGGCTACCACGGCACGCACACCCCGGCGGTGATCCGCCGTAACGTGCTGGAGGACCCGGCCTGGTACACGGCGTACACCCCGTACCAGCCGGAGATCAGCCAGGGCCGCCTGGAGGCGCTGCTGAACTTCCAGACGATGGTCACGGACCTGACCGGGTTGGCCACCGCGAACGCCTCCATGCTCGACGAGGGCACCGCGGCGGCGGAGGCGATGACCCTCGCGCGGCGGGCCTCCAAGACCAAGAGCAGCGTGTACGTCGTCGACGCCGACGCGTTGCCGCAGACCATCGCGGTGATCACCAGCCGGGCGGAGCCGCTCGGCATCGACGTGCGGGTCCTCGACGTCGACCGCGACGAGTTGCCGGCGGAGTTCTTCGGCCTGCACCTGCAGTACCCGGGGGCGTCCGGGGCGGTCCGCGACCACGCGCGCCTCGTCGAGGCGGCGCACGCCGTCGGGGCCCTGGTGACGGTCGCTGCGGACCTGCTGGCGTTGACGCTGCTGCGGGCACCGGGGGAGATCGGCGCGGACATCGCCGCCGGCACCACCCAGCGCTTCGGCGTACCGATGGGCTTCGGTGGGCCGCACGCCGGTTACCTGGCGGTGCGCTCGGGCCTGGAGCGGATGCTGCCCGGGCGTCTGGTCGGGGTGTCGCGCGACGCCGACGGCAACCCGGCCTACCGGTTGGCGTTGCAGACCCGGGAGCAGCACATCCGGCGGGAGAAGGCGACCAGCAACATCTGCACCGCGCAGGTGCTGCTCGCGGTGATGGCCGGCATGTACGCCGTCTACCACGGCCCGGACGGGCTGCGGGACATCGCGACGCGTACCCATCAGATGGCGGCGCGGCTCGCGGCCGGGTTGCGCGCCGGTGGCGTGGACGTCGCGGACGTCGCGTTCTTCGACACCGTCACCGCGACCGTGCCGGGCGCGGCGGCGCAGGTCGTCGCGGCGGCCGCGCAGCGGGGGGTGAACCTGCGGCTGGTCGACGCCGACCGGGTGGGGGTGTCCTGCGACGAGACGACGACCGACGCGCACCTGGGCGAGGTGTGGGCGGCGTTCGGGGTGGCGCGCTTCGACGGCGTCGTGGACCCGGCCCTGCCGACCGGCCTGCGCCGCGACAGTGACTTCCTCACCCACCCGGTGTTCCGCAGCCACCACTCGGAGACGGCGATGCTGCGCTACCTGCGGCGGCTGTCGGACTTCGACTACGCCCTGGACCGGGGCATGATCCCACTGGGGTCGTGCACGATGAAGCTGAACGCGACCACCGAGATGGAGCCGGTCAGCTGGGCGGAGTTCGCGCACATCCACCCGTTCGCGCCGGACGCGCAGACCGTCGGGTACCGGGAGATGATCGGTCAGCTGGAGTCGTGGCTGGCGGAGGTGACCGGCTACGACGCGGTGAGCGTGCAGCCCAACGCCGGTTCGCAGGGTGAGCTGGCCGGGTTGCTGGCCATCCGGGCGTACCACCACAGCCGCGGTGAGGCGCACCGCGACGTGTGCCTGATCCCGTCGTCGGCGCACGGCACGAACGCGGCGTCGGCCGTGATGGCCGGCATGCGGGTCGTCGTGGTGGCCTGCGACGACGACGGCAACGTCGACCTCGTCGACCTGGACGCGAAGATCGACAAGCACCGGGACGCGCTCGCCGGGATCATGGTGACGTACCCGTCGACGCACGGCGTGTACGAGACGGGAATCGCGTCGCTGTGCGCGAAGGTCCACGACGCCGGCGGGCAGGTGTACGTCGACGGGGCGAACCTCAACGCCCTGGTCGGGTTCGCCAAGCCCGGCAAGTTCGGCGCGGACGTGTCACACCTGAACCTGCACAAGACGTTCTGCATCCCGCACGGTGGCGGTGGCCCCGGTGTGGGCCCGGTGGCGGTGCGCGCGCACCTGGCGCCGTTCCTGCCCGGTGACCCGCTGGGCGCGCACGCCGACGCGACGCCGGCGATCTCGGCGGCGAAGTACGGGTCGGCGGGGATCCTGCCGATCCCGTGGGCGTACCTGCAGATGATGGGCGCCGAGGGGCTGACCCGGGCGACCGGTGTGGCGGTCCTCGCGGCGAACTACGTGGCGGCGCGGCTGCGGGGGCACTTCCCGGTGCTGTACGCCGGCAACAAGGGCCTGGTGGCGCACGAGTGCATCCTCGACCTGCGGCCGTTGACGAAGGCGACCGGTGTGACGGTGGACGACGTGGCGAAGCGGCTGATCGACTACGGCTTCCACGCGCCCACGATGTCGTTCCCGGTGGCGGGGACGCTGATGGTGGAGCCGACCGAGAGCGAGGACCTGGCCGAGCTGGACCGGTTCTGCGACGCGATGATCGCGATTCGGGCGGAGATCGAGCAGGTGGGTTCCGGGGCGTGGCCGGCGGGGGACAACCCCCTGGCGAACGCGCCGCACACCGCGGCGATGGTCAGCGGTGACGAGTGGTCGCACGCGTACCCGCGGTCGGTGGGCGCGTACCCCGCCGGGGTGGACCGGGCCGGGAAGTACTGGCCGCCGGTGCGGCGTATCGACGGCGCGTACGGCGACCGGAACCTGGTCTGCTCGTGCCCGTCGCCGGAGGCGTTCGAGGACTGACAACGGGCACGCCGGGGCGGGCGGGTATGGCCTGCCCCGGCAGCCGCTGCGACCTGGGCGGTGGGCGTCCCTTACCGGGGGACTAGCCTGGGTCGACGGCGGCTAAACGGTGACGCTGAGTGGTCGGTCAGGCTACGAGGGCGTGGCGGGCGGGGCCGCGGTGCGGTGCGATGCTGCTGCCGTCGGGAAGCAACTCGCCGGTGTCCTCGAAGACGATGACACCGTTGCAGAGCAGGCTCCAGCCCTGCTCACGGAAGCAGGCCAGGACCCGCGCGGCTTCCCGGTCGGTGGCTTCAGCGGAGGGACAGGTCGGTTGGTGCTGGCACATCGGGTTCTCCGGACTGTGGGGGCACTGTGTCATGGTTCACATGACCAGTGACGCACAGTACCAAGCGAAAGTGTCCAGCATCGAGCAGGTGACCGCCTGGTGCCCGGGAAATCCACTGAACGGATGAGGAAGGTTGGACCGTACGGCGTGGAAACGCTCCCACAGGTGGGTGCCGCAGGAGGCGGCGCGGCTGCGTTGGTCGCGGACAGCGGCCCGGCTGCGTTGGTCGATGTACCCGGCGCACCGGCCGCGTGCCGGGGAGCGCTCACCGAACGCGCCCGCCTGCACTGGCGTCGCGGCGACGGCGGCGACCCCGCAGCCCTCGCCGAGGAGTTCCTCGCCGCGCACGGCCTGCCCCTGCACGACCTGACCCGACCCGCCACCGGCCAGCACGGCACCGGGGCCTGCGGCGCGGCGCTCTACCTGTCCGCCGCCGCCGGGGCACTGCTGGCCGGCGCCCCCACCGGGGCACCCGAACCCGCGCCGACCCTGCCCGACCTGGCCATCGTCGTCTACGACCACGGCACCGCGCGGGCCACCCCGCCCGGCGCACCGACACCGTGGCGCCTCGGCGAGTGGACCGAAAGCTGGACCCCCCGCCAACACGCCGCCGCCGTCGACGCGGTCCGCGCCGCCATCGGCCGCGGCGACGTCTACCAGACCAACATCGTCGGCCACGCCGCCGCCCCCTACACCGGCGACCCGCTGCCCGCCCTGAGCCGCCTCGGCGCGCTCCCCGGCGCCCGCTACGGCGGCGTCCTCACCGGCGACGGCTGGGCCATCGGCTGTGCCTCACCGGAAACCCTCGTCGAGGTCACCGACGGGCACATCATCACCCGACCCATCAAAGGCACCCGCCCGGCCACCGCCGCCGGCCGCGCCGAACTGCTCGCCAGCGCCAAGGAACGCGCCGAACACATCATGATCGTCGACCTGGAACGCAACGACCTCGCCCGCATCGCCCGCACCGGCACCGTCACCGTCGACGACCTGTTCGCCGTACGCCGCTGGTGCGACCTGTGGCAGGCCGAGTCGACTGTCCGCGCCGCCGCCGCCGACGGCCTCGGCCTCGCCGACCTGCTGCGCGCCACCTGCCCCGGCGGCTCCGTCACCGGCGCCCCGAAACTCGCCGCCCTGACCCAGATCAGCGACCTCGAACCCGTCGGCCGTGGCGCCAGCATGGGCGCGCTGGGCTGGGTCGCCCCCGGCCACGTCGACCTCGGCCTGACCATCCGCACCGCCGCCGCCGACGGCCAGCGCCTGCACACCTGGGCCGGCGGCGGCATCACCTGGGACAGCGACGCGGGCGCCGAGGTCGCCGAGGCCGCCGCGAAGACCACCCCGATCCGCGCCACCCTGGCCGGGCGCTGACCCCAGCACCGCACGGCGATACGCTGACCCCCATGACCATGCGGCCCATCCGGATCATCGGCGACCCTGTCCTGCGCACCGGATGCGAACCGGTCACCACCTTCGACGCCGAGCTACGCGCCCTCGTCACCGACCTGATGGACACCCTGCTCGGCGCCCCCGGCCGCGCCGGCGTCGCCGCACCGCAGATCGGCGTCAGCGCCCAGGTGTTCGTCTACGACGCCGACGGGCACCGTGGCCACCTCATCAACCCCACCCTGGAGCTCTCCGACGAGCTCCAGGACGACGAGGAGGGCTGCCTGTCCATCCCCGGGCTGTACTTCCCGACCGTCCGGGCCCTGCACGCCACCGCTCACGGCGTCGACCAGCACGGCGAACCGTTGACCATCGCCGGCAGCGGATTCCTGGCCCGCGCCCTGCAACACGAGACCGACCACCTGCGCGGCCAGCTCTACGTCGACACCCTGCGCGGCGACACCCGCCGCCGGGCCCTGCGTGAGATCCGCGCCGGGCGCTTCGACTCACCCAGCCGCCGCGGCTAGAGCCGTCAACGTCCACTCGTCGTAGGCGGCGACGCGGGTGAAACCCACCCGCTCGTACAGGCGTACCGCCGCGGTGTTGTCCGCCTTCACGTTCAACGTCACATGCGTGACGCTCTCCCGCAGTCGGGCACACAACGCCGCCACCACCGAGGTGCCCAACCCCCGCCCCCGCCAGCGCGGATGCGTCGTGACGTTACCCAACGCCGCCACCTGGTACGCCGGGGAGAACACGTGCACCCCCGCCACCGCGACCAGCGCAGCGCCGTCGCGGATCCCCAGGTACTGCCCGGTCTGCAGCATCCGCTCGTCGAACCAGTTACCCGGGTAGGCCCGCGCGTACAACTCCCGCACCTGCGGCAGGTCCGCCGCGCCGAGCACCACCCCCGCCGCCGGCACCGCACCCAGCCGCCCCGGATCGGTCAACGCCATCCGGTGGTGCCGGCCACCGGGCGTCAACCGGAACGAACCGGCCAGGGCATCGGTCAGGCCGGGGGACAGGTGCGCGTACAGCCGGGCCGGCAGCACCGGCGCCACCTGCGCCAGCAACACCGACAACGCCGCCGTGTCCGCCGGCGCGGCGAACGCCAACAACGTCGGCAGGTCGCTCCCGTGGTACAGCAACACGACCTGATCATCGCGGCGAAACCACGACGTGTACGGCCAGAAGAAGTCGTCCAGGTCACCCAACTGGTAGGCGTGCAGCACCGGGTCACGCCCCAGCAACCGCGCCAGGACCGCACGGTCGTGCTCCGCGCGCACCGCCATCAGCGAGCCACCCACTGGTCGTAGCCGAGCTTCGCGACCAACGCCACGACCACCACCAGCAGCACCACCCGCACGAACCCCGACCCGCGGCGCAGCGCCATCCGTGCCCCCAGCACCGCGCCGGCGATGTTGCACACCGCCATGCCCGCGCCCAGCAGCCACCACACGTGCCCGGTCACCCCGAACACCACCAACGCGCCCAGGTTCGTACCCGCGTTGACGACCTTCGCCATCGCCGAGCCGTGCACGAAATCCGCGCCGATGAGCGCGGTGAACGCCAACACCAGGAACGTGCCGGTGCCCGGGCCGATCAACCCGTCGTACAGGGCGATACCCACCCCGGCCACCGCGATCACCGCCGCCACCCGCACCGGAGTCCGCTTCGCCGGCGTCGCCACCACCCCCAACCGGGGACGCAGCAGCACGAAAACCGCCACCGCCACCAACACGACCAACACCACCGGCCGGTACGCCGACGCCGGCACCGCCCCGGCCAACGCCGCACCCACACCCGCGCTGAGCACCGCCAACCCCGCCGCCGGCCCCGCCACCCGCCAGTCCAGCTTGGTCCTGCGGGTGTACGTCGCCGCCGCCGTGGCCGTACCGAAGATCGCGGCCAACTTGTTCGTACCCAGCGCGGTGGCCACCGGCAACCCCGGGGCCGCCACCAACAACGCCGGCAGCAGCAACAACCCGCCACCACCGACCACGGCGTCGACCCACCCGGCCATCGCCGCGGCGGCCAACAGGGTACTCAGCGATACGGCGTCCATGGGCAGCAATTCTCTCCACCAGGGCAGCCCTGACCAGCCCCGAAGTGGCCAGCCTCACCTCACCGACCCCGCGTACGCCGCAACCACACCCCCAACGCCCCGACCGCCACGAACACCAGCACCGAGCACAGCAACACCTTCACCACCGGGCAACCATGCCACGGGGACGTAAGGTGCAGGAGTGCGCCTGGCCACCTTCAACATGCTGCACGGACGGTCCCTCACCGACGGGCTCGTCGACCCCGACCGACTCACCGCCGCCATCGGCGCCCTCGACGCCGACGTGCTCGCCCTGCAGGAGGTCGACCGCGACCAACACCGCAGCGGCAACCTCGACCTCACCGCCATCGCCGCCCACGCCCTCGACGCACCCCACCACCGCTTCGTCGCCGCCGTCGTCGGCACCCCCGGCGAACAGTTCCGCCCACTGCGCCACGAGGACGACGGGCACGGCGAACCCTGCTACGGCATCGGGCTGATCAGCCGATACCCCGTACGCAGCTGGCAGGTCACCCGCCTCAAACCGGCACCCGTCCGCTCACCGGTCTACGTGCCCGGCCCCCGCGGCGGCCTCATCCTGCTGCACGACGAACCTCGTGTGGTCCTCGCCGCCGTCCTGGACACCCCCCACGGCCCGCTCACCGTCGCCGCGACCCACCTGTCCTTCGTGCCCGGCTGGAACGCCCGCCAACTACGCCAGACCGTCCGCGCCCTGCGCGCGCTACCAGCCCCCCGCGTCCTGCTCGGCGACCTCAACCTGCCCGCCGGCGCGGCCCGGCTCATCTCCGGCTGGCACCCCCTGGGCCGACGCCCCACCTACCCCTCCGGGCAGCCCCGCGTCCAACTCGACCACATCCTCGCCGACCGGCACGCCGTTGAAGCCCTGCCACCGGTACGCGCCGTCACCGCGCCGCAGTCCACCATCTCCGACCACCGCCCCCTGCTGGTCGACCTCGGCTGAGCGCCGTCCTCCCGATCAGCCGTCATGGCGGGTCACGAATGTCTACGGTGGGCTCACCGACATCACGGAGCTGACCATGAGCGGCACACCGGACACGATCGTCCTCATCCACGGGTTCTGGGTCACCCCCCGCAGCTGGGAACACTGGGTCACCCACTACCAGAACAAGGGCCTGCAGGTGCTCACCCCCACCTACCCCGGGCTGGAGGGCGAGGTCGAGGCGATCAACGCCGACCCCAGCCCCCTGGAGACGCTCACCGCACATCAGGTCATCGAGCATCTCAGCGCGGTCGTCGACGCGCTGCCGAAGCCGCCGATCATCATGGGCCACTCCGCCGGCGGAGCGTTCACCCAGGTACTACTCGACCGGGGGTACGGCGCCTCGGCGGTCGTGCTCAACTCGGCGCCCACCGAAGGCGTCACGGTGACCCCGTTCTCGCAGCTGCGCTCCACCTTCCCAGTACTGAAGAACCCGGCGAACCTGCACCGGGCGGTCAGCTTCACCTTCGAACAGTGGAACTACGCGTTCACCAACACCTTCGACGAGCAGACCGCCCGCGCCCTGTACGAGCGCTACGCCATCCCCGCCGCCGGCGGCATCCTCTGGGACAGCGTCCTGGCCAACCTGCTGCCCGGCCCCCAGGACATCGCCGTCAACTACCACAACGACCAGCGGGCACCGCTGCTGTTCATCTCCGGCTCCGAAGACCACATCATGCCGCCCAGCGTGCAACGCGCCAACGCCGCGCACTACCAGGGCGACACCATCACCGAGGTTGAACTCTTCGACGGCTACGCGCACCTGCTGCCCGCGCAGCAAGGCTGGCAGCACATCGCCGACGTCGCCCTCGACTGGGCCCTGCGACACGCCCGGTGAGCACCGCACACCAGTTGCAGATCACCCACATCGGCGGCCCCACCACCCTGATCGAGGTCGGCGGCTGGCGGCTGCTCACCGACCCCACGTTCGACCCACCCGGGCGGCGCTACACCTTCGGCTGGGGCACCTCGTCACGCAAGATCAGCGGCCCGGCGATCCCCGCCACCGACCTCGGGCCGATCGACGCGGTGCTGCTCAGCCACGACCACCACGGCGACAACCTCGACGACACCGGCCGCGCCCTGCTACCCGATGTCGACACCGTGCTCACCACCGCGTCCGGGGCCCGTCGGCTCGGCCGCGACACGCAGGGCCTGCACGCCGGGCAGAGCACCCGCCTCGCGCATCCTGGACGGCCGACGATCGAGGTGACCGCCACCCCGTGCCGGCACGGCCCGCCGCTGAGCGGCCCGATCGTCGGCGACGTCATCGGCTTCGCCCTACGCTGGGCCGGGCAACAGCACGGCGCACTCTGGGTCACCGGCGACACCGTGCTGACCCGCCGGGTACGCGAGGTAGCCACCCGCATCCCGGTCGGCACGGTGCTGCTGCACCTGGGCGGGGTGCGGTTCCCGATCACCGGGCCGCTGCGCTACTCCATGACGGCCCGGCGGGCCGTGCAGCTCTGCGCCACGATGCGACCCCGAACGACGATCCCGGTGCACTACGAGGGCTGGCAGCACTTCCAGGAGCCCCGCGACGCCATCGAACGGACGTTCGCCGCCGCCAGGCCCCCTGTGCGCGACAGCATCCGCTGGCTGACACCGGGCCAGCCCACCACCGTCACCGCGTAACCGCGGCGGGGGAGCGCGACGCCGATACGCAAGATTCCCTCAAGATCATTGCATCGACGAACTTCGACGATCATGCTGGTCCGACACCTGCCACGATCACCTCGTCGGAGGCCACATGAGACGCCCGCGACCCACCCTCATCGCCGTGTCCACCCTCATCACCGTCACCCTCACCACCGCACCCACCCCCGCCAACGCCCAACGCGCCGCACCACCTGACCAGGTCACCGCCCTCACCGCCCACCAAGCCGACGGATACACCACCCTCGCCTGGCAACCCGTCGACGGCGCCACCGACTACCAGATCGAACGCACCCCCGTCGACGCCCACAACACCCCCACCGGCGCACCCACCATCGTCGGCATCTGGCGCCCCAACCGCCAGATCAACCAACAGGCGCCCACCTTCGCCGACGCCGGCTACCACCCCGGCGACACGTTCCAATGGCGGGTACGCGCCCGCGCCGGCACCACCGAACAGCCCTACTCCGACCCGGTCACCGCCACCACCACCGCACCCTGGGGCAACCCCGCCACCCCCGGCGAACAACTACGCACCCAGTGGGAGACCACCCACGCCGCGCAATACACCAGCGACACCGACGAGTACGCCTACACCACCGCCATCGACACCCTCAGCGACCGCGTCCGCGTCGTCGAACTCGGCCGCACCGTCCACAACCGACCAATCAACATGCTGGTCATCGGATACCCCACCCCGGCAGCCACGCCGGAGGCCATCGCCGCCACCGCACCCGTCGCCATCAACTGCAACGTGCACGGCAACGAGCCGGGCGACCGCGAAGCCTGCCTCATCATGGCCCGGCAACTCGCGTTCAGCACCGACCCCCGGATCACCGACCTACTCAGCCACACCACCGTCCTGATCGTCCCCACCATCAACGGCGACGGCCGCGCCAACAACACCCGCGGCAACTCCACCGGCCAGGACCTCAACCGCGACTACTCGCTGATCCGCCAGCCGGAGACCACCGCGTACATCAAGATGGTCCGCGACTACCGACCCGTCGCCGGCTACGACGGCCACGAGTTCGGCAACACCCGCGCCGGCGACCTGCCGATGCTGCCACCCCGACACCAGAACGTCGCCCAACCCATCTTCGACCAGTCCCAAGACATGATCGAAGGCCACATGTACGCCAAGGGCGCCGAAGCCGGCTGGTGGGCCTGCCCCTACGGCTGCGAAGGCGGCGGCAACGTCGGCCTCAGCGAAGAAACCATCCTGCGCAACACCCTCGGCCTCAAGAACGTCACCAACTCCCTGCTGGAACTCCGTAGTTCCGGCGGGCAGACCCGACCCGACGAGGGCAACACCGCCAACAACCGACGCCGCAAGACCTACTCGGCCCTGTGGACCTTCCACCAGTTCCTCGACTACCACCGCGCCGACCGTGCCGACATCCTCACCTCCCGCGCCGAGTCCATCGAAATCCAGGCCGCCAACACCGGCCGCCTGGTCTTCCGCGGCTCCCGACCGATCCCCGCCCACCCCGCCCCACACCCCGGCGACAGCCCACCGCCACTGGACGCACCCCGCGCCGACCTCATCCTCGACAACGCCCCATGCGCCTACAAGCTCACCGACGAGCAGTACAACGGCGCACGCACCGACGGACCAGCCGGTGTGGGCACCACCGTCGCGCAGCGCATCGCCGCACACGGCTGGAAAGTCATCAAGACCGGCGACGGCTACTACGTACCCCTCAACCAGCCCGAACGCGGCCTGATCCCGCTGCTGCTCGACACCCAGGGCGTCGAGAAGCTGACCGACGGCGAACGCGTCTACCCGACCCTCACCGGCCGACGCAACGGACCGCTGGTCGTCTCCGGCTTCACCTGCGCCGCCAACGCCACCATCAACGGCCCGGTCACCGTCCAGACGGGCGCCGCACTCGTCGCCACCGCAACGACCATCAGTGGACCAGTCAGCGCCACCCGCGCCGCCGGCGTCCTCCTCGCCGACACCACGGTCAACGGACCACTGCAGATCACCAACACCACCGACGCGATCTCCATCATCGACGTCACGATCGCCGGCCCGGTCAACCTGTCCGCCAACACCACCGGCACCGACGTACCCCTGCTGGCCGGCAACACCATCCGCGGCCCGCTCAACTGCACCGCGAACAGCACCGCCCCGACCAACCTCGGCATCGCCAACATCGTGCACGGCCCGCGCACCAGCCAGTGCGCGGCACTGTGACCGTCAGCTAGTCGAGCCGGAGTGCCGGCGGTGCGGGGCAACACGCCCCGCACCGCCGGCCCAGCCCACCCACCAACCCCGACCCGTGGAGCCCGCCCGTGTCGCACCCGTCTCGCGCTCTGCGCCTCCTTGCCGTAGCCCTGCTGCTGACCACTGCCGGCTGCACCGCCACCTCCACAACGGACGCGAAACCACCGACCAGCACGAGCGCACCCCAGGTCACCGGACCACTCTGCGCCGCCCTGCCCACCGGCACCGACCCCGGAAACCCGACCTTCCTCGCCAGCCAACCCGTCGACGAGGCACTCCGGTGGATCCCCACCCTCACCACGTTCGAAGCCGCCCTACGCACCAGCGGCACCCTCACCGACCTGCCCACCGGCACCGGCGTCACCATCCTCGCGCCCTCCGACGACGCCTTCGCCGCCACGTTCTCCGAAGACAACTGGGACGACCTCATGACCCACCACACCGACCAGCTCCGCACCCTGCTCAAGGCGCACCTGATCACCGGAACCCACTCCATCGAGGACCTGGTGGCCGACGGCACCGCCACCACCCTCGACGGCACCACCGTCACCCTCATCCGCACCGGTCCCACCGCCCGCCTCGCCGACCGCGCTGACACCGTCTGCGCCGATTACCAGGCCACCAACGCCCGCATCCACATCATCAACGCCGTCCTCGGCCCCCTACCCGTCACCGCCGACAGCACCGGCCACCGCGCACACTGACCACGCTCACCCCGGCGGCACCAGACCCGCCAACGCGCGGTTGGTCCGGTTGGCACGGACCGCATCGCGCTGCTGCCCCGCCGTCACCTCGATGTACGTCTGCGACGACGCCAACGACGCGTGCCCCAACAACCGCATGATCTCCGCGGCGCTCGCACCGTCCTCCGCCAACCGAGTCGCGAAGGTGTGCCGCAGCGCGTGCAACCGCGCACCACGCGGCACCCGGTCACCGATGCCCGCCCGCCGATAACACGACTCGACGAGATACTGCAGGCCACCACGGCGTAACGGCTCACCGCGCCGATCCACAAGCAATGCCGAGTCGGGGCGTACCGACCGCGAACCGAAGCGCCGCACCCGACTGTCCAGGTAGTCCACCAGCACCCGGTCCAGATCCGCCTCGATCGGCACCACCCGGGGCCGCCCGCCCTTGCCCGCCACCTCCACCCGCCGCTCACCGGGCCGACCGCCGAGCGAGTCGACGCGCAACGCCAGCAACTCCGACAGGCGCAGCCCCGCGCAGAGCGCCACCGCCAACACCGCCACGTCGCGCTCCGGCCACGGGTCGCGTTGCCGGCCCTGGTCACGCGCGGCGGACGCGAGCAGCACCTCGGGGGTGTCCGCGCCGCGCAGCGGTTTCGGCTGGGGGAGTAGCGCCCGAGGTCGCCCGACCGCTGGCATCGGGTTGCCCGCCACGAACCCGTCAGCTACCAGGAACGTGAAGAAGTTGTTCCAGGTGGACCAGGCTCGGTGCACCGACGCGGGCGCCCGGGGAGTGGCGAACCGCGCGAAAGCCGCCCGCATCACCCGGGGGGAGAGGTCGGTGATCGACAGCGCGTCCAGGGGGAGGGGAGGGGTGGCGTCCTCCGCGACCAGGGTCGCCACCGCGTGCAGATCCCTCCGGTACGCGGCCAGGGTGTGGGGGGAGGGCTTGCGGGTGGCGCGGTCGGTCAGGAACTCCTCGATCAGCACCCCGAGCGATTCGTCCTGTTTGTCATGCATAAGGGATATTATGCAGCATTTTCAGGTTCCCGGGAAGGGGGCCGAGAGAGGGGGAGAAGATGCCAGAACCCCAGCGATTCGTCCTCACGGGAGCGCCTGGCGCCGGCAAGACAACCATGATCGAGGCGCTGCACCGCAAGGGACACGTCACCGTCCGAGAGGCCGCCACCGACCTCATCGCCGGGAGGCAGGCGCAGGGGTGCGCCGAGCCGTGGCGCGACTCCGACTTCGTCGACGCCGTCGCCGCGCTGCAACGGCACCGGCAGGTCGGAGCCGATGCGCGCCAGCCAGTCCAGTTCTACGACCGGTCGCCGCTGTGCACCCTGGCATTGGCTCGCCACCTGGGCAGACCGATCGGCCCGGCGCTGACCGCCGAGGTGAACCGGATCATGCGCGAGCGCACCTACCAACGTCTGGTGTTCCTGATCAGCCCGCTGGGATTCATCCGACACACCCCAGCGCGCCAGATCAGCTACGCCGACGCGCTGGCCTTCGCCCGCCTGCACCAGGAGGTGTACGAGGAGCACGGGCACCAGTTGGTCGACGTACCGGCCGGACCGGTGCGGGAACGGGTGGCCCTGATCGAGAAACACGTATCGTGCGCGACATGATGTTGCCCGTTGCCACCTGCCCCGAGTGTGGTCAACCCGGCACGCCCACCGTGTACCGAGATCCGGACGATCCTATGAGCTGGGTCTGTCGCGCGGGGCACCGGTGGCGGGCGACCGACCGGCCCGGGTGGTCTCCATGGGCGTCGCCCGCCACCGTCGCCACACCCCGCCACGGCAGTGACACAACGACCCGGACCGGCCCCGTCCAGGTCGACAAGGACGGGCGGCGCTGGCGGATCGGCGCGGCCAGCGACGTCGCCTGGCTCGCCGGGCACACCACACAGGGTCTTTCAGTCAGCACCGCGATCCCGCCGGTGTTCGAGGCGTACGGCACCTTCCACCCGCCCGCCGGGGTCGGTCTCGACGCCCACGAACACGCCGTGATCGACGAGCTGGCCGCGTGCACCGCGGATCAGCCCTGGTGGCTGGGCTTTCTCGACACCGGCGCCCACGACGTCGTCTTCCCAGGTGCCCCGAGGGTGTCGCTCTACTGGGACTGGCCCTACGTGTTGGTCGAGGCCGGGCCGGTACAGACCCTCACCTGGCGCACCGGCCATATGCGCGGCGACGGGGCGCTGCCCGACCTGTTCTTTCCAGCGGATCGTTCCTGGCTCGTCTCGGCCCTCTGGGACGACACCTGGACCGACGTCGGCGGCAGCGTCGCTGTGCTCGCGGCCCTGCGGCGCAACCCGCTGGTCAACGCACGCCTCGTCCGACCCGACGAGGATGCGTGTCCGCCAGGCCTGACGCGAGACTGAGGCGACGCCGGGGGCCGCCACAACGCCCAACTTTACATAATGTACATTATCGAATCACCCCCAACATCGCTCAGAGCATGGGTGAGCACGTTTGCCTCAGTAAGCCCCGAGGTGAGCGCGCGTTAGCGCGCGGAGCCACGGCTGCCTAGCATTGCCCGCGTGATCGAGGACTTCGCCGATCGGCTCCTGCGCGACATGGCCGGCCTCGACCCCTGCACAGCGGTCGTCGAGGCTGGTGAGCAGAATCTCGACGGGCTTACCGACTACAGCCCGGAGGGCCATCAGGCCCGCGCCGATCTCGCAGCCCGGGCCCTGCGCGAGCTCGAGATCTCGGCTGCCGTACTGCCGGCCGCGACCCCGCTGCATGCCCACCTCGCCGAACGACTGCAGGCGCGTATCGCCTTCCACGACGCCGGCGAGGACCTGCGCGAACTGCACGCGGCGGCCACCGGTCCGCTCCAGCTCATCCGCCAAGCCGTCGAGGCCACGGTTCCCGGCGGCGACGCCGAGGGCGCGGCCTTCGAGGAGGGCTGGGCTCGCGTCGGCGCACGCCTGGCCGCGATCCCCGCGGCCCTGGACGGGTACGCCCGCAGCCTCTCACTCGCCGCGGAGCGCGGCAATCTGCCGGCGCGGCGTCAAGTGGAGTTCGTCGCGCAGCGCTGCCGTGACTGGATCGACGACGATGTCGCCCTGGTGGATCGCTACGGCGAGGGGCGTCAGCGGGCGTCGTTGCAGGCCGCAGCGACCGGCGCGCGAGAGGCGTACCAAAAACTCGCCGAGATGCTGACCGCGGACCTGGCACCGCGGGCCGTTGAGGAGGAAGCGTTCGGCCAGCAGCGGTACGCACTCTGGGTGCGCACCTTCCTCGCGGCCCAGCCTGATTTGCGCGAGCTGTACGACTGGGGCTGGGACGAGTTCAGAGCGACGGAGGCAGAGCTGATCGCCGAGGCGGAGGCCCTGGGCGGGAACGTGCCAGAGGTGCTTGCCCGGCTCGCCAGCCCCGACGCACCCGGCACGCTGCACAGCAGGGAGGCGTTCGCCGCGTGGCTGCAGGAGCTGTTGGAGGCCGCCACCGAGCGGCTGGACGGCGTGTACTTCGACGTGCCCGCCCCGCTGCGGCGCATCGAGTCGCGGTTGACCACGTCGTCCGGTATTGCCTACATCGGGCCGTCGCGGGACCTGACGCGGCCGGGTCGGGTCTGGTGGTCCCTGCCTGAGGATGCCGCGAGTTTCCCCACCTGGTATGCCTACAGCACCGCCTATCACGAGGGCGTTCCCGGCCACCACCTTCACCTTGGCTCGGAGGCCTGCCGGGGAGGCCTCGGGCAGCGGCTGAACCTGCTCGGCGGCCTCTCCGGCAGTCAGGAGGGCTGGGCCCTGTACGCCGAGCGGTTCATGGACGAGCTCGGGCTCTATGAACAACCGGGTGCTCGACTGGGGTATCTGTATATGCAGCTCCTGCGGGCAGCGCGGGTCGTGCTCGATATCGGCCTGCACCTGCGACTGCCGATGTCGTCTGGCGATGGAGCCGTGTGGACGCCGGAGGCAGCGCTGAAGCTGCTGCGGGACCGCTGTCACCAGGGGCCGTACGCGTCCGCCGAACTCGCGCGTTACCTGGGCCGGCCAGGGCAGGCGCTGGCCTACAAGGTGGGTGAGCGCGTGTGGCTGGCAGGCCGCTCGTTCTTCCCCGGCGACCGGCGCGCATTCCATCGGCAGGCGTTGGAGCTGGGTTCGATGGGCTTGGATCAGTTGACGGCTGCCCTCCAGGGACAGCGCTTGTAGCTGCGCGCCTTGGCGTCTGACCAGTCTGAACCAGGGCCAGGCCAGGACCAGTCGTCGAACAAGGACGCATGGTGGCAGTGGTAGATGCGGATGCGTGTGGGTGGGGCCTGCTCCCCCAGCGCGGGCTGTCAGATGTGCGTACGGCGTGGCCAGTCCTGTCGGCCTGGTAGGCGCCGGGCCGGCCACGGGGCAAAAGTGGTCTGCGTCATCGGCGTGCGGTGTCTACAGTGGTGCGCTTCGGTCGCTGCCCGTTCACCGCGATGGGCGGGGCCGCACATCACCACGGGGGAACGCCTTGACGAGTAAGCCTGTCCGTATTGTCTTGGGCCTGGTCGCGACCGCTGGCCTCGTTGTCGGCTGCCAGCCCGCCGAGAAGGAGAGCGCGGGGGCCGCCGCGCCGACGGCGACCGCGGTGCCCAGCCCGACCGTCGACGTCGCGGCGAACAGCAAGCAGGTCTGCGACGCCAGTCTCGATATGGTCAAGAAGCACTACGTCGCGATGGCGGATGATGCGATCGCCGCGATCGACAAGCCGGTCAGCGCCAAGGAGCAGGGCGCGAAGGTGCGTGGCCACTACACCGCGCTGTTGCAGGACCTCAAGACGGCGGCGCCGACCGCTGTCGATCCGCAGGTGCGTACCGCGTTGGAGACCCTGGCCGTGGGGGTGGAGAAGCACCTCGCCGGTCCGAAGGCCACCGAGGTCGAGGCGCCGGATCTCGACCCGTCGCTGAAGGCGTTGGACACCGTCTGCGGTCGCTGAGCGTCGTGGGCACCGGCCGTGTCGGCCGGTGCCCACTATTAGCGTGTGACGGGGGTACGGCTCAGAGCCAGGGCACCTGTGGGGACGGGTAGAAGTTGACCTGTTGCAGTCGCCAGCGGGGTGCCTGCTCCCCCAGTCGGGCCCGGAACGATTCCCAGTCGTGGCTGGCGGAGGTGGACCAGCCGAGTTCGGCGATCGCGGGTAGGCGGGGGAATGCCATGTATTCGATGTCGTCGAGGGTGCGCAGGGTCTCGGACCACAGCGGGGCCTCGACGCCGAGGATGGCGTTCTCGCCGACGCCGGTGACGCGGGTGGCGGGGTCCCAGCCGTACGCGTCGGACACCTCGATCAGGGCGGCCCAGCGCAGGCCGAGGCGGGTGTTGGCGTCGTACTTCATGTCCAGGTAGGCCTTGTTCGCTGGCGACATGATGACCTTGTTGCCGCGGGCGGCGGCTGCGGCGAGACTGGCGTTGGTGGTGCCGGTGCCCCAGAACTGGGCGACGGCGTCGGTGGGCGGGTTGACCTGGGTGATCTCGTTCCAGCCGGAGGCGCGTTTGCCGTACTTCGTGACCAGGGGCAGGACCCGGTTCATGAAGGTGCGGTACTCCTCGTCGGTGGTGGCGTGGGCTTCGTCGCCGCCGATGTGCAGGAACGGTCCGGGTGTGATGGCGGCGAGTTCGCGGATGACGTCTTCGACGAATCGGTAGGTGAGTTCGTCGTTGATGCAGAGGGAGCTGTAGCCGACGGCCATGTCGGTGCGTGGGGGCGGTGCGACGCCGTCGCAGTTGAGTTCGGGGTACGTCGACTGGGCGGCGTTGGTGTGCCCGGGCATGTCGATCTCGGGGATGATCGTGATGTGTCGCGCGGCGGCGTAGGCGACGACGGCCTTGTAGTCGGCTTTGGTGAGGTAGCCGGGGCCGGCGCCGTCGACTCCGGTGCCGGGTCCGCCGCCGACGGTGGTGAGGCGGGGCCAGGAGTCGATCTGGATGCGCCAGCCCTGGTCGTCGGTGAGGTGTAGGTGCAGGTAGTTGATCTTGTACTGGCTGAGCAGGTCGACGTAGGCGGTGATCTCGTCGACGGTGTGGAAGTGGCGGGCGAGGTCGAGCATCGCGCCTCGGTAGGCGAAGCGTGGGTAGTCGATGATCTGTCCGCCGGGGACTGTCCAGGTGGTTCGTTGCCGGTCGGGTGCCTCGATCTCGGCGGGGAGCAGTTGGCGCAGTGTCTGGGTGCCGGCGAACAGCCCGGCGGGGGTGTTGGCTCGGATCGTGACGCCGCGGCGGGTGACGTCGAGTTGGTAGCCCTGCTGGCCGATGCGGTTGTCTGCTCCCCCGATGAGTAGGGCGATCTCGGGTAGCGGGGTGGAGCGTACGGGGAGGACTGGTAGGAGGTGGCCGGTGGCGGGGCGCAGTGTGGTGGCGAGTTGGTGGCCGACGTGCCAGGCGGCGGCTGAGCCGGGGGTGGTGCGGATGACGGTCAGGGGGGTGATCCGGAACGTGTTGTGCGCGTCGGGTCGGGTTTCGACGGGTGCCGGGATGACGTCGCTGAGCTGTCGGGTTGGTGCGGTGGGTGCGGCGGTAGCTGGGGTGGCGGGCAGGATGAGTGGTAGTGCGAGTGCGGCTAGGGCCAGCAGCCGTGTGGTGGTGTGTCGGCGGCGCACGGTACCTCCAGGCCTCGTCATGATCGACCTTCGTCGATTAGATTCGCAGGCTACCGGCGTTCCGCCCGCACTGTAAACCTTCCTTAACATAAGGGCTCGGCGAGACGGCGTTGTCGCCGACCTCACGTACGCCGCACGCTGGGGAATTCCTGAAGTGGGTCGTGCCGTTGTCCGTTCGGAAGATCAGGTTCGGATGATCGATTGGGAAGTGCCATGCACGTGCGCTCAGACGCGGTAGTGCTGTTCGGCGTCACCGGAGACCTCGTCTCGAAGAAGCTGTTTCCGGCGCTGTACGAGTTGACCCGGCGCGACCGCCTCGACGTTCCGGTGATCGGCGTGGCCCGCTCCCCCTGGGACGATCAGCAGCTGATCACCACGGCCCGTAAGTCGGTCACCGAGGCCAATGACGAGGTCGACGACGAGACCTTCGACCGGCTGGCGGGCAACCTTTCGATGATCTCCGGCAACTACGCGGACCCGATGACGTACCAGCGGCTGGCGGAGCGGCTGCGCGACTCCGCGCGGCCGGTCTTCTACCTGGCGATCCCTCCGGGGGTGTTCGGCTCCGTCGTCGAGGGCCTGGCGGCCGTCGGTCTGGCCGATCGGGGTCGGGTGATCGTGGAGAAGCCGTTCGGGCGTGACCTGGAGTCCTCCCGCGAGCTGGATCGCACGCTGGGCGCGGCATTTGCGCCGGAGCGGGTGTTCCGTATCGACCACTACCTCGGCAAGGAAGCCGTCGAGGGTCTGTACGCCTTCCGGTTCGCCAACCGGCTGTTCGAGCCGCTGTGGAACAACGAGCACATCGACAACGTCCAGGTGACCCTCGCCGAGGGTTTCGGCACCCAGGGCCGGGCCGGCTTCTACGACACGGTGGGCGCGACCCGGGACGTGCTGCAGAACCACATCCTTCAGGTCGTCGCGCTCATCGCGATGGAGGCGCCCGCCAGCGAGGACACCGAGGCGTTCCGGGCGGCGGAGGCCGCCGTGCTGCGGCAGATCGTCCCGCTGTCGCCGGAGTCGACCGTCCGGGGGCAGTACGCCGGCTACCGCGACGAGCCGGGAGTGGCGGCGGGCTCGAACACGGAGACGTTCGTGGCGACCCGGTTGACTGTCGACTCCCCCCGCTGGGCGGGTGTGCCGTTCTACCTGCGCACCGGCAAGTCGCTGCCCGGGACGGCGACGGAGGTCGTGGTCGAGTTCAAGCAGCCGCAGCGCTCGCTGATCCCGGCCGAGCGGGGCACGGTGACCGTCGCGAACCTGCTGCGGTTCCGCCTGGGGCGTGGTGACGGCATCACGATGTCGATCCAGGCGAAGAGCCCGGGTGCTGAGGTGGCGAGCCGTCCGGTGGATCTGTCCGTCGACTTCGGTGCGGCGCTCGGTCGCCGTCAGGAGGCGTACGAGCGGTTGCTCGACGACGCGATGGACGGGCAGCACCTGCGCTTCGCGCGCGCGGAGACGATCGAGCAGGAGTGGCGCATCGTCGAGCCGATCCTGGATCTGCCGGCGGCGGTGCGGTCGTACGAGAAGGGCAGTTGGGGTCCGGCGGACGCCGACGCCCTCGCGGGCGGCTGGCACACCCCAGACCTGCGGTAGCGGTCTGAGGGCTGACTGACCGCTCAGCTCAGCGCAGCGACCGTCCGGCGACGGTGAGGTTTGCCGCGTACGCGTGGTGTGGGCACGTTGGGTGCGACGTCTCTCGTCCTCGTCGGAGAGGAAGCACCGCATGCTTTCCGCACTCGATCGTCGGCACACCGTCGCGCCGCCCGGCTACAGCCGGTGGCTCATTCCCCCGGCCGCGTTGGCCATCCACCTCTGCATCGGCCAGGTCTACGCGACAAGCGTCTACAAGAACTCCCTGATCGCCCACTTCGACACCAGCCAGACGGCGATCGGGGTGATCTTCAGCATCGCGATCGTGATGCTCGGGTTGTCCGCCGCGGTCGCCGGGACCTGGGTGGAGGCGAACGGGCCGCGTAAGGCCATGTTCGTCTCGGCCTGCTTCTGGGCGGCGGGTTTCCTGGTGGGCTCGCTGGGCATCGCCACGAAGCAGTTGTGGCTGCTGTATCTGGGCTACGGGCTGCTCGGCGGCATCGGGTTGGGCATCGGCTACATCTCCCCCGTCTCCACCCTGATCAAGTGGTTTCCGGACCGGCCGGGTCTGGCCACCGGGTTGGCGATCATGGGGTTCGGTGGTGGGGCGATGGTCGCCTCTCCCCTGTCGCGGCAGCTGTTGTCGTTCTACGACGCCGGTTACGACCCGGCCAACGCGGGCTCGACGGCGTCGGGCAGCGCGCTGGTGTGGTTGTTCGTGACGCTCGGCCTGGGCTACTTCGTGATCATGATGTTCGGGGTGGCGAACGTGCGGGTGCCCGCGCAGGGCTGGCGGCCGCCCGGCTTCGACCCGGCCAGCGTGGCGGCGAAACCGCTTGTCACCACGGCGAACGTGTCGGCGGCGAACGCGGTGAAGACCCGCTCGTTCTGGCTGCTGTGGGTGGTGCTGTTCTGCAACGTGACGGCCGGCATCGGCATCCTGGAGCAGGCCAGCCCGATGATCCAGGACTTCTTCCGGGACAACGGCGCCTCGGCGGTGACCGTCGCGGCGGCCGGCGGGTTCGTGGGCTTGCTGTCGCTGTTCAACATGGCCGGCCGGTTCGTCTGGTCGTCCACCTCCGACGTCATCGGCCGCAAACCGATCTACCTGGTGTACCTGGGTGTCGGCATGGTGCTGTACGCGCTGCTGGCGCTGGTCGGGCAGAGCGCGACGGCCCTGTTCGTGCTGTTGGCCTGCGTGATCCTGTCGTTCTACGGCGGCGGGTTCGCGACCGTGCCGGCGTACCTGCGGGACCTGTTCGGCACCTTCCAGGTCGGTGCGATCCACGGTCGGCTGCTGACGGCCTGGTCGGCGGCGGGGATCGCGGGGCCGCTGATCGTCAACGGGTTCCTCGACGCACAGGGTGAGCCGGGGTCGTTGACGGCGGCGGCGTACCGTCCGGCGCTGTTCACGATGGTGGGTGTGCTGGCGGTGGGCTTCGTGGCGAACCTGCTGGTGCGGCCGGTGCCGCAGCGCTACCACGAACCGTCAGCGGAGCCGGACGTGCAACAGGATGCGGGCCGGAACGCGGCCGAGGACACGACGACGCAGAGGAGTGGCGCGCGATGAGCGACGATAGCCGACCCGGGCAGCAGGCCCGGCTGTGGATCTCCTGGTTGGTGGTGGCGGCGCTGCTCGGCTACGGGGTGACGCAGACCGCCATCACAGCGGCGAAGCTGTTCACCCACTGACGCCGGTTCCGGCGGTCTCCGACTGCGTGCACGCGCGCTCAGAGACCGCCGGAGACGCGCAGCACGGTCCCGGTGGCGTACGAGGCGTCCGGGCCGAGCAGCCAGGCGATGGCGGCGGCGATCTCGTCGGGTTCACCGGCGCGGCCCAACGGGATACGACCGACGGCGGAATCGGCGCGGTCGGGCACACCAGAGTCGGCGTGGATGTCGGTGCGCACGATGCCAGGTGCGACGGCGTTGACCCGGATGCCCTTCGGGGCGAGCTCCTTGGCCAGGCCGACGGTGAGGGTGTCGGTGGCGGCCTTCACGGCGGCGTAGTGCACGTACTCCCCCGGGCTGCCGAGGGTCGCGGCCGCCGACGAGACGTTGACGATCGCCCCACCGTCGGTGAGTCGTCGGGCGGCCTGCTGCGCGCAGAGGACGTAGCCGACGAGGTTGACGTCGACGACCCGGCGTAGGTCGTCGACGCGCAGCTCGGTGAAGGGCCCGATGGGGCTGGTGACGCCGGCGTTGTTGACCAGGCCGGTGAGCGGGCCGAGCTGCGCGGCCGCGTCGAACAGGGCGTGCACCTGGTCGGGGTCGGTGGTGTCGGCGCGTACCGCGAGGGCTTGTGCGCCGGCGGCGCGCAGGTCGGTCAGGACGGCGGTGGCGGCGGCCTCGTCGCGGCGGTAGCACAGGGCGACGTGGTGACCGGCCGCGGCGAGCCGGCGGGCGGTGGCCGCGCCGATGCCCCGGCCGCCGCCGGTGATGACGGTGACGGGTGCCACGGTGCCTCCCGGGGTGTTTGACCGCTGCGCGCTGGTCGTGCCGACGCTACCGTGACCGGCGCGGGTCGGTCGTCGAGAGGAGGCTCACATGCAACGGGCGTTGGTGCTCGGCGGTGGCGGGGTGACCGGGGTGGCCTGGGAGTTGGGGCTGTTGGCGGGGCTGACCGAGCGGGGTGTGCCGGTCACCGAGGCGGATCTGGTGGTGGGGACGTCGGCGGGTTCGGTGGTCGGCGCGCAGGTGTGCTCCGGGTTGCCGCTGCAGGGGTTCTACGCCGAGCAGTTGGCGCCACCGTCGAGTGAGGTGGCGGCGCGGTTGGGTTTCGCGGCGTTGGCGCGGCTGGTGTGGGCCGGTGGTCGTACCCGTGACGCGGTGCGTTCGCGGGCCCGGATCGGGGCGATGGCGGTGGCGGCGCGTACTCCGTCGGAGGCGTCGCGACGCGCGGTGATCGAGGCCCGCCTGCCGGCCCGGGAGTGGCCGGCGCGGCGGCTGCTGGTCACGGCGGTGGACGCGTCCTCGGGTGAGTTTGTGGTGTTCGACCGCGACAGTGGGGTGTCTCTGGTGGACGCGGTGGGCGCGAGTTGCGCGGTGCCCGGGGTGTGGCCGCCGGTGACGATCGGCGCGCGTCGTTTCGTCGACGGTGGGATGCGTTCGAGCGTGAACGCGGATCTGGCGGCGGACGCGCGGCGGGTGTTGGTGCTCGCGCCGACGTCGGCGGCGTTCGGGCCGATGCCACGGCTGTCGGTGCAGGTGGACGGGTTGCGGGCGGGCGGGTCGCGGGTGGTGGTGGTGACGCCGGACGCGGCGGCGCGTACGGCGATCGGTCGTAACGTGCTGGACCCGGCGCGGCGGGCGGGGGCGGCGCGGGCCGGACGGGCCCAGGCCGATGTGGTGGCTGACGAGGTGGCGGCGCTCTGGGCGTGATCGCTTACGCTCACCGCGCGGTCGATCAGATGATGGAGGTGCGCGGTGGCGGGTGTGGGTGTCGGCGACGTGGTGCAGGATTTCGAGCTGCCGGATGAGACGGGCACGCCGCGGCGGCTGTCGGAGTTTTTGGCGGCCGGGCCGGTGGTGCTGTTCTTCTACCCGGCGGCGATGACGCGGGGGTGCACGGCGGAGAGCTGCCACTTCCGTGACCTGGCGGCGGAGTTCGCGGCGCTGGGCGCGTCGCGGATCGGCATCAGCCGCGACTCGGTGGCGAAGCAGGCCGAGTTCTCGAAGCTGCACGGCTTTGACTATCCGCTGCTGTCCGACGCCGACGGCGCGGTGGCGCAGCAGCTCGGGGTCAAGCGGCGGGTGCCGTTGGGGCCGTTGAGCATGAAGCGGATGACGTTCGTGATCGGCACCGATCGGCGGGTCATCGAGGTGATCCACAGCGAGGTCAGCATGAACGACCACGCGGACCGGGCGTTGCGGGCACTGGGCGGCTGAGCGGGCACGAGCCCCGTGCGGGGGGTGTCGCAGCCGGCTGGTATCAAGACAGCAATCAAACAGGTGTACGGAAGAGGGTTGTGATGGATACCGGCCAGGGTTTGTCCACTAGCGAGGTGCAGAGCATCCGGGAGGCGTTGGCGGCCGGGCGCAAGCCGCGGGTGGTGTTCACCGCGGCGGCGGGGCAGATCGCCGGTCAGGTCGGTCAGGTGATCGAGCTGACCGATCCGGAGGTGTCCGACGAGTTCGTGGTGGTGCGTTTCGGCCGCGACGAGCTGCCGTTCTCCCCCGCCGACCTGGCGGTGGCGCCCAAGGGCGTGACCCGGCGGGTGGTGGAGCCGAAGCCGGAGCCCGAGCCCGAGCCGCCCGTGGTGGCCGCGCCGGAGTTCGTGTTGGACACGCCGCGGGTGCCCGCGCAGCGACAGGAGGAGCCGAAGGTGGAGCAGACGGAGAAGCCGCCGGCGCGGCGGGCGGTCAAGGCCGTGAAGCCGAAGGGGCCCGCGGGCCTCACGGTCACCCTGGCGTACGCCGAAGGTGAGTGGACCGTCGCCGCGCAGCAGGGCGCCAAGGCCCTCGCGAAGCCGTACGTGGTGAAGCCGGCGGAGGCGTTGAAGATGGTGGCGTTGGTCGACGTGCCGGGGGTGCAGGAGGCGGTGGAGCAGATCCTCGGCACCGAGCGGGCCGAGGCGGAGCAGCAGGCGGACAAGCTGCGCGCGGAGCTGGCCGAGATCGAGGCACGGCTTGCGGAGCTGCGCGAGGCCCGCTGAGGCGGGTCAGCGCCCGCTGTGGTGTCGCAGCAGTCGGGTGAGTAGTCGCGTCAGCTGCTCGCGCTCGGTGCTGGACAGGGGGGCGAGCAGATCGCGTTGGACGCGGTCGACGGTCGCGCCCATCCGGCGGGCCTCGTCGGCGCCGGCGGCGGTGACGCTGATGACGTTGCGGCGGCGATCGGCCGGGTCGGGGGCACGCACCACGAGCCCTCGGCCGGCCAGGTCGTTGATGGCGGCCACGACGTCGCTGCGATCGATGCCGCAGCGGCGGCCGAGGTCAGCCTGACTGGCGGGGCCGTCCTCGGCCAGGGTGGCGAGCAGCCGGTAGTGGTAGCCGCGCAGGTCGTGCGCGGCGAAGCCCTCGCTGAGTAGGCGGGTGGCGTGGCTGGCGGTCTGGTTGAGCAGCCAGCTCGGGGTGGTGCTGAGCCCGGCGGGTGACTGCGGGGCTGCGTTTTCCATGAGCGCAGCCTACCAGTAATCGTTGGTGCGACCAACGATTAGGTGTTACGTTGGCGGCTCCAGCGTTGGCGCGGCCAACGTTTCGAAGGAGGCGTCATGTCCACCGTCCCCACCCTCAACGGTCAGGTCATCGGCCACGCCCACTACGCCACCCGGGCCCTGCTCGAACGGGCCGTGGCTCCCCTCGGCGTCGAGTTCAACCAGGTGCTCGCCCTCAACGTCCTGGCCAACGGCCCAGTCGACCGCGCAGACCTCACGCATCGGGTCACCAGCACGCTCAAGGTCGACGAGCAGGAGGTGCAGCGGGTGCTCGCCACCCTCGTCGACGCACACCTCGCCCAGGTCGACGACGAAGCCGACACAGCACGGCTGCGACTGACCGACGCCGGCCACGCCGTGCAGGCCCGCATCGCCGACGCCGTCGCGGGCATCAGCGCTCGCCTCTACGCGGACATCCCGAGCGACGAGGCGAGCGCCGCTGCCCGGGCGCTCACGCTGGTCACCCGACGCGCGAACGCCGAACTGGCCGCGACCCCGACCTGACCAGGCGCGAGCCCGACGGGGTGTGGGTAAGTCCTACCGGCCGGCCCGCGCGGTCCTTCGCGGCCGCGTGCCCGGCCTGGCCGAGGTGACGCTTTAGCCAGGACCGCGCCGGGCCCGGCCCGGTCAGAAGTAGTCGAGCAGTTGCGCCGGACCTCCGACGCCCAACAGGTCCAGGGCATCCGGCGCGACACCGGCGGCATGGTGCAGCAGGCCGGCCTGCGCGACCGAGCGGGCGTGCGCTGCTCCGGCGTAGAGCAGGGCGAAGCCGCGTACCTCCAGCCGCAGGTCTGCCTCGCCGCTGACCCGGGTCAGCTCGGCGGCGCCGTCGGCGACGGTCAACCGCCAGGTGCCGGTGTTCCACTCGGCGAGCGGGTCGGTGAGGTGAAAGTCGACGGAACCCCGGACGTGGGCGGGCCACCCGCGTGCGCTCACCGCGCGGACGACGTCGACCGGCCGGTGCATCCACAGGTCCCGTTCGTGCTCGCGAGCCGACTCCAGCGGCAGGTGGGCGCTGACAGCGTCACCGTCGAGCGGGCACAGCCGCAGAGTCGGTGCGACGCTGGCCCAACTGCCGAGCACCCCGACGAGTTCCCGGGCGGCCTCGGCGCTGACGGCCAGGGCCTCGTCGACGGTGAGCACCGAATCGGCCCCGTAACCGCGGCCGCGCTGCCAGGTGGCGTAGCCGACCAGGTCGCCGTCGTCCTCGACGAGGGTGAGCCCATCGCCGGGCAGGCCACGGTCGGTGGCGTCGAACAGCTCACCGCGGCGGGTCAGCATGCCGTTGCGGTGCCGGGTGACCCGCTCGTACAGGGCGGCGACGGCAGGCAGGTCGGCGGGCGTGCCGGCACGGACGGCCAGACGCGCGGCGGGACGGTGTCGGGGCAGCGCGGCGGTGGCCAGATTGACGGTGCGCAGCACACCGGCGGTCTCCCACCCACAGGCCCGGTACGGTGCGGCGACGGTCGGGTAGAGCGCGCTGATCGCCGCCCCCCGCTCGTGGGCGCCCCGCAGTAGGGCGGTGAGCATGGCGCGCGCCACGCCCCGACCACGGGCCTCGGGCGCGACGGCTACTCCGGCCACGTCGGCGGCCGGCACCGCTCGCCCGGACCACCACTGGTCGTGGTGCAGGTCGACGGCCTTGCCGACGAGCCGACCGGCGTCGTCGAAGGCTCCGTAACGGGTCAGGCCGGGCACCTCGACGCTCGCCTGTGGGGGACGCTGGGAGTCGGAGCCGAACGCGAACCGGCCCAGCTCCCAGGCGGCGTCGAGGTCGTCAGCGGTGAGTTCACGTACGTGCACGGTGGCGGGCATCGGCACACCGTAGCCGGACACCCGTCAGCCCCAACCGCCAATTAACGGCCAGCCCAAAAACCGCCGTGCCCCTGGCTCCCCCACCCGCCCCTGCCTCCCTCCCTCCCGCCCTCCCTCCCTCCGCCCCCTCCCCCGTCGATCATGGAGTTGTGGTGGGCAACAAAGCACCCGCT
>NZ_JOAN01000036.1 GCF_000718555.1 Micromonospora chokoriensis
CACCACGCCCCCGCCGACCACCCCGCCGCCGGCCGGTGCCTGCACCGCGACGTACCAGGTCACCGGTCAGTGGTCCGGTGGCTTCCAGGCCGACGTGAAGGTGACCGCCGGCGGCTCACCGACCCGAGGCTGGTCGGTGAGCTGGAACTACGGCAACGGCCAGCAGGTCACCTCGTCGTGGAACGCGACGGTAAGCACCAACGGCACACTTGTCACCGCGCGTAACGCCAACCACAACGGCACGCTTGCCGCCGGAGCGAGCACCACGTTCGGGTTCCTCGGCTCGTGGAACGGCAGCAACCCGGTCCCGCTGGTCTCCTGTACGACGACCAGTTGATCCCCGCCCGGCGCCGTACCCGGGCGGGGGCGCGGCGCCGGACGGCGGAAATGCGGTGGTGCCCGGCCGTCCGGCCGGGCACCATCGCCGCATGATCGAGATCAGGGTGCTCACCCCCGACGACTGGCCGACCTGGCGCGACCTGCGGCTGTCAGCCCTCACCGAGGCACCTGAGGCGTTCGGCTCCCGACTCGCCGACTGGCAGGGCGACGGCGACCGCGAGCAGCGCTGGCGTGACCGGCTGAGCATCCCCGGCTCCCGCAACCTGGTGGCCGTCCTGGACGGGCGTCCGGTCGGGATGGCCAGCGGCGCGCCCACGGCGGACCCGCTCACGCCGGAGCTGATCTCGATGTGGGTGCACCCCGACGCCCGCGGCCGGAAGGTCGGCCACCGCCTGCTTGACGCGGTCGCAGACTGGGCCCGCGAGAGCGGCGCCGACCGGCTACGCCTCAGCGTCATGCCGGACAACGCGCGGGCGAAGGCCCTCTACCGACGCGCCGGCTTCACCGAGACCGACGAACTGGGCGACCTCCTGCCCGACGGCGTACGCCGCGAACAAGTCATGCTCCGCCCCCTCTAACCCGGCCCCCGGCCCCCGGCCCCCGGCCCGGCCCGGCCCGGCCCCGGCGATCTTGCACTTTCGGTTGCCGAATCGCGTCATATGCCCTATTCGCCGGGACAGAAAGTGCAAGATCGCGGGGGGCAGGGCGGGGCGGGGGCAGGGCCGGGCCGGGCAGGGCAGGGCAGGGCAGGGCCGGTGGGGTCAGACCAGGCAGTTGACGATCTCGGCTACCGAGCGGCGGCGGCCCGTGTAGAACGGGACCTCGTCACGGACGTGTCGGCGGGCGCTGGAGGCGCGCAGGTCCCGCATCAGGTCGACGATCCGGTGCAGTTCGTCGGCCTCGAAGGCGAGCATCCACTCGTAGTCGCCCAGCGCGAACGACGCGACGGTGTTGGCCCGCACGTCCGGGTAGCCACGGGCCATCTTGCCGTGCTCGGCCAACATCTCGCGCCGCTCGGCGTCGGGCAGCAGGTACCACTCGTAGGAGCGGACGAACGGGTACACGCAGATATAGGGGCGAGCCTCCTCACCGGCCAGGAACGCCGGGATGTGGCTCTTGTTGAACTCCGCCGGCCGGTGCAGCGCCATCTGCGACCAGACCGGGGTCAGCGCCCGGCCCAGCGTCGTGCGGCGAAATCGCAGGTACGCGTCCTGGAGCGCGTCGCTGGATTCGGAGTGCCACCAGATCATCACGTCCGCGTCGGCGCGCAGCCCGGAGACGTCGTACACGCCCCGGACCACGACGTCCTTGCCGGCCAGCTCGTCGAAGAGGGACACGACCTCGCTGGTGACGTTGTCCCGCAGCGACGGCAGCGGGGAGCTGGCCCGGAACACCGACCACATGGTGTAGCGGATGCTGTCGTTCAGCTCCCGCAACCGGGCCGCGTTGGTCTGCTCGGTCATCTCGCCGATCCTCCCAGTGCTGTAATGATCTCTTCGGCCGCCGTCTCGCCGGAGCGGACGCAGACCGGGATGCCGACGCCGTCGTAGCCGGCGCCGGCGAGGACCAGGGTGGGGTGCGCGGCCCGCAACGCCGTTCGCGCGGCGGCGAGCCGGCCGGCGTGTCCCGGCGCGTACTGCGGCAGTGCCCCGCCCCACCGCTGCACGTGCCCGTCGACCGGGGCGGGCAGCGGGGTGCCGAGCACCGCCGACAACTCGCGGTGCACGGTGGCGGCCAGGTCCGCGTCGGGACGCTGCAGGTGCGCCTCCTCGCCGTAGCGGCCCACCGAGGCGCGCACCAGGGCCAACCCGTCCGGCCGGCGCAGGTGCCCCCACTTGGTGGTGAAGAAGGTCGCCGCCTTGATCAGCAGGCCCTCGGTGCTCGGCACCAGGAAGCCGGACAGCTCGGGCAGTCGTGGCTGCGGCAACACCATGGTGACCAGCGCGACGCTCGCGTAGTCCAGCTCACCGACGCCCGCCGCCACCGCCGGGGCGGGCCCGGCGAGCAGCCGGGCCGCCGGCCGCGCCGGCACCGCCAGCACCACGGCGTCCACGTCGACCATCGACGACTCCAGCTCGGCACGTCTACCGCCGCGCCGCGACCTGGAGCCGTCGTCCGGGTCGCGGGTCGGGCCGACGGTGAGCCGCCAACCCGTGCCGGTCGCTGTCAACTCGCGCACGGCGGCGTCTCGCCGTACCGTCGCGCCGCTGGCCGTCACCGCCGCCTCGACCAGGGTGCTCAACCCGCCGGCCAGGGTGCCGAAGACCGGAGCCCCGGGCGCACGCGGCGCGGCGGCCTGCGCGGCCCGGACCGCGCCGACCAGGGTGTGCTCCACCCGCGCCGCGCGGGCCAGCGCCGGCATCGTGGTGACCAGGGAGAGATCGTCGGCGCGGCCCGCGTACACCCCGCCCAGCATCGGGTCGACCAACCGCTCGACCACCTCGTCGCCGAAGCGGGACCGGACCAGCGCACCGACCGAGACGTCCGCGTCGGGCCCGACCAGCGGCCGACCATCGTCGGTGTCGGCGCCCATCCGCGGGCGGGCGACCGTGGCCACCCGATCCAGATCCCCGGGTACGCCCACCAGGGTGCCGCCCGGGATTGGGCGCAGCCCGCCGTCGATGACCAGCGCGGCCTGCCCGACCGTGGGGTGCACGATCCGATCGGCCAGCCCCAGCCGGCGGGCCAACGCCACCGCCGCGCTCTCGGCGCCGGTCGGGTCGCGCATCAGGAACGACTCCGCGCCGAACTCCACCGGCTGGCCGGCCAACTCCCCGGTGCGCAGCTTGCCGCCCAGCGCGCCGGACTGCTCGTACACCGTGATCTCGGTGCCGGCCGGTGCGCGGTCGCGCAAGCGGACCGCGGCGGCCAGCCCGGCGATCCCGCCGCCGACCACCGCCACCCGCCAGGGCTGCCGCATCACCTTCTCAGCCCTGGTCGGCCCGGCGGCTGGACAGCTCGTGCACCAGCGCGACCACCCGGGTCAGCACCTCCGGATCGGTCTCCGGCAACACCCCGTGGCCCAGGTTGAACACGTGCCCCGGCGCCGCCCGACCCTGCTTGAGGATGCGACGCACCTCAGCCTCGATGACCGGCCACGGCGCGAACAGCACGCACGGGTCCAGGTTGCCCTGCACCGCCTTGTCCGCGCCGATCCGGCCGGTGGCCACGTCCAGCGGCGTACGCCAGTCGACGCCGACCACGTCGGCACCGGCCTCGCCCATCGCGCCGAGCAGCTCGGCGGTGCCCACCCCGAAGTGGATCCGCGGCACCCCATCGGGCGACCGCTCCGGCTCGGCGCGTCTGTCGCCGTGCCCCGACCCGGAGCAGTCGTCGACCAGCCCGCTCAGCACGGCGGTCGAGTGCGGCAGCACGAAACGGCGGTAGTCGGCCTCGGAGAGCGCGCCGGCCCACGAGTCGAAGAGCTGCACGGCGGAGACGCCCGCCTCGATCTGCACCCGCAGGAAGGACAGCGTCACCTCGGCCAGCCGGGCGCAGAGCGCGTGCCACAGCTCGGGGTCGCCGTACATCAGGGCCTTGGTCTTCACGTGGTTGCGCGACGGCCCGCCCTCGACCAGGTAGCTGGCGAGCGTGAACGGCGCACCGGCGAAACCGATCAGCGGGGTGTCACCCAGCTCGACCACCAGCTGCCGGACAGCCTCGTCCACGTACGAGACGTCGTCGCGGGTGATCTGGCGGATCCGCTGCACGTCGGCGGCGGTGCGGATCGGCTCGGCGACCACCGGGCCGGTGCCCGGCACGATGTCCAGGTCGATTCCGGCGGCGGCGACGGGCACCACGATGTCGCTGAACAGGATGGCCGCGTCCACGCCGTGCCGGCGTACCGGCTGGAGGGTGATCTCGGTGACCAGCTCCGGGCGCCGGCAGGACTCCAGCATCGGCACGTTCGCCCGGATCTCCCGGTATTCCGGGAGGGAGCGGCCGGCCTGGCGCATGAACCAGACCGGGGTGTGCGGAACGGGCCGACGTTGGCAGGCCCGGATGAAGGGCGAGTCGGCCGGTCCGCCGGGGCGGGAATCTCCGTCTCGGGCGGCAGTGCCCGTGGTGTCCGTGGTCATCGCCGCAATCGTGCCACGCCCGCCACCCCCAACCGGGTGGGGGTGAGAGGAAGGGCACCGTTCCTTACGTCCGAGTTGAGGCGGGGGCCCCTCGGTGAGCGTCGGCGCGCCGTCGAAGCGGGGGGCGGGCGTCGGCATAGGCTGCCGACATGGCCCCCCCGATCGCGCTCCCGGAGACCTTCGCCCGCGCGGTCGCCGGGCTGCGGTCGGCCGCGCCCCGGCCGGAGATCACCCTGGAGGAGGTCGGCGCCCCCCAGCGGCTGGCCCCGTACGCGTTCGCGCTCTCCGCGGCCGTGCTGCGCGACGACGACGAGGTGGCGACCGGGCGGCTGATCCTGCTGCACAACCCGGTCGGGCACGAGGCGTGGCAGGGCACCCTGCGGCTGGTGACCTACGTGACCGCCGAGTTGGAGGTCGACCTGGCCGCTGACCCGCTGCTTCCCGGGGTCGGCTGGACGTGGCTGACCGACGCGTTGGACGCCCACGACGCGGGCCACCGGGCGATCGGCGGGACGGTGACACAGACCATGTCGACCCGGTTCGGCGACCTCGCCGGGCCACCGACCATCGGCGACATCGAGATCCGCGCCTCCTGGACGCCGGTCGACGACGACCTGACCCCGCACCTGCTCGGCTGGTGCGCCCTCCTCGCCTCCACCGCCGGCCTCCCCCCACCCGGCGTAACGGCCCTCTCCGACCGCCGCCCGGCCGGCGCAGCCTGAACATTTGGCATTCGGAAGGACACTTTGCGGACACCTGGCCGACACACGCCGGACCGGCTGCACCCACCGGATCACCGCGCGCACTAGGGTTGGCAGGTGACCGACGAACCACCCCTGCGCCGTCGGCCCACCGAAGAACTCCCGGGAAACGCACCCCAGCACCCGCCGTCGGCCCAGCCGCAGCCGGCGGGCGAGGGGGCCGACCCGGCCGACGGTGGGCCCGTTCCGCTGATCGCCCCGCGTGACGGCACCCCCGATCCGGTGGCCGCCCCGGCCGAGCTTGCCGAGGTCGTGGCCCGCTTCGCAGCGGGCACCGGCCCGGTCGCGCTGGACGCCGAGCGGGCTTCCGGCTACCGCTACAGCCAGCGCGCGTACCTGGTGCAGCTGCGCCGGGCCGGTGCGGGCACCGCCTTGATCGACCCGCTGCCGCTGCCCGACCTCAGCGCACTGGACGCGGTGATCGGCGAGGCCGAGTGGGTGCTCCACGCGGCCAGCCAGGATCTGCCCTGCCTGGCCGAGGTGGGGCTGCGTCCGCGCCGACTGTTCGACACCGAGCTGGCCGCTCGACTGGCCGGCTTCGAACGCGTCGGGCTGGCCGCGCTGACCGAGCAGCTACTCGGGTTCACCCTGGAGAAGCACCACTCGGCGGCCGACTGGTCGAGCCGACCGCTGCCCGAGTCGTGGCTGACGTACGCCGCTCTCGACGTGGAGCTGCTCACCGACCTGCGCGACGCGCTGGACGCCGAGTTGACCCGGCAGGGCAAGTCGGCCTGGGCCGCGGAGGAGTTCGCCGCGCTGGTCCGCACCGGAGCACGCCCACCGCGGGTCCGCGCGGAGCCGTGGCGGCGCACCTCGGGCATCCACCGGCTGCGGGGTGCGCGGGCCCAGGCCCGGGTCCGCTCGATGTGGTACGCCCGGGACCAGATCGCGTCCCGGCGCGACGCCGCTCCTGGTCGGGTGTTGCCCGACTCGGCGATCATCGCCGCCGCCGAGCTGGACCCGAAGGACGAGAAGACCCTGCTGACCCTGCCCGGTTTCGGCGGTCGCTCGGTCCGACGGTTGGCCCGCACCTGGCTCGCCGCGCTCGACGACGCCCGGCAGTTGCCGGAGGACTCGCTGCCGGTCTCGCCGACCGTGGAGGGCCCACCCCCGCCGCACCGCTGGGCCGAACGGGACCCGGTGGCAGCCGGTCGACTGGCCCGCTCCCGGGAGGTCGTGATCCGCATCGCCGGTGAGCACAACCTCCCACCGGAAAACCTGATCACCCCGGATTCGGTCCGCCGGCTGGCCTGGACTCCGCCGGAGGAGATCACCGAGGAGTCGGTAGCGGAGACCCTGCGCGGCCTCAACGCCCGCGAATGGCAGATCGGCCTCCTCAACCCCGACCTAACCGAAGCCCTGTCCCCCCAACCCCCAACCCTCTAACCCCCACCCACCTGTTGATCATGAAGTTATTGCCATGCGCATCGGCGTGTCGCGACAACAACTTCATGATCGAGCGGGGCTGGGTGTGTGGTGGGCCACAGTCGGGGGTCGGGACGGGGTTGGTTACTGGCGAGTAGCATCCGAGGGGACGTGCCCCTCGGCTAGGAGGCTCAAGTGCCCCGTGAAGTTCGCGACGTCGTCTTCGTCGACGGCGTCCGTACCCCGTTCGGCAAGGCGGGTGGCATGTACGCCAACACCCGCGCCGACGACCTGGTGATCCGCTGCATCCGGGAACTGCTGCGCCGCAACCCGCAGTTGCCCCCGGAGCGGGTCGAGGAGGTCGCCATCGCGGCCACCACCCAGATCGGCGACCAGGGCCTCACCATCGGCCGCACCGCCGCCCTGCTAGCCGGTCTGCCCAAGACCGTTCCCGGCTTCGCCATCGACCGGATGTGCGCTGGCGCGATGACCGCGGTGACCACCGTGGCCAGCGGCATCGCCATGGGCGCGTACGACGTCGCCATCGCTGGCGGCGTCGAGCACATGGGCCACCACCCGATGGGCGAGGGTGTCGACCCCAACCCGCGCATCATCGCGGAGAAGCTGGTCGACCCGTCCGCGCTGGTCATGGGTGCCACCGCGGAGAACCTGCACGACCTGGTCCCGCACATCACCAAGGCGCGCACCGACGCGTTCGCGCTCGCCTCGCAGCAGAAGACCGCCAAGGCGTACGCCAACGGCAAGCTCCAGGACGACCTGGTGCCGATGTCCATCCGCGACGCGGAGGGCGGCTGGGGTCTGGCCACTGTGGACGAAGCACCACGGGACACCTCGCTGGAGAAGCTCGCCACCCTGAAGACCCCGTTCCGCCCGCACGGCAAGGTCACCGCGGGCAACGCGGCCGGCCTGAACGACGGCGCCACCGCGAGTCTGCTCGCCGACGAGGCCACCGCCCGCGAGCTGGGTCTGCCGGTCGCGATGCGGCTGGTGTCGTTCGGCTTCGTCGGGGTCGAGCCGGAGGTGATGGGCGTCGGCCCGATCCCGTCGACGGAGAAGGCGCTGCGCCTGGCCGGGCTCAGCATCGACGACATCGGCCTGTTCGAGCTGAACGAGGCGTTCGCCGTGCAGGTGCTCGCCTTCCTCGACCACTTCGGCATCGCCGACGACGACGCACGGGTCAACCCGTGGGGCGGCGCGATCGCCATCGGTCACCCGCTGGCCTCCTCTGGCGTACGGCTGATGACCCAGCTGGCCCGCCAGTTCGCCGAGCACCCCGAGGTCCGCTACGGCCTCACGGCGATGTGCATCGGCATCGGCATGGGCGGCACGGTCATCTGGGAGAACCCGAAC
The DNA here is from genome assembly GCF_000718555.1 of Micromonospora chokoriensis. GTDB lineage: Bacteria > Actinomycetota > Actinomycetes > Mycobacteriales > Micromonosporaceae > Micromonospora > Micromonospora chokoriensis_B. The sequence continues at coordinate 7,916 of NZ_JOAN01000036.1, forward strand.
TGGGAGGGTGGCAACAAGTGAAGGCGCCGAACGAGGTTGTCACCAGGGCACTGCTGCGCTCGGTGAACGTGCCGGGGCTGGACCGCCCGGCCGCCCTGATCACGCTGGACAACGGCTTCGACCACACCAAGCCGAACACCTTCGGCCCGGGTGGGCTGGCCAGCCTGGACGAGGCGATCACGGCGGCGCTCGCCGCGAACCCGGCGTTCATCGCGATCACCGGCAAGCCGTACATCTTCTGCGTGGGCGCGGACATCGTCGGCCTGCCGCAGCTCGCCGACCGCGCGCAGGCGCTGGAGATCGGCCGGCTCGGCCACCGGGTCTTCGCCCGCCTCAAGGACAGCACCGTCCCCACGTTCGCGTTCGTCAACGGCGCGGCGATGGGCGGTGGCCTGGAGCTGGCGTTGCACTGCCACTACCGGACGCTCTCCGGCGGCGCGGCGGCCCTGGCCCTGCCCGAGGTGTCCCTCGGTCTGGTGCCCGGCTGGGGCGGCACCCAATTGCTGCCGAACCTGATCGGCATCCCCGCCGCGACCCAGGTGATCATCCAGAACCCGCTCATGCAGAACAAGATGCTCAAGCCGAAGCAGGCCGCTGAGCTGGGCATCGCGGACGTCCTCTTGGAGCCGGCCGACTTCCTGGAGCGGTCCCTGGAGTGGGCCGCCGGCGTCGTCCGGGGTCAGGTCACGGTGACCCGACCCGAGGTCGACAAGGACATGTGGGCGGGCGTGCTCTACTTCGCCCGGGAGACGCTGAACCAGCGGCTGCATGGCGCGGTCCCGGCCGCGTACAAGGCGCTCGACCTGCTGGAGACGGCGAAGGACGGCGACTTCGCCGCCGGCACCGCCGCCGAGGACGAGGCCCTCGCGGACCTGGTCTTCTCCGAGGAGCTGCGTAGCGGCCTGTACGCGTTCGACCTGGTGCAGCGGCGGGCCAAGCGCCCGGCCGGCGCACCGGACAAGGGCCTGGCCCGCACGATCACCAAGGTCGGCATCGTCGGCGCGGGCCTGATGGCCAGCCAGTTGGCGCTGCTGTTCGCCCGTCGCCTCCAGGTGCCGGTGGTGCTGACCGATCTCGACCAGTCCCGCGTGGACAAGGGCGTCGGCTACGTGCACACCCAGATCGAGAAGGCCGTCATCAAGGGCCGGATGGACAAGGGCACCGCCGCCAAGCTGTACGGCCTGGTCAGCGGCACGGTCGACAAGAGCGCCTTCGCGGATGCCGACTTCGTCATCGAGGCGGTCTTCGAGGACCTGGGCGTCAAGAAGCAGGTCTGGGCCGAGTTGGAGAAGATCGTCTCTCCGGAGGCGGTGCTCGCCACCAACACCAGCTCGCTGTCGATCACCGAGATGGCCGCCGAGTTGGAGCACCCGGAGCGGGTGGTCGGCTTCCACTTCTTCAACCCGGTGGCGGTGCTGCCGCTGCTGGAGATCGTCCGGGGTGAGCGCACCGACGACGTCACCCTGGCCACCGCGTTCGCGGTCGGCAAGCAGCTCAAGAAGTCGAGCGTGCTAGTGAAGGACGCGCCGGCGTTCGTGGTGAACCGGCTGCTCACCCGCTTCCTGGGCACCGTCTTCGCCGCCGTCGACGCCGGCACCGGACTGGACGTGGCGAACAGCGCACTGGACCCGCTGGGCCTGCCGATGCGCCCGCTCGCCCTGCTCCAGCTGGTCGGCCCGGCCGTCGCGTACCACGTGGGCGGCACCCTGCACGCCGCGTACCCGGACCGGTACGGGGTCAGTGAGAACCTCAAGCGGATCGCCGACTCGGGGAAGCCGATCGTGGTCGACGACCAGGTCAACGAGGAGGTGGCCGAGCTGCTCGTCGTGGGTGACCAGCCGCTGACCGCCGAGCAGGTACGCCAGAACGCGCTCGACGCGCTCGCGCAGGAGATCCGGCTGATGCTGGACGAGGGTGTGGTCGCCGAGGCGCAGGACATCGACCTGTGCATGATCCTGGGCGCCGGTTGGCCGTTCCACCTGGGCGGCGTCACGCCGTACCTGGATCGCACCGGCACCTCCGAGCGGGTCACCGGCCAACGGTTCCTGCCGCGCGGCGCGGCGAGCCTGCCGGCCTGACCGAACGCAGCGCCACCGTCGCGGTGGTCGGACCGTCCCTCGTGGACGGGCCGGCCACCGCGACCGTTTGTGATCAGCTGGCCACCCGACGCGGATCTACGCAGGACAACGCCGGGATGCGGACCGGGTTAGGATCACGCGTTCTGCACCCCCATCTTGGAGCTGACTGATGTCCCAGCCGCCGGCCAATCCCTACGGCTCGCCGAACGATCCCCCCAACCCGCCGCAGCAGCCAGGCCAGCAGCAGCCCGGAGGGTGGGCACCGCCGCAGCAGCAGGGCTTCCCGCCCGCACCTCAGGGGTTCCCGCCCGCACCCGAGGGCTTCCCGCCCGCGCAGCCGGGTCAGCCGTACGGTGACCCGAACCTGGCCGCCGGCCCGCCCCCGGCCAAGAAGTCGAACGTCGGCAAGATCGTGCTGATCGTGCTGGCCGTGGTGCTGGTGCTCTGCCTCGGCGGCGCGGCGATCATCTGGGCCGTCGTCAAGGACGACGTGGGCGCCGTCGTGGACGCCAGTAAGACCCGGGTTGTCGCGCCGGCCACCCTCGCCGGTCGGCCGAAGCTCACCAACCCGGAGCTGCAGGCCGCCGCCGACCAGGCAGTCACCGGGATGAAGTCGAAGGCGCAGAACGAGACCAGTACGGTCGCGGCCTTCTACGGCGACCCGACCAAGCAGGACCTCGTCATGATCACGGGCGTGTCGGGGCTGGTGGCGGACCCGAAGAAGGAGCTCGACGGCTATGTGAGCGGGCTGACCACGGAGCTGACGGTGACCAACATGGCGGCCGTCGAGGCCGGCCCGCTCGGCGGTGAGGCGCGCTGCGGCGACGGAAAAGCCGCGAGCGTGCCGCTGGGCATCTGCGTCTGGGCGGACCGGGGCAGCCTGGGCATGATCGTGCTGTACTTCAAGTCCGCCGACCAGGCGAAGGCCGAGTTCACCACGATCCGGGGCCAGGTCGAGCAGCAGTCCTGAGCCGTACGAGACCGGGGCCCCGGCCACCCTCGGGTGGCCGGGGCCCCGTGCCGTAGGCGGGCGATCAGGCCGGTTCGGCAACCTCCGACGCGGCGAGCGCTGCCGCTGCGGCCCGCGCCGCTGCAGCGGCCGCCCGCTCGACGGCGTTGCCGAGCACGCAGAACTCGTTGCCCTCCGGGTCGGCCAGCACCACCCAACCACCGCCGGTAGCGCTGACGTGGTCGGCGACGAGCGTCGCACCGATACCGAGCAGTCGCTTTACCTCCTCGGCGCGGGTCCGGTCGGCGGGTTGCAGATCCAGGTGCAGCCGGTTCTTCACCGTCTTACCCTCGGGCACCGCGATGAACAGCACCTCCGGGCCGCCCGGCGGCAGGAGCATCGCCTCGGGGTCGCCGGGAAAGTCGTCGGGCTGCCGGGGGCAGTCGAAGACCTGCGACCAGAAGCCAGCCAGCGCGTACGTGTCGGAACAGTCGATGCTGATGTTGTGGATCGTCGAACTCACAGCTAACCCTCCACGATGGTGACGTGATCTTGTCATCGGCCGAGTGACGGGCCCTACCGCGATCAGCCGGCGGACACCACCGTGCCGGGCAGCGCTGGGGCGTCCGCCGATGGCAGGGTGACCGTCACCTCCAGGCCGCCGCCGGGCTGCGCGACCACCCGTACGGTGCCGCCGTGCGCGTTGCAGACCGCCCGGACGATGGACAGGCCCAGGCCGGAGCCGCGGGCGCCGGTGCGTTCCCGGCCACCGCGCCGGAACGGCTCGAACAACCCCGGCACGTCGGCCTGGTCCACCTCGAACCCGGTGTTGCCCACCACCAGCCAGGACCGGTCGCCGTCGGTGCCGGTGCGCACCCAGAGCCGGCCGTGCAGGTGGTTGTAGCGGACCGCGTTCTCGATCAGGTTTCCGGCCAGCCGGTCGAGCAGCCCCGGGTCGCCGACGACCGGCGCGGACTCCAGCGACGTCTGCACCCGCAGGCCGATCCGTTCCACCTCGCGGCGCATCGCCGACAGCGCGTTGGCGGTGCCGGCGGCGAGGTCACACTCGGTCCGCCGGCCCAGCTGCCGCCCGGCCTGCGCCTCGCTGCGGGCCAGCACCAGCAGCGCGTCCACCAGGCCGTTGGCCCGCTCGGAGGCGTCGCGGACCACTGTCGCCATCCGTCGGTACTCGGCGGCGTCCGCGTCGTCGTCGCTGAGCGTCACGTCAATCTCCGTCCGCATCACGGCGAGCGGGGTACGCAGCTCGTGCGAGGCGTTCGCCACGAAACGCTTCTGCGCCTCGAACGCGGACGCGATCCGGTCCAGCATGGCGTCGAACGTCTTGGCCAGCTCGGCCACCTCGTCGTCGGCGCCCGAGTAACCGATCCGCTGGTCCAGCGTCGCCTCACCGAGCCGCTGCGCGGTCGCCGTGACCTGGTGCAGTGGGCGCAGCGCCCGACCCGCCACCGCGTACGCGCCAGCCACCCCCACCACGCTGATCGCCAACAGCGCGACCAGGCCCTTGGCCAGCAGCTCCCCGGAGGCGGCGTCGACCAACTGCCGTTGCCACTGGGCGGCGTCCATCTCCCGGCCGTCGGAGAGCAGCACGATCGTGCCGGGCACTAACTCGTCGGTGGGTCGCAGCGCATCACGGACCAGCAGCCAGGCCAGCAGCACCAGGATCGCTCCGGCCCCGATCAGCAGCACACCGTTGAGCAGGGTCAGCCGCAACCGCAGGGTGGGCCGCAACCGCCGACTCACGCGTTTACCTCGGCGGTGCGGTAGCCCGCGCCGACCACGGTCTCGATCAGCGGCGGGTCACCGAGCTTCTTGCGCAACGTCATCACGGTGACCCGGACGATTGTGGTGAACGGGTCGGTGTTCGCGTCCCAGACCCGTTCCAGCAGCTCCTCACTGGAGACCACCGCGCCGCGCGCCTTGAGTAGTTCGCTGAGCACCCCGAACTCCTTGTTGGTGAGCTCCACCGGCACGCCGGCGCGGGTGGCCACCCGGCGGGCCGGGTCGAGCACCAGGTCGGCCAGTTCGAGCACCGGCGGCGCGGCCGGGGTGGCCCGCCGACCCAGCGCCTGCACCCGGGCGACCAACTCGTCGAAGGCGAACGGTTTGGGCAGGTAGTCGTCCGCCCCGAGCTGCAACCCCTCCACCCGGTCGGCCACGGTGCCGCTGGCGGTGAGCATCAGCACCCGGGTCAACGCGCCGGAGGCCGCCAGGTCGGCGCAGATCTGGTCGCCGTGGACGCCGGGTAGGTCGCGGTCGAGCACCACCACGTCGTACCGGGTGACGAACGCCGCCTCGTGGCCGGCGTCGCCGTCGTACGCCACGTCGACCGCCATCCCCCGCTTGCGCAACCCGCGCGCGATCGCGTCGGCGAGATTGCGCTCGTCCTCGACCACCAGTACCCGCATCCCGGCCTCCTCGCTGCTGACCACCGACAACCTAGTGCCGGCCGGCAACCATCCTCCCTCGCCGCCCGCGCAGGCCAACTGCGGATCAGTCCGGCAACGTCCACAGCTGGTACGACCCGTTCGCGCCAACGCAGAGCAGGTGATCCACGATCGCCTGGCAGTCCCCGACCGCGTCCGGCAGCACGTCCAGGACGCGCACCTGCCCGGCACGGATGTCCAACTTCCCGACGACCATCCCACCGTCGGGGTGCCGACGTATGCCGACCGGCGGGCCACCGACCTGGAGCTGGGTCAGCTCCCACTGGCCCAGGTCGGCCACCTGCCGGCCGGTCAGCGCGTCGAGCACCAGATAGCGTTCCAGTGCCCCGGAGCCGCTCACGCTGACCATCAGTCGGCCCTCGTACGGCCAGCCCCACCTCCAACGATCGCTACTCCAGCGCAGCTCGCCGGTCGCGACGTCGATCGCCTGCATCTCGTTGGCGCTGGTGCGGACGCACAGGACGGGGCCGCAGTCCGTGGCGAACTCGACCGGGGCGCTCGTGCTGGTCCAGCGCCGGTCCAGCCGATCCAGCCCGTACGCGGTGATCGTGGTCGGCTCCCCGCCGATGGTCAACAGCAGCTCGTCGAGCACCTGCACGAAATCAGGCGGCCCGCCGCCGGGCGGGCGCAGGTCGGCGCGGGCCAGCACCGTGCCGGTGGCCGCGTCGCGTACCTCGGTCTGGCCGTCCACCCGGGTGAGCACCACCCGGTCCGCCCCGGGGCCGGCGTCGCGGACGTCGATCCAATTGACGGCGTTGAGTAGCTGCCAGCGCATGGTGCCACAGCAGGGGTCGACCACCCGCAGGCTCGCCGGCTCGTCATCGCGGCCGGACTGCAGCAACAGGTTGCCGTCGGCCAATTTCCTGGGGCTACCCGGCTGCTGCCACCGGTACGCCCCGGTCGCCCGGTCCAGCGCCACCGTCAGCGTGCTATCACTCTTCGGGCCAATCTCGTACCCGGTGAGCAGCAACATCTCCGCCAGCGGGGTGATCCCCCAGTACTTGGCCTCCGCTGGCAGCGGAGCATGCCAGACCCGCTCGCCGCCGGGCAGCCGGAACGCGTTCAACCGCCGCTGCGACGCCGGCAGGTACTGCGAGTCGATGGTGAGCAACAGGTCACCGTCGATCAGCACGTCGGAGCCGGGCCGGACCGGCAGCGTCAGCACGGTCCGTCGGGGTGGCGGCGCGGCGGCGGCGCCCACGGTGACCAGCACCAGCAGCAGGGCCAGCGCGTAGCGCAGCTGCCGGCCGTTGGCGCGGGGTGGGCGGGGCAGCGGGTCCGGGTCTGGGCCGTGCCGCAGCTCACCGAGGTCGATCACCGAGCCGGTCATCGCGTCAACCGCCACAGCGCGGTGGTGCCGTCGAGGCGCTGGCAGAGCAGGACCGGTAGGGACGCCTGGCAGCTGCCGGCGATGCCCGACAGCACGTCGACGATCCGCGTCCGGCCGGCCACCAGGTCCAGTTCGGCGACGACCAACCGACCGTCGTCGCCCTGCCGGACGCCGACCAGCGAATCGCCCGCACCGAGCACCGGCATCAGGCTCCACTCGCCCAGGCTGGTGCGTGCCTGCCCGGTCGCCGCGTCCCGCACCTCGTACCCCCGGCCCGGCACGGCCATCAGCAGGTGGCCGTACCGGACGTCGGCCAGGATGTCCTGGCCCGGCTCGGACCAGCGCACCACCCCGGTGTCCGGATCGAGCACTTGCAAGCCGCCGACCTGCGGGACCGCGCAGAGCAGGCCGCCGCAGTCGAGCACATGCGACACCAGCGGCACCTCGACCGTCCACCGTGGCGCCAAGTCGGCCAGCCCGAAGCTCACCAGCCGGGTGCTGCCGGGTGGGACGAGCAGCAGCAGGTCGTCAACGACCTGCACCCGCTGGAACGCCGCCCGGTTGCCAGGCAGCGTGTCGGCGCTGCGCAGCAGGCGGCCGGTGGTGGCGTCGTACACCTGCACCTCGCCGGTCGGCTGGAGTAGCACGAACTCCTCGATCCGGCCCTCGGTGAGGCGGTAGGAGGGGCTAGCGGTTGACGGGACCGGCACCGACCAGAGCAGCCGGCCGGTGTCGGGGTCGACCCGGCTGATCGTGCCCGCCTCTTCTGCCCGGACGTCCGTGAGTAGCAAGCCGCCGTCGACGGTCGGTTGCGGAGCCCCCGGATGCTGCCAGCGTTGCTGGCCCGTCGCGCCGTCGAAGGCGGTGGTCTGGAACACCCGGTTCGGGGCGGTTACCGCCATGGCCAACACCAGCCCTCGTTCGACCCGGACGTCGACGTAGTCACCGGTGCGGGCCAGCGACGCCTGCCACCGCCGCCGCACCCCGGCGTCGGTCGGTGACGGCTGGGCGTACGCGGACAGGAACCGGTCCTCGCCCGGCCTCGGCGCGTCGACCACGAAGACGCCGTCCGCGGCGAGGTACGCGGTGGAGGTGCGCGACGCCGGCACGACGTACACCGTGCGCTGTGGTGTCGGTGTCGCACCGCCAAGCACCAGCAGAGCGAGCATCAGCACCGCCGCGCTACGCAGCGGGCGACCAACGGCGCGCGGCCGGCGGACCGACGGCACCGAGGCCGATTCGTCCCGGACCTCGCCCAGCTCGATGATCGACAACTACCGTCCCTCCGTTACCGCGTAACGGGAGCAACGTCCGGCAAACCGACCGTGGGCACACCGGCCCGGCAAAAGCGACGGACCCGCGCCTGTACGATGGCGCGTCGTGGCTGTGCCGGTGGTAGACCCTTCGCTTAATCCCGTGACCGACGCCGACCCGGCGGAGGTCGAGCCGACACGGCGGCCTCGACGCCGCCCGGCCCGAGCCGACCTGTTGGCCCTCGGAGCCTATGTGCTGCTGGGTGTATTCGTCTGCCTCAACTACTGGGGTGACATCACCGGCCGGGTCTCCTCGCACCTGCCCACCGACCACAGCTGGTTCGAGTGGCTGTTCGCGCACGGCGCGTACTCGGTGCGGCACCTGGAGAACCCGCTCTTCACGGCCCGGCAGAACGCCCCGGACGGGGTGAACATGATGGCCAACACCTCGCTGCTCGGGGTGACCCTGCCGCTGGCCCCGCTGACCATGCTGCTCGGCCCCCAGGTGATGTACGCGCTCTACCTGGGTGCGGCGCTGGCGGCCACCGCCGGCACCGGGTACTGGATGCTCTCCCGCCACCTGGTGCGCTCCCGGGCGGCGGCCTTCGTCGGCGGCGCGTTCCTCGGCTTCGCGCCGGGAATCATCCACCACGCCAACGGCCAACCGAACTTCGTGTCCAACTTCCTGCTCCCGCTGATCGTGGTGCGGGTGCTCAGCCTGGGTGAGCCGGGCCGGTGGAAGCGCAACGGGCTCCTGCTCGGGGCGCTGGTGGCGTACCAGATCTTCATCAACGAGGAGATGTTGCTGCTCACCGCGCTGGCCTGCCTGGTCATCGTGCTGGCATACGCCGTGCAGCGGCCGCAGGCCGCCCGGGCCGCCGCCGGCACGTTCCTGGCCGGGCTCGGCGTCGCCGGCGGGCTGGCCCTGGTGCTCACCGCGTACCCGATCTGGTTCCAGTTCAACGGCCCGCAGTCCTACCGGGGCCTGCAGGGCGGCGTGTTCCACAACTGGGGCGAGGACCTGGTCGCCTTCGTCACCTTCGCCCGCGACACCTGGGCCGGCGACCCGGCGGTGGAGAAGACGATCGGCCTGACCGAGCAGAACACCTGGTTCGGTTGGCCGCTGGTGCTGCTCTCGGTGGTCGCTCTGGTGCTGCTCGTACGCCGCTCGGTGGCCGCGCGGATCGTCGCGGTGCTCATCGTGGTGTTCACCGTGGCCGCGATTGGGCCGTGGGTGCGCTTCAACGGTGTGGAGACCGACGTGCCCGGCCCATGGTCGTACGTGTCGGACGACCTGCCGCTGGTCGAGATGATGATGCCGACCCGGTTGACGCTCGTGGTCGCCGCCGCGGTGGGCGTACTTCTGGCGTTGACCTGGGACGCCGCGTACCGCCAGGGGCGCCCGGTGGCCGACCGGCCGCGGGTGCCGGCCCAGCGGGTGGCCGAAGCGGCCCCGGCGACGTCCGACGACGAGCCAGCCGCGCCGGCCGCCACGCGCCGTCGGTGGCTGCGCCCGGTGGGGTACGCGGCGGTCGCCCTCGCTGTGCTGCCGCTCTTCCCCCGACCGCTGCCCGCCCAGCAGATCGACCCGCCGCCGCACTTCATCACCGCGGGCGGCTGGCGGCCGTACGTGCCGGCGGGCCGAACCCTGGTGCCGGTGCCGATCCCGAGCAACGTGCACGGCCTGCCGACGCTGCGCTGGAGTGCGTTGACCGGGCAGGAGTTCCCCGTTCCCGGCGGCTACTTCATCGGCCCGAACGAGCTGGGCGAGGGGGTCTTCGGGGCCCCGAACCGGCCGACCAGCACCCTCATCTACGCCACCATGGACAAGGACGCGGTCCCGGTGCTGACCGAGGAGAACCGCCGCCAGGCCGTCGAGGACCTGCGGTTCTGGCGGGCGTCGGTGGTGGTGCTCGGGGCGCACCCGCGCGAGGCGGTGCTGCGCGAGCTGGTCACCGGCCTGATCGGGGCACCGCAGCGCGTCGACGACGTCTGGGTCTGGGACGTCCGCGCGCTGGTGCAGTAGTCAGCCGACGCGGTCGGAGACGTCCCACAGCCAGCCGTCGTCGACCGGTCGGCCCGGGCCGATCAGGTCGTCGACGGTTCGGCGGACCGGGTCACCGTGCGTCAGCCGGCCGAGGACGACCACCGCGGCACGCCAGTGCCGCAGATCCTCGACGGCCTGGCGGCGGTCGGCGTCGGTGAGCACCGGCACCACGCCGGTCTCGGCCACCTGACGCAGCAGCACCGACGTGGGCCGATCCGGCGCGCCCCAGCGGGCCGCCGGGTCGTCCGGGCCGCTGGGCCCGATGAAGTAACCGCCCGGCGCGGGAAACGCCAGACCGGTGCGGGCGGACCAGAGCATCACCGGGCTACGCCCAGCGCCGGTGACCGGGGGCACCGCGACCACCGTCCGGCCGGGCGGCACCAGCGGACGCCAGCCACCGGCGGCGATGAACGCCGGCACCGGCGCGACCGGCACCACGCGGATCGGCGTCGGCAACAGGGGCAGCAACGCAGCGGCGACCGCGCCGGCCCACAGCAGCCGCACCGGTAGGCCCGGCGCCGCGCTCGGCCCCCGCGCGGCCCGGACCCGGTCCAGAGAGAGCGCCACCAGCACACCCAGCACCGGTACGCACACCAGCGCGAACCGGGCCGGCACCACGAGATCGAGCAGCGGCAACCCGGCGACCAGCCGGTACGGCCCGGGAATGCCGGTGGCGTTGCCGTCCACCCGCAGCTCGCCGCCGAGCGAGAGCAGTGCGAAGACCACGCCACAGCCGGCCAGTGCCCGCACCAGCGGTCGTCGCCACTGCCAGATCACGATCACCACGGCGAGCACCAGCAGACCCGGGCCGAAGAACGAGTTCTCCTCGGTCGGGTTCGGCGAGAGCAACCCCGGCAGCCAGTCGTCGCCGAGCACGGTCTGCCGGGCCGACGCGGTGAACGAGGCGGCGTCCAACTGGAAGCCGTGCGTGGCGAACGCCATCCCCGAGTAGTGCTGCGGGCCGTAGAACTGGAACCACAGCGGGTACGCCAGCGGCACCGCCGCCACCCCGGCCGCCACCGCCAGCCGGCCGAAGAGGGCCGGGGCGAGCCGCCGGGCGGCCACCCGGTCGGCGAGCGCGTAGCCCAACGCGAAGACCCCGGCCGCGAGCGCCACGAAGACCAGCACCTCCTCGCCGATGAAGACCTGCCAGACGAGCAGCAACCCGAGCCCCACACCGGGCCGCCACACGCCACGCTGCGCCGCATCCGAGGCAGGCCGGAACACCAGGGCGAGGATCGCGGGCACCAGGAACTGGGCGGCGATGTGCAGGTGCGCACCCGCCTGGGCGATCATGCCCGGGGCGAAGCCACAGATCAGCCCACCCACCGCGGCCGCGCACCGGTTGCTGACCAGCCGGCGGCGTAGCAGCACGTACCAGGCGCCAGCGGTGCCGGCGAGACAGCACACGACCGCCACACAGAACGCCACCTGCGAGCCGAAGAGCAGGGTGACCGGGGTCAGTGGGACACCCAGGCCGAGCACCGACGTGTTCGCCATCAGGTTGACCCCGTCGGGGGCGTTCAACCCGGCGCTGTAGAGCGGGTTCTCCCCCTCGGCCACCGCATGTGCGGCGTGGGCCAGCATCCACTCGAAGAGGATCTGGTCACCGGCCTGGTGGAACAACCGCCACGGATGACCCCACTGCCCGCTGGTCACCAGCACGGCCAGGCCCAGATAGCCGGCCACCACCAGCACGTCGGAGAGCCAGGCCGGACGGGCCGTGCCGACCGCAGTCGGCAACGAGATTTTCGGGGACGTCGTCCCGGTGGTCATCAGACCGAACGGTCGGTGAGTGTCCGGACGTCCCAGACCCAGACATCCAACTCCTGGCGGCCCGGACCGACCAGCTCCTCGACCGTACGTCGCAGCGGCTCGACGTTCTGCTGCCGCAACGGCAGCACCAGGATCGCCGCCCGCCAGTGCCGCAACTCGTCGGCGAATCGACGACGCTGCCGATCGTCGAGCTTGGGTGTACGGCCGGTGGTCGCCACCTCTTCCAGCATCTGGCCCACCCCGCTGGGTCGGCCGCCGAATCGGCCCGCGTCACCCGTGTTGCCGTTGCGAGGCGCGAGGAAGTAACCGCCGGGGATCTTGAAGTCGAGGTTGGTGGCCGCCGCCCAGCGCATGCCGTGCGTGTTGCCCATGCTGGGCACCGGGATCGGCACCAGCGTCTGGTCCGGTCCGACGTACGCCCGCCAGCGGTCGGCGGTGATGAAGTCCGGCACCGGCGGGCGGGAGACCATCCGCAGCGGCATCGGCGCGATCGGCAGCAACGCGAACGCCAGGCCCGCGGCGGCGAGCACCCGTACGGTGCGTCGGTCGGCCGAACGCAGCGCCCAGGCCCGCTCGACGGCGAGCGCGAGCAGCAGACCGATCACCACACTCGTGATCAGACCGAACCGGGTCGGCACCACGGCGTCCAGCAGCGGCAGGTGGACCAACCACTGCCACGGCCCGGTGAACAGCTCCCGGTCCCACCAGGAGACCCGCTCGCCGAGGGAGAGCACGGCGAAGAACACACCGGTCACCGCGAGCGCCCGGACGATCAACTCCCGGCGCAGCCAGACCACGATGCCGATCGCGAGCAGCGACAGACTCCAGCCGAAGAAGGCGTTCTCCTCGGAGTAGTTCGGCGCCAGGTTGATGTTGGCTCGCTGGTTGCCGCCCAGGGTGGGCGAGCCGGGGGCGAAGAAGGCGGCGATGTCGTTGCCGTAGTCCTGCACCGCGTCACTGAGCCCGTGGTAGGCCATCGGCCCCGCGAACTGCACGTACAGGGGGTAGGCCAGCAGCGCCCCGGCCAGCAGCGCGCAGGTCGCCACGCCGGCGCCCAGAGGTCGCCACGCCGCCCGCCACCGGGCCGGCTCCTGAGCGAGCACCGCCAGCAGGAAGATGCCGCAGGCCATCGCCGTGAAGAGCAGGATCTCCTCGTTGATGAACGCCTGCGCGGCGACCAGCAGGGCGAGCAGAGCCCCGTCCCGCACCGGCTTCTTGGTCCGGGTGAGCACCAGCACCCGCCACACGATGAACGGCAGCAGGAACTGACTGATGATGTTCGGGTGCCAACTGGCATGCGAGAGCATCGCGGGCGAGAACCCGCAGAACCAGCCGCCGACCGCCGCCGCGAGCGGGTTACGCACCAGGTGGCGGGAGAGCACGAGGTACCAGGCCATGGCGGTGCCGGCGAGGCCGAGCGTGACCAGCACCACAAAGGAGACCGCCGGCCCGAACAGCAGCGTCACCGGGACCATCGGGATACCCAGCGCCAGCACGGCCGTGTTGGCCATCAGGTTGACGCCGTCCGGGTAGTTGAACTGCTCGGTGTAGAACGGGTACTCGCCGTGCAGCACCACGCGTACCGAGTGGGCGAGGAAGAACTGCACCTGGGCCGGGTCGCCGGTGTAGAGCGACGCCACCCGGCCGGACGGGTCCAGCCAGATCCGGCTGGTCACCCAGAGTGCGGCGAGCAGGAACAGCCCGCCCACCGCCAGGTGTTGCCGCCGTCGAGTCCACCGACGCCACCCCGCCCGCGCCGGCACTGCGTCCTCGGCCGGCACTGCGTCCTCGGCCGGCACTGCGTCCTCGGCCGACGCTGCGGGCTCAGCCGGCGCTGCGGTCGGCGTCACGGGCTCGGCCAGAGCTGCGGGCTCGGCCGGTTCCGTGGTGGGGCTGGTCAGCGCGGGAGGGCCGGCGAACAGGCCGACAGGTGTGCGGTAGCTCACCAGTTCAGCGGAGTCGACTGCCGCCTCCGTGTGCGGCGCGGGCAGGGCGCGGGACTCGGCAGGCGTCACAGTCGGCGGAGTCTACCGGAGCAACCAAAACGCCCTAAAACCCCGGTGGTGTCCACTGTGTTTGGTCGGGTGACGGCCAACTGAGGCTCCGCACCGGACATCTCGTACTATGGCGCTTTCCGACAGCGACGGCGAGGCGATCGGGGGCGGGCCAGGTGACTCCAGGCCGTCGGTACGGCAGGGCGCTTCCCGTCCTGCTGAGCGCACTGCTGGCCAGCACAGCCTGCGGTCCGGTAGCCGAGCGGAAGCCGCAGGATCTGCGGGTCGGGTACGACAGCCTGGACGGCACGCTGGCAGTGTGGCCGCCCCGCGGCGACCTCTCGGCAGACACCGCGGCGACGGCGGCGGTCACCGCGGCGGTTCGGGACTGGCGGTCGCCGACCGACGACCGCGCGCACCTGCCCTCGTCCGGCATCCTGTTCTCCGGTCGGGTCGACGACGCCCCGGTGGCACTCGTGGCCGCCGACGTGCCCGGCGAGAGCGCGTCCTGGCTGCTGCAACTCACTCGCGAGGGCGACCGCTACGCGGTGACCCGCGCCACCGAGTACACCGACCCGGGTTACCTCGTCTACTCCGACGTGTTGCCGGTGCAGACGGTCGGCGGGCGACGCTACCTCGTCTCCGCCCGGGTGCAGACCCTCCTCGGGCCACAGGACCGGACGTTGACCATCACGGACGGCCTCAGCGCGCCGGTCGACGTGCCGTCCTGCACGGCCGTCGCGGTGACCGCGACCCTGCGAACCACGGAGTCGCTGCCCCGTGGGCGGGCCGCCGACCGGCTGCTCGACCTGGGCACCGGCACCACCGATCCGCGTTACCCGCTGGTCCGCGACGAGTCCGGCACGGGCCGACGGGCGCTCACCGGCCTGGACACCTGTGTGTTGTCCAGCGATCGGGGCCCGTTCGGCAGCATTCCCCGCCGGATCGGGGACCGGGACGCCCCACGCTCGGTGCCGACGTCCTGGCCGATGGCGAAGCTCACCGTACGCTCGCTCGGCGAAGTCGCCCTCGGCGGCGGCGAGCCGGCCGAGTTGCAACAGCTCAGCTGGGACACCGACGCCGGCGCGATGACTGCGGTGATCTACCGACCGGCCGACGGGAGCGCGCCCGTCGTCTCACCCGCCGACCGGGCCACCCCGCTACAGGCGTACCAACTGCCGGTGCCCGGTCAGCCGCTGGTGGTGCTGAGCTGGCGGGCCACCCGGGACAGCTCGCTGTCCGTCCCACCGGGCACTCCCCTGCTGGTCGAGCGACCCGGCCTAACGGTCGTCCCCGAGCCGACCCGCTCCCAGACCTACAGCCTCGCCAACACCGACAAGACCCACTACCGCTCAGTCTCCCCCCGCTAGCCCCCACCCCCCACCCCCC
>NZ_JOAN01000037.1 GCF_000718555.1 Micromonospora chokoriensis
GGGCGGGGGCGGGCGGGGAGGGGCGGTCAGGTTAGGGCTGGGGTCTGGGCGTGGATGTGGAAGCGCAGCGAGCGGGCGTCGGTGAAGCACTCCCGCATCGGGCGCACCAGCTCCCGGTGCTCCGGGCTGCGTTCCCAGTCTTCGAAGTCGGCCAGGCTCGCCCACTCACTGGTGATCAGCCACTGCTCCGGGTCGGTCGACGAACGGCACACCTGGTCGACCAGGTGCCCCGGCACGCCGCCGGCGACCAGGTGCCGTACTTCCTCGTACGCGGCGAGGAACTGCTCGGTGCGCGGCACCGGCACCCGTACCAGAAAGACCACCCGGGCTCGCTGCTCGCTCATGACGCCTCTCCCCTCATCGGCGCGGCCCCGCGCAGGACCAGCGCGCTGTTGAACCCGTCGAAGCCCCGCGCGCAGACCAGCGCGAGCCGGCTGCGCGGTTGGCGGTGTTCCCGCAGGAAGTCCAGCTCGCAGCCCTCGGCTACCTCGTCCGGCCCCGCCGACGCGGGCAGCGTGTCGTGGGCGAAGGCGAGCAGCGCGGTGGCCACGTCCAACGCCGAGCCACCCTGGTACGCCCGACCGGTAAGCGGTTTCTGCGTGGTCACCGGAGGCGGCCGGTCGGCAAACACGGCTCGCAGCGCCTCGGCCTCGCTGCGGTCGTAGCGGGGCACACCGAGCGCGTCGGGCAGCACCACGTCGACCCCGGCCGCCGCGACACCGGCCCGGTCCAGGGCCAGGCGCATCGCCCGCGCGTACTGGGCCGGGTCGCCGCTGCTCTCCGCAGTGGTGTGCGCGGCGTCGTGGGTGGAGCCCCACCCGCTCACCTCGCCGTAGACCCGGGCACCCCGGGCCAGGGCGTGCCCCAACTCCTCCACCACGAACACCGCTCCCCCCTCGGCCGGCAGGTAGCCGCTGGCCGTGGCGTCGAACGGCCGGTACGCCCGCTCCGGGTCGGCGACGTCGCTGAGCAGCCCGGAGCGCAGCTGGCAGGCGAGCGCGTACGGGCTCAACGGGCACTCGGTGGCCCCGGCGATGACGACCGGGGTGCCTCGGCGCACCGCGCGGGCGGCGTGCGCCAGGCTGTCCAGCCCGCCGGCCGACTCCGCGACCAGCACCCCGCTCGGGCCCTTGAACTGGTGGTGGATGGAGAGCTGCCCGACGCTTGCCGCGTAGAACCAGGCGATCGACTGGTACGCCCCGACCGTGCGGGACGTGCCGCCCCAGAGGCGTTGCAGCTCCCGTTGACCGAACAGGTTGCCGCCGGACGAGCTGGCCAGGGTCACCGCGTAGCCGTACGGGTCGGGGGCCCGGTCGGGCAGGCCGGCGTCGGCCAGCGCCAGCCGGGTGGCGGCGAAGCCGAGGTGCGTCCACCTGTCGGTCTGCACCAGTTGTCGACTGTCGGCGTAGGAGTCGGCGGCGAAGTCGGGCACCTCCCCGCCGAAGCGGGTCGGGTAACCGGACGGGTCGAACAGCGTGATCGGTCCGGTCCGGCGGGTGCCGGCGAGGACCGTACGCCAGTGCGCGTCCGCGCCGATGCCGCTCGGTGCGACCACCCCGATGCCGGTCACCACGGCGCGAGCGACCTCGGCGCTCACGCCAGCACTCCGCTTCGCTCCGCGCCGACGCGAGACGCCACGCTGCTGTGCCTGATGGTTCGCTCGCTACGCTCGTTCACGCCAGCACTCCGCTTCGCTCCGCGCCGGCGCGAGACGCCACGCTGCTGTGCCTGATGGTTCGCTCGCTACGCTCGTTCACGCCGCCACCGCGCCGAGCATCCGCCGGAAGACCATCGCCGACTGGAAGCCGCCGAACCCGCTGCCCACCGAGAGGGCGACGTCCACCGGGACCTCCCGCGCCTCGTTGGGTACGTAGTCCAGGTCGCACTCCGGGTCCCGGGTGCTCCAGTTCGCCGTCGGCGGCACCACGCCGAACTCGATGGCGAGGGCGCACGCCGCCATCTCGATCGACCCGATCGCCCCGAGCGAGTGCCCCACCATCGACTTGATCGAGCTGATCGGCACCCGGTACGCGGCCTGACCCAACGCCCGCTTGAACGCGGCCGTCTCGTGCCGGTCGTTCTGCCGGGTGCCCGAGCCGTGCGCGCTGATGTAGGAAACCTGCTCGGGCAGGATCCTGCCCTGCTTGAGCGCGTCGGTGACGGCGAGGCTCATCTCCAGCCCGTCCGGGCGTAGCCCGGTCATGTGGAATCCGTTGCTGCGGCTGGCGTAGCCGGCCACCTCGCAGTAGATGTGCGCGCCGCGCCGCCGGGCGTGCCCGGCCTCCTCCAGCACCAGCACCGCCCCGCCCTCGGCCAGCACGAAGCCGTGCCGGTCGGCGTCGAACGGGCGGGAGGCGTGCGCCGGGTCGTCGTTGTCCGGGCTGGTCGCCTTGATCGCGTCGAACGAGGCGACCGTGACCGGCGAGATCGGTGAGTCGGCCGCGCCGGCCAGCATCACGTCCGCCTCACCGTCCACGATCATCTGGTGGGCGTAGCCGATGGCGTCGATGCCGGAGGTGCAGCCGGTGGAGACCACCTGCGCCGGGCCGTGCAACCCGTGCCGGCAGGCCACGTCCGCCGCGAGGCTGCTGGGCACCAGCGCCTGATAGAGGTACGGGCCACCGCGCGCCCCGTCGACCAGCCAGCGCCGGCCGTGCTCGCTGACGGTGACGTACTCCTGCTCCAACGCCATCGTGCCGCCCACCGCCGTGCCCAGCACCACCCCGGCCCGGTCCCGCTCGGCGTCGGTGAGCAGCAGTTGGGCGTCGGCCATCGCCTCGGCGGAGCAGGCCAGCGCGAACTGCACGTATCGGTCGGCCCGCCGCTGTTCGGCCTCGCTGAGCCCTGCGGCGACCGGATCGAAGTCGCACTCCGCCGCGATCTGCGACCGGAACGCTGACGGGTCGAAGAAGCTGATCCGCCGGGTGGCGGTCCGGCCCTCGGTGATGGTCTTCCAGAAGCGGTCCCGGCTGGCGCCGCCGGGGGCGACCACCCCAATCCCGGTCACCACCGTGCGGCGCCCGCTCATCGCGCCACCTCTGTTCGCGACTGCGGGGCTCGCAAACCCGGCTCACTCCTCGCGCTCACGACGATCCGCCCCGCTGTTCGACCAGCTCGGTGTCGACGTGGCCCAGCTCGGGCCGGGGGGCGAGCGGGCCCAGGTGGAAGACCACCTCGGCCGGTTCGACACCGGTGTTGCGCAGTCGGTGCCGCACGTTCACCGGTACGAACAGCCCCTCGCCGGCGGCCAGCAGCGTCGGCTGGTCGTCCAGGTCGACGGTGATCGCGCCGCGGACCAGGTACAGGAACTCCTCGCTGTACGGGTGGTAGTGCTCGGCGATCCGCTCCCCTGGCGCGAGCGTGGCCACCCCGAGAAAGCCCGAGGTGCTGCCGACGGTGCGGGGGCCGAGCAGCACCCGCAACTCGCCGCCGCGACGGCGGTCGGCGGGTACGTCCCGGGCGGCGATCGGGCGGGTGCTCAGGTCACTCATCGTCGGCTCCCGTCGGCGCGTCGCTGGCGGTCGGGCTGGCCTGGTCGGCGCGCTGCCAGGCGATCCGCTCCAGCCGGTCCTTGATCACCGCGAGTTGGATGACGCTGTTGGTGTTGATCCGCTCGGTCATCGCGGCGTTGTCGACCGGCGCGGTCGGCTTCATCGCGAAGTCCTGCGTCCAGGCCATCCGGGTGCCACCGGCCTCCTCGGTGTAGCGCCAGTGGATCCGCATGTACTCGAACGGCCCGGTCTCCACCCGGTGCGCCCGGACCTGCCTGCTCACCGGGTCGGCGGTGCGTTCGCTGACCCAGCTCCAGGACACCCCGTTCTCGTCGGGGTACATGGTGAGCCGGAACCGCACCGTGTGCCCCTCGCGGTGCAGGATCTCCACCACGGCGTACTCGGTGAACAGCTCGGTCCAGTTCGCCACGTCGTTGGTGATGTCCCAGACCAGCCCCAGGGGCGCCTCGATGACCACGCTGTTCTCGGTGTGCCCGGGCGGGTCGGCGCGGCGGGCGACCAGGTCGGCCACCGCTGGGATGCTCAGCTGCCCGGCCTGCTCGGGGATGCTGACCTGCCAGCGGTCGGCGACGACCGCCGACAGCTCCAGCAGGGCGAGCGAGTCCATGCCCAACTCCTCCAGCGACGCGGCGGGCGCCCGGGCCGCGGCGTCGGCGTCCAGCCCGCAGTGCGCCACCAGGATGTCGGTGATCTCGGCGGTCATCGGGCGACCATGGGTGACGGTCATCGGGTCCTCCTGTGGGTTGCGTCGGGCTCCGCGGCGGGCGCGGTGCGCGGTGTGGGGGTGGACGTCGGCCGCCGCGCGGGTGCGGCGAGCAGACGGTCGACCAGGCCGGTGGTGTAGCGGCCTTTGCGGAATGCGGCGTCGTCGAGCACCCGCCGGACGAACGGGATGGTGGTGTGCACGCCGGGGCCGGCGACGTCGAACTCGTCCAGGGCCCGTTCCAGCCGGTTGAGGGCCAGCTCCCGGTCGGGCGCCCAGACGATCACCTTGGCCAGCAGCGAGTCGTACCAGGGGCCGACCAGGTAGCCGGCGCTGGCGTGGGTGTCCACCCGGGTGAACGGGCCGCCGGGCGGGGTGAACCGCTCCAACCGGCCGGGGGTGGGGGCGAAGCCGCGTTCGGGGTCCTCGGTGTTGACCCGGCACTCGACTGCGACGCCGCGCAGCCGAATCTCCTCCTGCCGCCAGCGCAGCGGCACCCCGGCGGCGATGTGCAGTTGCTCGTGCACCAGGTCGATCCCGGTGACCATCTCGGTGACCGGATGCTCCACCTGGATCCGGCAGTTGATCTCCAGGAAGTGGAACTTCTCCTCGGCGTCGACCAGGAACTCCAGTGTGCCGGCACCGACGAAGCCGACCTGGAGCGCACCCCGCAGGGCGGTCTCGGCGATGGTGTCGAGGACGGCTGCGGGCAGCGCCGGCGCAGGCGCCTCCTCGACGAGCTTCTGGTGCCGGCGCTGCACCGAGCAGTCCCGGGTGCCCAGGTGAACCCCGTTTCCGTGGGAGTCGCAGAGCACCTGCACCTCGACGTGCCGCGCCTCGGTGAGGTAGCGCTCGACGTACACCCGGTCGTCGCCGAAGGCGGCCTGCGCGGCGGCCCGGGTGCGCGCGTAGGCCCGGTGCAGCTCACCCGGGGTGCGCACCACTGTCATCCCCCGGCCCCCGCCCCCGGCGGCGGCCTTCACGATCACCGGGTAGCCGACGGCCTCGGCCACCTCGGCCGCCGCGGCGGCGGTCGGCACCGGCGCGACACTTCCCGGCGACAGCGGCAGACCGGCGCGGCTCATCAGCGCCCGCGCCGAGGACTTGTCGGCCAGCGCGGCCATCACCGCCGGCGGCGGGCCGATGAACGTCAGCCCGTTGTCGGCGCAGATCTCGGCGAAGTCGGCGTCCTCGGAGAGGAAGCCGTAGCCGGGGTGCACGGCCTGCGCACCCACCTGCCGGGCCGCCTCCACGATGGCGGCGGCGTTGAGGTAGCTGCGCCGACTCGACGCGGGCCCGATCCGGATGGCCTGGTCGGCGAGGCGGACCGCCACCGAGTCGGCGTCGGCGGCGGAGTAGACCACCGCCGTACGCACGCCCAGCTCCTTGCAGGCGCGCAGCACCCGCAGCGCGATCTCGCCCCGGTTGGCGATCAGCACGGTCTCGAACATGGTCATCCACCCCGCGCGGTCATGCCGGGTCCAGTTCGACCAACGGCTGGTCGTACTCGACCGGCTGGCCGTCCTCGACGAGGATCGCGGCCACCCGCCCGGCCCGGTCGGCGGTCACCTCGTTCATCAGCTTCATCGCCTCGACGATGGCGACCGGCTGCCCCGGGCGGACCAGGTCGCCCACCGCGACGAACGGCCGCGCGCCCGGCTCCGGCGCCCGGTAGAAGGTGCCGACGATCGGTGCCCTAACCGCGGCGTGCCCGGGCACTGGCGGCCGGATCACCGCCGGCGGGGCGACGGGCGCCGGCACGACCGGCGGTGCCGCCTCGGTCCGGGGCAGGGGCACGTCCGGACGGGTCGCGTCGTCGGGGTGCCACTCGACCTCCAGCACCGCCGGCCCGCTGCGCAGCCGGATCCGGCGGACCGGCCCGGCCAGCTCGGCGATCAGGTGCTGCGCCTGCCGGCGCAATCCGGCCAGCGCCTCCTCGCCACCCACCCCGACCTCGTCGGACGCGTCGACTGTCGACACCGTCGCGTCGCTGGCGGTCATCGCAGGCCCACCTGGGTGCCGGCGCGGGTCGCGCCGAAGCGCCGGAAGCGTTGCCGGCGCAGCCGGACCAGCATGGCGGGGGGCACGTCCAGCAGCGGCAGGAGGTTGGCCAGCAGGGCGGCACGCAACCGGAGGGCGGTCTCCGCCGGGTCGTCGTGCGCGGCGGTCGCCGGCTCCGACACGACCTCGTCGACCACCCCGATCCGGCACAGGTCGGGCGCGGTCAGTCGCAGCGCGCGGGCCGCCTGCGGCGCCGCGGACCGGTCCGGCCAGAGGATCGCCGCACACCCCTCGGGGCTGATCACCGAGTAGACGGCGTTCTCCAGCATCAGCACCCGGTCGGCCACCGCCAGCGCCAGCGCACCGCCGCTGCCGCCCTCCCCGGTGATCACCGCGAGCACGGGGGTGGGCAACACGGTGAGGGTGAGGATGTTCTCGGCGATGGCGGCCGCCTGGCCCTGCTCCTCCGCGCTCACCCCGGGATCAGCGCCGGGGGTGTCCACGAGGGTGATCACGGGCAGGCCGAGGCGGGCCGCGAGGCGCATCAGCCGCAGCGCCTTGCGGTGCCCGGCCGGGCTGGCCATGCCGAAGTTGCGGGCCACCAACTCGGCGGTGGTGTGGCCCTTCTGGTGGCCGATGACCATGACGTGCCGGCCGGCCAGTCGCGCCAGGCCACCCACGATGGCCGGGCAGTCCCCGCCGAGCCGATCGCCGTGCAGCTCCACGAACCCGTCGAAGACCGAGTCGAGGTAGTCCAGTGTGGTGGGCCGCCCGGGGTGCCGCGCCATCCGGACGGTGTCCCACGCGTCGCGTACCGCCGTGGTGTCCCCCGCTTGCGGGGGAGCGGGGTCTGTGTCGGCCGCCGCCAGGGCCACGCCGTCGGCGGCGAGACGCTCGCGGCGCGGCGCCGGCTCCTGCCGGGGTACGGGCGGACGCGCCGGAGCGCCGATGCGGGTCGCGGCGAGCAGCGCCGCCAACTGTCCGCGCAGCGACCGACGCTGCACCACCATGTCGACCTGCCCGTGTCGGAGCAGGAAGTCGGCGGTCTGGAAGCCCTCCGGCAGGGCCCGGCCGGTGACCTGACGGATCACCCGGGGGCCGGCGAAGCCCATCCGCGCGCCGCTCTCGGCGAGCACCAGATCGGTGTTGGTGGCGAACGAGGCGGCCACCCCACCGTAGGTCGGGTCGGTGAGGACGCTCACGGTGAGCAGCCCCGCCTCGCGCAGCGCGGCGATGGCCTGGCTGACGGTAGCCATCTGCATCAACGACAGCGCACCCTCCTGCATCCGCGCCCCACCGGAGGCGGTGACCAGGACGAGTGGGGTGCGGTCGTCCAGCGCTCGTTCGGCCGTCCGGGTGATCAGCTCGCCCACCGCGCAGCCCAGACTGCCGCCGAGGAAGCGGAAGTCCATCACCGCCAACGCCACCGGGTGCCCGCCGATGGTGGCCGTGGCGCAGACGACCGCCTCGGCCAGGCCGGTGCTGGCCCGCGCGCCGGTAAGTCGGTGCGGGTACGGCAGCACGTCGACGAAGCCGATCGGGTCCGCCTCCGGCAGTCGGTCGGGCAGCAGGCGCAGCGACCCCGGGTCGACCAGTTGGCGCAGGCGCTCTGGCGCGCCCAGTCGGGCATGCTCGCCGCACTCCGGGCAGACGTCGAGGTTGCGGCGCAACCGTTTGCGGTAGAGCAGGCTGGCGCAGCCCGCGCAGCGGGACCAGAGCTGCTCTTCGCGCGGCGCGGTGGCCGTCACGGCCGCCGCCCGGTGTCCGGGGCGTCGAACCGGTAGAAGCACCGCGCCATGGCATCGCGCGGCGAGCGCCAGGTCGGCAGGTACGGCGAGACGTACGGGCGCAGACGGTCGCTGACCCGGATGAATTCGGGGTGCTCACGAGCGGCCTCCACCGCGCCCTCCGCCGGCTGCGCGGTCTCGAGCAGGTGCACATAGAGGTCGTGCAGGCGGTACAGCGAGCGGTGCCGGACACCGACCAGGCGCGGCAGCTCCGTCGCGTCCGACTCGGCGAAGATCTCGGCGACCCGCTCCTCGGCGGTCGGATCCACCTTCGCGACGATCAGCGATCGCTCCATACTGGGCCTCCCCCCACGGCGTCCGGCCGGCGACGGGTGGCCCCCGGACGCGCTGGACGACTGCCGACACGATGCGCCGGTCCTCGTCACGGCGGCGTCACCGCGCCGGGCCGGTTAGCGACGCATGGCCGTGACGCTGCGTTGACGCAACCTGTGTATCAGCTATGCGTCCGACGTACTCCACGCGTCAATGTTTGCGCAGTTCAGAACCGATCTCGGGTTGACTGTCGCCAATAGAAGGTCCATGCTGACATTGACTCAACGTGACCGTTATTGATAATCTTGAGCACGGTCAGCCCTTCTGCTTCGGCGGGCGTGGCCGTGCCCGGTCATGCCGCGATCGGTGGGGTCGACAGTGGCGTCGCGGGCAACCGATCCGGGACACAGCAGACAGTCGGGACGAGCGTTCCGCAGGGGGTGCCGCCGTGGCCGCTGATCCGTCCGTGCCGACCGCCGGAGACCCGCCCGAGGAGGGCGTCTCACTCCACCTGCTCGGAGGCTTCCGACTGCTCCGCGAGGCGGCGCCGGTCGTGGTGCCGCGCGGGCTGCAACGGGTGATCGCGCTGATCGGGCTCCGCCCCGGCGCCACCCGCAGCCAGCTCGCCGGGCTGCTCTGGCCGGACGCGCCGGAGGAGCGGGCGCTGTCCTCACTGCGCACCGCCCTGTGGCGGCTCCGACAGGACCCGTGCTGCCCGATGACCGTGGCCAGCGACACCGTACGCCTCAGCCCGGCGGTCCGGCTCGACGTGGACGACCTGGTCGGCACCGCGGCCCGGGTCCGCGACGGCGACGATCCCAGCACCGCGGCCGGGGCGCTCGCCGCCGGGCGACACGACCTCCTCCCCGGTTGGTACGACGACTGGGTGCTGCTGGACCGGGAGCGACTGCGCCAACTCCGCCTGCACATGCTGGAACAGGTGGCCGGGCAGCACCTGGCCGCGGGGAGGCACGGCGAGGCCCTCGAAGCCGCGCTGGAGGCGATGGCCGCCGAGCCGCTACGGGAGACACCACACCGACTGGTGGTCCGCATCCACCTGGCCGAGGGCAACGCCTTCGAAGCCGTGCACGCCTTCTACGTGTACCGGGACCTGCTACGCCGCGAGCTTCGGCTGGAGCCGAGCCCCGCCATGAGCGCCCTGCTCGACGACACCCTCGCCCCGATCCGCCAGGCCAGCCGCGAAGCCATCACGGACCGCCCGTCACCGGCCGGTCGCCGGACGTGACGGTGATGTGACAGGTGCTGCGGCACGGTGGGCGCACAAAGCACGTGGCACCGACCCCCGAGGGTCGGACACGCCACCGGCGGAAGGGGTCCCATGAGTCGTCTACTGATCGTCAGCCGGATCATCCCTGGAGCGGAGGGGCGGGTCGCGCAGATCTTCGCCGAATCCGACGCCACCGAACTCCCCAGCCTGACCGGCGTCACGCACCGATCTCTGTACTGCCTGCACGACCTGTGCGTACACCTGCTGGAGACCTCGGACGACGTCGACCCGGACGCACTCGCGGCGGCCCGCAACCACCCGCTCTTCCAGCAGGTCAACGAGCGGCTCTCCGCGCACACCTCCCCGTACCTGCCGACTTGGCGCTCCCCCCGCGACGCGATCGCCGCCTGCTTCTACCGCTGGGACGCCACCGACGTGCCTACGGTGCGCCCAGCCAGCACCGACGTGCCAGCGGCACGCCCAGCCGGCACCGACGTGCCGGCAGCACGCCCAGCCGGCACCGAGGCACCCGCCGCGCACCCGGCCGGCTGACATGTCCGCCGCCCCACCGCACGTCCTGATCATCGGCGCGGGCACGGGCGGGCTGTGCCTGGCGCACGGCCTGCGCCGCGCCGGGATCAGCGCCACTGTCTACGAACGGCACCGCGACCGCGCCGAGGGGCTGCTCGGCTACCGGGTCGGCATCGGCCCCACCGGTAGCCGGGCACTGCGGGAGTGCCTGCCCCCGGAGTTGTTCGCCACCTTCCTGGCCACCTGCGCCCGGCCGCCGCACTACTTCAACGTCGTCACCCAGGGGCTGCGCCAGACCGCGTCGTTCGCGCTGCGGCCGAGCGCCGACCCGGTACGCACCGAACACTCGGTGGCCCGGATGGTGCTGCGCCAGGTCCTGCTGACCGGCCTGGAGGACGTGGTGCACTTCGACAAGACCTTCACCCGGTACGAGCAGCGCGACGACGGCACCGTCACCGCGCACTTCGCCGACGGCAGCAGCGCCACCGGCGACCTGCTGGTGGCAGCCGACGGCACCCACTCCGCCGTACGCCGTCAGTACCTGCCACACGCCGTCACCCGCGACGCCGGGACGATCAACATCGCTACCCGGATCCCGCTGACCCCGCACACCCGGGGCCTCATCCCGGAGCGGGTCCAGCAGGGCATCTCGCTGATCTTCGGCGTCGGCGGAATGATGGGCGTGCTGCACGTCATGGAGTTCAAGTGGGACGCCCAGCGGGCGATCAAGCCCGGCGTCGACGACGTCGACGCCGCCCTGCTGCGCGACTGGCCCGGCCTGGCCCACGACACCACCACCGACAACATCAACCTGATCATCTGGAGTACGGCCCGCCGATTCCCCGCCGACATCATGGAACGCCGGGGCGAGGACCTCGTGCGAGTCGCCCTGGACCTCACCTCGAACTGGCACCCGCACCTACGGGAATTGCTGACCCACGCGGACCGGGCCAGCGCCCTACCGATCAAGGTGTCCACGTCCGAGCCGGTGCCGCCCTGGAAGAGCAGCACCGTCACCATGCTCGGCGACGCCATCCACACCATGACCCCCGGTCGCGGTGTTGGCGCGAACACCGCGCTGCGCGACGCCCGCCTGCTCTGCGAGCAACTCCGCCGCGCCACCGCCGGCGACAAGACCCTGCTCCAGGCGGTCGCCGACTACGAGGCCGTGATGGCACCGTACGGCTTCGCGCGGGTCGCCGAATCGTTGAATCGCAGCGGCACCAGCGGCGACGACCGGATGTACCGGCCGGTGGTGGGCCGGCTCGCGCTGCTCGGCGCGCGCGGCTACTTCGGAGTGACCAGCCGGGTACCACGGCTGCGTCGTCGGTTCGTCGACGACTTCCACACCTACGAGGGCGACCGGGACTGAACCTGGTATCGACCTGATCCGGGCTCGGCGTCCCCCGCCGGGCCCGGGTCTCGTCGTGTCCCGGTCCGTTCTCGTCGTGTCCCGGTCCTGTCGCGGCTGGGTTTCGCGGTGATCGGCGCGACGCTGTGTTACTCGGCAGGCACCCGCTGAGGTAACTGGACCACCCACAACGCCCTCGGCCGATCCTGTCTCTCGTCGGCAATACGCATGTGCAAAGCTGCGGCGAGTTTTTCTCGTGAATTTTCCAACTAGGTGATAGGGAGGTTCGCCGTGGCGTGGTCTTTCGGACACTCGCTGATAGTGGTACTGGCACTGTTGCTGGGCCTGGCCGCCGGGTGGCTGCTGCGCGGCCGGCGGGGCGCACAGGGCAGCTCGATAGTGGATGGTGACCCCGTCGCCGGCCTGGCCGTGATCTCCACGCCCACGCCGGCCGCCACCACCGACGAGGCAAAGCCTGCGGCCGCCGTCGACCCAGCACCCACCGCGGTCGCTGACGAGCCGGTGCCGGTCGACACGGTCAGCGCGCCAGCCGCGCTGACCGAGCCGAATGGTCCGACCCCGGTGCCCGTTCCGGCCGATGCCCCGAGCACCGTCGACACGGCGGACATGGCGCTGACCGAGGACCCGCCGCCGGCACCGGCCGCCGAGCAGTCCGACCCCGCCGAGCTGCAGCCGGAGCTGGAGCCGGTAGTGGAATCGGCCCCCGAGCCGGTCACGGTCGACGAGCAGCCCGCCCCGGCGGCCGTGATCGCTCCCCGCCAGCCCGCGGACGACCTCCTGTCCGCCGACCCGGCACCGCTTGACACGACGCCGGCCGACAATGTGCCGGCCGCAACCGCCCTGACCGACACGACGCCGGCCGACGATGTGCCGGCCGCCGCGGGCCCGGCCGACGATGCGCCGGTCTCCGTCGGCCCGGCCGACGATGCGGAGGCCAACACCCCGGCGGTGGACACGACGCCGGCAGCGGCGCCAACGACCGCCGACCTGTCGGCAGCCGAGCCGGTGACCGCCGAGCCGGTCGACGCCGACGCGGAGACGGAGCGGCCGGCGGTGGCCACGCCTCCGGTTCGGCCGATCACCGCCGCGACCCCTCCGGTCCGTTCGGCTGCCGACGCGGCGATCAGCAGCGTCGACGCCGACCCGACGGGCCCGGCCGACGACTTCCGCCGCATTCAGGGGATCGGGCCGAAGATGGCGAGCGCGTTGCAGGACGCTGGCGTACGCACGTACGGCCAACTCGGCGACTTGGACGAGCCGGCGCTGCGCGACCTGATCCGGGCCGCCGGCCTGCGCGCCGCACCTGGGCTGGCCAGCTGGCCGCAGCAGGCGCGCGTGCTCGCCGGTGCCGGCGACGAGATGGCCGCGGTGCTGCCCAACGGCGACCAGGTCTGACGCCTGTATTCGAGCCCCCGGCAGCCGTCCATCGCGACGGCTGGCCGGGGGCTCGGCCGTAGCTGCCGAAGATCCGCCGACGCGCGGCACACCTCCCCCAAGATCGTGCTCGATCCTGGTTGTAGTGGCATCGGTTCGCGGCGGATGCCACTACAACCAGGATGTTGCGCGATCTTGGGGGAGGAAGCGGTGGGCGGAATCGGCGGCGCCGCCCGCTTATTTGATCTTGCGGGTGGAGCGGACCACGATGCCCTCGTACTCCGGGTGCTTGACCAGCCAGTCGGCGAGGAACGGGCAGATCGGCACCACGGTCCGGCGCTTGCTCCGCGCGTCGTCCAGCACGGCCCGCGCCAGCATCGACCCGACGCCTTTGCCCTCGTACGCCGGGTCGACCTCGGTGTGGGTGTAGGCGATGATCGAGCCGGTCAGCTGGTAGGTGACGAACCCGGCGACCGCACCCGCCTCGTCGCGCGCCTCGAAGCGCTCCCGCTCCGGCACGTCTGTCACGGTGTACTGCACCCGACCATCCAACCACCCGACCCGGCGGCACCCGCTGCGAGGCCGGCAGGTCAGCAGACCGCGAGGCCGGCAGGGGACGCGACCCCACGCGCATTGTCTCGGCCGGAACGGGAAACACACCGCCGCCAGGCGGGCGCACCGTGGGAGGGAACACGCCACCATGACGAATCCATCGGCCGACGGCGGCTTCGCCGTCGTCGAGATGTTCACCTCCCAGGGCTGCAACAGCTGCCCACCGGCGGAGGAGCTGCTGAGCGAGATCGAGCGTGACGCACGGGCTCGGGGACAGAACGTCTTCGCCCTGGGGTTCCACGTCGACTACTGGGACGACCTGGGGTGGCCCGACCAGTTCGCGGACGCTTCGTACACCGCGCGGCAGGAGGCGTACGCCCGGGCGTTCGGCTCCGGACGTCTGTATACCCCGCAGATGGTCGTCAACGGCACCGTCGAGTTCGTCGGCTCCGATCGTCGACGGGCAGCCGGCGCGATCATGTCCGCCGTGGCGTCGACCACCACCACACCACTCGCCCTGTCGGTGGCCGATCGCGGCGCCGGTCGGGTGCTGCTGGACTACCGGACCGAACGGCCGCCGGAGCGCGCGGTGTTGCAGGTGGCGATCGTGGAACGGGGCCTGGACAGCGAGATCGCCCGAGGGGAGAACGCCGGGCGGACGCTGCGGCAGGACAACGTCGTACGCGCCTTCAGGTCGGTGGGGCTGGACGCCGAGCGGGGGCAGGTCGAGTTGGCGCTGCCACCTGATCTCGATCCGCACAACGCCAGCGTGGTCGGCTACGTTCAGGAGAACGGCGACCGGGCCATCGTCGGCGCGAGCGCCATCGAGCTGTCCACCGCGTAATCTCGGCGCATGCGGATGGTGCGCGGTGCGAGGGGTTTCGGTGGCGGACGCGGATGACGTACGCCGGGTGGCGCTGGCCCTGCCACACACGGTGGAGGTCCCCAGTGACGGCTTCGACTTCCGGGTGGCCGACAAGGGCTTCGTCTGGTCCTATCCGGAGCGGATACCGGGAAAACCGCGGGTGATCCGGCTCGACATCGCGGTGCTGTTCGTTGGCGACGAGGCCGAGAAGCAGGCTCTCCTGCTCGGGGAGCCCGACGTCTTCTTCACCACGCCGGGCTACGACGGGCTGCCCCTGGTGCTGTTGCGCCTGACGGAGGTCGACCTCGACCGGCTGACCGAGCTGGTGACCGACGCGTGGCGGATGCGCGCGCCGGACGCGCTGCTGGGCGACCGCGCGGACGCCGGCAAATAGCGACATCAGCACGCAACAGGTAGGACACATTGACGGGGATCTCGGTACTCCACTACCGTAACTGAGAGAGCGCTCTCTCACCTGACCTTCCCCCCAATTCAGACGCATCGCGTCGGACCCGGCAAGGCCGCACCCCGGCGCGCGATGGAGGCACGATGAAACATCCCGTCCCCCACCGCCGATGGGCCCTGGCCGCCGCCACCGCGCTGGCCCTGGTCGTCGGCGGCCTCGCGATCCCCGTCACCCGCGCGGCCGAAGCCGCACCCGTCGGTGCCGGCAGCTACACCACCACCCCGGTCGGTCCGCTCCCCAGCGGCTGCGGCTCGATGTCCAGCAACCCCCGGCAGTTCGCCACCGCCAACGCGCCCGCCGGGCCGATACCCACCAACGACTGGTGGTCATCGCTGCTGTGGAAGCGCACCGACTGCTCCTTCAGTGAGCCCCTGCACGCCCACCCAATCTCGTACGACACCTTCACCGACGGGCTCGGCTTCTCCGCCAACTCCACGCCCGCCATCAGCGGCACCGCGACCGGTGTTGGTGAGTTCCACTACCCGTACGTGCAGGACATCCGGGTCGGCGTGGCCGGGCTCGGCGCACCCCAGGTCAAGGTCGACGGCTGGAGCGACTGGACGGTCAGCCCGCACTGGAGCGACGGCACGCGCACCCTGCGCGCGACCATCGGCCACGGTCTGCCCTTCGCGTACTTCCAGAGCACCGGCGGGGACGCGGTGATCAGCACCGCCGGCACCCCCGAGGTCTGGTCCAACAGTGGCGCCACCATCGGCTTCCGGGTCAACGGCCACGACTACGTCGGGTACGCGCCCAGCGGCGCCAACTGGACCGTCGCGTCCGGTCGGATCTCCTCCACCCTGGCCGGTCGCGGTTACTTCTCCGTCGCCCTGCTGCCACCGACGTCCAGCGCGACCGAGCGCGCCGCGCTGGCCGCGACCTACGGTCAGTACGCGCACGCCCACGTGACCGGCACCCAGGTCTCCTACGCCTACAACCCCGCGACGAGCGGCCTGACCACCACGTACGCGTTCACGACGACCGCCCGGGAGGGCACCGCCACGCAGACCGTGGTCAGCCTCTACCCGCACCAGTGGAAGTCGCTGAGCGGCTCCACCGCGATCACGCCGACCTACCCATCGGCGCGCGGCCGGATGAAGGTGCTCACCGGCGTCAACCAGTTCCGCACCGCCATGAAGTTCCAGGGCATCCTGCCGGAGCTGCCGGCCGTCGGCGACGGCAGCGGCAGCGACCTGTCGACGCTCACCGGGCACCTGACCGCCGCCCGCGCCAACCCGATGGACCAGCGCGGCAACGACACCTACTGGACCGGCAAAGGGCTCGGCCGGGCCGCGCGGATCGCCGAGATCGCCGACCAGGTCAACGACGTCACGACGCGTGACAGCGCGCTGAACGCGATCCGCAGCACGCTCACCGACTGGTTCACCGCGTCCAGCGGCAAGACCAGCCGGGTCTTCTACTACGACAACAACTGGGGCACCCTGATCGGCTACCCGGCGTCGTACGGGTCTGACCAGGAGCTCAACGACCACCACTTCCACTACGGCTACTTCATCGCCGCCGCCGCGACGCTGGCGAAGTTCGACCCGACCTGGGCGGCCACCAGCCGCTACGGCGGGATGGTGGACCTGCTCATCCGCGACGCCAACAACTACCGCCGCGACGACACCCGCTTCCCGTACCTGCGCGACTTCGACATCTACGCCGGCCACGACTGGGCGTCCGGGCACGGCTCCTTCGGCTCCGGCAACAACCAGGAGTCCTCGTCGGAGGGGATGAACTTCGCCAGCGCCCTGATCCAGTGGGGGCAGGCGACAGGTGACACCGCCGTCCGCGACGCGGGTGTCTTCCTCTACACCACCCAGGCCGCGGCCATCCAGGAGTACTGGTTCGACGTCAGCGACCAGAACTTCCCCAGCGCGTTCGGGCACTCGACGGTCGGCATGGTCTGGGGTGACGGCGGCGCGTACGCCACCTGGTTCAGCGGCGAGCCGGAGATGATCCAGGGCATCAACCTGCTCCCGGTCACCGGCGGACACCTCTACCTGGGCAACAACCCGGCGTACGTGCGGACCAACTACGCCGAACTCGTCCGCAACAACGGCGGGCCACCGACGGTGTGGCAGGACATCCTCTGGCAGTTCCAGGCCCTCGGTGACGCCGACGCGGCGTTGGCGAACCTGCGCGCGAACCCCGGCTACACCCCGGAGGAGGGTGAGAGCCGGGCACACACCTTCCACTGGATCCGCAACCTCGCGGCTCTTGGCACCGTCGACACGACGGTGACCGGCAACCACCCGCTGTCGGCGGTCTTCTCCCGCAACGGGGCCCGCACCTACGTGGCATCGAATCCGACGGCGACGCCGATCACTGTGACGTTCTCCAACGGCACGACGCTCACCGTGGGCGCCGGCAAGACGGCCACCACCGGGGCGTACACCTGGAGTGGGGGTAACGCGGCCGGCGGCGTCCCGCCGACGACGCCGACGGACCCCCCGCCGACGACCACCCCGCCGACGACCACCCCGCCGCCGTCCACCGGCGGTCCGACCCGCTACCTACTGCCCGGGGGTGGGTTGGGCGCCTCCGGCAGCGCGGCCACGACAACGGTCGCGGCGGCCAACGGAAACCACGACGGTACGCCCACCAACGCGCAGGTCTTCACGGCGACCGGCCTCAACCTCGCCTACTCGGGCGGTCAGACCGCCTTCGACCTGTTCGTGGACGCCGGGACGGCGGTCGGCAACGGCGTGCAGGTGCGGGTCTCCTACGACCTCACCGGCAACGGCAGTTGGGAACGGGTGGAGACGCTGCGCTACTTCGCCACCGACCCGGTGCCCGGCTACGAGCACTACACCCAGAACGCCGGTCTCTCCTCGGCCACCGGCACCTTGGGTGCGCTGAGCAACGGCACGGTGCGGGTGGAGGTCTGGTCGGCGATCGGCAACAACCCGAGCACGGTGGGCATCGGCAACCAGTCGGTGCTGCGGCTTCCGTACTCCTGATCGACCCGTTCGGTCGCGACACGACGCCGGCCGGTGTGGCGGACCAGGATCGGTCCCCCACACCGGCCGGTGTGTGCGGTCAGTCGGTCATGCTCAGGAGGCGGTGCAGGTGGGCGTCATGCCCGCGCCGCTGCCGGTGCCCTGGAAACCGAACTCGGTGACCTGGCCCGCGCCGAGGCGGCCGTTGTAGTCCACGTTGGTGAAGCGCACGGTGCCGCTGGAACCACTGGCCGTCGCGCTCCAGGTGTTGGTGACGCTCGCACCACTTGCAAGGGTGACGCTGACGTTCCATCCGCTCGTACCGGCAGAGCCGGCGGTCACCTTCACGGTGGCCACGAATCCGCCGTTCCACGAGTTCAGCGACACCGACGCCGAGCAACCGCCAGTGGTGGGCGGCGGGGTGGTCGGCGGCGGGTCGGTGGGCGGCGGCGTCGTCGGCGGCGGGTCCGTCGGCGGCGGCGTCGTCGGGATGCCGGGGCCAGCGTTGAGGGCGTTCAGGACGTTCGTGTACGCGGCCTTCTTGTTGCCGTTGCAGTCGAACAGCAGGGCGTTGTCGGACCCGCGCCACGAGTCGCAGTCACGCACCCCCCACACCGTGATGCCGGTGCAGCGGGAGACGTTCATGCAGGCTCGGGTGACAGACCCGAAGATGTTGGCCTGGTTGCCGCCGGTCATCACGTCCAGCTCGGTGATCTGCACATCCACACCGAGATCAGCGAACCGCTGCAGATTCGCCTGGTAGTCACCGGCCAGCGAGGTGCCCAGG
>NZ_JOAN01000038.1 GCF_000718555.1 Micromonospora chokoriensis
CGGGAACTTCCCGGGCAGCTTCGGGTCGAACTACACGACGATCATGAGCGACACGACGAACAACCTGTTCGAGGCCGTGCAGGTCTACAAGCTGCAGGGTCTGAACAAGTACCTCATGATCGTCGAGGCGATCGGCTCCACGGGCCGCTACTTCCGCTCGTTCACGGCCACCAGCCTGGGTGGTACGTGGACGCCGCAGGCCGCGACCCAGAGCAACCCGTTCGCCGGCAAGGTCAACAGCGGTGCCACCTGGACCAACGACATCAGCCACGGTGAGCTGCTGCGCACCAACGCCGACCAGACCATGACCGTCGACGCCTGCAACCTGCAACTGCTCTACCAGGGTCGTTCCCCCAGCTCTGACGGCGTCGACTACGGCCTCCTGCCGTACCGGCCGGGTCTGCTGACCCTGCAGCGCTGACCCGCTGCTCAAGCTTGACCCGCACGTGACGGGCGGGCTCGGCGTTACGCCGAGCCCGCCCGGCTCATGTTGGTGCCGTGATCAGCCCTGACTCATTCGACAGGCGTGCCGGTGACGCAGGTGAGCACCTGACCCTGCCCACGAGTGGTGCTCGAGGTGGTCGTGGCGAACCCGTGGGTTTCGAGCAGCAGCTCGGTGGTGGTGAGGTTCGCGGTGGCGTGCGCCGCGGTGGGTCGCTCACCGAACACGTAGAGCTGGCCTCCGGGTGCCAGCAGGCGTCGCACCCGAGCGACCTGCTGCGCTGCGTCGCCCAACCAGAAGAGGCTGACGTTCACTGCGAAGATCTTGGTGAAGTGGTCAGCCGGGAGGGTGGCCGACTCGAACCCGGCACGCCGGATCTCGGCTCGGCCGGCGCTGATGTGGCTCAGGTTCCGTTGGGTCGCGAGCCGCACCATCGACGCGGCACGGTCGATGGCGACGATTCGGCCGGTCGTGAGTCGGGCGGCGACCAGCGAGACGGCCGCTCCCCGACCACACCCGATCTCCAACACCTGGTCGTTGGGCGCGACAGCCATCGTCTCCACCGCCCAGCGCTGCCGATGGGCGGTCGGCACCCGAGTTGCGTCGTCGGCTCTGGGGGTCGTGCCGGTGCTGGAGAGACTTGTCGAAAGAGTGGATCTCACCACGTCACTCGCCGGTGCCTTCTCTGCTCACACATCTGATTCCACTATCTCAGCGGAGTCAGTGCACCGTGTCCTCGGTCACCATGCGGGCGGAGCCGGCAGGCGTCAGAGCCAGACCACGATCCCGGTCAGGTCGTTGAGGACTGCGGCCACGCCCGCCCGGATGGCCGCCGCGCAGCGATCCGCGGTGAACGAGTTCGGGTCGTACGTCGAGGACATACCGAGCCCTTCACCACGGAACGACGCGCCGTCCCAGTCGACTGCGGTGACGTTGTGGGTGGGCTCGGCCAACTCCGCGCCCACCACGAGGAAGTTCTCATCCAGGTGGTTCGGGGTGACCAGCGCGAGCGCGTCGATGAGGTCGTTGCCCGCGCCGACGATGAGGTCCGGGCCCATCTCCATCGCCTTGGCGATGCTGGGAACGGGGTCGTGCGCCTTGCCGACGGCGATCGTCCTGAGGTCGACGTGCTCGTCGTCGGCCCACTCCTTGACCGCCGTCACGAGGGCCTTGGTCGGGTTGTCCTCGCCGCTGGTCAGCAGGACGACCCGGTAGTCCTTCGGCGGGTGGACGCCGGCCCAGGAGCCGGGCTGCGGCGTGATGGTCGCCTCCGGGGCGGGCTTCACGGAGGGGTCGACGAACCCCGGGCCGAGGGTGCCGATGGCGCTGGGCGCCGGATGTGGCTCGGACCAGTCATCGCTGGAGCTACTACAGGCGGTGACCAGAGCGGCGGTCGCGGCCAGCATGGCAACGGCCCGAAGCGGGGGGCGCAAGGTGATCGTCCTCCGAGTGGTGGCGGAAAGTGCGCGTACGTCTTCGTATTCCTATCTCAATTCCGGTCCCCGGCAATCGGTGGGTGGCCCTTCGGCGATTTTGTTTTCCGGCGGTTTGCCGGTGCGCGGGCTGGTGTTCACCCACGACATGCAGCGTGCACTGGCCAACCGAGGGAGTCGAATGTTAGGCCGCGTCCGCCGTACCGTTATCGTCGCCGCTGTCGGTTTCGCCGCAGCGGTGGTTCCGTTTCTGGGCGCCGAACCGGCGTCCGCGCACGGTTTCTCATCGACTGTGTACGCAAAAATTGAAGCGGGAGATGAGGGTCACATCCGCACCGCGGTGGAGCTCGAATATGACCTCCTCGTCGTGTCCGCCGCCGATTCGGGTCACGACGATCCGCTCTTTCAGGCGGGAACCGCCGCATTCGAAGCGGGCGACGCCGGCGCCCAGGCCGCCGCGTTGAAGAGTCACGCGTCGACGGTCCTCACGTACGTCTCCGACCGGTTCTCGGTGAGTTCCCGGGACGCGGCCTGCCGGCCGACGCAGGTGGGCGACGCGACGATCAGTGCGCGCGACGGCGTGCCGCACGCGAACCTGCTGCTGGACTGGACCTGCCCCGAACGGGTCGGCGAGCACGTGGTGCGCAGCGGCCTCTTCCCGGACGGCGAGGGCTACGTCAAGGGCACGAAGACGATCGTCACCTACGAGATCGACGCCCGCTCGGGCAGTGCGGCGCTCGACGCCGCCAATCCGTCCTTCTCGACCGGGCAGGCCTGGTACCAGCGTTTCGGGGAGTTCTTCCTCCTGGGCGCCGAGCACCTGCTGAGCGGGATCGACCACATCCTGTTCCTGCTGGCGCTGATCGCCGGATCGCGGCGGCTCCGGGAGATCGTGCTCGCGGCCACCAGCTTCACCCTGGCGCACTCGGTGACGTTCATGCTCGCCGCGCTTGGCCTGGTCGAGGTGCCGGGGGCGATCGTGGAGCCGATCATCGCGTTGTCGATCGCCGTCGTCGCCGGCTGGCATCTGTGGGGGATCTGGCGGCGTGGTGAGCACGCGACCGACCTGGAGGCGGCCGGGCACGGTCACCTCAGCCTGGACCGGGCCGGCTGGATCCGCCTCGCGGTGGTGTTCTGCTTCGGCCTCGTGCACGGCCTGGGCTTCGCGGGCGCGTTGGGTATCGACGAGGCATGGTCGTGGACCCTGCTGTGGTCGCTGCTGGTGTTCAACGTCGGCATCGAGGTCGTTCAGTTGACGATTATCGCTGTCGTCTTCCCGCTGCTGTTCCTGCTGCGCCGCCGTGCGCCGAAAGCCGGCCTCTGGGCGACCGGGGCTGTTTCTGCTGGCGTGTCCATTATGGGGCTGATCTGGTTCGTGCAGCGTATTTCTGGATCATGAGTAAGGCTAAGTAGTTCGTGAAGTGCAGTCTTTCGCAAGATCACGTTCATGATCGGTTCACCAGGCAGCGAAAGCGTGTAATTGCTTCCCCGGCGTCGGGTGAAGACACATTCATTTCTCTATTTGAAAAGGGAACAATGTCGATGACATTGAACACATGGGTCTCCGCGCCCATGCGGCGGCGCCTGGTCGCCGGGGTCGCAGCCGGGTTCCTCGGAATGGGCGCGGCTCTCGGCAGTGGCCTGATGGCCTCTGCGAGTGCGGCTGAGTCCACCACGATCACAGGTGTGGTCCTCGGCGTCGGCGCCAACGAGACCCAGCGCATCGTGACCTGGTACTCGTCCGCCGACACCGCGCAGAAGATCCAGCTCGCGCCGACGGCTGAGATCGTCAACGGAGAGTTCCCGGCCAGCGCCCTCAGCTTCGACGCTGTTGGCGCGGCGAACACCTCCACCACCGGCTTCAACCGGCACGCCACGATCAGCAACCTGCGCGAGAACACGGCGTACTCGTACCGGGTCGGCGCCGAGGGCAGCTGGTCCCCGGCGTACGCCTTCAAGACGCAGGACTTCGAGGGCGACTACAACTTCTTGTTCTTCGGTGACCCGCAGATCGGTTCCTCCGGCGACGTCGCGAAGGACCAGGCCGGTTGGGCCGAGACGCTGAAGGTCGCCACCACGGCGAACCCGGACACCGAGATGCTGGTGTCCGCCGGTGACCACGTCGAGTCCGCGAACAACGAGGACCAGTGGAACGCGTACCTCTCCCCGGAGCAGCTGCGCCAGTACCCCACCGCGGCCACCATCGGTAACCACGATGTCGGCGGCAAGTCCTGGGAGCAGCACCACTTCACCCCGAACACGGACCGCTCAGCCCAGTACTACACCGGTGACCAGGCGACCCGCTCCGGCGGCGACTACTGGTACATCTACAAGGACGTGCTGTTCATCGACCTGAACAGCAACAGCTACGTCAACCCCGCTGACGGCTCCGCCGGTGGCGACGCGGCGCACGTCGCCTACGTCACCGACATCGTCAAGAAGCACGGCAACGAGGCCAAGTGGAAGGTGCTGGTTTACCACCACTCCATCTACTCGGCGGCGAGCCACGCCACCGACGCGGACAACAAGAACCGCCGCAAGGACTTCACGACGGCGTTCTCCGACCTCGGCATCGACATGGTGCTGCAGGGTCACGACCACGTCTACACCCGCAGCTACTCGATCAAGAACGGCCAGAAGGAGAACCCGGCTGAGAAGCCGGGCGCTGCCGACGTGTTCCCCGGCCCGGGTGGCGTCATCTACGTGACGGCCAACTCGGCCTCTGGCTCGAAGTACTACGACATCAAGAAGCCGGACAACACCGGCACCGGTGTCGAGGGCCTCGGCCCGGACCCGCTGAACCCGAACAACTACTGGTTCAACTCGGTGCAGAACCAGGAGCACGTGCGCAGCTACGTCAAGGTGCAGGTCAAGGCCGACAAGCTGGTGCTCCAGAACATCCGCAGCGGCACCTGCGCGGCGCCGAACGCGGCGGTCGAGAAGGGCCTGTCCTGCACCAACACCGCCGATGGCCAGCCGGTCGGCTCCATCGTCGACAACACCACGATCCACCCGTACCACGCTGACGGCCAGGCCATCCAGGTCAACGTGCCGAACCCGGCTCCGGGTGAGTTCGGCTGGACGATCGACGGCTACAACGGTCTCGTCAACCTGGGCACCGCTCAGGAGCGCAACGGCACCTACTTCGAGGCGACCGGCAAGATCAACCCGATCCTCGTGTCGGACAGCCGCCGCTCGCTCACCCCGTGGTCGATCTCGGCCAACGTCGGCGACTTCCAGGACGCCGACAAGAAGTTCTCCGGCTCCTACCTGGGCTGGAACCCGTACGTGCTCGACGGTGGCGCGGGTGCCGAGGCCGGTGCTCCGGTCCTGTCGTCCCTCGACGACCAGGGCAAGGGCCTCTCGGTCTCCAGCGCCCTCGCCGCGGCCGCGCAGGGTCACGCGCGGGGCGGCGCCCGGCTCGGTGCCGACCTGGATCTGAAGATCCCGGACAGCATCGCGAAGGGTGACTACCGCACCACGCTCACGATCACCGCGCTGAGCAGCTGATCGAACAGTTCCATCGGGCGGGGTAGGCACCTTCGGGGGCCTACCCCGCCACCCATTTGCAATCCGTCCAAGATCACCTCAAGGAACCGGTATGTACCCGTCCGTAACGCGCTGGAAGACCACGCCCGCCGCACTCCTCCGTACGACCGCACTGTCCCTGCTCGCCGTCGTCGCGGCCGGCGGTGTCGGCGCTGGTCCCGCCCAGGCCGCGGACGGCAACGTCGCCTGGACGGTCCGGACGGCCTCCAACGGTTACGGCGAGGCCCGGTCCAGCTTCAGCTACGACGTCAACCCCGGTGGTGCCGTCGATGACGCCATGGTCGTGGCCAACCGCGGTCCGGCGCCGCTGACCCTCGCCGTGTACGCCGCCGACGGCTTCACCACCGACGCCGGCCAGCTCGACCTGCTCACCAAGGACAAGAAGTCCGTCGCGATCGGCGCCTGGGTGAAGGCGAACGCCGGCAGCGTCGTGATCCAGCCCGGAAAGACCGCTCAGGTCCCGTTCAAGGTCAGCGTCCCGGAGAACGCCACGCCCGGGGACTACGTCGGTGGCATCCTCACCACGCTGACCCAGTCCGACCAGGCCGAGGGGATCAACGTCGACCGGCGTCTCGGTATCCGGATCAAGTTGCGGGTGGGTGGCGAGCTGAAGCCCAACCTCGCGATCGAGAACCTCCATGTGAAGTACGCCGGGCCGACCAACCCGTTCAGCAAGGGTGACGCCACCATCACCTACAAGATCCACAACGTTGGCAACGCCGCCCTCTCCGGGCAGCAGGCGGTATCGGTCTCGGGGCCGTTCGGCGTACTGCGAGTCCGGGCGAAGGACATCGCCGCGCCGCCGGAGCTGCTCCCCGGCGAGAGCTGGGACGTGACCGTGCCCGTCCACGGTGTGGCGCCCACCATCTCACTGGCCGCGACTGCGACCCTGACGCCCCTGCTCACCGACGCCTCCGGCTCCACCACGCCGCTCAAGCCGGTCAAGGTCACCGCGCACGGCTGGGCCCTGCCGTGGATGCTGGCGCTGGTGCTCGTCGTGCTGATCGCCGCGCTCGTCGGGGCGTTGCTCTACCGACGCCGCAACAAGGCGCAGCGCAAGGCACGCGAGGACGCCCGCGTACGTGACGCTGTCGAGCAGGCGCTCCGCGGTCCGGAGCAGCAGACCTCCTGAGCACTTAGACGGCCGACGGGATCACCGCCTGGATGAGGTGTGGTCCCGGTTCGGCGATGGCCCGGGAGAACTGCTCGGCGAGTTCCTCGGCGGTCGTGGCACGGCTGGCGGGCATGCCGAAACCCTCCGCCAGCTTCACGTAGTCGATCGCCGGGTTGGCCAGGTCGAACAGCGGGATGTCGTCGGCCTTGGCCGGGCCCGGGGGGAGAGTGAAGTAACCCCACTCCGCGCGCAGGATCCCGTACGCGTGGTTGTTGAGGATCACGTTTGTGATGTTCAGCTTCTCGCGGGCCTGGGTCCAGAGCGCGGTGAGGGTGTACATGGCGCACCCGTCGGCCTCCAGGGCCACCACCGGCCGGTCGGGGGCGGCGATGGCGGCTCCGACGGCCAGGGGCAGACCGTCGCCCATCGCGCCACCGCACTGCATGAGCACGTCGTGCCGGGGAGCGCCCTCGGTCGCCGCGGCCAGGGCGGTGCCGGAGCTGACGGTCTCGTCGATGACGATCGCCCGTTCGGGCAGCAGCGCGCCGATGACCTCGGTCCAGCTCTTGAGGGTGAGCGGCCCGCTCGGCATCGCCGGCCGTTGCGGCTTGGTGACCTCGGGGGCAGTGTCCGGCGCTAGCAGGTCGGCGAGCTGCACGAGCGCGGCGACGGCATCCTGACCGGCCTCGGCGAGCGCGTGCGACTGGGCACCCTCCGGGACGAGGCAGCTCGGCAGGCCGGGGTAGGCGAAGAACGCGACGGGCTCCTTGGCGCCGGCGGTGATCACGTGCTTCACCCCGGCCAACTGCTTGACCGTCTGGTCGGGGAAGAAGCTCAGCCGAGGGAAGCTGGGCAGGCCGGCGCCGTGCTCAAGCCGGTTGGAGTAGAGCTCCTGCAACACCCGTGCGCCGGTGGCGGCACCGATGCGGCTCGCCGCGCAGAGGCCCGCCTCGCGGACCGCCGGACCGCCGATGACCAGGGCCACCGGTTCACCGCTGCGCAGCACGTCCGCGATTTGCGCGATCACCTCCTTGGTCACCGGCTGCGGCGGCTTGAGGGCGGCCGGCGTGCCGACCACTCCGCCGTCGTTCCACGAGGCGTCCGCCGGCACGATCACGGTGGCGACCTGCCCGGGTGGTTCCACCGCTGCGGCCAGGGTGGCGGCGGCGTCGGTCCCGGTGCCCGCGGCGTTCTCGGGGCGGCGGACCGAGCCACGCAGCCAACTGCCGAGCAGGGCGATCTCCGAGGTCAGGGGCGAGTCGTAGACGTTGTGGTAGGTCGGGTGGTCGCCCACGATGCTGACCACCGGCGAGTTGGCGCGACGGCTGTTGTGCAGGTTCGTCAGCCCGTACGCGAAGCCCGCTCCCAGGTGCAGCATCGTCGCGGCGGGTTTGCCGGCGATGCGGGCGTAACCGTCGGCCGCGCCGGTGGCCACGCCCTCGAAGAGAGTCAGCACCCCGCGAAGTTGCGGTAGGCCGTCTATCGCTCCGACCATGTGCATCTCCGTGGTGCCCGCATTGGCGAAGACGACCTCCAAGCCGCCGTCCGCCAGCGTCCGCATGAGTGCTTCAGCCCCGTTCATCCGAGCCACCTCTCGTCAGATCGATGCCGCCAGCGTAGGTGTTAAAAGACCACCTAATGCCGCATATAGTGCGCTATCACCCCCCGCTGGACGCTTGGTCGGCTGTCGCGCGGTGACTCAGCTCGACCGCGAAAACGATCACGGCGATCACCAGCACCACCGCCGGCACGGATGCCCAGATCGGGGCCGCGCGCAGCACCACCGTGCCCAGTACGGCGCCGAGCACCAGCCCCGCCAGCCGGCCCACGCCACCCAGGTCGGCGAACCGGTGCGGGTCGACGACGCGACGCCGAACCAGCTCGGTCAGCGAGCCGGTCAGGTAGGTGGTGGACGCGCCTCGTACGCCGGCACCGACGGTGATCACGCTCTGGATGCCACTCGACACGGCGGCCATCGCCAGCAGCACGAGCCCGAAGCCATACCCGGGACGTGCCGAACAGGCCAGCCAGCCCACCGTGAACCCGAGCAGCAGCACCGCCTCGGCCGACGTCACCACCGCGGTACGGCGGTTCCAGCCCGGTGGGGCGTGGCGCAACGGCACCGTGGCAGCGGCCACCCCCACCGCGTAACCACCAACCGCCACCACCGCCCCCGCGAGCGAGCGGGTGTCCGCCGTGGCGAGCGCGTGGCCGAAGTGCACCAGGTTGCCGGTGACCACGCTGGCGAAGTAGCCGTTGAGCCTGGTCAGACAGATCACGTCGACGCAGCCGGAGGCCGCGGCCAGTGCCACCAGGAGCCAGGCCGTGGCCCGTGTCGACGGAGCGTGCACGATGTCCCTTCCCGTTGCCTGGAGTGCGTGGACATTCCCGTGCCCGCCCCGGCTACGCCCGGTGAGGCACGCCGCGCGGGGGCGTTCGTCCTTGTGGGTGAACGAGGTTCAGCCCTGCGCCACGCCCGTTCCCGAGGCGGCATGCTGCGACGGTGACGCCGGCACGGAGAGGGAATCCACATGGTTGACGGGGACGTGCCGGAGCGGATGCAGGCTGCGGCCTTCGACGAGTTCGGCGGGCCGGAGGTGATCACCCTGCGGAAGCTGCCGGTCCCGGAGGTCGCCGACAACGAGGTGCTGATCAAGGTCTTGAGCGCCGGCGTCGGGGTGTGGGACGCGTACGAGCGGCAGGGTGTGCTGGTGCCGGAGGGCTCGACCTTCCCGATCGTGCCCGGCTCCGACGGTGCCGGCACCGTCATCGCGGCCGGCAGCAAGGTGACCAACCTCGCCGTGGGCGACCTGGTCTACGTCTCCGCCGCCACCCGGCCAAAGGGCGGTTTCTACGCCGAGTACGCGGTGGTCGACGCGAAGTACGCGGCGAAGGTCCCCGACGGTGTGCCCGCCGAGCACGCCGGTGCCATGCCCACCGACGCGCTGACCGCGCTGGCCGGGCTCGACACCCTCGGCCTGTCGACCGGCGCCTGGCTGCTGATCTTCGGTGCGAGCGGCGGTCAGGGCCACCTGGCCGTGCAGCTGGCCAAGCGGCAGGGGCTGAATGTGATCGCCGTGGCCTCCGGGGCGGACGGCGTCGCGCTGGTTACCCGGCTCGGCGCCGACGTGTCCCTCGACGGCCACGGCGACATCACCGATGTGCTCGCCCAGGTCCGGGAGGCGGCACCGGCCGGGGTGGACGCCATCCTGGCGATGGCCGCTGGCGAGACCCTGGACCGGCTCACCGAGGCGCTCGTCGACGGCGGGGTGGTCGCGTTCGCCCACGGGGTGCAGCCAGAACCGCAGGAGCGGCCCGGCGTCGTGGTCCGCGCGTACGACGGCGAATCGAACCCTCGACAGTTGCAGCGCCTCAACGAACTCATCGAGGCGGGGCCGTTCGTGGTGCATGTCGCCGAGACGTTCCCGCTGGGCAAGGTGCGGGAGGCGCACAAGCGCCTACAGACGTCCTACGCCGGCAAGCTGCTGCTGACGGTGGCCTGAGGCCTCAGGCCGTGCGCTGCTGCGGCACGCGTACCGATGCCATGCCGGCCGCCGTCGCGGCCTGGATGCCCAGGTCGGTGTCCTCGAAGACCAGGCAGGACTCCGGTGCTACGCCGAGGTGCTGCGCCGCGAGCAGGAACGCCTCCGGGTCGGGCTTGGCCCGGGTGTAGTCGTCGGCGCAGACCAGCACGTCGAACCGGTCCAGTAGGCCGAGCGCGTCCAGGGAGGCGGTGACCGACGCGCGGGTGCTGCCGGAGACCACGGCGAACGGAACCCGCCGGTGCGCGTCGTGGATGTGCGCCAGCACCTCGGGCACGGCGGCGAGCTGCGGCAGCAACTCCTGGTAGTAGCTCTCCCGGCGCTCGACTACAGCCGCGACCGGCATGGCCAGACCCTGCTGCTCGTTCAGGGCGACGATGATGTCGGCGGTCGGCCGCCCACCCCAGGCGTAGAAGAGGTCCTCCGGGAACTCGCAGCCCCACTCCTGAAGGGCTCGCTGCCAGGCCAGGTAGTGCAGCGGCATCGAGTCGACGATGGTGCCGTCGCAGTCGAACAGGTACGCGGCGAACTGGCCGGGAGGCAGAGGCAGACTCACCCGGGAAGGGTACAGCTCACTCGGTCGAAACGGATTGCAACTGTCTGAGCAGGTACGCG
Organism: Micromonospora chokoriensis; assembly: GCF_000718555.1. Classification (GTDB taxonomy): domain Bacteria; phylum Actinomycetota; class Actinomycetes; order Mycobacteriales; family Micromonosporaceae; genus Micromonospora; species Micromonospora chokoriensis_B. Next base: position 10,696 of record NZ_JOAN01000038.1, read on the forward strand.
CGCTCCGGTTCGGTGCCGACAAGCGTCAACGCGGTGCGGTACGCCGCCGCGGCCTCGTCGTGCCGGCCGAGCCGGCGCAGCAGGTCGGCCCGGGTCGCCGGATAGGGGTGGTGGCCGCGCAGGAGGGGCTCATCGGCCAACCCGTCGAGCAGGGCGAGCCCCGCCTCCGGCCCGTCCCGCATGGCCACTGCGGCGGCCCGGTTGAGCGCGACGATCGGTGAGGGCACCAGGCCGAGCAGCACGTCGTAGAGCGCCACCACCTGCGGCCAGTCGGTGCTGGCCACATCGGCGGCCTCGTCGTGCAGCGCGGCGATGGCGGCCTGCACGCCGTACGGCCCGGGCGCTCGGCCGGTCAGCGCGACCACCACCAGGCCGCACCCCTCCTCGATCATGGGGCGGTCCCAGCGTCCCCGATCCTGGTCGTCGAGAAGGATCATGGTGCCGTCCGGTCCGGTACGCGCGGCGCGTCGGGCGTGGACGAGCAGCATCAGGCCGAGCAACCCGGCGACCTCCCGCTCGGCCGGCAGCAGCCGGCGCAGGATCCGGCCCAGCCGGATGGCCTCCTCGGCCAGGTCGATCCGTTGGAGATCCGGGCCGGTGCTGGCGGCGTAGCCCTCGGTGAAGACCGAGTAGACGGCCTGGAGCACCGTGGGCAGGCGATCAGGCAACTCGTCGACGCCCGGCACCCGGAACGGAATCCGGGCGTCGCGGATCTTCCGTTTGGCCCGGACGAGCCGCTGGGCCATGGTGGCGGGCGGCACCAGGAAGGCCCGCGCGACCTCGGTGGTGGTGAGCCCGGCCAGGAACCGCAGGGTGAGCGCACCGCGATCCTGCGCGGCCAGGGCCGGGTGCGCGCAGGTGAAGAAGAGCGCGAGCCGGTCGTCGGGTAGGTCGCGGTCCGCGTCGGCGGGTGGGGCCGGGTCGGCCCGCTCGGCCTCCGCCTGAAGTACGGCGAGCCGGGTCGCCAGCACCCGGTCGCGGCGCAACCGGTCCACGGCTCGACGCCGAGCCGTGGTGAGCAGCCAGGCGCCCGGTCGGCTCGGGACGCCGTCGGTCGGCCAATGCGTCAGCGCCGCCTCGATGGCCTCGGAGGCGACCTCCTCGGCCAGGTCGAGATCGCCGAAGCGATGCACGAGCGCGGCGAGCAATCGGCCGCGTTCCTCCCGGAACACCGCCTCCACCGACGCCCCGACGGCTGCCCCCGCACCTGACACGATCAGACCGGCGCCTCGATCTCGGCGATCGGGCGGACCTGGACCGACCCGCCGCCGGTGGCGCCGGGACTGCGGGCCGCCCACTCCAGCGCGGCGTCGAGGTCCGGCACGTCGATGATGTCGTACCCGCCGAGCAGTTCACGGGTCTCGGCGAACGGCCCGTCGGTGATCGTGCGCTCGCCGCTGGGGCCCACCTGCACGGTCGTACAGGTGGTCAGGTCCTGTAGCGGATGCCCCGAGACCCAGATGCCCGCGTCCTTCATCTCCCGGTCGTAGCGGATCCAGTCCTCGAAGGTGCACCCGTTGTCGAAGGCTTCCCCGTCGGTCGTGGGGCTCATGAACAGCAGCATGTACTTCACGTTTCGGCTCCTCTCGGTGCGGCGTGGTCGCCGTACAGCATGACGACGAACGAGGCCTGCGGATATCGACACGGCGGCGTCAGGTCTTTCCGGCTCGATAGCCGGGCCGGGGCTGGGTGGGATCGGGAGGTTCGATCCGTCGCTCGAACCAGGTCACCGCGACCAAGAAGACGGTCAGCAGGGTGAGCGCCGCCAACGGGGGCAGCGACCGGCCGATCGGCAGCAGGGCCAGCGGCAGCAGCGCGGCGACTACCTGCGCCGGGCACACCACGCGGACGGTCAGTCGGCGGAAGACCAACCTGCTGAGCAGGTAGAGGGCCGTCCCGCCGTAGAGCGCGGTCGCGGCCTCCCAGCCCAGCCGGTCGGGGTGCGCCGACTCCTCGGTGAGCCGGGCGATCACCTCCTCGATGCCGAGCGCGACGTAGATGGCCCCGATGATCAGCGGGGAGTGCCCGATGCCGTACGCGTCGCCGGCCACACTCGCCCGTCGCTCATCCGGCACGTTACTGACGGCCTCCCGCGCGGCGGGGGCGAGCCGGTCGAAGTAGAGCCACCACAGGCAGACCGTAGTGGTGAGGCCGAGCAGCGCGGCCAGAACGGCCGCACCGACCGGTGCCATCGTCCGCGGTCCCGCGCCGGCGGAGATCAGCGACTCACCCAGCGCGATGATGAGCACCAGGCCGAAGCGCTCGGTGAAGTGGTCCAGGCTGCGCACCTGCCACGGCCGGAAGGCGGACGCGATCCGCGCGCCGCCGATATCCACCAGCAGCGCGACCGTCCAGAGCACCGTCTGGGCCGCGCCGCCGAGCAGCGCGCCGCCGATCAGCGGGAGCCACGCCAGGATCACCGGCACGCGGAAGAACCGCAGCGTCGAGCGCAGCGGTGGGTTCGTCGCGCTCACCCAGAACAGGATCACGAGCTGCACGGCCCGGCCGACCACGTACGCCAGGGCGAGGGTGAGCGGCGCGTCGAACAGCTCCGGGCTCTGTTTCCACGCGTCCGGCAGGACCAGCGCGGCCACGAAGATCGCCGCCATCGCGACCAGGGTGGCCGCGCGGACCAGGCCGACATCCGGGCGGACCAGGTTTCCCACCCAGGTGTACGGGCCCCAGGAGTAGAGCAGCAGCAGGAGGAGGAGCAACCCCTGGGCCAGGGTGAGCGCCGTCGGCGATCCCGCCATGAACGTGATGACGCGGGTGAGTGCGAAGACGAAGACCAGGTCGAAGAAGATCTCGAACATCGTGGTCCGGTGCGTCACTCCCACCGGCACCGGACGAATGTCAGATACCCTCCTCACCCTCGCATTCTGCGCCATGTCGGTCGGCGGCACCCGCTCGGCGCTCAGGTCGAGGCGTCCGTCCGGCGTCGACTCCGCTCAGCCCGCCGCCGCACCTGCTGGTACGCCCCGGTCAGCCCCATCGCCCGGCGTACCTCGACCAAGGTCTGGCGTACCTCCTGGCGGGTCCGTTCCGTGCCCTCGACGATCAGTCGGTCGACCAGACCCCGGTCGGCTTCGATCTCGGCCCGGCGTTGCCGGATCGGCGCCAGGAACCCCTCCAGCGCGACGACCAGCCGTTCCTTGACCTCCACGTCGCCCACCCGCCCGGCCCGGTAGCGCTGGGCCAGGTCGGCCACCTCGTCACGGTCGGGATTGAAAACCTCGTGGTACGCGAAGACCGGGTTGCCCTCCACCGTGCCCGGCACGTCGGCCCGCACCCGGTTCGGGTCGGTGTACATGCCGAGCACCTTGCGACGCACCGTCGCCGCGTCGTCGGAGAGAGCGATCGTGTTGCCCCGGCTCTTGCTCATCTTGGCGGCGCCGTCGGTGCCCACCAGGCTCGGCGTGTCCGCCGGGATCAGCTCGGGCACCGGGAAGACGGGGCCGTACAGGTGATTGAACCGTCGGGCGATCTCCCTGGTCACCTCGACGTGTGCGGCGTTGTCCCGGCCGACCGGGACCACCTCTCCCTTGACGCAGAGGATGTCCGCGGCCTGCAGCACCGGGTAACCCAACAGCCCGTACGGCATCTCCTCCTTGCCGGCGTCGCGGGCCATGTCCTTGAGCGAGGGCACCCGTTCCAGCCGGGGGACAGTCACCAGGTTCTGTAGGAGGGTGTTGAGGTCGCCGACCTCCGGGATGGCCGACTGGAGGTAGAAAGTGGCCCCGTCCGGCTCGACCCCGGCGGCGAGGATGTCGGTCACCATCTCGCGGGCGTTGCCGGAGACCTGGTCGATGTCCTCCCGCCGGTTGCGAGTGGTGAGCATGTGCAGGTCGGCGATGATGAAGAAGCTCTCGTAGCGCCGGTGCAGCCGTACCCGGTTGACGATGCTGCCGACGTAGTGGCCGAGGTGCAGGCGGCCGGTGGGCCGGTCGCCGGTGAGCATTCGTGCGACGGACATGGTGGTGCCTCTCGTTCCGTTGGTGGGTCACGCATGGGCGCGCGCCGACAGGGGCTGGTTCAGCCCTGTCGGTCAGCGGGATCGGCTCAGCGAGCCGTCCGCCATCGCGCGCCGGCGCGGAACCGCAGACCACCGGCACGGAGGACGTTCAGAAGTTGCTCACGGCCATCGCCGGAGCGGGTCGGGATCTCGGGCACGGCACCGAGGGGGAGGCCGTCGACCAGGTCGACCGTCTCCGATGCGCAGTTGCCCGTCCGGACCACGGCCTCACATTACCTGCGGCGGGGCATAGCTGTCGGCGTAGTAGTTGCCGATGCGTTCCCGGTACTCCAGGTCGTCGACGCTGCCGGGCGCGTCCGGGCCGTCGTGACCACCCTCCTGGCCGTCCGGAGGGTGACCGAGGGAGTGGAGTGCGTGTGCCCGCCAGCCAGGGGCGGACGGGTCACGCCAGGCCCAGGGGTTGAAGACCGAGGGTTGCATGGGACACCTTCAGGGGGGACGGTCCTGCGCTGTCCTCCTTCGCAGTGCACACCCCGCTGCCGCTGGAAACACCTCGGGTGCGGGAGTGACGACAGGGCTCGCGTCCGTGGCCGGCCTGGTGAACAGGCGCGCTGGCATACTCGGCTGCCATGGTGCTGTCGCGAGGGTGGGCCGTGTTCCTGGTCGGAGTCGGCGTCTGGACCTGGGTGATCTGGCCGAGGTTCGCGGTGGCCATCTGGCAGGACCCGCGGTCCTGGGCGTCCGGCACGGTGGCGGACGGTCCCGCCACCAGCTTTCTCTGGGTGCATGCGCTGCTGATTGCCGCATCCCTGGCGATCGGGACCACCGCCGGCGTCCTCGGCATCCGAGCCTGGCTCGCCGCCCGCCGTCAGCAGTAGTCCTGACCGGTCCCCCGTGCAGGCAAGCCCTTCGTGCTGGCGGCAGCGCCGGCTACGCGGCCGGTCGGGTCCTCGCTGAGCTGGGTAAACCGCAGGCGAACGGAAGTGTGACGCGCGCCCCTACCCGCGGATTTGACGATCAAACCCGCGAACGCGTAACTTTCTCTCTGCCAGCGCGGAACGGGGCAAACGGGACGAAAGTCCTGGAGCGCCGAGACGGGGTGGCAACCGGGTCAAACAGGGGTTCGCTCCTGCGAGACGCGGTCCGGGCGGGGCTTGCCGGATCGGCCGCGAGGCGGATTTGGTGCGGCGAAGCCGACCGGGTAAGGTTCACGACCGGCAGGGAACCGGGCGAGACTGCGGGACACCGCAGCGGCCGGCCTGCCGAATCCGACGACCTGACGCAGCGGTTCGCTGCTGCGTGAGTGCGCCGGCGCTGACCCGTACGAAGCATGACAGACCGGGACACACGGTTTGACACGACGAAGACGGTGAGGTAACGTAGTAAAAGTGCCCGGCGCGAGAGCGGCGGGGACACAGAGCGGAAAAGCCCCGAGTTGGGGTTCCACTGTGGTGGGGCTTCTGGTCGGTGTGTGGTTGTTCTTTGAGAACTCAACAGGGTGCTTGTAAAGCCAGTGCCAATTATGATTTATACCCCGGACTGGTCAGTTTTTGCTGGCTGG
>NZ_JOAN01000039.1 GCF_000718555.1 Micromonospora chokoriensis
GGGGGTCAGGCTGGGAGGGGGATGGTGCGGGATTCGGTGCGGGCGGTTTCGGCGGCGGCGATGATGCCGACGACCTCACGGCCGAAGCGGACGTCGCAGCGGTGGTCCCGGGTGCCGGCCCGCACCTGCTCGATGAGCTGGTCGATGGCGACGCCGAACGCCGTGGCGGCGTCGTTCTCGCCGAACGGGACGTTCTCGATGCCGTTCTCGCCGTAGAACACGAACTCCCGGGCCATCGACTCGGTCGGGGCGTCCAGGGAGAGCGAGGCGCTGCTGGTGGCACCGCCCTCGTGGGTGAGCAGCAGGTGCACCATCCCACTCGGTCCGTCCATCGCCGCCACCTGCGTCACCCGGCCGAGCACCGGCAGGAGGATGGAGAGCGCGTGCGGGGCGATGTCCCAGAGCGCCCCGTGCTCCCGACGCCACAACGAGCCGCCGTACGGGCTGCCGTCCTGGAAGATCGAGGCGAACGCGGTGGTCCGACCGTGCTGCCAACCCCCGGCGGCGGCGGTGGCGGCGAGGAAGGCGGTCACGTTCGGCTGGAACCGCTGGGTGAAGAAGACGACCGACGCGACCCCGGATTCCTCGGCGGCGGACACCACCCGGTCGGCGTCGGCCACGCTGAGCGCCAACGGCTTGTCCAGCAGCAGGTGCCGGCCGGCGGTGGCGGCCCGGACCGCGATGTCAGCCTGGATGTCCGGCGGCAGCGCGACGGCGACCGCCTCGCACTGCTCGATCAGGGCGTCGACGTCCGCGTAGGCGGGCACCCCGTACCGCTCGGCCAGCGCCGAGGCCCGCTCCGGGTTGCGACCCCACACCCCGACCAACTCCGCGTCCGGGTGGGCGTGCAGCGCCTTCCCGTGGGTTTCGATCGCCCAGTGACCGGTGCCGAACAAGCCAAACCGCAGCACGTGTACCTCCGCTGTTTCCCCACCCCGCAGCAACGCCACGGACGTGATCCACGCTAGTCGCCGCACCGGGGGCACCGGCGGCGGGTCGACCAACCGGAGCAGCTCAGATCCCGCGCCGCACGGCGGTGACCTGGTGCGGCGAGGCCGGGGTCACCTGATTACTACGACGGTTAGTAGGCTGTGCCGGTGACCGAGGCAACGACCGGATGGGGCCGATGACCAGCGCAGCGGCGGCCAACTCGCCGGTGGACGGGATCCTCGCGACGGCATCGATCGTGCTGTCGCTGCTCGTCGCGGTGTGGGCGCTGGTGGCGGCGGTACGCCACCGGCCGCCGGACCGGTTGCAGTTCGTCGGTCTGGGCGTACTCGAAGTGGTGTTGCTCGTGTTGAGCGTGCTGGCGCTCGTCGCGGTCGGCGGCGGGGATCGGCCCGGCGAGCCCGGCGCCTTCTTCGGCTACCTGGTCACGCTTGTGTGCCTGCCGCCGCTGGCCTGGGTGCTGGCCCGGATGGAGCCGACCCGCTGGGGCTCGGCGATCGTCTGCGCGGTCTGTCTGGTGGCCCCGGTGGTGGTGGTCCGGTTGCAGCAGACCTGGGAGGTGCTCGGTGGTTGAGACAGGGCCGGCCCCCCGGCGTACGAACTCCGGCCCGGGTCGGCTGCTGATCGCGGTCTACCTGCTCTTCGCCATCGCGGCGACCAGTCGGGCCGGGCTGCAGATCGCCACCAAGTTCGACGAGGCGCCGGTGGCGTACCTGCTCTCCGGGGTGGCCGCGCTGATCTACATCGTGGCGGCGGTGGGGTTGGCCCGCGCCGGGCACACCGGCCGGCGGGTCGCGCTGGCGTGCTGCTCGGTGGAGTTGGTCGGGGTGGTCGCGGTCGGCATCCTGAGCCTCGCCGACAAGGAACTCTTCCCGGACGAGACGGTCTGGTCGCAGTTCGGCAGCGGGTACGGCTACATCCCCCTGGTACTGCCGGTGCTCGGCCTGATCTGGCTCTGGCGCACCCGCCGCACACCCGCCTGACCCCGCGACGAGGGCAGCCCCAGGCAAGGGCGCCCTCGTCGGGAGTCGGGCGTACGGGTCAGCCGCGCGGGCCGCCCGCGACGTAGATGACCTGACCGGAGACGAAGCCGGCACCCTCGCTCGCCAGGAACGAGATGGTGTGCGCGACGTCCTCCGGCCGCCCCGGGCGACGGACCGGAATCTCGGCGGCGGCGTGCTTCTGGAAGTCGTCGAAGTCGACCTTCATGCGGGCGGCGGTGGCCGCGGTCATGTCGGTGACGATGAAGCCGGGCGCTACCGCGTTCACGGTTACCCCGAACGGACCCAGCTCGATGGCGAGCGTCTTGGTGAAGCCCTGTAGGCCGGCCTTGGCGGCGGCGTAGTTCGCCTGGCCCCGGTTGCCCAGCGCCGAGGTGCTGGACAGGTTGACGATCCGCCCCCACTTGCGGTCCACCATGTGCTTCTGGGCGGCCTGGCTGAACAGGAACGCGCCGCGCAGGTGCACGCCCAGCACCGTGTCCCAGTCGGCGTTTGTCATCTTGAACAGCAGGTTGTCGCGGAGCACACCGGCGTTGTTGACAAGCACGGTGGGCGCACCCAGCTCGGCGGCGATCCGGGCCACCGCCGCCTCGACCTGGTCACGGTCGGACACGTCTGCGCTCACACCGAGCGCCCGGCCACCGGCAGCGGCGATGGCGTCCACCGTCTCCTTGGTGGCGGCCTCCTCGATGTCGACCACGGCGACGGCCATTCCGTCGGCGGCCAGCCGTCGGGCGGTGGCCGCGCCGATGCCGCGTGCGGCTCCGGTGACGATGGCGACGCGGGGCTCCTCCGACATGATTACCTCCCGGTAACTTGGGGTCGATCGAAGGAGCGTACCGCTCACCGTCGGCAACCAACGATCACCGTCGCTTTACACAAACGATCTAGGAGAGATGATCTTCCGCGCGTACCGTCGCGTTCGGTGTCACCACAGCGAACACACGACGAGGCAAGGAACAACCTCAGTTGAAATTCTCGCGTACCCGCAGGACCTGGCTCGCTGCCGCTGCCGCCGCGGCCCTCGCGGCGACCGGTGGATCACCGGCCCTGGCCGCCGCCCCCGCAGCGCCGGCCGGCACCGGCACCGCCGGGGTGACCGACCTTCCCACGGGCACCCACTCGGTCACCCTGATCACCGGTGACACGGTCACCACCCGCCAGAGCGCCAACGGCAACACACTCGACGTACGACGACCAGACGGCGCCTCGACACCGGTGCGGGTGATGGAGGCCGGCGACGACCTCTACGTCTACCCCCAGTCGGTGCTGCCCTACGTGGCGGCGAAGACGCTTGACAAGCGGCTGTTCAACGTCACCCAGTTGATCGCCGATGGCTACGACGACGCCCACGTGGACCAGCTACCGCTTATCGTGTCGTACGCCGACGCGGCCGGCCTGCGGACCAGCGCCGCCCCCACCGGCGCGACCCGCACCCACACCCTGAGCAGCATCTCCAGCGCCGCGCTCAGCGAACAGCGCGACAAGGCTGACGAGTTCTGGGCCGCGATCACCGGCCCGACCGCCAAGGCGAGCACCACGACCGACGGCCAGGGACGCTTCGCCGGAGGGATCGCCAAGATCTGGTTGGACGGGAAGGTGCACGCCGACCTCGCCGACACCACCGCGCAAATCGGCGCCCCCGCCGTCTGGGCCAGCGGCGACACCGGCACCGGCGTACGAGTCGCCGTGCTGGACACCGGCGTCGACCCGACCCACCCGGATCTGGTCGGCCAGATCGGCGCGTCCGCCGTGTTCGTCCCCGGCGACGAGATCACCGACCGGATCGGGCACGGCACCCACGTCGCCTCCACCGTAGCCGGCACCGGCGTCGCCTCGGATGGCCGGGAGAAGGGTGTCGCCCCTGGTGCCAAGCTCGCCATCGGCAAGGTGCTCAGCGACAACGGCATCGGGATGGATTCCTGGATCCTCGCTGGCATGGAGTGGGCGGCCCGGGAGGCCGACGCCACAGTCATCAACATGAGCCTGGGCTCCAGCCAGCCCAGCGACGGCACCGACCCGTTGAGCCAGGCGGTCAACGCGCTCAGCGCGGAGACCGGCGCCCTCTTCGTCACCACCGCCGGCAACGGCGGCCCCGGCGTGGTTGCCCCCGGCGCGGCGGAAGCCGGCCTGACCGTCGGCGCGGTCGACAACGACGACGCCCTCGCCTACTTCTCCAACCGCGGTCCGCGAATCAGCGACGAGGCGATCAAGCCCGATCTGACCGCACCCGGCGTCGGCGTGCTCGCCGCCCGCTCGCAGTTCTCGCCCGGCGACGGTTGGTACACGAGCATGGACGGCACCTCGATGGCCGCGCCGCACGTCGCTGGCGCCGCTGCCCTGCTCGCCGCGAAGCACCCGGACTGGACCGGCCAGCAACTCAAGGACGCGCTGGTCAGCACGACCAAGGCCACCCCGCGCTACGACGCTTTCCAGGCCGGCAACGGCCGACTCGACGTCGCCGCCGCGGTCCGCGCGCCGATCATCGCCACCGGCACCGTCTCCACCACCGTGCACTACGAGACCGCGAAGGCGGGCCGCGTCACGCACCCGGTGACGTACACCAACACCACCGGGCAGCCGATCACGCTGGCCCTGTCGGTGGACGCCCCGAGCGCGCCGGCCGGACTGTTCAGCGTGTCTGCGGCGCGGCTGACCGTGCCCGCGAACGGCACCGCCACGACCACGCTGACCACTGACACGTCCCGGTCCAGCGCCGGCAGCCGGTACACCGGTCAGGTCGTCGCCGCCGGGGCGGACCGGGCGGTGCTGGCCCGGACCGCGATCTCCGTCGGCACCTTCACCCCGTACCACAAGCTTCGGCTTGAGATGACCGACCGGGCCGGCAAGCCGGCCCCCGGCGTGATCGAGCTGGGCCAGCCGGGCAGCTTCGAAGCCGAACTCCTCCCGACCGACCCGGACGGCACACTGCTGCTCAACCTGCCTGAGGGCGTCTACTCGGCGATGAGCTTCCTGAACGTCACCGGCAGCCACGGGCCGAACTCGCTCGGCCTGGCGCTGCTCGGCAATCCCGACATCGACCTGCGCCAGGACACCACGATCCGGCTGGACGCCAAGGCCGCCCGTCGGGTCGAGTCGACGGTGCCGCAGCAGAGCGCCGACACCTTCACCCGGCTGGACTACTTCCGGTCGCAGGGCGCAGGCCGGTGGCGCTCGTTCATCGCCGGCGGCGTCTTCTACGACAGCTTCTGGGCGCAACCCACAGGCAAGGACGTGCGGCACGGCGACTTCTACCTCGGCGCCCGGTGGCGGAAGGAGCAGCCGGTGCTGAGCGTCGGCACCAAGACTGTGAACTTCGACGACGTGGTCCGCCAGCGGGGCACCACCCAGCTACCGAAGGGCCGCTCGACGCTGTCGGTGGTCTACGCCGGCAACGGTACGCCGGGCGACTACGCCAAGCTGAACGCCCGGGGCAAGGCCGTCGTGGTCCGACACAGCCTGGATGTCGGTGACGCCGAGCAGGCCGCCGCCGCGACCGCCGCCGGGGCGAAGCTGCTGCTGGTGGTCAATGACTGGCCGTGGCGCGAGGTGCGCGACTACTCGATCGACTTCGTGACCCCCACCCCGATCGAGGTGGCGATGCTCAGCATGGACGAGGGTGCGGCGCTGATCGAGCAGATCCAGCGCGAGTCGACGAAGGTCGAGGTCGTCTCGCAGCCGGTCGCCGACTACGTGTACGACCTCGTGCAGGCGTACCACAACAAGATCCCGCGCGACCTGAGCCGGACCGAGACGCCGAAGACGCTCGCCCGGATCGACGTCGGCTTCAACTTCCCGACCCGGCAGACCCGCGGTGGCGAGTTCCGGCACGACTGGCCGTCGTACCTGGACTGGGGCATCGGCGAGATGAGCAACCGGCCGCTCGCCCCGGTCCGCACCGACTGGGTCTCCACCGGCGAGTTCTACTCCTGGGGCCAGGAGGCGTTCATCGACGGCGACACCTACCAGATCGCCCCCCGGACCAGCTACCGCGCCGGCGCCAAGAGCGAGGAGCAGTTCTTCGAGCCGATCGAGCGGCCGCACCTGAACAACAACTTCACGCTGCCCACCCGCTCCGGTGACACCCTCAAGCTGGACGTGCCCGGTTGGGGCGGGGGTGACCACGTCGGCATGGCCATGAACGGCGCCGGGCAGACCAACCGGCTCTACCAGGGCAAGACGCTGCTCGCCGAGAGCACCAGCACGTGGATCAGCGGCACCGCGCCGAGCGCGGGCAACCTGCCGTACCGGCTCGTGGTGGGGACCACCCAGGACCCGACCGATGGGCCGTACTCCACAAGCACCACCACCGAGTGGTCGTTCCGGTCCAAGGCGCCGGCCGACGGGGTGGAGTCGGCGGTGCTGCCGCTGCTCCAGCTCGGTTACACGGTCGACACCGACGCCGCCGGCACCGCGAAGGCACACACCGACCTGACCGTCTCCGCCAACCACCTGCCCGGTGTCACCGGATGCGACAGCATCCGGCCGGTCACCCTGGAGATCTCGTACGACGACGGCGCGCACTGGCAGAAGCAGTCGCTGGACCGGTCGAAGGACGGTGGCTGGACGGCGAAGCTGCGCGCGCCGAAGGCCGCCAGGTTCGTGTCGTTGCGCGCAAGCGCCACGGACAGCTCGGGCAACTCGATCAACCAGACCGTCCTCCACGCGTTCGGCGTTCGCTGATCGCTCTGCCCCGATCGCGTGACGTCCGGCCGGCGCCGACCGGCCGGACGTCACGCGTGATCGGGAGACCGCCGTCTTCTCAGAAGCCCCGGCCCCGGCAGAGGCGGATCCACCGGTAGCCGTGGCCTGCGACCTTCACCGCGCCGAGCTTGCCCAACTCGCCGTAGCCGCGGTCGGCGAGCACGTCGATCGGCAGGTCGGCCTCCGGCTCCAGGCTGCTGAGGTCCACCTCGACGTCGTCGGTGCCCAGGTTGTGCACGAAGACCATCGTCCCGGTCGGCCCATCGGCCCGGTGCGCGAGCACTCCGGCCGGCATCGCCACGTCGATGTGGGTGGTCGAGCCGGAGCCGATCTCCGGGGCCTCACGCAGCGTACGGATCATGCGCTCGAACCAGGCGAGCAGCGACTTCGAGTCGCCGCGCTGGGCGGTGACGTTGACGTTCTGGTAGCCGAAGTCACCCTTGTCGATCACCGGGCGGACCAGCTTCTCCTCCTCCGCCGTGGAGAAGCCGGCATTCGGCTGGTACGACCACTGCATGGGAGTACGGATCGCCTCCCGGCCGGGCAGCGACAGGTCCTCGCCCATCCCGATCTCCTCGCCGTAGCGAAGCACCGGCGTGCCGCGCATCGAGAACTGCAGGGCGTACGCCAGCTCGATGCGCCGTCGGTCGTTGCCGAGCATCGGGGCGAGCCGGCGGCGGATGCCCCGGTCGTAGATGCGCATGTTCTCGTCCGGGCCGAACTTCGCGTACACCTCGTTGCGCTGTTCGGTGGTCAGCCGGGACAGGTCGATCTCGTCGTGGTTGCGTAGGAAGGTGGCCCACTGCCCACCGACCGGCAGCTTCGGGGTGTCGCGGAGCGCCTCGATGAGCGACTCCGGGTCCTCGCGGGCCAGGGCGAGCATGAGTCGCCCGTTGAGCATGAAGTCGAAGAGCATGTGGATCCGGTTGCCGGAGCCGCTGGTGTCCCCGAAGAACGTGGGCAGTTGGTCCGGCTCGACGTTCGCCTCGGCCAGCAGGACGGCGTCGCCGCGACGCCACTGCACGTGCTGGCGCATCTCGGTGAGGAACTCGAAGTCCTTCGGGGAGTTCGGGTTGCCCGGTTCGGTCTGCTCGATGATGAACGGCACCGCGTCCATCCGGAAGCCGGAGACGCCGAGCTGGAGCCAGAACGACATGATCTTCTTGATCTCGGCCCGGACCTGCGGGTTGGCGAAGTTGAGGTCCGGCTGGAACTTGTAGAACCGGTGGTAGAACCACGCCTTGGCGGTCCGGTCGTAACTCCAGGTCTCATCCTGCTCGCCGGGGAAGACCATGCCCTGGTGCCGGTCGGCCGGCTCGGTGTCGGACCAGACGAACCAGTCCCGGTACGGCGAGTCCGGCGAGGAGCGGGCGGACTGGAACCACGGGTGCTCGTCGGAGGTGTGGTTGACCACCAGGTCGATGATCACGCGGATGCCCCGGTTCTGCGCCTGGTGCAGCAGCTCGGCGAAGTCGCCGAGGGTACCGAAGCGGGGATCCACGTTGTAGAAGTCGGTGGCGTCGTAACCGTCGTCGCGGTTCGGTGACGGGTGGATCGGGTGCAGCCACAGGCAGGTGACGCCGAGCCGGGCCAGGTAGTCCAGCCGGCCGATCAGCCCGCGGATGTCACCGACCCCGTCGCCGTCGGAGTCGGCGTACGTGTCGATGTCGAGGCAGTAGACGACGGCTTCGGAATACCAACGGTCACCCATGCCGGAGGAACATCTCCGAACGATCACCGCGGCAAACCCTTGGTTATCGTGCCGGTCATGGGAAACGACCTCGTGCCACCGAGCGAACCGTTGGACTGGTCCCGGGGCAGTTGGCTGCACCCGCCGGTCCGCGTCGAGGAGGGCCCGGCCGGTGCGCTGCTCGTCGAACCCGCGGCGGAGAGCGACTTCTGGCGGCGGACCAGCTACGGCTTCGTCCACGACAACGGCCCGGCCCTGCTGGCGCCGCTGCCGGTCGGCACCGCCATGGAGGTGAGCTTCCGGCTCGACTTCTCGGCGCAGTTCGACCAGGCCGGCGCGTTCGTCCGCGTCGACGAACGGACCTGGACCAAGGCCGGCGTCGAGGTGAGCGACGGTGAGGCGCAGCTCGGCGCAGTGGTGACCCGGGAGTTCTCCGACTGGTCGGTGGGGCCGGTGCCGCAGTGGGCCGGCCGGGAGGTGACCGTCCGGGTCAGCCGCGCCGGCGACGCGCTGACCGTCCGCGCTCGGGTCGACGACGAGCCGTGGCGACTGGTCCGGCTCGCCCCACTGGACCCGGCGGCCGAGGCCCTCGCCGGTCCGTTCTGCTGCGCGCCGACCCGCGCCGGTCTGACTGTGGTGTTCACTGGCTGGCGGCAGGGCCCGGCGGACACCGCACTGCACCCGGAGCACTGAGCACAGGTGTAGTACCGGCCCGGCTGGGTATGACCCTCCGATCCCCAACAGCCGACCGGAAGGACGACAAATGGCGTACGCCCAAGCTGGCGACCCGTCCGAGTTCACTGGGTTGACCGGTTGGGTGGCCACGGTGATCGAGGCGATGGGCCCGGTCGGTGTGGCGCTGCTGGTGGCGCTGGAGAGCATCGTTCCGCCGATTCCCAGCGAGATCGTGCTGGCGCTCGCCGGCTTCCTGGCCCACGAGGGCGAGTTCAACGTCGTCGTCGTGGTGCTGGCCGCGACGGTCGGCTCGCTGGTCGGCGCGCTGGTGCTCTACTGGCTCGGCGCGGCGCTCGGCGAGGACCGGCTCAAGCGCTGGTTGGACCGCATCCCGCTGGTGGACAGCGACGATCTGGAGAAGGCCGACAAGTGGTTCGAGCGGCACGGCCGATGGGCGGTGCTGATCGGCCGGGTGGTGCCGGTGGTCCGCAGCCTGGTCTCCGTGCCGGCCGGGGCCAACCGGATGCCGCTGGGTGAGTTCATCCTGCTCACCACCATCGGCAGCGGTGTGTGGAACGGTCTCATCGTGGGGGCCGGTTACGCGCTCGGTAGCCGTTGGCAGGACGTCGAGCGCTACAGCGACTGGTTCAACTACGCGATCGTTGCGATCTTCGTGGTGATGCTGGTCAGCTGGGTGATCCGTAAGCTGCGCCGTCGCCGGGAGCGCGACGACCGGCGGTCGGTGACCGCCGGTCGCTGATCCGCGCTACCGGTCAGCCGGCGACGGCACCGCCTGAGGTCGGCGCAGCACCGCCTGCTCGACGGCCGACCACACGCTCGTGGTCACCAGGTAGATCACCGCGGCGAGCGGCAGCACCAGCGCGACAAGCACCGTCGCGAACGGCAGCAGGGGCAGCAGCCGGCCGAGCGTGGCCGCCCCCGGCCCCTCTGCGGGCGTACCGGCCACCGTGCCGACCGCCGCCGACGCCCGGCGGGCCCGCCGCGACGACCACCAGGCCACCACCAGCAACACGGCCAGCAGTACGCCGAACAGCGGCCCGGCCGCACCGGCCAGCCCGTCGCTGAGATGGTGACCCAACGGCACACCGGCCAACCGCTCGTCCAGCAGCCCGGTGCCGCCCTCGTTCGTGCTGAACAGCCGGTACAGGACCAGCAGGAACGGCGCCTGGAGCAGCACCGGCAGGCAGCCGGTGATCGGGTTCGCGCCGGCCTCGCGGTACAACGTGAACACCTCGCGCTGAAGCGTCGCCGGGTCGTCGGCGTACCGCTGCTGGAGGTCGCGCACCTGGGGGGCGAGCGCCGCGCGGCGTCGCTCGCCGCGGACCTGCGCGACGGTGAGTGGCGAGATCAGCAGGCGGACGGCGATGGTGAGCAGCACGATGGCGGCGGCGGTCGCCGTGCCGTCGGCAAGTGGTGCGAGTAGATCGGTGAGCCAGGACAGCGCGGTGCCGGCAGCGCTGACCGCGCCGTGCAGTGGTGCGAAGGCGAGCATGGGAAACCCCTCGGTCCGATTCCGGTGCGGCCCTCCCCGGGCGGCAATCGCTGCGCAGGGGGGCCGATGACGGCGGGATCGGCCGCGCGGCGGCGTGGCGCTACGCGGCCGAGGGGTGCCCGGGAGCGCGGGGGCGAGGTCGACCGTCGGCGTCCGGGTCGATCTGGCGAGGCATTCGGCGACCACGGGAGCGAGCGCGCAACGCCGCGCAACGCGGCCCGGCACCGGGCGCACCCGCGCCGTCGCGGACCCGTGCGACAAGCAGCACCGCCAGCAGCACCAGGGCCGTCAACGCGGTGCCGGCCAGCAGGTCGCCCGGGCCGCCCGCGAGCAGGGTGAGCTGGGCGAACGCGGACATCCACGCAACCCCGAGAAAGCTCAGCGGCACCGGCACGGGCCCAGCATAGGACCCGCTGTCACGTCGCCCAGCCGCATCTGACGGCCCGCCACGAGTACGCCGCGCCACCGCCACGTTTCCCGGCATCGCCACGTTGGGTAACCAACGGCGGACCGACGCGGACGGCCCGCGAACGGTAGGAACGGACGGGTGATGTCGATGACCGGTCAGGTGGCGGAGGCGCCCAGCGACATGGCGGCGGCGACCGGGTTGCTCACCGTGGGTGTCGAGGAGGAGTTCCTGCTCGTCGACCCGCACACCGGGGCCGCGGTGCCAGCAGTCGACCTGGTCATGGAGCAGGTGCCGGCCGAACTTCGCGGGCAGGTGGAGCGGGAGTTCCAGACCAGTCAGATCGAGATCGGCAGCCCGCCCGGTCTGGAGCTCTCGTCGATTCGGCACTCCCTCGGCGTACTGCGTCAGGCGCTCGCCGACGCCGCCGAGCGGGCCGGCGTACGCCTGCTCGCCATCGGCACCGGCCCGGTGGACGGCCCGGTGCCACCGGTGGTGGACAAGCCCCGCTTCGACCGGATGATCGAGCGGTTCCGGCTGCTCGTCCCCGGCCCCGGCAACAACGGCATGCACGTGCACGTGGGCGTGCCCGACCCGGACACCGGCGTGCAGGTGCTCAACCACGTACGGCCGTGGCTGCCGCTGCTGCACGCGGTGACCACCAACTCGCCGTTCGCCCGGGGCGAGGACACCGGCTATGCCAGTTGGCGTTCGGTGGAGTGGGAGCGCTGGCCCTCGGTGGCCCCGACGCCGTTTCTGCAGTCGCACGAGCACTACCAGCGGCTGATCGGCCAGTTGATCTCCAGCGGGGTGATGCTCGACGAGGGGATGCTCTACTGGTACGCCCGACTGTCGGCGAAGTACCCGACGGTGGAGCTGCGGATCGGCGACGTCTGCCCGTCGGTCGACGACGCGGTGCTGGTCGCCGCGCTGGTCCGGGCGCTGGTGGCCACCGCCATGGCGGATGTCGAAGCCGGCCGTCCGGCGTTGCAGACCGATCATCACCTGCTGGTCGGGGCGCACTGGCGGGCCGCCCACGACGGCCTGGAAGGCGAGGCCGTCGACGTCACCACCGGTGAGCTGCGCCCGGCCTGGGAGTTGGTGGACCGGTTCGTCGAGCGGATGCGGCCGGCGCTGGAGCAGCACGACGACTGGGCCGAGGTGACCGACCTGCTGGGTGGGTTGCGCCGGCACGGCAGCGGTGCGGCACGGCAGCGCGCGGTGTTCGAACGCACCGGCCGACTCACCGACGTGGTACAGGACGTCGCGCGGCAGACCCGCGGCTGATCACCGCGTGACAGGATGAACCCGTGGCGCAACGGCTGATCGTCATCGGCGGGGACGCCGCCGGAATGTCGGCGGCGTCCCAGGCCCGAC
The DNA here is from genome assembly GCF_000718555.1 of Micromonospora chokoriensis. Classification (GTDB taxonomy): domain Bacteria; phylum Actinomycetota; class Actinomycetes; order Mycobacteriales; family Micromonosporaceae; genus Micromonospora; species Micromonospora chokoriensis_B. Next base: position 12,315 of record NZ_JOAN01000039.1, read on the forward strand.
GCCGCCGCGACCGTGCCGACCTGGAGATCGTGGTCTTCGAGCGGGGCCACTTCACCTCCTACTCGGCGTGCGGCATCCCGTACTGGATCAGTGGCCTGGTGCCCGGCCCGGAGGAGTTGATCGCCCGCGACCCGGAGACGTTCCGCACCAAGTACGCGATGGACGTGCGGATGCGCCACGAGGTCACCTCCATCGACCTGGACCGCCGCGAGGTGGTGGCCCAGGACCTGGAGGGCGGCGGCGAGGTCCGCGAGCGCTTCGACGACCTGGTGTACGCCACCGGCGCGGTGCCGGTGAAGCCGCCGTGGGCAGTCACCGACGCGGGCGGCGTGTTCGGCATGCAGACCCTCGACGACGGTGCGGCGCTGCGCGACTGGCTGGACGCCGAGCCGCAGCCGCGCCAGGCCGTGGTGGTCGGCGGCGGGTACATCGGCGTCGAGATGGCCGAGGCATTGATCCAACGCGGCCTCTCGGTGACCCTGGTGGAGGCGGGCGAGCAGCCCATGTCGACGGTGGATGGCGACATGGGCGAGTTGGTCGCCGAGGCGATGCGCGGCCTCGGCATCACGATCCGCAGCGGCCTGTCGGTGACCGGCCTTCAGGAGCGGGACGGCCGGGTGTCCGCCGTGGTCACCGCCGAGGGGCCGATCCCGGCCGACGTCGTGGTCATGGGCCTCGGCGTACGCCCCAACACCGCGCTCGCGGAGGCGGCCGGGCTGCCGCTCGGGCCGACCGGCGCGATCCGGGTCGACCGCCGGATGCGGGTGCCCGGGTTCCCCGGGATCTGGGCGGCCGGTGACTGCGTGGAGACCCTGCACCGGGTCAGCGGGTTGCCGGTGCACGTGCCGCTCGGCACGCACGCCAACAAGCAGGGCCGGGTCGCCGGGACCAACATCGGCGGCGGGTACGCCACCTTCGCGGGCGTGATCGGCACGGCGGTGACCAAGGTCTGTGACCTGGAGGTGGGTCGGACGGGCCTGCGCGAGCGCGACGCCGCGGCCGCCGGCTTCGAGTTCGTCTCGGTGATCGCCGAGTCGACCAACCGGGCCGGTTACTACCCCGGTGCCCGGCCGATGACGGTCAAGCTGATCGCCGAGCGTCCGAGCGGCCGGTTGCTCGGCGCTCAGATAGTCGGGTGGTCCGAGGCGGCCAAACGGATCGACACGCTGGCCGTGGCGCTGTGGAACGGCATGACGGTGGACGATATGACGGCACTGGACCTGGGCTACGCTCCGCCGTACGCGCCGGTGTGGGATCCGGTGCTGATCGCCGCCCGAAAAGCGGTCGACGCGCTCGCCGCGCTCGACCGTTGACCCGCGCCCGCCGTGGAGGACCACCCCGTGACCCAGACCCCGACCCGGCCGACCGTGCGTCGGCGTCCCACGATGGTCGACGTGGCCCGGCGGGCCGACGTCAGCCTGAAGACGGTCTCCCGGGTCGTCAATGACGAGCCGGTGGGACAGGAGTTGGTCGGCCGGGTGCTGGCCGCCATAGCCGAGCTGGGCTTCCGGCGCAACGACATCGCTCGTAACCTGCGCTCCCGGCAGCTCAACGCGACCGTCGGGCTGCTGATCGAGGAGATCGCCAACCCGTTCTACGCGACCATCGCCAGCGTCGCCGCCGAGATCGCCGCCGCCCACGGCACCATGCTGATCACCGCGTCGTCGGAGGAGGACCCGGAGCGGGAACGCGCCCTGCTCCAGGACTTCACCCAGCGCCGGGTCGACGGCCTACTGGTGGTGCCGGCGGGCCTCGACCACTCGTTCCTGCGTCGTGAGGTCGAGCTGGGCATGCCGGTGGTGTTCCTGGACCGGCCGCCGCAGGGGTTGCAAGCCGACGCCGTGCTGTTGGACAACCGGGGTGGCAGCCACGCCGGAGTCGGCGCGCTGCTCGACGACGGGCACCGACGGGTGGGCCTCCTGCTCGGCGCGCCGAGCGTGCCCACCATGCGTGAGCGGCTGGCCGGGGCACGGGCGGCGCTGGACGCCGCCGGGGTCGAACCAGACGAGTCGCTGGTCCGCGAGCGGCTCATCGCTCCGGAGGAGGCCGGGCGGGCGGTCGCCGCACTGCTCGACCTTCCGGACCCGCCCACCGCGTTCTTCTGCGCCAACAACCGGCTCACCGTCGGCGCCCTCCAGGAGCTGCATCGACGGGGCAGTGACGCCGCGCTTGTCGGCTTCGACGACTTCGAGCTGGCCCACCTGATGCCCCGGCCGCTGACCGTCGTCGCGTACGACACCCGGGAGCTGGCAAGAGTCGCGACCGAGCGCCTGTTCCAACGGGTAGCCGGCGACGACACTCCCCCGTCCACAACAGTCCTCCCCACCAGACTGCTCAACCGAGGCCTAACCCCCTAACCCCGCCCCGCCCCGCCCC
>NZ_JOAN01000040.1 GCF_000718555.1 Micromonospora chokoriensis
GGCGGGCCCCCGCCCCCGTCGGGGTTACGACTCGTGTGGGGGTGCCGCCGTCGGTGGGTTTTGATCTTGGTGGTTCTCGGTCAGCGGTTGGTGACCGTGGTTGTGTGGCGGGTTACCAGCCTCTGGCTTTCCATTGGGGGAGGGCGGGGCGTTCTGCGCCGAGGGTGCTGTCCTTGCCGTGGCCCGGGTAGAACCAGGTGTCGTCCGGTAGTTGGTCGAACAGCTTGTGCTCGACGTCACCGATCAGCGCGGCGAAGCGCTCCGGGTCCTTGTCGGTGTTACCTACGCCACCCGGAAAAAGGCTGTCGCCAGTGAAGAGGTGCGGGGTGCCGGCGGGGTCGCGGTAGAGCAACGCGATCGACCCCGGAGTGTGCCCCTTGATGTGGATGACCTCCAGCGCGCAGTCGCCGACCGCCACGGTGTCACCGTCGGCCAGACGCTCCGCCTCGATCGGCAGCCCCGCCGCGTCGTCGGCGTGCACCAGCGCGCGGGCGCCGGTCTTGGCGACGACCTCCTCCAGCGCCACCCAGTGATCCATGTGCTGGTGGGTCGTCACCACGGCGGTGAGCCCGCCGTCGCCGATGAGGTCCAGCAGGCGAGGTGCCTCGTTGGCGGCGTCGATCAGCACCTGGTCACCGGTGCCCGTGCAGCGCAGCAGGTAGGCGTTGTTGTCCATCGGGCCCACCGACAGCTTGCTGATGGTCAGCCCGTCCAGCTCCCGTACCGCCGGCGCGCCGCCGTGGGTGACGTCTCCGCTGTATGTCATGACGTTTCTATATCCATTCCGGTGGAGTAGGCAGGGGACCGTCGGGGGTGACGGAGAGCGGGGCGCCGTCGGCACGGCCGATCAGCCAGGCGGCGAGGTCGGGGGCGGGACCGGTGACGACCGGGGCGCCGTCGCGGTCACCGATCACTACCTCGTGTTCGGTGCCGTCGAGGCGTAGCACCATCGACGGCGGCGTCGGACCGGTGGCGTGATGGCTGGCCGCCTCGCGCAGCAGTCGGTGGGCGAACGTCTCCGACCAGTCCGCGGCCCGGTAGTCGGCGGCCAGATCGAGGTGGTGCACCTCAATCTCCCGCAAACGGCCCCAGACGAGCAGCACGGCCGGCCACGGGCCCAGACGCGCCTGTACCGTCGCCGCCCAGGCATCGGCCGGCATCGCCGCGACCGCCTCGGCGAAGAGGTCCGCGGTGCGCCGCAGGTCGTCCAGCTGCTCGGCAGGCGGCCGGCTCGAACCGGCTTCGATGTCCGCCGCGCGAGCCTCCAGTGAGGCGTACATCGGCAGCGCCTCTCCGGTGCGGGCCGCGGTGAGCAGGTTGACGAAGCCGTCGGCGTTGCGCGCCAGATGCGCCAGCACATGGCCGCGCGTCCAGCCCGGCAGCAGCGACGCGGCGGCCAGGTCCGCGGCGTCGAAAGACGCGGCGGTACGCAGTAGTCGGCTGGTGGCCGCGTCCACCTCGCCCATCAGCAGCAGCGGATCCGTGGTCACCCGTCGACCCTAGCGGTCCACCGCCCGCGCCGTCGCCGGGGAAATCGCTTTCGGCGCGTCGGCGTGCGACCTAACGTCAGCGACAGACGCGGCACCGGGACATCGGACGGAGGTGGTGATCATGCCGGACGTGGCACGCGTGTTCCGCCATCACCAGCTTCGACACCGATGAGGATGCCATGACGATCGATCTGACCGCCCTCGGCTGGGACGCCGAACGGGCGGCCTACGCCGCGCGACGCGGCGAGCACCAGCCGGGTCGGGTGGCCCGGGTGGACCGGGGAGTCTGCACGGTGCTCACCGCGACCGGCCCGGTCCGGGCCAGCCTGGGTGGGACGGTACTGGCCGTCGCCGCCCGAGACCCGTCCGCGCTGCCCTGCGCCGGGGACTGGGTGCTGCTCACTTACTGGCCGGACCGCCGGGTCACCGTGGCGGCGGTGCTGCCGCGACGCGGCGCACTGATCCGGCGTACCGCCGGCAAGGACGCCAGCGGCCAGGTGCTGGCCGCCAACCTCGACGCCGCCGCGGTGGTGGAGCCGGTGCACCCCGAGCCGGACGTGGGCCGCATCGAGCGGCTGCTCTCCCTGGCCCACGAGTCCGGCGCCCGGCCACTTGTCGTGCTGACGAAGGTCGATCTCGCGGCCGACCCGACCGCGCTGGCCCGCCAGTTGGCGGCGGTCGCCCCCGGGGTGCCGGTGTTTCCGGTCAGCGCCGAACGTGGCCTCGGGCTGGACCCGCTGCGCGCCGAGGTGGCGCCCGGGCGCACGCTCGGCCTGCTCGGGCCTTCCGGTGCCGGCAAGTCGAGCCTCGTCAACGCCCTCGTCGGGGCCGTGATGATGCCCACCCAGGAGATCCGGCGCGTCGACGGCAAGGGTCGGCACACCACCACCTGGCGGGCCCTCGTACCGATCCCCGGTGGCGGTGCGGTGATCGACACGCCCGGCGTGCGGGCGGTCGGCCTGTTGGACGGTGCCGCCGGGCTCGACCGGGCGTTCGCCGACATCACCGGGCTGGCCGAGGGCTGTCGCTACGCCGACTGCGGCCACGACGGCGAGCCCGCCTGCGCGGTCCGGGAGGCGCTGCACGCCGGCGAACTCTCCACCCGGCGGTGGGAGAGCTGGCGGCGGCTACAGGGGGAGATCTCCCACGAGAGCCGACGGCGGGAGGCCCGGGCGGCGGCGGAGCGGCGTGGCGGGTGGCGTTCGGCCCGGCGTCGGGCCGCGCGTCCGCCGACGCCCGGAGGCTACTGACGCGGCGGGTGACTGCGCTTGCGGGCGGGCCGCGCGCGGCGCTGCTCGGGCGGCCTGTGCGCGGGCTCGCGGGCGGGCGTGCGCGGGCTCGCGGGCGGGGCGGCCGACCGTGCTGAGCTGGGGGAATGTGCGGGCGAGGGAAACTGTCATACCTCGGGGCTAGAGTTGCCGAGGCGTGTTTTCCGCGCCCGCACGACCGCTCAATATCACCCAGAGCGGGACAGATACTTCGCTTCGTCTTCTCCCGGGAGTACACGCACCGTGGCCGACCGACTGATTATCCGTGGCGCGCGCGAGCACAACCTGCGTGACGTCAGTCTCGACCTGCCCCGGGACGCTCTCATCGTGTTCACCGGGCTGTCCGGGTCGGGCAAGTCGAGCCTGGCCTTCGACACGATCTTCGCCGAGGGGCAGCGCCGCTACGTCGAGTCGCTCTCGTCGTACGCCCGGCAGTTCCTCGGTCAGATGGACAAGCCGGACGTCGATTTCATCGAGGGTCTGAGCCCGGCCGTCTCGATCGACCAGAAGTCCACCTCCCGCAACCCGCGTTCGACAGTCGGCACCATCACCGAGGTCTACGACTACCTGCGCCTGCTCTACGCCCGCATCGGTGAGCCGCACTGCCCGGTCTGCGGCGAGCGCATCTCCCGGCAGAGCCCGCAGCAGATCGTCGACCGGGTCCTCGCCATGGCCGAGGGCACCAAGTTCATGGTGCTCGCCCCGGTGATCCGCGGCCGCAAGGGCGAATATGTCGACCTCTTCGCCGAACTGCAGGCCAAGGGCTACGCCCGGGCCCGGGTCGACGGCGTGGTGCACCCGCTTACCGAGCCGCCGAAGCTCAAGAAGCAGGAGAAGCACACCATCGAGGTGGTGATCGACCGCCTCACCGTCAAGCCGAGCGCCAAGCAGCGGCTGACCGACTCGGTCGAGGCCGCCCTGGGCCTCTCCAGTGGCCTGGTGCTGCTCGACTTCGTCGACCTTCCCGAGGACGACCCGGAGCGGGAGCGCCGCTACTCCGAGCACCTGGCCTGCCCCAACGACCACCCGCTCGCCATCGAGGATCTCGAGCCCCGGGTGTTCTCCTTCAACGCGCCCTACGGCGCCTGCCCGGAGTGCACCGGCCTGGGCACCAAGAAGGAGGTCGACCCGGAGCTGCTCGTCCCCGACCCGGAGCGCAGCCTCCGCGAGGGCGCCGTTGCGCCCTGGTCCACCGGGCACAACCTGGAATACTTCCTGCGCCTGCTGGAGGCGCTCGGCGAGGCCCAGCACTTCGACATCGACACCCCGTGGCGGGCGTTGCCGGCGCGGGCGCAGAAGACGATCCTGCACGGCTCCGACGATCAGGTGCACGTGCGATACCGCAACAAGTACGGTCGCGAGCGCTCCTACTACACCGGCTTCGAGGGCGTGGTGCAGTGGATCGAACGCCGGCACTCCGACACCGAGTCCGAGTCGTCCCGCGACAAGTACGAGGGCTACATGCGCGACGTGCCGTGCGCGGCGTGCGGCGGTGCCCGGCTCAAGCCGGAGGTGCTCGCCGTCACGTTGGCCGGCAAGAGCATCGCCGAGGTCTGCAACCTGTCCGTGGGGGAGTGCGCCGACCTGCTCGCCGGCATCGAGCTGACCGACCGGCAGAAGATGATCGCCGAGCGGGTCCTCAAGGAGATCAACGCCCGGCTGCGGTTCCTGCTCGACGTCGGCCTGGACTACCTCTCCCTGGACCGTCCGGCCGGCACGCTCTCCGGTGGTGAGGCACAGCGCATCCGGTTGGCCACCCAGATCGGCTCCGGCCTGGTGGGCGTGCTCTACGTGCTCGACGAGCCGTCGATCGGGCTGCACCAGCGCGACAACCACCGGCTGATCGAGACCCTGATCCGGCTGCGCGGGCTGGGCAACACGCTGATCGTGGTGGAGCACGACGAGGACACGATCCGCACCGCTGACTGGATCGTCGACATCGGGCCCGGCGCGGGTGAGCACGGCGGCAAGATCGTGCACAGCGGCTCGGTGCCGGCGCTGCTGAAGAACAAGGAGTCGATCACCGGGGCGTACCTGTCCGGCCGGCGGTCGATCCCGACACCGACGGACCGCCGCCCACAGGACCCAGCCCGGGAGCTGGTGGTGCACGGCGCGCGGGAGCACAACCTGCGCAACCTGACCGTCCCGTTCCCGCTGGGCCAACTGATCGCGGTCACCGGCGTCAGCGGCTCGGGGAAGTCGACGCTGGTCAACGACATTCTGTACGCGGTGCTGGCCAACCAGATCAACGGCGCCCGGCTGGTGCCGGGCCGGCACACCCGGGTCTCCGGTCTGGAGCACGTGGACAAGGTCGTCGGCGTGGACCAGTCGCCGATCGGTCGGACGCCGCGCTCCAACCCGGCCACCTACACCGGAGTCTGGGACCACGTCCGCAAGCTCTTCGCCGAGACCACCGAGGCGAAGGTGCGCGGGTACGGCCCGGGCCGGTTCTCGTTCAACGTCAAGGGCGGGCGCTGCGAGGCGTGCTCCGGTGACGGCACCATCAAGATCGAGATGAACTTCCTTCCCGACGTGTACGTCCCCTGCGAGGTCTGCAAGGGCGCCCGATACAACAGGGAAACCCTTGAGGTCCACTACAAGGGCAAGACCGTCTCGGACGTGCTGGAGATGCCGATCGAGGAGGGCGCCGAGTTCTTCTCCGCCATCCCGGCCATCCACCGGCACCTCAAGACACTTGTCGACGTCGGCCTGGGCTACGTACGCCTCGGTCAGCCCGCGCCGACCCTCTCCGGTGGTGAGGCGCAGCGGGTCAAGCTCGCCTCCGAGCTGCAGAAGCGCTCCACCGGGCGGACGGTCTACGTGCTCGACGAGCCGACCACAGGTCTGCACTTCGAGGACATCCGCAAGCTGCTGATGGTGCTGGAAGGGCTCGTCGACAAGGGCAACACGGTGATCACCATCGAGCACAACCTCGACGTGATCAAGACAGCGGACTGGCTGATCGACATGGGCCCGGAGGGGGGCCACCGGGGCGGCACCGTGCTCGCCACCGGCACCCCCGAGGAGGTCGCGGAGGTGGCGGAGAGCCACACCGGTCAGTTCCTGCGCCAGGTGCTCAAGCTCGACGGCGAGGCCAAGGGTGCGGCCGCCGCCACCACCCGTGCCGCCAAGGCCAACGGCGTGACCAAGACGCGGGCCAGCCGAAAGGTGCCGGCCGCCGCTCGCTGACGTCTCTGTGCGTGGTCGTGGGGTGGGGCGGGTCGGATGACGATCCGCCCCACCCCATTTGCCGGGTCGAGCGGATGCCGCGATGAACCATCCGGCACAGTTGCCCGTGTGGAGAAGTGTGGCCGGCTATCGACCGGCGCAGCGGGCTAGAGAGAGGCGAGGCATGAGTGACGATCAGGCGCTGACCGGACCGGGTACGCAGACACGTCGTACCCTGCTCACCGGCGTCGGGGCGGTCGGCGCGGCCGTCGTCTTGGCTGCCTGCGGCAGTGACGACGGCGACGGCAGCGGCACCAGCGCACCCACAAGTGGTGGCCCCGCCGTGCCCAGCACCGGCGACGCGGGCGGCGGCGCCCGGCAGAATGCCCAGTCGCTGGCCACCACCGCCGACATCCCGGTCGGCGGCGGCAAGGTCCTCGCCGCCCAGGGCGTGGTCATCACCCAGCCCACGGCCGGCCAGTTCAAGGGCTTCAGCCCGATCTGTACGCACCAGAACTGCCCGGTGACGAACGTCGACGGCGGCACCATCAACTGCACCTGCCACAACAGCAAGTTCTCCATCGAAGACGGCTCGGTGAAGGCCGGCCCGGCTACCAAGCCGCTGCCGCCCAAGGAAATCAAGGTCACCGGCGACCAGATCTCGCTGGCCTGACCCGCGTTGGCCTGACCGGCGCTGGCCTGGCAGCCGGTCCGGCGCTGGTCTGAGCGTCGGCCCGGCTGCCTCCGCGCTGGTCCGGTCGCCGGTCCGGCGCTGCAAGATCGACTCGCGTTCCCGGAAGCCGGGGTGTCTGCGGTCTGTCGACACCTCGGCTTCCGGGAAGCCGAGTGGATCACGCGCCTGCGGTGGGCTGTCGGTGCTGCGGACTAGGCTTGCTGGCGTGGCTGACCCCTCGACCTACCGCCCCGCACCCGGCACCATCCCGGAGCTACCAGGGGTCTACCGCTTCCGCGACGGCACCGGCCGGGTGATCTACGTCGGCAAGGCGAGAAATCTGCGCAGCCGGCTCAACTCCTACTTCGGCGACGTCTGGAACCTGCACGAGCGCACCCGGCAAATGGTCACCACCGCCGAGTCGGTGGACTGGATCACCGTCGGCACCGAGGTCGAGGCGCTCCAGCAGGAGTTCACCTGGATCAAGCAGTACGACCCCCGGTTCAACGTCCGCTACCGCGACGACAAGTCGTACCCCTATCTGGCCGTCACCCTCAACGAGGAGTACCCACGGCTACAGGTGATGCGCGGCGCCAAGCGTAAGGGCGTGCGCTACTTCGGCCCGTACTCGCACGCCTGGGCCATCCGCGAGACCCTCGACCTGCTGCTGCGGGTCTTCCCCGCGCGCACGTGCTCCGCCGGGGTGTTCAAGCGGGCCGGCCAGGTCGGTCGTCCCTGCCTGCTGGGCTACATCGGCAAGTGCTCGGCGCCGTGCGTCGGCACCGTCTCCGTCGACGAACACCGGGCCATCGTCGACGGGTTCTGCGACTTCATGGCCGGGCGCACCGACACCATGGTCCGCAAGATCGAACGTGAGATGACCGAGGCCAGCGAGCAGTTGGAGTTCGAGCGGGCCGCCCGGCTGCGCGACGACGTGGCCGCCCTGCGCCGGGCCATGGAGAAGCAGACCGTGGTGCTCGGCGACGGCACCGACGCCGACGTCGTCGCATTCGCCGACGACCCGCTCGAGGCGGCCGTGCAGGTCTTCCATGTCCGCGACGGCCGGGTCCGTGGCCAGCGCGGCTGGGTGGTGGAGAAGACCGAGGACCTGACCACCGGCGACCTCGTGCACCACTTCTGCACTCAGGTATACGGCGGTGAGCACGGCGAGAGCGACGTTCCTCGGGAGCTGCTGGTGCCCGAGCTGCCCGCCGACGCCGACGCCCTGGCCGAATGGCTCTCCGACCACCGGGGCAGTCGGGTGTCGCTGCGGGTGCCGCAGCGTGGTGACAAGCGCTCACTGATGGAGACGGTGGAACGCAACGCCAAGGACGCGTTGGCCCGGCACAAGCTGAAGCGTTCCGGTGATCTGACCACCCGGGGCAAAGCACTGGACGAGATCAGCGAGGCGCTGGGCATGAGCGCCCCGCCGCTGCGCATCGAGTGTTTCGACATCTCTCAGATCCAGGGCACCGATGTGGTCGCCAGCATGGTGGTCTTCGAGGACGGGCTGCCCCGCAAGAGCGAATACCGGCGGTTCATCGTGCGGGGTGCCACCGACGACCTCTCCGCGATGTCCGAGGTGCTCCGGCGTCGATTCGCCCGCTACCTGGACGCCCGGGCCGAGACCGGCGAGGTGGGCGTGGAGTCGGCCGACGATCCCGTCGCCCCGGCAGGCGCCGTCGACCCGCAGGTCGGTGTGCTGATCGACCCGACCACCGGCCGGCCGCGGAAATTCGCGTACCCGCCGCAGTTGGTGGTCGTCGACGGCGGTGCCCCCCAGGTCGCGGCCGCCCAGCAGGCCCTCACCGATCTGGGCATCGATGACGTGGCCCTGTGCGGGCTGGCCAAGCGGCTGGAGGAGGTGTGGCTCCCGGACGACGAGTTCCCGGTCATCCTGCCGCGCACCTCGGAGGGCCTCTACCTGCTGCAACGGGTACGCGACGAGGCGCACCGGTTCGCGATCACCTTCCATCGGCAGCGCCGCTCCAAGCGGATGACCGAATCGGCACTGGACCACGTGCCCGGCCTGGGAGAGGTGCGGCGCAAGGCCCTGCTGAGGCACTTCGGTTCGCTCAAGCGACTCTCGGCCGCAACAGTCGAAGAGATCACCGAGGTGCCGGGAGTGGGTCGGCGTACCGCCGAGGCGATCCTGGCCGCTCTCGACAAAGACACGAAGGCTGACGACGGCGCGGAGGCGAAGCCCAGCACCTGAGCGCCCACGCTCACCTCGCGGTGGTCAGTCGTGCCCTGCGGTGGTCAGTCGTGCCCTGCGGTGATCAGTCGTGCCCTGCGGTGGTCAGTCGTGCCCTGCAGTGGTCGGTCGCTCTCCCGCGTGATCGTGCTCAATCACTGATGTAGTGGCCTCGTCCGCGCAGTGAGGGGCCTCTTTCCTGGATCGAGCACGATCTTGGAGGGGTTCGGTGCTCGTTGGGGCCAGTGCGCGGTCCGGTGCACGGGCCGATACGCGGTCCTGCCTGGTGCGCGGTCCGGTGCTCGGTGCTCGCCGGCCGGCTGTCCGGTTTGGCGGCTTGCGGGGGGAGCTCGGTTGCGCTGGCCCCGGGGTCGGACTGGTCTGTGGGCGCAATCGGCCCAGATGGGCATGATCGGCTCGGGTTTCATGAAGTCGGGGCATCCTCGACCGTGGGACACCGCAACTTCCTGGAACCGGGGTGGATCATGCGGGGCGGAGGGCCGCGGGTGGGTGGGTTGTCCGGTTTGAGCCTTGGTGTGGGGTGGTCGGGGTCACCCGGGTGGTGGAATCGGGGGCCGGGCGGGGTCGTTATACCTGGCAGACCACCGCGACTTTTCGGGTTGTGGTGCGTGGCAGCCGCCGGGAACACCCGGCAGCCCGCCCCGGTTACCTCCCCCGCACCGCCAAGCACCACACCGGCCCGCCGCCGGGGCGGAATGATCCGCTGGCTCGGCCGGTTACACACCCCGCACGGCCAAGCAACACCACACCGGTCGACCGCCGGGCGGGAATGATCCGCTGGCCCGCCCCGGTTACACACCCCGCACCACCGAGTACCGCTCCCGCCGGACGCGGAATGATCCGCCGGCTTCGCGGGTCGCCGGGCACCCCTCGAACTTCCCCCCGCACGGCCACCCCCGGATGCCGTCGTGGGCACCCCCGATGCAGAGGAGCACGCCATCATGCGTACCGATCTGATCCGTAAGACCGCACTGACCGCTGCTGGCCTCGCGTTCACCGGCGGCGCCAT
>NZ_JOAN01000041.1 GCF_000718555.1 Micromonospora chokoriensis
TTGTCCGGCGGCGTCCTACTCTCCCACACCCTCACGAGTGCAGTACCATCGGCGCTGGAGGGCTTAGCTTCCGGGTTCGGAATGTAACCGGGCGTTTCCCCTCCGCCATGACCGCCGTAACTCTATGAACATATCAAACAACCCCGGACACAAATTCTCACGGGTGTTCGCTCGTTCAGAGTTGCACAGTGGACGCGTAGCAGCTTAGTAGTCAAGTCCTCGGCCTATTAGTACCGGTCAACTGAACCCGTTACCGGGCTTACATTTCCGGCCTATCAACCCAGTCGTCTAGCTGGGGGCCTTACCCCACCAAGGTGGGTGGGATACCTCATCTTGAAGCAGGCTTCCCGCTTAGATGCTTTCAGCGGTTATCCCTTCCGAACGTAGCTAACCAGCCGTGCCCTTGGCAGGACAACTGGCACACCAGAGGTTCGTCCGTCCCGGTCCTCTCGTACTAGGGACAGCCCTTCTCAAGTATCCTACGCGCACGGCGGATAGGGACCGAACTGTCTCACGACGTTCTAAACCCAGCTCGCGTACCGCTTTAATGGGCGAACAGCCCAACCCTTGGGACCTGCTACAGCCCCAGGATGCGACGAGCCGACATCGAGGTGCCAAACCATCCCGTCGATATGGACTCTTGGGGAAGATCAGCCTGTTATCCCCGGGGTACCTTTTATCCGTTGAGCGACACCGCTTCCACTCGCAAGTGCCGGATCACTAGTCCCGACTTTCGTCCCTGCTCGACCTGTCAGTCTCACAGTCAAGCTCCCTTGTGTACTTGCACTCAACACCTGATTGCCAACCAGGCTGAGGGAACCTTTGGGCGCCTCCGTTACCTTTTAGGAGGCAACCGCCCCAGTTAAACTACCCACCAGACACTGTCCCTGAACCGGATAACGGTCCGAAGTTAGATACCCAAATCAACCAGAGTGGTATTTCAAGATTGCCTCCACCCATACTGGCGTATAGGTTTCACCGGCTCCCACCTATCCTACACAAGCTAATTCGAGTACCAATGTCAAGCTATAGTAAAGGTCCCGGGGTCTTTCCGTCCTGCCGCGCGTAACGAGCATCTTTACTCGTACTGCAATTTCGCCGGGCCTGTGGTTGAGACAGTGGGGAAGTCGTTACGCCATTCGTGCAGGTCGGAACTTACCCGACAAGGAATTTCGCTACCTTAGGATGGTTATAGTTACCACCGCCGTTTACTGGCGCTTAAGTTCTCCGCTTCGCCCCCGAAAGAGCTAACAGGTCCCCTTAACGTTCCAGCACCGGGCAGGCGTCAGTCCATATACATCGAATTACTTCTTCGCATGGACCTGTGTTTTTAGTAAACAGTCGCTTCCCCCTGCTCTCTGCGGCCATACAACGCTCCACCCGCGCGGGGCTTCACGTCTCCGGCCCCCCTTCTCCCTAAGTTACGGGGGCAATTTGCCGAGTTCCTTAACCACAGTTCGCCCGATCGCCTCGGTATTCTCTACCTGACCACCTGTGTCGGTTTGGGGTACGGGCCGCTAAGAACTCGCTAGAGGCTTTTCTCGGCAGCATAGGATCACTGACTTCACCTGAATCGGCTCGGCATCACGTCTCAGCCTTCATGTGTTGCGGATTTGCCTACAACACGGCCTACACGCTTACCCCGGCACAACCACCGGCCGGGCTCAGCTACCTTCCTGCGTCACCCCATCGCTTGACTACTACCCATCAGGTTCCCACGCTCCCTCAGCTCAGTCCGAAGACCTCACCAAGTTCGGGCAGTTAGCACAACAAGGTTCATCATTGGCGCTCTTTCGCGGGTACGGGAATATCAACCCGTTGTCCATCGACTACGCCTCTCGGCCTCGCCTTAGGTCCCGACTCACCCAGGGCGGATTAGCCTGGCCCTGGAACCCTTGGTCATCCGGCGGAAGGGTTTCTCACCCTTCTTTCGCTACTCATGCCTGCATTCTCACTCGTGCCGCGTCCACAACTGGGTCACCCCGCTGCTTCACTCGCGGCACGACGCTCCCCTACCCATCCACACACCTGCACAAGGAATCAAGTCCAAGCGAGGATAAAATGTGAATGCCACAGCTTCGGCGGTGTGCTTGAGCCCCGCTACATTGTCGGCGCGGAACCACTTGACCAGTGAGCTATTACGCACTCTTTAAAGGGTGGCTGCTTCTAAGCCAACCTCCTGGTTGTCTATGCGACCCCACATCCTTTTCCACTTAGCACACGCTTAGGGGCCTTAGCTGGTGATCTGGGCTGTTTCCCTCTCGACTACGAAGCTTATCCCCCGCAGTCTCACTGCCGCGCTCTCACTTACCGGCATTCGGAGTTTGGCTGATTTCGGTAAGCTTGTGGGCCCCCTAGACCATCCAGTGCTCTACCTCCGGCAAGAAACACGCGACGCTGCACCTAAATGCATTTCGGGGAGAACCAGCTATCACGGAGTTTGATTGGCCTTTCACCCCTAACCACAGGTCATCCCCCAATTTTTCAACATTGGTGGGTTCGGCCCTCCACGCGGTCTTACCCGCGCTTCAGCCTGCCCATGGCTAGATCACTCCGCTTCGGGTCTAGGACACGCGACTGAATCGCCCTATTCAGACTCGCTTTCGCTACGGCTCCCCCACACGGGTTAACCTCGCCACATGCCACTAACTCGCAGGCTCATTCTTCAAAAGGCACGCCGTCACCCCGCAAGGCTCCGACGGATTGTAGGCGAACGGTTTCAGGTACTATTTCACTCCCCTCCCGGGGTACTTTTCACCATTCCCTCACGGTACTTGTCCGCTATCGGTCACCAGGAAGTATTTAGGCTTACCAGGTGGTCCTGGCAGATTCACGGCAGATTTCAGGGGTCCGCCGCTACTCGGGAACACCCACAGAAGGTCAGCAACTTTCACCTACCGGACTTTCACCGTCTACGGTCAGCCATTCCAGACTGTTCGACTAGCCACTAACTTTGTAACTTCTCGAACAAGTGTCAGCTTGTTCAGCAGGGTCCCACAACCCCGACCACGCAACCCCTGACAGGTATCACACGCAGCCGGTTTAGCCTCGATCCGCTTTCGCTCGCCACTACTCACGGAATCACTAAATTGTTTTCTCTTCCTACGGGTACTGAGATGTTTCACTTCCCCGCGTTCCCTCCACACACCCTATGTGTTCAGGTGTGGGTGACACCACATGACTGGTGCCAGGTTTCCCCATTCGGACACCCTGGGATCACAGCTTGGTTGACAGCTCCCCCAGGCCTATCGCGGCCTCCCACGTCCTTCATCGGCTCCTGGTGCCAAGGCATTCACCGTTCGCCCTTGACAACTTGACCACAAAGATGCTCGCGTCCACTGTGCAATTCTCAACAAACGACCAACCCACAACCCGAAACACCCCACACCAGCACCACCACAGTGATCGGTATGTGAAGCCAAGTCATGCCTGGCAACCTCGCGCGGCAATCAGCCACACACAAGGCTCCGAAAGAAACAACCACCGGTTGTTCTTTCAGGACCCAACAGGGTGCTCACATTCTCCCCCAGCCGCACCAGAAGCAACCGTTCCCACCACCCCACAGGAGTGGCTGTACTAAGCGCCGCCGGCCGTTGCCAGGGCAAAACTTGCCAGTGTCTCCGCCATCTGAGCACCCCACCACCACATTCGGGCAGTGCGGGCTCCTTACCGACTTTCGTCGGAAGGTGCTCCTTAGAAAGGAGGTGATCCAGCCGCACCTTCCGGTACGGCTACCTTGTTACGACTTCGTCCCAATCGCCAGCCCCACCTTCGACGGCTCCCTCCACAAGGGTTGGGCCACCGGCTTCGGGTGTTGCCGACTTTCGTGACGTGACGGGCGGTGTGTACAAGGCCCGGGAACGTATTCACCGCAGCGTTGCTGATCTGCGATTACTAGCGACTCCGACTTCACGGGGTCGAGTTGCAGACCCCGATCCGAACTGAGACCGGCTTTTTGGGATTCGCTCCACCTCACGGTATCGCAGCCCATTGTACCGGCCATTGTAGCATGCGTGAAGCCCTGGACATAAGGGGCATGATGACTTGACGTCATCCCCACCTTCCTCCGAGTTGACCCCGGCAGTCTTCGATGAGTCCCCGCCATAACGCGCTGGCAACATCGAACGAGGGTTGCGCTCGTTGCGGGACTTAACCCAACATCTCACGACACGAGCTGACGACAGCCATGCACCACCTGTGACCGCCCCCGAAGGACCCCCCATCTCTGGAGGTTTTGCGGCCATGTCAAACCCAGGTAAGGTTCTTCGCGTTGCATCGAATTAATCCGCATGCTCCGCCGCTTGTGCGGGCCCCCGTCAATTCCTTTGAGTTTTAGCCTTGCGGCCGTACTCCCCAGGCGGGGCGCTTAATGCGTTAGCTGCGGCACAGGGAACCGGAGAGGCCCCCCACACCTAGCGCCCAACGTTTACAGCGTGGACTACCAGGGTATCTAATCCTGTTCGCTCCCCACGCTTTCGCTCCTCAGCGTCAGTATCGGCCCAGAGACCCGCCTTCGCCACCGGTGTTCCTCCTGATATCTGCGCATTTCACCGCTACACCAGGAATTCCAGTCTCCCCTACCGAACTCTAGCCTGCCCGTATCGACCGCAGGCTTGGGGTTGAGCCCCAAGTTTTCACGGTCGACGCGACAAGCCGCCTACGAGCTCTTTACGCCCAATAAATCCGGACAACGCTCGCACCCTACGTCTTACCGCGGCTGCTGGCACGTAGTTGGCCGGTGCTTCTTCTGCAGGTACCGTCACTCTCGCTTCGTCCCTGCTGAAAGAGGTTTACAACCCGAAGGCCGTCATCCCTCACGCGGCGTCGCTGCATCAGGCTTCCGCCCATTGTGCAATATTCCCCACTGCTGCCTCCCGTAGGAGTCTGGGCCGTGTCTCAGTCCCAGTGTGGCCGGTCGCCCTCTCAGGCCGGCTACCCGTCGTCGCCTTGGTAGGCCATCACCCCACCAACAAGCTGATAGGCCGCGAGCCCATCCCAAGCCGAAAAACTTTCCACCACCAGCCATGCGGCCAGCAGTCCTATTCGGTATTAGCCCCCGTTTCCGAGGGTTATCCCAAAGCTTGGGGCAGGTTGCTCACGTGTTACTCACCCGTTCGCCGCTCGAGTACCCCGAAGGGCCTTTCCGCTCGACTTGCATGTGTTAAGCACGCCGCCAGCGTTCGTCCTGAGCCAGGATCAAACTCTCCAACAAAAAATTAGTTGAACAGCATCCTGACAACAAACAAATGTTGCCAAAGGAATCCCAACCAGCCAGCAAAAACTGACCAGTCCGGGGTATAAATCATAATTGGCACTGGCTTTACAAGCACCCTGTTGAGTTCTCAAAGAACAACCACACACCGACC
>NZ_JOAN01000042.1 GCF_000718555.1 Micromonospora chokoriensis
TACCGTTCGGCTGGAGCCGCGTCGTGCCACTCGCCGAGAGGCGACCTGCACACCGACACCAGCGCCGCCCCCGGCCCACAAGGTCGGGGGCGGCGCTGTTTGTCTTCCCGGTTCGCGAACCTGCCTCAGTTGACCTATCTTCAGAGGGCGCGTGGGAGGAGGTGTCGGGGTTGGGCTTACGGACCTTCATCGAGGGCTGGCCGGTGTACCGGCAGCTCACCGGCACGGACCCGTTGGGGCGGGGTGCGGCGGCGAAGTCCGATGGGTCCCGTGCGCTCACCGCCCGCACCGAGGACGCCGACAGCGTCGCCCGGTCCGTCTGTCCGTACTGCGCTGTGGGTTGTGGTCAGCGGGTGTTCGTGAAGGACGGGCGGGTCAGTCAGATCGAGGGTGATCCGGACAGCCCGATCTCGCGGGGTCGGCTCTGTCCGAAGGGTTCGGCGAGCAAGAGTCTGGTCACCAGCCCGTTGCGGCAGACGAAGGTTCGCTACCGCCGCCCGTACTCGATGCAGTGGGAGGATCTGGAGCTCGACACCGCGCTCGACATGATCGCCGACCGGATCCTCGCCGTCCGCGAGCAGACCTGGGAGGACGTCGACACGCAGGGCCGGCCGCTCAATCGGACGTTGGGTATTTCCAGTCTGGGTGGGGCGACGCTGGACAACGAGGAGAACTACCTCATCAAGAAGTTGTTCACCGCGATGGGGGCGCTCCAGATCGAGAACCAGGCTCGTCGCACCAGCGCGGTTGCCGACTCGTACCTGCCGATCCGGGCGGGCTCGGACATCGCGCTGCTGGGTGGGGTGGTGCGCTACATCCTGGACAACGAGCTGGACTTCCGCGAGTACGTGCTCGCGTACACGAACGCGGCGACGATCGTGAGCGAGGAGTTCAGCGACACCGAGGACGGCGACGGCTTCTTCTCCGGGTTCGACCCGGAGACCGGCACCTACGTGCAGGATAGCTGGCAGTACGAGGGGCACGAGAGGTCGTCGGGGAGTGGGCACACCGCCCAGGAGCGGGACAGCGCCGCGGGGTTGGCGCACGAGTCGCACGGCGCGCAGGTGGGCGGGGAGACCCGGCGCGACGAGACGTTGCAGCACCCGCGCTGCGTCTACCAGATCCTCAAGCGACACTTCGCCCGCTACACCCCGGAGATGGTGGAGCGGGTCTGCGGCATCCCGCAGACGCAGTTCCTCGACCTGGCCCAGGCGTGGGCGGCGAACTCGGGTCGGGACCGTACCGGCATGCTGATCTACTCGGTGGGCTGGACGCAGCACAGCGTCGGTGTGCAGTACATCCGCACCGGCGCGATCATCCAGCTGTTGCTGGGCAACATGGGCCGCCCCGGCGGCGGGATCATGGCTCTGCGTGGCCACGCCAGCATTCAGGGCTCCACGGACATCCCGACGTTGTTCAACCTGCTGCCCGGTTATCTGCCGATGCCGCACCACGCCGAGCACCCGAGCTTCGACGAGTGGGTGGACAGCATCCGGCACCCGGGCCAGAAGGGTTTCTGGGGCAACGCGCGGTCGTTCGCCGCGAGCCTGCTCAAGGCGTACTGGGGTGACGCGGCGACCCCGGAGAACGATTTCTGCTACGGCTACCTGCCCCGGCTCACCGGCGATCACGGCACCTATCAACAGGTGCTCAACATGATCGACGGGAAGATCAAGGGGTACTTCCTGCTCGGGCAGAACCCGGCGGTCGGTTCGGCGCACGGCCGGGCGCAGCGGCTGGGCATGGCGAACCTGGACTGGCTCGTGGTCCGCGACCTGTTCGAGATCGAGAGCGCGACCTTCTGGAAGAACGGCCCGGAGGTTGCCACCGGCGAGCTCGTACCGCAGGAGTGTCGTACCGAGGTGTTCTTCCTGCCCGCCGCGTCGCATGTGGAGAAGGAGGGCACGTTCACGCAGACGCAGCGCCTGGTGCAGTGGCGGGAGAAGGCTGTCGAGCCGCCGGGCGACGCCCGCTCCGAGCTGTGGTTCTTCTACCACCTGGGCCGCAAACTGCGGGAGAAGCTGGCCGACTCGCCGCTGCCGCGCGACCGGGCGCTGCTCGACCTCACCTGGGACTACCCCACGCACGGTCCGCACGCGGAGCCGAGCGCCGAGGCGGTGCTGCGGGAGATCAACGGGTACGACGTGACGACAGGCCGCCCGTTGGCCGGTTTCGTCGAGGCCCGCGCGGACGGCTCGACCGCGATCGGTTGTTGGATCTACAGCGGGGTGTACGCGGACGGTGTGAACCAGGCCGCCCGGCGCAAGTCCCGCCACGAGCAGGACTGGGTGGCCGCCGAGTGGGGTTGGGCGTGGCCGGCCAATCGGCGCATGCTCTACAACCGTGCCTCCGCCGACCCGGACGGCAACCCGTGGAGCGAGCGCAAGCGCTACGTCTGGTGGGATGCGGAGAAGGCCGAGTGGACCGGTTACCGACCCGTTCGTCATGCAGGGTGACGGCAAGGGTTGGTTGTACGCGCCCAGCGGTGTCCTGGACGGGCCGCTGCCGACGCACTACGAGCCGGTCGAGTCGCCGGTGCGTAACCCGCTCTACGGTCAGCAGGCCAACCCGACCCGCAAGATGTACGCGCACCCGGTGAACTCGGTGAACCCGAGCCCGCCGCAGGAGCACGGTCAGGTGTTCCCGTACGTGTTCACGGTCAGCCGACTCACCGAGCACCACACCGCCGGTGCGATGAGCCGGACCGTGTCGCCGCTGGCCGAGCTGCAACCGGAGATGTTCGTCGAGGTGTCCCCGGACCTGGCGACCGAGGTCGGGCTGACCCATCTGGGTTGGGCACACCTGGTCAGCGGCCGCGCGGTGATCGAGGCGCGGGTGCTGGTGACCGACCGGCTCACCCCGCTGCGGGTGGACGGTCGGATCATCCACCAGGTCTGGTTGCCGTACCACTTTGGTTTTGAGGGTCTGGTGACCGGCGACTCGGCAAACGATCTGTTCGGCATCAGCCTGGACCCGAACGTCCTGATCCAGGAGAGCAAGGTCGGTACCTGTGACGTGCGGCCGGGTCGTCGTCCCACCGGGCCGGCGTTGCTCGACCTGGTGGCCGACTACCAGCGGCGGGCTGGGATCATTCCCGGCCAGCACGCGCCGGCCGTGACCACCGACAGCGAGGGGAAGGAGCGCGGTGCTTCCTGACCCGAACAGCCTGTACGGTCCGCTGGACCCGGCACCGGACGCCGGTTATGAGAACGCGCCACCCCGGATGGGGTTCTTCACCGACACCAGTGTCTGCATTGGCTGTAAGGCCTGCGAGGTCGCCTGCAAGGAGTGGAACGGCGTTCCGCAGAGCGGCCTGGACCTGCTCGGCATGTCGTACGACAACACCCTCGGCGCACCGGTCGTCGCTGGCCCGGACCGGCCGGTCGACGCGGGAGCGGGACCGCAGTTCCTGGGGATGCCGGGGGCGCAGCCGCCGGGGCGGGGCACGGGTGCGGAGGAGCGTACGGATTTCCGGTGGTTGATGATGTCGGATGTCTGTAAGC
>NZ_JOAN01000043.1 GCF_000718555.1 Micromonospora chokoriensis
CCTAGTAGCGCTTTGTTAGGTCGGCGTGTCGTGGGGTCATCGGGGCGGTCTGAGTAGTTCGATGTTGCGGTGACCCCTGACGAGCTTTCGGTTGTGCGGCAACGGCTTGAAGTGTTCGCCGTGGATGTGTTCACCCCGATGGTGCGCTCGGATCAGCGGGCCAAGGGCGAGACGTATCTGCGAGGGCTGCTGCTGGACGGACGGCGGAAGTCGATGCAGCCGATGGCGGATCGGCTTGGGGTGGATCATCAGGGGCTGCAACAGTTCGTAACGACCTCGACGTGGGACACGACGGCGGTGCGGATGCGGTTGGCCCGCCGGGCGGTCGAGGTGGTCGGGCCGGTGGCGTGGGTGGTCGATGACACCGGTTTCCCGAAGGATGGCAAGAGTTCGCCGGGCGTGGCCAGGCAGTACTCGGGCACGTTGGGCAAGGTCGCGAACTGCCAGATCGGGGTGAGTGTCCACGCGGTCACCGACGCCGCGTCGTGTCCGCTGGATTGGCGGTTGTTCTTGCCGACGTCGTGGGACGACCAGGCTGTTGACGAGGCTGACCGCCCTGAGGTGGTCGCTCGCCGGGCCCGGTGCGGGATACCTGCCGATGAGCATCATCGGCCGAAGTGGTTGATGGTCGTGGAGATGCTCGATGAGCTGGCCGAGCATGGACTGCGCCCGCCGTTGCTGGCCGCCGACGCCGGCTACGGCGATAACAGCCAGTTCCGCAGCGCTCTGGACGAGCGGTCCATCGACTACATCGTGCAGGTCAAAGGCGACGCCCTTGCCCACACATCAGACGTGCAGCCGGTGGCGCGGGTCTGGTCTGGGCGGGGCCGCCCACCGACACGCACCGACCCGCGCTACCCGAAGACCGCGGTCAGCCTGGTCGAGCACATTCGCGCCGCCGGACGCGCCGCCACGGAAACGATCACCTGGCGGGAGGGCTCGAAGGGCACGATGAGCTCCCGATTCATCTTCCTACGAGTACGCCCGGCCGGACACCGCGTCGCCCGCGACCTCGACGGGCTCCTGCCCGAACGGTGGCTGATCGCCCAATGGCCCGACGACCAACCTGAGCCGGTCAAGTACTGGCTGTCCAGCCTGCCCGCAACCACCAGCCACACCGACCTGATCCGCTACGGCAAGATCCGCTGGCGCATCGAACACGACTACCGCGAACTCAAGACCGGCCTCGGTCTGGACCACTTCGAAGGCCGCTCCTTCATCGGCTGGCACCGCCACGTCACCCTCGCCACTGCCGCGCACCTGTTCATCACCGAACTGCGCCTGGACCCAAAAGCGGCTGCGCCGGCCTGACCCTTTATGCGGTCATCCGCGAGCTGCAACGACTCCTCGCGACCTGGACCGGCGCCTGCATCACCTGCCACCAACCCGTGAAACCGTTACACCGCAACAAACGCCACAGAACCTAACAAAGCACTACTAG
>NZ_JOAN01000044.1 GCF_000718555.1 Micromonospora chokoriensis
GCCCCGCCCCCACCCGTCGGCGTCGATCATGGAGTTGTGGTGGGCGAGAAGCCCCGGTTCAGGGCTTTTATCCACCACCACAACTCCATGATCGACCCGGGTTGAGGGGCCCGCGCCCATAGCACGCGTGGGGGGAATTTGGGCGTTGTGCACAGGGCGGCGAGTTATCCACAGCGCGCTGGGTTGGGGTCGAGGGATGGTGACGTGGTGCTGCAGATTTCTGCGGCATGGCAAAGCCTCTCTATCAATACTCTGAGTTGATCGCGGCCGGCCTCAGCCGGGAACAAGTGCGTCGGTTGGCTGAGCAGTCCCGCCTGCATCGCATGTCGCGGAGCGTCTACGCGCCATCAGCCGACCAAGCCGGCCGCCTGCCGGCGATCTTCCGGCGACTGCCCGCAACCGCCGTCGCCGGCTTTTACACCGGCGCGCACCTGCATGGCTTCGGCGATAGCGGCAGCCCGGACGTGCACGTGATCGTGCCGGCAGGGGAGCGCGTCCCGCACATTCGGGGCGTCATCACCCATGAGGCGGTGCTGCCAGTGCGTGATCCGGTGCTACTGGCGGGAGTGCCCTGTGCGCCCGCCGCCAGGTGTGCGGTGGACCTGGCCCGGGCGATGCCTCGGATGGAGGCGCTGCCGCTGCTGGACCTCTGCCTTCGCGTAGGTGCCTGCGAACCTGAGGAACTCAGGGTCGAGGTCGCCCGGCACGACAGTCTGCGCGGGGTCTGCCAGGCGCGCGATCTCGTGCCACGTGCTGATCCTCGAGCGGAATGCCGGCAGGAGAGCCAGCTCCGCCTGGTGCTGATGGACGGCGGTTTGCCGCCGCCGGAACCGCAGATTTGGGTCCTGGACAGCAGTGGGACACCGCTCTACCGCCTCGACCTTGGTTATCGGCAGCGCCGTGTCGGTGTTGAGTACGACGGCTCGTCCCATCTGGACCGTGCCCGCCTTCGGCGTGATCGCTCTCGAATGAACTGGCTTGCCGCCAATGGCTGGCAGATGCGCTATTTCACGGACCTGGACCTCTACCGGCGCCCCGCCCACATCATCAAGACCCTTATCCCGCTCCTCCGCCCCTAGCCATCCCGCCCGCCGCGCCTCGCTCTCACCCCGCCCGCCCCGCCCGCCATCCCCGCCCCGCCATCCCCGCCCC
>NZ_JOAN01000045.1 GCF_000718555.1 Micromonospora chokoriensis
CCACGCCGCCCACAACGCCCTCACCCCCGGCGGCTGGCTCGCCCTCGAAGTACCCAACATCGCCTCCGCCGCCGCCAACCGACTCGGCACCGACTGGCCGGGCCTGCAACCGCGCTACCACCGCTGGCACTTCACCCCGGACACCCTGGTCCGACTGCTGACCGACCTCGGCTTCGAGGTGCTCCGGCAGGACACCACTGTCTTTCGCTACTACATGCCGCTGGCCTACCGGCTGCGGCACGCACGACGCCTTCTCCCCGCCGACCTGGTCGGGCTCCGCTCACCGCGGCTGACCCACCCACGCCTCGGCGACCTACTCCGGGTGATCGCCCGGGCGCCACGAACCGGACGGAGTACCTGATGAAACTGGATGGGATCGAACTGGTCCGCTGCCAGCTATGCGGCCGTGCCGGTGGACACTCGCCGACCCTCGGCGACCTGCTGTGGAGCTGCCCGGACTGCGGCTTCGTCTGGACCGCGGGCAGCGCCCCGGCGCCGGAGGAGCTGTACGACGAGGCCTACTACACGACCGACGGGTACCAGGACTACTTCGCGTCCGCCGGTCAACGCCGGTTCGAGGCGGGCCGGCGGCTGCGCTGGCTGCTGTCCACCGTCCGCCCCACCGTCCTGCTCGAAGCCGGCTGCGCCGGCGGCTACTTCCTCGAA
>NZ_JOAN01000046.1 GCF_000718555.1 Micromonospora chokoriensis
AGTGATGAACCCTGATTTGCCTTCGCTGGGCTGTCCGCGTAACTTTCTCTCTGCACGGGGGAGGCCGGACAAACGGGCTGAGAACGGGCGCCAGGCTCGTGGCGGGGACGCCGAGCGAGACTGAGGTTCGGGCGGTGCGGGACACTCCGGATACGGGGTTGCGAACGCGAAGCTGACCGGGTAGAGTTCTGAAGCCGGCAGGAGCCGGGCGGAGAGCCGCGATGCGGTGATCGGCCGGTCTGCGGTTTCCCACGATAGTAGCGAACACCGGTGACGGTGGGCGTCAGCGTGGACTCGAGCAATTATCCGCTTTATCGGTGAAGCGCGACGGACCGGGAAACGCCGGTTTGACGGGGTGGAAACGAGCGGGTAGCGTAGTAAAAGTGCCTGGCGCTGAAAGCGCTGGTCGCGGAGCGGGAAATGCCCCGGGTTGGGGTTCCACTGTGGTGGGGCTTTGGGTCGGTGTGTGGTT
>NZ_JOAN01000047.1 GCF_000718555.1 Micromonospora chokoriensis
GTAGTGACTCGTCATCTGCGGGAGTGCTGATGAACTTGCGAGATGAGCTGCCGGTCGATCACCCACTCAATCGGGTCTACCGGATCGGTGCCGCACTGTGCGGACTCCTCCTTTTGTTGTTCGGCTGTCTTGGTTTCGCCGACAGCCTGTCTTCCTTCGACACCGACGGCCGGCAGATCGCCGGTCTCTCCACCAACGGACTGCTCAGCACCATCTCGGTGGCGTTCGGGCTCCTGCTGATCGTCGCCGCGCTCATCGGGGGGAACTTCGCTTCGACCGTCAACATCATCGTGGGTGGACTTTTCATCCTGAGCGGTTTCGCCCACCTGGCCCTCATCGGCCGCCCCGGGAACATCCTCGACTTCGGCCTGACGAATGTGATCTTCAGCTTTCTGATGGGACTGCTGATCATGACATTCGGCATGTACGGTCGCGTCAGCGGAGGCCTTCCCCACGACAACCCCTACTG
>NZ_JOAN01000048.1 GCF_000718555.1 Micromonospora chokoriensis
AGCCCGAGGTCCTGCATGGTGCCGCGCAGGTTCTCCACGTACGGGGTGGTGTCGATGGGCTCCCCGCAGCGCTTGCAGGCGAAGAGCTGCTCGTCCCGGCGGGCCGTGTACTTGAACAGCTGCATGCCGACGGCGGCCGGGCGCTGGACGATGTGGAAGAACTTCCCGAAGGGGATGTAGATGAGCGTGAAGACCACCGAGACCATGTGCAGGATGGCCAGGAACTCGTAGCCTCCGCCGTGCAGGAAGATCGACGAGAAGGTCAGCAGCAGCCCGGTCACGGAGATGACGATCAGGCAGATCAGCGGCAGCAGGTCGTAGGCGAAGCGCTGGCCGGTGATGGCGCCGCGGTCCTTCATCCTGCGCCACAGGAAGTAGCAGGCGCCGGGGATGACCAGCACAGCGGCGACGTCCAGGCCGTGGAACATCAGCCAGCCCACGATGTTCAGC
>NZ_JOAN01000049.1 GCF_000718555.1 Micromonospora chokoriensis
GGCCAGTCGGTGCCGAGTCGGTTGGCGGCGGCGGAGGCGATGTTGGGTACTTCGAGGGCGAGCCAGCCGCCGGGGGTGAGGGCGTTGTGGGCGGCGTGGAGGAAGGCGCGGGGGTCTTCGACGTGTTCGAGGACGTGGAAGGCGCAGACGACGTCGGCGGTGAGGGTGGGGGCGATGGTTTCGAAGTAGCCCTGGCGTACGGGCATGTGGAGGTGGTCGCGGGCGAATTGGGCGGCGGCGTGGCTGACTTCGATGCCGCTGGCGGTGATGCCGGCGTGGTGGGCGGCTTCGAGGAAGTAGCCGCCGGCGCAGCCGGCTTCGAGCAGGACGGTGGGGCGGACGGTGGACAGCAGCCAGCGCAGCCGCCGGCCCGCCTCGAACCGGCG
>NZ_JOAN01000050.1 GCF_000718555.1 Micromonospora chokoriensis
GCCCGTTCGTGCAGCTCGTCGAGGGGCCCGTACTGGATCGACTCGGTCGGGCACGCCTGCGCGCACGCCGGAGTCATCCCCGCACCCAACCGGTCGTAACACAGCGTGCACTTCCACGCCCGACCATCGCCCTTACGCTGATCGATCACCCCGTACGGGCACGCCGAGATGCAGTACCCACACCCGTTACAGATGTCCTCCTGCACCACCACCGTGCCGAACTCCGTACGGAACAACGACCCCGTCGGACACACGTCCAAACACGCCGCATGCGTGCAGTGCTTACAGACATCCGACATCATCAACCACCGGAAATCCGTACGCTCCTCCGCACCCGTGCCCCGCCCCGGCGGCTGCGCCCCCGGCATCCCCAGGAACT
>NZ_JOAN01000051.1 GCF_000718555.1 Micromonospora chokoriensis
GTGGGTCAGCTGGTGGAGTAGCCGCGGGTGGCGATCCAGTCGGCGAGGTGCTCGACGCTGATCCAGTAGGAGGCCATGTTGGGGTCGGCGGAGTCGGCGATCTTGACGGTGTTGCCGTTGTCGCGGTAGCCGACGACGCTGATGTAGTGCCCGCCTTCGAAGGAGTGGACGGTGCCGTCGGTGTCGGTGGTGGTGCCGGCGATGTTGGCGACTACGGCGCGGCCGTCGTCGACGGTGCGCACGATGTCGGTGCGCAGGGTGTCGGTCTGCTTGGCGACGTTGATGTTCTTGCCCTGTACGGACAGGGCGTTTCGGGTGGCGGCGGGGCCGCAGTAGTAGAAGTTCGGCTGGGCTTCGTAGCGCACGCCTAGTTCCCGCTCGCTGTGGTTCTTGCGGTCGGTCTGGGTCTGCGACGCGGGCTTGGCGTCGGAGGCGGCGTAGGCCATGGTCACGGGGCCGGCGATGGCGCCGCCGGTGAACGCGAGGCCAGCAGCGGTCAGTGCGGTCTTACGGATCAGATCGGTACGCATGATGGCGTGCTCCTCTG
>NZ_JOAN01000052.1 GCF_000718555.1 Micromonospora chokoriensis
TGCTCGACATCCGCACCACTGTTCCCCCGATGTGGTGTGGGTGTTCTACCCCCGAAGGAGCTACCCCATGAACACGATCATCCGTAAGAGCGTTCTGTCTGTTGCTGGTCTCGCGTTCGCCGGTGGCATCTTCGCCGGCCCGATCGCCGCCCACGCCGCCACCCCGGCCGTGGACGCCAAGCCGGTCGCGATGACGGTGCAGGCCGACAAGCCCGACATGAGCAAGCTGATCCCGCACGGCACCCAGGGTGACCAGTCGCGGATCACCCTCAACGACGAGCAGATCAACGACGCGAAGGCGATCATCGCGGCCACGAACTGGGCC
>NZ_JOAN01000053.1 GCF_000718555.1 Micromonospora chokoriensis
TCCACAACCAGCCCGCCCCGCGCGTTGTTCCCCCGCCCGCGAGCCTGCCGCCGTGCCCGGGAAAGGCCGCTGGCCGGCACCCCGTGTTGCGGGTGCCGGCCAGCGGTTGGTGTCCTGCGGTGGTGCGGTGGTGCTGTCGTGCGGGTGGTGCTGCCGTGGGGGTCAGCTGTTCCAGTACTGGCCGACGAGGTCGGCGGCCTGCTGCTCCCACTGGGCGTAGGCGTCCGGGTAGGCCGAGACCTGCACGGTCTGGGCGGCCTGGGTCAGCGGCATGTCCTGCCAGCCG
>NZ_JOAN01000054.1 GCF_000718555.1 Micromonospora chokoriensis
CCTGCAGCGCACCGGCAACGACTGGATCGAGGCGGCGTTCCGGGCGGCGCGGGCGGCGGATCCGGGTGCGAAGTTGTGTTACAACGACTACAACACCGACGGGGTCAACGCGAAGTCGACGGGGATCTACAACATGGTGCGGGACTTCAAGTCTCGTGGCGTGCCGATCGACTGTGTGGGGTTCCAGTCGCACCTGGGCACCTCGCTGGCCGGTGACTACCAGGCGAATCTGCAGCGGTTCGCTGATCTCGGTGTGGATGTGCAGATCACCGAGCTGGAC
>NZ_JOAN01000055.1 GCF_000718555.1 Micromonospora chokoriensis
CCTGTCCGTACAGGGCAAGAACATCAACGTCGACGACATGGCCAAGGAAATGGGCACCACCGAGAACGGCACCAACTCCATCAACGACATCACCCCGGTACTGAACAAGGAAACCGGCAAGGCCAACGCCTACCACAGCGTCGAGATCAGCAACCCCACCGCCGACGCCAAGCAGACCGACACCCTGCGCACCGACATCGTGCGCACCGTCGACGACGGCCGCGCCGTAGTCGCCAACATCGCCGGCACCACCACCGACACCGACG
>NZ_JOAN01000056.1 GCF_000718555.1 Micromonospora chokoriensis
CCTGTCCGTACAGGGCAAGAACATCAACGTCGACGACATGGCCAAGGAAATGGGCACCACCGAGAACGGCACCAACTCCATCAACGACATCACCCCGGTGCTCAACAAGGAAACCGGCAAGGCCAACGCCTACCACAGCGTCGAGATCAGCAACCCCACCGCCGACACCAAGCAGACCGACACCCTGCGCACCGACATCGTGCGCACCGTCGACGACGGCCGCGCCGTAGTCGCCAACATCGCCGGCACCACCACCGACACCGACG
>NZ_JOAN01000057.1 GCF_000718555.1 Micromonospora chokoriensis
CGATCATCGCGGCTACGAAGAAGGCCGGTATGCCCGAGCGCGCCGCGGTCATCTCCATCGCGACGAGCCTGCAGGAGTCGAAGCTGGAGAACCTGGGCCCCCTCGGCGACATGAACGACCACGACTCGCTGGGCCTGTTCCAGCAGCGCCCGTCCAGCGGTTGGGGTACGCCGGAGCAGATCACCAACCCCGAGTACTCCACCACCGCGTTCCTCAAGGGCCTCAAGCAGGTCGACGGCTGGCAGGACATGCCGCTG
>NZ_JOAN01000058.1 GCF_000718555.1 Micromonospora chokoriensis
CAGTTTCAGTGGTCGACATGGAGTGGGATGCCCCTTATGTCGGTACAGAAAGTGCAAGATCGCGGAGCAGGGCAGTCCAATCCCGTCGATCAAGGAGTTGTGGTGCCCGGTTTCCTCATTTTGCTGGCGCTTTGTCACCCACCACAACTCCATGATCGACGGGACAGTGCGGGTTGACGAACGGCCACTCCGTCTGACGCAACGGTGTTG
>NZ_JOAN01000059.1 GCF_000718555.1 Micromonospora chokoriensis
CAACCCCGAGTACTCCACCACCGCGTTCCTCAAGGGCCTCAAGCAGGTCGACGGCTGGCAGGACATGCCGCTGACCCAGGCCGCCCAGACCGTCCAGGTCTCGGCCTACCCGGACGCCTACGCCCAGTGGGAGCAGCAGGCCGCCGACCTCGTCGGCCAGTACTGGAACAGCTGACCCCCACGACAGCACCACCCGCACAGCACCACC
>NZ_JOAN01000060.1 GCF_000718555.1 Micromonospora chokoriensis
TCCAGTCTGGGTGGGGCGACGCTGGACAACGAGGAGAACTACCTCATCAAGAAGTTGTTCACCGCGATGGGGGCGCTCCAGATCGAGAACCAGGCTCGTATTTGACACTCCGCCACCGTCCCCGGTCTGGGGACCAGCTTCGGTCGTGGCGGCGCCACGCAGTTCCAGCAGGACATCGTCAACGCTGACGTGATCGTCATCCAGGG
>NZ_JOAN01000061.1 GCF_000718555.1 Micromonospora chokoriensis
CCGGCACCCGCAACACGGGGTGCCGGCCAGCGGCCTTTCCCGGGCACGGCGGCAGGCTCGCGGGCGGGGGAACAACGCGCGGGGCGGGCTGGTTGTGGAGGGTGTCGGTGTGACTCAGTGTCCCCGGGCCTCACCTAATTAGCCCTCGCGGAATACCGTTCGGCTGGAGCCGCGTCGTGCCACTCGCCGAGAGGCGACCT
>NZ_JOAN01000062.1 GCF_000718555.1 Micromonospora chokoriensis
CCGGCACCCGCAACACGGGGTGCCGGCCAGCGGCCTTTCCCGGGCACGGCGGCAGGCTCGCGGGCGGGGGAACAACGCGCGGGGCGGGCTGGTTGTGGACAGTGTCGGTGTGACTCAGTGTCCCCGGGCCTCACCTAATTAGCCCTCGCGGAATACCGTTCGGCTGGAGCCGCGTCGTGCCACTCGCCGAGAGGCGACCT